>NZ_NFEZ01000005.1:0-67729 GCF_002864175.1 Paenibacillus pasadenensis | reverse complement strand
AAGCTCCTGGCAGCTGGCCGCCGGCGGGGCCGCGGCGCGATCGCGCCCGAAGCTCCTGGCAGCTGGCCGCCGGCGGGGCCGCGGCGCGATCGCTGCGCGGAGCTCCTGCAGCTGGTCAGCCGGCGGGGCCTCCCTTAACGCCGCGGAGTCATGGGTACAAGAAATACTGTTAACTTAATAAACAATGTTAACAGATGTTGTATGAAGGTTTATCTGTTAACCATCTGCGAAACGAACACCCAGGCTCAGAATGCCGTCGATCGCAGAAGCGCTGCTGCGCGACGCGTCTGCGCCTTCCCGACTGATCGGTGCAACAGGGAAGGTTACGAAGCTCGGGCGGATTCGCTCCGGCGTATAAGCGCGCGGCGCAACATGACTGCCGGGGCAGGCGCTGAAGGGCCACCCGGCGTCCCCGTTATCGGAGCGCTCGGTTCCTCATGGCGGGTGGGAATTATCTATATTCTTTTATTACCTTATCTACTTAATAGTGTTTTAATTTCTTTTCCAGAAAATATGAGGTATATCGTTAAGATATACTCCATCCTCGCCGATATATAGTTCATGAGGATCAGTGGAGGAGGGGGATGAAAGTCCTGGGTGAACCTGTTTATGAGAAAAAACTCCTACGCATTTCAAACGTTCAGGGGAAGAAGCTTAAAATTCTCAAGCAAACAACAGGTATAGCTGAATCAGAGCATATGAGACGAGCATTGGATTTGTACTTTGAAAAACTCAACTCGGAGGGAAAAACGTGAACATTCTGAACTACAAGCATTTTTCGAAGATTTATATGGGGGCAGTCGTTGCTGCGTCTACGCTATACGCCTCTACGGAAATGGCTAATGCTGCGGTAAGCATCGATGGTTGTACCAACAAGCTGTGGTCAGTCCCCGATCCTGTCTTAAAGATTAAAGAATTATTCGCTGAACCAGTGGTTTGGATTCAATGGGTGACTGGGATAACATTACCGTTCGTTTTAATTTTGATTTTTCTAAAAATTAAATCGGCTAAAGGCAGACCAGAAAAGATTGAAGATGGCATGCGTGCGCTCTATTGGACGCTCGGCATTGATCTTGCTATTTTCTCCGTCACATGGGCTGCAGGTTGGTATTTCGGTAAGATTTGCTAAAAATAATCTTCCCCTTTCAATATGAAGGGGATTTTCTTTTAGAGGAGGCCGCATGAAAAAGAAACGGATATCATCTCTCCTTTTCTTCCTATTTCTCATGACCTTACCTAACGTCGCCTATGCGGAAAGCTGGGCAGAGCGTACGGCAGGTGGCGTCGTGACCTATATTCTCAAATATTTTTTCGAGCCTTTATTTAATGCTGCAGTGGAAGTTTTGGGATCCATTATGATTACAGATCCGTTCAGCACGTATCCTCTCATTGACAAGGTAAAGGCAATGGTTCAACTCATTGCCATAAGCCTACTCTTTTGTACTGTCGCATTTCGTCTATTTCGAACTCGAGTCGGCATTGCCACTGGGGGACAGACCGAACCGCTAGCTGATCTTCTTTTTCGTTCTATGATTTCAGGTGTCCTAATATTTGCACTTCCGTTCATGTTAGAACACTTGATAAAGATCAACGACGTAATAATTGAAATTATTAAAACCCTGAACGTTGATCTTACAGGTAACTTGAATGCCTTAAATTTTTATGGTGGACGTGACATCGTTCTATTCTTGGCTTTCATTGTTTTTATCGTCGCGCTTATTGGAGTCACAATCAGCAATACGATTCGATTCGCCGAGCTTTGCGTGCTCTATTGCATTGCACCTATCATGGCGGTCAGCCACGCGGGTAAAGGAGAGGCGTTTCAAATATGGGTGACTCAAGCCATTGCAGTGACATTCACCCAATCCATTCAGTTTTTCTTGATTGCACTGACGTTTGAATTCCTTGGAAACATGGAATTGAATAGCTGGACTCAAATGGTAGCGCCAATTGGAGCATGCGTCATAGCGGTAAAGGGACCTCAGTCGCTGAAGCAGCTTATGTACAGCAGCGGTGTAGGCGGGTTTGGAGCAGGAATGGGGCAGCAAGCAACAACGACGGCCATCTATTCCAAGATGATGAAGGGTGTGAAATAGGTGGAGCGAAAAGAGTACCACATCCCCCGCCGCGTCGATGAAGGCTTCAAATTCTTAGGTCTTAAAGGACGAGATTTCATCATCGTCATTCCCGTTGTCCTGTTGGCGCTTGTTATTGTCTTATTCACCGGTTTGCCGATTAAAGCCAAAGTTGTTATTGCCGTTTTTCTTGTTGTCCCGACTTACATGGGGATGTCGTTTGAGCTTTCAAATGGGCTACTGACCAAGGATTACATTAAGCTCCTGCTTCGGTTCTATCTGATTGACCAAAACGATTATTCGTTGACTAGCTCGGCTTCTCGCATTTCCCCTCATCCCAAGGTGGACTACGTCAAGCCAGAGGCTAAATCAAAAGAAGCCTTTATCGTGGAGGCTGAGACATCACCGATGGAACCAGAAGATGACAAGGAAGCTGCGCTCGAGCGGCTGAGGCCATGGATAGCTCAGCCTAAACGAATTCAGTAGACACGATAGGGGGATGCTTCAATGGCTTTACGAGATTGGATTCCACATCAGTTGAGGCCTGGCGGTACCAAAACGCCTGTCCAGGCTCTCCCATTCAAGCGGTTTGACGAGGATTATCTGCAGCTCACGGACGGCACTTATCGCTGTGTCCTCAAAGTTTCGCCCATTAACAACGATTTGCTGGAGGATGACGAAAACGATCAGGTCGTCGAAGCGATGCAGGAGGCCATCAACAGTACAGCCGTAGGCATTATGCAATTTACGGTCAGTTCAGAGCGACTTAATTTAGACGAGTACATGGCGTATCTACAGCAGAAAATTGATGGAGCGACAGAAGAATACTTCATGCTCCGTCTTCAATCTCAACTGGAATATACAAAGCGGCAGACAGAAAAACAGCGTAATGTGAAATCGTACTATTTTACTTTGACGTCAAGAAACAGCGATTTAAAGCGTGCTCGTGAAGACTTCGATGAGACGATGCGCAAGGTGGATGAATCTTTAGGCCGATCGGAAATGTTTATTAAAAAAATGACAAAATCAGAGACTTTGCGAATGCTTTACGAAAAGCTTAACCCCATTACTTCGGTCTCTCAGCCGTTTCGTCCAGAACAGGAATCGCTTGAGTCCATTGCTCCTGAACCAATACGGCACTCCGAATACTATAGTGAAATGGATGGCATGTATTATCGGTTTTTCACGATTGTTGATTATCCTGAAAAAACCTATCCGGCATGGATGAAGAAAGTTTTTGATGCCAACGCAGAGGTTGATGTATCGTTCCTGCTCCAGCAAACGGGCAAACAGAAGATGATTACGAATATTGACAATTCCATCGGTTTTATTCGTTGGCGCCTGAACAAGCCCGGCACCAGACAAAGCGAAATCATCGAGCTCGAGGCGAAGGAAAAATCTTCTCGTCAGCTGCTGACCGATCTCAGTTCCGATGCCGAACAGGTTTACAATATGACGGCTTTCATCACCGTCCGGGAACGCTCCTTGAAGGCGTTGGAGGTCGCTTGTGAGCGCGTCCAACTTGCCGTATCCACGTCGAAAATGAGCGCTCGTCAAGTCATTCTCATGAATAACGACATGTTCTGGCTTAGCCTTCCGATCGCGTATCCGTCGGCGCTGCTGCAGAATGAAAATTACTACTGGCCGATGCAAAGCTCGGTTATCGGCAGCATCCTCCCCTTCAACTCCAGCGATTTCCAGATGAAATCTGGTGTCATTATGGGGCGAAATCCGGACACCAACTCCTTAATTATTTGTGATCGACGCGACAAGAAGCGCGTGGACAACCCGAACAAGGTCGTCATCGCGCCGTCTGGACGGGGCAAGACCTGGAATATTAAATCGGACGTCATACGGGAGACCAGTCATGGCGTCAAAGGCATCATCATCGACCCCGACCGGGAATATCGCTTCAAATTTGGAGAGCGCGTCGTCTTCTCCATCGGTTCCGATTTTTGTACAAACCCGTTTCATATCCGGTCCGCGATCCTCGACATTGATGAGGATGAGGAAGGCAACGATAGCAACAACTATACCGAGAACGTCGGTGCTTACCTGCAGCGTAAAATCGGGGATCTCATTCCCTTCTTCCGGCAAATCTATCCGACGATGAACTCGACGGAGGAAGCCAGCCTGATGGGAGCCATTCAGGCCATGTATGAGGAGAGCGGCCTGACGTTCCAGAGTACCACGCTGCCAAACGAATTCCCTACCATCACGAGCTTGTACCAAGTCATCAGCCGTCCGGAATTTTTGGTATCGCTCAGTACGTTTGCAACGAATCTGCAGCCGTATGTCGATGGCATCTATAAGAAAATGTTTAATGGGCAGACGAACTGGTCCATGGATTCCCAGCTCACGGTGCTTGACATCAACTCGCTTTCGCCCGTCATTCAACCGCAGATGATGTACTTACTACTCGCGGACATCTGGGAATATATCAAAAAGGACCGGAACGAGCTCGTCGGCCTTTACATTGACGAGGCATGGAAGCTCGCGGATCCGGACAATCCGCAGACGCTAAAGTTCTTGTTCGAGCTTTCCAAGCGGGTCCGGAAATACGGCGGATCGCTCACGACCATCACCCAGTCGGTCGAGGACTTCTTCGCCGCGGGATCCGGAAGCAAGAACTACGGCAAGCACATTTTTGACAATGCCTTCTTTAAAGTCTTCCTTGGCCTGTCGGAAGATGACTATCGCGCTTTGACGGCCATCGGCTTCCGGTTTTCGCGTCGCGAGGAACGTATCCTCAAGCGGCGGAATGCGAAAGGCAGCGGTATATTTATCGCCGGCAGCACGAGGGTCCGGATTCAGTCAGTTCCGCTGCTTGATGAAATGCAGTTCATTGATACCACGCTGGCTAAGACCTACGCTCATCTTCCGGGCGGACTGGACTACTCGGAAGTCAACGAAGGAGCTTGATCTGGCGTGAAGATCAAACTCATCATTGAGGGACTGAAGGTTGCCAAGAAATACTGGCCCTACATCATGCTGCTCTTGATCTTCATCCTGATGCTGCCCGTCCTAGTCATCTCCACCTTGTTCTCGTTTGCAGGCTGGGGTGGAGACGATGATCCCGAAATCTCTGCCAAAGCCGGCCAGTACAAAACTCTGGCTGCGGGGTCAGGAATCGCCTGGCAGCAGCTTTTGGCGGTGGATCTCGCCTGGCACGATATGGACCAGGATGAGCTCACGCCTAAGCTCGTGCTCGATGAGTTCGTCTATTATGTAGACGTTCAAGAGCCTGTGTACAAAGAAAGGGAAGTCGTCAACTGCGTGAAGCGGGACCCTAAAGGCACCTGCATCGAAACGAAGAAAGAAAAGATTCGGGAGATCGATCACTACGAAACCAAGAAGGAAAAGCGAACGCGTACCTTCAGCGCCGTCACCGATCGACTCAACTTTACCGATGACCAGCTGGAAATGGCTCAAATGGTGCTTGAGACGCTCAGCGAAGAAGGGTATGCCGATGGCGCTCAAATCGCAGGTATAGGACTCACTTCGTTGGTCCTCTCGTACGAGCCTCTCGTGAGAAAATATGCCATCATCAACAGCATCGAGGATCAGGTGCCTCTGCTTCTGGCCATGATCCAGCAGGAATCGGGAGGACGAGTCCCTGACGTCATGCAGTCCTCCGAGTCGGCCGGTAAGCCGCGCAACTACTATACCAATCCGGAAGACTCCATCCGGCAAGGGGTCAAGTATTTTGCGGGCCGCCTAAGCGATTCAAAGGGAGATGCCAAGCTTGCCTTGCAGTCCTATAACTTCGGCTTCGGCTTTATCGACTACGCGCTGGACCGCGGAGGATACAGCAAAGAAACTGCGATCGCATTCAGCACAATGATGGCCGAGAAGATGGGGTGGCCTCGGTATGGGGACATCAACTACGTGGACAACGTCATGCGCTATTTCTCTTCCGGCACTCAGCTTTTCAACTATACGGAGGTCTACAACAAAATGATGTCCTACCTCGGCGTGCCGTATCTGCTTGGCGGACGAAACCCGGACACGGGTTCCGTGGATTGCTCCGGACTCATCCAGCACGTTTTCGGCTATTTCGGCGTCCAGATTACGGGCACGGCACAAAGCCAGTATTCCAAGACAAAGGCCATTCCGGCGAGCTCCGCTCAGCCGGGAGACCTGGTGTTTTTTGATACTGGTATGGAGCGCACCGTTGGCCACGTGGGCATGTACATCGGCAACGACCAATTCATCAATGCCAACAGCAGCGGCGTGACCATCTCCAGCGTTTCCGGCTGGAGCAACTACTACGACAAGAGCAAGAAAAGGAAGTACGCCTTCCTCGGCTACCGCCGTATTACATCAGGAGGCTGATAGCGATGCCAAACAATTCCCTTCGTCTTGGCTGCCTCACGCTCGTCCTCATGCTGCTTTTTGTCGGTGGCGCCGTCTACTACTTTGCCCGGATCGACGCAGCGGACAAGCGAGCTGAGGCTGCGGAGAAGCAGCTGGAGAGCATCATGACCGTCAAGGCCGACGACGGCCGCAAAGCCAACGAGCAATTCATCCACGCTTATTTCGGTGCGGAAGAAGGAGAGAGTGCTGTAGCGCGGCTAGAACGCGTCCAGAAGCTCCTCAGCGAAAAGGGAAAACAATCCCTCTCTCCCTCCAATGGACCGGACGGAGAAGGGGAGCCAGATGGCGCGACGTCGCTGCAAACGAACGTGGATCGGCTGAACGTGTATGAGCGGCCTGTCAGCGCGAACGAGATTGAGTTCCTCAACGAGTTCGACTTAACGACCATGCTGTCGGGGGAGGCTCATACCGTTCGGCTCCTCGTTCGCTGCAGCGTTCATCTTCAACCGGAGGAGGCAGGATGGAAGGTTGAGGACGTCGAAGTCATAGGAGACCTCACTGCAGCAAACCAAGACGAGCTCTAATCGCATCCCCCAGCAACGGCTCCAAGCCGTTGCTGGGGGATTTTTCTTCATATGTTGCGTTTCCATAGGATACGTATTATAATTAAGGAAACGTATCGTACTGAAGAAAGAAGAAAGTAGGTTGGCTATGGAAACTATCGTTGAATTGTTCACGGTCAAGCTCCGTGCCACGATGACCGTCAGCGAGGATGGCATCCAGCTGAATATTGGTCAAGACGAGCGAGAGAAGCTCCTGGAATATCTGGAGGTCATTGTTCCAGAGTACGTGCAGCAGGTTGGAGATCAACCTATCAGCGAGGCTAAGCTGATTGAGCTGGCCGCCAAATGGCAGATCGAGCACCCGCATGAAGAGATGACCGAGCCGGTTACAAAACTGCCGTATGACGTTGAAGTTCGGTATGGCGCCATGCTGCAGGAGATATCCAAAGCAACCGGTGTCTCGCAGGCGCAGCTCATCACAACGATGGTAAACAAGTCGTACCAGAAGGTGGTGAAGGAACGCGATGCCTAGAATGATTCGAGTGAAGCAACCTTCCTCGGGATCCGGACAGCGCGTCAAGCTCCAGGCTCGTATTCCGTTAACGACGCGTTACAGGCTGACCAAAGTTGCGGAAACCATTAACCAAACAGGCACGCAGACGATCAGCGATCTCATTGCCAAAACCTATGAAGAAACGTTTGGCCGTCAGGAGCCATTGGCATGAGTCGATCTCAAGGCTACACCCGGAGGATCGGCTTCAAAACAAAACGCTTGAGTACCGATGTCGGCATTACCGTCAAACATCGGATCGCTCGCATTGCCGACATTAAAGGCGACAGCAAGACCGCCGTGCTAAACGAGCTGCTGCATACCGAGCTGACAGGGGGACTTGCCATGGTTGGAAGCTGGAAAACGGCTCAAGGAGAGCTGGCCGAACAAAAGAAGTTCACACGAACCTATATCCTGGAGCACCACGGTGCGGATCGCCTGCACGACATTGAAGCCATTGCCGAAGCTGTCCAAGCGTTCCGGACGTCGAAGGGGTATGAAGCGAAGGTGGAGCCTGACGGGGACAACGATTTCAACGTTCCGGATTGGCTGAAGCAAGATGAATAACCACCGGTTTGCTCCAGGAAGCGTTTATTTCGCGCGGTTCCCGAAATTGGAACAGGTACTGGATCGCCCTGACTACAACATGGACTCTATGAAGCCTGGTGCGACTCCGCGGCCGGTATTTGTACTCCGCCAGCTCGATGAAGAGCGCGTGCTCATTGCTCCATCCACAACGGAGAAGCTCGGCAAGAAGCTTGATCCGACTAGCTTCGTTCCCATTTCTGGCTATGCCATGGACAAGCCTGGAGTCCTCAGCTATGCCAAAGTCAGCCAGATTCAACCGATGCCGATCAGCAAGCTTCTGCCGGCGGATAATCCGATTCAGGTCGATCAGCTGCGTCCGGTTGATCTTGATCGTGTCATGCTCGGTTCCATCTACGTGACCCAAACGGAACAGGGGTATGCGAAATGGATCTCGGACATCGTAAGCAAAAACGTTCGATTGGATCCGCAGCAGCTCGAGCGTCAGATGACCGATGAGCTTAGCTTGCCGGATCGGCCCACAGAGTCGGTACGGTTTCCGTTCAAGCGAGGCGACATCTACATGGCCCGGTATCAGCCCGAAATCGGCAATTCAGATCCCGCTCGGTTGACGGGGCAACACCCGTCTATCTTCTTGACGGACGGCGAGAATATGCATATCCCTGTTGGCCAAACCGTCGTTGTTCCGGTGCTGCCAAACACCGAAGAGTACGCCCGTTACTTCAGCAAGCACGATGTCCTGCTCGGCGATCAACGGGCTTGCATGAACCAGCTGCAGCCGATGAACCGGAGCTGGACGGATCAGCAGCTGCTTGGGCAACTGACGCCAGGTCAGCAGCTCGAAATCGATCGAGGCGTCCTCACATCCCTTGGCATGAGAGAGCATATTATTGAACGGTCCAAGTCCCTCATTCAAGAGCGACTGGCGACACTTGAACCGGATCCGCGTTCTCAACCGGCTCGGGAACAAGCTCAGCCCCAGCCCGATCTGCGGCCGAAACCGAAAAGCCGATAATTGAACTCTTTCCTTGTATGACAATCTAGCATACAATCGTCATACATGTTCGACATACGTATGTCATACATATTGTCATACAGCACAAACCACCACACCCCAAACCACCACCACAGGAGGCCTTTATCCATGCATACCTCTTCATCCGCTGAAGCTACCCCCGCGGTCCTGGTCAGTACGCCCGTTGGCGCCGACCTTGGCAACGACAGCCTGAAGCTTGTCTTTGATGCGCGGAACCCCGTCACCATCAAAAACGCGGTTTCCCGGCGCCTCATGACCGAACGCCGCAAGAACTTGTCCATCGATGGGGACGATGAACAGAAGAAGCGCCAGTACAACAACTTGGATGTCGTCGTCCGTCCGCTTGGTGGGGCCGAAGAGCGCTTTTACATCGGTGATATGGCGATTGAGGCAGGGGAAGACGAAACCGTCGTTGGCACGGAGAAGGCGGACAATCCGTACATCCATATCCCGCTGTTGGCCATGCTGGCCTTGCACACGCCGCGGAGGGAGAAAGAAGCTCATTTCAGCGTCGTCTGCGGCCTGCCCATCAAACAGTTTAACGAGACGGCTCGCGCAAAAATGAAAGATCGGCTGCTGTCCGAGTTCGATGTCACGTTTATGGACGCACAGAGCCAGCCAGGCCGCAAGGTGCGGATCATCATTGATGACGTCGTCGTCGTGCCAGAGGGCGTGCCGGTGATTTTCAACCGGATGCTCAACGAAACGGCTGACGATATTGCCCGTCCGGAGCTTCGCCAGGGATCCTGGGGCGTCATCGACATCGGTGCGTTCACGACGGACTGCCCGGTCATCGTCAACGGCAAGCCGGACTCGATGGCCAGCGACGGCATCGACGAGGGTATCGCAACGTACATTGATCGGATCGCCAGCTCCCTGAGCAACTCGACGCGGGCGACGATCACCCGCAACCAGATCCTTCACAAGATCCTAAACAACGATCTGGAACTGGTGATTCGCGGCAAGATCTACCCGCTGCAGAAGGAGATTGAGGATCAGCTGTTCTCCTTTGCACGAAAGATCATTGACGTGATTGATCGGATGTGGAGCAAGAATTACGAAATCCGCGAGTTCTTCGTTGTGGGTGGCGGCGGCAAGATGCTGAAGCCGTTTCTGGCCCGCATCATGGCGGATCGCGACATCGCACTCACGTTCATCGAGATGAAGAACAGTCGCGACGATCAAAACGATCCTCAGCTGCAGAACGCATACGGCTACTGGAAAATGGCCAAACAAAGATTCGGGGCGTGATTAAATCATGGAGGAGCGTGAGCCTCTCGAGGCAGCACCTAAGCTATACGGCCCGAACGCGGTCGTAACGTTTCGGCTGACGAAAGAGCGAGACGACGTCCGGAGCATCCTGAACGAGAAGAAGGCAGCGGGTGAGGACATCTCCCAGTACCTCGCCCGCGTCATCCGGATCGTGGAAGGACTGGCAACGGACTCGGCAGCTCCTTCTTCCTCTCCAGCCCAGCCGGTTACGGGACTGATGCCGCAGCTGACGGACGATCAGATGAACATCCTGGTGTCTCGGATTACTCAGCAGCTCATGCAGAGCGGGTTTCAGGCACATGCACAGGCTCCAACGCCTGCGATCGTGGAGCCGGACGCTGAAGAGCAGCAGCAGCAACAGAAGAAAGCCGAGCTGAAAAACTTGGCTTCGGACATGATGGAATGGTAGGGATCTTTCGATGATGGGTCGCTCGCACCTTATTATTAGCACCGGCCTAACGCTGTCGGCCGTTCATCTGGCCGGCGAACCTATTACCTGGCCGATGCTCGCCGTGGTGGCCGTCAGCTCGCTGCTTCCGGATCTGGACGAGCCGAATTCATTGCTTGTCTCCCGGTCGCTCACGAGCCCGCTGATGCGAATGATCGAGGTCGCGCTGGTTTTCATCGGCGCGGCTCTTTTTTTACTCGAGACGAGTTATTCGCCGTGGAATTACATTTTGGGCGCATCGTTGGCCTTGGCTTCATTTTTGCCGGTTCGCACGCTTCGTCTCCTGGTGATGTTCGCGGCCGGCGTCGCCCTCTTGGCATTCGGTGAAAGCTTGAAGCCTTGGGGAGCTGTTGCTGGCGCTGTGCTGATGGCT
The DNA here is from genome assembly GCF_002864175.1 of Paenibacillus pasadenensis. Lineage (NCBI taxonomy): Bacteria > Bacillati > Bacillota > Bacilli > Caryophanales > Paenibacillaceae > Paenibacillus > Paenibacillus pasadenensis. Next base: position 56,549 of record NZ_NFEZ01000005.1, on the reverse strand, counting down.
TGCGCGGTTCTGCCGCATCGAGGGATGACGCATTCGCTTTACGGTCTGGCCGCTTGGTCCGCTATCCTTTATGCTGCAGCTGGCACGTCCAGTCCATGGCTATGGCTCGCTGGATCCATGTCGTACTTGCTGCATCTGGTTGCAGATAGCTTGACCAATCGCGGCATTCGTCCGCTGCCTCCATTGCCCTTTCGCTTGTCCCTCAAGCTCATGTCGACGGGATCTCGATGGGGAGGCTTCATCGAAGGCGCGTTTGTTCTTTTGACGGCAGCCATCGTCTACCTTGTTTTTCTGCGCGATGCCATGTTTCTTCAAGCAATTGAACAGCTATACAACTAGGGACAGAAAAGGCTTCGGCCGCGAAACCCCGCCACCCACTAAACCTCCAAGCGACCCGGAAGAACACCGGTTCCATTGGAGGTTTTTTCGTCTGCAGAAAAACCCTGCAGACGAAACCGTGGGTACCCGGCGGCGCGGAAAACCATGAGACGTCGTGCTTCTACCGCAAGCAAGGCGATAGATGACAAGGGTGAGCAAAGCGGCTGGGCTGGGATAAAGAGAAAGGGTACGATCTCGACCATAATAGTATCGTGTCATATAGATACGTGTTATAATAAGATTACAAAGACGAGCTGAGGGAGCGAATGAAAATGGAAAAAAGAGCCTATGTACTGAAGTTGGAAACCGGCACGACGTTGAAACTGGATGACCAAGGACTGAGCGTCGAGGCTGTGGGTGCCGAATCGAAGCGACTGCCTGATAACAAAGCCTTGGAAATGCTGTTCGGTCTGGCTAGTCGTATGCAATTGGAATTGGTCGTTCAAGCCCGCAAGCAAGCGCAGGAGAGCCTGCTGCAGCTCCTTCGTCATCATGACTGGGAAGGGTTGACCGTACTCTTGGAAGAGTATGGCGATGAGATCCAGCAAAGAACGGATCTGGAGCTGGAACGGGCAGCGAGAACGAACGAGCCAGAGGAGGAGCTTTCCGAGGAAGAGAGGCTGGAGCAGATGGAGGGGATGGACCAGGACGACGAAGAGGAGGACGACGTTGATATGGACAACTAGCCATGCTATTGGTGCAAAGCGATCATGCACTCCTGAGGCTGAGCAGGAACTGATTCGCATCGGCCGGCTTGAAGGACTGGAGCCGCTTAACCTGCCACAGTTAATGGCAACGGCGCTCGTTCGCGCCGTTCTGCCCGAGCTTTGTATTGGCTCCGGATCCTCGCTCAGCTACGAGCGATACGCGGAGCAGTTTGGTCAGCTACAGCTCAGCATGTAGGTAGACAGAAAGAGGGAAATCATGCGAAATCACATCATCTTTTTCAGTGGAGGCAAGGCAAGCCTTGCAGCTGCAGACTGGGTGAAGAATCAATATCCAGATGACAACTTCGTCCTATACTTCACGGATGTTCGCTGGGAAAACGAGGACTTGTACCGGTTTGTCTACGAGGCTGCCGACAAGCTGCGGCTCCCTCTTCTGACTCATAGCGCTGGGATCAATCCGATTCAACTCATGTTTGAAAAGAAGCTCCTGTATAACAACATGATTGGAGACTGCAGCAAAATCCTGAAACAACGGGTCTCGGCTGACTTCTTAAAGCGAGGGAAGAAACCAGAACATGAGGAATGGCGAAACCGTGACCGGCTACGCCAGGAGGACTTCGTCACCGGCGCAACGCTGTACTTCGGGATTGGCTTCGACGAAATGCACCGCCAGGGCGCGATCGTGAAGAACTGGGTGCCGTTCCCGGTCGAGATGCCGCTGATTGAGAACAACATCTGGAAGGACGACGTGCTCACGAAATACGGCATCCGGCAGCCTGTCCTCTACGATTACGGCTTCTCGCACAACAACTGCAACGGCCGGTGCGTCAAGGCTGGCCAAGGGCATTATAAGCTGCTGAAGGACCGTATGCCGGACGTGTTTCAAAAGATCATGGAGCAGGAGCATCATCTGAAAATCTGCGTGTCGGCCTATCGCTACATCATGGACGACAAGGTTCCGGAGGGCGAGCGGATCCCGGACGATGTCCGCCAGCTCATGCTGCAGGAGCTGGATGACGCCTACCGCGACTACTTCTATGATCGAGCACCGCACCCCAAGACCTACATCCACCCGGCAGGATCGGCAGCGGCGGCTTATATGAAAATCAAGCAGTATGCTTTTATGAAAAAGACGGGCGACAAGCCTGAAGTCGTGGCGTTTAATACGGAAGATGGGCAGCACGAGAAGCACATCAGATATCCTAGCGTGCCGTACCCGTTGCGGGACTTGCATTACGAGGTCGAAAACGACATGCAGATGGACCTGTTCGATATCGGCGGCTGCGGTTGCTTTTTGGAACCTTACGACTCAGATGATGCTGAAAGGATGGAAACCCAACTATGAAACTGGACATCATGATTACGGTTACGCCGATGCTTCGTTACACGCGCTATAGCGCCGTTTGCTGGTATAGAGGGGAGGAGCATGTTTTTACAAGCACTGAGTCCATGCGCAAGCTGCTCTTCGGTCTCAAATCGACGCTGCAGCGCATTTGGATGCTTGATTTGTACGGCCATCGCATCCTCGGTGATTTTGAGGAAAGCGATCTGACGACAGACGATCGGCTTGCCTGGGAAACGCCGCTGGCGGATCTCCGAGTCTGAAGGGAGGATCTCAGTCAGCTGATGCTTCGTTACGAGGTGGCTTTCATCAGCTGCTTGACTTCATCCATGTAGTGCGCCAGCAGATGACCAAGAGCAGCCCGCGCTTCCGGGCGGGTCAGATTCAACTCCTGGCGGAATCCTCCCGCAACAAAGTCATAGCTGATCGCAGCACCCTTCTGCGGCGTCTTATTCCCGATGAGCTTAATCTTGCGGTTCAGCAGCTCTTTGCGGACTATGGGTTGCCGGTCCATAATACGATTGATGACGGTTTGAGCCGTGATGAGATAGGCTCGGGTTAATGGATCTCTGCGCTGCTCCATTTCATCCATGTTCCGTTCCACAATTCCTATTAGATGCGGTATCAAGACCGCTTCTTTCACCAGCAGCAGTTCATCGGCTTCAATCAAGATGACTCCTCCTTAATGAGAACATATATTCTCATTATAGCCACCGCGCTCAGAAAGACAACATGGATTATGTAGCCATATTTTAGTTGCGTGTCTAGTAGATACGTTGTATAATGAGTGTAAGAACTTCTCAAGGAGGATCATTTCATGAATAATTTACTTTTCCGTCCGAGTTGGGCCATCCGGGAGTGCAGGTGCCAGATCTGCGGGTACGAAGCCGAGTCAGGCTTCTTCGGCAAAGACCTTACGGTCTGCATGGACTGCGAGGACAAAGTATCCGCAGAAGAAGCGAGAGCTGAAGAAGGGAGTGTCCAGTGAATGACTAAAATGAAGCTCCCACAAATAAAAGTGATCTCGCTGCCCCTCAAGCTGTCGAATGATATCGATGATTTCCTGTCGGGCGTAAATTCGCAAGAAGAGCTTCAAGACAAGGTCAATCGGTGGATCCAGCAGCATGCGCATAAGGTGAGCGTCACCGACATCCGTTTCTACGGCGCAGGGGAGTACGCGACGATTCATTACGACTTGGAGTTCAGCATCCAATCATCTGGCTCGGCCTAACAAGTGCAGCTTCAGAGGCAGCGGCCGCTGTTTGGAACGTCCTCAGCGCGCCGCGTTTCTGGCCCTCATCCAGGAGGAGAAGAAAATTGATTATTATCGATCTGAATCAGTTGTACCAGCCGTATTTCGCGGCTTTTGTCACGCATCATGGGTATCAGACGGGCGATGAGGTCCATAGCTGGGTCTACACCGGCTGGATCGGGGGAAAGTGGAAGGAATGGCGCCGACTTCACCACAAAACAGAGACGGAGCCCCTGTCTGCCGCCGAAACAGAGTGCTTTCATAATTGGCTGCTGGAAACGTCATCGCCGGCAATGCCGTTGCGCCGTCCCCATTCCAACGAGGATGAAATCGAGGAAGCCAAGATGCTCGCTCGATTGCAGCGCATGATAAGGACGGCGAATAAGGCAGCGGACCAAAAGCATTACATCCATACGGATGTGGAGTTGGGCGTGATTCGAAGGGTCATGGAAGCCAAGCGACTATCATCCGTACCGGCTGGGGTCGAACGAGTGGTCGGTCATTATTACACCAAAATGACGGGCAGGACCCCTTACTATTAGTTCGAAGGAGCGTGCCTGAATTGGCCAAATACTATGTCACCCACACGTGCGGTCATGGACACGAACATGTCCTGTTCGGCAAGAACACCGATCGCGAGAGAATATTGAAGTCAGAAGAGCGGAGTGAATGTCCGGACTGCGTTCGTGCCAAGCGCATTGCCGACGCGAAAGCGAATGCGGTTCAAGAGGGGCTCCCGGAACTCCAGGGAACCGAGAAGCAAATCGAATGGGCCGAACAGATTCGCATCAGGCAGCTGCCTGTGCTCAAGGCGCTTTTCAAGACAGTACAAGCATTGAAGCCCCTCAACGAAGACGGACAACGGATGCTGGACTGGATGCTTTGTCGCGTTCAGGAGATGATGCACACGCTGGAGGCTGCGTGGTGGATCGAAACGAGAGTTGATGAGATGGCCACCTTCCGGAGACGATTGATGAAAGAGGCCCAGGCATGGGGGATGGAGCAGGGACTGAAGCTTGGGGGAGGAGAGAAGCCATGACGCCAGAGGTATACAAGCATCTAAAGGAATGGGAACTTGCGCGGAAGATCGTTTGTTTCCCGGAACCGCCAGTCGAGGATCCCTATGCAGATCCGGAGGAGCTGCTGTCACCCGAGGAAGAACGGAGACGGAGTTTGCACTTTGCCTTTCTCCGGATGTCCGTTATGGAGCACGAGCTTTACGCGCAAGGCATCGATGCCGAGTATGTCGTCACAACGGCCTATCCGGAATACCGCTGGATGACATGGTTTTTCAATTACCGCGTCATAGAAATCAAGAGAGAGAACGGCCCATACGTGTACCGAATTAGCGAGGGCTTTCCAGACGAGGAGGGCTACCGAAATACCTTCTCTTCCTTCGAGGAAGCCTGCCAGGAGCTGACCGAGCTCTACAGCTATCAACCCTCTTACGAAGACGATATGGACAAGTTCCTGGCGTTTTGGCGTGATGTTCCGCGTCCACCTGCGCCAGAAAATGATACGGACAGGCTATTCGAATAACGCTGCTTCTTCTGATCCTGTCCAGCAGCTGGCAAGCACAAGCAGACGCTGCAGACGCGCTAAGGCGTCGGGCAAGAAAGAGAGTGTTTAGATGAAAAAGAATAAAATCGTGAACGTCAGAAGCGCCATCTATATGACCGCAATGTCGCAAAACCCGGAGTTTTATGCCGTTTCGGTTACCCAGGTCGAGGACCTGGGATATGTCTTGCGAATGGGAGCCAAATTGTCCCGGCTGCCACTACATAGGGAGATCGACCTTCTATTGCTTGACTCGAGGGGGTATAGCGCCTCCAGCTCGGCTGGACACGTTACACTCGACGCAACCAGAGAGGTCCAAACGATTGAGATCGTCGGGATGTGCGGATTCGGGAGCTCCCAGTGCCTCCGACCAGTACATCCTTTCACGGCGTACGCCCTCACCGGTGCTGAGGTCACGGGGGTTGAAACCCACTCTAACAGCAACACCGCATCGACGGATGCGGCTGTGACCTACCTCCGCGATGAAATAGCGTACAGCTACGGAGAGGAAAGAGAGGTTTTAATCCTTTGGGGGCAGTCTGATCGTACCCAGGCCTGCAAGGCCGTATCGGAGGAGCGTGATGGGGTTACGCTTCAAGCTCCCGAGGAACATCAGACCCATATCGTTAACCCAACAACGGTACGGGCAGTTACCGTCCGGGCGGAACTGTACGGTCAGTACTATGTGCACTGGCACCGGTGGGAAGAACAGATCCCTTCGGACAAAAAACACCGCCTGGTCATTCAGGACGCGGAGGCGAAGATCCAAGAAGGGGTTGAGGTGAACGTTCACCGGTTGATTGCTGAAGGCGCTAAAAAGGCGCTCGAAAAGTGGGAGGCCGAGAACGTTGAAAACTAAAAAGAGCCGAGCATAAGCCCGGCTCCCTAGCTGTACAGCCCTTGGCCCAATCCATGCCGCACATCATGCGCATGATGTTTGCGGCAAATAGCGGCCAAGGTTATAGCACTTTTGTAAGACGAGTTTGTTTCAATCCACGCCCGCCAAACGGGCGAAAGCTTGCACCAAAAATATACCATAGGTGTGAGGGGGACGCAATACGTCCAACTCGCACATTACGATCCTGCGACAAGCGGGGAGATCCAACGATAGATGAACGACTGGTCGCCTGTGCGGGGGCCGGTCCAGTACCCGTACCAGTGGCCGCGCCGGACGTGGACGCGCTTGCTCCCGCGTTCGCGGACTTCGGATCCGCCGGCCAGGCGTTGCACGCGTAGCCGCTCGCCGGTCTGCTCGCCCACCTGCCAGGTGCGTACTGCTTCAGCAGCAAAGAGGACTAGGCCTCGTTTTGTTTTGACCGGCTGCGGTCGGCCGCCAGGGGAGTGCCCTGGTTTGCGGGCATCATCAATCTCCGGTTTGTCCGAGCACAAATACAGCAATAGGGAGATTAACTTGCTGGTATAGTCTTTCGCGCCCCTGGCATAGGCCAGGAGCTGGTCAGCGGGCAAGGGGAGGTTAAGGAGACCCGCTTGCTTCTTGGCTTCCTCCAGCGGCTTTTCTAGCGCCTCTGCGACGGTCCAGTTCCCAATATGAAGCGGGACGACAACCAGATCCCCGCCGTGGAGGTTCAGCAGCAGCCGCAATTCTTCCCGTCCGGTGTTGGCATCCCATTCGAGATGGGCGAAAAAGCCCAGCAGCTCATGCTCGAACCAGTTCAGGCCGGGCGTCTCCACGTAGACGCACCACTCCGGAAGTCGGTGAAACACCTCCGACGGCAAATCCCCGAAGATCGTGCTGTTCGTCAGCGCGGCGAGCATGTCCGGCTGAACCCGGTACACGCCTTGCGTATACCGCCAGGTTCCGATCGCGGCCAGCTTGCCGACGTCGGCGATGGCATCTAATCCACGCTCCGCGTTGGATGCTTTACTCGTGACCATGGCATACCATGCGGCCATGGGGAGGAAGCACCATTCAGGCCACTCGGGCAGATCGGATCCTCTTCCGGCGCGGAAGCTAGTCACGTGCTTCCCCGTGTCTGGATAATGACGCATCCACTCATTCAGGTGCTCCTTCGGATCCATTCTGCTCATTCCTTTCGCGCCCTCTATGCGCCGATTATAGCATCCCGGTTTGCTTCCTGCAGCAGCGCGGCCGGAAAAGGAGCGTTCCCGGCTGTCGCCAGGAACGTTGATTGTCTTTCCTTCCTTCCGTGCTCGCTTCGCTCCGCCCGGATCCATTCGGTTTTCCAGTAATCCTCTGTGCCGCTTTCCCCGTCCGGATGGTATGGTCAAGATATGATGAACCAAATTCTTAAACCGATGCTCCTGCAGCCATCGGAAACCGTGATGGAGGGGGACGGCTGGCTATCGAGCCTCAAGTGGGATGGCTTCCGGGTGCTCCTTCACTATGAGGGCGGAAAGACCCGAGCTTTCACTCGCCATGGCACGGAGGTGACGGAGCGCTTTCCAGAGCTCCAGCGGATCCGCTTGGCCGCGCAATCGGCCATCTTGGACGGCGAGTGCATTTGCTTTGACCACTCGAGCCCATCTACGCCGCCGAAAGCCTGGTGGGATGATGCGATGAGTCGGTTTCACACGACGCGTCCAGCCGCGGTTGCCGCAGCAGCCTCGTCCATGCCGGCTCATTTCCCGGTTTGGGACGTGCTGTACTGGGATGGCCATCCTCTCCTGCAGCTGCCCTTTCTCGATCGTCGCCGGCGTCTCGAGGCTATCGTTACGCCGAGCGATGTGCTTTCCGTCTCTCCGCTGACTCCGCATGGCCAGCAGCTCTTCGATCAAGCCAAGGCGCTCGGGTTGGAGGGCATCTGCTCGTACCAAACCCGGCCCGGCCCGGCATCCCGCTATTACCTGGATGCTCGACCAGCAGGCGTATGGGTCAAGACCAAAGCGTACCAGACAGCGGTCTGCCGCATTGCGTCTATTCGCAAGCAATCGTTTGGCTGGGGGCTGCAGCTTGACGGACGCTATGTCGGGGTGTTGGAATTCGTTTCGGATGCAGCTGCTCGCCAGGCGTTTGCTGCCATCGCTCGCCAGCTCGTCCGCTCGGAATCTTCGGAGTGGATTCACCTCGATCCGGCCATTCAATGCGAGGTGAAATTCCAATGCCTGACCAAGGACGGAAAGCTGCGATCGCCGTCCTTCCAGCGGTTTGTCTTTGACTCGCTTTCAACAGCATAAAGCCATCCCATCGCTTGTCGCGTCGGGATGGCTTTTCCTTTTTTCTAGCCGAACAAATTCTCCATCCAATTCACGACCTCTTTCCAGAAGGAAAACAGGAAGATGAAGCCAGTCACCGCGCCTGTCATCAGGCTGAGTAGAACCGGATGCCGTTCCAGCCATGATTTTTTTTGAGAGGATTCCAGGATGTCGCCAGGTTGTTTTATCGTATGGCCTATGGAAGAATTCTTGATTTTATTCTTATCCCCAATCTTGATATCCATGACGTTTTAACTGCCCTCCATTTGGCTGTGCCCGATACTGGATGACTCGATTTTGTTTCTGTCCCCGATCGCAATGGAATGATCAAATACTATATTTTCAATGGTAAAGGATACCGATGCTCTTTTACTTGGGTCCTCCTCCATTTGTTCTCTAATGTCCAGATCGTCCAAGTTAACGAATTGCTTCTCTAATTCCAGAACGACACTTAACAGTTTAGATTTTACGTTTGCAATAATGCCCTCCAATTTTGTAGCAGGCACTACTATATTCATGGAAAATATCTGAAGCTCGGGAATTGAGATCCCATGGCAAAAGGATGCAGGAAGTATCTTAGACATGGAATTTCGCTCTTCTCCATCCAATATATTTTGTACCGATGCAATTCCTTCGCGGAACGTTATTTCCGATATTTTGTCAATATTCTCTTGACTTAATACGGCCAAGAGAGGAACTGGGGCATTGGTCATCTTTAGTTTCAGATTTTGGATATAAGTTCCTATTGGTTGTCCCATGAACACGCGATAATTTGGAATTACGTCTTCGTCTTTGTACCCGGCAAGCTCGCCTTCAATCCACCTTATAATCTCGTTATTATTAAGATCTGACAATATGACTTTTAATCGCAGCAATATAGATTCGAGGCTCCCTTTTCCGGAGGCAATATCTTTGAGCAATTGGCTTCGAGCCATTTTTTCACCCTTTCATTTGATGCTGGGAATCGAACATATGTTTTTTCAATCATACTTAATTTGACTAGGAAATAACAACTAAAACCAATTGATAAAGCATAAGGCTTCGGCCGCGAAACCCCACCACCCACTAAACCTCCAAGCGACCCGGAAGATCACCGGTTCCATTGGAGGTTTTTTCGTCTGCAGAAAGACGCTGCAGACGAAACCGTGGGTACCCGGCGGCGCGGAAGGTCGAGGGCAAGGCCGGCTCTTCGCTCCGCTGCGTGGCCGGCCCCCTTTCCTGGGTGAGAACTCGAAGAAGGAAGGGCGCGTGCGTCTGCGCGGCGATCGGCGCGTGGGCGGCCGGCTCCGCGCATGAGCGGCATCCAAGGGCATTCATCCGAGAGCTGTATCGCATCCGTCATCCTAGCCTGCCTGCCTGGTGGCGCCGGCGCAAGGGCGGCTGTCGCCGGCCCTGACGGGCAGACCCTTGCCCCGGCCCCCCCAGCCCGGCAAAACCGGCTATGACGGCTACGATACACGGATGAATTGCCCTTTGATACCTCCATACGCTTCGCCCGGCTCGCCCCCAAGGCCGATGCAGCTTGACTCCTTTCACGGATCCGCTCATCGCCGCTCGGGCTAGCCGGCAAACGAGGCCGGATGGAGGGGGAGGGCAATCATCCCAACCAAGGAGGAAGACAATGACGAAACGGAAAAGCCTTTTGTGGGAGTGGAGCAGCATGTATCCAGGGCGGGAAACGGGGTTTGAACAGCGCTTTGAACCAAATGAGGTTGAGTGCGAGGAGCTGCTTGATTGGGATTATAGCTACGACGTGGAGGTCGTAGAGCCAGAAGGCATCGTAGAGGCCGAGGGCGTGGTGATTTTAGAGGAACGAGCTATCTTGCTGATGAGCGCGGAGCAATTCCGCCAAGTGAAAGATCCATCCTTCATCGGAACCATCCCCATAGACGAGCTTGGCGGCGAGCGATGGGAGCTTCATTACAGCGCCAAGCTGGGCACGCATCTTGCGTACCGCAGCGTGGAAACGGCAACGAAGCAAGAGGCGTCCTAGAAAAACGGGCGGGAGCAGGAGGAACCGGGCCTGCTTCCGATCTCCTTCAGCCGGCCGGCCCTACGCTTCGCTCCGCAGCCGGCAGAACGCTTTAACCCAAATCCAACACGATGGAGGACATGATGGAACAGCTGCAGCTTTTTACTCTGGAACCTGATTTTCGTGAGCACCGAAAATATCGAGAGGGAGTCTTTCGCACAAAAGACGAACTTGTGCATGAACTGGAGAGCCAAGGCCGCACAACGATTTACTCGGTTCTGTCCTTCGGCGGGGGGACGCAGTCGGGCTATTTGCTCGAACAGCATTTTCGAGGTGAGATCGAGTATGACTTCATCATTTTTTCCGACACGGGAGCCGAACCGGAGTTTATCCATGAGCAGGTCGCATGGTGGCAGGAGCGCCAGCGGAGCTACGGTAACCAGACGCCATTTTTGATTGCTCGTCATGGGAGCATGCCGGCCGGCCTCGAGGAGATGCTGATGCGCTACATCTACACGGACTACCAGCGCCTTCAGCTGCCGCTTTACTGCAGCCAGCTTGAGCAGCAGACGGGCGAGATGAAGCCAGCAGGCATGATGCCGCGTCAATGCACCGTGGATTTCAAGATCGTACCGGTACAGCAGGCAGCACGACAAGCTGTGCTGCGAGAGCTGCAGCTTGGCCCTCGCCAGCGGCTGCCGAAGGACATCGGATTCATCATCGATATCGGATTCAGCTATGATGAGATCCGTCGGATTCAAAGCTTCCAATCCCCACAGTATGCCTATATGTACTTGGCCTATCCGCTCGTCGAACAGCATGTGACGACCGAGGCCAGTATCCAAGAGCTTGAGGCAGGGGGGTGCCCGGTTCGCCGTTCGCGCTGCTACCTGTGTCCGTTCCAGTGCGATGGATCGCGAGACATCGGGATGGACTGGGATGAAATCATCCGAGCAGAGCCCTTATCGTTCCTGAAAGCGTGTTGGTTTGACGAGCATTTACGGATCGCTCAGCGCAGCGGGCATAAGCTGCTACGCTCGCTGCCGTATCTGCATTACACTCGGCAGCCGCTGGCTCAAGTCTATCGAGAAGCGTACCGAGGCTTGTTGGTCCTGCATGGCAAAGACCTGGAGGCTTGGCGCTCCGGCTGGGAGAAGCGAATGCAGCTTCGTTCCCTGGCCGGATAGGCTCACCCGCATGGCCTTTAATCCTCTTCCTCCTCGGGATCGATTTCAACATAGACGAATTTTTGCATGCATTTGCCGCATATCACATCCAGCGCTTTCCCTCGTTTGGCCTTGATGACGGAAGTGTGGTTCTCGCATCCTTCCGTTGGGCAACGCCAGACCTTCTGGACGCCTTTCTTCCGTTTGCCATCGCCTTCTTCGCCGTCCTCATCGTCACCCCAGGTTTTCCGCCGGATCTTGAACGCATCCGGGTTAAGCCCTAAGCCGAGAATCAGTTCTTCCGTTTCGGGCTTCAATGCCGTATACGCCCAGCCGATTGACTTATCAAATGTGACCGTGAGCCCGACTCGCTCTGCCTCTGCTTTGAACCGCTTGTTATGGTAGCCTCCTTTGCGAGATGTATCTTTGATGTCGTTAACGTTGCAGTAGAGATGGACCATCTCGTGGAGCAGCGTCTCCATAATCTCAGGCAGAGGCCGATTCAAAAATTCAGCGGTGATATTGATTTCGTAGCGCTGAATCGTTTTGGCGTCGTCTACCCAGATTTTATCGACGGTGCACCAGCCCAGGATATTTCGAGTGCGGTTTCCCTGATTTTGCACCAGGATGGCGGGTAGAGGGAGCTGGCCGCCGAATATCCGATTGTTTAAGGCTTTGAATCCTTTATGAAGCTCATCTATGGCGAGATCGATCGTCGACACCTTTGCTCGCTCCTTTAAGTGGATTGTCCTTATCGTATCATTAATTGATTTTTGATTCTCATTTTTTTGAAATGAGGAAGAGGAGAGCACATCGTGTGTAATCACATTCAGATATTGTATGACGTTGTCATACGGATTTAATCACGTATTACGAATGTATGACATATGTAATACTAAGAATTGATATTCGGCATACAACGACATACAGTTGTATGACAAAACCGCTTCTTTTCTTTATTGCCTCCCCCCTTCAGAAAGGATTCCTTTTGTAGGTGCGTCAATACCGTTGGAACTCCGGCACACCGTTCCTAGGATTATGCGCAGCAGCTCCGGAGTCAAGGGTCCTGGAAAGAGGGGGCCGGTCACGGTAAACGATGGAGGAAGGGCCTTGAAACGATTGAACACGAATGGCCGTAGATTTGATATATTTGGAAGTATCATCTAACTGGGGGTCTAGTCATGCACCACGCTGATTACTTGGGGGAAACGGTCTATATTGAGTCGCAGCTTGATTCGAGGTTACCACGAGCTGAAGCCGTCAAAAGGCTGAAGAAAGCTGCCGAGAAGGGAGCATACTCGTGTAGAGGCTGTAAACGGCTTCTCCTGGTGCGTGACGGGCAGCGAGGCTTATATTTCGCCCACAACAAAAATGAGGCATGTGAGCTGCAGCAGAGCCGTACAACCTATGATCGCCAGACGGCCCGCGAGAGCAAGAATCACTCGGTGATCCGAGAGTTTGTCCATGACGTCCTCAAGGGGCAAGAGAAGCTTCGTCCGGGCTTGCAGGTAGAAATGGGGTACATCGCTAAGGCGGGAGAGCGCTGGGCACATCTGCCGGATCTGGTCGTCCGTTTTCTCGACCGGGAGATGGCCATCTCCATCCTGACAAACGTCGATCGAAGTGGCGATCGTCGACTGGCTCGTAAGCTGAAGAACCGTCAGCAGTTCTTTCAGGAAAAGGGGCTTGAGACCCTATGGTTTATTGATGAGGGCGAACAGGTCGTGGACTTAGAGAAGCGTGTCATGTATCTTTGGGAATCCGAATTGGATCTGTCCTCAAAGACGATTCAGGACCAGCAGTGGGACGAGCTTCTGCAGGATCTTTCCGGAGAGGTTAGTACGGAGACCGTCTTTAAGATATTTGGGTACCGGCATGCCGCTGCGCTTCCCCCGCTGCTTGAAACACGAAGCCTATATTACGTCCATTCCACCAGTGAGGGTATCTTCTTCTCCGTTCATCGCTTCCTTCCGGATCAGAGACAGGTCCCATTCAAGGCATTTGCTCTGATGGAACCGTATCGGATGGGAATTGACACCGCTCTTTCCTTTGATACAAACTTGGCGCTGCATCATCCAGCCCGCGAGGCTGCTGAAATGGAACGGTTCAAGATGCAGTTTCTTGAATGTGCTGAAGCGTGGACGGCATGGACAAAGGCCAATCTGACTCAGCCGGCGATGGCGCCGGCGGATCCACCTCAGAGTCCGAACTCCACTGAAGCTAGATTCGCTCGGCCCAAGCTTTCTTCTGTGTCACCCATTCCGAACTCAGTCATCGAAGCCCGTATGCTGGCAGCCTCTGCTGGAGCACGCGCGGCCATGTCATACGAAGAGTTGCAAACCGGTCTTCGAGATCGCTTCGGAATGACTCAGCCGCAGCAGATGCGGTTATGGAGCCATTTTGTTTTGCGCCGTGGCCTGAAGCGCTACGAGCGCCTCTGGCACTTAGCTGAGACGGTAGAGACGTTTGCTGATTTTGAAGCCCTTCTGCAACAAGAGCCGAGGCATTAGCGCCCCGGCTCCTTTTTTATTTCCAGCAACGTCCGTAACAGTCAACGATTGACCGGACTCTTCTTCGGCTTTTTCTTCTTCAAAGGCAGTCCAGCCTGTTTTCGGTACTCGATGGCTCCGCGGCCGAGTGCTTCGAGCTCACGCAGGGACAGTTTGTGCATGGATCATCTCTCCTTCTCTGGTTTGGACTATCTGCAGAGACTTGGCCATAAACATAATCTAGGCACTCTGGCACGCAGTTCCTGATTTATTGAATGGAGGTGTAGGTTCATGGAGAAGAAACGGAAGACTCGATCGGACAAGAAGAGGGCCATTGCTCCTTACATTCCAGATGAACTCCGTGTGTGGATTCACCGGATCGCACGCAGAACACAACTGCCTGAAGGCGATGTCGGACTTTTACTTATACAAGCCGCGCTGCAGAGCGAACCCTGCATTGTCTTTTTTGCTCCTTACCTGAAGCGTGACTATCGCTTCGGTCCGGCGATTTATTGTGGCCATCATGATCATCAGTCTATCTATGATTACATTGGCCCTTCTCAGCAACTTGACGACCGAGGAAGGTTCAAGATCAAAGCGTCTCAGAGCCTCTATGAGCAGCTCAATGAGTTTCAGATTGGACTAGGTATCCCTTTCATTGCTCATGCCGCATTCGCCCTCCTGAGATACGCTCTGCACGATTTAGCGATCGTTCAGTCCATTGCCCCAGGTATGACGAGACAAGATTTCATGAGAGCTCCCGCTTCGTCTGCTCGTGCTTTGCTGGACAAGCCAGACTCGTCGGTCTGGAGCATTCTCAAGTAGGAGGAGACTATGGGACTCATTCGGGATCTGTGGAACGAGACCGTGCGCTTTCGCACGGTGACGGCGACGCTACCTCGCAGCGAGTATTATAAGCTGCAGCTCATTTGTGATTCGATCAACGACCACACTGACGTCGAGTACGAAGTCACTCCAGATATGATTGCTGAACGTGTTCTGCAAACCTTTATCTCTGAGGCTTATGAGGATGGGACGTCTCGTCTTATCCGACGCTTGCTCCCGGAGGTGAGCCGGCAGCGTAAGCGGTGATAGCTCTAGTATGACCACGACATAACAGAGATAAACCTAGTTTCTAAAATTTTAATGGAAAAGATGCATCCTTCAATGAAGGGTGCTTCTTTTTATCGATAAGGCGTGTTATGAATTTTTTGTTCACAAAATGGACACGAAATCAAAACATTACCAAACTAACTACTAAAACAACTACTAAAACAACTACTAAAACAACTACTAAAACAACTACTAAAACATCGACCTGAACACTTCAACTACGGACATTTTTTTCGTTTGAACGCAATAGCATTCTGGGGTCAGTCATAATGGAGGGTAATACCAGTCCGTCTGCTTGTCTAGCATAATAATTCATTGTATCATCTATCCATGGGACCGGCGCCCACGGGCATCTCTTTGGAGGTGAGCACTGTGGAGCACGAGCCGGCATGGAAAAGCTATGTGGACGCTGTATGCCAGATCAGTACGGTTATCATTGCCATCGTTCAGCTTTTTCTCAGATAGTCTAGGTTAGGGCATAGCAAAAAGGCAAGATCGTGTGTACTCGGGAAAAGTCCACGATCCTGCCCCAGGTCGATTACGTTGATGCTCGTGCCGTCTGTGTCCCAGATAGAGCCCAGTCCCGCCATGGATTGGGCTTTTTTCATTGGACGTAGCACGTGTATCAGCGAAATCTGTCTTACAGAATATAAGATAATTGAAATATAAAAAAGACCAAAAGTCAACATTAGCGAATTCGCACTGGACGCTCGTACTTCTTAGGGATGTCCCAGCCAAGGCGCAAGAAAATCATCATCATGATGGCCAGCTGGAGCTTTTCGCTTCCGCTTGCTCTCTCATATGCTTCGAGCTCACCACTTGTTAGAAGCTCGTACGGAACCAGATAACTCACAGATGCCGGCACTTCCTGCAGTCCTAGATCATAGGCCAGTACCGCTCGATGGTTTCCTCCGCTACAGACCTGGTACAGACCGGAGGCTGGATCACGCACGATATGAAGCGACTGAGGAGAAGGATCCTTCCAGCCGTAAGCCTCAACACTTCGTCTCAGGTTAGACGAGACGTTTTCGGTACGGATTCTTTCGTATGGTTTAGATAAGCAGAATATTTGGCGCGGATTAATGCACCGGAGGCCGAGATCAACAAGTATGCAATTCTCTCCTATAGGTTCTCTGGAATAGTCCCACGTCTTCATCGTCACACCGCCTTTGTTGTAGTTCATTATCAGAAGGGTTTTCTGTTGCGTCAAGAGGCTTTGTCGGCTTTGGCGTGTCGAATATTGTCGTTAATATGTGGGATGGGGTAGGGGAGAAAGAAGGCTACTTTCAAACAATGTTGTATGACGAGGTGTCATACAATCGCGATTCGATGTCATATATGCGTAATACATCTGTATTACATTCCACTTTTCTAGTTGCGTGTTATATAGATGCGTGATAAAATGTAATTAATCGAACACCCGTTAAAAAGGGGGACTCACTATGGATCCTAGAGAGATGCTTCTGATACTTCAAAATAATGGAGTCGAAGCAGAGGGGTTTATTCGCGAAGCTCATGGCATTTTCGTCTTTAATGACCGGGATTACAATCCCATTATGGTAGAACTCTTGGGAAACAAGCTGGATGTTTTTTATAAAGGATACTCAAGAACCATTCCCTTTAATTAAGTACCGTGTCGAATAGACATGTTAGAGGTGAGGGTATTGGTTTTAGCTGTGGGCTCTTCTACACATTGAAGGATCCGGAGACGCCGCGCTTCCTGCAGCTGCCGACCGATGGTCGGAAACGATCCAGAGCAGCTGCGCCTGGCCACCTGCCGGCAACGCCGCGAGCGAAAAGTTGCATCACATAATTCGAGCTGGCCAAGCAAGGAGGGTCTGGACCAAGATTCAGCGGCGGATATCTCACGTTCGCCGGCTTATTGCCCAAAACAGCAGAGCTGCTGTCGATCTGCACCAGGCCGTGCTGGCCGTATGATGTACTCGATACGTTCCAAGATTGACCTTAGGAGGGCTACCCATGCCATTGAGTGCAAGAGCTGAAATTGCCCGGCATATCGCAAGGCTCCGGGAAATGAAACGTTCCGGACTGCTTTCTGACGCTGGTCTGACCTGGATTAATGGGGAGATCGCAGGCGCAGAGGCCGAGCTGCAAAGCCACTAGGAACGCATCACGAGCGCCAGCGCCGCGTAAATCCGGACGGTCAACGGTTTCCAACAATCAGAAGTGTCGCTCGTTCGCACTGGCCGGCAGATGGCGCTGAAGGATCCGAGAGGCGACGGCTCCTGCAGCGTCCAGTCGGGGGCACCACCGCAACACGATCGGAAACGTCACTCGTTCACCACTGTCTTCAGCTGGTGCTCAAGGATCCGGAGCGCCGCTCTTCCTGCAGCGGCCAGTCGACGGCTCCGCTGCAACACGAACGGAAGCGTCGCTCGTTCCGCACTGGCCGGCAGATGGCGCTCAGGATCCGGAGCGCCGCTCTTTCTGCAACGGCCAGTCGACGGCGCCGCTGTGACACGAACGGAAGCGTCACTCGTTCCGCACTGGCCGGCAGATGGCGCTGAAGGATCGGGAGCAACCGCGCTTCCTGCAGCTTGCCGCCCGATGGTCGTAACGGAACCAGAGCAGCAGCGCATCGTACACCTGGCCACCTGCCGGAGGCGCTGCGACCGAAAAGTGCAGCACGCAATTCGAACTGGCCGGCTGGATGTACGAATCGATGCAACCCAAACTTGACCTTAGGAGGGCTAACCATGCCATTAAATGTAAGAGCTGAGATTGCTCGGCACATCGCAAGGCTCCGGGAAATGAAACGTTCCGGGCTGCTGTCCGACGCTGGACTGACCTGGATTAATGGGGAGATTGCAGGCGCGGAGGCCGAGCTACAAGCCACTAGGAACGCAGCATGAGCGCCATCGCCGCGTAAATCCGGCTACCACCCACCGCTGGACAATCACGGTATCCAGCAGTTACCGACCCGGCGCCGCATCTGCGCAGGGGCTCCTGTAGAGGATTCACCGCCAGAGTGGTCCGTATTACATAGTCATACATCTGTCATACGTTAGGAGAGATTCATATGAAGAAAGCTGTATATGCGAGAAACCGACACCTGCACTTGGTTACCCAGTCTTTTCGTCTCTATGTTGTGACCAAGCAACCGCTCGAGGATGCGAGGATCGTAGAATGGCCACGCATCAGCTTGGATTCCCAGCAGAAGTTCATCGGGGGACTTATCGAAATCCATCGCGTGGGCATCAACGACGAATTCTCTTTCGTCTTCCATAAGGAGGGGAAGTTCCTCCCTGACCTCAAGCCCAATATTAAGCTTGTCAGCGGTGGAAGACTGGTGGATATTATCGTGGGTCCCATCCTTGTTCTCAAGGTCGATCACCACGGCCAAAGCATCCGCCTGACAGCACCAGAAGCTGCACATATGGCAGCGTTATTAAATCGTCGTGCCATCAGTGAAAAAGAGATGTCCAAGTTCGATCAATACTTAGAGGATTTTCGGCGTTAAATTTTGAGATTCAATTCTCAATTTATAGCGGTGTGTCAGAGTCAATCCTCCGCCGACCATCTTCACGTCTCATCGGCGCGATTCTCTAAATGCGGCCATCTTTTCTTTTTCCCGGCCCCGCTGAAGTCGCTCTTCTTCAATCGCTTTTAGTGATCGCTAATTCAATCCCTCGAGGAGGAACTGTCATGAATCCAGAAAGATGGGTCATTGCCCTTGTTCGTTATGAAAGCTCTAGACTGGCCTACTCGATCGGCCAAGCTGAGCTCCAAGAAGTGGTTAAAGTTGTCATGGATCACTCCTATGCCCGAGAGCAGGATGCGGATCGGGTCCTGACGCTCTGGAAGGATGCTGGTAGGCTTTCAAGTGGCTTTGCGCGCCTTCCCATCGAACCGAAGCCAAAACGGCTTGTGACTGGACGTATCGAGTTTTATATGTGGACCATTATCCCGATCGTGGCCAACGTCCCTGGTCTTCAGGCGCCGGATGGGCGCGTTTACCAAAGGCTCGATCGCCCGTATGTGAATGTGGCTTCTCATCCATCTCGAATGGACGTACAAGGCACCCCCTGGCCCGCTGGTAGCGTTTCCTGGTTTGACCGTGATGCGTGGCTGCGGGAGCAGCAGGGGCCTTCGTCTCTGGCTTCAGGGGAGCGCCCAAAGGAGCTGGAGTACTATGGAGACGTGGTCTACCTTGTGGATCAGGCTCGACTGGCCCAGGCGATGTCCGATAGCATACAGCCTGGCTGTCTCTTGGAGTACTTTCACTTGGAGACGCGTCAACTGCGCCTCGGCGAAGTGACGCAGGTCATTACAAGCCCCGCAGCCAATAAAGGCCGTTCGTTCATCCAGTGGGACGTCATCCGTCTTCACTCTGATGGTCTTCCGCAAATCGAACCAGACTCGGAGGATCCTATCCATGATACCGTTTGGCCGACAACATTAAGGCGTCTGATCTGCCGTACCGCTTAAGCAGCCATTGCAAAAGCCCCTCTGCAGAGAGGGGCTTTTTGTGTCGCTTCAGCTTTCCACAGGTTCGTCCGGACCGGAGCTGCTTCCTGACAGACTCAACGCGATTCGCACCAGGCCGGTTTCGTGTCTTAGGTATGCAGCGACTCGCTCTAGTCGATCTGCCAGGTTCTGCGTGTCCATCTCATCGTGATTCAGGGCATATGTAAACCCATAGACAGGTTGAGCCGCGGGACGGGTTTGCTGGACAGGGCTCTTTCCTGAAGTCGGTTCACTTGGCAATGAGGAGGCTGGAGACAGTATCTGACGAAACAGCTGCTGCTTGAAGATGACTTGTTCGTAGATTTTAACCTGCCGAAGCAGCTGGTAAAGCGATGCCGCATTATTAAACTCCCAAGCCTCAACAATGTCTCGTATTTTATGGCTTTTTCGTAGTTCGATATAGGTCTCAATTTTTTGCTCATGACTTAAAGCGAGAAAGTCATCCTTAGCTATCATGATTTTATCTCCTAACATGAAAGTTTCTTCCTTACAAATTATACAAAAGTATGATTTTTCCTCTTACACAAGACAAAATCAATAAACAGGCATTTGGCCGCGAAACCCCGCCACCCACTAACCCCCCAAGCGACCCGGAAATTCACCGGTTCCATTGGGGGGTTTTTCAGCTGCAGAAACCCGCTGCAGCTGAAACCGTGGGTACCCGGCGGCGCGGAAGATCAAAGGCCGAAGTTCAAGAGCCGACGATCACAAGCTCAAAACAAGGGCTGAACCAAAACAAAGCAAGACGACAGGATGAACTCACTTTTACAGATGAGGGGCAACGTGATAGAAATTTCAGCTTGCGTTCTATTCTACGCTTGTAGATTAGCCCAATAGGTGCCCTATTAACTGGAGGTGAGGAAATGAGAAAAGCATGGAAACGCTGGGCTAGATTCGCTGGGAAAGTGCTAGCCAATGCCGCCGCACGAGAGCTTCTTGAATGGATTATTAGTGGCTAGATCAAGAAGGGGCAGAATCTGTTCTGCTCCTTGATATCATTTTTAAGGGTCAGATCCGTCTGGCTGGGCTGGGAAAAAGTGAAACAGACAATCCTTCCATAATCAGACTTAAATAGTTACGTATCTAATAGATACGTGTTATAATAGGACTATACGGAAGACAACCACAAAGGAGCGAACAACATGAAGAAGAGCGTGTACGAACTGGTTACGGAAGCAATCATTGCCAAGCTGGAGGCCGGGGTAGTTCCTTGGGTTCGCCCCTGGAAGAACGGCAAGCAGGCCGGCGGCGCTCGTAACTGGAACACAGGCAAATTGTACCGCGGCGTAAATCAGCTGCTTCTCGACTGGTCTGGCGAGTGGGCAACGTACAATCAAGTCGAAGCAGCTGGAGGAAATGTAAAGCTAGGGGCTAAATCTTCAATCGTCATTTTTTTCAATAAAGTTGAAAAGGAGAATGAAGATGGCGATATCGAAAAAATCCCGGTTTACAAGCAATTTAGGGTCTTCAACATTGAGACCCAATGCGAAGGGCTGACAAGCAAGATCCAGCCTATCGAGGAAGAAGAGGAAGAAGGGGAGGAACTGGATCCGATTCAAGCCGCCGAAGCGATTGCCGCGGGATTTGTCGGGGGACCGGAACTGAGATTCGCAAGCGGTCGAGCTTACTACGAGCCCTTCTTTGATCGAGTCTCGGTTCCGCCATTATCCGATTACAGGTGCGCGGAGGAATACTACTGCACGTTGTTTCATGAGCTGGTCCACAGCACAGGACATGAGAGCCGGTTAAAGCGCGAAAAGGGAAAGGTCTTTGGGGACAAGGCCTATAGCAAAGAGGAGCTGATAGCCGAAGTGGGCGCGGCCATGCTTTGCGGTGTTGCCGGAATCGAGCATGTGACGCTCGACAACAGCGCGGCCTATCTGAAAAGTTGGATCTCGGCGCTACGCGGTGATAGCCGACTAATCGTGACAGCATCAAGCGCGGCACAAAAAGCCGCTGATCTCATCCTAGGCACCCAGGTCGAGTATACCCAGGGAAATGAGGTGAAGGCCAGCTAGTGGAAAAGGAAGGCCCCCCTAACAAGGGGACCTTCCGCAATCTTGTTATGTCGATATTTTTCGAAATCGGCAGCCGTGCGGGGAGAAGAGCACTCCCCGCACGGCTGCGGCCGGAAAATCGCCGGCCGATGTTACCTGGAGGGAGGAGCGTCCACGGTGCAGTCATGGCTCGAAGGAGAAGGAGATGAGTCGTAATATGACGAACAGTATTTTCCAATACGCTGGAGGTGAATGGAGTGGCACGAATTTTTGTTCAAGATGATGACGGCCAGGACTACGCTTATGAAGCTGCTGGCTTCATCGCAGGCTATACGTTTGGATCTACATCTGGACCCAGAGAGGTAGAAGCAATTGCCCATGGACAAATCAGCCTTAGCGAAAGACTGAGCATCCTCAATGCCATGCTGCAGTCTCTATCGCTTGAGTTTCTATTGAGCGGATACGCCATGGATGAGATCAGCAAAACCTTCCATGACTTAATCGTTGAGGTCAAGATCCAAACCGCAGATCAGCCCCAGCTGCTCGAACGGATCCGGAAGCAAAAGGAGGGAGGACTTTCATGAGGGGGCGCTGCGACTACTGCCATCGGGATGAGATGGAGGTCGAGAAGGAAGATGAAATAGACGGAGAGCCGGTGTTTTTATGCGTAGATGCCGGCAGCTGTAGCCTAGCGACGGAAAGGAAACGGCTGGGTATTAAAGCGAAGGAATGATTCAAAGAAGAAGCCTACTCACATGAGGGGCTTCTTTTATTTCCATGTTAATATAGAGCTGCTGTATGACATTGTCATACGATATGTAAGACAATAGTATTACAATCGTATGACAAAGGACTACACAAGCGAAAGTCCTTATTTATCAATGTATTACATAAGTCATACAAATGTATGACAGATGAATTGATTTTTACTTCTCAAAATGGCATCAGATTATCAATTCAAGGTAGGATCTATGTGGATTTCTAATTGCTTTTGATTTTTGTAACTCAATAATTGGGAGGACTCTAGACGGGGATCTAGAAAGGCAGCTGTCTCCATCTGGTTTGCGCAAGCCGCGCATACGTTGCGGAGATCCTTGAGCCTCCCCCTTCTCGCCAGCCATGCCCGGCCATTGGCCGGAGGCAGGCGGATGCGATCCGGGGGTCGGTCCCCTTTCTCGCCAGCCATGCCCGGCCAAAGGCCGGAGGCCGGCGAATGCGGCGAAGCCGTGGGCGCAGGCACCGACGAATGAGGTACGAATGAGGAAGGCAGGATAAGGGGGTGTGTACTAACGTACACACCCGATGTCACATATACGCGGCAAAGCCGCGTAAATAATGATTTTTAAGCGTGTGTACTAACGTACACACTTCTATCGGTATGTGTGTCTATTCGTGTGTACGTTTTTTTGATAAACTTATAATATCCATATTTAACCGTGTGTCCAGTGATGTGTACTGGATAGAGAGGGGATCACATGAGCTTTAAGCGTGTTCAACTGAAGATGAAGCCTGATTTGGTAGCTCGGCTCGATGCACAAGCCAAGCTCGAGAACAGAAGCCGTACAGAGCTAATTGAATTGGCTTGCGAAATGATGCTATCTCAGCAGGGGGCCGTGGAAGGAACCGATGCGACAATGAAGATGCTTCGAAAACTCATTCAGGATGAAGTCACGCCTCAATTCAACCGCATGGCGAAAATGATTTCCAAGACTACCAAAGCTTCTGCCACGGCGATGTACATGCAGGTTGTCGAACTTAATCACGCTGGCCAAGATGCCGTATCCATCTTTCGTGATTCGGAAGCACGAGCAGCCAATTACCTCACCAGCAAGGAATGACTCCAATGCGATACCGGGCTCCATTTGTTTTCAAGCTTTCGTTTTACTTGCCAGACCGACCGGGGAGCGCAGGCAAGAACAGCGCCCATGTACGTTACATTGCGACAAGACCAGGGGTCGATCTCGGCCATGATCTAGACAAGCCAAAACAGGTTCCGGATTTAGGCGGTTCGGAGCGTCCAGTACCCGGGACGGCAGCGCATCATGTTGGGTATGCTCACGAAAGGCCAAATAGCCACGGACTGTTTTCCTCTGGAGAGGATGAGGTCGAACTGGATGAAATCCAGAAAGAGCTCTTGGAGCACAAAGGCATTGCATGGAGGCTTATCCTAAGTCTTCATGAGGATGATGCAACAAGGCTTGAAATGCTAAACCGGCAGGCCTGGGAAGAGACGATTAAGCAGAATATGCCGGAAATGACTGAACTTATGGGAATTCAGCCTAGCAATTTAAGATGGGTGGCTGCCTACCATCCGGAAGCGGGTCATCCTCATGCGCATGTAATTTTTTGGGAGAAGCATCCAAAGCGGAGGAAGGGGGTTGTAACGAAAGAGCTCCAGCGCAAGATGAAGCGTGTTTTCGTCAACAAGATTTACGCTGCGGATCGCGATCTCCTAACGAAGGAAAAAACGGTCAAGCGTGACGCAATGCGGCAGCTTGGAATTTCTAGCTTGCGGGAAGCGGTCGATTTTTCCCGAACATGGAACAGACAATGGAAGGAAGCGAAGCAGCTTCATGATCTCTCTGATCGGACCGAAGAGATGCTCTCCCCGCGCCTTGAGAACGATCAGCGTGATTACTTGGTCCAGAAGCTGAAGTCCATCCAGGCGGAACTTCCGGGCAAAGGCCGGCTAATGCTGAAATTCATGCCTGACTCAGTCAAACGACAGGTAAGCGAAGTCGCAGCATGGATGTACCAGCAACCACAGTTTAATCCTCTGCGCCATGCGTACGAGGAGGCGTCTGGAGCACTTGCAGAACCCTATAGCTCACAAGCAGAGCAACGAGACGAAGCGGTGTCGAAGGCAAAGGCAGATATGCTGGAGCGATTCAGCCAGACCATTCTAAAAGCGGCTTATGAAATTGGTCAGCATGGCCACGTTGAGATTGATCTTAATCGAGCGGAGCGGGCGGTATGGACTATACAAGGCGCTACCGGTCGTGTCGATAGCTTGAATGAGAGGCTGGCCCTAAAGGTGCTGCATGATTGTCATGAGCTTGGTTTGACAAAGGAGGATTGTGCCGATGTGATCGCTCGATTGAAGCTTCCGCCGATTCCGAACTGGCGAATTGAAAAAGAGTATGAGACGGAATGCGATCATGCGCTGACATACACAGGTGCTCATATGTTGCGATTGGCTTACGGAGATGACGGGATCAAGGACGTCATGAATCGGCTCAACTACACTACAGCTGATTTGGAACAATACGGCCGGGAGCAGGTAACAGCCAAGCCGGAAGAACTCGCCCGCTTCTATGGAGAACGTGACGTGCTTGCTGGCACGGTCGGCCAGATGGCTACGTTGCTGCTATCAACCAGAAGTCCTGAAGAGGCGGAGCAGATTATTCAGGACTGGAGTTTACGTACAGGATCGGATATCGATCCGGACAAGATCAAGCAAATCGTTCAACGGAAACATGAGGAATTTCAGGAGACGGCAGCATGGGGCAGAACCCCGTTGCTTTCTGTGAAGGACTACCGTCAATTATGCAAACGGCTCAATATAGATGATTCTTCTTATCCTTGGAAGACGCGAGATGGAAGAGAAGCGGACCCGTCTAAGCAGTCCCGGCGTGAACGAGCAAGCAGGCGAGGCATAGAGAGTTCCATTGCCCAAGGCGTCATGAAGTCGGCCCTCAAGCAAATCAGCGCAGGCATTCGGCGTAATGAGGCTGAGATTGATCGACAACATCAGAAGCTTCTCGATCGCATTTCTCGAAACGTGGAACGTGATGAGCAAGAACGCGATCGCAAGTCTAAGGAGAGTCGAGGTAGGTAACCAAGAAAGGGGGCATTGGCCCATTCATGAACAAGTATGTCAAGCATGGACTCCGAGCTGGAGGATACATATTCCTTCATCTTTGGATCATCGGAACATTAGTCGGCGTTATCCTCGCATTTGCCCAAATGCCGTTCTCCTTTGAACCAGAGGGGGAGCTAGCTCAATATCTCACCCATACAAGATCTGCAATTTACCATTTTGATTCTGTTCTCATCTCGGTTTGGCCATTTGGTCCATTCGAACGCGAGCAAGCTAAATGGACGTGGACCTTGGCATTCCTTCCGGCCTTCCTCTTTTTACGCCCATTCATTAAAGAGTGGACTCAGGGGAAATTCAAGGAAGCGTCCAACTACGGATCTCATGGTTCAGCTCGTTGGGCGCGCCGGCGTGAAGTTTTTCGCAAAGGAGAGATCAGCGGCAGCCCGGTCAATGAGCTGAACGGTTCAGGCGTCATTCTGGGCATCGAGCAAAAAGCATTCGGTAACGGCGGTTATATTACGCTTCCACCGGACTCCGAGCTTAACCAGAATGTCCTGATCTACGGTAACTCCGGTATCGGTAAGGGTCAAACCTACGTTATGCCTCAAATCTTTCATGCGATGGATCCGGTGGATCTTCGTACGAAGAAGCGTATCCAGACGGCCAAGAACCGGAACTTACCGGTAGAGAGCTCCCTGGTTGTGATTGATCCCAAGGGAGAGCACTATACCTACACCGCACACTCGCTCGAGCAGGCTGGCTACGATGTGTACTGCTTCAACCTTGTGACGATGAAGGCCAGTCATCGCTGGAATGCGATGGATTACGTCGATAAGGACCTTGACGCAGAAAAGCTATCTAATTTGCTCGTCCCTACGGATGGACACCAGGGAGATCCATTCTGGCCCAAAGCGGAAAAAGCCCTCATGTCTGCCATCATTTTATTCGTGAAGCATGAGCTGCCGGCCGAACAATGCAACCTGGCGAACGTGCTGCACATCGGGCTTACTTATGGGCGCGACGAAGAGACGTTGAATACTCTGTTCGATGCGTTGCCCTACAACCATCCCGCTGTTGCCCGGTACAATATTTTCCGTGTCGCGCCGGCGGAAACCCGGGCCGGTATCCTCATCGGATTCGGAACACAGCTTTCGCTGTTCGGCTACAATGACATCCAACAGCTAACCAGTCAAAGTGACTTCCGTTTTGACCATCTCGGGAAAAAGAAATCGGCTTTGTTCCTTATCATTCCTACGGCGGATACGACATTCGCTTCTCTTACCAGCTTGTTCTTCGATCAGCTCTTCCAGCAGCTCTGGCGAGTGGCAGATGATAACGGCGGCACATGTCCCGTCGGAGTCAAAATCATTGGAGATGAGTTCGTCAACATCGGCAAGATTCCAATGCTTTCCGAGCGGACCGGGGTTATGCGTGGACTTGGCATCTCGCTGCAGATCCTTGTCCAAGCAAAGTCCCAGCTCTATAAGCTGTACAAGGATGACACGGACGCTATCCTGCAGAACTTTGATACGGTCGTGTTTTTGGGAACAAACGACAAGAAGACGGCCGAAGAAATGTCAACGGACATCGGCGATGGGACTATCAAGATTGTATCGACGTCGCAGCAGCAGCATTCGCCGCTCATTACTGGTAACGGCGGGAGCGAATCCCAACAATACCATGGACGCAGGCTCATCACTCCGGATGAGCTCCGCAAGAAATCCCGTCGAACCAACATCATCCTTCAAAATGGAGGCAACCCGTTCAAGACGACTAAAACTCGTTTCACAGAACACCCCAACGCAAAGGGGTACCAAAAGCTTGATCCGAAGGCTATGGTGCCTCCTCCTCAACGAGGGTTTCAACTCTTCAGCCAGTCGGATTACAACCGGGTTTGCGGATTAATTCTCCAGGAGTCTGAAGTGGATCCAGTCGCTGCCACGACGAATTTCAAGGAGAGCATGGACGCTGTCTCGTCTTCTTCGCCAGCTGAGCGCATCCTGGATGCCCTCTATGCTTCGGAAACTGAATCCTCGGACGACGAACCAATCCAAGCAGGATCAATTGAATGGATGATTCCACCCGTTCTACACGAATCGAGTGAGGCATTCGCTGAGTTACCTGAAGAAGAACCTATTCTCCAAAACCAAGATGAGAATCTGGTCCCTGCAGAAGTACCCGTTGTGATTCAGACAGTTGAGGTAGTGCCAGAAGCATTCCCTGCGGACCTGGCTAATGAATCGCTTAGCAAGGACATAAAAGAGCTTTCCGAGCCCGATGATGACATGCTTGCCTTGCCTGCCGCCGAGCACAACGCTGAAGATAATCTAGCGACGTCGGGCCAGATGGATGAAGGTTTGAACGAATCGCAGCCAGGTGCTTCACCCTCGTCGACGCTATCGGATCTGTTTGACCAGCTGGAGGGGGCTGGATCTCAGAAAGCAGCTGCACCTGCATCAGCTGCAGCTGCGCTTGATATGATTTCCAAGGAGGGGTAACGATGGCCAAGCTTTCAAATGATGATGTGCGCAAGGCCAGGCAGACGAGCCTGGTAGATTATCTGCAGAAGGAAAACGAGCATGCCCGTGCTGAAGGACGGATAGAGCCCTGGCGCCTCGAGCCGGATGGAAATCAGCTTCGAGTTCGGGGGTTCGGCGGACTCATGGTTCGCGATAACATGTGGAACCAACGATCGACGGGGCAAGGAGGGAATACCCTCGACTTCCTGGTCGAGTTTGAGAAAATTCCGTTTAAGGATGCTGCTGCCAAATTACTCGATCGCAAGCTGGAGCTAAGTCAACGGGAAACCTTTAAGTCGTCAGAGGAACCGAAAGAGCCTTTCAAGCTTCCGGAACGAAACGACAGCTTCCGCCGGGTCATTGCTTACTTGACCAAAACGAGAGGGCTCGACACGGACATCGTGCTCAATGAAATTAAGAAGGGGAACCTGTACGAGGACAAAGAGCATCACAATGCTGTTTTTGTTGGTAAGGAACCGAAATCAGAAGAGCCGCGGTGGGCGCAAAAGCGCACGACGCTGTCCGATTATAAGATCATCTTTGAGCAGCCGGCGAGCGATGCCAAGTATCCCTATTTCTACGGAAACCGTTCGAGTACGAACGTGATTCTCGTTGAATCTCCGATTGAGGCCTTGTCTTATGCCAGCTTACTAAAGTACCACGGCAAGGATCCTTCCCAGGTGGCCATTCTGGCTTTAGGAGGGGTACATGACACAGCCCTGAAGCAATACCTGCGCGATCAGCCTCACGTGAAGAATATCGTTACCGCGCTCAATAACGACCAAGCGACGAAGCCCAATGAAATTAAGGGTCGAGAAGCCAGTGACCTAATTGAGGAAAGGTACAGCCGCGACGGAGGCGAGCGCTCCATCTATGTAAAGAAAATCTTTCCGAAAGGCAAAGACTGGAACGATGATCTTCGGGCCATTCGGGCGGATGAACGAGCGAAAAACCCCCTTCCGGAGAAAGAAAGGACGGTGGAAGACGAGATTAAAGCGTACAGCAAAATGAAAGCAGAACAACGTCAGAAAGAGCGTGGTCCGGTAAGAACCAGGGCACGTTAATGAAAGGAGTTACAACGCATGAGAATGCTCGTCGCGGTCAAGCTGGATCCCGTCTTCAAGAAGATCCAAGGCATGTACGGATCTCGGTTTGAAATTCTTCCGAACGTCCCACTCTTTCGGGAGCTGCAGGAAATCATTCTAGGGGACGACATTGACCTGGTTGTCCTCGATCGTTCTCTTCACTGGAGAGAGCGAGCAGAACAAGTTCTCCACGAAGCCGGCATTCCACATGTAGTCTTTACCGGTAACTTTGAAGAGCTGCAGCAGAGTCTGTCTCAGGCTGTAGGTGGGGGGGCGGCGCAGAGTAGCGCCGCGGCTTCTTCGAAGCCTACCCCTCCCACCGTTAAGCAGAAACCGGATATCGTCACTTCTAAACCCGCTTTACCTCTTGAAGACCAGGCGGCCTTACATTCTCCTGAAATCAAGCATCAGGCACACGATTCCAAGATCGTCTACGTCGATCGAGAGGTGCCCAAATATATCGATCGAGAAGTGATTCGTACCGTCGAAAAAATCGTGGAAAAGCCCGTGGAGATTCGAGTTGAAGTTCCTGTTCCGGTTGAAGTAGAACGGCAGGTTGCTGTTCCCGTCCTCAAAACCATGCCTCGACAGCTAATCGTAATCGGGAGCTTGTACGGGGGAGCAGGCTCCTCTTTCGCTGCGATCGCTTTGGCCAAGGTACTCGATGCAATCAGGGTTGACACGTGCGTGCTCGAACATCCCTCCTGTGACCCTTACCTCTATATGGCTCTGGATGGATCCAGACAGGTGCCTCGTAATTACTCGTTTCTCTATCCTCAAGTCATGGCCAACCAGGTCAAGCGGGACGCAGAATGGCAGGAAGGCTTCATCACCTGGATGCCGGCAGATCCGGCAAGCGGTTCGCTTTCCGAATGGACAGGGGAGCACATGGCGCGTAGTCTTTATGCCATCAAGCATGCAGTGACAATACTTGACCTGTCTACCGGCTGGAGGCTTCCTGGCATGCTCGACGTGCTGAAGCAAGCCGATCATGTACTTCTGGTTGCCGGCCCAGATCCAGCGCGTCTTGTAAGCCAAGAGGCTCGTCAAAATCGAGCGTTCCTAAGCACCAATTTGGGCGGTAAAGTGAAAATGATTGCCAACATGGTTCCTGCAGCCAAGGCAGCTCGGCTCAAAGAGTGGATTCATTCACTTCCCTACCCAGTAGAGACCATGCTGCCCTTACTGTCGCAGGATGACATGGTGCAGGCATCATGGGAGGGCAAAACCATTTTTGACGGTAACGTGGATCTCGTGGCCAAGTACACGGATGCTTACTTTTCGTTATTAAGAGAAATCATCCCCAAAGGGTTCGTTCTTGAACGGCCATCGTCGAAAGGTCTCGGCAACTGGTGGCAACGTAAAACAGGGGGGAAGGGAAGATGACGAATATCCTTTTCTTCTCTTCTCCAGGCCAGCCGTCCCTGGGCGTTCTCGAATCCTTAGATCCTTTGTATTACAATGTATTTCATTGTCATACAGTTGAAGATGCCAGGCGACACACGGAACTGAATCGTATAGATGTACTTTTGTTCGCAGGATCTGTGGATGCCTTTGAGCTGGCTCGAAGCGATGCGGCAATTACTGATCTGCCGTGCATTGCCTTTGGATCCAATGCCACGGATCGTACGGCTTTTATCCAAGCTGGCGCTGATTTTTATCTTCCAGCTGCCTCTACGCAAGACGATTTTGAAGCTTGTTTCTCTCGCGTAGAAACCAGTTTGAGGAAAGTGGAGCAGCTTGCCTATCGTGATCCATTGACCGGTGCTTTTAATCGGCGCTACTTTGATGCGATGGCCCCCGTTCTCATTAAAAGGGCACAGCATTATCAAACCCCTCTAGTCATCGCCTTATTGGATATTGACCGGTTTAAGCAGATCAATGATACCTATGGTCATGCCTTCGGGGATTCTGTTCTTATCGGACTAGCCTGTCTCCTGGAGCAGCATAAGCGGCCAGCCGATTTTGTAATCCGTCTGGGTGGAGAAGAATTCGTCATCCTGTTTCCTGAAACGGACGCGGAAGCAGCGAAACGGGAAATGAATCGCTTGCTCCAGTTGGTACGGGAAACGTCTCTCGTGGAGGGGAGTCCGTACTACTGCACCTTCTCGGCGGGGGTAGCCAAGTGGCATGAGGGGCTTTCTCCAGGAGGGTGGTTAAAGGAAAGCGATCTGCTGCTATATGAGGCCAAGCGGGCTGGCAGAAATCGTATCATGGGAGGCGGGAAAGACGCCGAGCGGGGCCTCAAGTCGGCTGCGGTGTTAATTAGCTGCCAGACGAGCGAGCGTCAGCACGAGCTACAGGGATTGCTTAAAGGGAAGGCAGGTCGTGTTTATGTGGCCAGTACCTTCAATGAAACGCAGCGCGTCCTGCACCAGGAGTTGTATGATCTGGTTGTAATGGAGCTTGAAATAAATGATCTGGACCGAGTAGCGGATATTCGATCTCAATATGCCGGCGCACTCATGATTGTCACGCGTGATAAAGATCCGGATCTGCTATCGGTTATCAACGTTGGCGTGGACGATTGTCTGGTGGCACCTTTTACAAACGAGGAGCTGCTGCTTCGCATCGAACGCCTCGCACAAAAAAAATGAGGGAACGCTTAACGCGACCCCTCATTTTTTATTTGGCATATTCCGACAAATAGATTAGTCATCTAGACCTACTCGTGTGCATTAAGAACCATTTTTCATTCTTTCCTCAAGGATAAACTCCATATAGGCCGTCAGTGGGAGCTCTTTTTCAGCAGCTTCCTTCCGGATTTCTTCCAAATGGGGAAAGAGCGTGATGTACATGTGCAGGGCTTCGTTGACCAATTCCATGAGTCCATGTTCACCCATGAGATGGGTCATTTTGTATTTTTTATAGATTTCATTTGTCGTGTATATCGTCCATTGTTTGTTCTCTTTGAGGGCGGGATCGGAGTACACTTTTCTCTTCACATCCTTTCGGTTCAATGTGCTTTCCTCCCGGTTGATTAATGAGCGCAGCGAATACGCCCATTTTAACAAGAACCCGGAAAGAGGAGTTCAGCAAAGTATAAACGAATACATTAATAAGGTATTACACTAATAACTTATGTGTGCTATGATGGTAACATCACTAAGATATGGAATCAACTACTTGAAGGAGGAGCTCGATTGATTCGCACGATTATGCAGCGCGGTTTGCCGTTGCTCGGCTTGGTTTTGCTGGCCGGACTTATTGTTTTTCAGCTTTGGTTTGAGACGAAGGGGCGCGAGATGTTCTTTTCCGAACAAGTGGTCATGCTCACGGGTGAAGCTGCTCGAGGCGATCAAATATCGGACGGGGACTGGTATTATGCCAAAGTTCCTAAAGATACGGTAATTGACACGGTCATTACGGATCCATCGCTCATCGTCGGCAAAGTCGCCAAGCAGTACATCCCTTTCAAGGCACAGCTGAGCCCCACCTTTTTTGAGGACGCTGAGCTCGTGACGACAAGCGACCAATTCATGATGAAGATCCCCAATGAATGGGTTTATGCTCTTCCGAACACGCTTCGAGCCCGCGATAAAATCGTTCTGAAGGAAATCCCTCGTTCCGTGCTCGAGCGCGAGAAGCAAGCAGACGCTGCTGCAAATGACCCGTCCGTGGTTCCGTCGCCGTCACCTGAGCCAGCGGAAGGTGACGCAAGCGAGCTACCCGAGACGTACGACCCGAAAGCCGCAGGAGCAGTTGCCGGCAAAGCTGGCGAAATTGTCCTAAAAGCAACGGTTGCCTACGTGAAGGACAGTTCCAACCGGGAGGTGCAGAGCATTAGCTCCATGGACCGGAAAGATGGAACATCTGTCATTCGAGACATCGAAGTCGTCGTCTCTGTGGATGACGTGAACAAGCTCGAACAATACATTGAGGCAGGCAGCAAATTCCTCATCATGTACCAGGAAGGTGAGTAAAGCATGAATGTTCAACTCTGGTCCCGCAATGTGCCCCTTTACGAAACGCTGGCTGGCTCTGGTCGGTTCAACGTTTCAAAATTCGATGGAGAATCTGTAACAGGAGATACGGATGTCCTCGTGGTCGATGGCAAGGACGTATCTTATCTGGACCTGAAACTGGTGCTTCAAAAACGAGCTGAGCCCATCCACTGTTTCTATATTCTGACGGAAGCCATGCTGCAGCAACGCGAAGAAATTGAAGCATCTTTAAATTTAAGGCTGCTGCCTCCATTCATGACGGAAAGTCAGATTACGGATGCGATCGTTCTGGAAACCCACCACGATGCTACGGCTCCAGACAGCAAGGTGCATGTGTTCTTCGGTGCTGACAGCAAGGTCGGCACCACCATGACCGTGGATTCGGTTGGCGAGTACATCGCACGGCATTCCCAAGCCAGGGTACTAGTTGTCCATTTAGAAAGCCCGGTCCAATACATGGATGATCTTCTGGATGGAAAAGGAGCCGGAATGGATCACTTGAAATTCCGCCTGTTCAACGACATTTTGGACTCTGAAGAGTTCAAAAAGGCTGCCTATAAAGGGAAGTACGACAACCTTTTCTTTGTCCAAGGTCCATCCATCATCAGCGATCTTAGGTATTACCAGCCGCGGCATGTTGAGACGATCGTCAGGCTGGCAGCTGCAGACTACGACATCATCCTTATCGACGCCGGCAGCAACGTGGAGCGCGGACTCTGTATTGGTGCTCTGCGATCGTCGCCGTATCGATATGCGGTGACGACCCAGCAGGCTCATGTGAAGGACCGTTTTCTCCGACTTGCTGACCAGATCTTCCTCCCGATGCAAATTGATCGCGACACGATGCAGCTGATCGTAAACAAGCATGTCCCGAGCAATATAAGGGACAAGCAGATTGAAGAAGTATACGGGGCAAAAATCCTTGCCGAAATCCCTCATCTGGATTTCAAAGGGTGGCAGGCAGAGGTTGAGACCAAGACTCTCTTGGGGCAAGAACCTCGTTATGACGCGGCCGTCGCGGCAATTGCCAAGACGATCACGGAAAGACAGGAAATTCCACTTGAAGCAGAGTCCATGGGCATTCGAGCGAAGCTGGGGAGATGGATGCGATGATCGCGCAACGGCATCCAGAATTTCATTTGGATGAGTATCTGGCCGGCCAGATAGCATCCTCGCCTACAAAGAAAAAAGCACGCTTTCCCGGAACCTCTCAAATGGATGCCTTTGCGGCCCTGTGCGAGCAGGTAAAAAAAAGCTTTGACCAGGAATGGGACGAAAAGGGCTCTGATTCCGATGAGCTGCTGCAAATGCAAAAGAAAGCCATCATCGGATACGAAGCTGAGGTGAGCCTGTACAAAGACCGCATCCGACAAATCTTGAAGCAACAAGACTTGAGCGGGGAATGGTTTCCGAGTTGGTACAAGGATCTTGTCTCCGCATTATTTGCGGAAGTCTGGGGCTTTGCCGGAGTCGACGAATGGCTTCAGGATCTCGAAAGCTCCTCATGCAAGCAGGTCGGGGAACGGATCTACTTCTTGCGAGAAGGCAAGATGGAGCTGCAGCCACAGCGGATGAAGCGCGATCGGATGCGGCAGCTTATCACGGCTTTGATGCTTAACGAACCTGACAAGCGGATGCGAAATGGCTACACCGAAGTGTACATGCTGAATGGTAACCGGATCACGATCTATGATTCAGAGATCGCCAAGGAACCGGTCATCATCTACCGGAAATACGTCATACAGCAGTACAGCTTCGAGGAGTTTGCACGCAAAGGCACGATTCCGGTAGAAAGCATTGATCTTTGGAAATCCATGGTCAAGGTCGGATTCAATGTCTCCAAAGTGGGCGCGGTTCGTACGGCCAAGACATCCTGGCTCATTACGTGGCAATCTCACGAGGATCCGACGCTAGAGGGCATTCAAGTGGAAACGGATCCGGAGATCCCGCTGCATGTCATTATGCCGAATGCCCCCGTGATTCAACTGGTCGCAGATGGGGATGAGCTGAAGCAGATCGTAAAGAGCCTTATGCGATCGGACGGCGACTACATCAACATGGCCGAGGCACGGGACGGCGTTGCGCTTCGCATCGCCGTCCAGGCTGCGAATAAAGGGACGCGCAGGGTCAAGAACACGTTCCACAGCTCGCAGCCAGAAGACTTCTGTTACGACGTCGCCAATGAGATCGTGCAGTCCTATGGAGGCGATGTGTATGCCAATACCATCAAGGTGGCAAAGGCATTCCATTACGTCTTCCATTTCATTCAGCTCAAGGACAAGAGTCAAAAGCGTCTGAAGGGCGTGTACGAAATTCGGTACAACCCAAAGACGCTGCAAATCAGCATGCACCGCATTATGAAGTATCACTTCGATACCGATTCCTGGACGTTTGCCCATGACGTTGGGGAGGACAAGAAAGAAATCGGGATGGAGGAAGATCCTGAAGCCTTCCGCTCTTTCAATGAGCAGCTGCAGCATCTCGCGAAGCAGTTTCCGATGCAAGAGGACAACACGATCTTGCTGCCTTATCTCGAGCTCATGAGGAGGTAGGGGAGCCCATGGCATACGAAACACTGTTGCGTTACCTCATCTACTTCTTAACGGTCGGCTGCGCTTGGCTGGCGGTCTCTCCGCTGGTCGTCCCATCCTTTTTCCGGAGAAGGCAACGGAATCGCTTCCGCGGCGCGGACGAGGAGAAATGGAGGCCCAAAGGTCGATTCTACACGAAGATGGAGCTCTTCCTTTCATCCACGATTGGTGCGGGTTCTCCCTTCGTCGTTTACAGCTATGTGGTCTTTTCTGTCGCCCTTGCGGCGATGACTCTACTCTTTTTAAGTGGATCCAGTACCGGGCTCATAAATGCCCTTGTCATCTCGCTACTTGTGGGGGGTATGCCGACACTCATCCTGCTCGTTTGGAGACAACGTATCCGTATCGGGAGCAGCTATGAAGGCGATGCCGTCATCAGCGAGCTGATTGCACAGTACAAGCTCAATCATCTCAACATGCTGGAGGCTATCGACAAGACCATTCCTCGAGTTCGGACCTCCAAATATTCGAGGAGGGCTCTTTCCCGCCTTAGCATGGGCGTGAAAGAGAACGGGAGCAGCTTAGAAATCGAACGACTTACGAAGACCTTTTCCTACACGTTTGGGACCAACTGGGCGGAACTGCTGGCCAACAACATCTACTTGGCGATCGTATACCGAGACAACGTTAAGGAAGCCCTCGATGACATTCTTGATGAGCTCACCAACGCCAAGGCCGTCAACGAGAAGGGGAATCAGGAGAATTCGGAGTCCTTCATGATTATCAAGTTTGTGGCACCAGTGAGCTATATTGCCTCTGTTTTTGCCATCGTCCATTACTTTGATTTCTCATGGTCCAAGTTCATCAGCTACCAATTCGGCTCCAAGTACGGCATTCAATCCTTTCTTCTAGTGCTGCTCTTCATGTTTATTAATTTGCTCATTTTCGTCTTCTTGAGGAGACCTAAAAACGACATCTAGGGGGGACAAGCATGAATGCTCAGGCGATGTATTACCTCGTCTGTGCTGTCGGGTATGCGGCTGTGGGAATGATTTTCTTCCTTACGATGGAACAAGCCAAAAAGGTCGTCGTGAGGAAAAGGCCCATGGAAATCGTGCAGGACATCATGGTTCGGAATCTGGATGTGCATGAGCTTAATTCCCTCATCGGCAAGGCGGGGATTACGATCAACCTCATCCAGTACCAGATCTTCCGGCACGTCGGTTTTTTTGGCCTACTGCTGCTGACGATCGGCTCATCCATTGCCGGCGGCCAGAGGATCTCGTACACCACACCGGTTATTATCGTGATTCTTTTCTTTGTGACAGCACCTTCCGAAAAGGTTATGGGCATGACATCTCCTTTCCGAATTGCCGTAGATCGACTGGGGCAGTTCCGGCAGTCTCAGAAGAACAACGAGCTTTACCGAGCCATCTGTCAGCTCAAGAACCTGGCTATAACGAAAGCGGATCGCCCACCTGGTTCAGCCTTCATTCTGGAGCAGCTCAAAAAGTTTACGGATAAGATTCGGCCTACGCTGAACCAGATGCAGCAGCTCTGGCTGATGGGACAAAAAGACCAGGCCTGCGAGTATTTCGGCCGATCGATCGGAACACCGGAAGCCCAGTCTTTTGCTTCGATCATCCGAAAGCTTGACGAGCTGAATCCGATTGAAATGAAGCAGCAGATGGTACTCTTCCAGGAAGTCATGAGGCGTCAACGAGAAACGGAACGCATGAAGAACAACATGCGAAAGAGTAATTTAATTTACAGCATATGCATGCTTTCCCTCACCGTAATTCTTCTTAACTTCATGGTTGTCGGCGTCATTATTGATATGATTCAAGGATTAAGCTCAATTGAATAGCGTTCATGTGTAACAACACTTGAATATAAATCAAATTACATTAAAAGGAGCAATTATCTCATGAAAGAATTTCTTGCTACCGCTGTTATGGTCATTTTGATTGTCGTTCTTCTGAACACCTACGTCTCGGGATCCGGAAACGACACGATAAAAGCTGAAGGCAAGCGCATCGGCGGCTCTCAAGTTACAACACTCAAAACGCTTGAGCAAGCCCCAACTACGCCTTAACGAGCGCAGCTGAATCAGATCCTTCCGGCTCGCGGGCCGGGAGGATTCTTTCCAAAGAGAGGTGTTTTTCATGAAGGAGTTCCTGGCCGCGGCAGTTATGTTCGTCATTCTTCTCTATTTCCCCGTTCAATGGTCGCTCCAGACCTACAATCATACCCTTCGCCTCAACGTCGATACCGTCGTCAACAAATATGCCCAGGAGGCTCGTGTCACCGGCAGATTCACGCCGGATAGTATCTTGGCCATGAAAAAGGACATTGCGGCCAAGACAAATCTTTCCGTCACCGAAATCGCTGTTCAAGCAACGATGACGCCCAAATACCGGCGTGACGATTTCAATGACCAGGAATTTATCGACTACGAGGTCAAGATTCCAATTCGGAGCATTATAGCCTTATCTTCCTACTGGGGCATCTCGCCTAGTGACAACCAGACGACGTATACGAGGCGTGGGCAAGTTGCAAGCGAGGTCCTGATGCCATGAAGTGGTTCATCATGGGGGCAGTCATGGTTGTTCTCTGCATGACCTTTACGGTCTTTCAGGCCGATTTCGACATGCACGAGCTGCAGACCGAGCAAGTGAAATTCACGGCTCAAGAAGCAGCTGCAGCTGCAGCTCAATACATGGATCCGGAAGCGTACGCGGACGGCCGATTCGTTTTTAATCGTGAGGAAGGCATTCAGGCAGCGGAAGCGCTGATCCGCCAGAACCTCAAGCTTGATCCGGATTTCATGCCGCTGCGCAATTCCTACGCATCGGAACAGGTCACTTATACGATAGAGTTCTTTGATGATGACTCGGTTAATCAAGCTCCTTGCTTGTCCGGATATCCGTGCTTGTATGTGCAGCACATCAGTCAATATACCTTGGCCATCACGCATCCTACGGTCATCGTTTCCATTGATGCTGGAGAAGCGCAATATTCTCTGCGACTCCCAGGCATGGATACGACGGTCTACCGAACAGGCGCGCACGAGTGGAAGGGATACAACTTCATCACGTGATTCAAGCGGCGGAGCTGCGGAAAAATTTGGTGGGTTTATTCCTAGAAATGGTAGCGTGTCATTAGGATACGTACTATAATAGAAGTAAGAACAGTCCAGGAGGGATTTTTGTGAATTGGAAAAACGTGACTCGGAAAGCCGTACTGAAAGCTGTATCGGGCGTAACTGCGCTTGCTGTCGTGGTCGGGGGCAGCTTTGTTTCTGCGGACTCCGCACATGCCAGCTCTAGCCCAGGAGTGAACAAAGCCAAGCTTCAAGTGGAAGTTCTGTTTAATGCCAGAAAGGTGAAGACGCCAGGGGGCAAAGCGCAACTCAAGGACGGCTCTGTTTTCGTTCCCATCCGGGCTGTATCAGAGACGTTGGGCGCCAAAGTTGCCTACTCGGGAAAAGAAGTCACGATCACCAAGGAGAGCAAGAAGATTCAACTCACGATCGGAACGAAACGGGTTGTCGTGAACGGTAAAGCCCTGACCGGGATCGGGGCATCGTTTATCTCTGCAGGATCAACGATGGTGCCGATTCGGGTGATTTCGGAGAGCTTCGGCGAGGCAGTGGAGTGGGATAGCATCAACCAGTTTGTATGGATCGGAAGCAAGGACGTTCCGAAGGCAGAAGACGTCTTGAAGCCTGTGCCTATCAAAAATAGGTTTGATTCTTATTATAAGGGACGCGAACATTTGCTTGTGTCGTTTGATAATTATGAAAAAGTTACTCTAACCGAGGCTTTAGTAATTAAGAATGAAAATTTACCTTTACAAATTGGGAATATTACGATGTATAGAATTAATAACACCACCAATAGTAAAGGAGAAGAATATATACAAACTATTTCTAATGATAGATCTTCACTTGGTTTAACGCTAATGCTATTATCTTCGGATTATAAAGCAAGGCTTCGTGGTAGTGTGGATCCATTTTCAAGATTGGTGGGTCAATACAAAATGCAATATTATCAGATTTCCGTTCGGACAGATAGTATTACTTTGAATGATAAAACCTGGGACAAACTTAAACTAGAAGATATTAATTTTCTAGAATTGAGGATTGATTTCAAATATATGATTATCTACGATAAAAAATGAAATGAGTGATTATTGTGATCTCATTTAGAAAATTTTTAAGTTGTACATTAATTTTTTCAATTATTCTTCAAATTTGTACCGCGTTCCTTGTCTCTCCTCAAACTGCATCGGCTAAACCTTTAGGAAACGCATCAATACAGCCTACCAAAGATATGAATAATCCTAATAGTGTGATGAGGTATGCTGTTGGTTTTATGTATTTTGATATTTGGAGCAATTCAGCTGGAGAATGGACTACCTATGCTCCCAACGCTAAAAATGCGAAATTGGTAGCACCGTACTCATTTTCTTTCCCAGGTAGGACGGTGAAGAGTGTCTCTGTTGTAAATTTTAATAGTAACTCAAGTGAAGATACTTATTATTTTAACAACTCCAGGCCAAATGATAACTATAGAAGTTATGAACTTTACATTGGAAAAAACCCGAGTACTCCAATAGTAAAAAATATATCCGGGGTGGATACAAGCAGTATTTCATTCGATGTAGAAATAACTGGAACGCTCACGTCAGACGGTATTTATGACATTAGAAACGAGGAACAAGCTTGTGGAGGTTGCTCTCCAAATGTCCAAGGCTACCGCTATTACTTCCCGATCTTGTACAAGTTTGAATTGAACGGAAACCTGGACGTCCATCACTTTACTACGGATGGAACCAATATTGATGAAAGCTTCGCAGATCAATCCAAGGGCATGAAGAAGGGGGAGTCCGTTTCATTAACGCCTGCCGCTAACCCTAATTATGAATACGTGGGCTACAAACAAAGTCAAACCTCCGTTCCTAGCGGCGGCTCAATCGTTGAGGGCAACCCAGGTTCGTTCGTTTATGATGGATCCTACGATACGAAGTTCTTCAACCTGTATTATCAGAAGAAGGCTGATGGATCTGCTCGTATCCGGCATGTCACTCGAGACGGCCAAAGTCTATCCGGAGTCTTTCCGGACAAAGACGTCGAGCTGACGAAGGGAAAATCCTTTGCGCCTGTGCATCCGGATGCAGCCGGTTATAGCTACGCCGGCTACGTAAAGACAACGACGGGAACGCCTCCAACCGCTTTCTCTAACCCAACTGGAGGCGAATACGCGCTTTCTCCGTACGATGGATCCTTCAAAACCCTTTATCTATACTACGTCTACGATATTACCGGCGCGCAGCTTAAAGTGCGCCATATGGTTCGAAAAGGAGCGACAGGTTCCTACGAGCTACGGGACGAGCAGGCCACAGCGGTAACTCCTATCCCGACCACCAAAACCGTTCAAGCGGATGGGAAGTGGGGGAAGGTAATCGGGAATAGCTTGTCCTACTCGAGCTATTCCAACACCGTGGCATCTGGCAGTAGTGTCACGGCCAACTTTACAGCTTCGCAGAAAAATGCCTTTGTGAGCTTTTTCTATGAAGAAGAGCAAAAAAGCTTTACGGGCGACTTCGACGTCATTAAACCCGTCATCGCCTACCGGGACACCTTCTCCTTGAAGCCCAAGGATTTTGTCCTCAACAAATGTACATACGTCTCACATACGTGGCAGATTAAACAGGGCCCCTACACCTATACGAGCCCAGCGTACTACAACTACTCCACGGAGACGTCGTATCCGTTCGAGAAATGGCCTTCCCTTCTAGGCGTCGGCACCTTCCAAGTCTACATGATTCTCAAGACGAGCTGCGGCGAATTAGAGGTCGGCCCCAAGACGCTGACCATTACCGGGCCGGCCAAGAATAGCCCGCCGGTCATTAAAATCGGATGGATCGATCCGTCCGGCGATCCGACGAAACCGGTCTCCTCAACGCCTCAAAATGATCGTCTGACCCTGAACGTGCTCAGCATTTCGGATCCTGATCCGGGAGACAGCGTGACATTTGAAGGCTATGATTTTGCCGGCAGCTCGAGCCAATGGATTCGGGACTTACCGAATCGCTTCGGCGGAGAGACGATGATGTGGGAGTACCCGAACGTCACGATGGATCAGAACGGATTCTATTCCATCTGTGCCACCGTCCGTGACCAGTGGGGGGCTACCGGCAGCGGATGCACCAGCATCAATGTCGTGCCACCCAACCCGATTCCGATTATCAATGGTCCATCTCAAATCCGAGAAGACCGGCCCTACTCCCCTAAATTTGACGGGAACAGCAGCTACAGTCCAATCAAAGGGCGGACCATCGATCATGCTCGCGACGAGTGGTCTGGCGTCAGAGAAATCTACGACACGCCGGGCGAGTACAAGATCAAGCTGGATGTCTATGACAGCTTAGGCTTGAAGTCGCTTCAGCCGGCCGAAAAGATGCTTACTGTCCTCGAAGATATGCCGCCGGTTCCCAAGCTGGAGTTTCCGAGTCCAGCGCTGAGGAATGCAAGCGTGGCGTTCAAAAACACCAGCTATTCTCCGGACGGAGACACCATCGTGGTGAACCAAGTCTCGTACCGCTACGATGCGAATAACGACGGGAACTATTCTGAACCCGAAGTCGCCATCACCATGCGAGCAGACAAGACGTTCGACTTCAAAGGGGCTAAAGTCGGCCGGTACCGGTTCAAAGTGTATGTAAAAGAGGACTACGGCAAGGAGGCTACAGGCTACTTTGACTTTGAGGTCATCAACGACGCCCCGCAGGTATCGTTCGATGTCACGTCCGAAAGCTTGGAGCCGGAGCCGCTCGTGACGGTGCCGATCAGCACGAAAACGATGGCAGAGGATCGAGCCAAGTGGGGGAACAGCAACTTTGGAGCCGATACGAAACTCTCTTCCTGGGCCTACAATCCAGCGAATGGAGCCTTGGCTGCTCCATGGGCGACGTTCAACCGGGCGGAGCTCTTCATGGTGGGAAGCGACGGCTATCCTCGGACCGTACGCAGCAATCCGGTCGATGATCGATCCTTTACCGGTTTCATGCAGTCAGCCCTTTTATCTGGCGGCGTCACGGCCGTCTCCAATTACGATAAAACTACGTATGCCTACACGTACGATTTTTATCGGGATGGGATAAAAATCGGCAGCCGAACGGGACTGGAAGGCATCGTCGCGGTTGATCTGTACACGGGAATCGTGCACACCCGGAAAAATGGCGATGCGAGCAAAATCAGAAGCTACTACGCCGATTCCTTTATCAATCCTGCCGGAGCCCCGTTTGCCATACGGGGAGAAGTGTATGCTAACGGAAAATGGTTCAAAGTCGACTACCCTACGGTACTGGGGACGACGCCGAACTTGAATGCAGGCAGCTTGCCGACAGCCTTCTCCGACCATCTCTACTACTATGCGGAGTACCAGAACAGCGCCAACGGAACGCCACTGAAGACATCGTACACCTGGGACGGAGCGAAGACGGAGAAGCAGTGGTACAACAACACCGAGTATGAGCACAACTATATTGTCGGAGCAGAGTCCATTGTCGCCGGCAGCGTCGATAAAGACATGAACTATGTCGCCTCGTCGTATCGTACCTTCTCCAGTTCGTCGAAAGTCTATTATAGCCGGAACCTCGAGGAGGATACGGATCGCTTCCAGGCCAATATTTCGGGAGTTATGGACGATCGTGTTTTTGTCACTTTCGATGGGAAATGGGTCGTCACGAACTACGGCATCTATGACCGGAATCATCCGTATTCGTACTCGGATCCAATAACCAAGTTTGACTACGGAACCCGCATCATGCACGTGACCGATACGAATTACGCCTTGCTGGACAACTCCGAGCGGGGAGCAAAGCTGATCCGCATCCAGGATAACGGTGCGATGACGACCATCCGGGATTACCCTCAGCTGCAAACCATTTATCGCAATATCCGGATCGATAATCAGAACAACTTTATCTTCCAAAGCCGGGAGGCGCTGTACAAGATCAGCACGTCTGACTTCTCGCTCACGCAGCTGGCTACGGTAGGGGAATACGCCATGCCGATCAACAGCGGAGCCTTTACGGTTGCGACCAGTGATCGCCGAACGGAAGTGTATGCGCCTCGAGAGAGCCGGCCGGAGGGAGCCTATATCTCCTCCCACAACCAGCTGCTCGGACAAGCGAAGATGAAGAATGTCTCGTACAGCTTCAAGATGGAGCTCAACATGTCGGCTCCGTCGTATCTCTATTCGGGCTATTCGTTCCACGCGCAGGACAACCGGAACATGTACCGCGTCGAGGTCAATCACGACTCCGTCAGTCTGGTGCGGGTCGCCGGGGGAACGAGGAAGGTGCTCCAGAGCTCATCCTATCCGATTAATCTGGCTCAGAAATACGCGTTCAAGATTCAAATTCTCGACGGGAAGATCAAGGTCTACGTGGACGGCACGCCGGTCATCGACATCAATGAGACCACGTACACCGAAGGGAGATTCGGGCCGTTCGCCGAGATTCCCAAAACGGAATTTTACCAGGTGAGCTATACCGACCTCACGCCGATCAGCACGGCGACGATCCTGAACGGCGTCGGCCTGGTGGGGAGACCCCTCATCTACACGATCCGGAACACGGACACGGAGAACGACCCGTTGATCAAGGATCTGACGTCCTGGAAGTACGTCCAGCTGGCCCAGAAATTCCTGGATGCCCAGGACGGCAAGTCCGGCGCGTCTGCCCTGAGCGGCAAATGGTTTACCTCTCCGGCTGCCGTCATCGACAAGGTAGGCCTGTATCGGATCAGCTACAAGTCTAAGGATGACCCGCATCCCGACTATCTGTATGCCAAGATGGACTTCGACGAATACCGCAAGGAGAGCAATGAGTCGGTACGCGACGTCATCATCCACCGGCCGCCGATCTCGGACTTCGATATCTCGCTTGCCTCGAACGGAACGGTGCTTTGGACCGACCGCAGCCGTGACCCGGATCGCTACCTGTCCAGCAGCCATTACTCCACCGAAGCGACGGGGATCGACTACTACCGGACCAAGGGCGTGCTCGAGAAGAAATTCTACTCCATCTCCCCGTCCGGCAAGTTTGTGCGTGCCAAGCTCGTAACGCCGGATGAGATCGGAGAGTACACCGTGGGGCTCGCGGTTAAGGACGAGTACGAGGCATGGAGCGACTACACGGAGAAAACCGTCTATGTGGGCACCCTCCCGCAGCCGGACGAGCCTCCGCATGCTGGCTTCAACCTGAGCCGCGCAACGACGTATCGAGGCGTCGAGATCAGCATCGACTCGACCGCATGGGACAAAGAGGATGGAGCACGCCAAAACCTGCCTCACGACTACTTTATCCGGAACCTGGATGGCGGAACCGAA
The DNA here is from genome assembly GCF_002864175.1 of Paenibacillus pasadenensis. Lineage (NCBI taxonomy): Bacteria > Bacillati > Bacillota > Bacilli > Caryophanales > Paenibacillaceae > Paenibacillus > Paenibacillus pasadenensis. Next base: position 11,653 of record NZ_NFEZ01000005.1, on the reverse strand, counting down.
ACGATGGCCAGCCAGGTCCGGACGACGTGGACCAAGACGTTCAGCACGATGGGAACCTTCCGGATCCGCCAAGTGGTGGAGGACAAGCTTGGCCAGACCGACACCGTTTCAAAAACGGTCCAGGTCGTCAACCGGATTCCGATCGCAAACATCTTTGTTCCTTCTTCGACCGATCAGACGAAGCCGGAAAAGCTGACGGAATTCCGTCCGAAGTTCAAATGGACCTATGGCGATGCCGACAGCGATCCGCAAGCCAAGTACCAGGTGAAGATCTACCGTTATGGGGGCGTCATCGTCCATGATTCGGGCATCAAGAACGGAAACGATGGCATGTATCAGCCTACCGTCGATCTGCCGGAATACACAAACCTCTATATCGTGGTTCGAGTCTACGATGGATACGACTGGGGAGAAAGCGATCCTAAGTTCTTCTACATCGAGACGAACCGCCCGCCGGTAGCGGACTTCGATTGGAAGGTGAAGCCGATCTGGGAAGGAGACACGATTTACTTAATCAATCGGTCTACAGATCCAGATGGCGACCCGCTCACCTACGAATGGTCGTTCAAGCATCTGAACAGTTCATGGAGCAACAGTTCGGCAGCGATTGAACCGACAATTGCGTTTGCTCAGCCAGATGGCTATCGTGTTCATTTGAAGGCGTGCGATCCGAAAGGCGCTTGTAGCGATGTGACCAAGACGATCGACGTGACCCCTATACAAATTACAGGGACCGTATTCCACACAGACCAGTGGGAAGCCAATCGACTAAAGTACAACAAAGCTGCAGAAGCTGCAGGGAAAGAAATACGTGCTTCTTGGTACTTCTTCCCTGGGGAACGGTTTATGCTGAGAGCTAATACGGTTGGCCCGAATATCGTTAAAGTAGACGCTCAGATGTTCAATAAGGACATGGTTGCAACAACCTTTCAGACGAATATGCCAGGCGCGCCTGACATCTGGAACGGCAGCATATGGGACAAAGAGATGATCAAATGGAATGATCAGTACTTGTATTTTGTCTTTACCTTGACGACGAACACCGGCTACACGAAACAGAGCCAGCCAGTCAGGATTTATCTGAAGGATGATGCGTATTGGAGGCAACACAACATTAAATAAAGAAAAAGCCGCAACCTAATGGTTGCGGCTTTTTCTTTCGGCAGCTTTCTGCTAGCTCTCCTGACCTACATCGATGAGCGAAGAGAACCTCCCACAGGTTGACCGCCTGACGGGACACTATCAGCTCTTCGGTCGGAGAAGTGTTCGGGACAGCGCTGGCGGGCGCATATTGAGCCCTTCACACTCCTAGTATATATCAAAACTGGAGACAAGATAACCTGAATTTGAAAAGTTGCACATCGCCCTTTCATCAGCTGGCCACCGGCTGCGGGCGCGCAGCGATCGACAGAGAAGAGCGGTAACTGGCCACTGGCGCGGCCTCGATGCGACGGGAAATGCGAGCTCCAGAAGCTGGCCGCCGTCGGGGACGGAGCGCAGAGCACCTGGTAGCCGTCCGCCGGCATGGCTGCGGACCGATTGGCAGCACAAGCTCCTGCAGCCGTTCAGCCGATAATGCTCGGCGCAATGGCAGCGCGCAAGTTTCTGCAGCTGGCCGCCGTCGGGACGCGACAGCATCCGGAGCGCGAGCTCCTACAGCTGGCCGCCGGCGGGGCCGCGGCGCGATTGCTGCGCAGAGCTTCTGGCAGCTGGCCGCCGCGCCGGCGCATCCGGAGCGGATCGATGCAGCTGGCCACCGTCGGGGCCGCGGCCGGGAGCGCGAGCTCCTGCCGTGCCGCGGCGCGATCCCTGTGCGGAGCACCTGCAGCTGGCCAACGGCGCATCCGGAGCGAATCCATGCAGCTGGCCAACGTCGGGGCCGCTGCGCGTTGCTGCGCGGAGCTCCTGGAAGCTGGCCGCCGCGCCGCCACATCCGGAGAGGATCCATGCAGCTGGCCGCCCGTCGGGGCCGCAGCGCGATCGCTGCGCGGAGCTCCTGGAAGCTGGCCGCCGCGACTGCGCATCCGGAGCGAATCCATGCAGCTAGCCACCGGTAGGGCGGCGGAGCGATTGGGAGCGCGAGCTCCTGCAGCTGGCCGCCGTCGGGGCCGTGGCGCGAACGGCAGCGTGAAGCACCTGCAGCTGGCCGCCGTCGGGGCCGCGCGCGGTCGGAAGCGCGAGCTCCAGCAGTTGGCCGCTGGCGGGGGGCCGCGCCGCGAACGGCAGCGCGAGCACCTGCAACTAGCCACAGGCGGGGCCGCGAAGCGATTGGGAGTGCGAGCACATGCAGCTGGCCGCCGGCGTGGCCACGGAGCGATTGGCAGCGCGAGCTTCTGCAGCTGGCCACCGGCGTAGCCGCGGCGCGAACGGCAGCGCAAGCACCTGCAGCTGGCCGCCGGCGCATCCGGAGCGGATCCATGCAGCTGGCCGCCCGTCGTGGCCGCGGCGCGATCGCTGCGCCGAGCTCATGGCAGCTGGCCGCCGCGCCGGCGCATCCGGAGCGGATCCATGCAGCTGTCCGCCGTCGGGGCCGCGGCGCGATCGCTGTGCCGAGCTCCTGGCAGTTGGCCGCCGCGCCTGCGCATCCGGAGCGAATCTATGCAACTAGCCACCGGTGGGGCGGCGGAGCGATCGGGAGCGCGAGCACCTGCAGCTATCCGCCGTCGGGGCCGCGGCGCGATCCCTGCGCGGAGCACCTCCAGCTGGCCGCCTGCGCATCCGGAGCGGATGCAGCTAGCCACCGGTGGGGCCTCGGCGCGAACAGAAGCGCGAGCACCTGCAGCTAGCCACCGGTGGGGCCGTGGCGCAGTCTGAAGCGCGAGCCCCAGCAGCTGGCCGCCCGTCGTGGCCGCGGCGCGATCGCTGCGCGGAGCACCTGGCAGCTGGCCGCCGCGCCTGCGCATCCGGAGCGGATCCATACAGCTGGCCAGCGGCGCGAACGGGAGTGCAGCTCCTGCAGCTGGGCGGGCGCATCCGGAACGGATCCATGCAGCTGGCCACCAGTGGGGTTGCGGCGCGATGATTCGTAAGCGCGAAGCACTTGGTAGCTGGCTGCCGGCGTGACCGCGGCGCGAACGGCAGCGCAAGCACCTGCAACTGACCGCCAGCGGGTCCTCGGAGGATTCGGAGCGCGGAGCACCTGGTAGCTGTCCGCAGGCGGAGCCACGGTGCAATGGGCAGCGCGAGCTCCTGTAGCTGGCCACCGGCAGGGCCACCGCACCATCCTCTGGCCACCGGTGTGGCCTCGGAGCGAACGGCAGCGCGAAATCTGCAGCTGACCGCCGGCGTGGCCGGCAGGATCCGGATCGCGGAGCAATGGCAGCTGGCCATCGGCAAAATCCCGCAACGATTGATGCGCGGAGTATCTTGGTAGCTGGACCGATGAAGTGACTCAGAACATTGAAATGATGCTGGGCTGGGAAAGAGAGAGAGGGCTATTATTCTGCCAGAACACCCATATTCAGTGTTGAAAATGGTATAATTAAGGTGTGGTTAGGGGGTGATAACCATGAACCACGAAGACCTTCTTAGGCTGGTCACTTCCATCCTCAACTTAGTTGCTTCCTTAAACTCTCTCGCATCTGTCCTCATCCAGAAGAAAAAGAAGCCAACTAAGAAGAGTCGAAGTGGACACAAAAAGAAAAAGACCACCAAGCGTTTACGGCGCTAGCTGGTCTGGTCAGAAACCGAGGATTCCCGAAAGGGGTCCTCTCCCTAACCACAATACAAAAAAAGACCATCAAGCGTTTACGGCGCTAATGGTCTGGTCAGAAACCGAGGATCCGAAAATGGAACCTCTCCCTACGACAATTATACTAAAGGAGTGGATCGTTTACAATGACCCTGACCGTATTGACTTTGATTATCTCAGTCGTTGCTCTTGTCGTCTCAACGATCGCTCTAGTTAATGCAGTCCGGAATAGGTAGTAATTTCTCTAGCGAACCCAACGGCTACGCTACTAAGTGTCACCTGAGAATCATGTCCAGAATAGCCACTAGACAAATTATTATATGGCCACAGTGATAAAAGCCCGACGACTTCCAGGTCAGAGGGCTTTTTGTTCGTGCTTACCGTATCTGATCAAAGTAAAGCGGCCCCTTTGATTGCCGGGCCTGTGAAGCCTCTTTCCGAGCCCGGTCGTATGCTGGCCATTGAAGCGCTTGGGGAACCAGCGCAAGCAACATCTTATAAGCGCTGCCGTACCGTTTTCCTGTAGCGGGACAAATGTATTGATGGAGCACAGCTAGCTGAGCATGCTCAGAGCCTTTGGGGAAAAGCATATTAAGGATACGTTGCTCGGCTTCAGCCACGTCCTCGTCTGAAACAGGCGTACCGGCGCGTTTGGCCTCGTTCGCTGCAGAGCGAAGAGTAAATGCAATCTCGCGTCGATCAAGAGCGACCGGAACTCGAGCAGCTCGATCTGCGGGTGGATTGTGGTCGGGAAATACAAAGTTGGTGTGTGCAGTCGAAGGGTGGGGTACTGTAGGAGCTGTTTCTGACGTAGCTAGCTGCTGTTTGATATAAGTTGAGAGCGTCGAGAAGCCGAGTGCTTCAATCTGAGCCCATTCATCCTCTGTAAGCGTCAGTGACACCTTGCGCGTAATGCCTTGCGGTTTGCGGCCGGCCCCTGGCGCGCGTTTGCGCTTTATCTTCTCCATCTCCGCCATGCTTGCCCCTCCTTTATTTAAGTTACCTAAATTAGATGTTTTCATTCTAATTAAAGTTACCTAAATAGTCAATTCCTATTTAAGTAACCTTAATAAGTCGCGGTCCTTTCTAAACACAAGTTCTTACCACGCTAAAATCACCCATGAGAGTTGGTGGAATCCCCGCAACCTTGGTTGACAACGGTTAGTAAACAATTTTTTGTTTATAAATACCTGGTTAACAATGTTTACTTTGTTAACAATGTGATATAATAAAGAATATAGAAGCCCCAAATGATAAGGAGACGATGAAATGGAAGAGCAACGGAAAGAGGCAACTGCTTCAACAACAAAGGGTTTTCGGACTACGGAAGGAACCAAGGCAAGAGCTGAAGCTGCGCTGGAAGCAGCGGGTTTGCCAAAAGGAACGGACATGCTAGAGTACATGGCCAGTCTCGTAGAGCTTCAAAATATGAAGACAGGAGCGCTAGGATATGACAAGCAGCTCGAGGAGCTTGAGTACCATACCAAGCGCACCGGCGAGCTATTCTTATCCATGATTCAGACAGAAGGAGCACTCAGGCACCAGCTCACTGAAGATCACGCAGAGAAGCAAGCAAAGGCATCCGAGCAATTGCATACAGCTGAGGTTGAAATTCAAGAGCTGAGATCGCGTGTTAAGGCTGTCGATCTGGAGCTGCAGGAGATGGCACAAACGGCTGAAGAAAGGGCAAAGACGATTAAAAGCTTGGAATCCGTTAACGAGAAGAACGATGAGCTCGTAGCCACATATCGAAAGGAAATTAGTGAGCTGCAGGGTACCGTTGCCCGACAGATCGAAGCGACCGAAAATGCCGGCAAGCTGGATCTAGCCCTGCAGGAGACAAAAAGAAAGACCGCTGAGTTAGAGAAGCAACTGCAGGAAGAGCAAAAAATGCGCCATGAGGCAGAGCTGCGCAATCAGGAGGATGCTGCTCGTAACGAAGTCGTCTTCCAGGAGCGCTTGGATCGGGCTCAAGAGAAGGCAGAGCTTCAGCGTCAGACTGAGCTGGTTCAGTTACGGGCTCAACTGCAGAGTTCGGCCAGCGAATCTGCTGAGAAGCGCCTGGGTGAGATTCGAGACTTGTACGTGCAGCTCGCGGCAGTTAAGGACGAGCTGTCAGCTATAAAGGAAGAGCGAACAGCATTGCAGCGTGAGCTGGCAAGTCAAAAAACAACCCCACCAGCTGGGCGAAAGGCGAAAGAAAATCAGGAGTGAGGTGAAGGTCTATGCCCAAGAAAAAAATGCAGGTTAGCAAGGATCAGGGAGATACATGGAAATATCGTTGGGTCGATCCAGCCGAAATCAAGCCTGAACATACAATACTAGAACTAGGGGACTGGGTTCGAGCAAATCCGGAAAGCCAAGTTTTTGTAATTGGTATAAGAAAAGGGATGCTGTATTCCTTCCGGCTTGAGCATGCTCCGTGCGTCTACACCTATACATTGGATATCGGGCAATCGTTTTCCTTTCAAACTCTAACAAAGGAAGAGGCGGATATTCTCTTTATAGCTGCTCTTAAAGAATCTGGCATTCTTAGAATTGATGAAAAAATGTTAGTTAACTGAGAATTTTTTAACCTTATTCACTCGTCGCATAATAGACATTATACGACGAGCCATATTGATTGTAGGTTTCTACTCGTCGTATAATGAATATAATTCGTCGCATAATATGACGGTTCTATTCGTCGTATAATATTGGAGGCCTTTTACGATGACTAACGCACAGGTTCTTGATCGTTACATTCAGCACATGCTGGGTCAAGGCAAGAGTGAGACGACCGTCAGCAACTACGCGACAGACATCTGCCTCTTCTTTGACTACCTCGAGAATGAGAGGGGGGCCACACCGGGTGGCGGGGGCCTGCAAGCCTCCAGGCAAGACCTCGGGGAATATACGCAATATTTGAAAATAGCGGAGCGGGCGCCAACCTCGATTAATCGGTACATGGCCGCGCTCCGTTCCTTCTACGCCTTCACGTTCTCAGCCGGACTCATGCGTCTGAACGTGGCCGATAAACTCAAAAGCTTTAGCGTCCAAAAGCAAAACCTCGCGAAGTGGGGCACCGGCAACGAGATCGGGCGCCTCATTGACGCCATCGATACGCAGCAGCTTTCTCCGACGAAAAAGATCCTCCACAAGGCGATTATCTCCGTCTTCCTGAACTCCGGCCTTCGTGTCTCCGAGCTGGTCGCCTTAACGCTTCCTGACGTAGACTTCGCGGGTCAACGAATCATAGTGCGGGAAGGCAAGAACGACAAGTACCGCATCGTGCCGATGACCAAGCCCGAAATCGCCCGGCTCAAGGAATGGATTTCTCTTCGCAAGCGCGGCGGCCTCTACGTCTTTCAATCCGAACGATCCGACCAGCTTTCCGTCCGCGCTGTGCAGCACATCCTAGCCAAGCTGCGGGAAATCTCCGGAGTAGATCTTTCCGTCCATCAGCTCCGGCACACGTTTGCAAAGCGCTACGCTGACGCAAACGGCATCGGCGCCGCCGCCGAAGTCCTGGGCCATTCAAACATTAACACGACGCGGGTATACACGGCGCCGAGCATGGCGCAGCACATCGCCAATGCTAACCGGATAGCCACGGAAGTTTGAACCAAGAGGGGGACAGGAAACCAAATGAAGACTGAAAACGTGGTTGCACTGATCGATTTGTTTCTAGAAGAGGCGCAGGACTTCTTTGTTCCTGCGGATGTCACTCTCGGGCACATTGCTGAAGTCCTGGAGGACGCAGAGCTTTCCGATGCGGAATGTCTTCACCAGATTCGAGCCCTTTACGCTGCGTCCAAGCTGGCCGAAATGCAGCTTGAGGATCAAGCCGTAGCCGAGGATTTTCGAATTGTTGCCGAGCTGCCTGACAAGCTAAGAGCGTTCGGATTCCTGGATACCGGCGTGGACGGCATACTTGTCAATCCGAGTCACATTGCCGACTTCCAAGGCAGTAAGCTATATTACTCAGATGGTCGCACGCAGGACGTTGCACCTGAGTACGCTGGCATCTTTAGGAAATTTGCCAAGTCATAGCGATTTGAAAGGAAGATTGCATGATGAGTAAAGCCGTTTACCTACCAGTTTGCGCGTCTCCGTGCTGTACTGAAGTGATTATAGAGAATGGACCAGGCGGTACTCCGAAGCTTTATTGCTCTGACCGCTGTCGTTGGCGAGAATCCGCTCGACGGCGTCGATTCAAACGGAAAATAGACGGAAAATGCTCTCAATGCGGGAAAGAGCACGACGCGCCTCTATCCTTTTGGTCTACCCGTGAAACCATCTCTTACTGCACTCAATGCCGGCGCTATTTTAATTATCACCGGAAAAATAAAGTGAAGGGAAATGGAAGTTAAGAAGATAAAAAAGGGATGTGGGACGTGTGAAAGTGTATATCGTTTGCAATTATGACGGGAATGTAGGCGTATTTTTTGAAGAATCTGCAGCATTAAAAAAATATAAAGAAATTGAATTTCAGGATAACGGGGCGGCAATACAAGTTTGGCTGAATAATCAACTGCTCATGCAAGATTCTATTTATGACAAGATATAAAGGTTGACGCAAAGTGCGGCGGCTGCCACGAACGGCAGCACGATGCAAGCGGTACGGTTAGCCGAGCGGTGGGGGAATTTAAGCGTTCGGGCTGGAAGCTGACCCACGAACACGGCTGGCTCTGTCCAATTTGCGCCGGCTCGGGCCGAGGAACGAGAGGGAGGCCGGAGGGCGTCCCAAGGAGGATGTACGGATGAAAATTGAGGTTTATGAAACTGGAAGCAAGATGAAGCTGATCGCTTATCTTGTGGACGCCAACGGCGAGAAAACGGAGCTGCTGCGAACCGAGAATGGCCGGGACGACCTTCTGAACCAAATTGACGACAAGAACTTATCTCACCTCAATGTGAGGTTCAATTAGAGGAGGCCGCCCATGAGTGATGATCCTGATCGAGGAGGATGCTCCGTGAACATGATCGACAAAACAAAGCTGCTGGAGTGGTTGAAGCGCGAGCTGCAATACTCCCAGCGTGAAAATAGACGGGATGAAGCCAAAGTGCTCGACATGGCAATTGGCAAGATCAATTCCGGCGCATTTGACCCACCAGAAGAGAATAGGCATTAAAGATAATTATTTCAATAATTACATAAAAAAAGGTCGCTCCTGGCGACCTTTTTTAGCGCACAAACCACCACAGGTTCCTCCGCTAAAGGTACTATAACATATTAGTCTAGTGAGGCAATAGACTAATAAATATTGATATTTAATCTCATTTTCAAAGGGACGTGGATTTCTACATTATCCATGGCTTCTGCATAGCTTCCTGCAGCTGGCCGCGTGGCCGCGGCGCGATCGGGAGTGCGAGCTCCTGACAGCTGGCCGCCGGCGGGGCCGCATCGCGATCGCTGCGGGGAGCAACCTGGCAGCTGGCCAGCCAGCGGGCCGCTGAGCGGAGCACCTGCAGCTGACCGCCGGCGCATCCGGAGCGGATCCTACAGCTGGCCACCGCGTGGCCGCTGCGCGATCGCTGAGCGGAGCACCTGGCAGCCGGCGGGGCCGCTGAGCGGAGCACCTGCAGCTGGCCACCAGCGCATCCGGAGCGGATCCCTGCAGCTGGGCGCTAGCGCATCCGGAGCGGATCCTGCAGTTGGCCACCGCGTGGCCGCTGCGCGATCGCTGAGCGGAGCACCTGGCACCTGGCAGCCGGCCGCCGGCGAGGCCGCTGAGCGGATCCCTGCAGCTGGCCGCCAGCGCATCCGGAGCGGATCTTGCAGCTGGGCGCCAGCGCATCCGGAGCGGATCCCTGCAGCTGGCCGTCGGTGCATCCGAAGCGGATCCCTGCAGCTGGCCGTCGGTGCATCCGAAGCGGATCCCTGCAGCTGGCCGCCAGCGGGGCCGCGGCACGATAGGGAGCGCGAGCTCCTGCAGCCGGGAGCAGGGGCAGGTGAGCCCGCGGATGAATCCGAGCGCAGGGCAACCTGGTAGCTGGCTGCTAACGGGAAGAAGGGCGATCCGGAGCAGCTGACCGAGTAGTGACTTCGGAATAGCCTAGCCTTGTTCAGCTGGCCGGCGGTGATATGGCTGACGGGGGAGAAGAGAGATAATATTGATTTCCAGTTAGAATACTAGCTTTAATAATCTTTTTTTCTACAATTTTTTTTATTTTAATGTAATACATTTTTAATGCAGTATGTCATCTGTATTACACTCATAATACCGTGAGACGGTTGAAAATCATGGACCTTGTAATACAAGTTGTATGACGCTGTGAGAATAAGGTGGTACGTTATCCACAAGTGGATGAGGCATAGGACCTCTTTCCTTATTTAGGAGGGTGTGCTATAAACATAGATAGAGATTGAAACAAAAAGAAAGCCCAGGGTTGGCCCCCTGGACTGAATTGAAAATAAAATACCATTGTTCAAGCAGTAGAGGGTTTGGCGACCCTATGCTGTTAAACCGAAAAGCACTCGGTAGAACAGGAACCGCAATCACAATGGCGTTTTGTATGCCTATTGTAGCATTATCTTTTTGGCCTTTCAAGCCACTAAGATGATATTTACATATCCATTGTGCGAGATTTTTCTAATCGCGGAAGTCCTGTGTCTCCTTGTGGAGACACAGGACTTTTTTTGTTTCGGTAAGTCCAGCAGCTCGACTGCTGTCCTACATATAGCAGTGCAATTGAATAGCATGTACATGCCTCGTACGCCATTTTTGAAAAAATGGGGGACGGAGGCCTGGTTTCCTATTGTCTTCTTTAGGAAACGAAAGCGGGCTCAGGAGACCGCTCTAAAAACCTGCCCCGTCGCGGCGTGAGACTTATGGCCATGCGATGGGTGACGTCGAGGGTTGCCACGTAGAGTCGTGGCCATTGGCTGCCTAACTAGCAGCCCGTGAAGCCTTATTGGTCCCCTTCTACCCAAAACAGGCACGGCGGGGGACAAGCATAAGCGAAACGAAGTACGGCCCGATGCGTTGTGACTCCAACGGGGGCCGTGACCGATCCGAAAAGTACGCGATATAAAGCTCGATCGAACCTTGCTGGAAACCGTTCAAGGGAGAGTGGATCGCGGTTAGAGAAGCAATTCCGATAGCTGTAGTGGCGGCGAGGTCTATAGGATCCGTAACCTAGCCGGAGACATTCTCCAGAAGGAATTGGCAGCCTGATAGGGCTGCGCGTTGGTCGCTCCTCGAGCGGCTGGAAACAAGGCCGGGAAGCCGTTCTCCCATGCGTGACGGCGAAACCAAACCCTTATCGCCTTATCCCTTTGCGCTTTTTTAAGCGCTCTCGGGATAAGGCGATCTGTGTCCACCTAGCAGAAACCATGATCCTTCGCCTTCGGCGAGTGCGTCAAGTAAAATTTTCTCGTTTTGAAAAAGATTCTGGTGGTCATAGATCGCCGCCTAATGCAGGGGCGGGAGTGGGGAGGATGAATTATTCTTTGGCTTTGCATAGCAAAGCATCCTTTGACTTGGCTTTCATTTTCATTCTAGTTTTTCCAAAAAAAAGATAGTGAGTTGGATGATGGCGCGTCAGCGCCCCAGGGGGGAGAACAGCCGGTCAGCGAACCGAGATCCTGTGGGCAAGCCTGCTTTTGGCTTGTCCATAGGTCGAGTGTGAGCTGAACCGGAACCGAAAGGAATGCTCATGAGCGTAGGACGTTTACATAATTAATTATTAGAAACCAAATAGTGAGGTTAGACGGCGGGGCTGCGGGGCAATTGGCATCCGAGCGTGAAGCACCTTGGTAGCTGGAACCGATAGGGCACCTTCGCATCCGGAACGGATCCCTGCAGCTGACCACCGGCGGGACTGCGGATCGATCGCTGCGCGGAGCTCCTGCAGCTGGCCGCCGGTGGGGCCGCGCAGCGATTACGCCCGAAGCTCCTGGCAGCTGGCCGCCGGCGGGGCCGCGGCGCGATCGCGCCCGAAGCTCCTGGCAGCTGGCCGCCGGCGGGGCCGCGGCGC
>NZ_NFEZ01000002.1:0-160760 GCF_002864175.1 Paenibacillus pasadenensis | reverse complement strand
GCGCGCAAGGCCGCGAAGGGCGGCGCTCGGCGGCCGGCGCGGGGCTCCGCCCGCAAGGCGGCGCCGGGCTCGGCGCGCAAATCCGCGCGCGCCGGGCGCTCCGGCGCGCTGAAGCCGAAGCGCCGCGGCCGCCGGCGTTGAGGGAGAGGTGCCGGCGGCGGCCGTCGCTGCGCGCGGTGCTGCGGCCGCCGCGCCGCGTGCAGCGGGCTGGCGTGCCGCGCCGGTTCGGCGCCAATGCGGCAGAAGCCAAACGGAAGGAAGGCGAGCTTGCTCGTCTTTCGTTCCGTTTGGCTTCTTTATGTTGCGGATGGATCGGCCGAATTGGCGGAGTCCGCGGGAACCAAGGCACAAATGCGCCTTGGATTGGCCGAATGGGCGGAGTCCGCGGGAACCAAGGCACAAATGTGCCTTGGATTGGCCGAATGGGCGGAGTCCGCGGCGACCAAGGCACAAATGTGCCTTGGATCGGCCGAATGGGCGGAGTCCGCGGGAACCAAGGCACAAATGTGCCTTGGATCGGCCGAATGGGCGGAGTCCGCGTCAACCAAGGCACAAATGTGCCTTGGATCGGCCGAATGGGCGGAGTCCGCGGGAACCAAGGCACAAATGTGCCTTGGATTGGCCGAATGGGCGGAGTCCGCGGCGACCAAGGCACAAATGTGCCTTGGATCGGCCGAATGGGCGGAGTCCGCGTCAACCAAGGCACAAATGTGCCTTGGATTGGCCGAATGGGCGGAGTCCGCGGGAACCAAGGCACAAATGTGCCTTGGATTGGCCGAATGGGCGGAGTCCGCGGGAACCAAGGCACAAATGTGCCTTGGATTGGCCGAATGGGCGGAGTCCGCGGGAACCAAGGCACAAATGTGCCTTGGATTGGCCGAATGGGCGGAGTCCGCGTCAACCAAGGCACAAATGTGCCTTGGATTGGCCGAATGGGCGGAGTCCGCGGGAACCAAGGCACAAATGTGCCTTGGATTGCATTCGGCTTGCTTTGCCTAGGCTTTGCCGCCGGCCTCCGCCAGTTGGAGCAGCCGCCGGAACAACCCGGCGTAATAGCCGTCGTGCCGTGGGACGAAGTGCTCCGCCCGTACAGCGAGGCTCGCCGCTACCAGCGCTGGCGCTCCGTCGCCCGCATTCGCGTCGCCGCCGTCCTTGCCGCATTTTGCACTCCCGGCGTCCCTGCCTTCGGCACTCCAACCGTCGCCCGCATTCCCGTCGCCCGCATTCCCATCGCCAGCACTCCCGCCACCACCGCCTCCGGCACTCCTGCCGCCGTCCGCATCCTCGCCGCCCCCGCCTCCGGCACTCCTGCCGCCGTCCGCATCCTCGCCGCCCCCGCCTCCGGCACTCCTGCCGCCGTCCGCATCCTCGCCACCACCGCCTCCGGCACTCCTGCCGCCGTCCGCATCCTCGCCGCCCCCGCCAACGGCACTCCTCCCATCGCTCGTACCCTCGCCGCCGCCGCCCGCACTACCCCCGCCAGCCAGCTCGGCGCCTTCCGCCCTCAGCTCGCTGAGCTCGCCTTCGAACAGCCGGATCATGCCGCGCAGCGGCGCCTCGTAGACGCCGAGCACCTCCTCCGGCTGCAGCCGCAGCGACAGCGGACGCCGCTCGCAGCGGAGGGCGTACTCCTCGCTCCGCTCATGGTCGATGAACGGCTCGCCGCCCGCGCTGCCGATCGCCCTGGCCTCGCTCCAGCCGAGATAGGCGAGCTCCTCGAACGCCGCGGCGATGCCGAGCTCCTCCTCCAGCTCGCGCACGGCCTCCCGCACCGTCTCGCCCGCCGCCAGATGGCCGGCCGCCGAGATGTCCAGGAAGCCCGGATACGTGTCCTTGCCGAGCTGCCGCTTTTGAAACAGCACCTTCGGCTCGCCGGAGCCGATGCGGTACACCCAGCAGTGAAAGCTGCGATGCCGCAGGCCGAGGCGATGCACGTCCCGGCGCGAAGCGGTGCCGACCGGCATCCAGCTTTCGTCGTAGATGTCGAATTGTTCTTCCATCCGGATCCGCTCCTTTTCTCATAGCCCTAGATCGACGTGCCGGCAATCCCGCAAACACGCCCTAGTGTACGCGAGCCGGGCGCGAAATTCCAGCCCGCTCCGGCTGTAAGCGCGCCGAAATCGCGGAAGCGGTTTCTGAAAGCGCCTCCCGTCCGGCATGAAAAGGATTTTCTTTCCTGCCGTCGAATTGGGTGGAAAGCCGCAGCAGGACCGGCTCCTCGAACCGATCTCCGTCAAGGAGGCGCGCGCCCGTTCCTGGCTGCGAAAAAGAGCTCCGGCAGAAAGAGAGATGAATGGGGGAGGACCCATTTACATGAAACCATACCTGACGATCGACCATCTGATTTACCTCCTGCTCGCTTTTATCATCACGACGTTCTCCTCGTACACGATGCTGAGCATGACAGGGGGGCTTCAGCGCACTCGGCCCGGCCGCTTGTTCTGGCTCACCGGAGCTGCGGCCGTGTTCGCGCTCGGCGTCTGGTCGATGCACTTTGTCGGCATGCTCGCCTATGATTACGTCATGACCGTCGGCGCGCTGACGGTCCTGCCGCTGATCGTCACGACGATCAGCGCGCTGTTCGCGCTGTCCTTCCTGCTGCGAGGCGGCCATCCCGCCTCCATCCTGCGCCAGCTGACGGCGTCGTCCATCCTGACGGCCGGGGTGCTGCTGCTGCATCTCATGGGCCTGCTGACCCACCGCCTCGGCCATTTCCGCGTCGATCCCATCTACATCTCCGTCGGAGCGCTGTGCTTCTTGAGCGCGACCGTCGCAGCCCTCCATCTCCACGCCAAATACGGCGGAAAATTCCGCCCGCTGTGCAGCCTGCTGCTGGCATGCGGCACGCTTGCCCTTCATGTGCTGTCCCTCGCCGGGACGACCGTATCGAGAACGATGTCGCCGCCGGACTACCGGCTGGACGATTACGTCATGCTCATGGGCCTGCTGCTCGCGCTGGCCGCGATCGTCATTTTCGCCTTCAGCATCATCGCATGGGTGGCCGACCGCCGCTACGGCCTCATCAACGAGCGGTACCGGCTCATCGTCGAGAACTCGATCGACACGATCGCCGTCATCAGCGGCTCCAATTGGGAATTCATCAATCGCTCGGGCCGGCGCATGTTCGAGATCCAGAACGAGTCGGAGATGGTCGGCCGCTCGGTCTACGAATTTCTTTACTCCGGCCATCACGAGCGCATGAGCGCCTACCTGCGGCCGACCTTGCGCCGCAGCGGCAAGGAGAGGAGACGAGGGGAAAGCCCTCCGATCGAGCTCGATTGGGTAACCGTCAAGGGACGGCTCATCAGCACGGAAGTCATCCTTTCGGAATCGACCTTCGTCGGCAAGCCGATCGTCGTCGTCATCATCCGCGACATCTCGGAGCGCAAGAAGAACGAGGAGCTGCTCATCAACTCCGAGAAGCTGTACGTCGCGGGCCAGCTCGCGGCCGGCATCGCCCACGAGATCCGCAATCCGCTCACCTCGCTCAAAGGCTTCCTGCAGCTGATGGCGAGCGGCCGCTCTTCCTCTGCCGGTTATTTCGACATCATGAAGTCGGAGCTGAGCCGGATCGAGACGATCGTCAGCGAGCTGCTCATGCTGTCCAAGCCTCAGGTGTACGAGATGGACTTCGCCGACGTCCGCGTCATGATGCTCGACACGGTGCTGCTGCTGGAGTCGCAGGCGGCGCTGTACGGCATCGAGATCAAGGCGGACTACGGCGACAATCCGCTTTGGATCTACGGCGTCGATTCGCAAGTGAAGCAGGTGTTCATCAACGTGCTGAAAAACGCGATCGAGGTCATGCAGGACGGCGGCGAGATCGGCATCGGCCTGCGCCGGGAGGACGGAGAGGCCGTCATTTCCGTCATCGACCGCGGACCGGGCATCGACGAGGAGCAGCTCGCCAAGATGGGGCAGCCGTTCTATACGACCAAGGACAAGGGCACTGGACTCGGTCTTATGGTATCCTATAAAATTGTGGACAATCATAAAGGACGGATCCGCGTCTCCAGCGAGCTCGGCATCGGCACGACGTTCGAGATCCGGCTGCCCTGCCGCAGCCACAACGCGCGCAGCTCGTTCCGGGAGCCCGAGGCTCCCGCCTCGGCCGGCTGAGGCGGCTGTCCGCTATTTTGCGCGAATCCAAAGGAGGCCCCGCACCATGACGATAGGCGCCCGCGTCCTCAAGACGGGCATGGCCGTGGCGCTGGCCATTTATTTGAGCGGCCTGTTCGGCTTCGTCAATCCGATTTTATCGGCCGTATCGGCCATCTTCACCCTGCAGCCGTCGATCTTCCGCTCGTGGCAGCAGGTCAGCGACCAGTTCCAGACGAACCTGCTCGGCGCGGCGATCGCGCTTGGCGCGGTGCAGCTCATCGGCAACTCGCCGATCACCGTCGGCATCGTCTGCATCGCCGTCATCCTCATCAGCATCAAGCTCAAGATGGAGGCGACCGTTGGCCTGACGCTCGTCACCGTCGTGGCCGTGATGGAGGCCAACTCCACCGGCTGGATGTTCGCCGTGGAGCGCTTCCTGCAGGTGCTGACGGGCATGGGGGCGGCGTTCGCTGTCAACGTGCTCATCTTTCCGCCGAGTCCGCGCCGCCAGTTCCACGATCTCGTGCATCAGAGCTACGCCCAGCTGTCGCTGCTGCTGCGCACGTCGATCTCCGACGAGATGAGGGAGCAGGTGTACAACGCGGAGAAAGACAAGCTTCAAGGCACGATCGGCCGCCTCGAGGAGCGCTTCAAGGTGCTCGAGGACGAGCGCAGCTTCCGCGCGTCGAGCCGGGCGGAGAGGGCCCGCCAGCTGCTGCTGGCGAGGCAGCTGATCCGCGTCGTGAACAAAGGCGCCGACCTGCTCGAGGTCGTCGAGGAGCATTATTTCTCCGCGCCGGGCGCCGAAGCCTGGGCCGGACGGATGGACGCCCAGATCGAGGAGCTGACCAAGTACCACGAATTCCTGCTGCTCAAGCTCGACAACAAGGTCAAGCCCGGCTCGTTCAGCCAGGCGGAGTCGATTACCGGCTCGAGCCTGGCCCGCCAGCTGACGGACTACCTGCGGGACAATCCGGAGGAGCATCGCCGGCTCGTCTTTGTCGCCTCGGCGCTGTTCGAGTACGGCTACCATCTGCGTCGCCTCGAAAAAGTGATCGAGCAGGTGCAGACGCGCGAGGCGGAAGGCGCCTCGAGCCGCTGGCAGATCTTCCCGCTGCGCGGCAAGGATTAAGCGGCGGGCGGAGCTTCGGCTAGCCGCGCAGCCTCGCTGCGGACATGCCGCCCGGATGCTTCCGGCTGTGCAGCCGCCAAAAAGGCGCATTCCGTATAGACGGAACGCGCCTTTTTTGACGTATGGCGAGAGCGGGCCCAAGCGGGCGCCGGGCCTACTCGTCGCCGCGATGCTCTTTGTGCTTATGGCGGCGCGGATGCTGGAGATGGTTCTCCGGATCGTTCGCGCCGTCATGCGGAATCTCGCGCGGGTCGGTGTGGCCCGCGTGATGGTTGCTGAATTCAAGCTCGGTCAGCTTCCATTCCGTCGAGCCCCACATCGGGTCGGCCGGAAAGACGTCTCCGCGCTGCAGCTTTTCCTCGCGTCCCCATTGGTTCGTGTAGACGCCGTCGACCTCGACATGCTCGCCCGAGACCGGTTCCATTTCGTTGTGGACGGGGTTGTCCTCGTTCCTGCTCATCAAGCTTTCCTCCTGTTCCGGGCCGGCTAGACGCCGTGCTTCTTGACTGCCGCGGCGTCGGCGTCGGACTGACGCTCGCTGGCCTGGGCTTTGCCGCGGCCGGAGCGGTCGGCTTGCGACTGCGCCTTGCGCGCGGACAACTGCTTGGCGGACGGCTGCTCGCCTGACATGGCCATTCTCCTCTCGGCATTGGACTGCCTCAACAGTGTGCCGCCGGAGGGGCTGTCCTATAAGCGGGCGGAGCAGGCAACTTTCGGCAGCGCCGGGACGGCGGCCGCTACTTGGCGAGGTAGCGCATCTCGAGCTTCTTGCCGCCCAGCCACATCGCAACGACGACGACGGCCGCCACGGCGATGCGCCAAGGCGCGAGCTCGCCGATATTGAAGCTGAGCAGCGAGATGATCATGATCATGACGGCTTTGCCGAGCAGCACGGCGAGCAGGAACGTGCGCAGCGGCAGCGAGCTCAGGCCGGAGGCGATGTTCACCAGCACCGACGGGGAAAAGGGAAAGCAGCTGAGCAGGAACACCGGCGTGAATCCGCGGCGCTCCAGCCAGTCGAAAAACTTGCCGGCGCGAGGGAAGCGCCGCTCCAGCCACATGCCGAGGCCCGAGCCGAACGAGCGGGCTATGGCGAACACGCAGATGGACCCGGCGCTGACGCCGATCCACGAGTAGAGGAAGCCGAGGCCGAGGCCGTAGATGTTGGCATTGGCCGCGATAAAGACGAACAGCGGCAGGAACGGCAGGAACGCTTCCGCGAACGGCAGCAGGATGCCGGGCAGCGGTCCGTAGTGGGAAAGCTGCTGCAGCGTATGCTCGAGCTGCTGCAGGTTCATGTTTTTGAGTTGGCTGAGCCACTTCTGGACGTGGTTCATGGAAAAAGCTCACAACCTATTCCGGTGGATTAGTGCGGCCGTGATCGGCTTCCGCGAGAGGCAGGAAGCCGTAGCACAGCCCGATGAGTCCGAACAGCAGGGCGCTCAGCCAGACGACGAACGGCTCGCCGCGCCAGGTGGCCGCGAGGCCGCCGGCGACGGGGCCGATCATGCCGCCGACGCCCTCCACTGTGCTCAGCATACCCCAGCCGAGCCCTTTCTGGCTAGGAGGAACATAGGCGGCGAGCAGCGCGTTCCAGGCGGGCAGCACGGCGGCGTAGGACAGGCCGAGCAGGGCGGCCAGCGCCAGGCACAGCCCGAAGCCGCGCGTGAAGGAGAGCGCGTACAGCGAGGCCGCGACAGCGAAGAAGCCGACGACGAGAAACCAGCGCCGATGGCGGCTGAGCCGGTCGGACAGCCTGCCCATCGGCAGGAGCATGCCGATCGTCAGCACGCCTCCGGCCGTGAGCAGCAGCGAGTACTGGGCGCCGCTCAGCGCCAGGCGGTCCGTCGCGAACGTCGGCAGGACAGTGACGAGCATGCCGGCGACGGCAGTCTGCAGCACCATGCCGGGCAGCAGCAGCCGCATCGCCTGCAGCCGCTCCCGGAGCACCGGCAGCTGCCGGCGCAGCGGCACATGCTGCGGAGCGTCCGCTCCGGTGCGGCCGCGCAGCAGCAGCGAGAGGGCCGTAGCGGCGGCGACGGCTCCGAGCAGCAGCAGATAGGCGGCGCCGCTGCTGAAGTCGAGCACGATGTTGCAGACGATCGGCCCGGCGCCGAGGCCGCCGAGCCAGATGGCATAGAGCGTGCCCATTTGCGAGGCTCGCTTTTCTTCCCTGACCTGGGTGAGGCAGACGATCCAGATCGGAGAGATGCCGACGCCGTACAGCGCGGACGCCGCGATGAACAGCCACGGCGCATGCGCGAGCGGCAGCAGCAGGATGCCGGCGAGCGAGGCGAGCATGCCCGCGAAGACGACGGCCCGGATCGAATGCCGGTCCAGCCAGTAGCCGATGCCGAGCTTGAGCGCCGTGTCGGTCAGATAGTGGGCGGCGATCGCCGCTCCGACCGTCCCCAGCGTCAGGCCGAGCGTATCGGTGCCGTACAGGGGCAGGAAGCTGACCAGCGCCGCCCCGCGCGCGAATTCGACGAGCAGCAGGACGGCGGCGAGCAGCGGGAGCTGGGAGCGGCTTCTAGCTTCGGAGCGCAGCAGCGATGGTATTGCCTTCATCCGAGGTTCCTCCTTGAACGGAGCTTGGCCGGATCGGCCGTTCTTTTCCAGTATACCCCTCGAGCCGCTGCAGCAAATCGTCGGCGATCCGTCCGGCGCCGTCCGGCCGGCCAAGCGCTCCCGTCCGGCGCGCGCTTTCCTTAAGACGCTCCGGGTCGTCCAACAGTTTCAGCACCGCTTCGACGAGCGCATCCGGCGTGCGGACGACGGCGGCCGCGCCCAGGCGCGCCGCGTAGGCCGCGTTGCGGCGCTCCTGGCCCGGTACGGGGCGGTAAAGCACGAGCGGCACGCCGGCCGCCAGCCCTTCGGCGATCGTCAGCCCGCCCGGCTTCGTCACGAGGCATGCCGCATGCAGCATCAGCTCCGGCAGCTCCTCGACGTAGCCGAGCACATGCAGGCGGCCCGAATCCGGGCGGCCGGCGAAGCGGCGGCGGGCGTCGCGCGCGAACGCCTCGTTGCGGCCGCAGACGAGCGCGAGCTGGACCTGCGGCCGCTCCGCGAGCAGCCGGCCGCAGGCGGGCAGCAGGCCGCCGAGGATGCCGGCTCCGCCGCCCATGAGCAGCACGAGCGGCAGCTCGGGATCGAAGCCGCGACGCTCCAGCGCGGAGCGGTCGGAGCCGCGCCGGCGCGCGTCGAAGCCGGGCCGGACCGGGATGCCGGCGAAGCAGACGCGCTCCTCGGGCACGCCTTCGGCGAGGAGCTCGCTTTTCATTTCCTCCGAGGCGGCGTAGTAGCGGTCGATGCCGGGGTGGACCCAGCGGCGGTGCAGGTCGTAGTCGGTGACGATCGCGGCCGTCAGCGCGGGACGGTCCGGCGATCCGGCGGGCGGTCCGGGAAAGAGCGGGAACGTATGCAGCACGAGGTCGGGCCGCTCCTCGCGCAGCAGCTGCCGCAGGCGCCTGCGACCGGGGGCGTGCAGGACGGCGGCGAGCGCCGAGCCCGGCGCCGCGAGGCGCGTGCGCTCGTACAGCCAGCCGTACACGCCGGGGAAGAGGCGGTAGCTGCTGCGGTAAAAGCAGCGAGAGAGGGCGTCCAGCAGCGGGTGGGCCTCGGCCATCAGATCGACCATTCGAATCGGGCCGCAGCCTCGTTCGGCGAGCTGGGCGCGGATGGCTTTGGCGGCCTGCAGATGGCCGTCGCCGTAGGAGGCGTACAGCAGCAGCGCCTTCGGCTCGCGGCGGAGCGAGCGGGACGGCGAGGCCGGGAGCGTGGTCGGAGCAGGCGCTCTCGCGGTACGCTCGGCGGCAGCTGGAGCGGAGAGCGGAGCGGAGGGCGGAGCAGACGCAGGAGCGGCAGAGGGCGGGAGCGTGGGCGGAGCAGGCGCTCTCGAGTCACGTTCGGCGACAGCCGGAGCGGGGGGCGGAGCGGACGCAGGGGCGGCAGAGGGCGGGAGCGTGGTCGGAGCAGGCGCTCTCGCGGCACGTTCGGCGGCAGCCGGAGCGGGGGGCGGAGCGGACGCAGGGGCGGCAGAGGCCGAGAGCGTGGGCGGAGCAGGCGCTCTCGAGTCACGTTCGGCGACAGCCGGAGCGGGGGGCGGAGCGGCAGAGGGCGGGAGCGTGGGCGGAGCGGACGCCGGAATGAGCGCCGAGCTTGAGTGAGGCGCGCGAACAAGAGATGCAGCGGATTCCAAGGGCGCGGCAGAAGCGGCGGACGAAGCGGGGGTTCGCAGGAACCGGAAGCGCAGGGCCATTTCGTTCAGAGCTCCTTTCCGGATGGAAGAAGTCGTTCGGCAGAGCGGCAGACACGGCGACGGCCGGGGATACGGCCAATCCAGGGCACAAAAGTGCCTTGGATTCAGAAATCCGCCGCGGATGGGTCGATCCAGGGCACAAAAGTGCCTTGGATTCAGAAATCCGCCGCGGATGGGGTGACGTACAATAAGTTGTGTACCAACATTTGGAGCCTAGCTAGGCACAAAAAAAGTAGGGTATTCTCGGGGTTACGACGCCACCAAGAAAGGACCCTACTTCATGACTAGTATAACCGAAAACCACCTGAACCATCTCTTTGAAAATTCTGTCATCCCCTTCGTAAAGGAGCGGATCGAGTTCCTCATTCGCACGGAGATTCAGCACCACATGGCCGAGGCTGCGGCAGCAGGTATCCGCAACAGCCGAAACGGCTACTACTACCGGGATCTGCACACCCGCTACGGCCTGATCGAGGATCTGGAGATGCCCCGGGACCGAAACGGCGACTTCCAGACGCAGCTGTTCGAGCCCTATCAGCGGCGCGACGGCTGGCTGGAGGAGGCCGTCATTCAGATGTACAAAGGCGGCATGCCGACCCGCGACATCGCTCGGTTCATTGAAGGCATGTTCGGTCAAGCATACTCGCCGACCACGATCAGCAACATTACCTCGACGGTTCTGGAAGACGTGGAACGCTGGCAGACCAGGCCGCTCGGCAAGCGCTACTCCGTCATTTACCTCGACGGCATGTACGTCAAGCTCAAGCGCAGCACGGTCAGCGGCGAAGTCGTTTGTTTTGCGATGGGCATCGACGAAGACGGGTACCGATCCATCCTCGGCTTCTACGTCGGGGGAAAAGAGAGTGCCAACGTATGGCGCGACGTGCTGAAAGACTTGCAGCAGCGCGGCGTGGAGGAAGTTTTGCTTGGCGTATTCGATGGGCTGCCTGGGCTGGATACGGCCTTCCGGGAAGCCTTTCCCAAAGCCGACGTCCAGCACTGTGTCGTCCACAAAGTGCGCTCGACCTTTCCCAAGATCCGCATGCAGGACAAGACGGACTTCGTTGCCGATCTCAAAACCGTCTACAACGCTCTAGACCGGGACTTGGCTTTGGCTGCTTTTGACCGGCTTAAGGACAAATGGCAGAAGCGCTATCCCAAAGAAATTCAGTCCTGGGAAAACCAGCTCGACACGCTGCTCACGTTCTACTCGTATCCCGCCGAAATGAAGCTGGCCATCTACACGTCCAATCCGATTGAACGCATGAACAAGGAATTCCGCAAACGACTTAAGCCCATGAACAGCCTGACCAACATGGAGGCGGTCGAGAAAATCCTTTACCTGACGGCTAGCGAGTACAACGAGTATTATGGCAAAAAAGTCATTCGCGGCTTCGGCGACCCGTCGGTAAAACGTAGGTTGAAGCAGATGTTTGAGAAACGCTACCCCCACCACCAAGAGTGACGTCAACCCATTTTGACTGGGAATATCTTGCTGCTTACACATACTTCTTGACGCTACCGCGGATGGGTCGATCCAGGGCACAAAAGTGCCTTGGATTCAGAAATCCGCCGCGGATGTGTCGATCCAGGGCACAAAAGTGCCTTGGATTCAAAAATCCGTCGCGGATACGGCCAATCCAGGGCACAAAAGTGCCTTGGATTCAGAAATCCGCCGCGGATACGGCCAATCCAGGGCACAAAAGTGCCTTGGATTCAAAAATCCGACGCGGATGGGTCGATCCAAGGCACAAAAGTGCCTTGGATTCAGAAATCCGACGCGGATGGGTCGATCCAGGGCACAAAAGTGCCTTGGATTCAAAAATCCGTCGCGGATGTGTCGATCCAGGGCACAAAAGTGCCTTGGATTCAGAAATCCGACGCGGATGGGTTGATCCAGGGCACAAAAGTACCTTGAATTCAAATTCGACGCGGAGGCGGCAGATCGGCGGCAGCCGCGCCTCTTCAGCCTAGCTTCGCCATGTTAGCGGAGCGTCATCGGCATTGAACGATTTTGTTAGTCGCAACCGCTCTCGTTTCATTTTTGGAAAGGTATATTGGAAAAAGCATGATAAGGGGTTCCCCTGAGCAATGATTGGGTTCCTGTCGAAGCAAAAAGCCGCTGTGCAAGAACGAAACGCGAGGGCGCTGGCAGGACGGGGCGTTCGTCCGCAGGTAGGCGGCATTAAACCACTTCCCTATCGTCTATATCTGGTCTATCAATAACCGAGGCAATAGTAACGTTGCCTTGCAGCCGCTAAAGCCGACTTTCTTGAGTCGACTTTTCGTCTATCGGCATGCAGCGATTTTTTTCCGCCGCCTCTTTCGTTCAGGTATACTGGTAGAGCAATTCATTTCTTGCGTCTGGAAGGGAGTTCGAAGGACAGATGGAGTACACCAAGCTTGGCCGCTCGGGGCTGCGGGTCAGCCGCCTCTGCCTGGGCACGATGAATTTCGGCGTCGGAACGGATGAAAAGGAAGCGTTTACGATTATGGATGCCGCGCTGGATGCGGGCATCAACTTCTTTGATACGGCGAACATCTACGGCTGGGGAGAGAACTCCGGCCGCACGGAGGAGATCATCGGCCGCTGGTTCGCGCAAGGCGGCGGCCGCCGCGAGCGCACCGTGATCGCCACCAAGGCTTACGGAGACATGAATGATCCGCTTGACGGGCCCAACGGCGAGTCGGGCCTGTCGTCGTACAAGCTTCGCCGTCATCTGGAAGGGTCGCTGCGCCGCTTGCAGACCGATCACATCGAGCTGTACCAGATGCATCACGTCGATCGCAGCGCCAGCTGGGACGAGCTGTGGCCGGCGTTCGGCGACATGCAGGCGCAGGGCAAGATCGGCTATGTCGGCTCCAGCAATTTCGCGGGCTGGGATCTGGCGGTCGCCCAAGGCGAGGCCAAGGCCCGCGGCGTGCTCGGCCTCGTTTCCGAGCAGCACAAGTACAATCTGCTGACCCGCCTGCCCGAGCTGGAGGTGCTGCCGTCCGCACAGGCGCATGGCATCGGCATCATTCCGTGGAGTCCGCTTGACGGCGGCCTGCTGTCCGGCAACATCCGCCGCGGCGAAGCGGGCCAGCGGAGCGGCGATAACCGCTCGGATCGGCATCGCGAGCAGCTGGAGGCTTACGGCCGCCTGTGCGACGAGCTCGGAGAGACCGAGGATCTCGTGTCGCTGGCCTGGCTGCTCCATCAGCCGGCCGTCACGGCTCCGATCATCGGCGTCCGTACGCTGGAGCAATTCGAGCGCTCCCTGCGGGCCGTCGAGATCAAGCTCGACGAGAGCACGCTCAAGCGCATCGACGAGATCTTCCCCGGCCCGGGCGGACAGGCTCCGAAAGCCTACGCCTGGTAAGGATATGCGGCCGACAGTTCTTGCCTGATCAGGGCTCTGTCTCCTAGACAAGGAGTCCTCGTTTGCGGCGATCAGGATGGACGGGCTCTACCAACAAAGACCGAACAGAAGGAAGCCGGGCTTCCTTCTGTTCGGTCTTTATTCGTAGATAAGGCAGCTTGCCTGCCTGGCTGTTGGCTATGCTGAGAGCTTTTTTGCAGGCTAAGCTCGTTTCCTTTCCTTCATCGCCTGTCTAAATAGTACGCACAATAAAATCATCCATCGCCTATTGTGACTCATATATAATATGTGTTACATTATATCCGGAAGATCCCTCCTGGCGGAGCAAGAAGCAAGAAGCAAGAAGCAAGAAGCGAGGGGCGAGGAGCCTAAATCGGCAAGCATGCGAAAGGATGAGGGCATGGAACGCGAATTGGCGCTTGAAGTGGTGCGGGTGACCGAGCTGGCCGCCTTGGCCTGCTCCCCGTGGATCGGGCGGGGCGACAAGATGATGGCCGACGGTGCGGCGACGGAGGCGATGCGGAGGATGTTCGGCTCGGTCTCGATCCGCGGACGCGTCGTCATCGGCGAAGGGGAGATGGACGAGGCGCCGATGCTCTATATCGGCGAGGAGCTCGGCGTCGGCAGCGGCCCGGAGGCGGATGTGGCCGTCGACCCGCTCGAAGGGACGGAGCTCGCCGCGCGCGGCCTGAACAACGCGCTGTCGGTGCTGGCGCTCGCGCCGCGCGGCCAGCTGCTGCATGCCCCCGACATGTACATGCAGAAGCTTGCGGTCGGCCCCGCGCTCGCGGGCCGGCTGCGGCTGCAGGATCCGCTTGCGGCGACCATGCGCAAGGCGGCGCATGAGCTCGGCAAGCCGCTCTCCGAGCTGACGGTGTCGCTGCTCGAGCGGGAGCGGCATGCGCCGCTGCTCGCCGAGCTGAGGGCGCTTGGCGTACGCGTCCGGCTGCTGACCGACGGCGACGTGGCCGGGGCGATGGCGCCTTGCTTTCCCGAGACAGGCGTCGATCTGTACGTCGGCTCCGGCGGAGCGCCGGAAGGCGTGCTGGCGGCAGCAGCCGTCAAATGCCTCGGCGGCGAGCTGCAAGGCCGCCTGCTCCCCGAGGGAGAGGAGCAGCTGCGCCGCTGCGCCGCGATGGGCATCGCCGATCCGTCGCGGGTGCTGCGCATGGAGGATCTGGTCGGCACGGGCGACGTCATCTTCGCCGCGACCGGCGTGACGCAGGGAGATTTCCTGGACGGCGTGCGCGAGCTTCCGGGCCGGCTCGCCACGACGCACTCGGTCGTCATGAGAGCGGCGACGCGCACGGTGCGCTTCATCCAGACGCGCCATGACCTGTCGCTCAAAGCCGCGATGCGCAGCGACCAGGCGCTCGGGTAAGCGCCGGCCGACTCTGGACCGACTGCCATCCAGCGGCCGCCGGGCCCGCCTCTGCGACGTCCACCGGGCGACGCCATGGCCATTCGCCGAATTCGGCTCAAGCCCGGACATCTCCGCGGGAGAGCTGGATGCGGCTTTCCCTTGCCTTATGAGGCGTCATATTGTTAATTATACGTCATAAAGGAGCTGCTTTCATGCGAATCGCCATCAACGGCACAGGAAGAATCGGCCGTCTCTGCATCCGCCGGCTGCTGGACCTCGCGGAGGGCTCGGAGCTCGAGCTCGTCGCCGTCAACACGACCTGCGCCCCCGACATGCTGGTCCATCTGCTGGAATACGACACCGTGCACGGCCGCTGGCCGGGACGGGTGAGGACGGACGGCGGAGCGCTGGTTCGGCTGGAGGCCGACGAGCGGCTGGATCGAACCGGGATCCCGCCCGGACGAAGCTCCTCCCCGCAGCCGAGCAGCCGAATCGACTCTGCGTCTGAGCGGAACCCGTCCACGCAGAACCGGATCGAGCCCGCGCCTGAGCGGAACTCGTCGCCCCAGAACCGGGTCGAGCCCGCATCCGAGCAGAGCTCGTCGCCCCAGAATTGGATCGAGCCCGCGCCTGAGCGGAACTCGTCGCCCCAGAACCGGATCGAGCTCGTATCCGAGCGCGACCCGTCCCGGCTGCCGTGGAGGCGGCTCGGCATCGACCTCGTCATCGACGCGACCGGGGCGTTCACCGATCGGGCGGGCATGGAAAAGCACCTCGAGGCGGGAGCGGGACGCGTCTTGCTCACTTCTCCGGGCGAAGCCGACCTGACCGCCGTCATGGGCGTCAACGACGAGCGTTTCGACCCGTCGGTCCACCGCTTCGTCTCCGCCGCCTCCTGCACGACCAACTGCCTTGCCCCCGTGCTCAAGGCCATGCACGAGGCTTTCGGCGTCAGGGGCGGCTGGGCGACGTCGATCCACGCCTTCACGAGCGACCAGAACCATCTGGACAACCCGCATCGCGACTGGCGCCGGGCCCGCTCCTGCGGCGCCTCCATCGTCCCTGCCGCTACCGGCGTCTCCAAAGCGCTGCGCGAGGTGCTGCCGGAGCTCGCTCCCGTCATCCGCGGCTCGGCGGTGCGCGTTCCCGTCGCCGACGTGTCGCTGCTGCAGCTGCAGCTCGAGCTGGCCGCGCCGGCAGCGGCGGACGAGGTCCGCGAGGCGCTGCGCGAGGCGGCTGCCGGGCCGCTCGCGCCGTATGTCGGCTACGCCGACCTGCCGCTCGTGTCCGCCGACTACATCGGCTGCGACAAGTCGGCGGTCGTCGACGGACCGAGCGTGCTGGCCCGCGGCTCCTCCGTGCAGCTGAGCGCCTGGTACGACAACGAATGGGGCTACGCCTGCCGGGTCGTCGACCTGGCGGCGCGGATCGCGGAGCGTGCTTCGGCCGCTGGCCGGCTCGGCGGCGCGCAGGCCGTCCGCGTCTAGCGGCGCCACGGACGCCATTGACCTTCAGCCGCATTGACCTTCGACGCCATCAACATTCAGCATCGCGAATCGTTCCCTTCCCATAGCTGCCGCTGCGCCAAGATGCCCGTTCAACCCACGACTTCATAAGGAGATGGACCCTATGAAAAACGGATTAGCCGCTGCCGAAGGCAGCCTGGACTACGGACTCATTTTATGCCCGAGCTGCAACGAGATCGTCGATACGCTTCCGACGAATCGGGTCAAAATCTTCCACAGCCTTTGCGACTCGCCGCGCTGCCGGGAGGCTGCCGCCGAATCTGGCCTGGACTACGCGCCGCTGACGCGGCCCGCTGCCGGAGAGGGGGAGCGCCCATGAGCGCCAAGCGCGTCTATGCGTTCGAGGAAGGCCGAGCGGACATGAAGCAGCTGCTCGGAGGAAAAGGAGCGGGCCTGGCGGAAATGACCGCCGCCGGCGTGCCGGTTCCCCCCGGCTTCACCGTCACGACGGAAGCGTGCCGGGATTACGGCCGCTCCGGCGGCATGCTGGAGGAGCCGCTCTGGGCGGAGATCCGCGAGGCGCTGGCGGTGCTGGAGGAGCGCGGCGGCCAGCGGCTGGGCGACCGCGCCGACCCGCTGCTCGTCTCGGTGCGCTCGGGAGCGGCGGTGTCGATGCCGGGCATGATGGATACGATCCTCAACCTAGGGCTCAACGACGAGACGGCGGAGGGGCTGGCCGCCGCCACCGGCGACGAGCGCTTCGCCTTCGACTGCTACCGCCGCCTCGTCGCCATGTTCGGCCAGGTCGTGCTCGGCGTCGACGGCTGGCGCTTCGAGCGCCTGCTGGAGGCGCGCAAGGAAGCGGCGGGCGTCGAGACCGACCAGCAGCTCGAAGCGCAGCATTGGCGCGAGCTCGTCCTCGACTACCAGCAGCTCGTGCTCCGCCAGGCCGGCCGCCCGTTTCCGCAGGACGTGCTGGAGCAGCTGCGGCTGGCGGTCGAGGCGGTGTTCCGCTCCTGGGACAACCCGCGCGCCCGCGTCTATCGCAGCGTCAACCGCATCGACGGCTCGGGCGGGACGGCGGTGACGGTGCAGCGCATGGTGTTCGGCAACAAGGGCGCGGACTGCGGCACCGGCGTCGTCTTCACCCGCGACCCGTCGACGGGGGAGCCGGGCCTGTACGGCGAGTTCCTGCTGAACGCGCAGGGCGAGGACGTCGTCGCCGGCGTCCGCACGCCGCAGCCGATCGCCGCGCTCGCCGCGGCGCTGCCGCAGGCGCATGCCGAGCTGGAGCGCTGGGGCCGGACGCTGGAGGAGCGGTACGGCGACATGCAGGACATCGAGTTCACGATCGAGCGGGGCGTCCTGTTCCTGCTGCAGACCCGAACGGGCAAAAGAGGCGCCCAAGCCGCGCTCCGCATCGCCGTCGATCTCGTCCGCGAAGGAAGGATCGCTCGCGAGGAAGCGGTGCGCCGCGTGGAGCTGGCGCATCTGGAGCAGCTGCTCCATCGCGGCATCGACGAGTCGGCCGCCGGACAGCCGCTCGCCAAGGGCTTGCCGGCGTCGCCGGGAGCGGCGATCGGCCGGGCCGTGTTCGACGCCGATACGGCGGAGCGCTGGAGCCGGGACGGACAGCCGGTCATCCTCGTGCGTCCCGAGACGACGCCGGACGACATCCACGGCGTGCTCGCCGCCGAAGGCATCCTCACGAGCCGCGGCGGCATGACGAGCCATGCGGCGGTCGTAGCGCGCGGCATGGGCAAGCCGGCCGTCTGCGGCTGCGAGGCGCTCGCGGTCGACGCCGAGGCGAAGCGGCTCGCCGTGCGCGGCGGCGGGGCCGAGACGATCGCCGAAGGCGACTGGCTGACGATCGACGGCGGCACGGGCCGCGTCATCGCGGGCCGCATGCCGCTGCGCGAGCCGGCCGTGACAGAGGAGCTGCTGCAGGTGCTGCGCTGGGCCGACGAGCTGCGGCGGCTGGAGGTGCATGCCAACGCCGATACGCCGGAGGACGCGCGCGCCGCGCGCCGGCTCGGCGCGCAGGGCATCGGGCTGTGCCGCACGGAGCATATGTTTTTCGCTCCGGAGCGGCTGGCCGTCATGCAGCGGATGATCGCCGCCGAGACCGACGAGGCGCGGGAGGCGGCGCTGGCGCAGCTGCGGCCGATGCAGCAGGCCGACTTCGAAGGGCTGCTGGAGGCGATGGACGGCTTGCCGGTGACGATCCGGCTGCTCGACCCGCCGCTGCATGAGTTCCTGCCGGGCCGCGAGGAGCTGCAGCGCAAGCTCGAGGCCGCCCGCGAGGGCGAGCGCGCCGAGCTGGAGGCGCTGCTGCGCCGCTCGGATGCGCTGCGCGAGGCCAACCCGATGCTCGGCCAGCGCGGCTGCCGGCTCGGCATCATGCATCCGGAGATCTACCGGATGCAGGCGGAGGCGCTGTGCCTGGCGGCAGCGGCCTGCGCGGAGCGCGGCGTCGACGTGCGGGCGGAGATCATGATCCCGCTCGTCGGCGAAGCGGCGGAGCTTGGCCTGCTGCGGGCCGAGGTCGAGGCCGTTGCGGAGCGGCTGCTGCCGGAGCCGCTGCGGCGCGAGCGGCCGATCCGCGTCGGCACGATGATCGAGGTGCCGCGCGCCGCGCTGACGGCCGGGCGGATCGCAGAGCATGCGGACTTCTTTTCCTTCGGCACGAACGACCTGACGCAGATGACCTACGGCTGCAGCCGCGACGACGCCGAAGGCAAGTTCCTCGCGCGCTACGTCGAGCGCCGGCTGCTGCCGTTCAATCCGTTCCAGGTGCTCGACGAGGAGGGCGTCGGCCAGCTCATCCGCATCGCCACGGAGGCGGGGCGCGCCGCGCGGCCGGGCCTCAAGGCCGGCATCTGCGGCGAGCACGGCGGCGAGCGCGACTCGATCTTCTTCTGCCACGAGATCGGCCTCGACTACGTCAGCTGCTCGCCGTACCGCATCCCGATGGCGCGCATCGCGGCCGCCCAGGCCGCTCTTGCCAGGCCCGGCCGGGACGCTGCTCCTTCCGCTTTAGCGGACGCTTTGCCGGTGTGAAATCGTCCTGCCATCGGTTACAATGGATGGTAGAACATGAAGCGAGCGGAGGGAAAGGCGATCAAACTATCGACGAGGCAAAAGAAGATCGTAGAGACGGTCCGCCGCCGCGCGCCGATCACGGGCGAGCAGATCGCCGAGCTGCTCGGAGTGACGCGCCCGGCGATCCGCTCCGACCTCGGGCTGCTCGTCATGCTCGGCTATCTTGACGCCAAGCCCAAGGTCGGCTATTTCCTCGGCAGCCGCGACGAGTCGGAGCGCGCCGCGGACTCCAGCGCCGCCGCCGCGCTGCTGCCCGTGCGCGAGGTGATGGGCGTGCCGGTCGTGCAGCGCGAGACGGCGACGGTGAGCGATGCGGTCGTGACGCTTTTTCTGGAAAATGTAGGCAGCCTCACCGTCGTCGACGAAGCTGGCCGCCTGGCGGGCATCGTCTCGCGCAAGGATCTGCTCAAGGTCGCCCTCGGCAATCCGCAGGCCTCCTCGATGCCGCTCGGCCTCGTCATGACGCGGCTGTCCAATCTGGCGACGGTGACGCCGGAGCAGACGGTGCGCGAGGCGATGGCGGTCATGATCGCCCGCGAGATCGACGGCCTGCCGGTCGTGCGGCCGCTCGGGGACGGGCCGGAGGCGGGGCTGGAGGTCGTCGGCCGCATTACCAAGACGACCGTGACCCGGCTGTTCTACGAGGCGTCGGCGGAAAGCTAGGAGGAGGCGGGGAAGAGGTTGAGCCAACGGTTGAACGAAGACAGGAAACGCATCGTCGTCTGCTCCGATTCGGCGGGGGAGACGGCGGAGACGGTCGTGCGCGCGACGCTGCGCCAGTTCGAGGCGGAGTCGGTCCAGGTGGAGCGCTGGGCGAACGTCAAGTCCGAGGAAGAGGTGCGCGAGCTGATGGAGCACGCCGCCTCGATCGGCAGCTTTGTCGTCTACACGCTGGTGCTGCCCGAGCTGCGGGAGATGATCCGCCAGGAGTCCGCGCGCCTCGGCGTCTGCGCCGTCGACGTGATGGGACCGGTCATGGAGGGCTTCGTCCGCACGTTCAACTCCGCGCCCAAGCAGGAGGCGGGACGGCCGCATCGGATGGACGAGGAATATTTCACCCGGGTGGAGGCGGTCGAGTTCACGGTCAAGTCGGACGACGGGCAGCATGTCGTCGGATGGAAGGACGCGGATCTGATCCTGCTCGGCGTCTCCCGCACGTCCAAGACGCCGCTTGGCATCTACCTGGCGCACAAAGGCTACAAGGTGGCGAACTACCCGCTCGTGCCCGAGGTCAAGCCGCCGGAGGAGCTGTTCCGCATGCCGGGCTCCCGCTTCGTCGGCCTGACGATGCAGCCGGAGAAGCTCATCTCGATCCGCATCGAGCGGCTGAAGAGCATGGGGCTGCCGGCCGGCGTCAGCTACGCCCGCCTGGAGCGGGTGGCGGAGGAGCTGGAGTACGCGCAGGAGCTGTTCCGGCGGCTCGGCTGCCTCGTCGTCGACGTGACCGACCGCGCGATCGAGGAGACCGCCGGCGTCATTCTCGATGCGCGCAAGCATTTGCTGGGCTGAGCGGGCGAAGAAATGGACCAAGGCTTTGAAGCTCGCAGGCGAGCCCCTTTCAAACCGAAAGGGGCTTTTTGCTTGTGTTTTTTTTTGGATTGATTTCAGGTTTCAATTCATTCTATTGATTTTACAAAAATTGATGGGATAAATAGAAAATGGTAATATATTGAGGGGTTTCTATCGCTTGGCAATAACAGGCCGTGGCGTGAATGGCAGGGGAACTGCCGATCTTCCAGTCTGACTCGCTCCGCGAGGGAGTCGAGAGTGCCTTGGTTGGTGGACTTCAGTCTGACTCGTCTCTCCAGGGAGTCGAGAGTGCCTTGGTTGGTGGGCTCCGGTCTGACCCGCCCCGCCAGGGAGTCGAGAGTGCCTTGGTTGGTGGACTCCGGTCTGACTCACCCCGCGAGGGAGTCGAGAGTGCCTTGGTTGGTGGATTTCAGTCTGACTCGTCTTCCGAGGGAATCGAGAGTGCCTTGGTTGGTGGATTTCAGTCTGACCCGTCCCGCCAGGGAGTCGAGAGTGCCTTGGTTGGTGGACTCCGGTCTGACCCGCCCCGCGAGGGAGTCGAGAGTGCCTTGGTTGGTGGATTCCAGTCTGACTCGTCTCCTCAGGGAGTCGAGAGTGCCTTGGTTGGTGAATTTCAGTCTGACGCGTCTCCCCAGGGAACCGAGAGTGCCTCGATTCGTGGATTCCGGTCTGACCCGCCCCGCCAGGGAGTCGAGAGTGCCTTGGTTGGTGGACTCCGGTCTGACTCACCCCGCGAGGGAGTCGAGAGTGCCTTGGTTGGTGGATTTCAGTCTGACTCGTCTTCCGAGGGAATCGAGAGTGCCTTGGTTGGTGGATTTCAGTCTGACCCGTCCCGCCAGGGAGTCGAGAGTGCCTTGGTTGGTGGACTCCGGTCTGACCCGCCCCGCGAGGGAGTCGAGAGTGCCTTGGTTGGTGGATTTCAGTCTGACTCGTCCCGCGAGGGAGTCGAGAGTGCCTTGGTTGGTGGATTTCAGTCTGACGCGTCTCCCCAGGGAGTCGAGAGTGCCTTGGTTGGTGGACTCCAGTCTGACTAGCCCCGCGAGGGAGTCGAGAGTGCCTTGGTTAGTGGATTTCAGTCTGACCCGTCCCGCCAGGGAGTCGAGAGTGCCTCGGTTCGTGGACTCCGGTCTGACCCGTCCCGCCAGGGAGTCGAGAGTGCCTTGGTTGGTGGATTTCAGTCTGTCCCGCCCCGCGAGGGAGTCGAGAGTGCCTTGGTTGGTTGATTCCAATCTGTCACGCCCCGCCAAGGAGTCGAGAGTGCCTTGGTTCGTCGATTTCAGTCTGACCCGCCCCGCCAGGGAGTCGAGAGTGCCTTGCCAGAAAGCAGAGTGCATTTGGAATCGGACTTGGCGAATGCAATAGCAATAGCAATAGCAATAGCAATAGCAATAGAAGCTGGAACGGTGAATTCTGCCGAATCCAGAGAGGAGGGGGAAACATGAAACGTCCGGCAAAGCTGCTGCTGGCGGGGAGCCTGCTTCTTGTGGCTGCGCTGAGCGCATCGTGGTTTTTATCTGCCGACAACAACGGAGGCAGAAATTCTGCCTCTTCCCGAGCTCCGATCTTGAACGAACCGATGTCCGGTCGCGTATCAGTCAAGTTGGACGACTCCCCGGCTGCGGTCGGCTTGCCCGCGAAGCCCGGCGTTCCCGACGAGGACGCCGCATGGTCCGGCAGGACCAGCGGCAGCAAGATGACCTCCGTTTCCTTCGAGGTTCCTCGGCATCACGGCTTCGTCGCCTTGGACTTCCTCAATGAGGGAGAAGGTGCGACGACGATCTCCGTCTCTCATCCTTCGTCCGGCGCGTTCTACTTCACGGAGAGCGTCGAACCGGGACAGCCTTTCGCCTGGAGCAGCGAACGCGACTATCCCGAAGGCATGCCGTCCGGCACCTACACGGTCAGCTTCCATTCCTCGACGGCTGAGGTGGAGGTAAGCTACTCGGGACGCGCGTCGCAGAGCGGGAATTCTTGAACGCATCTAGGAAAAAGACGGCTCCGCCTGGCGCGGAAGCCGTCTTTGCCGTTTCAATCCTTCCAATCATGCGAATCACTACAATCACTCAAATCAGCAGATCGAACAGCACCGGGTCCTTGTTCAGCTCGACGAACTGGTAGCCCTTGCCCTTCATCCGCTCGATGAGCGGACCGTAGTCCTCGCGGCGCTTGAGCTCGATGCCGACGAGCGCGGGGCCGTTCTCCTTGTTGTGCGTCTTGGTGTACTCGAAGCGCGAGATGTCGTCGTCCGGGCCGAGCACCTCGTCGAGGAATTCGCGAAGCGCGCCGGCGCGCTGCGGGAAGTTGACGGTGAAATAGTGCTTGAGCCCTTCGTAGATGAGCGAGCGCTCCTTCATCTCCTGCATGCGGTCGACGTCGTTGTTGCCGCCGCTGATGATGCAGACGACCGTCTTGCCCTCCAGCTCGTCGCGGTACAGGTCGAGCGCGGCGACCGGCAGCGCGCCGGCCGGCTCGGCGACGATGGCGTTCTCGTTGTACAGGCTGAGCAGAGTCGTGCACGCCTTGCCCTCGGGCACGAGCGCGACGTCGTCG
Source organism: Paenibacillus pasadenensis (assembly GCF_002864175.1). Taxonomy (NCBI): domain Bacteria; kingdom Bacillati; phylum Bacillota; class Bacilli; order Caryophanales; family Paenibacillaceae; genus Paenibacillus; species Paenibacillus pasadenensis. Next base: position 137,896 of record NZ_NFEZ01000002.1, on the reverse strand, counting down.
AGCAGGTCGCGGCAGATCGCGAACGTCAGGTCGCCGATCCGCTTGACGGCCGCGCCGTCGACGAACTTGTCGATGGAGTCGAGCGGCGTCACCTCGCCGGCGCGCAGCGACAGCTCGAGCGAAGGCGCGCCTTTGGGCTCGACGCCGATGATGCGGGTGCGCGGCGACACCGCCTTGATGTACGAGGCGACGCCAGCGGCGAGGCCGCCGCCGCCGACGGTGACGAACACATAGTCCGGAATCGTATCGGTCGCATCCATGATTTCTTTGCCGACGGTGCCGTTGCCGGCGATGATCGCCGGATCGTCGAACGGATGGATGAACGCCGCGCCGGAGCGCTCGCATTCGCGGGCCGCCTCGGCATACGCGTCGTCATAGGTGTCGCCGGTCAGCACGATGTCCACCTGGTCGCCGCCGAAAAACTCCACCTGCGTCACTTTCTGGCGCGGCGTCGTGCTCGGCATGAAAATCTTTCCGCGGATGCCGAGCGTCTGACAGGAGTAGGCCACGCCCTGGGCATGGTTGCCGGCGCTGGCGCAGACGACGCCCTTGGCCAGCTCCTCCGGCGGCAGCGTGCGGATGCGGTGGTAGGCGCCGCGGATCTTGAAGGAGCGGACGACCTGCAGATCCTCCCGCTTGAGCAGCACGTTGCAGCCGTAGCGGGCGGATAAGACGCGGTTCGGCTGGAGCGGCGTGCGGGTAATGACCTCGTTGAGCGTCATCTGCGCATGCATGATGTCCTCCAGGGCGATCCGGACCGCGGGCGGCTGGTCCGCGCCGGCTGCGTCGGGACGCCTTGGAGGCTGCGGGGTGCTGGGGTTCATTCGCTTCTTCTCTTCCTTTCCGATAGATGAGATGATTGTCTTGTTATACCGCTGGGACTTGCCTTTGTCAATGGCGGGGGCAGGCCGCGGCGGGCTTCGGGCAGGACAGGCGCAGGACCGCGGGCAGAGACGACAGGAGGAGATCTACGTATGGGAAAAGTCGCAAAAGGATTCATCGGCCTGCTCGTCGCGCTGCTCGTGCTGGCCGCAGCCGGCGCGGCCGCGGCCGTCTGGTACATCCGGCCGCAGCAGGAGCTGACGCTCGCGCATGAGCCGATCGACCTCGCGGCCAAGGGGCTGGAGATGGTCCAGTCCGGCAAGGCCGAGCTGTTCCTGAGCGGGCAGGACATCAACAATCTGGCGCGGGAGCGTCTCTCCGCCCAGCCGCAGGTGACGCCGGAATTCCGCATCGAGGGGGCGCAGCTGACGCTGCAGGGACAGCGGCTGACGGCCGACATCGCCGGACGCTACCGCGACCTGCTGGATGCGGGCGTGCAGGCCGAATACCGGCTGGAGTGGCGCGATCCCGACCTCGTCGCGACGCCGCTTTCCGCCAAGCTGCGCGGCATCGCCTTGCCGGCCGGGACGCTGGAGCCGATCGTCATTCCGGTCGGCTCGCAGCTGCCGTCTGTCGTCGGCATCCGCTCGGTCGAGTTCCGGGACGGCGGCGTCGCCGTCGCGCTCCAGCTGCGGCTGTAGGCGGCGAAGGGGGGCCGGAAGGCCCTTCTTTATTTTATGTCGTTGACATCGGCGGCTGGAATCCGTATCCTATATGATGAGATTGAGAATCATTATCATACAAGCCGATGAGGCCGACCGCATGTCGGAAGCGTCGGATTGGAAGCGCCGCTGAGCGCATAGATCCATACGGAATCGAGAGAGGGTGAGAGCAGCCATGTCGAGGGACCACGCGGCGGAGACGCGCGAGGCGAGGGAGCCGCTGTCCTGCTCGTCGGTGCTGGCGGGGGGCGGCACGCTGTACGCCGCTACGATGGGCAGCGGCATTTACCGCAAGCGCGAGGAGCACCGCTGGGAGCGAATCAGCACGCCGGAGATGGACGGATTGACGGTCAACCGGCTCGTCCTGGCGGGAGAGAGGCTGCATGCGTGCACGAGCCGGGGACTGTATATCTTTGACGGAGAAGAGTGGGAGACGGAGGAGCTGGAGCTGCCGGTATTCCAGTACCGCGCCGAGGGCGGATGCCTGTATGCGTGCACGACGCACGGCCTCTGGTGCTCGCATGGAGCGGACTGGGGCTCGGCGGCGTTCGCGGACCGCAAGGTGTACGACATCGTGAACGTGCCTCAGTACCTTATCCTCGGATGCGAGAAAGGGCTGGCGCTGTACGACCGCTTCAGCTCCGCCTGGATGGAGTTCGATCTCGGGGCGGGCGTGACGAGCGTGGCGGTATGCCACGGCCGGCTGATCGGCGTGAGCGAGCTCGGCGAGCTCGTCGTCGGCACGCCTCAGCATGGCTTTGAGCGCTACCGGTATCCGGGGCTGTTCCTGTTCTCGATCGCGGTCCGGGGCGGGCAGCCGCTGCTCTGCTCGGACCGCGGCCTTTACCGCGCGGCGTGGCTGGGAGGCCGGATCGCGCTCCGTCCGGTGGAGACGACGGGACCGGTGACGGACGTGGATGCGAGCGGGGAACGGCTGTATCTGGCGACTTTATATGAGGGCATCCGTCAGCTCGACGGCATGCTGCCGGGCTGATCGCCCGAGCGAAAGGGAGGAGCGGGGAGATGGAGAAGATCATCCTGGTCTGCTGCAGCATGACCGGCAATACGGAGGAGATGGCCGACGCGATCGCCGCCGGCGCCCGCGAGGCGGGCGCGCAGCTGACCGTGCGGGATATTCTGGACGCGGAGGCGGCGGAGCTGGAGCAGTACGACGGCATATTCATCGGAGCTTACACCTGGGGCGAGGGCGATCTGCCCGACGAGAGCCTCGATCTGTACGAAGGGCTCGACGCGGTGGACTTGGCCGGCAAGACGGCGATGGCGTTCGGCTCGGGCGATACGTCGTACGACATCTACTGCGGGGCCGTCGACCAGTTCGAGGCCAAGCTGGCCGAACGCGGAGCGGCGATTCTCGCGCCCGGCTTCAAGGTCGAGTTCAACCCGTCCGACGAGGAAAAGGAGCAGCTGCGCGAGCTCGGCCGCCGCATGGCCGAGCTGACGGTCGAGGCGCTGTGACGGTTCGACCCGCCCCCTGGGCGTAACATTCAAAGCAGGCCGGATGGAGCGACAGGCGCTCCATCCGGCCTGCTTTTGCTTGCGGCGAGACGGGCGACGCCCTGCGCGCGATAAAATCGTGCAGCCGGCCGGCGGGCGAGCAGACGCCCTGCGCGCGAAAAACCGGGCGTGCTGCACGGACAGCCTGCTACTTTTTTGACGAAATGTGAAAAAGAGCGTTCTCCTAATCTCTCGGAGCGGCTATAATCAAGCAGTGCGTCTTTGGGCCGCCCTGCGGAGGGTCCGGGCGCAGAGCACTGGGGCAAGCCGCGCCAGCAAGCGAAGCGAGGCCGACTAGCCGCGCCAGTCAGGCCAGCCGCGCCAGCAAGCAAAGCCTGCCCTGCAGGCCAGGCCAGCCCGGCATGCCCAGATCAGGCCGGCAAGTCCCGGCAAGCCGAGAACGGCTGCCGGCAAGCATTCAAGGGGGAAGCAGCTACGATGAGTCATGCGCCATATATCGCCGTCGAGGGGCCGATCGGGGCCGGCAAGACGACGCTCGCCACGATGCTGGCCGAAGCGTGGGGATACCCGCTGGTCAAGGAGATCGTCGAGGAGAATCCTTTTCTGGACAAATTCTATCAGGACATGGACGATTGGAGCTTCCAGCTGGAGATGTTCTTTCTGTGCAACCGCTACAAGCAGCTCGAGGACGCCGTCATCCCGAGGCTGGCCGCGGGCCAGGCGATCGTCTCGGACTACCATATCTACAAGAACCTGATCTTCAGCGAGCGCACGCTGAAGGGCGTGAAGCGCGACAAGTACCGCCACATCTACCATGTGCTCACCGACGATCTGCCCAAGCCGAACGTCATCGTCTACATCCGCGCCAGCCTGGACGTGCTGCTGGAGCGCATCGCGAAGCGCGGCCGGCCGTTCGAGGACGAGATGTCCACGGCCTACCTGCAGCAGCTGATCGAGGACTACGATACGGCGATGAGCCAGCTGGCCGAGCGCGAGCCGGATACGATCATCCTGCCGATCGACGGCGACTCCGTCGACTTCGTAGCCGACCGCGGCGAGTTCGACAAGATCGTCGCGCGCGTAAAGGAGTGCATCCGATGAGCGCCAACCCCTACGGCATCCCGCAAAACGCCGTCATCACCGTCGCGGGCACGGTCGGCGTCGGCAAGTCGACGCTGACCGCGGCGCTTGCGCAGCGGCTCGGCTTCCGCACGTCGCTGGAGAAGGTCGATTTCAACCCCTATCTGGAGAAGTTCTACCACGACTTCGAGCGCTGGAGCTTCCACCTGCAGATCTACTTCCTCGCCGAGCGCTTCAAGGAGCAGAAGAAGATGTTCGAGCTCGGCGGCGGCTTCGTGCAGGATCGCTCGATCTACGAGGACACGGGCATCTTCGCCAAAATGCACGCCGATCAGGGGACGATGTCCCCGGTCGACTACGAGACGTACACGAGCCTGTACGAGGCGATGGTCATGACGCCGTACTTCCCGCATCCGGACGTCCTGCTCTATATCGAGGGCAGCCTGCCGTCGATCTTAGCCCGCATCACTGAGCGCGGCCGGGAGATGGAGATCCAGACCGATGTCTCCTACTGGGAGCATATGCACGAGCGTTATGCCAAATGGATCGACGGCTTCAGCGCCTGCCCGGTGCTGCGCCTGAACATCGACGAGTACGACGTCAACGATCCGGCCTCGACCGCCGACATCCTGACGCGCATCGGCCGCGTCATCGGCGGCTGAGCGCAGCCCGTCATTCGAAAAAGGACCTCGATCGTCGCCGGCACGGCGCGATTCGAGGTCCTTTTCATCGCTTGAAACGGGTCAATCCCGCTCCTGCGCCGCTTCCTTGCCGGAGCGGCGCTCCTGCTTGCGGCGCTGCTTGTTCCGGGCGGGCGGCAGGCTCTTGCGCGCCGCGGCCTGCTCCTTGCGGGCGACGCGCGCCAGCTCGCGGCCCGTCTTGAGGTAGTTCTCGTAGCGCCCGGCGTCCAGCTCTCCGCTGGCGAGGGCGCTTTTGATCGCGCAGCCCTGCTCGCGCTTGCCGTGCGTGCAGTCGCCGTAGCGGCACTGCGAGGCGAGCTCCTCGATGTCGGCAAAGGCGCCGGCATGCGCAGACGACGAGCCGCCCTCGTCCCATAGCTGCAGCTCGCGCATGCCCGGCGTGTCCATGAGCAGCGCGCCGCCCGGCAGGCGGAACAGCTCGCGATGCGTCGTCGTGTGGCGGCCGCGATCGTCGCCTCCGCGCACGCCTTGCACGCGCTGCGAGGCTTCGCCCGCCAGCTCGTTCAGCAGCGTCGACTTGCCGACGCCGGACGAGCCGGCGACCGCGATCGTGCGTCCCGGCTGCAGGTAAGGCCGCAGCTGCTCGAGCCCTTGGCCGAGCTGCGCGCTGACGGCATGCACGGCGACGCCGGGAGCGGCTCCTTCGACCTCGCGCACGAGCGCTTCTGGATCGTCCGCGAGGTCGGCCTTTGTCAGCAGCACGACCGGCGTCGCCCCGCTCTCCCACGCCGCCACCAGGTAGCGCTCGATGCGCCGCAGGTTGAAGTCGTGGTTCAGCGCCATCGTCAGGAACAGGACGTCGATGTTGGCGGCGACGACTTGGCCCTCCTGGACCTGGCCGGCTTCCTTGCGGATGAGCGCCGAGCGGCGCTCCAGCAGCGCGTGGATGCTGGCGCGGGAGCTGTCGCCGGGCTTCGGCACGGAGGAGAGCACCCAGTCGCCCACGGCCGGGTAGGAGGTGCGGGACGCCGCGCCGTGCGCGTAGCGTCCGGTCACTTCGGCGAGATGCTCGCCGTCCGCCGCCGCGAGCCGGTACAGATGAGAGAACTGCGCGACGATGCGCGCAGGCTCCAGGCCGGCCGTGGACAAGCCGCCGGCTTGCAGCCGGCTGGCGGCCGCCGCGAGCGGCTCGGACCAGGCTTCGTTCCAGCCGAGCGGCTGCAGCGCTTCTTCGTCGAAGGCAGCGAGGCTAGGAGCGGTAACGATGCCGTCCGGTCCGTTCGTTTCGAGCGGTGGACGGGGAGCTTGAGGGACGCTGTTTTTATCGGTGTGGAATGGGTTCAAGGGAATCTCTCCTTTTTTTGTAGGGGAATGAAAAAAAGCCCGCAGCGGCCGGAAGGCCGGGTCTGCGGACCGATTGAGGGAGGCGACGGAGCGGGCGAGCGGCGCCGCCTGCCCGCGAGCCTGCGGACGGGGGGCGCGGCTGCACGGCCGAAGGCCAAGCAAAAAGCCGCAGGAGACAGCGGTCTCCTGCGGCTTAGGCATGGGCATGGCGTCAGGCAGGCAGCCTCGTCCCGGAGGGGACGGCAGGCGGCCTGGCCCGCGTCATGCGGCAAGCTCCGTAGAAACCGGCATAGGGACAATCGACGACATGCGCATTGCGATAATAGTCACCATAGAACATCGGCCTCCTTGACTAAGATAGGTCCAGTATAGCCTCCGGCGAGCCGGAGGAGCAAGGTAGAGAACGGGTATAGCGGATTGCGGTCCCGACCGTGGAAGAAGCCCACGCTGCTCGGAGCGAGGGCTTTTGTGCACATGCCGTTATTGCCGTAAGGGAGCGCGGTCCGCCAGCAGAGGCGCTTCCTAACGGCATTTTTGCCGTAAGGGAGAGCGATCCGCCAGCTGCGGCGCGTCCTAACGGCATTTTTGCCGTAAGGGAGAGCGATCCGCCAGCAGAGGCGCGTCCTAACGGCGTTAATCCGTGAAGACGGCTTCGAGCTGGGCGCTCATGCAGTCCCGAGCCTCGCCGGTGAAGCCCGGTTGCCGCGGTTCGCCTTGGTGCATGCGGGGAACCATGCGGGACGGCGACAGCGGCCGCCGCCTCAGTCCGCGCTGGGCGGCAGCCAGTCGATCCGCTCCACGGGCAGGCCGATCTCAGCGAGCAGGGCGGAGCTGACGTACAGGCGGTCGCCGAGCAGCTGGCTCGTTGCGCTGTCGGCGCGGACGGTGCCGGCCGGGCCGGTCAGCTCGAACCAATTCTCGCTGCCGCCCTTGCCGGGAACTCGGTGCGCCTCGACGTGGAGTCCGGCGGTCTCGATCAGCTCCCGTGCGGGCAGCAGCGTGCGGCCGCCGCGGATGAAGGCGAACGACAGGTCGACGCTGATGCCGGGAGCGATGAAGGCGCGGGCGACCGGCTCTACGTCCAGCGTCGTCGCGGTCACCGGCAGCTCCTGCGGCTGCAGGCCGGCCGGCGGAGGCTCCGCCGGCGGGGCCGGATTTTGATACGACGTCCCGGGCTGGATCGGCGAGCGAATCTCGCGCAGGTCCTTGTCCGAGGCGGGCCGCCGGGAGCCGTCCTTAAGGTCGAGCACGGAGCCGGGGCGGCCCGGCTCGTTGAGCAGGAGGAGCGCCCGGTTGCTCTTGGGATCGTAGGCTTGCAGGCAGGCGAATGCGACATGAGACGGATTGCCGGTGCGGGGATCGATGCGGAGCACCTCGATCCGCTTGCTGCGAGCATTGTAAGCCTCGCCGATCATGCCGCCGTCCGGCAGCGGAAAGAAGCCGGACGACCAGCCATAGTCGCCGATTTCCCGAACAAGGCCTTTCGGCGAACGGTAATAAAGCTTGTACGAGACGCTCGTGCTGATGCCGTCCTGGAGCTTCTTATAGGACTCGATGCGCAGCATAGTCATGCCCGTAGCGCCTTCGCTGAAGGAGGCGCTTACGCCGGCCCGGTCGCGTGCCGGATCGTAGCGGCCGACGAGCGGCGTCGTGCGATTGTACATGCCGGTCAAGGCGAGCCGAGGCTCTCCGGCCACGCCGTCCCAGTAGGAGACGACATCAGGCTCGAGCGCGTGCCAGGAGCCCTCGCGGTCCTGGTAGACCTGTCGGATCAAGGGGAGGTAGCGGCCGGTCTCGTAGGCGTAGGCGGTATAATAGGAGCGGCCGCTCGCTTCATCGGCGTAGGCGGGCGAGAACGACCAGTCGTAGCGTGCCGCCGCGTCGTCGCTGTAAACCGAGGCGGAGACGGTCGCGGACGGCTGCCGCTCCTGCGGCGCGGCTCCTGCGGCAAGCGCCTGTGACGGCAGCGCCGCCGTCAGCACGGCCAAGGCGCCGAGCGCGGGCAGGACGGCCAAGGCGCTGAGCGCAGGCAGCAGGCGGCGGATCGGTTTTTTCATCGGCAGGTCTCCTTCGTTGCAGAGGGATGCGAATCTGCTCCGTTGGACGCGAGAGCCGAAGGAAAAGTTGCATGAAATGGAAGATCCCGGTTGGCGACAGCGGCGGATCGGGCGGGCTACAATGAGCGTTCAACGACAAATGGCGGAGGGTGGATCAATGACGGTTCCGCCCGCAAGACGGTGAGCGGCCAGGAGTGGATCTGGATGAACGAGGACGGACGGAAATTCGAAAGAATGGAGAAGGGGCCGTCTCTCGGCCCCTAGGAAAGCTCTCGTTCCGCCAGCCGCGGATGAAGGTGAACGACAGCCGACGCCGATGCCGGGAGCGAAGACGGCGCGGGCGACAGGCTCTACGTTCAGCGTCGTCGCGGTCACCGGCAGCTCCTCAGGGCTCCTTTTCCCTCGAATGATGCGGCTGACAGCTTGGACGCGGGCCGGCAGAGTAAGGTTTCGGCGCCAAGACGGAATCTCCGATTTCTATATGAAAACGGCTGCGAATCAGCGGGTGACCAATCGATTGAAAACGCTTTATGATAGAGTGAGTCGTCCTTTGCCCCAGCGGGCAAGGGAGAATCCGGACTGGACGAAGGAGTGCCGAGCATGAGCGAGAACACGAATGCAACCGCTGCTGCAAGCGCGGAAGCTGAGGCCATTGTCGATTCAACCGCCACGACGAGCACGAACGCCGACGCGACGCGAGCGTTCGCTTTTTATAACCATGAGCTGCCGCTGCCGGAAAGGGTCGCGGACCTCGTCTCGCGGCTGACGCTGGAGGAGAAGATCGGGCAGATGCCGCAGTACCAGGAGGAGGTGCCGCGGCTCGGCCTCTCCAAGTACAAGCACGGCACCGAAGGCGCGCACGGCATCGCCTGGCTCGGCGAGGCGACGGTATTCCCGCAGCCGATCGGGCTGGCGTCCACCTGGGACGAGGAGCTGCTGCGGCAGGTCGGCGAGGCGATCGGCACCGAGGCGAGGGTGTTTTACCAGCGCGACCCGGAGCGCAACGGGCTGACGATCTGGGCGCCGACGGTCGACATGGAGCGCGACGCCCGCTGGGGCCGGACGGAGGAGGCTTACGGCGAGGACCCGCTGCTGGCGGGCAAGCTGACGGCGGCGCTCGCGCGCGGCATGCAGGGAGACGACCCGGCGTATTTGCGCGCGGTCGCGACGCTGAAGCATTTTTATGCCAACAACAACGAGCTGCATCGCGGCTTCGGCTCGGCCAGCATCGACGCCCGCAGCAAGCGCGAGTATTACCTCAAGGTGTTCGAGCTGGCGTTCAAGGAGGGCGGCGCGAAGTCGATGATGACCGCCTACAACAGCGTCAACGGCGTGCCGGCCAACCTGCTGGACGACATCGAGGCGATCGTGCGCGGCGAGTGGGGCATGGACGGCTTTGTCGTGAGCGATGCGGGCGACGTGCTCGGCACCGTGCATGAGCACAAGCATGTCGACTCGTACGCCGAGGCGGCCGCGCTCTCGATCCGGGCGGGCATCGACAGCATCACCGACGACGCGGAGACGGTCAAGCGGGCGATCCGCGACGCTCTGGAGCAGGGCTTGCTGGAGGAGGCCGATCTCGACCGCGCTCTGTCGCGCACGTTCTCCGTGCGGATGCGTCTGGGCGAGTTCGACCCGCCGGGGCTGAATCCGTATGAAGGCGTGCCCGAGGAAAAGGTCGGATCGCCCGAGCATGCCGCCCTGTCGCGCCTGGCGGCGGAAAAGTCGGTCGTGCTGCTGCGCAACGAGCCTGCGGCAGCAGGAGCGGACGGCACGGCGGCTCCGCAGAGCGAAGCGGCGGCCGCCGGCAGCGAGGCCGCGACCCGAGGCCGCGGCGAATCTTCAGCTGCCAGCGAGGCGGCTCGGACCGTAATCGCTGGCGCCGCCGCCGGGGATGCCGCGCCGCTGCTGCCGCTCGCGCCGCAGGGGCGGATCGCCGTCATCGGGCCGCTGGCCGACGAGGCGTTCACGGACTGGTACAGCGGCACGCCGCCGTACCGGAGCACGCCGCTGGCCGGCATCCGGGAGCGGCTCGCCGACGCCGGCGAAGCCGTCTATGCGACGGGCGGCAGCAAGCTGCGTCTGCGCAGCGTGACGAGCGGCCGCTACGTCGGGAGCGGGCCGGTGTTGACGGCGGACGCGGCAGGGCCGGAGGAGGCCGAGATATTCGAGGCGACCGACTGGGGCTATGGCAATGTGACGCTGCGCGCCCAGTCGAGCGGCAAGCTCGTCACGGACGCCGAGGACGGGCTGACGGCAAGCGCGGACGAGGCGCGCGGCTGGTTCGTCAAGGAAGTGTTCCGTCTGGAAGACGCGCAGGCGGGCTTGGGTGACCAGGCGCAGGCGGCGGCTGATGGAGTCCGTGCAGGCGCGCAGCCAGCAGCGGGGGCCGGCTCGTCCGGGACGGCTGCGGGCAGCCGTTTTGGCAAGGAGGAAGAGCGCGGCGCGCGGACCGTCGAGCTGCGCACCTGGGACGGCACGCCGGTAGGCCTGCTGGCGGACGGGCGGCTCATGCCGGCGGAGCTTGCGCCGGAGGCGGCGGTCAACGCGGCCGACGCGGCCAATCCGGACGCCGCCGCCGAGGCGGAGCGCGCCGAGCGGCTGCGTCAGCGCCGCAAGCCGGCGCAGGCGGAACGGTTCCTCGTCGAGGTCGTCGAGGACGGGATCTCGGCGGCGGTGCGGCTGGCGGCATCGGCGGACGCGGCGGTCGTCGTCGTCGGCAACCAGCCTTTCATCAACGGCAAGGAGGATGCGGACCGCCCCGGCATCGCGCTCGCGGCCGCCCAGCAGGAGCTGATTCGCGCCGTTCTGCGCGCCAATCCGCGCACGGCCGTGCTGCTCGTGAGCAGCTATCCGTTCGCGCTCGAGGGCCTCGAGCGGGAAGCTCCTGCGATCTTGCAGCTATGCCATGCCTCGCAGGAGCTCGGCCGCGCGGCGGCCGGGGCGATCTTCGGCGATTACAGCCCGGCAGGACGGCTGCCGATGACATGGCCGGCGACGGAGCAGGGGATGCCGTCGATCATGGACTACGACATCATCCGCAGCGGCCGCACGTACCATTATGGAGACATTTCGGTGCTCTATCCGTTCGGCCACGGCTTGTCGTATGCGGCGTTCCGCTACGGGGAGCTGCGCGTGGACCGTGAGGCGCTGGAGGCGGGCGATGCGGCGACGGTGCGGCTGGAGGTCACGAATGAGAGCGGCCTGGAGGCCGACGAGGTCGTGCAGCTTTATGCCCGCATCGAAGGCTCGGCGTTTCAGCGGCCGAAGCGGCAGCTGGTCGGCTTCCGCCGGCTGCGGCTCGCGGCAGGGGAGACGGCGACGGCGGAGTTCCGCGTCGAGGCGTCGCAGCTGGCCGTCTGGGATCCGGCGGCAGACCGCTGGGCGTTCGAAAGCGGCGTCTGCCGTCTGCTCGCCGGCGCGAGCTCGGCGGACATCCGCGCCGAGGCGCAGCTGCGTCTGGACGGCGAGCCGCTGGCCGCCCGGCCGCTCGGCGATTGGACGGCAGCCTCGTCCTATGACGAGGCGCGCGGGCTCGCGATCGACGCCTGCCGGGACGGCGGCGACAGCGTGCGCCCGGCCGGAGCGGATGCGGCAGCTTTGACGGCAGCTTTTGCAGGCGGAGCGCCCGGCCAGGGCTGGGCGCGCTTCGGGCGCGGCTTGCTGCCGGCGGGCGCGGACCGCTTCGAGGCGCGCGTGTCGGGCGCTGGCAGCGGCAGCGTCGAGCTGCGCCTCGGCGGCCCGGACGGCGAGCTGCTCGCGCGCTGCGACGTGCCGCGCACCGGCGGTCCGCAGGCGTGGACGACCGTCGCCGCGCCGCTGGCGCTGCCGGCGTACTCTGCTGCCGCGGCCGGTCGAGATGGAGCGGACACTGTTTCCGTCGTGCTGCGCGGCGAGATCGGATTGGCGCGATTCCGCGTCGTGAAGTCGTAGACGATTGGAGCGGCCTCATTTCGGCATCAAGCCGAAATGAGGCCGCTTTTCTTGCGAGCAAGAATTTCCTAGCCATCTATAGGACGGTGCTATCGGTCTGGTAGCCGAGACGCTGCCTTGGTCGCCGGGTCGTTACGAATAGACTCTCAAAAGCAAACCAGGACGTGCCGCGGCACGTCCTGGTTTGCTTTCAGCAAGCTGGAATGGTTGGCTTTGTTAAGCCGGGTCGCGCTTGATGCGGGCATCGAGCCAGAACGTGCCGAACGGCACGAACGACAGCAGCACGGCTCCGACGACGCGGCCAAGCTTCCAGCGGGCGGAGATCGTGGCCAGCAGCAGCGTGATCATATACAGCACGAACAGTCCGCCGTGGGCGGCGCCGACGATCGTGACGGGCAAGCCCCAGCCGCCCAAGTATTTGATCGGCATGGCGATGAACAGCAGGATCAGAAAAGACCAGCCTTCCAGCAGAGCGACGAACCGGAAGCGGCCGACAGCCGTTTTGAGCATGGGAACCTCCTCGGATGATGGAAACGATAAGAGCGCAGCAGACTGCGAGCCGCAGAGCGGATAAGCTCCCGCATGGCCGCTGTTGGATGCCCTTGTCCGTGTAACGGCTGAGGCAAGCTGCGGTTTCGCATTCTCGGCCGGAAGTTGTGACAACTCTGGGACAGTTGCGGCGGGATGGAGCGGAGGGCCGGAATGAAGTAGGATGGAAGGAAACAAGCGGAAGCGGAGGAAGCGTCATGCGCATCACGAGAGAAGGGCTGGAGCGCCGCCAGATCGCCGTCTACGCGGCGGCTTTGCTGGCCGGGGCGGCGATCGGCCTGACAGCGGGAGAAAAAGCGGAACCGCTCGGCGTCGTCGTCAGCCCGGCGCTCGCGCTGCTGCTGTACGGCATGTTCACGCAAATTCCGTTGCTGGAGCTGCGGCAAGGCCGGGCGCAGGGCCGCTTCGCCGCCGGGCTGCTGCTCGTCAACTTCGTCCTCGTGCCGCTTGCCGTCCTGGCGTTGGCCTGGCTGGTCCCGCTGGAGCCGGCCGTGCGCTTCGGGCTGTGCCTCGTGCTGCTCGCGCCCTGCATCGATTATGTGGTCGTCTTCGCCCAGATGGGCCGTGGCGACGGCAAGCTGATGCTCGCCTCCACGCCGCTGCTGATGCTGGCGCAGCTGGTCGCGCTGCCGCTCTGGCTCTGGCTGATCCTCGGCCGCGAGGCCGCCGCTCTTGTCGAGGCCGGTCCGATCGTACAGGCCTTCCTGCTGCTTGTCGCCGCTCCGCTCGTACTGGCGGCGCTGACGCGGCTCGCCGCCCGCCGCAGCCGCGCCGGGGCAAAGGCGCTTGATGCGGCTGCCTGGCTGCCGGTGCCCGGCATGGCGGCGGCGCTGCTGCTCATCGTCGCCTCGCAGGCAGGCACGGCTGTCCGCCATCTGGACGCGATCGGTCCGGCGATCCCGGCCTATGCCGCTTTCCTGCTCATCGGCCCGGCTCTAGCCTGGCCGACCGCGCGCCTGCTTCGGCTCGGCGCCGAGGCTTCGCGGACGCTTGCGTTCAGCGCAGGCACGCGCAACTCGCTCGTCGTGCTGCCGCTTGCGCTTGCGCTGCCCGGCGAGGCGGGGCGGCTGGCCGCGGCCGCAGTCGTCGCTCAGACGATGGTGGAGCTGATCGGCGAGCTGGTTTACATCCGCGTCATGCCTCGGCTTTTTCGCGGGGGGCGAAGAGCATGAAGACCGCCGTTCGGATCGATGCACGAAGGCAAATGACTCGATCCGACGAATCGGCCTTGGGTTAGCAATTCAGGGCGCATTTGTGCCTTGAATCCGGCGAATCGGCCTTGGGAAGAGCAATCCAAGGCACATTTGTGCCTTGGATCCGGCAAATCGGCCTTGGGAAGAGCAATCCAAGGCACATTTGTGCCTTGGATCCGGCAAATTGGCCTTGGGAAGAGCAATCCAAGGCACATTTGTGCCTTGGATCCGGCAAATCGGCCTTGGGAAGAGCAATCCAGGGCACATTTGTGCCTTGGATCCGACGAATCGGCCTGGGAACAGCAATCCAGGGCACATTTGTGCCTTGGATCCGGCAAATCGGCCTTGGGAAGAGCAATCCAGGGCACATTTGTGCCTTGGATCCGGCAAATCGGCCTTGGGAAGAGCAATCCAGGGCACATTTGTGCCTTGGATCCATAGATTTGGCGGGAGAATGAAAGGAGCAAGTCTAAAGTCAAAAAATCTGCTTCGGCAATAAGCTCCTCCGCTGGCGTTCCGCCGAACCATGGCCCTAAACAGGCCCCGTTTCGTAGAGCGAGCGGGGGCGATTAGCTCGGTGCCGCGCGCTCGGGAGGTTAGCTTCTTCGGAGGGGCGGGCGAGCTGAAATCGGCCTAGATAGCGGCCTTGATGGTATAAAAAGGGTGTGGTATGCTTAAAAATAGATAGAGGCCCCGGTGTTGACGCACCGGGACCTCCGGGAAATGGCTTCCGCATTAAGAGCGGCGGCTTGCCCCCGTAAGTGTCAGCAGCAGCAAAATAGACCGCCGACCTTATGAGGGGTGTGGGCGGTCTACTTCTTTTTCAGGTACGTGAGCAGCGCCAGCAGGAACATCCCGAACATGAACATGAGGGATAAAGCCTGAAACACTTCCACGGGCAACACCTCCCTTCAACCGGGAGAGCCGCCGACCGCCCTTAAAGCCTATGCGCATTTCTTGAATCGATTATACCAAGATTTTCTAGATTGAGAAGGCGAACATAGAAAAGAAAGGCATGATCATCTACTTCTGCCCGTTACGCCGTCGGAATGCCGACGGCGTTTCTTTGAGCTGCCGCTGGAATTGGCGCACGAAGTAGCTGATGTTGTCAAAGCCGCATTCCAGCGCGATGTCGGCGATGCGCAGCTCGGTCCGTCGGAGCCGCTCGGCCGCGCGGCGAATGCGCAGCGCGTTGAGGTAGGCGATCGGCGTCTGGCCGGTCATCTCGCGGAAGAAGCGGCTGAAATGCCCTTCGCTCATCGCGGCCAGGCCGGCCAGCTCGGCGATGCGGATCGGGCGTCCGTAATGCTCCTGGAGATGAGAGATGACCCGCTTCAGCCGCTCGACCTTGGCCGCGTCCGCCGCCACCCCGCTCGCCGGGCCGCCGTCCGCGCCCGCCCGTCGATCCTCGGCCGCGCCGAGCGCATGCGTGCCGGCGAGCATGAGCAGCAGCCGGCCTTTCACCGCCGCCTCCCAGCCCGGCGGACGCTGGCGGCAGGCTTGCCGGATGTGCGCCAGCTCGCCGAGCAGCAGCGCGCCGGCCGGCTCCTGCGGCCGCGCCTGCCGCGGGAACATCGCGCGCCGCTCCAGCAGCGGCAGCACGACGCGTTCCTCCACCGCGTCGAAGGCCGCGCCCGACAGCAGCGCTCCGTGAAACACGAGCGCGAAGAAGCGGCAGCCTGCGCTTCCGCTCGCATGCGCCGCATGCAGCTCGCCGCTCGGCACGAACGCCGCTTCGCCCGCGCGCAGCAGCAGGCTTTCCGTGCCGATCTGCAGCAGCGTCTCCCCCTCGGCGACGTACAGCCACTCCATCTCCTCATGCCAATGCGCCTCGATGACATGCTCGCCGGGACCATACCGGTACTCGTAGCTGCCGAACAGCCGGCGCGCCTCGTTGTGGCCGCGGGCTTCCCGCAGCCGCTCGAAGCGCTCCTTGCGCTCGGCTTTTCCTTGTGCAAAGCCGAACGGCCCGCCTTGGGCCAAATCCGCGTCTCCCGCCAAGTCTGCGTTTCCCGCCCAGTCCGCGTTTCCTGCCAAGTTCGCGTTTCCCGCCCAGTCTGCGTTTCCCACCAAGCCCGCGTCTCTCGCCGAATCAACGTCTCTCACCGAGGCCCCTTCTCTCGCCCAGTCCGTATCTCCCGCCCAGTCCGCGTTTCCCGCCAAGCCCGCGTCTCTCGCCGCATCCGCGTCTCTCACCGAGGCTCCATCTCCCGCCCAGCCCGCATCTCCCGTCCAATCCGCCTCTTCTGCTCCGGCCGGATCGCCTGTCGGCCGTTCGCCGCCTTGCCGCGGCGCCATCTCGCTGCCCATGCTCGTGCCTCCCCCTGCGCGACGATCAGAATCGTGTCAGAAACATCACGGGATTCTGCAAGATTAACGATCCGTCCATCGGTATACTGTCAGTATAACGCTTACACTCCCGATACGGAAGGATGGTTCCTCCCATGAAATTCACCGATGGAAACTGGCTCGTCCGCGAAGGCTTCGCCATCGACGGCGCCGTGCAGGCGCATGAAATCGTCGCCGAGGACGGCGGCCTGACCGCCTACATCTCCACGACGCCGCTCCCCGGCCGCGGCGCGATGATCAACACGCAGCTGCTGACCGTGCGCGCCCATGCGCCGCGCGAGGGCATCATCGGCGTGAGCATCTCCCATTTCGAGGGCGAGCGGGAGCGCGGCCCGCGCTTCGAGCTCAGCCGGTCGGCCGATCCGGCCGGCTTCACCGCGATCCGCCAGACGGACGAGTACGCCGAGCTGACGAGCGGCGGCCTGACCTTGCGCATGAGCAAGGGGCCGCAGTGGTCGATGGCCTTTTACCGGGGAGAGGAGAGGCTGACGGGCAGCGCGTTCAAGTCGATCGCCCATGTGACGGGGCCGCACGGCGAGCCGTACACCCGCGAGGAGCTGGACCTGACGGTCGGGGAGAACGTCTACGGCCTCGGCGAGCGCTTCACCTCGTTCGTGAAGAACGGCCAGATCGTCGACATCTGGAACAAGGACGGCGGCACGAGCTCCGAGCAGGCGTACAAGAACATCCCGTTCTACCTGACGAGCCGCGGCTACGGCGTGTTCGTCGACGAGCCCGGCGCGGTGTCGCTGGAGGTCGCCTCGGAAAAGGTCAAGAAAGTGCAGTTCAGCCTCCCCGGCGAGACGCTGAGCTATTATGTCATCGACGGCCCGACGCCCAAGGAGGTGCTCGGCCGCTACACCGATCTGACCGGCAAGCCGGCGCTGCCGCCGGCGTGGTCGTTCGGCCTGTGGCTGTCGACTTCGTTCACGACGGAGTACGACGAGGCGACGGTGAATTCGTTCGTGGACGGTATGGCGGAGCGCGACCTGCCGCTGTCGGTGTTCCATTTCGACTGCTTCTGGATGAAGGAGTTCCACTGGACGGACTTCAAGTGGGACGAGCGCGTCTTCCCCGATCCGGCGGGCATGCTGCAGCGGCTCAAGGACAAGGGCCTGCGCGTCTGCGTCTGGATCAACCCGTACATCGGGCAGCGCTCGCGGCTGTTCCGCGAGGGCCGGGAGCGCGGCTACCTGCTGCGCAAGCCGAACGGAGACCTGTGGCAGACGAACCTATGGCAGCCGGGCATGGCGCTCGTCGACTTCACCAATCCGGACGCTTGCGCGTGGTACGCGGGCTATCTGGACGAGCTGATGGACATGGGCGTCGACAGCTTCAAGACGGACTTCGGCGAGCGCATCCCGACGGATGTCGCCTACCACGACGGCTCGGACCCGCAGGGCATGCACAACTACTACACGTTCCTGTACAACAAGGTCGTGTTCGAGGCGATCGAGCGCAAGCTCGGCCAGGGCGAGGCGGCGGTGTTCGCGCGCTCGGCGACGGCCGGCGGCCAGCAGTTCCCGGTGCACTGGGGCGGCGACTGCTACGCCGACTACGAGTCGATGGCCGAAAGCCTGCGCGGCGGCCTGTCGCTCGGCTTGAGCGGCTTCGGCTTCTGGAGCCACGACATCGGCGGCTTCGAGAACACGGCGTCGGCGCATGTGTTCAAGCGCTGGCTGCAGTTCGGCCTGCTGTCCACGCACAGCCGCCTGCACGGCAGCACGTCGTACCGGGTGCCGTGGGCGTACGACGAGGAGTCGGTGGAGGTGACGCGGACGTTCACCCGGCTGAAAATGAAGCTCATGCCGTATCTGTACGATACGGCGGTCCAGGCGCAGGAGCAGGGCGTGCCAGGCATGCGCGCCATGCTGCTGGAGTTCCCGGACGATCCGGCCGCGGAGACGCTCGACCGCCAGTACATGCTCGGCCGCTCGCTGCTCGTCGCGCCGATCTTCAGCGAGAGCGGCGACGTCTCGTACTACGTGCCGGAGGGCGAGTGGACGTCGCTGCTGACGGGCGAGACGGTGCAGGGCGGGCGCTGGCGCAAGGAGCGCCACGGCTTCCTCAGCCTGCCGCTGCTCGTGCGGCCGAACACGCTGCTCGCGCTCGGCGCGGAGGACGGCCGCCCGGACTACGACCATGCGGACGGCGTGGAGCTGGCGCTGTACGCGCTGGCGGACGGAGCCTCGGCCGAGGCGGCCGTGCGCGACCTGAAGGGCGCGCCGCAGCTGGCGGCAAGCGTGTCGCGCTCCGGCGGCACGCTGACGCTGCGCGTGTCCGGCGCGGGCAAGCCGCTGCGCCTGACGCTGCACGGCGGCCTGCCGGCGGCGGCTGCCGTCAGCGGCGCGGGCGCGCGGCTCGAGGACGGAGCCGTCTGGCTGAGCGGCTGGGGCGGCGAGGCGACGGTGACGATCGAGCTGCAGGCGTAGGCGTTGGAGTCGGGCGCGGCGCAGGCGCAGAATAAGTGCGTCTGCGCCGCGCCCGCGAGCTTTCCGGCCCAGCGGCCCAGCGGCCCCGCCGCGCTAGACGCAAACGAAAGGAAGCGGAGCCGCCAGGCCCCGCTTCCTTTCGTTTCCTTGCCGGCCTCGCTCAGCTGCCGAACAGCTTCTGCGCGTCGTCGAGCGCCATCTTGTGGCCGAGCGAGGAGTAGTCCAGCCATTTTTGGCCGTCGAGCACGTACACATGGCCGTTCTTCACCGCTTTGAGCCCGGCCCAGAGCGGATTGCTTTCCAGCAGCTCGAAGTTTTTCTTCGCTTCGGAGCCTTTGCTGATGATGACCAGAATCGCATCGGCGTCGAAGTCGTCCAGCACTTCCTGGGAAATGACCTCGTACGCCTTGCCGATGTTCTCGACGCCGTCGGCCGGCTTGAGGGCCAGATCCTCGTACAGCAGCGGGCCTACCGGCCGCGCCATGCCCATGACGCGCAGCTCCTTGGCCGTCATGCGGATGGCCATCACCTTGGCGTCGGCGCCGAGCTTGCTTTTGATGAGCTCGGACGTCTCGGCGGCTTGCTTCTCGTAGTCGGCGATGAACGTCTCGGCTTGCGGCTCGCGTCCGGTCTCCTTGGCGACCAGGCGCAGATGGTCGCGCCAGGTGCCCTGGTCGAGATCGATCGCGACGACGGGAGCGATCGGCTCCAGGCGCGGCTGATCCGCCGCGGTTTGCTGCACGTCGATGAAGATGCGGTCCGGCTTGAGCGCAAGCACCGCTTCGAGATCGGGCTCGGCGGCGACGCCGAGCTTTTCGACGCCCTCGAGCTGATCCTTCACATGCGGGAGGAAATCCTTCACGTCCCCGCCGATGGCGGAGCCGACCGGCTTCAGGCCGAGCGCGAGCAGATGGTTGGTGAGATGGATCGACAGCGAGGCGATGCGCTCCTCCGTCGGAGCGGGCGAGTCGGCCGGAGCGGAAGGAGAGGGAGCGGCGGAGCTGGCCGCCGAGGCTCCGTTCGCGGGATCGTTCGTGCCGGCGGAGCCTCCGCAAGCGGATAGAAGCAGGCAAGCGCTTAGCAGCAGCGCGGACAGGGAAAAGATGCGTTTCATGAGATGGTTCAACCTCCAGGAATAGGGTCGCTTCGGCGGCTAGCGCCTGCGTTTGAACAGCAGATACAGGAAATAGGGGCCGCCGATGGCGGCGCAGACGACGCCGGCGGGGATGGCGACCGGCTGGAACAGCGAGCGGCCGATTGTGTCCGCCGACAGCAGCAGGATGAGGCCGCACAGAGCGGCGATCGGCAGGAAGTGCCGATGCTGCGGTCCGGCGATCCGGCGCGCGAGATGCGGAGCGGCGAGGCCGATGAAGCCGATGCTGCCGGTCATCGCCGTGCTGGATGCCGCCAGCGCGACGGCGGCTAGCGCAAGCAGCAGGCGGCTGCGCTGCACCGGCTGGCCGAGGCCGGTGCCGAGAGCGTCGCCGAGAGCGAGCAGATCGAGCTGGCGCGAGGCTCGGTAGACGAGCGGCGTCAGCAGCGCGATCCAGGGCAGCAGCGTCCACGCGTGGATCGGATCGCGCCCCCATACGCTGCCGGCGAGCCAGCGCGCGGCGAAGGCGTACGTGTCCGGGTCGAGCCGCAGCGACAGCATCAAGGTCGCCGCGCTGAGGCCGGCCTCGACGGCGATGCCGACGAGCAACAGCTGGATCGGCTGCAAGCCGCGCGTCCGGCTCCAGGAGAGCAGGAAGACGATCGCCGCGGCTGCCGTGCCGCCGACGAAGCTGAAGGCGGGAATCCAGAGCGCCGCCGATCCTTCCAGCGTGCGGAAGAAGGAGATGAACAGCATCAGGCCGAGCGCCGATCCGGCATGGATGCCGAGCAGGCCGGGATCGGCCAGTCCGTTGCGCGTCGCGCCCTGCAGCACCGCTCCGGCGACGCCGAGTCCGATGCCGGCGAGCATCGTCACCACGATGCGGGGCAGACGGTATTGGAACAGCACGAGCTGCTCCTGCTCCGTCCCGCCGCCGAGCAGCGTGCGCAGCACAGCGTCAGGGCCGAGGCGCAGCGTGCCGGCATTGAGGCTGGCGAGCGCGATCGCCGCCGCCACGGCCGCCAGCGCCAGCGCGGCGAGCAGCGCCTTGCGGGAGCGCGGGGAGAGGGAGGCGGGCATCTACAGCTCCCTCCTTTCGCGGCGGGCCAAGTACAGGAAGAACGGCACGCCGACGAACGCCGCCATCGCGCCGACGGCGAACTCGCGCGGCGGCTGGACCGTGCGCGAGGCGAGATCGGCTGCGAGGAGCAGCGCCGCGCCGAGCAGCGCGGACAACGGCACGACGAGCCGATAGTCGGTGCCGGCAAGCCTGCGCGCCGCATGCGGCGCGATCAAGCCGATGAAGCCGATGCTGCCGGCCGCGGATACGGAGGCTCCGGCCAGCACGGCCATCAGGCCGAGCGCGGCCAGACGCGTGCGGCCGGTGCGGGCGCCGAGTCCTTCGGCGGCCTCGTCGCCAAGGGAAAGCAGCGACAGCCGGCGGCCGAGCAGCGCGGCCAGCAGCAGGCCGAGGACGAGCACGGGAGCGAGCAGCCGCAGCTGCTCCCAGCGGACGGCGGCCAAGCCGCCCGCATACCAGAACGCCAAATCCTGGCTCAGCTCGAAATAGATCGCCAGGCCCACGGCGAGGCTATGCGCCATCGCGGACACGACCGCTCCGCCGATCGTCAGCTCGAGCGTGGCGAAGCCGCCGCGCGACAGCCAGGCCAGCAGCGCGATGACCGCGGTAGCGGCCGCCGCCCCGCCGAAGGATGCCAGCATGACGAGTCCGTAGCCCATCCACGGGCTGAGCGCGAAGCAGAGCACGACGGCGAGCGCGGCGCCGGCATTGATGCCGAGCACGCCCGGATCGGCGAGCGCGTTGCGCGTCGCGCCTTGGACGAGGGCGCCGGCCGCCCCGAGCGAGGCGCCGACGAGCAGCGCCGCCAGCGCCCGGGGCAGCCGCAGGCCGTGGATGGCGGCATGCTCCGGCAGGCTCGGATCGTAGGCGGTCAGCGCCCCCCAGATGACGGGAAGCGAGACGTCCTTGGCGCCGTAGGCCAGAGCGGCTGCGAGCAGCAGCAGCACCAGGGCGGCAGAAGCGGAAAATGCGGCCGCCTTCGTCCAGCGGCGGGAATGGCTCATCACAAGCGGCAAAGCCTCCTTCAGATCGGTGAGAGCGAGAATCATTATCAGTCAAAAAGGGACAAGCCCCAGTATACCAGCTTTCGGGGCGGAGTCCATGTGGAGATTGTGGAATGTGGACTGGACATTTTTCAGATCGGAGAAGCGGATCAAAAGGGGGCGGCTTGTCCGGCCATCAGCCGAGGCAGGAGCGGCTCCAGCTCCTCCAGCTGGCGCAGCAGCGCGCCGGGAGCGTACGGCAGCCAGAAGCCGCGGTCGAGCAGCGCCCAGCGGCCGGAGCGGATCGCCGGATGGCGCTGCCAATGGGGATTGCGGGCGACGAGCTCCAGCAGCTCCTCCCGTTCCTGCGGACTCCCGGCGAACAGCAGCAGCGCGTCCGATTCGTAGCGGCGCAGCTCGTCCGGAGCGATGGCGGTCCAGTTGAAGCCGGTGCCGGGCGGATGCTGCCGCAGCTCGTCCGCGATGCGTCCGCCCGGGGCGTAGCCGAGCGAGCGGTAGAGCGCATGCCCGAGGTTGCGCTCGCCATAGATGCGCAGGCCGCGCCTCATCGCCGCCAGGCAGGTGAAGCTGGCGCCGCCGACAGCCGCTTCCGTGCGGGAGCGCACGCGGGCAGCCAGCGCGTCATGCCGCTCCCGCCAGCGCCGCGCCTCGTCCGCGCGGCCGGTCAGGCGGGCGATCTCCTCCATTTGGCCGTACACGTCCAGCCCGTTCCAGGGGACGCTGCGGACGGGCGCGATGTCGGCGAGCTGCTCGCGCGCTTTGGCCTCGACATTGGGCTTGCACAGGATCAGCTCCGGGCGCAGCTCCTCGAAGTCGCCGCGCTGCGCCTCCCAAGGATCGACCGCATGCTCCGGCAGCCGCAGCCCGCGCGCCAGCGCATCGGGCGCGAGCGCATAGGCCGGCAGCTGGGCGGCGGCCGGCTGCACGCCCAGCGCGAGCAGATGATCCGTGTACGGCGCCGACAGGCAGACGATGCGGGCGGGCGCGGAGGCGGCGTAGCGGGCGGGCGAGCGGCCCGCGTCCGCCTTGAAGCGGCGGCTGAAGTAAAACTCGTCGGGGTAGCCGCATTCCGCGGCGATCTCCCGGATCGGCCGCTGCCGCCCTTCGCCGAGCAGCAGCTCCTTGGCCCGGTTCAGCCGGATGGCGGTCAAGTAAGCGAGCGGCGTCTTGCCCCAGCGCTGCTTGAACACCTGCGAGAAATACCCCGGATGCAGGCCGGCCTCCTCGGCGAGCGACTCGATGCGCAGCGGCTCCCGGTAGGCGGCCTGCATCGTCTCCGCAGCCCGGTCGAGACGGTCCAGCAGCTCGTCCCTCGCTGCCGGACGGGCGCCGGCGATCAGCGAGGCGAGCAGATCGTGGAGCAGCTGCTGCGCGCCATGCCATCCGTGCTCGCGGGCTTGAACGGCTTGGGCAGCGAGCCTGCGCAGCAGCCGGCGATGCCGCTGGCCGGACACGCGCAGCAGCCCTTGCAGCGGCATCGCCGTCTGGCGAACGAAGCTGCGCCGCTCGCCGAGCCGCGACTCCGGCAGGAACAGGTCGAAGACGATCCACTGGAGCTCGACGCCCTCGATCCCCTCCGGCTCCAGCCGCGGGGCTTCGCCGGGAGAGAGCAGCAGCGCCGAGTCGCCCTTCAGCCGCATGGGCGGCAGGCCGTCGTCCGGCTGCCAGAGCGCTTCGCCGCGCACGGCGGCGATGAGCGCGAAGTGGGAGAGCGGGTCGGAGGAGCCGGCCCAGTCCGGTACGGAAGCGGAGGAGCCGGCCTCCTCGATTTCATAGATGGCGCCTTTCAGAAACGATTTGCTCCATCGGGGAAGCATGGCTTGCACCTCCAGACGGCTTCGGCGAGCCGGATTCGTTGCTTCCATCTTAGCATATCGCATGCCCGCGAGCAGGCGGGCGCATGCCGCGTCCGGCGCGGAGCGGCCGGAGCCGGCGGCCGCGGACGAAACCGCTTCCGCCAATCTCCGATTTCTATCTGATTTTCGCTCCGATCCGTCCGGTAGGAAGCGCATTCTGTATGCGTTACCATTAGGGCATGAGGTTGGCGGATGAACGGAAACCGGTCGAGCGGCGCTTGCGATGAGCGCTTGTCGGGCGGCCGTCCGGCGAGCCGCGAAGCCTATGGAGCCAGCCGCCCGCGGCGCCGGTGTCCATCGGCATTCGCGCTTGCGTCACGCCAGCCAAGAGAGCCCGCTGGCGAGCCGAAACGGCACGCAGCAAGGAGGTCGAAAGCAGCCTTGGAAGCATACACAGACAAGACGCCCGGCAAGCAGACGGCTGCGGCCGCGGCCGAGCAGAGCGGACTCTCCCGCTTCTGGCGCAAGATGAAGTCGCAGAAGGTGCTTTATTTCATGGCGATCCCGTTCGTCCTCTGGGTGTTCGTGTTCAGCTACCTGCCCCTCTGGGGCTGGACGATGGCGTTCCAGGACTTCAAGCCGGGACGCACGTTCATGGAGCAGGACTGGGTCGGCTTCAAGCACTTCGCCGACCTGTTCACGGACGAGCGGTTCTACCTGGTCATGCGCAACACGCTGGCGATGAGCTTCATGGGGTTGATCGTCGGCTTCACGGTGCCGATCCTGTTCGCGGTGCTGCTCAGCGAGCTGCGGGGCAAGTACTTCAAGCGGACGGTGCAGACGGTGTCGTATCTGCCTCACTTCGTCTCCTGGGTCGTCGTCGCCGGCATCGTCACCAAGATGCTGTCCACCGAAGGCGGCGCGGTGAACGACCTGCTGCTCGGCCTGAACCTGATCGACCAGCCGATCCAGTTCCTCGCCAAGGGCGAATGGTTCTGGAGCATCGTCACCGCCTCCGACCTGTGGAAGGAGCTCGGCTGGAACGCGATCATCTACCTCGCCGCCATCTCCGGCATCGACCCGGAGCTGTACGAGGCGTCCCGCGTCGACGGGGCGAACCGGCTCAAGCAGATGTGGCATATCACGCTGCCGGGCATCCGCACGACGATCTCGGTGCTGCTCATCATGAGCATCGGCCATCTCATCAGCATCGGCTTCGAGAAGCAGTTCCTGCTCGGCAACAATCTGGTCATGGACTATTCCGAGGTGCTGGACCTGTACGCCTTGAACTACGGCCTCAACTTGGGCCGATTCAGCTTCGGCACGGCGATCGGCATTTTCAACTCGGTGGTCAGCATCCTGCTCCTGTTCGCCGCGAACGGCGTGCTGAAGAAGGTCGCCAAGGAAAGCATCATGTAAGGAGGGGTATCCATGGCAAGGGCAACGGCGGGCGGCTTCAACGCCACCCGCGGCGAAAAGACATTCGACGTCATCAACATCATCATCATGCTGATACTCCTCGTCATCACCCTCTATCCATTCCTGAACGTGCTGGCGATCTCGCTCAACAACTCCCAGGATACGGTGCGGGGAGGCATCACCATCCTCCCGAGGGAGTTCACCTTCGAGAACTACCGCGTCATCTTCGCCTACGAGGGGCTGCTGCAGGGCCTCCAGGTGTCGGTGCTGCGGACGGTGGTGGGCACCGTGCTCGGCCTCGCCAGCGCTTCGATGCTGGCGTTCACGCTCAGCCGCGTCGACTTCCAGGCGCGCCGCTTCGTCTCGGTGTTCCTGGCGCTGACGATGTACTTCTCCGGCGGACTCATTCCGGTGTACCTGCTCATGCGGGACCTGCATCTGATCGGCACGTTCTGGGTGTACGTCCTGCCCGGCATGGTCGGCGCGTTCAACGTGTTCATCATCCGCTCGTTCATCGACGGCCTGCCGTACGCGCTGCAGGAGTCGGCCAAGCTCGACGGCGCGAACGACTTCACGATCTACTGGCGCATCATCCTGCCGCTGTGCAAGCCGGCGCTCGCCACGATCGCGCTGTTCCTGGCGGTCGGGCAGTGGAACTCCTGGTTCGACACCTACCTGTACAACGGCTCGAACGAGACGTGGACGACGCTCCAGTACGAGCTGATGAAGGTGCTCCAGAGCACGCAGCAGGGCGGGGCGAACATGCGCGGCAGCAACGAGGACCTGTCCAAGCTGATGAACCAGGTGTCGCCGGAGTCGATCAAGATGGCGATCACGATCGTCGTCACCGTGCCGATCCTTGTCGTGTATCCGTTCCTGCAGCGGTACTTCGTCGGCGGCATGACGCTGGGCGCGGTCAAAGCATAGCCTGACGGTTAGCCGGGCCGCCTTACGCGGCCCTTCTAATAAAAGCAAGATTGTATGCGCTTCATCTTTGCAAGACGGCATGATCGCATCCGGTTAGGGTCATACAAAGAATGGGAGGCAACGACATGAAGGTATTGCAGATGAAAAAGACGCGGACGGCGGCGATGCTCGTGCTGGCCGGCGCGCTCGCCGTGACGGCGGGCTGCAGCGGCAGCGGCAACAACGGCAACGGCAACGCTCCGGCGGCGAACTCCGCCGCGAATGCGGGCACGGATGCGGGCGGAGAGGCGAAGGCCGATCCGATCACGTTCAGCTTCTTCGGAGCGGACGCGAGCCCGAACTGGAACAACATGCAGGACGAGGTCGGCAAAGCGATCACGGAGAAGACCGGCGTCACGATCAAGGCCGAATACGCGGTATCCGGCGGCGGCACCGACAAGATCGCCCTGATGGCGGCGAGCGGCCAGTATCCGGACATGGTGTTCGCCAAGGGCGACATCAACAAGCTCGTCGACGCCGGCGCGGTGCTCGACCTGACCGACCTTATCGAAGAGCATGCGCCGAACCTCAAGAAGGTGTACGGCAAGTACATGCAGCGCCTCAAGTACAGCAAGGAGGACCAGGCGATCTACGTGCTGCCGACCAACGATTCCATCGACCAGACGTACTTCGACGCCGGCGGCGGCTTCGAGCTGCAGCAGCGCGTGCTCAAGGAGCTCGGCTACCCGCAGATCAAGACGCTCGAGGACTACGAGAACGCGCTCAAGACGTATTATGCCAAGCATCCGACGACGGACGGACAGCCGACGATACCGCTGACGCTCGACGCCGACAACTGGCGGATCATGATTACGGTGACGAACCCGGCCTTCCTCGCGACGGGCTTGCCGGACGACGGCGAGTACTACATCAATCCCGAGACGTACGAGGCTTCCTTCCATATCAAGCGTCCCGAGGAGCGGGAATACATCCGCTGGCTGAACAAGATGTTCAACGAGGGACTGCTCGACAAGGAAGCGTTCGTCCAGAAGAGCGACCAGTACAAGGCCAAGATCGCCAGCGGCCGCGTGCTCGGCCTGATCGACCAGGAATGGGGCTACGCCGACGCGGAGAACGCGATCAAGACCAAGGAAGACGGCGCGTATACGTACGCCCATCTGCCGGTGACGATGTCCTCCGAGTTCAAGGACGCCAGCTTCGCGCCGACGGGCTTCATGGCCGGCTACGGCATCGCCATCACCGAGAGCTGCAAGGATCCGGTGCGCGCGATCAAGTTCCTGGACTGGCTCGCCTCCGATGAAGGCCAGGTGCTGCGCAACTGGGGCATCAAAGGAAAGCATTACGAGGTGCAGGACGGCAAGCGCGTCATTCCGGCCGACATCCAGAAGCAGAAGACGGAAGACAACGCCAACTTCACGAAATCGACGGGCATCGGGCTGTACTACGCGATGGGCCCTCACTACGGTGACGGCGTGAAGGATCCGTCCGGCAACTACTACACGACCAACTTCCCGGAGCAGATCATCGAGGGCTATACGCCGGCGGAGAAAGAGACGCTTCAAGCATACGGCGCGTCGACGTGGATCGACCTGTTCCCGAAACCGAGCGAGTTCAAGGAGCGTCCTTACGGCGCGGCGTGGAACATTCCGGCTCCGACCGATCCGGACTACAACGTCATCTTCAAGAAGGCCGAGGACATCATCTGGAAAAAGGTTCCGGAGGCGATTCTCGCCAAGCCGGAAGATTTCGACAAAGTCTTCGACGACATGCTGGCCCAGCTCGACAAGGTCAACCTCAAAAAAGCCGAGGAGATCTACACCCAGGCGGTCAAGGACCGCGTGGAGCAGTGGTCGGCGAAATAAGGCTTCCGCAAGGCAGCGCGACCGCGGCCTGAGGCAGGGCTTCCTGTTCCTTTCGGAACAGGGAGCCCTTGGCGATTGTGCGGCTGGAGCGGCTGTCTTACGATAGAGGAAAAGCTTGCGGGGCGTCGGGGCGGCGCGTCCGGCAAGCGGGCAGAGAGAAGGAACCGCATGCGCGCACTCGCATCCCGCATCATCCGGAGCTTCAACAACCTCCGGCTCAAAAACCAGCTGTTCATCGCGTTCCTCATCGTCGTGCTCGTGCCCGTCCTGATCGCGGGCCTGTTCCTGACGGCGGCGTATCGGAGCAACGTGCTCGAGCAGGCGACCCGGCAGACGACGAATAACGTGGACAAGATCGTGACGCAAGTGTCCGACGTCCTGCGCGTGCCGATCGACCTCTCCGACGACTACATGATCAGCGAGCCGCTCAAGGAGACGGTCGCGGGCAGGTACGAGACGGTGTACGAGGCGACCAAGGCGCTGTGGGACTTCACGAGCTTCACCGATGCGTCCAGCCTCTACCGCGAGGTGTCCGGCATCCGGATGTACCATTCGAACGAGACGCTGCTGAACAACGGGGAGTTCGTGCTGGAGACGCCGGAGATCCAGCGCCAGCCTTGGCATCGGGCCGCGGCGGAGAAGGACGGCATCCACTGGAGCTATGTCTCCGGCGAGTCCGTGCTGAGCGGCAGGCAACTCAGCCTCGTGCGGCGAATTCCGTTCCCGGAGTACCGCTCGAGCGGCATCCTCGTCATCGAGGTCAACTCCGACCTCTTCAATGCGATGCTGAAGCAGGAGCCGTACGACACGGTGATCGCGGACGCCGACGGCATGATCGTCGCGGCGCGCGACAGCGGCTGGGTCGGCCGCAACCTGCGGGAGCTGGACATGCCCGATCTGGCCGAGCTGGGCGCAGGAACGTACGAGCAGCAGATCGACGGCGCGGCGTACCGCGTCTTCATCGAGGATCTGCTGCCCCGCTCCAGCGTCAGCGGGCTGCGCATCGTCAGCCTGTTCCGCGTCGAGAGCATCGTCGGCGAGGCGAACCGCGTCGCCCTGCTCGGCCTCGGCGTGCTTGCCGCCAGCATGGGCGTCGGGCTCGTGCTCATCTGGATCGTGTCGAGCGTGCTGACGCGCCGCACGCTCGTGCTGTACCGCAACATGTCGCGCATCAGCAAGGGCGATTTCAACGTGTACTCCGACATCCAGGGCACGGACGAGATCGGCCTGCTGTCCCGCCAGTTCAACCTGATGGTCGCCAACATCCGCGAGCTGATGGCGGAGGTCGAGGAGTCGCACCGCCAGCGGGTCGACATGGAGCTGCGGCAGCGGGACATCAAGCTCAAGATGATGGCGAGCCAGATCAACCCGCATTTCCTGTTCAACGCGCTGGAGTCGATCCGGATGCGCATCCATATGAAAGGCGAGAAGGAGATCGCCTCGGTCGTGCGCATGCTCGGCCGGCTCATCCGCAACAACATCGAGATCGGCTCCCGGCATATCGCGCTCGCCGAGGAGCTGGAGATCGTCCGGTATTACTTGGAGATCCAGAAGTTCCGCTACGGCGGCGAGCGGCTCGCCTACGAGCTCGTCGCGGGCGAGGCGGCCGCAGCGATGCCCGTGCCGCCCCTGATCGTGCAGACGCTCGTCGAGAATGCCGTCGTGCACGGGCTCGAGGGCATCGGCGAGGGCGGCCGCGTCACCGTCCGCGCCAGGCTGACGGAGGACGGAGAGCTGGAGGTCGAGGTGGCCGACAACGGCGTCGGCATGGCGCCGGAGCGGCTGGAGCAGGTGCGGCAGGCGCTCGACGACGAGGCCGAGGACAAGGGCCACCGGATCGGCCTGCGCAACGTGCATCAGCGGCTCGCGCTCGGCTTCGGCCGCGAGAGCGGGCTGACGATCGAAAGCAAGGAGGGGGAGGGCACGCGCGTCTTCTTCCGCATCCGCGACAAGGAGGGATGAACATGTTCAAGCTGCTGATCGTCGACGACGAGCCGGCGATCCGGGAGGGGCTGCAGACGCTGGTCGATTGGGAAAGGCACGGCTTCCGCGTCGCCGGCCTCGGCGTGGACGGCGAGGACGGACTG
The DNA here is from genome assembly GCF_002864175.1 of Paenibacillus pasadenensis. Lineage (NCBI taxonomy): Bacteria > Bacillati > Bacillota > Bacilli > Caryophanales > Paenibacillaceae > Paenibacillus > Paenibacillus pasadenensis. The sequence goes on along the minus strand of NZ_NFEZ01000002.1, from coordinate 108,029 downwards.
CGCCTGTTCCGCGAGCTGGAGCCGGATCTGGTCGTCGTCGACATCCGCATGCCGAAGCGCAGCGGACTCGAGCTGGTCGAGGAGATCCGCCGCTCGGACCGTGCCTGCCGCGTGCTCGTGCTGAGCGGCCACGCCGACTTCGCCTACGCGCAGCAAGCGATCCGGCTCGGCATCGAGGGCTATCTGCTCAAGCCGGTCGACGAGGAGGAGCTCGAGGCTTACGCCGAGCGGATCTCGCAGTCGCTGCGGGAGGAGCGCCGGGAGACGGGCGGCGGGCCGGACGGGCCGGACCGCGAGGCCGCGCTGCTGGCGCTGCTGGACGGCTCCGCGGACGCTCCGGACGAGGCGGAGGCGGCGGAGCTTGCCGGCGGACCCGGTCCGTGGCGCGTGCTGCTCGTCGAGCCTCCGGAGGGCGACGCCGCCGGGGCGGAGCGGCTGCGCGAGCGGCTGTCCGCCCATGCGGCCGGCGCCGGGCTGGGCCCGGCCGTACGGTCCGCCGGAGCGGCGGCGCTGCTCGTGCCGGGCGGAGACGCGGGGCGGCGGCTGGCGCGCCGGCTGCTGGAGGCCGCGCTGCCGGAGGCCGGCTGCACCGCCGCGCTCGGCGCCGACGCCGGCGCTGCCGAGCTGGCCCGCTCCTGCCGCGAGGCGGCGGAGCTGCTGCGGCATCGATTCGCGCTGGAGCCGGATTTCGTCCACGAGCGGCTGCCGCAGCCGCTGGCGGCCCGGCTCGGCGCGGACGGAGCGGGCGGCGGCCCGCCGGGGCCGGAGGAGACGGCTCAGCTCGCCAAGCGGCTTGTCCAGTCGATCGAGACGGGCAATCGCGAGCGGCTGCGCGAGACGCTGGCGGAGGCGGCGTGGAGCTTCGCCGCGGCGGACAGCTCGCGGCCGGCGCTGGCCGGAGCGATGGCCGAGCTGTGCGGGCTGGCGCTGGCGGAGCTCGCCTCGGCGGTCGACGGCTTCGCCCCGGCGGCGCATGCGGGGCTCGCGGCGGGCGTCTACCGCCAGGCCCGGCTCGGCGGCCTGCTGGCCGAGCTGGAGCGGCAGCTCGCCGAGCTCTCCGCGAAGCTGGACGCCGGAGACAGCGGCTCCGTGATGCGGCGCATGCTCGCCTACATGGAGCGCCATTACGCCGAGCCGCTGCGGCTTGAGATGCTCGCCGGCCTGTACGGCTACAACAGCGGGTATCTCGGCAAGCTGTTCAAGAGCCATACCGGCCTGTCGTTCAACGCCTATCTCGACCAGCTGCGCATCGAGCGCGCGATCGCCATGCTCGAGGGCGGCATGAAGGTGCGCCAGGCCGCCGAGAAGGTCGGCTACGGCAACGTGGACTATTTCCATGCCAAATTCAAGAAAGCGACCGGAAAGCCGCCCTCCTCCTACAAGAAATCGTCCGGCGCCGACCCCGGCCTGTCCTGAGGGCCGCGAATTTGGTAGAATAGGTTCCGTCCGGGAAGCCGGGCGTCCCCGAGCGGGCGCCCGGCCTTCCCTTTTAATCGGGGCGCAAGGCCCCTCAGGCAGGAGAGATGGTTCGATGCAGGATATGCCCGTCATGACGTTCCGCTGCCCGCCGCTGCCGTTCCTCGTGGACGCGCGGCGGCGGACGTACGGCGCGGGAGAGGAGCATCCCGGCCGGATCGACCTGGGATGGTTCGAGCTGCTGTACGTGCGCCGGGGCAGGCTGAGGATCCGCGAGGCGCAGCGGCTGTGGACGGCCGAGGCCGGCCAGGCGCTGCTGCTCCCTCCGGGAGCCGCCCGCTGGAGCGGCGGGGCGTGCGCCGAGGAGACGGAGGTCGAGCTCGTCCACTTCCAGAGCTCCGGCGCTTGGGAGGAGACGGCCGCCGGCAGCGAGCCGGGACTGCTCGGCGACCATTACACGCACGCGATCCGGCTGCCGCGGCTGATCGAAGCCCGCGAGGCGGAGGACGCGTTCGTCCGGCTCGCCGCGGCCGCGGCCGATGCCGGGCCGGACGGCTTCTGGCTGCGCCAGCAGCGCTTCGGCGAGCTGCTGCGCGCGCTCGAGGCGGCCGGCCGTCCGGCGCTGCCGGAGGCGGCCGCGCGGGCGGTGGCCGAGCAGGCGGCCGCCTACATGAAGCGGCGCTGGCTCGAGCCCGCGAGCAACGCCGAGCTGGCGGAGGCGCTCGGCTTCCACGCGGTGTACATCGCGCGCTGCATGGTCGAGGTGTACGGCTGCACGCCGCAGCAGTATTTGCAGTTCTACCGCCTCGACCAGGCCAAGCTGCTGCTGCTGTCGACCGACTGGCCGATCGCCGAGGTCGCCGAGGCATGCGGCTTCCGGCAGCTGCCGCATTTCACGCGCCTGTTCGCGGCGCATGCGGGCCTGCCGCCGCTGCGCTTCCGCAAGCGGTTCACGGCGGAGCCTCCTCGCCATGAATAATATTCCACCTCCTGCGGATGCTAAGGGCAGCAAGCCATCATCCGGGAGGTAGACCCCATGTGCATCCGTTTTTCCCTCGCCACCGACATCGGCGAGCTGAAGCAGCAGTTCCGCATCCAGAAGCATGAGCCGCTGGAGGCGACGCGCTACAACATCGCGCCCACGCGTCCGATCCCGCTCGTCCGCAACGACCGCCACGGCGTACGCATCCTCGACGAGGGGCGATGGGGCCTGTTTCCGTTCTGGGCGCGGGATTCGGTCAACGCCGACGCCTCCTCGCTGGAGGCCAAGCCCTACTTCAAGCGCATGCTGGCCGGAGGACGCTGCGTCATTCCGTGCAGCGGCATGTACGGCTGGGAGCGTCTCGAGGAGGAGGGCAAGGCGGCGCGGCGCGAGGAGGGCCGCCAGCGGCAGCCGCGCGCGATGCATATCCAGGTGCAAGGCCGTCCGCTGTTCGGCATGGCCGGCCTGTACGAGGAGTGGCGCTCTCCGGACGGACGGCTCGAGCGGGCGGCGACGATCGTCACGGTGCCGGCGTCCGGCAGCCTGACGCAGTGGCAGGAGCGTCTGCCCGTCGTGCTCGACGAGGAGGGCATGGAGGAGTGGCTGCATCCGTCGATCCGCGACTTCTCGTTCCTGCGGCGGCATCTGCAGCCGCTGGAGCCGTTCCAGCTGCGCATGTACCCGGTCAGCAACGCCGTCGACGACGAGCGCTACGAGGCGCCGGACTGCATCCAGGAGATCCGCTGGGCGTGACGCCGGCGGTCCCTGTCGCCCTTGTGCAAACAGCCCCGCGCGGAGCAATCCGAGCGGGGCTGTTTGACGTTCCGCCGTACGTACGGCCTGCCTCCGGCGCAGCCGGTCAGGCGGACGCGATCCTCGGAGGGAGTCGCCGCCTCCAGCGCAAATAAAGACGAAAAAACCCGGCTTATAGCGAAAGATAGGTTCTCTTTTATTATTGGAGGAAATGGAAAGGAAAAGGAGAATAGTATCCCTTCTGCAAGTGTTTCCGAGGAAAGCGAGAAAAGGGGACAACCAGCTGCAGAACGGGAACGAGGAGGGACAGCCAGTGTCGCGTAACAACCCCGAGCCGGCTCAGGAAGCAACGATGGCGAAGTTCGGCGAACCGGTCCGCGTCGTAGGCATCGGAGCCTCGGCGGGAGGGCTCGAAGGCCTCAAAAGCTTCTTTCAGCATACGAGCGCCGAAAGCGGACTCGCTTTCGCGGTCATCCAGCATCTGTCGCCTGACCATAAGAGCCTGATGAATGAAATTCTGTCTCTGTACACGCCGATGGCCATCCATGTGGTGAGGGACGGCATGGAGGTGGAGCCCAATACGATCTATCTGATCCCTCCGCGCAAGACGATGACGCTGCGCAGGGGCCGGCTGTGGCTGGCGGAGCCCCATCCCGACGAGATCCATTATCCGATCGACCACTTCTTCTACTCGCTGGCGTCCGACGCCGCCTCGCAAGCGATCGCGGTCGTGCTGTCCGGCACGGGCACGGACGGGACGCGCGGCATCTCCACGGTCAAGCGGGCGGGGGGCATCGTGTTCGCCCAGAGCGGCGAGACGGCCAAATTCGACGGCATGCCCCGCAGCGCGATCGAGACGGGCTATGTGGACTACGTGCTCGCGCCGGAGAAGATTGCGGCGAAGCTCCGCATGCCGCAGTCGCTCATTCCGAGCGTGACGCATGTGCTCTCCTCGTGCAGCGGCGACGGGGACAAGTCCGAGGCCGCGGTCGCCCTCATCCTGGAAAAGGTGCGGGAGCGGACGAACATCGACTTCAGCTTTTACAAACGGAACAGCCTGCTGCGCCGCATGGAGAAGCGGATGGCGGAAAAAAGCTGCTCCTCGCTCGAGGCCTATGCCGAGTACATCCAGGAGGAGCCGGACGAGATCTACGAGCTGCGCCAGGATCTCCTCATCCATGTGACGCATTTCTTCCGCGATCCGGAGGCGTTCCAGATCATCCGGGACACGGTGCTGCCCAAGCTGCTGCGGCAGAAGAGCGAGGCCGCCGCGCCGGAGCTGCGCGTCTGGACGGCCGGCTGCTCGACCGGGGAAGAGGCCTATTCCATCGCCATGCTCGTCTCGGAGGCGCTCGCCGCGGAAGGACTGGCGGACCGGATCGCCGTCCGGATCTTCGCCACGGACGTGGACAAGCAGTCGATCGACTATGCCAATCACGGCGTCTATCCGCTGACCATCGAGTCCACCGTCGGCAAGGAGCGGCTGGCCCGCTTTTTCGTCCGGCACGGCGATACATACCAGGTGACGCGCGAGCTGCGCCGCATGATCGTGTTCGCTCCCCATAATCTGACCAAGGATCCGCCGTTCAGCAACCTCGACCTCATCGCCTGCCGCAACATGCTCATCTACCTGCAGCCGGAAGTCCAGCAGAAGGTGCTCTCCCTGTTCCATTTCGCGCTGGGGGCGGGAGGCTATCTGTTCCTGGGGCCGAGCGAGACGATGGGCAGGCTCGACCATCTGTTCGAGACGACGAGCGGCAAGTGGAACATCTTCAAGCAGAAGATGCGGCCGCGCAAGCTGACGGCGGCTGCGCAGCTGCTGCTCGAGGGCGGCCGCAGCCTGCACGGGGGAGCGGACGGACGGGAACGCCGGCGGGCGTCGATGACGTCGGACTTCCAGGAGAGCCAGCGCCAGAACCAGTTCTACAGCACGTACGTCAACGAGCATATGCTGCCCTCGCTGCTCGTCGACGAGCAGCTGGAGGTGCAGCATGTGACGGGCAGCATCCAGCCGTTCCTCTCGCCGGCCGAGGGCAAGCCGTCCTGGAACCTGCACAAGATCCTCGATCCGGCGCTCGCGATCTCGATCGTGACGGCGCTGCAGCAGATTCGCCTGGACCGCGTCCAGGAGGTGCGCTTCCGCGATCTCGTCATCCAGACGCCGCAAGGGCAGGAGCGCGTGCATGTCGTCGTCCGGCCGTTCACCCGTTCGGTCTCGGCGTTCAGCACGTACAGCCTCGTCGTCTTCCAAAAGTCGGACGAGCAGGATCGGGAGGACGTCAAGCAGATCGATCTGGACGAGAGCGTCCGCCGGCAGATGGTGTGGCTCGAGCAGCAGCTGCGGATGACCGAGGAGAAGCTGCAGACGGCGATCGAGGAGCTGGAGGCGTCCAACGAGGAGCTGCAGAGCACCAACGAGGAGCTGATCGCCTCGAACGAGGAGCTGCAGAGCACGAACGAGGAGCTGCAGGCGGTCAACGAGGAGCTCGTCACGATAAACTCCGAGTACCAGTTCAAGATCCAGGAGCTGACCGAGCTCAACAACGACATGGACCTGTTCCTCGTCAGCACGAAGATCGGCACGATCTTCCTCGATACGCAGTTCTGCATCCGGCGCTTCACGCCGGCGGTGACCAAGGAGATCAACCTGCTCGACGTCGACATCGGGCGGCCGTTCCACCATATCTCGCATCAGTTCTACTACGACGGCTTCATCGAGGACGCCTCCCGCGTGCTGCAGTCGCTGCGCTCGCTGGAGAAGGAGATCAAGAGCCGGGGCGGCAAATGGTACAAGATGCGCATGATGCCGTACCGGACGCTGGAGCATCTGACCAAGGGCGTCATCATCACGCTCGTCGACATCACCGAGCTCAAGGAGATGAACGAGGAGCTGCTGCGCCTCTCCTACGCAGTCGAGCAGAGCCCGAGCCTGATGGTCATCTCCGATCTCGGGGGCAAGGTCGTCTACGCCAACAGCCCGTACCTGGATCTGGCCCTGGACACGCCGGAGGGGGTGCAGGGACGCCATCTGGAGCAGCTGGACGACTGGCAGGCGAGCGGCGCGGCGTTCTCGGACATCTGGAGGCGGCTGCAGGAGGGCGAAGTATGGGAGGGCGAGCTCGCCGGCCTCCGCACCGACGGGGAAATCTACTGGGAGCAGGCGAAGTTCCTCCCGATCGTCAAGCGCGGCGAGGTCATCCACTACATGAAGCTGTCCGAGAACATTACCGACCGCAAGGAGACGGAGGAGATGCTGCGCAAGTCGGAGATGCTCGGAGCGGTCGGCCAGCTCGCCGCGGGCATCGCGCACGAGATCCGCAATCCGCTCACCTCGCTCAAGGGCTTTACGAAGCTGATGCAGGAGGACAACCGCCGCAACTATATTTCGATCATGGCGATGGAGCTCGAGCGGATCGAGCAGATCGTCAGCGAGCTGCTCGTGCTGTCCAAGCCGCAAGCGGTCGATTTCCATGCCGTCTCGCTCGGCGCGGTGCTGCGCGACGTCATCATGCTCATCGAGGCGCAGGCGATCATGAACAACGTGCAGCTCGTGCTGGAGCTGCCGGAGGAGGAGCTGTACGTCCTCGGCGTCGCCAACCAGCTCAAGCAGGTGTTCATCAACCTCCTCAAAAACGCCATCGAGGCGATGGGCTCGGGCGGTACGATCCGGGTCGAGACGTCGACCGACAGCGGCATGATCTGGACCCGCGTCGCCGACGAGGGCGGAGGCATCCCGCAGGAGAAGCTGGCCAAGCTCGGCGAGCCGTTCTTCTCGACGAAGGCGAAGGGCACGGGGCTCGGCCTCGTCATGACGTATAAGATTGTCGAGAACCATCACGGCAAGCTCTATTACGAGAGCGAGCTCGGCAAAGGCACGGTCGGCCATGTCGGCCTGCCGCTGCTGCAGGCGGACGAAAGCGTCGGCTGAGACGATCGAACCGCAGGCGGCGCAGCGAAAGCCGCCCGGAAAGCCGCCGCGCGGCGGCGGACAAGACGCCAGGCCGAGGCCGGAGGGAGCGCCCTCCGGTTTTTTTTGGCGTCCGCGCTCATACACTGGGGGTAGCCGCCGGGAGGAGCGGCGAACAAGCTTGATTGAGGAGCGGATATTTCGGGTAATGGGCTGAAAAGCTTGTCCTTTTTCGCCGATACTCCTAAGAAGAACGAGGAATGCCAGCTGCCTGCCGCACAGGGCTCGAACAGGGGGAATGGAAGGAAGCCGCACGGTTGTAAGCGCCTCTTCCGATACGCTATACTTCTCTGGATGGGAGTTATTGGAGAAGCGAAGGGAGGCGGCGCGGATGGTGGTCAAAGGCTGGGTGACAGCGGTTACCCTTGGATTCGGAGTGCTGGTCGCCATCGTCGTCGTGATCGCTTATCTGCGTCTCTACACCCGTCAGCGTCAGGATGGAACCGTCGAGCAGGCCGGAGACGGCCGGCCGCGATCGGGGCCGGACCGTCGGTCCGATCCGAACGATCCGCCGGATCAGGCGGACCAATGATTGGAATTTTATTTCCTATCCGTGCATCAAGTGCTATAATAGTGTGAAAAATAAAAACATTCACTCATCTGCCGTGGAGTGCCTGCAGCGTAGGGGAGCGGCCGGACGCCGCTGTTTTCTCGATTGGGATGTTTCGGACTGACCATCCACTGTAAGAGGAGGAGATTTCATGGCCAAGCACAGCCAGAATGAAGTCAAGGAAAGCCTCAAGGAACTCACGAGAATTTTTCAGCCCAAGGATCCGCGCAAGTTCGTCAAGGACTACATCCGCAAGTATCGCATCACCGGCGGCTATGAGGACGAATTGACCTCTCTGGTGGAGCATGAAATGGGCAGAATGAAGTCTTCCGTCAGCTGATCGGACATGAGATGAACATACCGGCCCGCCCTTCCTTCGCGGAAGGCGCGGGTCTTTTTTTGCGTCTCCCCCGAATAAGATGTAGCAAGCTTTAGGAAGCGGGGGTGGCGCCGGATGGCGGAATGGAAGTCGGAAGAAGAGATCGCCTGCATCCGCAGAGCCGGACAGATCGTGGCCGAATGCCACGAGGCGATCGGGCGGAGGATCGCTCCGGGAGTGACGACGCTGGAGATCGACCGCTTTGTGGAAAGGCTGATGGCCGAGCGCGGGGCGAGGCCGGCGCAAAAAGGCTATTGCGGCTATCCGTTTGCGACATGCGCGTCGGTGAACGAGGTCGTCTGCCACGGGTTCCCGGACTCGATTCCGCTGCAGGAGGGAGATCTCGTCACGATCGACATGGTAGCCGATGTCGACGGCTGGAAAGCCGACTCGGCCTGGACGTACGCGATCGGCCGGCCGCAGCCGGAGGCCGCGCGCCTGATGGAGGCGGCCAGGCGGGCGATGCTGCGCGGCGTCGCCGAATGCCGCGCCGGGCGGAGAATCGGCGACATCGGCGCGGCGATCGTCAAGGAAGCGCGGGCGCATGGCTGCTCGGTCGTCGCGACGTTCGCCGGCCACGGCATCGGCCAGTCGATCCACGAAGCGCCGGAGGTCGGCCACACCGGGCTGGCCGGCAGCGGCGCGCGGCTCGAGCCCGGCATGGTGCTCACCGTCGAGCCGATCCTCGCCGCCGGCGACGGCGCCGTGTGGATCGACCGCGACGGCTGGACGGCGCGGACGCGCGACCGCTCCTGGTCGGCCCAGTTCGAGCATACGGTCGCGGTGACGGAGCAGGGACCGGTCATCCTCACCTGCCTGCAGGGCGCGGCGGGCCATGCGGTTATCCCCTGAATTGTCCACATATGCACAAAAAATACCCCCAGTATCCACAACTGACCTGGGATAAGGGAAAGCTTCTCCTTGCGCGCGCTTCCATGCGGGCAGGAGCGGCTTTTTTGGGCTTGCCTTTCCCCATGTGGACAACTTTTGCGAGCTTTTCGGAAGGAAATGAAGCGCCGGGCTGTGGATAAACGGTTGACGATCGGACGGGACGGATGAGACAATGAATCCGGTTATCATGGGGAGGGAATGGTCGAATGCTGAACAAGTTGAGAGTGACCGCCGCGGTCGCGGAAGCGGGCGTCGTGGCGGTGCTGCGCGCCGACTCCGCCGAGGAGGTCGTCCGCATGGCGCGCCATGCGGTCAAGGGCGGGATCAAGGCGATCGAGATCACGATGACGGTGCCGGGCGCGCTGCGCGCGATCGAGCAGCTGGCCGCGGAGTATTCCAGCAAAGCTGATCCGGCCTCGGACAAGCATGCGATCATCGGCGTCGGCACGGTGCTCGATCCGGAGACGGCGCGCGCGGCGATTCTCGCCGGCGCGGAGTTCGTCGTCGCCCCTGCGTTCAATCCGGACACGATCAAGCTCTGCAACCGCTACGCGGTGCCGATCCTGCCGGGCGCGATGACGATCCACGAAATCCAGAGCGCGCTTGAGCTCGGCGTCGACATCGTCAAGCTGTTCCCCGGCAGCGTCTACGAGCCGAGCGTCATCTCGGCGATCAAAGGGCCGCTGCCGCAGGCGAACGTCATGCCGACCGGCGGCGTGTCGCTCGGCAACCTGCGCGAGTGGGTCAAGGCCGGAGCGGTGGCGGTCGGCATCGGCGGCGACCTGACCAAGGAAGCGGTCAAGACGGGCGATTTCTCCTTGATCGAGCGGCAAGCGGCGGCGTACGTGCAGGCCTATCGCGACGCCAAGGCGCAGTAAGTCCGAAGAAGCGGCTCCCGCGGTGGCGGAGGGCCGCTTTTTCCGTTAAAATGGATAGCGGCAAACCAAACGGAAAGCGGTTCAACGAGTTCAAGGAGGCGGAGAAACGAATGACGGAATATCGGATTGAAAAGGATACGATGGGCGAGATCAAGGTTCCGGCGGACAAGCTGTGGGGCGCGCAGACGCAGCGCAGCCGCGAGAACTTCAAGATCGGCTGGGAGAAGATGCCGCTCGAGATCGTGAAGGCGATGACGATCGTCAAAAAGGCGTCCGCGCAGGCGAACGCCAAGCTCGGCGTGCTGGAGCCGGAAAAGGCCGAGGCGATCTGCCGCGCGTCCGACGAGATCCTCGAGGGCAAGCATGACGAGGAGTTCCCGCTCGTCGTCTGGCAGACGGGCAGCGGCACGCAGACGAACATGAACTGCAACGAGGTCATCGCCCGCCGCGCGAACCAGCTGCTCGAGGCAGCGGGCTCGTCTACGCGCATCCATCCGAACGACGACGTCAACCGCTCCCAGAGCTCCAACGATACGTTCCCGGCAGCGATGCACATCGCGGCCGTCCTCGCCGTGCAGACGCGCCTGCTGCCTGCGCTCGAGACGCTGAAGGCGACGCTGCACGACAAGAGCGTGCAGTTCGACGACATCGTCAAGATCGGCCGCACGCATCTGCAGGACGCGACGCCGATCACGCTCGGCCAGGAGATCAGCGGCTGGGAAGCGATGCTGGAGAAGTCCAGCTGGATGCTGACGAGCAGCACCGATGCGATCCGCGAGCTCGCGCTCGGCGGCACGGCGGTCGGCACGGGCATCAACGCCCACCCGGACTATGCCGTGCAGGTGGCGGCCGAGGTGGCCGAGATTACCGGCCACAACTTCGTCACCGCCTCCAACAAGTTCCACTCGCTCACGTCGCATGACCAAATCGTCTGGGTGCACGGCGCGATCAAGGGCCTCGCGGCCGATCTGATGAAGATCGCCAACGACGTGCGCTGGCTGGCGAGCGGCCCGCGCAGCGGCATCGGCGAGATTACGATTCCCGAGAACGAGCCGGGCAGCTCGATCATGCCGGGCAAGGTCAACCCGACGCAGGCGGAAGCGATCACGATGGTCGCCTGCCAGGTCATGGGCAACGACGCGGCGATCGGCTTCGCGGCCAGCCAGGGCAACTTCGAGCTGAACGTGTTCAAGCCGGTCATCGCCTACAACTTCCTGCAGTCCGTCGTGCTGCTGTCCGACTCGATGCTGTCGTTCAACGAGCACTGCGCCGTCGGCATCGAGCCGAACCGCGAGACGCTGCAGCGCAACCTCGACCAGTCGCTCATGCTGGTGACGGCGCTCAACCCGCATATCGGCTACGAGAACGCCGCCAAGATCGCCAAGCAGGCGCATAAGGACGGCACGACGCTCAAGGAGAGCGCGCTCAAGAGCGGCCTGCTCACCGCCGAGCAGTTCGACGAGTGGGTTCGTCCGGAGAAGATGACCGGCAAGCGCTGAGCAGGCGCAGAAAAGAAGGACGCCAGCGTCCTTGCAGCTCGATGCAGCCCTTGCAGACGCCAAAAAGCTCGCCCCGCGAATGATTCGCGGAGCGAGCTTTTTGCCATGCGAACGTTTCGTCCCGTCAAGCGTCGGGACCGTCTGCCGCCGGCTCGGCCGCGTCCGGGCTCTTGGCCTTGCGGCGGCTGCGCCCGAGGCGGACATGGCTGGCCAGGATGCGGATGAAGCCGAACATGATGCCGATGCCGGCGAACACATAGACGATCGTGAACGCCTTGCCGAAGTCGGTCGCCGGCTCGAGGCTCGAGCCGACTGTCGTGAGCGTCGTCACGCAGAAGTAGAGCGCGTCGATCGTACGCCATCCCTCGACGCCGCGGTAGAACATCGTCCCGGACAGCAGCGTCACGGCGAGGATGAAGAACAGCCCTTGGAACTCCTTGTCCTTGAAGGCATGGAAAAAGGCGGTAAGCAGCCGCTTGCTCGTCACGATAAAGGAAAACATCGATCCCTCCGAAGCCTGGACGGGGCGCGCCCCGCCGGAATGCTCCATAGTGTACCACGCTTTGCGGCGGTCTTCAAAAAAGCGAGGCAGCGGGAAAGAGCGAAGCCGCTGCCGGACGAAGGCCGATCTGCGGCGGACAGAGCTTGGCCGCTGCCGAAGGGAGCCCGGCCGCTGCTGGCGTGCCCCCGGCCGTGAACCGGGCCAACCAAGGCAGAAATGTGCCTTGGATCCGGCGTGACGGCCGGAAGCCGTGCCAACCAAGGCAGAAATGTGCCTTGGATTCGGCGTGACGGCCGGAAGCCGGCCCATCCAAGGCAGAAATGTGCCTTGGATCTGGCGTGACGGCCGTGAAACGGCCCAACCAAGGCAGAAATGTGCCTTGGATCCGGCGTGACGGCCGTGAACCGGCCCAACCAAGGCAGAAATGTGCCTTGGATCCGGCGTGACGGCCGGAAGCCGGCCCAACCAAGGCAGAAATGTGCCTTGGATCCGGCCCGCCGGCCGGAAGCCGTCCCATCCAAGGCAGAAATGTGCCTTGGATCCGGACCGCCGGCCGTGAGCCGGCCCATCCAAGGCAGAAATGTGCCTTGGATCCGGCGTGACGGCCGGAAGCCGTGCCAACCAAGGCATAAATGTGCCTTGGATCCGGCGTGACGGCCGGAAGCCGTGCCAACCAAGGCAGAAATGTGCCTTGGATCCGGCCCGCCGGCCGGAAGCCGGGCCAACCAAGGCAGAAATGTGCCTTGGATCCGGCGTGACGGCCGGAAGCCGGCCCATCCAAGGCATAAATGTGCCTTGGATCCGGCCCGCCGGCCGTGAGCCGGCCCAACCAAGGCAGTGTGCCTTGGATCCGGCCCGCCGGCCGAGGCCGCATGAACGCCTGTCGCCGCCTGTGGTATGATGGGAGGACGAACGTCCGGCCCGTCACGGGCCGGATCCGCGACCACAAGGAATGAGGAAAGAGGACTGCCATGCATCTGTTATCCATCGAGCATCTGACGAAGACATACGGAGAGAAGAAGCTGTTCGAGGACGTCAGCTTCGGCATCTCCGAAGGCGACAAGATCGGCATCATCGGCGTGAACGGCACGGGCAAGTCGACCTTCCTCAAAGCGATCGCCGGCATCGAGCCGGCCGATTCCGGCAAGGTTGTCATCCCGCCGCGCGTAAGCGTGCGCATGCTGCTGCAGAATCCCGAGTTCGATCCGGAGGAGACGGTGCTGGAGCATGTGCTTGGCGGCGATACGCCGCAGCTGCGCGCCGTGCGCGAGCATGCGGCGGCGCTGGAGGGGCTGGAGCTGCATCCGCAGAGCGAGGAGCTGCAGCAGCGGCTGCTGCGGGCGGGTGCGGCGATGGACGAGCTGGACGCCTGGCAGCTCGAGAGCGACGCCCGCACGGCGCTGTCCAAGCTCGGGCTGCGCGATCCCGAGGCCCGGCTCGGCACGCTGTCCGGGGGCCGGCGCAAGCGCGCGGCGATGGCGGCGGCGCTGCTGTCGCCGTCGGACGTGCTCATCCTCGACGAGCCGACCAACCATATCGACAACGAGTCGGTGGCGTGGCTGGAAGGCATGCTCCAGAAGCGGCGCGGCGCGCTGCTCATGGTGACGCATGACCGCTACTTCCTCGACCGCGTGAGCAACCGGGTCGTCGAGCTGGACCGGGGGCGCGCATTTTTCTACACGGCCAACTACAGCCGCTTCCTCGAGCTCAAGCTCGAGCGCGAGGAGCGCGAGGCGTCGAGCGAGGCCAAGCGGCAAAATCTGCTGCGCAACGAGCTCGCCTGGATCCGGCGCGGGGCGAAGGCCCGCTCGACCAAGCAGAAGGCGCGCATCGAGCGCTTCGAGGCGCTGAAGGCGTCCGGGCCGGACAAGACGTCCGGCAAGCTCGACCTGTCCGTCGCCTCGTCGCGGCTCGGCCGCAAGATCGTCGAGCTGGACGGCGTGGCCAAGCGCTACGGCGAGCGGACGCTGATCGCGGACTTCAGCTACATCGCCGTGCCGGAGGACCGCGTCGGCATCATCGGACGCAACGGCAGCGGCAAGTCGACGCTGCTCAAGCTGATCGCCGGCCGCCTGCAGCCGGACGCCGGCGAGGTGGCGATCGGGCCGACGGTGCGGATCGGGTACTTTTCCCAGGAGCATGAGGAGATGGACGAGTCGATGCGCGTCATCGAGTACATCCGCGAGCAGGCCGAGCAGGTGCGCACGGCCGACGGCACGACGATCTCCGCGGGCCAGCTGCTGGAGCGCTTCCTGTTCCCGCCGGCGATGCAGTGGTCGCCGATCGCCAAGCTGTCCGGCGGCGAGAAGCGCCGCCTGCAGCTGCTGCGCATCCTGAGCGGAGCGCCGAACGTGCTGCTGCTCGACGAGCCGACCAACGACCTGGACATCGCCACGCTCGGCGTGCTGGAGGACTACCTGGAGGACTTCCCCGGCGTCGTGCTCGTCGTCTCCCATGACCGCTACTTCCTCGACCGCACCGTCGAGCGCATCTTCGCCTTCGAAGGCGGCGGGACGATCGTCGAGCATACGGGCAACTACTCGGAATACGAGGAGAGCCGCGGCAAAAAAAGCCTCGCCGAGCCGGAGCAAGCCGGCGCGGGCGGACGCGGCGGGGCCGGAGCGGCCCCGGGAGGCAAGGGCGCTTCGGCCGCTGCCGGAGGGGACCGGCCGGCCGGCGGCTCCGCGCCGCCTGGCGAGCCGGCCGACGCCGCAGCCGGGGCGGCCCGCCGCGAGCCGAAGCTGCGCATGTCCTATCAGGAGCAGAAGGACTTCGAAGCGATCGACGGCCGGATCGAGGAGACCGAGGCCAAGCTCGCCCGCGTGCACGAGGAGATGGGCGAGATCGGCAGCGACTCCGTGCGCCTGCAGCGGCTGATGGCCGAGCAGGCGGAGCTGGAGGCGCGGCTCGAGGAGCTGCTGGAGCGCTGGACGTACTTGAACGAGCTGTCCGAGCAGATCGAAGCCCAAAAAACGAAGCCGAGGAGCTGACCCGATATGAGCGAAAAAGAGTTCGACCTGGAATCCGTACGCAACATCTACTGCATCGGCCGCAACTACCGCCTGCACGCCCTGGAGCTCGGCAACGAGGTGCCGAAATCGCCAATGGTGTTCACCAAGCCGACCCACGCGCTCGTCCCGATGGACGGACGCGAGGTCGAGCTGCCGGGTGCGGAAGGAGAGGTGCATTTCGAGCTGGAGATCGTGCTGCGCGCCGGCCGCGACTGGGAGCCGGGGCTGCCGGCGGACGAGCTGTTCGACGCGATGGCGCTCGGGCTCGACCTGACGCTGCGCGACGTGCAGAGCCGGCTCAAGGAGAAGGGCCATCCGTGGCTCGCCGCCAAAGGCTTCCTCGGCTCGTCGCCGCTCGGACCGTGGCGGCCTTATCCGGGCCTTGAGGGACTGAAGGGCGCGGACTTCTCCTTGCTGCGCGGAGCGGAGGTCGCCCAGCTCGGCAATGCCGCGGACATGATCTTCGCGCCGGATGTGCTGGCCGAGCATATCGGCTCCCGCTACGGGCTGCGCCGCGGCGACATCCTCTACACCGGCACGCCGGCCGGCGTGGCGGCGCTGCTCGACGGCGAGACGCTGACCGCGCTTTGGAACGGAGAGCCGGCGGGCTCGCTTCAGGTGAGGCTGCGGCCCTAGGCTTTCCTTGGCCGCTTGCGGACGGGCGGACCTGCCGCCATTCGCTGCCAGGCGGGGGAGCGGCGGCTTCCCTTCTTCGCTGACGAAAAGGCTGCTGAGACAGGCAGCCTTTTTTGCTTTCTCGGCAAAAGTGCGTCCGCCGCCCGCCGAGCCCTCGTTCATAGCCTTCTCCGTCCCCGCATAAGCTGTTCGAGAGGACCCGAGCACCAAAGCAGCAGCGAGGACGGTGAGTTGGTGACGAAGTTCAAACGAAAGCCGGAGGCGCATGACCGGGCCAACCGGCTGCGGTTCCACAACGTCAAGGAGCAGCATCTTTCGGTAGGAGACGTAGCCGACCGGCTGCTGCGCTTTGTCGCGGAGGACCCGCGGGCGAGCTATCACTTCGCGATCGGGACGGACTGCCAGGTGCACCCGAGCCATACGAAATTCATCACCGGGCTCGTGCTGCATCGGGTGGGCCGAGGGGCCTGGGCCTGCTACCGGCCGTACGTGCTCGGCCGCGAGCTGGATTCCATCCGCGAGAAGCTGGCGCTGGAGACGTCGCTGTCGCAGGAGATGGCCGCCCATCTGGAGGAGCTGAGCGTCGTGCCCCGCATGGAGGAGCTGCTGCTGCCGCATCTGTACCAAGGCGCGGAGCTGCGCGCCTTCATCGACATCGACGCCGGCACCGAGCCGTGCCTCAACCCGACCGCGCTGTACGTGCAGGAGATGATCGCCCGCGTGGAGACGATCGGGAGCTACGTGCCGCGCGTCAAGCCGGAGGCTTACTGCGCCTCCAGCTACGCCAACCGCTATACGAAGCGGCCGGCGAAGTTCGTCATGTAGCGCCGCCGGAAGCGGCGGAGCCGTGCTCAAAAGCCGTTTGCGGGCAGCCGCAGACGGCTTTTCGGCATGACGGGGCTTTCGGACTTCCGACCTTTCGGCGTCCGACCTTTCGGGGGCGAAACGCTCCGCCGAGCCGCCATGCCGAAAAGCGTTTTCGCGAAAACGCTTCATAAAAAAGAGTTTGACAACCAAAACAAATCCCCGTAAAGTTGAACCGTTGTTTTAAACAACCGTTTAAATCAAAGGATAGGGGATCGAACGAATGAATCAAGCCTTCAAGGCCTTTCTGCAAAGGCCGACGACAAAAGCGGGCATCGCCACGGCGCTGCTCATGCAAGTGGTGTTCTCCATCATCTGGATGACCGGATACAGCGGCGTGAACGATCGGATCGGCCAGCTGGCGATCGCCGTCGTGAGCGAGGATCGTCAAGCGGGCGACCAGCTGGCGCAGCAGCTCGTGCAGCAGCTGCCGTTCCGCATGGAGCAGTCGGACAGCCTGGCGGCGGCGAGGCGGGAGCTCGACGAGCGCGAGGTGCAGATGGTCGTGCACATTCCGGCGGACTTCACGGCGAGCGTGTCGGATCCGCAGGGCAAGGCTTCGCTGCACTACTTGCTCAACGAGTCCAACCCGGTCATGATCAAAAACGTGATGAGCTCGGTCGCGGCGCAAATTACGGCCGAGGCCAATGGCCGCGCCGCCGCGCAGGGCATCCAGGGCGCGCTGGCCGCGCAGGGCATGCCGCAGGAAGCGGCGGCGGCCGCCGCCGGCAGCCTCGCGCAGCGGGTCGAGGCCCAGCTGGAGTCGCTGCATGCCGTGGACGGCATGAACAACCAGATGGTGCCGATGATGCTCGTGCTGGCGTCCTGGGTCGGAGCGATGATCATGGCGCTGAATTTCTTCCAGTCCGGCATGGCCGTCGCCCATTCGACGACGAAATGGCAGCGCTTCGGGGTGCAGGCGTCGCTGACGGTCGTCATCGCCTTCGTCGTCTCGCTCGTCTCGGCAGGGCTGCTGGCCGCGCTGGGCGGCCAGATGGAGAGCGGCTTCCTGAGCGTCTGGCTGTTCATGCTGCTCATCCTGCTCAGCTTCATGTTCGTGTCGCAGATGGTGCTGCAGGTGCTCGGCATGGCCGGCATGTTCCTCAACATCATCCTGCTGTCGATGCAGCTGGTGAGCTCCGGAGCGATGCTGCCGCGCGAGCTGCTGCCGTCGTTCTACCATGGCATCGGCGAGTGGCTGCCGGCTACGCGCGCCGTCGAAGGCATGATGAATCTGCTATTCGGCGGCTCGTCGACCGGTCCGGACGTGCTGGCGCTGGCGCTGACCGGCGCGGGGGCGCTGCTCGTCAGCGTGGCGGCCGTCGCGCTCAAGAAGGCCGGAGCTCCGGCGCAGCGCGCCGCTTCGCAGCCGGCGCTGCAGCCGGAGCCGTCGGCCCGCTGAGCGGGAACAGACGGACAGGAGGCGGCTTATGGGCAAGGTAGACGTGCGCGTCCGCATGCTGCGGGCCGCCAAGAAGCTGTTCGCGGAGCATGGCTTCGAAAAGACGACCATCCGGCAGATCTGCGAGGAGGCCTGCGCCAACGTAGCGCTCGTCTCCTATCATTTCGGCGGCAAGGACGGCGTCTTCGCCGCGATCTTCAACGAGTACTTCCCCGACCGGGACATCCGGTCGCTGGCGCCGGGCCCCGATCCCGAGGCCGATCTGAAGGTCATCATCCGCGAGATGACGCGGTTCCGCCGCCGCGAGCCCGAGCTGATCGCGATCATCCAGCAGGAGATGGCGCTGCGCTCCCCGCGCCGCGAGATCATCCAGTCGCACAAGTCGCTCATCCAGGTCCGCCTGCGGGAGTGCCTGGAGCGCGGCCGGGCGGAAGGCTGCTTCCGCTTCCGCTCGCTCCATACGACGCAGCTGTTCGTGATGGGCGCGCTTCTCGCCAACATGAGCATGATCGACATGCACGGCGTGCCGGAGATCGAGCGGCTGACCGCCGACGAGGTCGTCGCGGACTTGACGGCCTTCATCCTGGCCGCGGTCCGAGGGCAGACGGATGCCGACAGGAGCTAAAGGCGCAGCAAAAGGGCCGCTTTCGAGCAAGCCGGCATCGACCGGCTTCTCGAAGGCAGCCCTTTTTGGCATTCGACAGGGGAGGCGGGAGGAGCTTGAAACGATCAGGCGGAGGCGAACGCGTCCAGCATCCAGGCATGCTTCTCGATGCTTTCGTGGATCCCGAGCAGCAGGTCGGCGGTCGCGTCGTCGCCCGCCCCCTCGGCGTCGGCGATCGCTTGGCCGAGCTCCTGCGCGAGCGTCCGGTAGTCGGAGGCGACGGAACGGACCATCTCGATCGCGGACTCGTCGCCGGAGCCTTCCTGCAGCGTCGCCGCGGCCAGGAACTCGCGCATCGTGGACAGCGGGCGGCCGCCCGTGGCGAGCACGCGCTCGGCCAGCTCGTCGACGCGGGCCGCGGCTTCCCGGTACAGCTCCTCGAACTTGACGTGCAGCGTGAAGAAATGCGGCCCTTTCACGAGCCAGTGGAACTGGTGGAGCTTGGCGTACAGGACGCTCCAGTTGGCCAGCTGGAGATTGAGCGCGGCGTGGACGGCGGCGGCATCGACGGCTTTCGTGTTCGTTTGGGTCATGAGGGAACAGCTCCTTTGATTTATTTTTGTATTTGTTATTACATTAAAATTATTATAAATAAGCTGATTTGTCAAGGACATCCTCCGCATGGAGCCGGTTATTCTTTTTGAAGAGATGGCCGTCCTCCCTTTCAACGAAGCGCCGTCGGACCGATAACGTAATCAAATCCGTTAGAGAGACAGATGAGGACAAGAGGGGGAGAACGCCATGTTTGACTGGCTTGGCTTTCGAACGGGGCTGCCGCTGTGGATATCCTGCCGCCTGAACCGCGGCCGGACGGAGGACGTGAAGGAGATCTTCGAGGGCATCGCGGCCACGCGGGCGGCGCTGCTGCAGGATTGGGCGGAGGAATATTGGGGCCATATGAAGCGGCTGCGCCAGCAGCTGCAGCAGGAGGCCGGGGACGGAGGCGTGCAGGCGCTGCTGGCGGGCGGAGGCGGCGTCGATTCGCTGCGGGCGGCATATGGACGGGCGGGCGATTTCACGGAGCTGTTCTTCCTCGACCGGGAGGGATTCGTGACGGCATCGACTTTACCGCGGCACAGCGGGACTGCCTACTCGGAGGAAAGCGGAGAGGGGCTGGGTCTCGGGCTCGCGTATGCGAAGCGCATCGGCGGGCGCTGCCTGTTCGGCCCGTACCGGGACGAGCGGACGCTCGAGGCCGGGCCCCGTTCGTCGAGCTTCCACGACCGCATCACGCTGCTGTTCATCGAGCCGGTGCTGGAGGACGGGCGGTGGAGCGGAGCGCTCTGCGGACGAGTGCCGGGGGATGTGCTCGGCGATCTGATCCAGCGCGAGTCCGGGCATGTGTATCCCGATTCGGGCGACAACTATCTGTTCATGGCCAAGCCGGAGATCGACCGCAGGATCGAGCCCGGCACGGCGCTGTCGCGCAGCCGCTTCGAGGATCGGACCTTCACGCATGGGGACAACCTCAAGGACGGAGTGCGGACCGATTATGGCGTCGTCGGCATCCGGGAGCATACCGAGCTGGAGCTGCGGTTCACCGATCCGGCGACGGGGGAGCTGCATCCCGGCGTGGCGAATACGATCCGGAACGGCTCCAACCTGTTCGTCGAGTTTCCAGGCTATTCGGACTACCGGCATATCCCCGTCATCGGCAAAGGCGTCACCTTCCGGCTGCCGCATCACCCCGATCTGTGGGGGATGATGTGCGAGGGCGATCTGGAGGAGGTGTACCGGATCCGGGGCATCGACTGGCAGCACCGGCGGAGCTCGGCGCTGTCGCTGCTGGCCGGGACGGCGCTGTTCGCGCTGCTCCTGGCCGTCCTGCTCAGGCTGGGCGCGGATCCGCTGACGCAGGCTGCCGCGGCCGTCGCGGCGTACGTCGTGCTTGGCGCCGCCGGCTCGCTGGCGGCCCGCCGCCGGGTGACGAGGCGGACGGCGGAGCGCCTCGGGGCGATCGCCCGCTTCATCCGGCTCAACGCCGAGGGCGGGGGCGATCTGACCCAGCGGCTGCGGACCGAGACGTTCGCGGGAGACGAGACGCGCGAGCTGGCCAAGTGGATCAACAACATGATCGACTCGCTCGAGGGCATCATGCTGCGCGTGCGGACCGCCTCCGGCGACGTCCGCGTCAGCCAGGGCGAGCTGAGCCGCAAGGCGGCCGAGCTGGCCGAGCGGACGGAGCGGGTCAGCGGCTCGATGGGGCAGATGATCGCCGGCACGGCCGCCCAGCTGGGCGACATCGAAGGCGCCAAAGCTTCGGCGCGGCAGATGCGGGAGCAGCTGCAGGAGCTCGAGGAGCAGGCCAGCCGCGAGATCAGCGTGGCGCGGAGCGAGGTGGAGCGCATCGGAGAGGCGATGGGCGCGATATCGGGTCGCATGGAGCAGTCCGGGCAGACGCTGGACGGGCTCGTGCAGGCGGTGCATCAGGTCGGCGAGGTGCTCGGAGCGATCGAGCAGATCTCGGCGCAGACGCATCTGCTCGCGCTGAACGCCTCGATCGAGGCGGCCCGCGCGGGCGAGAGCGGCCGCGGCTTCGCGGTCGTCGCCGGCGAGATCCGCAAGCTGTCGGAGATGACGCGCCAGTCGACGGAGCATGTCCGCTCCATCATCGGGGGCATCCAGGGCGAGGCGGAGCGCGCGACGGCCTCGATGGCCGAAGGCAGCCGCGCCGTCGAGACCGGACGGCAGCTGGCCGAGGCGGCCGGCGCCATGCTCATGGCCGCCGCCGCAGGCGACGGCCGCAAGGGCGAGGTTGCCGGCGAGGTCGCGCGGCTGATGGAGAGCATCGCGGAGGTGAGCCAGCACAACCGCCGGATCAGCGCCGAGGCGGAGCGCCAGATGCAGGAGCTGCAGAGGGAGATGGCCCAGGTGCAGGCGACCGCCGGCGAGGCCGAGGCAATCACCGGCCAGCTGCAAGGCATGGTCGGCCAATTCCACCTGACCGAATCGCGCGTGCGCTGAGACCGGTCGGCAGGAGGCGCCGCAGCGCGGCCATTTGCCCGTAAAATGTTCAAGGCCCGACCGGATCTCGCGATCCGATCGGGCCTTGCTGCGTTTCAAAAGCGCTGGCCGCCGCTAGAGTCGGTAGAGCCGCCACGAAGTCCCGGCTGCCTCGAAGCGGCTGCCGGGAGCGAGCGCGGTCGCGCTATGGAGCGGCGCCGGAGCCTAGCGGTCGCCGGTGATGCGGAGGCGGTACTCGCGCGTCCTGGGGCCGTCGAACTCGCAGAAGTAGATGCCTTGCCAGCGTCCGAGCGCAAGGCGTCCGCCTTCGATCGGGACGAGCTGGCTCGTGCCCGTCGTCAGCGCCTTCAGATGGGCGGCCGTATTGCCCTCGGCATGCCGATAGCCGGGATGCTCCCACGGATAGATCTCGTCCAGACGGAGCAGGATGTCGTGCTTGACGTCCGGATCGGCGTTCTCTTGGATGGTTAATCCAGCCGTCGTATGGGGACAGTATACCAGGACTTCTCCGCTCTGAATGCCGGCTGCCTGCACATGGGACTGGACCTGCCGGGTAATGTCGATCATTTCATCGCGCCGCAGCGTGCGCAGCGTTTCGGTGATCCGCATGGGCCTCGCTCCTATCCTTATTTGGCTTTCCAAAACCAAGCATCGCTGCCATCATAACCTCTGGTGGCGCGATCCTTCAACAATTGGTAAACTTATGGAACAAGCGGCGAATCCGTCCCGGGACCTTCCGGTCCGATCCGGCGCCAGCCGCCGGAAGGTCTGCCGCCTCATGTCCGATCTTACATATCTTGCATCTCTTAAGGAGTGGTTCAATCTTGACGCATATCCGCAAAGCCATTATTCCAGCCGGCGGGCTGGGCACTCGCTTCCTTCCGGCGACCAAGGCGCAGCCGAAGGAAATGATGCCGCTGATCGACAAGCCGGCGATCCAATACATCGTCGAAGAGGCGGTCGCCTCCGGCATCGAGAGCATCATGATCGTGAGCGGCCGCAACAAGCGGGCGATCGAGGATCATTTCGACAAGTCCGTCGAGCTGGAGGCCGAGCTGGAGGAGCGGGGCAACGAGGAGATGCTCGAGCTCGTCCGCGGCATCTCCAAGCTGGCCGACATCGTCTACGTGCGCCAGCGGGAGCCGCTCGGGCTCGGCCATGCGGTGCTGTGCGCGCGCAGCTTCATCGGCAGCGAGCCGTTCGCGGTGCTGCTCGGCGACGACATCCTGCGCTCCGAGCAGCCCTGCCTGGGCGAAATGATGAACTACTACCGCGATACCGGCTCGTCGGTCATCTCCGTCATGGAGGTTCCGTGGGACCAGACGCATAAATACGGCATCGTCGATCTGGAAGGCGACGGCCTGTTCCCTCGCATCCGCAATCTCGTCGAAAAGCCGGCGCCCGGAGAAGCGCCGTCCAACTGGGCGGTCGTCGGCCGATATGTGCTCGATCCGGCCATATTCCGCCTGCTCGAGCGCGCCGAGCCCGGCAAGGGCGGCGAGATCCAGCTGACGGACAGCCTGCAGAAGCTGAACTCCGTGCTGCCGATGCACGCCTACAAGTTCCAGGGCCGCCGCCACGACGTCGGCGACAAGCTCGGCTTCGTGCAGGCGACGATCGACATGGCGCTCGAGCGGGACGATCTGGCCGAGGCCGTGCGCGACTACATGCGGAGCAAGCTGCATCCGGAGCCGGCCGCAACCTGATCCTCAGGCGGCATTCGCGCCAAGCCATCTTTGCGGATGGCTTTTTTCGGTTGGACCAAGGCTTTTTCCCCGGGATGATCGTCCTAATCGGGTGGATTGGAAACAAAACGCCGGCAAGCGGCGTATGAACGGAAGACGCTCCGAACCTCCGAGGAGGGCGGGCGAACGGAAAGATGGCGGAGGCATGAAGCGATGAGCAGTGGACCGGAATCGACGGAACGGGAATCGGGCGGCATCCGCACCCCATGCCCTTATTGCGGCTTCAAGACGCTGGACGACGAGGCCAGCTTCTGCAGCCGCTGCGGCAAGCCGCTGCATACGGCGGCTCTGCTCGTGCGGCGCCGCGAGCGGGTGGAATGGCTGGAGCAGATCCAGGAGATCGGGACCGCGCCGGCAGGAGGGACCCCGGATGCGCGGGAGCTGATGGAGCGCATGCGCGAGGACGAGCGGCTGGATCAGGCGGAGGAGAGCTCCTCCGAGCGGCCGCGTCTCGCCTACGCTCAAGCGGAGCGCCCTGCCGCCGGCTGGCGGGAGTCGCTGCGCCGCACGCGCAGGCAGTGGCTGCCGCCGGCGCTGGCGCTGCTGGTCGGCTGCGCGGGCATCGCGGGCGTGCTCGTCCGCGAGCTCAGGCTCAACGAGCGGGCCGAGGCGTGGCAGCAGCAGGCTTCGCGGGAAGCGCTCGCCGGCCGCTACCCGCAGGCGGAGCAGCTGCTCGAGCGGGCCGCGGAGATGCGGCCGGATGGAGCGGGGCTGCTGCGCGATCTCGATATTACGCGGCAGGCGCGGCGGCTCGACGATCAGGTCGAGGAAGCGGCGCGCCTGCTCGAAAGCGGCCGGCTCGAGCAGGCCGAGGGCGAGCTGAGGCAGGTGCAGGCGGCGGTGGCGAACCGCCAGGAGCGGGTGTTCGACCCTGTGCGAGGCCGCATCGGAGACGAGGCGGCGCGTCTCGCCGTCAAGCAAGTCTCGCAGGAGCTGGACGGGCTGGACAGCGTGGCGGAGCTCGCGGATCGGCTGCAGCGGCTGCGCGGCCTGCAGGATGCCGGCGCTTCCCAGCTGCGGCAGCGCATTCTCGACCTGATCGTCGAAACCGGCTCCGCCCAGGCGGAGGCGCTGCTGCGCGGACGCGACTATTCGGCGGCGCTCGCAGCCGTGGCGGAGGCGCGAGAGCATGCCGGAGCGGTCGAGCCGCTCAAGGAGCTGGAGGCGCGGATCGGACGCGAGCGGGAGAACTATGAGCGGCAGGAGCAGCAGCGTCTGGATGCGGCGCGCCAGATCGCGTACGACGAGCAGCTGCGCAACCGCACCGCCGCCGTGGCGGTGCGCGGCGTCAAGGTCAGCCGCGACGAGGAGGGACGGGCCGTCGTGTCCGGCGAGGTCGAGAGCAAGGCGACGCGCGGCATCCATTCCGTGCAGCTCGAATACAAGCTGCTCGATGCCGAAGGCCGCGCCGTCGGCACGGTCACGGCAGGCACGGAGCCGGGCGTCTCGATCGAGCCGGGCGGCAGGGCTGCCTTCCGCGGCGCCGCATCGCTGCCTGCGGGCGAGCTGACCGCCATCATTACGAAGGCGACGTGGTACATTGAGTAGCCCGCCGGAAAGGAGATCCCGCATGAAATGGAAGACGAGCTGGCCGGCGGCCCTTGCCGCCCTGCTCCTGCTGGCCGGCGGGACGGCTTCGCTGGCGATCCACCTCGATTTGCCTCAGCGGGCGGGGGCGGAGCCGCTGCTGGCCGTCCTCCCGAGCGGAGGAGCGGGCAGCGCCAGCGCTTTGAAGGAAGTCATTTTCAACACGCAGAAAAAGGTGTTCACGATCCAGAGCGACAGCGGCCTCGGCTCGGGCTTCCTATACAACGACCGCGGCGACCTGCTGACGAACGCGCATGTCGTGGCCGGCTCCCGCACGGTGCGGGTGATCGCCTCCGACGCCAGAGAGCTGACCGGGGAAGTGATCGGCATCGGCAGCGAGCTCGACGTCGCCGTCGTGCGCGTGCCGGAGCTGTCCGGCTCCCAGCCGCTCAAGCTGGAGCGGACCGGACGGGTGGAGGTCGGCGATCCGGTGCTGGCGGTCGGCAGTCCGCTCGGCCTGCAGAGCACGGTGACGACCGGCATCGTCAGCGGCCTCGGGCGCAACTTCGCGATGAAGCCATATATCTACCGCAATCTGTACCAGATCTCGGCGTCGATCGCTCCGGGCAACAGCGGAGGGCCGCTCGTCGATCAGCGTACGGGAGCGGTGCTCGGCATGAACTCGGCGGAGATGCAGGACGGGGAAATCGGCTTCAGCATCCCGATCGCGGACGTGCTCGGCATCGCCGAGGGCTGGTCGAACAGTCCGATGGAGGAGCTGCCCGGCGTCAGGGACGACGAGGCGGACACGGCGACGGGCAAAAAGACGATTACGGACTACGCCGGCTACCTCGTGTCCCGCTTCTACGAGAGCCTGAGCAACGGCGACTACTTGTACGCCTATTCGCTGCTCGGCTACAGCTGGAAGGCACAGGACCCGTACGAGGACTTCCGCAAAGGCTATCTGCCGACGAAAAACGTCGTCATCAAGAGCTTGAACGTGACCCAGAACGGCGAGCGCAGCGCGACCGTCAAGGCGGTCATCGAGGCCGAGGAGCATGGTCAGGACGGGGCGAGCGTCAAGCGCAACTTCGAGGTGACATACAAGGTCGGCTACGAGAACGACCAGCTCAAGCTGATCGACGGCAAGGGCAAGGAGCTGGATGCGGCAGGAGAGAAAGCGTCTAAGAAAAAAGGCTGAGGAGCAAAGCTAGAGGAACAAAGCTTGAGGAGCAAAGCCTGCGAGCAGAGCTTGGGGAGCAGGCTTGCGAAAAGGAGAAAGCAGCCCAGGACCAGCAACGATGCTGGCTCCGGGCTGCTTTTTGCATGCGGCGCGGCGGGAAAGGCTAGCCGGCGGAGGATTCGAGCTGGGCGGACAGCGCCTGCAGCCGCTCGCGGATGAGCACGACCTCGCCGATGACGACCAGCGAGGGATTGGCGGCTCCGGCGGAGGCGGCCAGGACGGGAAGCCCGGCCAGCGTACCGACGTGGGTGCGGCTAGCGGCCGTCGTGGCGCGCTCCACGATCGCGGCTGGGGTGCCAGGCGGCTTGCCGTGGCGGAGCAGCTCCGCTGCGATCGCCTCCAGCCGGGCCATGCCCATGTAGACGACGAGCGTATCGACGCCGTGGGCGAGCAGATCCCAGCGCGGCTCCGGGGAGTCCGCGCTCGCGCGCGTTCCGGAGACGCAGGCGAAGGAGGCGCTGACGCCGCGGTGGGTGAGCGGGATGCCCTCGGCTGCGGCGGCGCCGGAGGCGGAGGTGACGCCGGGCACGAGCTCCCACGGGATGCCGTGCCGCGCCAGCTCGAGCGCCTCCTCGCCGCCGCGTCCGAAGACGAGCGGATCGCCGCCCTTGAGCCGCACGACGGCCAGTCCCTGCGAGGCGAAGCGCACGAGCAGGGCGTTGATCTGCTCCTGGCTCATGGCGTGGCGGCCGGGCGCCTTGCCGCAGTAGATGCGCCGTGAGGAGGGGGAAGCCTCCTCCAGCAGCTGCGGGCTGACGAGCCGGTCGTACAGGATGACGTCCGCCTGCTGCAGGCGGCGCAGCGCCTTGACGGCGATCAGCTCGGGATCGCCCGGGCCGGCTCCGACGATCGAGACCAGGCCCGGCTTCATGACCGCTCCTCCAGTCCTGCGCAGGCGGGAGGGACGGCCGCCGCGGCGGCCGCGTCCGGGCGCTCCCCCGTCTCGATCCAGACGCTGCCTTCCGCATCGACATCCGCCGCATAGGTGCGCACGGAGCCCTCGTCGGGCGCCTGCGCCTGACCGGTGCGCAGGTCGATCTTCCAGTCATGCAGCGGGCAGTGCACGGCGGAGCCGCACACCATGCCCTCCGACAGTTTGCCGCCCTTGTGCGGGCAGCGATTCTCGACGGCCAGAACCTCGCCGTCCGTCAGCTTGAACAGCGCGATCTCCTCGCCGCCGCCGACGACGGCGATGCGCGAGCCGAGCGCGTCGATCTGTCCGGCCCGGCCTACCCGATGCCTGCTCATGGCTGTTCCCTCCCTGCGACCGCGAGCGGCTCGAAATTTTTGCGCAGCTCCGGATCGTCGACGATCTCCTGCCAGGGGTCCTCCAGCGTGGCGAGAGCTTCCTGCAGGCGCTCGTTCAAAGCGATCCGCTCCTCCGCAGAAGCCAAAGCCTCCCGGATGGAGCCGATCCCTACGCGCTCAACCCAGTGGGCGGTCCGCTCGCCCCATGCCGCCGTTTCCCGATAATATTGAAGAAAAGCGCCGGACCACTCCATCACTTCCTCTTCCGTTCGCACGACGCCGATCAGGTCGGTGGCCCGCACCTTGACGCCGCCGTTGCCGCCCGCATGCAGCTCCCAGCCGCCGTCGATCGCGACGACGCCGAAGTCCTTGATCGTCGCCTCGGCGCAGTTGCGCGGGCAGCCGGATACGGCCATCTTGAACTTGGCGGGCGTGCTGATGCGCTCGTAGGCTTTCTCCAGCCGGATGCCCATGCCCATTGCGTCCTGCGTGCCGAAGCGGCAGAACGTGTCGCCGACGCAGGTCTTGACGGTGCGCAGAGCTTTGCCGTATGCGCTGCCTGACGCCATGCCGAGCTCTTCCCACATGCGGGGCAGATCCTCCTTGCGCACGCCGAGCAGGTC
Source organism: Paenibacillus pasadenensis (assembly GCF_002864175.1). Lineage (NCBI taxonomy): Bacteria > Bacillati > Bacillota > Bacilli > Caryophanales > Paenibacillaceae > Paenibacillus > Paenibacillus pasadenensis. The sequence goes on along the minus strand of NZ_NFEZ01000002.1, from coordinate 80,285 downwards.
GAGCCTCTGACCGCCGGTGAACTTGACGAGCGGGACCTGGAAGCGCTCCGCCACGTCTGCGATATGCTTCAGCTCGGCGGGACTCGTCACGCCGCCGTAGATGCGGGGTACGACGGAGAACGTGCCGTCCTTCTGGATGTTGGCGTGGTAGCGCTCGTTCGCGAAGCGGGATTCCTTTTCGTCGCGATGCGAGCCGGGCTGCAGCATGCCGAGGTAGTAATTGAGCGCGGGCCGGCATTTGGAGCAGCCCTCGGGCTGGCTCCAGCCGAGCACATGCATCGTCTCCCTCACGCCCGAAAGGCCCATCGAGGATATGGCCTCGACGATTTCCTCGCGGCCGAGCGAGGTGCAGCCGCATATGCCCTCCCTGACTTGGACGACAGCGTCTCCGGCGGTCAGCTCCAGCAGTCCCTCGACGAGCGGCTTGCAGCCGCCGCAGGAGGCGGACGCCTTCGTGCAGGCCTTGATGGCGCCAAGGCTCGTGCAGCCGCCGGAGACGATCGCCTGGATGACCGCCTCCTTGCTGACGCCGTTGCAGCCGCAGACGATCTCGTCGCTCGGCATCGCGGCGAGCCTCTCCAGCAGCGAGGAGGCGGCCGCGCCGCCGGAGCCTGGGGCATAGCCGAGCAGCAGCTCCTTCTCGCGTCCGGCGATCGGCTCGCCGCTCTTGATCAGGTTGAACAGCATCGCTCCGTCGGAGGTGTCGCCGAACAGCACCGCGCCAGCCAGCCGGTCGCCGCGCACGACGAGCTTCTTGTAGACGCCGTCCATCTCGTCCTGCCAGCGGAGGGATCGGGCGCCTGCTCCGCCCATGTAGTCTCCCGCCGAAAAGACGTCCACGCCCGAAACCTTCAGCTTGGTCGACGTGACCGAGCCCCTGTAGCCCTCCGTCGGCACGCCGGCCAGATGCTTGGCGAGCACGGCGCCCTGCTCGTAGAGCGGGGCGACGAGGCCGTAGGCGATGCCGTCATGCTCGGCGCACTCGCCGAGGGCATAGATGCCGGGAGCGCTCGTCGCCAGCTCGTCGCCGACGATGATGCCGCGCCGCGTCTCGATGCCCGCGCTTGCGGCCAGCTCCGCGTTCGGCACGATGCCGACGGCCATGACGACGAGGTCGGCGTCTAGACTGCTGCCGTCCTTGAACTTCAGCCCGGCGGCGCGCTTGCGGCCTGTAATCTCCGCCGTCTGGGCGTTCAGCCGGAACGTCATGCCTTGCCGCTCGAGCTCCTGCTGCAGCATGAGGCTGGCTGCGGGGTCGAGCTGGCGGTTCATGAGCAGGGCCGAGTTGTGCACGACCGTGACGTCCATGCCGAGGTTCAGTAGGCCGCGGGCGGCTTCCAGCCCGAGCAGGCCGCCGCCGATTACGGCCGCCCGGCGGTACGTCCGGGAAGCCTCCAGCATCGTCTGGCAGTCGCGGATGTCGCGGAACCCGATGACGCCTTCCTTGTCGGCGCCGGGCACCGGCAGGATATAGGCGCGCGAGCCGGTAGCCAGCAGCAGCGCGTCATAGGAGGCGCTGACGCCTTGATCCGACGTGACCGTGCGCGAGGCGGTGTCGATGGCCGTGACGGCATGCCCCGCGTGGAGCGTGATGCCGTTGTCCTCGTACCAGCTCCAATCGTTGAGCACGATATCCTGCAGTCCCGCGCCGCCGTCCGCGAGCACGGAGCTGAGCTGGATGCGGTTGTAGTTCGGATGCGGCTCCGCGCCGAAGATCGTGATCGAGTAGGCGTCCGGCGCCAGCTTCAGCAGATGCTCGATGCAGCGGATGCCGGCCATGCCGTTGCCGACGAGGACTAGCTTTTTGGGGATGGTCATCGTGAAAGCTCCCTTCAGGTCGGCGGCCTGCGCCGCCGAGAATCGGATGAAGACAGAAAAAGCCTGCGGGAAAGCCGGGCTGGACGGGGAAAAGCGCCGTCGACCGGGATTTCCTGCAGGCTTCGTTGCCGCGGGATGGATACGCCATTGTATCCGGAACTGCGATTCGATTGGTTAGGGCAACTATACGGTACGGCTGCAATTGTGTCAATATAGCTTACATAAATTCCGGATTATTTTCTCTTGAATGAAATTTTGGCGGATCTATCGACAATTCGAAAAGCGTTGTGTTATAAAATTTTACACAAGATGATCCAAGTCGCTGAAGCGGAAAGGAGCGGATGTCCATGCGCGCGATCGTCGTGATCGCCCCGAGAGAACGCGGAGCGGAGCCGGCAGTCAGAGCCGCGGAGGCCGGGCCGAAGCCGGAGGCGCTGCTGCGCGACTGCGGCTATGCCGTGCTGCGCGCGGCGACGGCGCAGCAGGCGGAGACGGTGCTGCCGGAGGCGGATGCGGCCGTGCTGCACATGCCGCTGCCGGAGGTGATGAGCTGGCGCGGCGCGCTGGCCGGAGGGCGGCCAGTGCCGCTGCTCTGGTGGTGCAGCGCCGAGGCGATGGGCCGCTCGGCGACGGCTTGCGAGGATGACGTGCGGCTCGACGGCCTGCTCGTTCCCGGCATGAGCGCGGGCGAGGTGCACTGGGCGCTGCAGCTGGCCGGCAAGGCCTGCATGGAGCGGCGGCAATGGGAGGAGGAGCGCAAGCGGCTCATGGCCCGGCTGGAGGAGCGCAAGTGGATCGACATGGCCAAAGGCATCCTGGCGGAGACGCGCGGCCTGAGCGAGGCCGAGGCGTACGAGCTGCTGCGCTCGCAGGCGATGGAGGAGCGGCGGCGCATGGTCGACGTCGCCACCTCGATCGTCAAGGTGTATCAGCTGCTGCAGGACAACACGAAGAAGGGGGCGAGGCGCCCATGATCGAGCTGCTCAAGGAAGTGGGACGAGGCAAGCGGGGGGCCAAGGATCTCGGCTACGAGGATGCGGCGAGGGCGGCGGAGGCGATCCTCGGCGGGAGCGCGACGCCGGCGCAGGTCGGCGCGTTCCTGATCGCGGAGCGGATCAAGATGGAGAGCGTGGAGGAGATCGAGGCGTTCGTCCGCGTGTGCCGCTCCTATGCGGAGCGGGACGGACAGCAGGGCGGCGTCGATCTGGCCGGACCGTACGACGGGCGCAAGCGCTCGTTCATGGCGACGTTCCCGACGGCGTTCGTGCTGGCGGCGGGCGGATTGCCGGCGACGCTGCACGGCGCCGCCCCGCTTCCTCCCAAATGGGGCGTCACCCTGCACTGTCTGCTGGAGGCGGCGGGCCTGCGTCCGGACCGGCTGCCGCGCGCCGCGCTGCGGGCGGCAGCCCGCCGCACGGGCGTGCTCTACGTCCCGTCGGAGAGCTGGTGCCCGCCGCTCGCGCGGCTGCGCCCGATCCGCGAGCAGCTCGGCCTGCGGACGGTGCTCAACACGGCGGAGAAGCTGCTCGACTACGGCGGCTCGCCGCATCTCGTGTTCGGCGTCTACCACAACACCGTGCTGGAGCGGATCGCGCGCCTGCTCACGGGGCTCGGCTACGGGCGCTCTCTCGTCATCCAGGGCGCCGAGGGCTCTGAGGACGTGCATGCGGGCCGTCCGACGCGCATGTATGTCGTGGAGAACGGAGAAGCCCGCCTGCAGGTGCTCGATCCGGAAGCGCTTGGCTTCGAGCTGGAGGACGAGGAGTGCGATTGGACGGCAGAGCAGCAGCTGGCGGCGGCCGAAGCGGTGCTCGCTGGCGAGGGCACGGTCGCCCATGCCGGGGCGGTGCAGCTCAACGCCGCGCTGCGCCTGCAGCTGGCCGGCCGAGCGGGCTCGCTGGAGGAGGGCGTGTACATCGCCAAGGCGCTGCTCGACGACGGCTCGGCGCTGGCGGCCTACCGCGCATGGCTGGGGATGCTGGCGGCACCGGCAGCGGAGGCGGTGGAGTAGGAGGTCGCCTCGCGCGGCTTTCGGAATTCCGCCGCCATGCTCTCTGCCTTGACAAGCCGAATCAGGCCGTGATATATAAACGTTGCTGGCACTCGAGCGAAGAGAGTGCTAAGATTCAGGCACGAAGAGGAGAGAGTCGAAGTGGAAAAGAAACCGTTCCTGGCGGAATCGAAGCGTCTTCTGGACATGATGATCAACTCGATCTACACCCAGAAAGAGATCTTTCTGCGCGAACTCATCAGCAACAGCAGCGACGCCATCGACAAGATCTACTATAAAGCGCTTACCGACGACAGCCTGACGTTCGATCAGGACAGCTATTTCATCGAAATCAAGCCGGACAAGGCGGCCCGCACGCTGTCGATCGCGGACACCGGCATCGGTATGACGCGCGAGGAGCTCGAGACGAATCTCGGCACGATCGCCAAAAGCGGCTCGCTCGCGTTCAAGCAGGAGAACGAGTCCAAGGACGGCCGCGACATCATCGGCCAGTTCGGCGTCGGCTTCTACGCGTCGTTCATGGTCGCCGACAAGGTAACGGTCGTCTCCCGCGCGCTCGGCGAGGAGCAGGCATGGCGCTGGGAATCCGAAGGCGCGGACGGCTACACGATCGAGCCGGCCGACAAAGCCGCCATCGGCACGGAGATCACGCTGCACATCAAGCCGGACACCGAGGACGAAAGCTACGAGGACTACCTGAACGAGTACCGGCTGAAGGCGCTCGTCAAGAAATATTCGGACTTCATCCGCTATCCGATCAAGATGGAGCTGACCTCCAGCCGTCCGAAGGAAGGCGCCGAGGGCGAGTTCGAGGAATTCTCGGAGCAGCAGACGATCAACAGCATGGTGCCGATCTGGCGCAAGAACAAGTCCGAGCTGAAGGCGGAGGACTACGAGAGCTTCTACCACGAGAAGCGCTACGGCTTCGACAAGCCGCTCGCGCATGTGCATGTGAGCGCCGACGGCGCGGTCGTCTATCAGGCGATCCTGTACGTCCCGGAGACGATCCCGTTCGACTACTACACCAAGGAGTACGAAAAAGGGCTCGAGCTGTATTCCCGCGGCGTGCTCATCATGAACAAATGCGCCGACCTGCTGCCGGACTACTTCAGCTTCGTCAAGGGCATGGTCGACTCCGAGAGCCTGTCGCTCAACATCTCCCGCGAGCTGCTGCAGCATGACCGCCAGCTCAAGCAGATCGCCAAGAACATCGAGTCGAAGATCAAGGGCGCGCTCCAGGGCATGCTCAAAAACGAGCGCGAGAAGTACGAGAAGTTCTTCGGCTCGTTCGGCCGCCAGCTGAAGTTCGGCGTGTACAGCGACTACGGCGCGCACAAGGAGACGCTGCAGGACCTGCTGCTGTTCACCTCGTCGAAGGACAAAGCGCTCGTGACGCTGGCCGAGTACGTCTCCCGCATGCCGGAGGACCAGAAGTACATCTACTACGCGAGCGGCTCCTCCGCCGAGCGCATCGAGAAGCTGCCGCAGACCGAGCTCGTGCTCGACAAGGGCTATGAGATCCTGTACTTCACCGACGACATCGACGAGTTCGCGATCCGCATGCTGACGAGCTACAAGGACAAGGAATTCCGCTCCGTATCGAGCGGCGACCTGGGCATCGAGGATGAGCGCAAGCCGGAGGACGAAGCGGCCGACGAGGAGAACAAGCCGCTGTTCGAGGCGATGGCGGGGCTGCTGGGCGGCAAGGTGAGCGCGGTCCGCGCCTCCAAGCGCCTGCGCAAGCATCCGGTCTGCTTCGCGACCGAGGGCGACCTGACGATCGAGATGGAGAAGGTGCTGGCGGCGATGCCCGACAGCTCCGGCGTCAAGGCGCAGAAGGTGCTCGAGATCAACACCGGCCACGACGTGTTCCGCGCGCTCAAGGAAGCCCACGCCGCCGACCCGGCCAAGCTTGAGCTGTTCACCTCGCTGCTGTACAGCCAGGCGCTGCTCATCGAGGGGCTGCCGATCGAGGATCCGGTCGAGTTCACGAACCAGATCTGCCAGGTGATGGCGTAGTCCTTCTTTGCCTTGAATTCCAAAAGCCCCGGAGCCGCTATTCAGCGGACCCGGGGCTTTTCGCTATGCGGACAAGGGGGGATGCGGGGAGGAGACTCTGCTACAGCTCGGCGGAGACGGGAGCGGCGGCCGCCTCGGGCGACGCTCCCGGAGCGACCTTGCCGCCATAGCCCATCCAGCTATGCCGCCAGCGCAGCTGCATGAAGACGATGAGCGCCATCGCCGCCGCCGCGACGAGGCTCAGGACGAGGAAGCCCGGCGTGTAGCTCCCGCTGGACTGGTACAGCCGGCCGAGCACGAGCGGCAGCGCATAGCCGCCGAGGCCGCCGGCCGCGCCGACGATGCCGGTCATGAGGCCAAGCTCGCGGCCGAAGCGCTGCGGCACGAGCTGGAACACCGAGCCGTTGCCCGCGCCGAGGCACATCATGCCGACGAATAGCAGCGTCAGCGTGACAGGCAGCGGCGGCAGCGCCGAGACGGAGGCTAGCATTAGCGCCGCGCCGCCGTACAGGATCGTCAGCATGCGGGCACCTCCGAAACGGTCGGACAGGTAGCCGCCGATCGGGCGGAACAGGCTGCCTCCGATGACGCAAAGCGTCGTGAAGTCGGCGGCCCTAACGGGAGCGAGGCCGTATTGGGCGTTGAAGAAGATCGTCAGGTAGTTGGAGAGCCCGACGAAGCCGCCGAACGTGACGGCGTAGAGCGCGCAGAACACCCAGGCGTCGCGCTGCTTCATGATGCCCGCGTACTCCGCGGGACGGCGCGGAGCCGGGCGGTCCGGGCTGTTGCGGGCGAGCAGCGTGAACAGGACGAGCACGACGGCGATCGGGATGAGGGCGAGGCCGAATACGATTTCCCAGCTGCCGTAATGCGCCGCGAGGCGGTTGGCGAAAAGCGTGGCGAAGACAGTGCCGCTGTTGCCGGCGCCGGCGATGCCCATCGCCAGCCCCTGATGCTCCTTGGGGTACCATTGTCCGGCGAGCGGCAGGGCGGCGGCGAATGAGGCGCCGGCGACGCCGAGCAGCAGGGCGACGACGTACAGCTGCTCGAGGCTGTCCACAGCCAGCCAGCCGAGCAGGAGCGGGACGAGCGAGACGAGCATGCCGATCTGTCCGGTCCGCTTGGGGCCGATATAGTCGGCGAGGAAGCCGAACACGAGCCTCAGGATCGACCCGCCGAGCACCGGCAGTGCGACCAGGTTGGCTTTCTGCACGGGGGTCATCGGGAAGTCTGCCGCGATGACGACGGCCAGCGGCCCGATCATCACCCAGATCATGAAGCTGACGTCGAAGTACAGGAATGCGCTCAGCAGCGTCTTTTTGTCTCCGCTTTGCCAGAAGCTTTTTCTCTCCATCGTAGGATCCTCTCCTTTGTCGACCTTCAGCCGCGATGCGGGTCCGAAGTCCGAAGCGCAAAAAGCCGCAGTCCTTCCCAGAAGAGGGGGGGACTGCGGCATCATTGCCGGCGCATCGGCCCGTACGGCGTTGTACGGTCGTGGTTGACAAGTTCGAGTATAGGGAGACATCGGCCGTCATGTCAATATAGCTGACGTAATTTTATTTATCGGACGGATGAGTCAGCTATATTGACATCGATATCCGGCTCCGCTAAGCTGGAACCAAACCTGCCGGCACAATGGCGTGCCGCTGGACCGAGAGCAACGAAGCCCTCTTCTTCTTCGCGCATGCAGCTTGCGCGGATGGAAGCGGGCTTTTTTTCTTCTTGAAGCGGGAGCAGTCGTCGATCAGGACGGACAGAGGGGGCGGACGGATGGAGAGGGGCGCGCGTGGCGAAGGATGGGGCGGACAGAGCGTGGCGGAACGGAGGGCGCGGCAGAAGGAGGCGCTCGGAGCAGGAAGGGCGGCGGGAGAGCCGGAGGAGTCGGCGGCGGAAGCCGCTTCCCGGGACTGCCCGCATGAGCTTGGGGGGGAGCCGGCGGATGCGGCTGAGCTGCCGCTGAAGCTGGCGGAGGTCGCGGATGCGGTGCTCCTGCTGGCGGACGGTCTCGCTCCGATCGGCATGGAGCGTGTCCCGCTCGCGGATGCAGGCGGGCGCGTGCTGGGGGAGGCGCTGCTCGCCCGGCAGCCGCTGCCGCCGTTCCGCCGGGCCGCGATGGACGGCTATGCGGTGCGGGAAGCCGACCTGGCGCCGCTGGACAAAGGAGATGCGGTGCATCTCGCCGTGGCCGGCGAGCGGCGGCCTGGCCGGGCTTGCGGACAGCAGGACGCGCCGCCGCCCGGATCGGCGCTGCGCATCTTCACCGGCGCGCGGGTGCCGGAGGGTTATGACCGCGTCGTCATGCAGGAGCGGACGCGTCGGCTGCCTGGCGGCGCCGTGGAGCTGGACCGCCCGCCCGGCCAGCCGACGCACATCGCCGAGATCGGCGAGGACGCGCCGGCGGGAGCCGTGCTGCTGGAGGCCGGCGCGAGGCTGCGGGCGCGGCAGGTCGCCCTGCTGGCGGCCGACGGCCGGGGCGAGGCGCAGGTCCGCCGCCGTCCGGTCGTAGCCGTCGTGCCGGTCGGCGACGAGCTTCGCCGGCCGGGGCAGCCGCTGGGGAGCGAGGGCATCTACGATTCCAACAGCGCGATGCTGGCCGCCCGGGTGCTCGAGCTCGGAGGCATCCCGGCGGCGCTTCGCCCCGTGCCGGACGATCCGCGCCGTCTGGCGGAGGCAATCCGGGAGGCGGCGCTGTCCGCCGATCTCGTCGTGACCGCCGGCGGCGTGTCGGTCGGCGACTGCGATTACGCTCATGAGGCGGCGCGCTTGGCGGGAGGCCGGGTCCGTGTCGACAGGATGAAGATGAGGCCCGGCACGCCGACCTCGGCTTACCGGATGCCGGACGGGACGCTGCTGGCCGCGCTGTCGGGCAACCCGTCCGCCTGCTTCGCCGGCATGGAGCTGCTCGTCCGCCCGCTGCTGCTGCGGCTCGCCGGGCGCGCGGACTGGATGCCGCGCTGGCGGACCGGGCGGCTCGCGGCGTCCTTGTCCAAGCCATGTCCTTATCCGCGCTACATCCGGTCGGCGGTCGGGGAGGCGGAGGACGGCATGGCGCTGCTGCTGCCGCTTGCCGGAGACCGCTCGGGCAACGTCGCCGCCTTCGCCCGCGCCGACGCGCTCGCCTGCGTTCCGGCAGGAGGGAAGGGCGCGGCGGAAGGGACGCTTGTCCGCTGGCTCGAGCTCGACGCCGACTAGCGTGCCGCGAAGCGCGAGCGCAGGTCCAGGATGACGGGCAGAGGGCACAAGCTGTAACTGTAAAGAGAGCACGAGCAGGAGCAGGAGAGAGAGCACGAGCTGGAGAGGGAGTGGGAGGCCATGGCGGAACGAAAGGAAAGGCTGGTCGTCGCAGGAAACGGCATGGCGGGCTTGAAGCTGCTGGAAGAGCTGGCGAGAGCCGCGCCGGGCCGATATGAGATTGCCGTGTACGGCAGTGAGCCGGTGCCAGCCTACAACCGCATCCTGCTGTCCAAGGTGCTGCAGGGAGGCGCGCGGCGGGAGGAGATCGAGCTGAAGCCGCGGAGCTGGTACGAGGAGCAGGGAATCGAGCTGCGCACGGGCGAGGCGGTCGCCAGCCTCGATCCGGCCGCGCGCGTACTGCGCACGTCCGCCGGACGGACCGACCGCTATGACCGGCTCGTGCTGGCGACGGGCTCCTCCGCCTTCATCCCGCCGATCTCCGGCGCGGACAAAAAGGGCGTGATCGCCTTCCGCAGCCTGGCGGACGGGGAGGCGATGCTGGAGGCGTCTCGCTCGGGCCGCAGCGCCGCCGTCATCGGCGGAGGACTGCTCGGCCTCGAGGCGGCGAGAGGCTTGCTGCATCTCGGCATGGAGGCGCATGTCGTGCACAACGCCGCTTATCTGATGAACCGCCAGCTCGACCGGCAGGCGGCCCGGCTGCTGCAGGCGGAGCTGGAGCGGCAGGGGATGCGGTTCCATCTGGCGCGGGACACGTCGGAGGTGACCGGCATCGGCCGCGCGAGCGGCCTGCGCTTCCGCGACGGCAGCCGCCTGCAGGCGGATCTGATCGTGCTCGCCGTCGGCATCCGTCCGAACGTCGAGCTGGCCCGGGCCGCGGGCCTGGCCGTGCGGCGGGCGGTCGAGGTCGACGACCGGATGCGCACGAGCGATCCGTCCATCTACGCGGTCGGCGAGTGCGCCGAGCATCGCGGCATCGCCTACGGCCTTGTCGCTCCGCTTTACGACCAGGCGAAGGTGCTGGCGCGCGAGCTGGCAGGAGCGGGCGGAGCGCCCTATGAAGGCTCCATCCCCTACTCCCAGCTGAAGGTGGCCGGCATCGAGGTGTTCTCGGTCGGCGATGCCGCCGGACATGGCGAGGAGGAGACGGTGCAGCAGGCCTACGACGGCTTGCGCGGCACGTATCGCCGCGTGCTGGCCCGGGACGGGAAGGTGACGGCGGCGGTGCTCTACGGCGACGCTTCGGAAGGTCCCGCGCTGCTGGAGCTGGTGCGGCGCGGCGCGCCTCCGGAGGAGCTGGCCGCATCGAAGGCCTCCCGCAAGCAAGCGGAGGGCGGCGGACTGTCGCCGCGGGAGGCGATGGCGGCCGCCCTGCCGGACGCGGCGACCGTCTGCGAGTGCAACGCCGTCGCCAAGGCCGCCATTCTGGAGGCGGTGGCGGGCGGCTGCGGCACGGCGGAGGAGGTGCGGGCCTGCACCGGGGCCTCCGGCTCCTGCGGCGGCTGCCGGCCGGTCGTCGAGGCGCTCGTCCGCTTGGGCGCCGCAGGCAAAGCCCAGGCGCGGCCGGGCGGAGCCGCCTCTCCTGCCGCTGGCGCCGCTGCTGGCGGAACCGCCGCCGCGCCGCCGCTATCGCTGCCGGTCTGCGGCTGCACGGAGCTGGCGGCAGCCGAGCTGCCGGCTGCCGCGGCGAGGGTCGCGGAGCAGAGCGGCGGCATCGGGCTCTCCCCGCGCGAGCTGCGCCGGCGGCTCGACTGGGGCAGGGAGGACGGCTGCGGCGAGTGCCGGCCGGCGCTTGCTTTTTATGCGGCGCGGCACGGCTGGGCGGCTGCTTCCTTGGCTTCGGCACAAGGGAGAGGGCCGAGCTTCGTCGTCCAGGCCGGACGCTCCGAGCGCCGGATCGGCATGGAGCCGCCCGTGCCGGTCGTGCGCGAGGCGGCTGCGGCGGCCGAGCGCATGCAGCGGCGCTGGCGGCGGCTGGCCTGGCCGTCGCCGCTGCGGGCGGCGGTGTCGCCCGGGCCGGATGCGCCGGCAGGAACGCTCGTCGCCGACGTCGGGCTCGCGCTGTCGCCGGCCGGCTGGGAGCTGACTGCCGGCGGCAGCGCCGAGGGTGTCGTGCGCGGCGGGCGGCTGCTCGCCGTCGCCGAGACGCTGGAGGAGGCAGCCGAGGCGGCGGACGCCTGCCTGCAGCGGTACCGGTCGGAGGCCAGGTGGGGCGAGCCGCTCTGGCAGTGGCTGGAGCGGACCGGCGAGGCCCCGCTGCAGGAGCTCCTGGCGGACGCTTCCTCGCGGCGGGAGCTGGCCGGAGCGCTGCGCCTCGCGGCGGCGGAGAGGAACGGGGACGAGGGCGGGGAGTTCGAGCCGGCGCGACAGGAACAACGGGAAGTGGAGGAAGAGGCATGTCCATGACGACGATTCCGCTTGCGGGACGGGAGCTCGACTCCCAGTGTCCCTATTGCAGCGTGCAGTGCAAGCTGCGGCTGACGCCGGAGCCGGCCTCCGGCGGCGAACCTGGCGAGCCTTTCCGCTACCGCGCCCAAGGGGCTCCCAATGCCGCCTCTCAAGGGCGGGCATGCGTCAAAGGGCTGAACGCGCATCAGCACGCGTTCAGCTCCGAGCGGCTGCTGCAGCCGTTGATCCGGCGGGAAGGGCGGCTCGAGCCATGCGGCTGGGACGAGGCGCTGGATGCGGTCGCGGAGCTGTGGCGGAGCCGGATCGCGGCCGGAGATCCGGACTCGATCGGCTTTTACGGCGGGGGGTCGCTGACCAACGAGTCGGCCTACTGGCTCGGCAAGTTCGCCCGCATCGGCGTCGGCACGCGGCACATCGACTACAACGGCCGCTTCTGCATGTCGGCGGCGGCTTCGGCCGGCGTGCGCGCGTTCGGGCTCGACCGGGGGCTGACGTTCCGGTTGTCGGACATTCCCGAGGCCAAGTGCATCCTGCTGGCCGGCACGAACGTGGCGGAGTGCCAGCCGACGCTGATGCCGTATTTCAATGAAGCGAAGGAAAACGGGGCGTATCTGATCGTGGTCGACCCTCGCCGCACGAAGACGGCCGAGGCCGCCGACCTGCATCTGCAGCTGCGTCCGGGCACCGATGCGCTGCTGGCCGTCCTGCTGCTGCGGCTCGTGCTGGACGAGGGGCTGGAGGACCGCGCCTTCATCGAGGCGCGGACGGAGGGCTTCGACGAGGCGCGGCGGCAGGCGGAGGCGCTCGATCCCGCCGAGGCCGCCGCCCGCTGCGGAGTGCCGCTCGAGGACGCGCGGAGCGCGGCGCGCGCTTACGCAAGCGCGGAGACGGCGATCCTCTGCACGGCGCGCGGGGTGGAGCAGCAGACGGACGGCCACGAGGCGGTGCGGCAGCTGCTCAACCTCGTGCTGGCGACAGGCCAGATCGGACGGCCGGGCTGCGGCTACGGAGCGATCACGGGCCAGGGCAACGGCCAGGGCGGCCGCGAGCACGGGCAGAAGGCCGACCAGCTTCCGGGCTACCGCTCGATCGAGGATCCGGCCGACCGGGCGCATGCCGCCGCCGTATGGGGCGTTCCTCCGGACTCGATTCCGGGCAAGGGCGTCTCCGCCTTCGACATGATGCGGCTCGTCCACGAAGGCCGCATCCGCGCGCTGCTGGTCATGGGCTCCAATCCGGTCGTTTCCAATCCTCATGCGGGATTCGTCGAGGAAGCGCTCGGCCGGCTGGACCAGCTTGTCGTGGCGGATCTGTTCCTGACGGAGACGGCGCGGATGGCGCATGTCGTGCTGCCGGTCGCCTCCTATCTGGAAAACGAAGGCACGCTCACCAATCTGGAAGGCCGCGTGCTGCTGAGGGAAGCGTCGATGCCGCCGCCGGGCGAGGCGTGGGCGGACTGGGCAGTGCTGAACGCGCTCGCGGAGCGCCTGGACCGCCAGGAGCGGTTCCGCTGCGGCTCGGCGGAGGCGATCTTCGAGGAGCTGCGCCGCGCGAGCCGCGGCGGTGCCGCCGATTATGCCGGCATCTCTTACGAGCGGCTGCGGAAAGAGGGCGGCGTCTACTGGCCCTGTCCATCGGAAGAGGAGGACGGGCAGGGACTGCTGTTCGCGGACGGCTTCGCCCGTCCCGGCGGACGGGCGCAGTTCGCCGCCCGGACGGAGGCCGGCACCGGCGCGGTCGACGAGACGGACGGCGGCTATCCGCTGCTGCTTACGAACGGCCGCGTGCTCGCCCACTATTTGACCGGAGCGCAGACGAGGCGCAGCCCGGCGCTTGCGTCCCGGGAGCTGGAGAGCTTCCTCGAGCTGCATCCGCGCACGGCGGCCGCGCTGGGGATCGAGGAAGGCGAATGGGTGTCCGTCGTCTCCCGTCAGGGAGAGTTCGCGGCGCGCGGCCGGCTGAACGCCGGCATCCGCGAGGATACGGTTTTCGCGCCGATGCACTGGGGAGGTAGGCAGAACGTCAACCGGGCGACGAGGCCGGAGCTCGATCCGGTCTGCCGCATGCCCGGCTTCAAGACGACGGCGGTGCGCGTCCGGCCGCTGCGGGGAGGCGGAGCCTGATGCATGACTCGGCAAGGCGGGGACGCCAGACGTCTGCGGATCCGGACAGGCATGCGGAAATGGATCGCGGCGCGGCGGCCGCCGCGATGGATGGATTCATCCTCGCCGGCGGCCTCTCCAGCCGCATGGGCAGAGACAAGCATGCCCTGCTCCTGGAAGGGCGCACGCTGCTCTCTCGCATCGCGGAGCGGATGGCCCCGGCCTGCCGCTCCGTCCGCACGGTCGTCGCCGGTCCCGAGCAGGCGGAGCGGGTGCGCGCCGCCGCGCCGGAGCTCGCGGCGCCGGTGCTGGAGCCGTATGCGGGCGAAGGACCGCTCGCCGGCTTGCACGGCGCGATGCTTGCCGCCGAAGCCCCGCTCGTCTGGCTGGCCGCATGCGACATGCCGTTCGTCTCGGCCGCTGCCGCTAGGCGGCTCGCGGCAGCGCTGGAGCGCTGCGGCTCCGCCGGCTGCGCGGCGCCCCGGATCGGCAGCCGGCTGCAGCCGCTGCATGCGGTGTATCGGCGGGACATCGCGCTTGCGGCGGCGGATCGGCTGCTGCAAAGCGGGGAGCGCCGCCTGTCGGCGCTGCTGGAGGCGCTGGATGTGCTCGTCCCGGTCGGCGTCGAGATGGGCGTGCGGGACGCGGCGATGCCGATCTCCTTCAATGTGAACACCCCGGCGGACTATGAGGCCAGCCTGCGGCTGGCGGCGGAAGGAGGAGGCGAATGACCGCGGTCATGCAGCTGGTAGGCGGCAAGAACGCCGGCAAGACGACGCTGCTGTGCCGGCTGACGGAGGAGCTGGCCGGCAGGGGGCTGTCGGTCGCGACGATCAAGCACGACGGCCATGAGCTCGAGGACGAGCGTCCGGGCTGCGACACGCGGCGGCACCGGGAGTCGGGAGCCGTCTGGTCGGCGGTCAGCTCGGCTTCGCGAGCGATCGTGGTGGAGGAGCGGGGCCTCTCGCTGCCGGAGCTGATCCGGCTCGCTCCTCCGGTCGACGTCCTGCTCGTCGAAGGGTTCAAGCGGGAGCCGCTGCCCAAGCTGCTGGTCGCCCGCTCGCTCTCCGATCTGGAGCTGCTGCCGCAGCTTGCGGCGGTGGCCGGCATCGCGCTGCGGGCGGAGCTGCATGTCCGCCGCGGCAGCCTCGGCTTGCCGGACGGAATTCCGGTGCTCGGCGCCGACGAGGCGGCGGCGCTAGCGGAGCTCGTGCTGACGGTCGGACTTCAGGTAGGCTTCGACCGTTGAGCGGCGGGTCGTGCGTTCATCGGGATCGGAGAGGGGGAATTCTGGTACGGAGCCGGACGGTCGGAGGGCGCAAGGTTCAGCCACAGGGGGCTGGACGCTGGCGCAAGAACCGGACGCTTGGCGTAGAATTCCGCCAAAGGGGCGAACGGCAACAAAAGGCTCTTCCGGATCGTCCGCAAAGGGCGGCGATCTGGAAGAGCCATGGCGTGCTGGCGCTGTGCTGTTGCGGAAGTCCGGCCCGGCCGCCCTAGCTCTGGCCGATGACGATCAGCTCGATCCCGATCACGTCGCGGCGGTGGACGGGGAAGCTCAGCAGGGAGTGGGGGATCTGCCGCCCGTTGAGCCTCAGCACGTACTGGACGCCGTTCCCGATCCGCACGTCGTCGGTCGTATCGTTGCGGACGCCGCCGACGGCCTGCACGCCGCTCGTCGTCGCCCGGACGACCCCGGTGTAGTCGAGCGCCTGGGCGATGTTCATGCCTTCATAAAAGGGAATCTGGTAGTCCTCCGTGACGTAGGGGAACGACTCCCCGCCGTCGATCCGCACCGTCACGGGCGGAGCGGGAGCATTCGGCGCCACCGTCGGCCCCGGCGGAACCGAGCCGACCGGCGCCATGGCGGAGACGGCCGCCGTCTCCGCAGGGCTCGCGGCCAGCGCTGGCGCCGCCGCCCCGGGGCCGAACGGGAACGGCCCGGGTCCGGGCGGCCAAGGCCCTGGCCCCGGAGGGAACGGCCCGGGTCCGGGCGGCCAAGGCCCCGGCCCCGGAGGGAACGGCCCGGGTCCGGGCGGCCAAGGCCCCGGCCCCGGAGGGAACGGTCCCGGTCCGGGCGGCCAAGGCCCCGGCCCCGGAGGGAACGGTCCCGGTCCGGGGAAGCCGCCGCCCGGGCCAAGCGGCGGAAACAGGCCGCCGCCGAACGGCGGGAAGAGCGTCGGCGGCGTGGGAGGGATCGGCGGCGGCGCGGGCTGGAACGCGCGAGGACTGCCGCATCCGCAGTCGCCCCCTGCCTGGACATAGCGATAGGCGCTGTTGGGAGCGTAATACAAGTAAGGCTGTGACATACCGGTCGAACAGCTCCTTCCGTCTGGCGCATGGCTGAAAACGCAGGATGCATTAGCCTATGCGGCAGGAGCCTATCCTCTTGACCGACGTCGGAATATTTTCTGGCGGTTCGGCCGAATCGCGATTGATCCGAACGATACTCACAAGCGCTATCGAGCCGGAAAGCAAAGGTTTGTAATTTTAACGAACCTGAGGCAGCGGGCAGCAGACAGCGGACAACGGCGAATATCGGACAGCGGACTTGGAGAGATCGATCGCGCTCGAAATCGAAAAAGCCCGCCCGCAGCATAATGCTGCAGGCAGGCTTGTCCAAGGGCAAGAAGGCTTACTTCGCGACCGCTTCGTAGCGCTTGCCGACTTCGTCCCAGTTCACGACGTTCCAGAACGCCTTGATGTAGTCGGGACGCTTGTTTTGATACTTGAGGTAGTAGGCATGCTCCCACACGTCCAGGCCGAGCAGAGGCGTTTCGCCTTCCATGATCGGGCTGTCCTGGTTGGGCAGGCTGTATACTTTCAGCTTGCCGGCTTTGTCGGCGGCGAGGAAGGCCCAGCCGCTGCCGAAGCGCGTCGTAGCCGCTTTGGCGAAGTCTTCTTGGAACTTGGCGAAGCCGCCCAGCTCGCTCTCGATCGCTTCAGCCAGCTTGCCCGTCGGAGCGCCGCCGGCATTCGGGGCGATCGTCGTCCAGAACAGGCTGTGGTTGGCATGTCCGCCGCCGTTGTTGCGGACGGCCGTGCGGATGGACTCCGGCACGCTGTTCAGGTCGGCGATCAGGTCCTCGACGGACTTGGAAGCGAGCTCGGGAGCGGACTCCAGAGCGGCATTGAGGTTCGTCACGTACGTGTTGTGATGGCGGTCGTGGTGGATCTCCATCGTCTGCGCGTCGATATGCGGCTCCAGAGCGTCGTTTGCATACGGAAGTGCTGGAAGTTCATGTGCCATGATCAAAAAACCTCCTCGAATGATATGTAGCGATTCCAGATCATTATCCCTCAAGCCCTTGAATAAATCAACATTTTTCTTTCAAAAGTCGGGCGGACTTCGAGCCGACATCTAGAATGCCACAAAAACGATCGTTTATGCTTACCCGTGCGCTATAAAGTTCAAACGGTCGGGTAAGCGTTATCAATAAAGCGCTTTCAACGAAATGTAAGCGCAATGTTAAATTTAATGCGGTTTTTTGGACAAAAAGCCTAGCTTTCCTTTACTTTTGTCGTATAATCAAACTTAGCTTTTACCAATGACATTGAATGTAAGGGAGCTAAGCATTCATGCATGTTCGTTCTTTCCAGCTCGCCGACTACCACGGCGCGACCTCCTTGCTGCAATCGGTTCTGTGCGAAGAGTGCTACGAGGAGACGAAGGAAGCTCTCAGCAGGCAGCTGTCCTGGGACAGCGATCTCGTGCTCGTCGCATCGGATGGAGATCAGCTCGCCGGCATCATCATCGGCACGATCGACAACAACCGAGGGTACTACTACCGTGTCGCCGTCCACAAGGACTACCGAGGACGCGGCATCGCCAAGGGCCTCATCTCCCGGCTGCGCGCCCGCTTCGAGCAGCGCAACGTCTCCAAGATTCTCGTCACGGCGGACAGGCATAACGAACCCGTACTTACGCTCTACAGCTCACTCGGCTTCGAGCCGAGCGACTTCTATCATTCGTTCCAGAAACTCAGCATCGTGGCGGGCTAGGACGAGCCCTGGCCGGATTTTTTCCGGACAGGCGCTCGCCGGTCAAGCCGCCCTTTCCTTCAAGCATGTCCGGCGTCCATTGATTTTGGCGCCCGGATATGCTTTTCTTATTACTATGATGGTTAAGTCAGGGAGTGCGTAAGTGGACACGTATCGGCGCTGTTATATCAAAAGCTTCAAGCACGACGGCCATCTTCACCGCCAGTGGCAGAAGAACTGGCTCGTTCCCGACCGCTTGCTGCTGCCGCAGCAGGCCGAGGAGAACATGATCGTGCTGATCAACAACCAGACTCCGATCACGGAGGCGGACGGCTCGGTATGGGTCAGCCGCGTGCCGGCCGTCTCCTTTTTCCTGCCTGGCAAGTGGTACAACGTCGTCGCGATGATGGAGGACTTCGGCATCCGCTACTACTGCAACCTCGCCTCGCCGCCGTACCTGACGGGAGACGTGCTGACGTACATCGACTACGACCTCGACGTCATCCGTACGGCGAACGGCGACCTGGCGGTCGTCGACCGCGACGAGTACGAGCGCCACAAGACGGACTACCGCTATCCGCCGATCGTCGACGCCAAGGTCGGCCAAGGGCTGCGCGAGGTGACGCAGCGGATCCGCGCCGGCGAGCCGCCGTTCGAGGACGAGATCGTGCTGCGCTATTACGAGGCCTGGGCGAGCCGTCCGGACCGGGAAGAGGAGGGGCCGGCATGACGGAGCCTGTCGCGGCCGGGCTGCCGGCCGAGCCGCAGCCGCAGCCGCGTCCAGCCGCCCGCAGGCGAGAGCTGTCCGCGCTGCTGCGGACGGCCGTCGTCGTGGCGGCGGTCGTGCTTTTTTTGAACCGCTTCGTGCTGAACCTGTCGATCGTCGAGGGCGACTCGATGCAGCCGACGCTTCATCCGGGCGACTGGCTGCTCGTCAGCCGGCTCGCCGGCGACGCGCTGCCGATCCATCTGGGCGATGTGGTCATCCTGCGCGATCCGCGACCGGAGGACGGCAGTCCGGGGTACCTCGTGAAGCGCGTCGTCGGACTGCCCGGAGACGTAGTCGAGCTGCGCCAGGGACAGCTGCTGCGCAACGGGCTTCCGGTGCCGGAGCTTTACGCCGACCGGGCGCCGGCGCTCGAGAATTTCCAGGCGGTGCAGGTGGAGCCGGGGCATTATTTCGTGCTCGGCGACAATCGGCAGTGGAGGGCGAGCCGCGACAGCCGCACGTTCGGCGCCGTCGACGCGAGCGACATCACGGGCCGGGCCGAGCTGCTGCTCTGGCCGTTGGACCATGCCGGACGCCTGTAGGCGGCCGGCGAGAGCGGCGGAGCCGCCGTCCGCCATTTACCGTGGAAGAGGAGCGATAGCATGAAGGAAGTGACCGTATACACCGACGGCGCGTGCTCCGGCAATCCGGGTCCCGGAGGCTGGGCGGCCGTGCTGTTCTACGGCGACAAGCGCAAGGAGATCTCCGGAGCCGAGCCGCATACGACGAACAACCGCATGGAGATCCAGGCGGTCATCGAGGCGCTGGCGCTGCTCAAGGTGCCGTGCCGCGTCACCGTGCACAGCGATTCGGCATACGTCGTGAACTGCTTCCAGAACAACTGGATCCGGGGCTGGCTGCGCAACGGCTGGAAGAACAGCAAGGGCCAGCCGGTCGAGAACAAGGAGCTCTGGCAGCGGCTGTGGGAGCTCATGGGCATCCATGAGGTGGCTTACGTCAAGGTCAAGGGCCATAGCGACAACGAATGGAACAACCGTTGCGACGAGCTGGCCGTAGGCGCCATCAAGGCGATGCGGGCCGGCGGCAAGGGGTAGAGGAGCGGGGGCTGCGCGGCTAGCGCGGCCCCGCTTCCGTTTCGCGACAGGCAGACGACGGCTGGGGCGAGGGAAAGGAGGAGGAGCAGATGGATCGAATCGCAGCAGACGCCGGCTTCTGGAGCCGGCTCAAGTCCGAAATGAAGGAAGCCGCCTACGGGCTCGGCATCGACGATATCGGCGTGGCGTCGCCGGAGCCGTTCGCGGCGCTCAAGGGGCGGCTCATCCGCCATCGCGAGCTCGGCTACGAGTCCGGCTTCGAGCCGAAGGACATCGAGCGGCGCGTCGATCCGTCGCTCCTGTTCGACGAGCCGCTGTCGATCATCGCGATCGCGGTCGGCTACCCGTCCAAGCTGCAGGATCCGCCCAAGTCGGAGCCCGGCGCGCGCCGCGGCATCCTGTCCCGCTCCTCCTGGGGAGAGGACTACCATACGGTGCTGCGCGACCGGCTGGCGCGGCTGGAGGCGTGGCTGCGCGAGCGCGTGCCGGAGCTGCGGGCCGAGTCGATGGTCGATACGGGCGAGCTGAGCGACCGGGCGGTCGCCGAGCGGGCAGGCATCGGCTGGAGCGGCAAAAACAGCTTCATCCTGAACCGCAAGCATGGCACATACATCTTTCTCGCCGAAATGATCACGAACCTGCCGCTCGAGCCCGATTCGCCGGTCGAGGACGGCTGCGGCAGCTGCACGAAGTGCATCGACGCCTGCCCGACGGGCGCGCTTGTCGGACCGGGTCAGCTCAACGCGCAGCGCTGCGTCTCGTATTTGACCCAGACCAAGGAGATGGTGTCGGACGAGCTGATGCGCAAGATCGGCAACCGGCTGTACGGCTGCGACACCTGCCAGATCGTCTGCCCCGTCAACCGGGGCGTCAACGTGACGCGGCATCCGGAATTCCAGCCCGACCCCGAGCAGGTCAAGCCGCTGCTGGAGCCGCTGCTGGAGATCGGCAACCGCGAGTACAAGGAGCGGTTCGGCCGCAACGCTTCGTCCTGGCGCGGCAAAAAGCCGATCCAGCGCAACGCGGTCATCGCGCTCGGCAACTTCAAGGAGAAGTCGGCCGTGCCCGCGCTCATCCGCGTGCTGCAGCAGGATCCGCGGCCGGTGCTGCGCGGCACGGCCGCCTGGTCGCTCGGGCGGATCGGCGGGCCCGAGGCCGAGGCCGCGCTCGCCGAGGCGGCGGAGCGCGAGAGTGACGAGGAGGCCCGCTCCTGGGCGGCACGCTCGCTCGCCTCGCTGCGGGAGCAGGCCGAGGCCGGCGGAGCCGCCGCTGCGAAGCCGGAGGCAAAGGCGGCGGACGCTGCCGGGACCGCGATTGAAATTGCGCGGCCCCCCCGATAATGCTAAGATGGAAGAGCTTTATCGACCTTGATTAAAGGACAGGTGAATGGCGCGTGGAATGGTATAATATCGTCATCCCGATCGTTACGTTGATCGTCGGCCTGGTCGGCGGCTTTTTCATCGGCGTGTTCTATCTGCGCAAGCAGATGGAGAAGATGCAGTCCGATCCGGAGATGCTTCAAAAGATGGCCAAGCAGATGGGCTACAACCTGAACAACAAGCAGATGCAGAAGGCCCAGCAGATGATGAAGGGCCAGCAAGGCGGACAGCAAAAATTCATCCCGAACCAGCGTGGCGGCAAGCGCAGATAACACGGCAGCCGCCCGCTCCTCAAGGAAGCCAGGGAGGCCGCGATGGCAGGTTTGAAAGATTACTCCAACTCGATGGTCGCGCGCAATCGCGATCAGATCGAATATCATCTCCGCGAGATTCTTAAGCTGGTCGGCGAGGACGTCGAGCGCGAAGGGCTGCTGGACACGCCCGCTCGCGTCACCCGCATGTACGAGGAGATCTTCGCCGGATACGAGGTCAATCCCGCCGACGTGCTCGGCGTGACGTTCGACGAGAACCATGAGGAGCTCGTCATCGTCAAGGACATCGTGTATTACAGCCAGTGCGAGCATCATATGGCGCCGTTTTTCGGCAAGATCCATATCGGCTACCTGCCGAACGGCCATATCCTCGGCCTGAGCAAGATGGCCCGCCTCGTCGAGGCGGTCACCCGCAAGCTGCAGGTGCAGGAGCGGATCACGTCGCAGCTCGCGGACATCCTCGACGAGGCGCTGTCGCCGCAGGGCGTCATGGTCGTCGTCGAGGGCGAGCATCTGTGCATGTGCTCCCGCGGCGTCAAGAAGCCCGGCAGCAAGACGATCACCTCCGGCGTGCGCGGCGAGTTCCGCTCGAACAGCGCGCTGCGCGCGGAGTTCCTCTCGCTGCTCAAGCAGTAGCGCCGAGAGCTCCGGCAGCCTGCGCCAGCGAGCCTGCGTCAGCGAGCCCGCCAGCGGGCCGGCGAAGCGCGAGGCGGCATGAGCACGGAGCACGGCAAGCCCTCCACCCTGAATTCAGGCTGGAGGGCTTTTTTGCGTTGTTTTTCGGTCAAGAGACGAAGCGCTCCGGACGACAAGGCCGATATTTTTCAAACGACGGCGCTAGTAAGGCTCCCAGGCCAGCGTCCGCGCTTTGTCGAACCGCTCGCTCACGTACGGCCAGTTGACGACGTTCCACCAGTCCTTGATGTAGTCGGGCCGCTTGTTCTGATGCTTGAGGTAGTAGGCATGCTCCCAGACGTCGAGCGGCAGCAGCGGAATCGCATCCCATTGGGACAGGTTCTGGTGCTTCTCCGCCTGCAGGATCTCGAGCCTGCGGCTGCGCGGGCTGTAGACGAGGATCGCCCAGCCGCCGCCCTCCACCTTGCCTGCCGCCTCGGAGAACTGCTTCTTGAACGCGTCGAAGCTGCCGAAGCTGCGGTCGATCTCGTCGGCCAGCGTCCCGACCGGCTTGCCCCCGCCCTGCGGCGACATGGCGGTCCAGAACAGCGTATGCAGGTAATGCCCCGCGCCGTTGAACGCCAGCTCCCGCTCCCAATGCTTGACGAGCGCGAAGTCGCCGCTCTTGCGCGCCGCCTGCAGCTCCTTCTCCGCCTTGTTGAGGTCGTCCACGTAGGCCTGATGATGCTTGTCGTGATGGATCCGCATCGTCGCCTCGTCGATGTACGGCTCCAGAGCGTTGTACGCATAGGGTAAAGGAGGCAGCTGGTGCCAGCCGATCGGAACCTGCTGGTGCGCGCCGGCGGCTTGGCCGGTGCGGGGAGGCGATTCCGCGCGGGACGTCTCTATCTGCGCCGTCGCCGCTGCAGCCGGAGGGGCCGCCGCGTCCGTCGCCGTGCCAGCCGTCGCACTCGGCTGCTCCGCCGCGCGCCCCTGGCGGATCGCCTCGGCCCGCGCGAGGCGGGCGGTGCAGCCGCGCAGCGCCTCATGCACGGCCGAGCGCGCCTCCGGCTCGCGGCCGAGGGCGGGACTGGCCGAGAGCAGCTGCAGCAGCTGCTGAACGAGCACGCCGCTTTGCGCGGCGGCCGCCTCCAGCAGCTCGGCCGGATCGCCAGCCGCTCCTGCGGCTGGCGGCTCGGAGCGGGGCTCCAGCAGCCGGTCCGCTTCCGCGGCGTCCGCTCCAGCAGCGGCTGCCATTGCTGCAGCACGCCGGCATAAGCCGGCTCCAGCTCGGCGGCCAGCACAATCTGCTCCAGCCGATCCGCCTCTTCTTGCTTCCATTGCTTGATCTCTTCCAGCAGCCTCGCCTGCGCGAGGTCGGACGGCGCTTCGGTCATGGCGAACCCTCCTTTTCGTGGTCGGACCGGCGAGGCGAAGGTCGATTCGCGGCTGCCGGCGGACGCATGGCTCTCGCTTAGGTGTATTCGATCGACCGGCGGGGATATGAGCGGCAGGCGAAAAAAACCGCTCCGCTGCGCCGAGGCGGCGGCATCCGGCGCCCGTGTCCGGCCGGATCGAGCTTGCGAGGAAGAGGTTGGAGCCCTTCCCGTTCATGAAAAGCACGAAGCCGCCCCTGCGAGAGGAGCGGCTTCGTGCTTTTGGATATTTTCAAGTGTCGCGCCAATCAGGAATTCCGCTCAAGCGTCCAGACGGCCTTCCTGCTCCAGCGACTGGTTGACCTGGCTGAGGAACAGCGCGGCGCGCTGGATGTACTCCTTGGGATGCTGGCGGAACAGCAGCTCATGCTGGCCGCCGTTCACGATCCATTCGCGCGACAGCGGATTCGTCTGCCGGGATGCGATCGTCTCCGCATACTGGTAGGAGGCCTTGGCGTCCATCGTGCCGTGGATCATGTAGATCGGAATGGAGTAGTTCGTGCTCATGACCTGCTCGGCGGGAATCTTGTTGAAGTCGACGCCGGTCCAGAGCGGCAGCAGCTTCTCGATGAGCGGCAGCGACAGGCGCGGCAGGTCGATGATGTTGCGCACATTGTCGAACAGCGTGTCGGGGCTGGCCACGAAGGTGCTGTCGAGGATCATCGCATCGATCGCATCCGTCTGCAGGGCGGCCTGCAGCGCCGTGCCGGCGCCCATGCTGAAGCCCCAGACGACGACTTCCTTGGAGCCGTTCGCGCGGACGTAGTCGACGGCGGCGAGCAGCTGCTGAGACTCCTCCCAGCCGCCGGTCGCCGGAGCGCGGTACTGCTGGGAGGCATAGCCGTAATCGAACATCAGGACGTTATAGTTCAGCCGGTGGAGCAGGCTGGCGAGGTCGTACATCGGCACCCACGTCTCCTCGCGGTTCGCGCCGTAGCCGTGGCTCAGCACGATCGTCCGCTCGGACTCGCTCTGGATCGAGCGGCCGGGGGAGGAGGGGATGTACCAGCCGCTTACGGTCGTGCGTCCGCTGAGGCTCGGGAAGGTCACGTCTTCATAAGCGAGGCCTTTGGCCTCCATCGGATTGGAATGGACCGGGGCGACATAGGGATACGCGACCATCCATGCGATATAGCCGTGGAAGGCGACAATCAGCAGCAGCAGCAGGGCGGCGCCGGCCGACACGGCGGCTACGAGCGCATTGCGGCGCGTGTCGCGGCGAGGAAGCACGGAAGAGAGGGACGGGTCCAGCTGCAGCGGCGAGTTCAGCGGCGTATGCAGGGCAGAGCTGCTCATTTCGTCTTCCCCTCCCTTGTTTTGTAAGCGTTCTAGATCCTATGTACTACTACTGTATGCGTCTATTGTCCGGGCTGTCAATTCATGTCGAGCAATTGTTAAGCACTTGTAATGTTGCCGTAAAATGAAGCCGTTTCTTTACGAGATAAAGGAAACGAGTTATACTAGGAGAATCTTAGTTTCACTGAATGAAACCGAATCGGGGTAGACGGACTCCGCTTTCTCCCCTATAATGATAATGATTCTCAATGAGAACGGAGGAGCGTCATGGCCTTCTCCGCCCCGGAAAGAAAGCAGGTGAGCGCATGGAACCGTCCCGCAGCGGCAAGGCCGAGGATGGAAAATCGAATGTAAGGGCCGTCGAGAGGGCGCTGGATATCCTGCTCTGCTTTACGACGGAGAGCGACCTGCCGATGACCGAGATCGCGGAGCGGGTCGGGCTGCACAAGAGCACCGTGCACCGGATGCTGGCGACGCTGGAGGACAAGGGCTTCCTCGAGCGCGACCGCAGCTCCGAGCGCTACCGGCTCGGCATGCGCATCTGGGAGCTGTCGGCGCATCGGTCGCGGTCGGGCGACCCGGCGGTCATCTGCCTGCCGGAGATGGAGAGGCTGCGCGACACGCTCGGGGAGACGGTGAGCCTGTACGTGCGGGACGGCAGCGAGCGGATCCGCATCCAGGCCGTGCAGAGCAACCAGGCGATCCGGCGCGTGGCGCCGGTCGGCGTGCGGCTGCCGCTGTACGTCGGAGCCTCGAGCAAGGTGCTCATCGCTTTTGCCGAGCCGGCGCTGGCGGCGCAGATGATGTCCTTGGAGGCGCTGCCGCAAGGAATCGACCCGCAGTCGTTCCGCGAGCAGCTGGAGGAGATCCGTCGGCTCGGCTACGCGACGAGCATGGAGGAGCGCGAGCCGGGAGCGGCGGCGCTGTCGGCTCCGGTGTTCGACCGCAGCGGTCGGCTGGCGGCGGCGCTGTCCGTATCGGGACCGGCCGCGCGCTTCACGCCGGCCATCATACGCGAGCAGTCGGCGCTCGTCGTCCAGTCGGCGACCCGCATGGGCGCGATGCTGCCGGGCTGAGCGCCCTCGATTATGGCGTCTGCACAGGGATGCGGCGCCGATTCGTTTCCTATTACCCGCAGAGGCGGCCTGTGAAGGCGCCGGGCTCTGCGGGTTTTTTGGCGCGGGAGCTTGGAGTGCCTTGGTTCGGCGAGTTGGAGGCGTCGAAGCTTCATGCCAATTATTATTCATGGACTAAAATAAACGTTGACATAAGAAGTCAACCTCGCTAGTATACTATAGCATAGTAAATCACTAGGATATGAAGGGGATGGACTCATTGCCTGAAAACAACAACCTCGTGCATGCGTTCCAGACGAACTGGATCAGCCTGCTTGTCTCCCTCATCGTCATCGGACTGCTCGTCTGGCTGGCGCGGCGCCGCGTCGGTTTCGGCTATCGGGTGCTGCTCGCGCTCGGCATCGGCCTCGTCGTCGGCGTGACGCTGAACTCCTTGGAGATCGACGCCACGAGCATCAGCACGCTCGGCTCCATTTACGTCAACCTCATCAAAATGCTCGTCATCCCGCTCGTCGCCGTGCTGGTCGTCTCCAGCATCTCGTCGATCTCGAGCCTCGGGCAGCTGCGCAAGATCGGCACCAAGACGATCCTGCTCTTCATCGGCACGACCGGCGTGGCAGCGCTGATCGGCCTGCTCGTGGCGCTGGCGTTCAACCCGGGCTCGGGCATCGCCCAGGAGACGCCGGAAGGATTCGAGGCGCGGACGATTCCGACGTTCTCCGAGGTCATCCTGAACCTCGTGCCGTCCAACCCGATCGGCGACATGGCCGACGCCAAGGTTGTGCCGGTGCTGATCTTCGCGATCTTCATCGCCGTCGCCATCGTGCAGCTCAGCTCGCGCAAGCCGGAGGCGGCCGAGCCGGTGCGCCAAGTCATCGAATCGCTCAAGCAGGTCATGAACCAGGTGACCAAGTACATCATCCGCCTGACGCCATACGGCGTGTATGCGCTGATCGGCTCGATGGCCGCGCGCTACGGCTTCGATACGCTCAAGCCGCTCATCAGCCTCATTCTCGCGACGTATGTCGCGCTGCTGCTGCACTTCATCCTGACGTTCGGCTCGCTCGTCACGTTCTGGGCGAAGCTCAATCCGTTCAAGTTCCTGCGCAAGATCTACCCGACGATCGCCGTCGCCTTCACGACGCGCAGCAGCTACGCGACGCTGCCGGTCAACCTGGAGGTCATCACCAAGCGGCTGCGCGTGTCGCCGCGCATCGCCAGCTTCGTCGCGCCGCTCGGCGCGACGATGAACATGAACGGCTGCGGCGGCGTCTGGCCGGCGGTCGTGGCGATCTTCGTCGCCGAGGTGTACGGAGTGCCGCTCGGCATCTCCGACTACATCCTGATCGTTCTCGTCAGCACGATCTCCTCGATCGGCGTCGCCGGCGTGCCGGGACCGGCGTCGATCTCGACGACGGTCGTCCTGACCGCGCTCGGCCTGCCGCTGGAAGGGCTCGGCCTCGTGCTCGCGATCGACGCCGTCGTCGACATGGGCCGCACGGCGGTCAACGCGACCGGCACGACCGTGTCGTCGCTGCTCGTCGCCGTGTCGGAGGACGAGTTCGACCGCGAGAGCTACAACCGCGACGAGGAAGAGGAGCTGGAGCTGAGCCACGCGTAAAGCAGGGCGCAGCGGAATGAACGGGACGAAGCGGAGCCGGCTCCGCTTCGTCCCTGTTTTCAACTCGATGAACGCAGCGAAGCCCCCGAGGGACATGGCCCTTCGGGGGCTTCCTGCATGAGCGGATCATGCGGCAGGGATCATCGAGTTGCCTGGATTACATCGAGTGCTGGATATGGATGTCGGAAGATTCGATGAGGTAGTGCCTTCTCCAGAAGGCGGTGGCGGGAAAGGGCATCGCTTCTCTGGAGCCGGGCTCCAGAGCCTTGCGCAAAAGACGGTCCCGATGATCGCTGATCCACTCGGCGTCATAATAGAGCACCGACATGACCTCGTCGCTCGGAACGCCGACGAACGATTGGAACCAGCCGCTCCAGCTCTGCCAGTCGGCGGGAGCCTCGGAGTAGGACATCGTGACGACGGCACGGTGCAGGCTTGAGCCTGCATAAAGATGAAGCGCGACCAGATAGTCGCCGCTGCCGCCTGCAAGCATCGCCGTGGTGCGGCTGATGAACAGGTCGATGCGGCGGATGCGGCGGTCGGGAGCGAGCGGCTCCTCGACCAGAAGAGCAGCGTGGCGGGCGTCGTGCCCCGCCTCCTCGATGACCTCGGACGCATCCAGTACGACCGGAAGCGGCAGCGAGGCGGAGCAGGCGATTTCCTGCTCGGCGCAACAGGCGGCGGAGCGGTGGACGGCTCGCAGCCGTCTCGGCTCCGGACCGCCGGTGAAGCGTTCCTGCAAAGACATGGTCGAACCTCTCCTTTGGTTGCTTACGGGGTTAGCTGACGGATTCGGGCCAAGAGAGTAGCCCTACCAGGCGCAGTCCGCGGCGGCTTCGGCAGCCGCGCGTCGGGTGCGCGCCGGATTCACCCCGGCAGGCGCGACAAGGCGCCTGCGGTTGGTTCCCCCGCTTCCACTTTCGTGGAATTCAGCAGAATAGAAATGTGCTGAACTTTATCATACTTCAGGCCGGCCTGTCTTGTAAAAGGCTATATTTAGCGAAAATTCGATGAAATGCTGTCGGGAACTCGTCCATGCGGACCCATCGTCGCTCTAAAGCGCTCTCATGGAAAAGGATCATAATCCGGAGCGCATCCGTCATAGGATGGAAATTAAGATGGAGAAATAGCGCTTCGGAGAGGATGGGGAAGGATGGCGCGGATCAAGGTGGGAAAAAGGCCTCCGCAAGCCGATGCCGGCGGGGAGGAGCGACGGAGCGAGCCGCCCGCAGGCTGGCGCGGCGCCGTGCAGCAATATGTGCAGGCCTGCAACCAGGCCGAGGTGGAGCTGCGCGACAGCGCGCTCGCCGGAATCATGACGGACGCGGACCATCGGCTGCGCCTGCTGCACCGGCTCCAGCGGCAGCGCGAGCGGGCCGAGGAGCGGGATCTGCTCACCTCCCAATGCGAGACGCGGGCCGCGCTGGTCAAGGTCAACGAATCCGGCGCGGAGGTGTCGGTCGTGCTCCAGCTGCATCTGAAGCGGCATGTCCAGCACAAAGGCCGCCAGTATACGGAGGAGCGGATCGAGCGCGAGCGGATATGGCTCGCACCGGCCGGCGCGGACGGGAGCTGGCGGCTGAC
Source organism: Paenibacillus pasadenensis (assembly GCF_002864175.1). Taxonomy (NCBI): domain Bacteria; kingdom Bacillati; phylum Bacillota; class Bacilli; order Caryophanales; family Paenibacillaceae; genus Paenibacillus; species Paenibacillus pasadenensis. Next base: position 51,650 of record NZ_NFEZ01000002.1, on the reverse strand, counting down.
GCGGGTCGAGCCGCTCGTCGGCGAGCGGCGGCCGCGCTACGGCCATGCCGCGGCGGACAGCGCGCTCGCCGAGCACCGCTCCTACGGCAACGGCGGCGGCAGCGGCATCCAGCCGCCCGGCGCGCCGCGTCCTTTCCTTAACTATGGCGTCGTTCCGCGCATCAACACCCGCTCCCGCGCCTCCCGCTACCGGCGCGAGCTGGTCGCAGCCTACGCGGACCAGTGGTGGAACGAGCCGAATCCCGCTTACGAGGAATTCGAGGTCAACTGCACCAATTATGTGTCGCAGTGCGTCTTTGCAGGGGAAGCGCCGATGAACTATACTGGGAAAAGGGAATCCGGCTGGTGGTACAAGGGACGGACGGGCGGCCAGGAGCAGTGGAGCTACAGCTGGGCCGTGTCCAACGCGTTCCAGCTCTACTTGAGCTTTCCGCGCTCGTCAGGCATGCGGGCGACGCCGGTGGAGAGCGCGGCGGAGCTGGAGCTCGGCGACGTGATCACCTACGACTGGAACGGCGACGGCCGCTTCCAGCACACGACGGTCGTGACGGCGTTCGACGGGGACGGCATGCCGCTCGTCAACGCCAATACGGTGCCGAGCCGCCACCGCTACTGGGATTACAAGGATTCGTACGCGTGGACGGAGCAGACCCGCTACCGGTTCTATCATTTGAGCGACAGCATGTAGCACGGCCAGGATGCCGGCAGCCGGTCCGCATGGGCGGACCCGGCTGTTGGCATCCTAATTTCTAGAGGGTACCGGAGGGCTAACATCATGGGAGAGAAGATTCGCGTCGGACTGGTCTACGGAGGCAAGTCGGGAGAGCATGAGGTGTCGCTGCAGACGGCGCTGGCGGTCATGGGGGCGTTCGATTTCGGCAAATACGAGATTCAGCCCTTCTACATCACCAAAACGGGCGAATGGCGCTCGGCAGGCGTGCTGCTCGCGGCTCCGGACAGCGTGGAGCAGCTGAAGCTGGAAGGCGGCGACAGCAGCCTGGCGCTCGCGCCGGTATTCCGCGGCCTGGCCCCTGCGCCGGCCGGCGAGTCGGCGCTGCAGGCGGCGGCCGCCGCCGCGGCCGCGCCGGAGAAGGCGGTCGACGTCATCTTCCCGCTGCTGCACGGCACCTTCGGCGAGGACGGCACGATCCAGGGGCTGCTCGAGATGGCAAACATCCCGTACGTCGGCGCGGGCGTGCTCGCCTCGGCGGTCGGCATGGACAAAATCACGATGAAAAAAGTGTTCGCCCATGAAGGGCTGCCGCAGTGCATCTACCGCAGCTTCAACCGCACGCAGTGGGAGAAGGACCATACGTTCTTCGTCATGGAGATCGAGGTCGCGCTCGGCTATCCGTGCTTCGTCAAGCCGGCGAACCTCGGCAGCAGCGTCGGCATCTCCAAGGCGAAAAACCGCGAGGAGCTGATCGCCGCCGTCGAGCTGGCGCTGCGCTACGACCGCAAGGTCGTCGTCGAGGAGTTCGTCGACGCGCGCGAGATCGAGGTCAGCGTGCTCGGCAACGACGAGCCGCGGGCATCCGTGCCCGGCGAGGTCATCAGCGGCGCGGACTTCTACGACTACAACGCCAAGTACGTCGACGGCACGAGCATCATGCAGATTCCGGCCGACCTGCCGGCCGAGACGGCCGAGGCGGTGCGCGAGATGGCGATCCGCGCCTATCTGGCGATCGACGGCTCGGGCCTGTCGCGCGTCGACTTCTTCCTCCGGAGGAGCGACGGCCAGCTGCTCATCAACGAGGTCAACACGATGCCGGGCTTCACGCCGTACAGCATGTACCCGCTCATGTGGAAGGAATCCGGCATGCCGTACCGCGAGCTGCTCGACACGCTGATCGAGCTGGCGCTGGCGCGCCACGCCGACAAGCAGAAGATCCACTACGGCGGCTGAGCCGCCTGAAGCGTGCTTTCCCCAGGCAGAGCCCTGCTCTGGGGAGGCGCTTTTTTACATAAAGAGGAGGGACAAGCGATGGGCTTCGCCACCGAGTTCAATTCCGTCTGCAAATTCAAGTCCGAGCAGGAGCTGTACGAGCTGCTGGAATACGGCAAGGGCAAGATGGTCAAGAGCGGCTTCCGCGTCTTTCCGACCGGCCAGAAGGTGATCGCGTACACGCCGGACAACCGCGCGATCGCGATCGTGCGCATCCTCGCCTCCATCGCGGAGATCAACTTCCAGGGCCAGGAGGTCACCCAGGTCGAGATGGAGCTGGTGCGCAAGCTGACCGAGGAAGAGTCGCGCGTCCAGACGGACCTCGCGCATGAGATGTTCTTCGGAGAGCGGGGATGATCGTCCGCTTCGGCTTTGTCGCGATGAGCCTGCTGCTGGAGAACGCCTCCCCGTCGCGCACGATGACCTACACGAACTTCGCCAAGCTGGGCGACCGGGAGGCCGGCCTCGCCAGGCTGGAGCGCATCGCCGAAGACAACCTGCGCAGCACGCTGCGCATCCTGAACAACAACCGCTATTCGGACATCCACCTGTACCGGTTCTCCTCCAAGCTCATCCCGCTCGCCACGCATGAAGCGCTGAGCGACTGGGACCCGTATCCGGCGCTTGCTCCGGCGTTCGCCGACATCGGCGCGTTCGTGCGGAAGCACGGCATGCGCGTCAGCTTCCATCCCGACCACTTCTGCGTGTTCAGCACGCCGCGGCCGGAGGTGCTGCGCAGCTCGATCCGCGACATGGAGCATCATGTCCGCATGCTGGAGGCGATGGGGCTGGACGAGCGGGCCAAATGCAACATCCACGTCGGCGGCGCCTACGGCGACAAGGCCGTGTCGGGAGAGCGCTTCGTCCGCCAGTTCGGCGAGCTCGGGTCCGCCCTGCGCGGGCGCGTCACGCTCGAGAATGACGACAAGACGTTCACCGCGCGCGAGACGCTGGACATCGCCGAGCAGACGGGCAATCCGGTCGTGCTGGACATCCATCACCACTGGGTGAACGACGGCGGCGAGACGCCGGAGTCGCTGCATGGCGAGCTGTGGCCGCGCATCGCCGCGACGTGGCGCCGGGAGCAGGAGCGGCTCGGCCTGGGCGGCGGGCCGGAGGGGCTGCCGCCCAAGATCCACGCCTCCAGCCCGAAAAGCCTCCGCGATCCGCGCGGCCATGCCGACGGCGTGGAGCCGGGGCCGCTGCTCGCCTTCCTGCGGAGCGTAAACGGCTCGGTGCCGCATATCGACTGCATGCTCGAGGCCAAGGCCAAGGACCAGGCGCTCGCCTGGCTGATGGAGGAGATGCGCAAGCTGGAGGCGGCCGGACAAGGCGTCCGCGTCGTGGACGGCTCGACGATCGAGCTGTAGCGTTTTTTAGAGGATAGAAATGGGGAATCGCAACGCATGCTTGAATGGATCCTGATCTTGCTTACAGGCGTCGTCGCCTCGATCTTCGGCAGCATCGTCGGTCTCGGCGGCGGCATCATCATCGTGCCGGTGCTGCTGCTGCTCGGCCCGCAGCTGACCGGCGCGCCGATCCCGGAGGCGACCGCCGTCGGCACGTCGCTGGCGGTGCTCATCGTGACGGCGCTTGCCTCCTCGCGCACCTATGCCAAGCAGCGCAAGGTGGACTTCCGCAGCGCCTGGTTGCTGTTCATCACGAGCGGCCCGGGCGCGATGGCCGGCTCGGCGCTGACGTCGCAGTTCCACGGCCCGGCGTTCCAGCTCAGCTTCGGCATCTTCATGCTGCTGATGGCGCTGCTGCTCATCCTGCGCGACCGCATCAAGCCGTCCGCGCGCCAGTGGCCGGTGACGGTGCGCATGACCGACGGCGCGGGCATCGAGCATGTCTACGGCTACAGCCTGCCGCTGCTGCTCGGCATCGGACTGCTCGTCGGCATCGTCTCCGGCCTGTTCGGCATCGGCGGCGGCTCGCTGTTCGTGCCGGTCATGGTGCTGCTGTTCGCCTTTCCGCCGCATGTGGCGACGGCGACGTCGATGTTCGTCATCTTCCTGTCGTCGATCAGCGGCAGCGTCGTGCACGGCGCGATGGGCGAGATCGACTGGCTGCTCGTGGCGGCGCTCGCGCCGGGCGCCTGGCTCGGCGGCAAGGCCGGCGCCTGGATCGCCAGCCGCATGAGCGGCAAGGCGATCCTGTGGCTGCTGCGGGCGACGCTGCTCGTGCTGGCCGCGCGGCTCATCTGGCAGGGAGCTTCCCAGCTGTAGCGGAGAGCTTCGCGGGAAGCCGGGAAGTCGCTTGAATCCGAATACGGATGCCGTTCGTATACCGAGGAGGCATCCGTATTTTGCATTCGGACATTGGAAAGGCTTACATTTAGAGAAAAGGAAACGGGGGAGAAGCATGAACGAACCGATCGTAGGCAGCAAGAGCTTCGCGGCGGTGGCGATCAACTGCGCGTCCAAGGCGGGGGAATGGATCCAGTCCAAGCTGGGCGCCTACCAGACGCTCAAGGAGAAGCAGTCGCCCCATGATCTCGTCACCGAGGTCGACCGCGGCTCGGAGAAGCTGATCCGCAGCCTGATCATGATGAACTTTCCGGACCATTCCTTCCTTGGCGAGGAAGGGGTAGAGCCCGGTCCGGCCGCCTCCGCGCAGGCGCTGGAGGACGTGCGCGACGCCGAATATCTGTGGATCGTCGATCCGGTCGACGGCACGACCAACTTCGTGCACGGCTTCCCGTTCTTCACGGTGTCGATCGCGCTGGCGCGACGCGGGGAAGTGATCCTCGGCGTCGTGTACGATCCTTCGGCGGACGAGCTGTTCATCGCGGAAAAAGGCAAAGGGGCATACGTCCACGGCAAGCGCATGAGCGTGTCGGGCGAGGAGACGCTGCGGACGAGCCTGCTGGCGACCGGCTTTCCGGCGGAGCATCGCGAGGCGCTGCCGCGCAACCTGGCGCAGCTGCAGCGCCTCGCGCCGCAAGTCCGCAACATCCGCTCGGGCGGCTCCGCCGCCCTGCATCTGGCCTACGTGGCGGCCGGCAGGCTGAGCGGCTTCTGGGAGGTCGGCCTCAGCAGCTGGGACATCGCCGCGGGCGCGCTGCTCGTGCAGGAAGCGGGGGGCCGCATCGGCGATCAGGACGGCACGCCGTACCATCTGGGCGTGCGCGACGTGCTCGCGACGAACGGCCGCATCCACGGGGAGCTGCAGGCGGAGCTGGCTTTTCTTGCCTCGGATTGACGGAGGACCGCCGGGGAGGCGAGGAGGCGGGCAGCAAGCGGAAGCGGACCGCTATCCGGATCCGGGGATGAGGGAAGCCGCAGGGGCGGTTCGGCTATAGCCGTTTTGCGCATGGCGCTTCGGGGCAAAATAAGCTAAACTAGGCGATAGGAATCATCAATCGGACAAGCATGGAGGGATACACATGACCGAACGCAACGAAGCGGCCGAAGTCCAAGCGGACGGAGCGGCGGCGGAAGCCGAAGAGGCGCAGCCGAAGAAGATGTCGCTGGCCGAGGCGGCCAAGCTGAAGCTGCAGCAGAAGAAGCAGTCCCAAGCCGTCGGCAAGCAAGGCCAGGGCGGCGCCCAGGGCGGGGCGAAGGAGCTGCGCAGCCAGCTGAACAAGAAGCCGAACAACCAGCGGCGCCGGATGGGCGTCTAAAGCGGATGAACCAGCCTTACGAGAGCGACAAGGCGGAGCGCCTGAGGCGCAACGCGGCCGCGCTGCTCCAGAAGATCAAGCCGGACGCCAAGTACGGCGACCGCGTGCCGCCCGGCCAGACGGTGACCGATCGGTTCCCGATCCTTCACGAAGGGGCGGTTCCGGTCTACGACATGTCGACCTGGGACTTGCGCGTGACCGGAGCGGTCCGCGAGGAGCGGCGCTTCTCGTTCGCCGAGCTCGAAGCGCTGCCGCGCGTGAGCGTCATGCGCGACATCCACTGTGTCACCCGCTGGTCCAAGATGGATACGGTGTGGGAGGGCATCCTGTTCCGCGACTTTCTCCAGCAGCTCGGCATCGAGCCGATGCCGGAGGCGAAGCATGTGATGGTGTACGGCGACTACGACTACGAGACGAACGTGCCGCTCGCCGACCTGATGGGCGACGACATCCTGCTCGCCTTCCGCTTCGGCGGAGAACCGCTGACGGACAAGCATGGCGGTCCGCTGCGCCTGGTCGTGCCGCATCTGTACTTCTGGAAGAGCGCCAAGTGGCTGCGCGGCTTCGAGTTCATGGGCCCGGCTTCTGGGAGCGCAACGGCTTCCACAACGAGGCCGATCCGTTCCGCGAGCAGCGCTACTCCGAAGAAGGCTTCGAGCTGCCCGAGGACGAATGGGTCCACAAGGACTACGATTGAGCGGGACGGACCTTTCGTCCGCCCGCTGCCAGACTTCGACCTTTCCGGCCGGATCGCCTGGACATGCATGCTGACCGCCTCGCATTCGCGAGGCGGTTTTTTCATGCTTAAAAGTATTTGACACTGATATAGTTAAAGGAGTATAAATATATTATTGATTTAACAAAAGGAGGCGCGCGAGTGAAAGAGGAGGCCAAGCGATTTCACGCCGCCGTGCAAGCCTTCATCCAGACGATGGAGATGTCCATGCCGGAGCTGCTCAAGGAATGCGGCATGACGCGGACGCAGCTGTTCGCGCTGCATCTGGTCAAGGTCAAGGGACCGTGCAAGCTGGCGCTGATCGCCGACAAGCTGGAGGTCAAGCCGAGCGCCGTCACCGTCATGATGGATCGGCTGGAGTCGGGCGGATGGGTAAGGCGAAAACCGGACACCGTAGATCGGAGAGCTGTTTTTGTGGAGATCACGGACGAGGGCAGGAAGGCGCTGGAGAAGTTTCAGCAGCTGAGGGAAAAGCTGATCGAGCGGAGGCTCGTCAAGCTGACCGTGGAGGAGCAGCGCACGCTCTCCGGCCTGATGGAGAAGCTGGCCGAGGACGTGCCGGCGGAGGGCCAGAGCGCGGCGGAAGCTTGAGGCGGCGCCAAGGCGCGGCCGAATGGCGGACAAAGAAAAGAAACGAGGAGAACGAGAGACATCATGGAACATTTAACGCATAAACGAAAGCTGTCGATCATGATCGCCGTCATGGCGGCCATGTTCTTCGCGGCCATCAACCAGACGATCACGAGCACGGCGATGCCGCGCATCATCGCGATTCTGGACGGCATGGAGTACTACACCTGGACGATCAACATCTACCTGCTGACCTCGACGATCGCCACGATTCTCGTCGGCAAGCTGTCCGACATGTTCGGACGCAAGCCGTTCATCCTGGCGGGCATCCTGCTGTTCATCATCGGGGCGTTCCTGACGGGCACGTCCAGCGACGTCTATCAGTTCATCACGTACCGCGGCATCCAGGGCATCGGCGCCGGCATCATCCAGTCGACGGCGTTCATGGCGGTCGGAGACTTGTTCTCTCCGCGCGAGCGCTCCAAGTGGATGGGCCTCATGACCGCCGTCTTCGGCTTCTCGAGCGTGCTCGGCCCGACGCTCGGCGGCTATCTCGTCGACCATCTCGACTGGCACTGGCTGTTCTGGATCTTCCTGCCGCTCGGCGTCGTCGCGTTCGCGATGATCTGGGTGCTCTTCCCGAAAATCGAGCGCGTCAAAGGGGAGAAGATCGATCTTCTCGGCTCGTTGTTCCTGACGACGACGATCGTGCCGCTGCTGCTCGGATTCTCCCTGGCCGGCCCGAATCATGCGTGGGGCTCGCCTGAGATTCTGGGACTGTTCGCAGCCGCGCTGGTGTCCGGCTTCATCTTCGTGATGGTCGAGCGCTACGCCAAGAGCCCGATCCTGCCGCTGCATCTGTTCAAGAACGGCATCGTCACCGTCTCGAACCTCATCGGCTTCCTGATGAACTTCGGCATGATGGGCGCGCTTATCTACCTGACGTTCTTCGTCCAGGGCGTGCTTGGCATCTCCGCCACGTACTCCGGGTACGTCACGATGCCGATGTCGATCTTCATGGTCGTGACGAGCGCGCTCATCGGACAGCGCATCTCCAAAAGCGGCAAGTACAAGCGCTACGCTCTGATCGGCGTGCCGATCATGATTCTCGGCATGGGCATCATGGTCCTCATGAACAGCGTCGGCATGGCCGTGCTGAGCATGTGCATCTTCGGCATCGGCATCGGCATGGGCATGCCGGTATTCTCGCTGGCCACCCAGAACGCAGTGGCGCATACCGAGCTCGGCGTCGTCACGGCGTCCTCGCAGCTGTTCCGCAACCTGGGCGGCACGATCGGCATCGCCGTCATGGGCACGGTCATGTCCAATACGCTGACCAAAAACCTCAAGGATACGCTGACCTCGCCGAACATGCCGGACCTGAGCCAGCTCGATCCGACCGTCGCGCAGCAGCTGACCGGGTTCGCCAACCCGAACTTGCTCATGAACAAGCCGCTCATCGACGAGACGGCAGCCGGCCTGCCGGAGCAGGCGCGGACGCTGTTCCTGCAGCTGATCGAGCAGTTCCGCGGCGCGCTCGGCGACACGCTGGCGCTCGTCTTCCTCGTCGGCACGCTCGTGCTCTGCGTCTCGCTCGTGCTCGTGTTCTTCCTGCGGGAGATTCCGCTGCGCACGACGAACCAGACCGCTCCGGCTCCGGCCGAAGGCGAGAGCGCCGGCGCGGCGGCAGGCAAGCTGCAGAGCGAGAGCTGATCGCCTGCAAGGAGATGAAGAAGAGCCTTTTCGGTCCCCGACCGGAAAGGCTCTGTTTTTTTGGCTGAAGCCGTTGTGGTAAGCTGAAGGAAGGAAAGGCATTATGTGGACGAGGTGATCGGCGTGGCGCAAGAGGCGGCAAGCTTCGATTTCGGCATCATCAAGATGTATTACCATATCTCCCCGGAGGGGGCGGACGAGCCTCTGTTCGAGATGGACGCGGACCGCTTCTTCGACGCGGAGTCGCTCGGCGGGGCGCTGGATCTCGGAGGCGCGACCGTGCAGGCGACGAGCCGGGCGCTGCCCGCTTCGTTCGTCGGGACGACGATCGGCAAGCTGCTGCTGACGCAGGCTTATCTGTATGCGATGTACGAGTCGATCCTCGACCTGTCGCCGGAGCGGCTGGCGTTCCAGGTCGAGGCGCATGACGATCATGCGCATCTCGGCTTCCGCATCAAGGAGCTGCTGCCTCAGCCGGTTCCGGCCGAACGGGCGGAGGAGCTGCTGGCGGCGGCGTGGACGGACTATGTGCGGTCGTTCGTCAGGCCGGCGGTCGAGGCCGTGGCGGAGGCGTCGGGGTTGAAGGCCGCGGCGATCTGGCAGCAGTACGGCGCCATGAGCGAGTACATGAAGGAGTTCGCCGGCACGATGCCGCTGCCCGAGCCGGTGCGGGAGCGCATGGCGCTTGCCTTCCGCGTGCTCGCCGAGGGCATCCCGGCGGAGGCGTTCGGCACGAGGCGCAACCCGTTCGTCCATAAGGCGCGGTATTGCGACAATCCGTACCCGACCGGCGGCGACAAGCTCATGATGCAGTCGTCCTGCTGCCTGTACGACCAGCGCGAGGGCGGCCAGAAGTGCTACACCTGCCCGATGCTGACGCCCGAGCAGCGCGCGGAGCGGCGGGTGCAGGTGCAGGCGGAGCTGGCGGGTTAGACGGCGGGATACGCAGGAGCGGCATGACGTGCCGGCAAACGATTCCGGTCCCGCCCGGCTCAAGCTTCGACAGAAGCGGAATGGCCGGGAGCAGTTCCTGTAGCCAGGCCAGGCTCCTTGGAGGACTGGAACTGATTTTCGCTCTTGGCGATGACGACGGTCGCCACCGAGTTGCCGATCAGGTTCGTGATGGCGCGGGCCTCCGACATGAAGCGGTCGACGCCGATAAGCAGCGCGATGCCCTCGAGCGGAATCGGATGGCCGGGCAGAGCGGCCAGCGTAGCCGCAAGCGTGATGAAGCCGGAGCCGGTCACGCCTGCCGCTCCTTTGGAAGTGAGCATGAGCACGCCGAGGAAGGTCAGAATCTGGAGGAGCGTCAGCTCGATGCCATAAGCCTGGGCGATGAACAGCGCCGCCATCGAGAGGTAGATGCTGGTGCCGTCCAGATTGAAGGAGTAGCCGGTAGGAACGACGAGCCCGACGACGGGCTTGGAGCAGCCGTAGGTCTCCATCTTGTTCATCAGGCGAGGCAGCGCGGACTCGGAGGAGGAGGTGCCGAGCACGAGCAGGATCTCCTCCTTGATGTGGCGGATCAGGCCGAAGATGCTGAACTTGTAGTAGCGGGCGATCAGGCCGAGTATGACGATGATGAACAGGAACATGGTCATGTACGTCGCGACCATCATTTTCCCCAGCGACAGCAGGGAGCCGAGACCGAATTTGCCGATCGTATAGGCCATCGCTCCGCCTGCCGCATACGGAGAGAATCTCATGATGATGCCGACGATTTTGAAGAAGATCTCGTTCAGCTTCTCAAAAAACTCGGTCACCGGACGGCCTTTCTCGCCGATCATGGAAAGCGCGAGGCCGAACAGGACGGAAAAGAACAGCACCGGCAGCATCTGTCCGCTCGCCATGGCAGCGATCGCGTTGTCGGGAATGATGCCGAGCAGGAAGTCTTTGAAGCCATGCGAGGTTTCGGAAGCCTGCTGCGCGTAGCCGGCTACCGCATCGGACTTGCTGTCGACGCCGGAGGTGTCGATGCCGTCGCCGGGACGGATCAGGAAGGCGACAGCGATGCCGATCGCCATGGCGAAGGTGGTGACGAGCTCGAAGTAAAGCAGCGCTTTGCCGCCGATGCGGCCGATCTTTTTCATGCTGCCCATGCCGGCGAAGCCGATGACGATCGTGAAGAACACGATCGGAGTGATGACCATTTTGATCAGCTTGATGAAGACGTCGGCGAGCACCTTGAGCGAAGCCCCGAAGCTCGGGAAGAAATACCCGATGGCGATGCCGATCACGATGGCGGTCAGCACCTGGACCGTCAGGTTTCTGAAGTTGATTTTCATCGGAATCCCTCTTTCTGGTCTGGTCGATGGTCAGGCTTGATGGCGGTCCTTAGATCGGAGTCGGAGACGAAGCCCTCGGCTTGGAGGGAGTTTCCTTGCGGGCGACGCCGGAGGCGTACGCCGCTTCGATGACCGCCTCGCGCACCCTCTCCACGACCAGGTGGTTGAACACGCTCGGAATGATATACTGCTCGTTCAGCTCCTCGTCCGTCACGACGGAAGCGATCGCTTTGGCGGCAGCGAGCTTCATCTCCTCCGTGACGCGGGAGGCGCGGCAGTCGAGGATGCCGCGGAAGATGCCCGGGAAGCAGAGCACGTTGTTGATCTGGTTCGGATAGTCGGAGCGGCCTGTCGCCATGACGCGGACGTAAGGCGCGGCTTCCTCCGGCAGAATTTCAGGAGTCGGGTTCGCCATCGCGAAGACGATCGGGTCGACGGCCATTTTTTTCAAATCCTCGGCCTTCAGCACGCCGGGACCGGAGACGCCGATGAAGATGTCCGCGTCCTCGATTACGTCGGAGAGGCTGCCCTCGAGCCGGAAAGGATTGGAGTTGTCGGCATACCACTGCCAGAATTCGTTGGCGTAGCTCTTGCCGGGGACGAGGGCGCCCTCGCGATCTACGCCGATGATGTTGGTCACGCCTGCGGCCATGAGCATCTTGGAGCAGGCCGTGCCGGCGGCGCCGATGCCGCATACGACGATCTTGCACGACTCCAGCGTCTTGCCGGTAAGCTTGACGGCATTGAGCAAGCCGGCCAGCAGCACGACGGCGGTGCCGTGCTGGTCGTCGTGGAAGACGGGAATATCGAGCTCCTCCGCCAGCCGCCGTTCGATCTCGAAGCAGCGCGGAGCGGAGATGTCCTCCAGATTGATGCCGCCGAAGGTCGGGGACAGCGCTTTGACGATTGCGATAATTTCTTCGGTGTCCTGCGTGTTCAGGCAGATCGGGAACGCATCCACCCCGGCGAACTGCTTGAACAGGACGGCCTTGCCTTCCATGACCGGCATCGCGGCCTGCGGTCCGATATTGCCGAGGCCAAGCACGGCCGAGCCGTCGGAGACGACGGCGATCGTGTTGCGCTTGATGGTCAGCGTATGGGCTCGCGACGGCTTTTCATGAATGGCCATGCACACTCTTGCCACTCCGGGCGTATAGACGCGGGACAGATCGTCCCGATTTTTGATCGGCGTCTTGGGCGTCGTCTCGATCTTGCCTCCGATATGGAGGAGGAACGTCTGGTCGGATACCTGCAGCACGCGGACGCCCGGCAGCCGGCCGACGGCCGCTGCGATCCGGTCGGCATGACTCCGTTCGTACACGTTGACGGTCAGGTCGCGCACAGTGGAGGCGGCGTCCGACCGGGTGACGTCGATTGCGACGATATCGCCCCCGGTATCGCCGATGACGGTAGCGATCTGGGCGAACGAAGCGGTGGAGCGGCTGAGCTCCAGCCGGAGTATGATCGGCGTGGAAGCTCCTGCGGGGATGGACATAGGACGGCACATCCTTTTCATGGATATAAGATAAGGGTAAGGTTTAGGGGGGGCGGGTCTGTCTTCCATGATATCGCTTTCAATTGAAAGCGCTAGCATGCGGTCATAATGGTTGTTTTGGTCTTTATGGTCATGGGGGAGCAGGTCGTCCGAGGGGAGCCGATCGCTCTGCCGGAAAGCAAAAAACCGCAGCCGGGGCGGCTGCGGTTCTCGATGAGGCATGTAGCTCAGCTTTTGTCCAGAGAATAAAGGTTGACCGGCCTGCCGAGGCCGTATTGCAGCTGAAGGCGGAGCTGGCCGCTCTTGGCCAGATGCTCCAAATACCGTCTGGCGGTAACGCGGGCGATGCCGACATTCTCGGCGACGCTCTCAGCCGATACGGCTTCCTCCTGCAGCGCGAGATAACGCAGGATATGCTCCAGCGTAGCGGCCTGCAATCCCTTCGGCAGACTGCCTCCGTTGTCGGAGGCAGGCGCGGAGGCTGACGCGGAGAGGGGACCGTGCAGGAAGCGGTCCAGCTCGCCCTGATCCAGCTGGCCGCCGTCGGCGAGCTGCCTGCTGCGCTGGCGCCAGCGCAGCAGGGCTTCCCGCACGCGCTCCGCCTTGAACGGCTTCATGATGTAGTCATCCGCGCCGCCTTGCACCATCGAGCGGATCGTGTCCCGGTCGTTGGCGGCGCTGATGACGATGACGCCGGCGGCATGGCCTTCGCTGCGCAGCTGCCGGAGCGTCTGGATTCCGTCGAGGCCCGGCATGTAAATATCGAGAATGACGAGGTCCGGGTTCATCTGGCGGATCAGCTCCATGCCTTCCCGTCCGCTGGATGCGGTGCCGGTGACATGGAAGCCCTCTACCGATTCCACGAACTGCCGGTTCACCTCGCGCACCATGGGATCGTCTTCGATCAGGACGACCTTAATCCTCTTCATGCTCGCTTCTTCCTTTCTTCGGCCGACTCTCCTCTGTCATCGGAAAGCTCAGCGTGATGGACGCGCCGGCGCCAGGCGCGGATTCGACCCGGATCGTTCCGCCGCCTTTCTCCGCGATGCCGGCGATGAGGAACATGCCGATGCCCCTTCCGTCTCCGGGCTTGGTGCTGAAGCCGCGCTCGAACATGCGCTGGCGGACGAGCTCGTCCATGCCGCAGCCGTTGTCCTCCACCAGCATCGAGAGCTGCTCGTCGTCTTGCTCGAGGCTGACGAGCACCCGCCGGGGCTCCGGAGCGGACGCCAGCGAATCGAAGGCGTTTTCGATCAGGTTGCCGAGCAGGACGACGAAGTCATGATGGTCGAGATGCTTGGGAAACCGCTGCAGCCGGCTGTGCGGATCGATCCTCACGTCGATGCCGAGCTCACGGCCCCGGCTGATCTTGCCGAGCAGCAAGCCCGTCAGGCTGTCATGGAAAAAACGGGTGCCGAGAAACCGGTTCAGCTGCTCGCGTTCGTCCGACATGCGGAACAGGTAATCAAGAGCTTTTTCGCCTTGTCCAAGCTGGATCAGCCCGCCGATCGTGTGCAGGCGGTTCATATATTCATGGTTTTGGACCCTTACCGTTTCTACGAGCGCTTTGACCCCGGTCAGCTCCTCCGCCATCCGGGCGACCTCGGTCCGGTCCTGGAAGATGGCGACGGCACCGACGGTATGCCCCTGCACGCGGATCGGCACGCGGTTGCTGACGATATGCTGGCCGCCGATGAAGATTTCCTGCTGGTAGACCGGAGCATCCAGCTCTAGAATCTCGGGCAGCCGGGTATCGGGGAGAACGTCGCGGATCGGCCGTCCGACCACGTCGCCTCCGATATGGAAAATCTGTCGGGCCCGTTCGTTGAACACGGCAATCCGCTCGTCGTTATGGATGGCGATGACGCCTTCATGCATCGCGTGGAACGTCGCATCCCGCTCCATCAGCAGCCGCGCGATTTCCAGCGGCTCCATATCGAACATCTCTTTTTTGATTTGCCTCGCGAGCGCCCATGAGCCGGCCAGGCCGACGAGCAGCGACAGCAGCAGGACAGTGGAGATTTGCCCGGCGAAGGGCAGGATGACCTCCCTCGGCGAGGGGAGGACCCGGCCGACCAGAACCGTGCCGATCTGCACATGCATGCTGTCCATGACCGGGACGAAGGCGCGCAGCGCGGTGCCGAGCTCGCCCTTTGCCTTGGAGACATAGCTGTGCTCGGCGAATGCCGGTCCTTCGTCGGTTCCTCTGGAAAAGGTGCCCACCCGGTCCGGAACCGGATGCGACAGCCGCTTATGCTGCATGTCCAAGACGACCACATAGGTGGCGTCATGGATGATGCCGATTTTTTCGGCGGCCTCCCGCAGCTTGGGCTGCAGGGCCGCATCCTCCAGGCCGGCGACGATTACCGGAAGGCTGGCCGCCGTCTTGGCGGTGACGAGCAGCCGCCTGCCGAGCTCCTTCTCCTGCAGGTGGAGAATGCTGCCGACTGCGACGCCGCCGCCGGCAGCAAGCGCGAACAGCACGACGCCAAAGGAGAGCAGGGCGATTTTCCAATTGATTTTAAGCTGCTTCAGCATGGTCGGGCCTGTCTCCTTGCGTTGGAATAAGAGCGGCGCCTCTTTTTCCTCATCATACACCAGAGCTTGAAGCATGCAAACCGGAGGGGAATTCGGCCAAGGGCTTCTGCAAAAGAGGGCGGATAGGGTAAGATGATGTCCAAACAGGCTAGGACGGGGGGCTCGTGTCGGAATGGGGAAATGGCGATTCAAGCTATGGGGCGGAGGGCTGCTGCTGGCTGCTGCCGCCGTGCTGACGGTCTTCTGGCTTGGGGGATACAAGCTGCCCGGCCCGCTGCCGGTGGACGACGAACAGACGGGCTTCAGCGGCAGGCATGTCATCAAGTTCAGCTATGTCGTCGCGGAGAACACGCCGAAGGGGCTCGCCGCGCAGCGGTTCGCGGACCTGGTGGAGGAGAAGTCCGGAGGCAAGGTGCAGGTGCAGCTGTTTCCGAACGGAACGCTGTACACGGAGCCGGACGAGCAGGCCGCGCTGGCGCGCGGGGATGTGCAGATGATCGCTCCGGCCTTCTCCAACCTGTCGACCCGCATGCCGGAGTGGAGCGTCATGGACCTGCCCTTCGCCTTCCCCACGGAAAAGGCGGTGGAGGAGGCGTTCGGCGGCGAAGTCGGCTCGATGCTGTTCAAGCGGCTGGAGAGCCGAGGGATGATCGGACTCGCCTTCTGGGGCAACGGATTCAAGCAGATGACCGCGAGCGACCGGCCTCTGGAGCATCCGCAGGATTTCCGCGGCCTGAAATTCCGCATCCTTCCTAGCCCGATCATCGACGCGCAGTTCCGGTCTTTGGGAGCGGTTACGGCGGATATTCCGTTCAACAGCGTGTACAAGGCTTTCGAAAGCGGGACGGTCGACGGCGGGGAGAACACGATCACGAATATTTACAGCAAGAAGTTCTATCAGGTGCAAAACTATATGACGGTCAGCAATCATGCGTACCTCGGGTACGCCGTGGTGATGAACCTCTCGTTCTGGGAAAGCCTGCCGTCGGATGTGCAGGGCATCATCCAAGAGGCGATGCGGGAGACGACCGGGTGGGCCAACGAGAGTGCGCGGGAAATGAGCCGCAAGGAGCTGGCGGAAATGAGGAGCGGCCGCCTGATGAGCATCATCGACCTGGGAGAGGCGGAGCGACGCGAGTGGATGGACTTGTGGGAGCCGCTGTACGGACAGGCGGAGAAGCTCGCGGGGCGCGAGCTGATGGACGCGGTCCGGCGGCTGCGGAGCAAGTATGAGAGCCAAGGCGGGGAGTGACGGGGGAAGAGGCCCGTGGTTCGGCGACCGGCATCAGCGGAGTTCTGTGTTAACCGATGCCCCCAGGCGAGACCTGCGTAGTCTGCTTCTTCGCGTTGTCATATTGGTTGTTTCGGTTTACGCTCCCCGCTGGGGAGCGTATTTATTTTGGAATTTTGGAACTTTGGAATTTCAAGTGAGCTTTGTTTCAATTCACACGCTTCCCAGTGGGGAGCGACGGATGTCAGTCTTTTTCATGGGTATCCTCCTTGAGTAGTTTCAATCCCCCCTCCCCAGCGGGGAGCGACCACTACGAGGCCATGCAGTGGGAGAGCACCGCGCAGTTTCAATCCACGCTCCCCAGCGGGGAGCGACGGATGACGCCATGAGCATCCGGCTGACGTGGACGGTTTCAATCCACGCTCCCCAGCGGGGAGCGACGGCTCATGTGCACACCCAAACGTAAAGGGGGTCTGTTTCAATCCACGCTCCCCAGCGGGGAGCGACAAAAATCCTAGAGTTAAAATAAAAGTCAAATAATAGTTTCAATCCACGCTCCCCCCAGCGGGGAGCGACCGGCGCCACGCCCGTCGACGGATCAAGCCAAATGGTTCAATCCACGCTCCCCAGCGGGGAGCGACGATCGTTACCGGGCTGCTTGCGCTGTACGAGGTCTGGTTTCAATCCACGCTCCCCAGCGGGGAGCGACAGCTTCTGGCTCTCATGGACAAAACGACATGGATGTTTCAATCCACGCTCCCCAGCGGGGAGCGACAACAGCACGAGCGGCAAATGCAGCTGCAAAGTCAGTTTCAATCCACGCTCCCCAGCGGGGAGCGACAGGGACAGGTCGAGAGGGCGATCAACCTGATCGAGTTTCAATCCACGCTCCCCAGCGGGGAGCGACGCGTCGGCGTGCTACTCTGAAATCACTTTCGGCAAGTTTCAATCCACGCTCCCCAGCGGGGAGCGACAGCGTCAGGACGCTGTCCAGGCCGTTCGCTTCGCGGTTTCAATCCACGCTCCCCAGCGGGGAGCGACGGGGCGGACTTCTCGGACGACTTCCTCGATACGCTGTTTCAATCCACGCTCCCCAGCGGGGAGCGACGGCCATGATCTATAATGTCTATGGTTTTGATGGCGTTTCAATCCACGCTCCCCAGCGGGGAGCGACGCATATAACTCTATTTTCAGGAGGTAATTATCCAAGTTTCAATCCACGCTCCCCAGCGGGGAGCGACCTTGGCCTCCATGGTTTTATCGGGCGCACGCCTGGTTTCAATCCACGCTCCCCAGCGGGGAGCGACCGTTCCGGTACACATAGTACCCGCTCACCCCGTCCGTTTCAATCCACGCTCCCCAGCGGGGAGCGACAGCAAAAAATAACGCTTCCATACCCCTTGGGGTATAAACTAGCCAGTTCCTATACTGATTAGACATAGGAAAGATCTTGACAATCATTAATTAAGGTGAAATGGCATTCATTTCGACAATTTTCGAGGTGCGAATCCCCCAGGGATTCCATGGGAGCTTGGCATTCGCACTCCCGCTCTTGTCCTCATCATAAGCAATGATTCCGATCGAGCCAAGCTTTTTCTGCAAGATCATATTTCAATAAATGCCCTATAGGGGAGGGATAAAGAAAAATTGGGAAAATAAAAGATAAAAGGAGGATTGTGTGTGATTATGTTGAAGTATACGACTAGAATAGGTTATTAGTATTGGGTCTAAAGTCCTTTAAGGAGGTGCGGTAATGAGAGATCAAGAAAATAGTCCTATTCCCGAGTACATCGCCCATATTCGGAAGTCGGACGGCCGCCGCGAGAGCGTGCACGACCATCTCATGGCCGTCAGGCTTTACGCCGAAAAGCTAGGCGAAAAAATTGGAATGAAGCATCTCGCCGGTTTATCAGGACTGCTGCATGACATGGGGAAATACACGACCGAATTCAGAACCTATCTGGAAGAGGCAGTGGCAAATCCTGATTCGCCGCCTCGAAGGGGCTCGGTCGTCCATTCGACAGCAGGCGGGAAGTGGCTTTACGAGCAATTCCACCGTGAATCTTCTGAACCATTGGATCAGTTTGTCGCGGAATGGATCGCCAATTGCATCGTATCTCACCATGGCGGGTTGAAGGATTACTTGAGTCCCGATGGAAAATCTCCTTTTCTGGAGCGGATGTCGACTCCGCTAGAGAAATTACCGGAGTATGAACGAACCGTCGAGGAATTTTTAGCTCATACGATAAGCGAGCAGGAACTCCATTCCTATTTCGCTAAGGCGAGAGAAGAATTGAATGATCTTATGCTGCGATTAAGCAAGCTCAAGCTCAAGTCCAGTGAAAAGCGCGTGACTCATTCCCTCGCGATAAAATATTTGTTCAGTTGCCTGATTGACGCCGATCGGACCAAAACCCGTCAATTCGACGAGAACGAGTCGGAAAGAGAGCCTTTTGATCATCAGGCTTTTTTCCGTGAAACCTATGAGAAGCTGTCGGCCAAGCTCAATGAGCTGGGCAAATCGGAACAATCGCAATCGCCATTGAATCGGTTGCGACGAGAAATGTCGAACCAATGCGACGCTTTTGCGGTCGAGCGGCCATCCGGAGTCTATACGCTGTCTATCCCGACAGGCGGCGGCAAGACGCTGGCAAGCTTTCGTTACGCGCTCCGTCATGCTCTCGAGACCGGAAAAGAACGCATCATTTATATCGTGCCTTTCACAACGATCATTGAACAAAACGTGAAGGTCGTGCGCGAGCTTGTGTCTGATCCTGATCTTGTTCTGGAGCATCATTCCAACGTCGCGGATGATCGGGATTTGAAAAAGGCTTTGCGGTCTTTACAATCCGATAAAATCGATGACAAGGAATGCGACGAAAGCTTTGTCCTGCAGAAGGAAAAGCTTAGCCTCGCTCAAGACACCTGGGATCGCCCTGTCATCTTTACCACGATGGTGCAATTCCTCAATACCTTCTACGCCAAGGGCTCCCGCCATGTAAGGCGGCTGCATCAGCTCGCCAACTCGGTCGTTATTTTTGACGAAGTCCAAGCCGTTCCTTCCCGCTGCATCTCCTTGTTCAATGCTTCCGTTAATTTTTTGCACGAAATCTGCGGGTCGACGCTGGTCCTCTGTACGGCAACGCAGCCGGCACTGCAGTATGTGAAGCGGAATATCCACCTGTCTCTCGATCCGGAGATGATTCGGGATCTTCCGGATGTCATGACCGCTTTCAAGCGTGTCGAGCTAAGAGACGAAACGGGCAGAGGGGCTTTGAATACGGAGCAGCTGGCTGATTTTGTCCAGGGCCGGATGAAGGAGATCAATCAGTTGCTCGTCGTCCTGAACACGAAGGCTGCGGTACGCAAGCTTTTTCAGCAATTGAAAAATGAGTCGTGGACGCAATTGGAGGGAGTTCGACTCTACCATCTCAGTACGATTATGTGCCCCGAGCATCGCAAAGCGAAGCTGGAGGAAATCAAGGAGCAGTTGGAGAACCCGGCCAATCGCGTCATTTGCATCAGCACCCAGCTTATCGAGGCAGGGGTGGACATCAGCTTCCAGGGCGTCATTCGGTCGCTGGCCGGCTTGGATTCCATTGCTCAGGCGGCGGGACGATGCAATCGGCACGGAGAGGACGAGGTAAGATATGTCGATATTATTCGTGCGGCAGATGAGCATTTAAGCAACCTGCCGGAAATTAAGATGGCAGCAGAACAGACGGAGCGATTGCTGAGCGAATTCAAAAAGGATCCACAGCGCTTCGAGAACGACCGTCTATCCCTCCCCGCGATACAGATGTATTTCCACTATTACTATAAGCGAATCGAAAGCATTCAGGGACAAATGGATTACCGAGTGGGTCAGGAAATCAGCTTGTTTGAATTGTTGAATAAGAACCAAGTCGCCATCAAGCAGTTTGAGATTAAAAACCAGATCGGCCCTCCCTTGCGCACTCGGAATGCCATTGCCTCGGTAGAGCATTATTTCGAGGTCATCTCCAACGCAGGCAAGTCGGTCATCGTGCCTTACGACAGCGAGGCCGTTAATATCATTCTTGATTTGAATGGCTCCTTGCAGCCAAGTGAAATCGGAGATCTGCTGCGCAGAGCCCAGAAGTATACGGTCACGTTATATGACCAGGAGCTTAGGCAGCTCGACCGGGGAAGCCATCTGGAGTTCTTGCAGCAGGGCAGGGTGCTGGCGCTTAGCCCGACGGCTTTTTCCGAGGAGTACGGCATTGATCCGGAAGGGAATGGGCTGTGGGATGCTTTAATATCATGATTGCCTAGAAAAAAGAATAGCCCGCTCGTTTAGGAGCGGGTTTCTTCTTCTGATCATGCTCTTATGGTTTCAATCCGCGCCTCCAAGGGAAGGCGACGACACAATCTTAACACATCGTTAGATGGAGTCCAAAAGGGGACATCCATATGTTGACAAAAATTGAACTAGGTCTTATGATGATGCTATCATTAAGAGAATCTTCCATAATATAATTATTAGAAGATAATACAAGGGGTTGGTTAAGGAAGCGACTCATTATGAGTCTGATTGGTTCAACCTGAGATTTCATGCATGTTCCTTTGGGAGATTCATTATAAGAAAGGAGGCCCTCCTTTTGCGGAATCAAATTGAATATGAAGTAACGGGCGCGTATGCCTTATTTACCGATCCCTTGACCAAAATCGGCGGAGAGAAGTTCAGCTATCAAATTCCGACCTATCAGGCTTTGAAGGGGATTACCGAATCGATCTACTGGAAGCCCACCCTCATTTGGTACATCGACGAAGTGCGGGTCATGAATCCGATCCAGACCGAATCTAAAGGCATCAAGCCGATCGAGTACAGCGGCGGCAATACCTTGGCCTACTACACCTATCTGCGCAACGTGCGCTATCAGGTGAGAGCTCATTTCGAGTTCAACCCTCATCGCTCCGATCTGGAGCAGGACCGCAATGAGCATAAGCATCACAACATCGCCAAACGAGCTGTTGCAGCAGGCGGCAGGCGAGACATCTTCCTCGGAACGAGGGAATGCCAAGGCTATGTCGAGGCATGCGAGTTCGGCTCGGGGGAAGGGCATTACGATCAGGTCGCCGAGCTCGCCTTCGGCACGATGGTTCATGGCATCAGCTATCCGGACGAGACCGGCAGCTCCGACATGCTGACCCGCTTATGGCGGGCCAAGATGGAATACGGGGTCATCAAATTTGATCGTCCGGAGGACTGCACGATGGTGCGCAAAACGGGAAGCGGCAGCATCAAGCGGTTTGAACCGGGGAACATGGAGTCGGCCGACGATCTCTACGCGGAATTATTCGGAGAGGAAGGAGGCTGACCAATGACCTGGCTGACGAAACTGAGCGAAACGTATGACAATCATTCAAAATCGGTCGGAATATTTGAAAAAAATCATTTTGATCGGGAATATACGCTGCTGCCTGTCTCGCATACGACCCAAACCGCGCATATTGAGATCTATCTAAACCTGGATGGATCCTTTAGTCGAGCAAGACCACTTGAAAAGGGAGAGGGCAGCACGATTATCCCATGCACCGAAGCCTCTGCAAGTCGGACGAGCGCCCCGGTTCCCTACCCGCTGCATGACAAACTGATGTATGTGGCAGGAGATTACGGGCAGTTTTGTCCCCCGACCAATGAAAAGTTCACTCCATATGAGGATTACTTGAAGCATCTGCAGGAATGGTGCTCGTCTCCTTTTGCGGTACCGGTCATTCAAAGTGTCTACAACTATGTCCGGCAAGGAACGATGATTGCGGACCTGGTGCGAGAGAAGGTGCTCTGGCTGGATGCAGAGGGGCAGCTGGCGGAAAAGTGGACGCCTGAATTGGCCGAGCTTCACGGAGTCGACAGGCCGGACATTTTCAAGGCGCTCGCTTCCGGCCAGAATGCCGCATTTGTGCGGTTCGCGGTGGAAGTGCCTGGAGTGGCAGAGCAGCGGCTGTGGCGGATGCCGGAAGTCCAGCAATCGTTCATCCGGTTTTATGACACCAAGCTGCAGGATACAGAGCTTTGTTATGTAACAGGGAAACTTCTGCCCTATGCGGACAAGCATGCTTCCCGCATCCGGAATTCGGGGGACAAAACCAAGCTGATCTCGGCCAATGACAGCTCCGGATTCACCTATCGGGGGCGCTTCCTCAGCAGCCGGGATGCGGCCGCGGTCAGTTATGAGGTGTCTCAAAAAGCCCATAACGCCTTGAAATGGCTGATCGACCGCCAAGCCTTTGCCATTGACGGCAAAACGTTTGTCGTCTGGGGGACAAAAAGCTTGGATGTGCCGGACCCGTATGCGGACTCATCGGACTTTTACGATGACGATGACGATGAAGAGGAAGACGAGCCAGAGCTTGCCTACACCCATGCTGCATTCGCCGAGCGGGTGCGCCTCGGTCTCAGCGGTTACCGGCATGACACAGATGCCGATCATTCCGATGTCGTCATCATGGTGCTGGATGCCGCGACACCGGGAAGGATGTCCATCAACTACTATCGGGATATGGAGAAGGAGCATTTTCTGCAACGGATTGAAGCCTGGCACCTATCCTGCTGCTGGCTGCAGTATTACCGCAAAGACGGAAAGACGGCAGTCTTCATGAGCGCGCCGGCAACTCGCGATATTGCCTTCGCGGCGTACGGTCCGCGAGCCAGTGAGAAAGTGGTGAAAGGCTTGATCGAGCGGATGCTGCCCTGCATCTTGGACGGAGCCCGAATTCCGAGCGATATCGTGAGGAGCCTCATTGCCCGAGCCTCCAATCCGGTCGGCATGGAGCCGTGGGAGTGGGAGAAGACGCTCGGCATCGCATGCGCAATAGTGAACAGAAGCTATTCCAATTCCAAGGAGGGATTCGAAGTGGCCGTGAATAAGGATTTGAAGGACCGCAGTTATTTGTTCGGAAGGATGCTGGCCGTGGCGGATGTCCTGGAACGCAGAGCGCTGAGCAAGGAGGAGAGAAGAGCCACGAATGCCATCCGCTACATGAACGCATTCGCCCAAAAGCCAGGCCGGACATGGATGGTGATCCAATCCGCGCTTCAGCCTTATCAGGCCAAGCTCGGCGTGAAGGCCAGTTATCTCAATGGGCTTCTTGACGAGATCGGAGCCCAGCTTGACCCGGAAAAGGACTACTCCGATCAGTCCCTGAGCGGGCTTTATCTCCTCGGCTTTTACAGTCAGCGCCACGAGCTCTACCAGAAGCGGAAACAACTGGATGGTGAAGGGAAAGAAGAGGACGATGCGGATCTGGATGACTGATGCGTCTGGCGATCATTAATTTCGACCTTTAATCATCTTACCCCCATTAAAAGGAGACGATCTAAATGCAACCGTTGAATAAGAAAATCGACTTTGCCGTTGTCCTGTCCGTTCGCAATGCAAATCCGAACGGGGACCCGCTCAACGGAAACCGCCCTCGCCAAAACTATGAAGGCAAAGGCGAGATTTCGGATGTATGCTTGAAGCGGAAGATCCGCAACCGGCTGCAGGACATGGGAGAATCCATTCTCGTTCAATCGGATGACCGTCGGACCGATTCCTTCCGCAGCATCAAGGACCGTGTCGAGGCCAACGCCGATGCGCAGGAGTTCATGAAAGGCAAAAAGAAAAATGCGGAGCTGTTTGCCAAAGCGGCCTGCGAGTCTTGGATCGATGTGCGCAGCTTCGGCCAAGTTTTTGCTTTCCCGGGCAGCAATGATGCCGTATCCATCGGGGTTCGGGGACCGGTGTCGCTGCATACGGCCGTCAGCCTCGACCCGATCGACATTTCGAGTCTTCAAATCACAAAAAGCGTCAATCTGACGACTTCCAACGACCCGGACAAGCGCGGTTCGGACACGATGGGCATGAAGCATCGCGTGGACTTTGGCGTCTATGTGACAAAGGGAAGCATCAACGTGCAGCTGGCAGAGCGCACCGGCTTCACCTACGAGGACGCGCTGAAAATTCGGGAAGCGCTGATCTCCTTGTTCGAAAACGATACGTCTTCCGCTCGCCCGGACGGCAGCATGGAGGTGCACCGCGTCTACTGGTGGGAGCACGGCTCCAAGCTGGGACAATATTCATCGGCCAAGGTGCATCGGTCTTTGGAGATTTCGTGGAGAGAAGGTGTTGTAGCACCGAATAAGTTCGATGACTACGTTATTAAAGTTGAGCCGCTGGAAGGGCTGGACGTGCAAGAATATGCCGGACTTTAAGGAGGAGGATTTCCTCCTTCTTTCCGGTATTCAGCATTTTAATTTCTGCCGCAGGCAATGGGCATTAATTCATATCGAACAGCAGTGGGCAGACAATGTCCGGACGATCGAAGGAGAGCACGTGCATCGGGTAGCGGATCAGCCGCAGCTTCGCGAGAAGCGCGGCGAGCGTCTCGTCGTGCGGGCGATGCCGGTCCATTCCCGAGAGCTGGGACTGAGCGGCATCTGCGACGTGGTTGAGTTTGTACGCGATTCCGAAGGGATTCCGTTGGCGGGTGAGGATGGCTTGTACAAGCCATATCCAATCGAGTATAAGCGCGGCAAGCCGAAAAAGAACGATTCGGACTTTTCTCAGCTTGTCGCTCAAGTAATTTGTTTGGAGGAAATGCTCGCTTGCGAGATTTCGACAGGGTACTTTTACTACGACGAGATCAAGAGGCGGGTCGAAATTGACATAAGCGATGCGGACAGAGAAAGAGTAAAAGCCTCCATTGCCGAGATGCATCGCTACTACGAGCGGCGGCACACGCCCAAAGTGAAAACAGGCCCGCATTGTGAAAGCTGCTCGCTCAAGCAGATCTGCATGCCCGAGCTCATGACGAAACGAGCCGTATCGGATTATATAGATCGGCATCTGCTGGAGGAAGGAGCAGCGGGGCGATGAGGAAGATGCTCAACACGCTGTATGTGACGACGCCGGACACCTATCTGTCCAAGGACGGGGAGAACGTCGTCGTACGTTTGGAGGAAAAGACGCTGGCGCGTTATCCGCTGCATAATCTGGAAGGGATATGCACGTTCGGTTATGCAGGCGTCAGTCCGGCGCTCATGGGATCATGTGCCGAAAAAGGCGTTGACCTTACGTTTATGACGAAAAGCGGACGGTTTCTAGCCCGAATCGTGGGCGAGGCGAGGGGCAATGTCGTGCTCCGCAAGGAGCAATACCGCATTTCCGACGATGAGCGGCGCAGCGCCCTCATGGCTCGCAATATGATTGTCGGCAAGCTGTACAACACGAAATGGGTGCTGGAAAGGGCGATTCGAGATTATTCGCTGCGACTGGACAGTACGGCTTTGAAGCGGGTGAGCGCTTCGCTGACGGAGCTGATCGGCCTTGTGCCGCATGTCGAGGATCTCGATGTGCTGCGTGGGCTGGAGGGCTCAGGGGCTGCGCAGTATAGCGGCGTTTTTGATGAATTGATTCTCCAGCAAAAGGAAGCGTTTTTCTTCCATGGCCGCAGTAAGCGGCCTCCGCTCGATAATGTCAATGCGCTGCTTTCTTTCGCGTATTCCTTGCTTGCCAGCGAAATGAGGGCGGCGCTGGAAGCGGCAGGTCTTGACCCGTATGTCGGCTTCATGCACCGAGATCGGCCAGGGAGAGCTTCACTGGCTCTCGATCTGATGGAGGAGCTGCGATCGGTTTATGCGGATCGGTTCGTCTTGACGCTCATTAACAAAAAAATCGTCACCGCGGGCGGTTTCACCCGCAAGGAAAATGGAGCCGTCCTGATGGATGACGACACCAGACGGACCGTATTGAAGCAATGGCAGGAGCGGAAGCAAGAGAAGATCGTTCATCCTTATTTGAATGAATCCATCCCATGGGGGCTCGTGCCGCATGCTCAAGCGATGCTGCTGGCGCGGACCATTCGCGGCGATCTGGAAGAGTACCCGCCTTTTTTCTGGAAGTAGGAAGGAGAAGAGCGCTCGATGCTTGTTCTGATAACCTATGATGTGAGCACTACGACGAGCGATGGACGGAGGCGGCTGTCCAAGGTGGCGAAGACATGCCAGGATTACGGACAGCGGGTTCAGAACTCCGTATTTGAATGCGTTGTGGATGCTTCGCAATTCCGACGGCTGCGGTATGCTCTGGAGGAGCTGATTGATCCCGCTACGGACAGCTTGCGGTTTTATAACCTGGGTGATAGGTATAAGAGCAAGGTGGAGCATGTTGGAGCCAAGGCTTCCTATGACATGGATGGACCGCTGATTTTATGAGACGGAGCTGGTGCGAATGGCAAGCTCCCATGAAATCCCCGGGGGATTCGCGGAGGTTCGCCGCGGTCGCTCCCCACTGGGGAGCGTGGATTGAAACAACTGCTCTCCCTCATCAACAAGACGGCGCGAATGTCGCTCCCCACTGGGGAGCGTGGATTGAAACTGCTGCAGGGGGAGGTCGGTATCGTAAAAGTCGAGTCGCTCCCCACTGGGGAGCGTGGATTGAAACGATCCGGCGACAAACACTTACAAGGAAACGCCGCTGGTCGCTCCCCTCAGGGAAGCGTGGATTGAAACTGCAGCCGCTCGGCTCTTTTTTTCAACGTGAAGTAAGTCGCTCCCCGCAGGGGAGCGTGGATTGAAACGGATCCTGCAGCGTCATGATCTGCGGCAGCGCGCTTTGTCACTCCCCGCTGGGGAGCATGGATTGAAACAGGTGACGGTAGAAGTCAATGGCATGCGCCGCTGCCGTCGCTCCCCGCTGGGGAGCGTAGATTGAAACGGTAGCCCGATCACATTCAAATGGTAGTCCCGCGCGCGTCTCCCCCAGGGAAGCGACGATTGAAACCGCTGTCCGACCGTTGTCGCTTTTTTACAATATCCTGCACGTTCCTTTCTCTATAATCGAGACTATCAGACGTCCAGCCGAGATCGCGATGGGCCGCGCTGCGGTGCCGCAACGGGGTTCCGGCCATCCGGCGTCGATCATAACGAGAGGTGGAATTAGGATGGACCATAATGTGAGCACCAGCGGCGCTACAGGCGAGCATACGACGAACGGGAGACCGCACGGCTACTCCGCCCTGACGCCGTTCATCGTCGTCAGCGATCCGGCCGAAGCCATTCGCTTCTACGAAGCTGTCTTCGGAGCCAAGACGAAAAGCGTGACGGATGTCGGCACCGACGGCAATTCGTTCATCGTGCACGCGGACATCGACTTCGGCAACGGGTACCTGCAGCTGGGAGCGGCCAATCCGGACTATCATCTCGTTCCGCCGCCCGGCGGAGGCGACGCCTGCTACTCGCTCGGCGTCTACGTCCCCGACGTCGACCGAGCTCTCGAGCTGGCTGTCCGGCACGGAGCGACTGTCCGAGAGCCGGCGGCGGACTTCGTATCCGGCGACCGCTACTGCAGCATCCTCGATCCGTTCGGGATCCGATGGTCGATCATGACTCGCGTCGAGGACCTGTCCGAGGAGGAAAGCGCGCGGCGAGTGGCGGAGTGGAGCAAAAGCCTGTAGGCTGCCGCCGATGGCCGAGCTCCTGGCCGCTCCCGGCTGAGGGCAGGAACGGCAACGATTTATTAGGCTGGCGCAATCGGATCCAATCGCCGTTGGACACGGAATCGACAGATGAAAATCCCTCCCCGATGTGCTACACTACGGGAATTGCAACAAATTCGGGGAGGTAGCGCAGCTACATGCTTATCATTGGTATCGCAGGCGGCACGGGGTCGGGCAAGACGACGGTGGCCCGGTCGGTCATCGAGCGGATGGGGACCGGCAACGTGACGTTCATCTCGCAGGACAATTATTATCGGGATCGGCCGGAGCTGACGTTCGCCGAGAAGGAGAAGATCAACTACGATCATCCCTTCGCGTTCGAAAACGAGCTGCTCGTCCAGCATCTCCAGCAGCTGAAGCGGGGAGTGGCGGCCGAAGCGCCGGTCTACGACTTTACGATGCACGCACGCAAGTCGGACGAGACGGTGACGCTCCTGCCGAGCAGCATCGTCATGATCGAAGGGCTGCATGTCCTGTCGGACGAAGGGCTGCGCGGTCTGCTCGACATCAAGGTGTTCGTCGACACCGATCCGGACGTGCGCATCCTGCGCCGCGTGCTGCGCGACATCGAGGAGCGCGGCCGCTCGATCCACTCGATCCACGACCAGTACATGCAGACGGTCAAGCCGATGCATGAGGCGTTCATCGAGCCGTCCAAAAAATACGCCGATCTCATCATTCCCGAGGGCGGCCACAACGAAGTGGGCATCGGCGTCCTCGCCTCGCTCACCGAGAAATACCTCAACAGCGGCCATTATTGAGCGCCGCTTGCACGAGCCGCCGGGCGTCCTGGCGGCTTTTTTCCTATTCGCCCGGGAGCGGCGGCTCTATGGAGGCCGAGCCTCGAAAGCAGGCAGAAGCAACGAAACGGAGCGACGCTATTCGGCACCCAAAGCTTGTTCTCAAAACTCTACCAAAACTCAGAAGCGTTATTTCTTCCGTTGAGGCGCTTGCAAGGCCAGCGCGGGGCCAATAAGACGGCTCAGTATCGTTAGCCAGAAAAACCGCCGAAAAAAGGGCCGATAGCGACGCTGAGTATCGTTAGGGCAAGACTGTCCCTTTACTGGACCCCTTGCTGCGTCGACGGCTTTCGGTCATGACGCTGAGGTTGTCAATGGGCGATGCGCCGCAGGCGCGGCCTCCGCGTCTTCGCCACCTGAAAAATAGTAACCCTACCTAGAATGAGGAGCCTATTTTTCGACATCTCAAGCGCTTACAATGACGATACGGAAATCAGCTAGCGGCGCTTGCGGCCGCGGCGATACATGGCAAGGCAAGGAAAGCGGAGGTGCAAGCACCATGGAACCAGGCGCACAGGCCGGCATTGAGGCGGCCAGCCCGAAGGCGGGCAGCGAACGATGGAAAAAATGGCTGAGGAGAATTTACAGTCAGCGATATCTGCAGGTGATGGCGCTGCTCGGCGTCGCATGGATGGTCGTGTTCAACTACATCCCGATGTACGGCATCATCATCGCGTTCAAGGAATATGACATCATCTTCCCGATGTCGATGGCCCCTTGGGTCGGCCTCGATAACTTCCGGGAATTCCTCAGCGACGACATGCTCCTGACCGTCATCAAGAATACGCTCGGCATCAGCCTCATCAAGCTGATCATCGGCTTCCCGCTGCCGATCCTCTTCGCGCTGCTGCTGAACGAGGTCCGCTCCGTCATGTTCAAGAGATGGACGCAGACGATCACCTACCTGCCCCACTTCCTGAGCTGGGTCATCCTCGGCGGCATCCTCGCCACCTGGCTGTCGGATGTCGGCATCATCAACAAGATCCTGCTCTCCCTGAACGTGATCGACGCTCCGATCACCTACCTGGCGGAGCCGAAGTACTTCTGGTCCATCATCATCGTATCGGACATCTGGAAGGAGCTCGGCTGGTCGGCGATCATCTATCTCGCGGCCATCAGCAGCGTCTCGCCGGAGCTGTACGAGGCGGCGACGATTGACGGCGCGGGACGCCTGCAGAAAATGCGCAACATTACGCTGCCGTCCATCATGGGCACGATCACGATCCTGTTCATCCTGGCCGTCGGCAACGTCCTGAACTCCAACTTCGACCAGATCCTCGTGCTCCGCAACCAGCTCAACGCCGAGGCGAGCACCGTCATCGACTACTACGTCTACCAGACCGGCCTGATCGACAACCGCTTCTCCTACTCGACGGCCGTCAACCTGATCAAGTCCGTCATCGCGCTGTTCCTGCTGCTGATGGCCAACTTCGTCACCAAGAAGCTCAACAACAACTCGCTGTTCTAAAGGAGGTCCGTGACCACGATGTTTTCCTTGAAAAGGCAAACCCCCGGCGAAGTGGCCTTCGGCATCCTCAACGGGCTGCTCATGCTCATCATCTGCTTCCTGACGCTGTACCCGATCTGGTACGTGCTCGTCAACGCCTTCAACGACGGCGCCGACGCGATGCGCGGCGGCATCTACTGGATCCCGCGCGAATTCAGCCTGGAGAACTTCCGGGCCGTGTTCCGCAGCGAGGGCATCATGACCGCGATGGGAGTGACGGTCGCCAAGACGCTGGTCGGCGTGCCCGTGCACGTCCTGTTCACGGCGATGGTCGCCTACGCGGTCAGCCGCAGGGAGCTGATCGGGCGCAACCTGTACATGATCATCGGCACGATCACGATGTTCTTCGGCGGCGGCCTGATCCCGTACTACCTGCTCATCCGCGATCTCGGCCTGCTGGACAACTTCCTGGTATACATCATCCCGGCCGCGTTCAGCTTCTTCGACCTCATCATCTTCCTGAGCTTCTTCCGCGAGATTCCGGCGGGGCTGGAGGAGGCGGCGAGGATCGACGGGGCCAACGACCTGACGATCTTCACCCGCGTCATCATCCCGGTGTCGATGCCGGTCGTGGCGACGATCGCGCTGTTCCACGGCGTCTATCAATGGAACGATTATTTTACGGGCATGATCTATATCAACAACACGGACCTGCAGCCGATCCAGACGTTCCTCTACCGGGTCGTGGCCCAGTCCAGCTCGAACCAGATGCTGGGGGCGATGCCGAGCGGCGTCACCCAGACCGTGACCAGCCAGTCGCTCAAGCTGGCCACGATGGTCGTCACGACGGCGCCGATCGTATGCGTCTATCCGTTCCTGCAAAAATACTTCGTCAAGGGCTTCATGGTCGGCTCCCTCAAGGGCTGACGCCGATCCGTCTCGGTTATCCTTCCCGCAATCCGCGGGATTGATCATATAAATCGCACTTCTATCTCTTTATAGAAAAGGGGCAATTGTACATGAAAACTACGCGCAAGGTGGCGACGACGCTGTTGGCGCTCGCCATGACCTTCTCCGTCGCGGCCTGTTCGTCGAACGGCAACGGCAACTCGAACAGCGGCGGCACGGCGTCTCCCGCGCCGACCGCAGGCACGGACGCTTCGGCATCGCCGGCTCCGGCGGCCAGCGACGAGCCGGCCTGGAAGCAGGATACCTCCCCGATCACGTTCGACTGGTACTTGAACTTCAGCTGGTTCAACAAGAAGTGGGGCGGCGACGCGACGGCCGACTACATCACGAAGAAGACCGGCGTCTCGCTGAACTTCATCGTGCCGGCTGGCAACGAGAACGAGAAGCTGAACACGCTGATGGCCTCTGGCTCGCTGCCGGACTTCATCACGCTCGGCTGGTACGAGGAAGGCGTGCGCAAGATGATCGAGGGCAAGCTGGTGCTGCCGCTCAACAAGCTCGCCGAAGAGTACGATCCGTACTTCTTCAAGGTCGCCGATCCGGCCAAGCTCGGCTGGTACACGAAGGAAGACGGCAACGTCTACGGCTACCCGAACGCGTCGTCCTCCCCGGCCGACTATGAGAAATACGGTGAGAACTTCACGTCCAACCAGACGTTCGCCGTCCGCAAGGACATGTACGAGGCGCTCGGCAAGCCGGACATGAGCACGCCGGAAGGCTTCCTGAACGCGTTGAAGATGGCGAAGGAGAAGTTCCCGGACGTCAACGGACAGCCGCTCATCCCGCTCGGCCTGCATGAGTTCACGGAGACGGGCAACTACTCGCTCGAGGGCTACCTGCAGAACTTCCTGGCCATCCCGCAAGTGAAGGACGGCAAGCTGTACGACCGCCGCCAGGATCCGGAATACCTCAAGTGGCTGAAGGTGTTCCGCCAGGCGAATCAGGACGGCCTGCTCGCGAAGGACATCTTCATCGACAAGCGTCCGCAGATGGAAGAGAAGATCGCCCAAGGCCGCTACTTCGCGATGCTGTACCAGCGCTCCGACTTCGCCGCCCAGAACACGCAGCTGTACCAAAAGGATCCGAACATGGTGTACATCGCCGTCGACGGACCGAAAAACGCCGCCGGCGACCAGCCGACGCTGTCCGGACCTGGCATCTCCGGCTGGACGGTGACGCTGATCTCCAAAAACGTCAAGGACAAAAAGCGCGCGATCGCGTTCCTCAGCTACCTCATGAGCGAAGAGGGCAACAAGGATATGTTCCTTGGTGAAAAAGGCGTGACGTATGATACAATCGACGGCAAAGACCAGTTCCTGCCGGAAGTGCTCGACCTGCTCAACAAGGACCGCACGGCGTTCGACCAGAAATACGGCGCATCCTATACGTACTGGATGCTCATGGATACGAACATGAACCTGCAATGGGCGCCGCCTAGCGTCGAGCCTGCCAAGCAGATGGAAGACTGGACGAAGGGCAAGTCGATCAGCATGGCCGAGTTCGACAACCTCGATCCGGCCGCGACGAGCAAGGAAGGCGTAGCCGGCAGCAAAAACGCCCGCGCTTGGGGCAAGGCGCTGCCGAAGATGATCCTCGCCAAGTCGGATGCCGAATTCGACGAGATCTTCAACAAGTACCTGAAGGACCGCAGCGAGCAGGAAGCGATCGACGCCTACCGTCAAGCCGCGTACGAATCGAACCTGAAAAAGCTGGAATCCTTGAACAAATAAGCTTGCAGCCGGGAATTGGCCCGCGCAGCAGCCATTCAAGCCTGGCCGTCCGCTTCCCGATCGGGGCGGACGGCCAGGCTTGTACCATCCTGGAGCGGGAAGTGAAGACGACGTGGCGAGAACGGGAAGCTGGATCGGTACCTTAAGGGAATTCGTCGGAAGCCTGCCGCTGCAGGCGAAGCTGATTTCCTCCTTCGTGCTCGTCATCATCGTCCCGATGCTGCTGTTCTCCTGGTACACGCTGCACGGCGTCTCCGACTACTCGATGCGCGAGCTGGTCAAAAAAAACGAGAGCATCCTCGACATCGAGCGGACGAACATCCAGAACAACATCGAGCTGATGGAATGGACCGGCCAGCTGGCTTTGTCCAATCGGGAGATGAACGACTACCTCCAGACCAAGGAGGATCTTGATACGGAGTGGCTGCTCGACTTCAAGACGCGCACGTTCCAGATGTTTCAGAGCTTCCTGTTCAACAATCCGCGCATCTCGGGCATCCGTCTGTTCGCGAGCAACCCCGGGGTGCATGAATTCTGGCCGATCGTGCTGAGCGAGGCGCGCATCCGCGACAAGCCCTGGTACGATACGGTGCTGGATCGGAAAGGCCTGGTGTGGTGGGAGATCCAGAACAACCGCGAGCTGCTGAACAACACGAGCACGACGTCCGGCAGCGAGGTGATGTCGGTGTCGCTGCTGCGGGAGTTCAAGTATCCGGACGACATGACGCATAACGGCTTGCTGGAAATCAGCATGGAGCTGCGCAATTTCTTCACCAAGACGTTCAGCAGCGTGCAGGATCCTTCCTCGCGCATGGTCGTCGTGGACCGCCGCGGCCAGGTCCATGCCGACATGGCCGCTCCGATCTTCCAGCAGACGCCGGCCAAGGAGCTGCTGCGGCATATCGCCCTGACGGAAACCCCGGGCAACCATACGTCTTATTTTACGGCCGGCGGGCAGTCGTTCCTGGCGATCCAGGCCTTCATCCCCGGACTGGACGCGCATCTGGTCAATCTCGTCAGCCGCACCGACACGCTCGCGGACATCGAGCGTACTCGCGGCAATCTCGTCATCCTGATCGTCGTGCTCATCGCCGTGCTCATCCTGCTCTCGTACTTCATGCAGTCGATCATCCTCAAGCGGCTGCGGGTGCTGCGCGACTCGATGAAAAAGGTGCGCGGAGGCGACTTCCACGTCGACGTGCCCGTAGCGGGCAGCGACGAGGTCGGCGAGCTGGCCCATCACTACCGCCAGCTGCTGCGCAAGATCAACGAGCTGATCGTCGATCAGGTGAACCGGCAGGCGGCGGGCAAGGAGGCGGAGCTGCGCTCGCTCAAAAACCAGATCGACTCTCATTTCCTGTACAACACGCTCGAAAACCTCAAGATGCTCGCCGAGATCGAGGGCCAGTATACGATCTCCGACGCGCTCACCTCGCTCGGCGGCATGATGCGCTA
Organism: Paenibacillus pasadenensis; assembly: GCF_002864175.1. Classification (NCBI taxonomy): domain Bacteria; kingdom Bacillati; phylum Bacillota; class Bacilli; order Caryophanales; family Paenibacillaceae; genus Paenibacillus; species Paenibacillus pasadenensis. The sequence continues at coordinate 17,612 of NZ_NFEZ01000002.1, read as the reverse complement.
CAGCCTGCAGTGGACGCGCGCGCATGTGCGGCTGAAGGACGAGGTCCAGCATATCCAGAACTACATCGCGATCATGAACATCCGCTACGACGGCAAGCTGGAGCTGCGGCTCGACATCGCGCCGGAATGCCTCGAGCAGGAGGTGCTCAAAATGTCGCTGCAGCCAATTGTCGAGAACGCCGTCAAGCACGGGATGGACGACCTGGACTCGGACTCGGGCAAGCTGACGATCACGGTGTCGGCGTTCATCCGGCTCGACGACTGCGTCATCGAGGTGACCGACAACGGCTGCGGCATACCGGGCGAGCAGCTGCGGCTCCTGAACGGCATGCTGCGCATAGAGGAGGCCGACTACCAGGAGCGGCGCGCGCGCACGTCGGCGGCCCGGCGCGGCGAAGGCAGCGGCATCGGGCTGCGCAACGTCGACCACCGGCTCGTCATGAGCTACGGCCAGGAGTACGGCTTGCGCGTCGAGAGCGTGGAGGGAAGCTTTACGAAGGTCGTCATGACGCTGCCCCATCTCATCCTGACCGGAGGTGAACCGCGCTGATGCGCAACCTGCTGATCGTAGACGACGAAAAGAATATCCGGCTCGGCCTGAAGGCGATGATCGAGCGTCAGTTCCCCGAGCGGTACGCGTTCCGCTTCGCGGAGAACGGCCGCGAGGCGCTGGAGCAGCTCGCCGCGAGTCCGGCCGATCTGATGATCACCGACATCCGCATGCCGGTGCTGGACGGCCTCGGGCTGCTGGAGCGGCTGCATGCGCTTGGCCGCGGAACCGGCGGCGGGGCGGACAGAGCCGCAGCCGGCGCACAGGGCGAAAGCGGAGGGGCGGACAGAGCCGCAGCCGGCGCACAGGGCGAAAGCGGACGAGGAGACAGAGCCGTAGCCGATGCCTCTGAGCGAGAGGCGGCCGGCGGCTCCGAGCGAGGCGCGGCAGGCTCGCCGGACCCGGCGGCGCAGGGCAAGCTGCCGGCAAGTCCGGCCGCCCGTCCGCTCGCCGGACCGGCGCCGCTCGTCATCATCCTGAGCGGACATGACGATTTCCCGTATGCCCGCGCGGCGATCCGCTACCAGGCCAAGGAATACCTGCTCAAGCCGATCAAGCGCGAGGAGCTGTTCGAGGTGCTGGAGCGGCTGGAGGGCGAGCTGGACCGCAGGCATGGCGCTGCGGCCGGCGCGGCTGCGCCGGCGGATCGCGAGTCGCGGGCGGGCGAGCTGCTGCAAGGCATGCTGACCGGCGAGGCGGCGCCTGAGGCCGCCGCGCTGGCGGCGGCCGGCCTCGGCTGGCTCGCCGGCGACTACTCCGTCGGCGTCCTGCGGGCGGCCGGCGGCGGCGAGGGCTCGCAGCTGCAAGGGCTCGTGCAGCCGCTGCTGGAGGAGACGGGCAGCGAGGCCTGGGCGATGCGGCAGCTGCGCGGCGGCGACCTGGTGCTGGCGGCGGAAGACGAGGAGCTGCTGAGGCGCCTCGGAGCGAGGCTGGACGGCCATGCGCTGCTGCGCTGCCGGCTGGCGCTCAGCTCCCGGGCTACCGGCCCGGGGCAGCTGCGTCGCGCGTACAGCCAGGCGCAGCAGGCGCAGAAGTATTTCCTGCTGCATCCTGGCGTCGCGCTGCTCTCCTACGACAGCGTGCGCAGCCTGAGCGCGGGCTGTCCGCTGCCGGAGGAGCCGATCCGGCGGCTGTCCAACCTGCTCGGCACGGGGCGGCTGCCGGAGATGAAAAAGCTGCTGCAAGGCATCCTCGACATCCGGGTCATCGGCCGCTGCGAGATCGGCTACCTCGAGGGCATCAGCCGGCGGCTGAACGAGGAGGTGTTCGACGGCGTGTTCCGCAGCTACGGGGAGGAGTCGGTCGACATCCTGCGGCTGTACAAGAGCGCCGGGCATATCGAGAACTTCGAGCGTTTCGAGGATTACTACCGCCATGTCGAGCAGCTGCTGGAGCGGCTCGACGAGTTCGTCGGGCGGGTGCGCGGAGCCCATGCGGACCGCAAGGACATGCAGAAGGCGGTCGAGTACTTGCAGGAGCATTATGCCGAGGACGTCAACATGGCGGTCGTGAGCAACCACATCTCGCTCAACTATACGTACTTCAGCCAGGCGTTCAAGGAGCATACCGGCGAGAGCTTCTCGTCGTACCTGCGCAAGCTGCGGCTGAACCGGGCCAAGGATCTGCTGTCCAGCTCCGACCTTAAGGTATACGAGATCAGCGCGCAGTCCGGCTTCGACAACGTCAAGCACTTCACGCGCGTGTTCAAGGAGGCTGAGGGCATCACGCCGCTGGAGTTCCGCAGCATGCGCCAGGGCATCGGCCCGGGGCGGTAGCGGCACGGGGCGTAGCGGTACGGCTGCCTCGGCACGGCTGCCCCAGCGCGGCTGCCTCGGCAGCGCGCAAGGCCATCAGCTCCGCGGACGGCATCCCGTCCGCGGAGCGGCGGCGGCGGAGACGGCGAAAGCTCGCAACGGACCGTAAACGATTACAATCAGAGAGGCGGAGGCGGAAACGAATGGCGACCGAGAATAGATGCCGGCAATCGGAGGTCGACGGCTGGGTCAAGGCCGACGGCAAGCGGCTCGTGAACGGACGAGGCGAGGAGCTCATCCTGCGCGGAGTCGGCCTCGGCAGCTGGCTGCTGCCGGAGGGCTACATGTGGAAGATGCCGCAGCAGGGCGACCGGCCGCGCCGCATCGAGGCGATGGTGTCCGGCCTGCTCGGCGAGAGCGGGGCGGAGGCGTTTTGGCGCACCTATTTTGAACGCTACACGGCCGAGGAGGACATCCGCCAGCTGGCGCTCGAGAGCTTCAACTCGGTGCGCGTGCCGTTCAACTCGCGCAAGCTGCTCGAGGGCCCGCTGAACGAGGACGGCTACAACGCCTTCCAGGTGGGGCTGCTCGATGACGTCGTCGGCTGGTGCCGCAAGTGGGGCGTCTACGTCATCCTCGACATGCACGGCGCGCCGGGCGGGCAGACCGGAGCCAACATCGACGACTGCGAAAACGACCAGCCGGAGCTGTTCACCTCGGCGGAGCACCGCCAGGCGTCGATCGACCTGTGGCGCTATTTGGCGAAGCGCTACCGCGACGAGTGGATCGTCGCCGGCTACGACTTGCTCAACGAGCCGCTGCCGGAATTCCACGGGCAGTACAATGACCGCGTCGAGCCGCTGTACCGCGACATGATCGCGGCGATCCGCGAGGTCGACGACCGCCATCTCATCGTCGTCGAGGGCGTGCATTGGTCGACGGACTTCAGCGTCTTCACGGAGAAGCTCGACGGCAACGTGCTTTATCAGTTCCATAAGTATTGGAACAACCCCGACACCGAGAGCATCCAGAAGTACCTCGACTTCCGCGACGAGTGGAACGTGCCGATCTTCATGGGCGAGGGCGGGGAGAACGACCTGGACTGGTACGCAGGCGGATTCCGGCTGTTCGAGGACCACCGCATCGGCTGGAACTTCTGGACGTGGAAAAAGATGGACACGCTCAACTCCCCCTGCTCGGTCCGCAAGCCGGACGGCTGGGAGAAGCTCGGCGCGTGGCTGGAGGGCGGCGCCAAGCCGGAGCCGGAGGAGGCGGGCCGCATCCTCGGCGACTATCTGGACGGCCTCCCGCTGGCGGCGGTCGACTACCGTCCCGAGGTCGTGAACGCGCTGCTGCGCCGGCTGCCGGTGCGCATTCCGGCGATCCATTACGGCTACAAGGGCGAGGGCGAGAGCTTCGGCCTCGGCGGAGCGGAGCGCATCGACTGGGAAAGCGGCTATCGCCGCGGCGACGGCCTCGCGATCCGCAAGCTGGACGGAGCGCCGCATCTGCCGCCGTCGGAGCCTGGCTGGCATCCGTGGAATGCCGGCGACGGACTGTGCGTCGAGCTGCCGGCAGGAGCCTGGACGGCGTACGAGTTCCTCGTGCCGCCTGCGGCAGCGGATGTTGCGCGTGCCGAGGCGGCTGCTGCGGGCGCGGCCCGGGCGAATGCCGCGGCGGCCGGTTCGGCGGCGACTCCTGACGGCGGCGCCCAAGCGAGCGATGAGGCGGCAGCAGCGGCCGATTCCGCAGGCGGTGTCGGCCGCGCGGCGGCGGCGATGGACCTGGACGGCAGCATCCAAGCGAGCGGCGAGGCGGCTGGCTTCGGCGTCAAGCTGCGCCTCAAGGCTGCTGCGGCCGGAGCGGCGGCGGAGCTCGAGCTGGACGGCCGTCCGATCGGACGGCTGGACGCCAGCGGCGAGTGGAGCGAGGCCGAGCTCGGCGCGCTGCCGCAGCCGGAGCCGGGCCTGCGCCGGCTCGTCGTGAAGGCGAGCGGCGGCGCGCTGCTGCTGGAAGGCATCTGGCTAGGCTGAGCGCCGCGGCCTGGGGGTTAGAACATTGGATAAAGCGTCCCGACCTGCATCTGCGCAGGGCGGGACGCTTTTTTATAACGGTTTGCCGGTGCAGCCGCCTTCCGTGGAAGCAAGCCAAGGCACTCTCGACTCCCTGGCCGAGCCGAAGCCCCGGATTCCCGCGATTGAAGGCACTCTCGGCTCCCTGGCCGAGCCGAAGCCCCGGATTCCTGCGATTCAAGGAACTCTCGGCTCCCTGGTCGAGCCGCACCCCTGGATCCCCGCGCTTCAAGGCACTCTCGACTCCCTGGCCGAGCCGCACCCCCACATTCCCGCGCTTCAAGGCACTCTCGACTCCCTGTCCGAGCCGAAGCCCTGGATTCCCGCGATTGAAGGAACTCTCGGCTCCCTGGCCGAGCCGCATCCCCGGATTCCCGCGATTAAAGGCACTCCCGGCTCCCTGGCCGAGCCGAAGCGCCGGATTCCCGCGATTGAAGGCACTCCCGGCTCCCTGGTCGGGCGGAAGCCCCGGATTCCCGCGATTGAAGGCACTCTCGGCTCCCTGGTCGGGCGGAAGCCCCGGATTCCCGCATTTCAAGGCACTCTCGACTCCCTGGCCGAGCCGAAGCCCTGGATTCCCGCGATTGAAGGCACTCCCGGCTCCCTGGCCGAGCCGAAGCCCCGTATTCCCGCGATTGAAGGAACTCTCGGCTCCCTGGCCGAGCCGCCCCCCTGTATTCCCACGATTGAAGGCACTCTCGACTCCCTGGTCGGGCCGCCCCCCCCTGGATTCCCGCGATTGAAGGCACTCCCGGCTCCCTGTCCGAGCCGAAGCCCCGTATTCTTGCGATTCAAGGAACTCTCGGCTCCCTGGCCGAGCCGAAGCGCCGGATTCCCGCGATTGAAGGAACTCTCTACTCCCTGGCCGAGCCGAGGCTCTGCAACCTTTCCGCCGCGCGCTCCGTCTGGATCTATGCATCGTTAATTATTTATATCTAAAATATTTACCCCGAAGCGGGCCAAACATCCTGCGGATGGGTAATAGAACCAAAAGGAGGCGTTCACCATGAAAGCAAACGTTAAAAAAGCCGCCCTCTCGGTGCTGGCGGCGGCCGTCGTCGCCGGATTCGGAGCCTCGCTGCCGCAGGAGGCGGCCCATGCGGCAGCCAAGCCGGCCGCAGCGGCGTCGGCCTCGGATCAGAAAATGGCGATGGAGAAGCTGATGGCGATGTACAAGCCGGCGCTCGAGGGCCAGTTCCCGAACTTCAACGGCTTCACGGTCGGCGTGACGACCCGCCAGCAGGTCATCGACCAGCTCGGCGAGGCGCCGGAGCCGCGCAAGACGGCCGGCGGGTTCGACTTCTATCACGCCGAGATGGGCCATCCCGGCTACGCGCTCCGCTACGACCGCGACAACGTCGTCGCCGAGATGCGCTACTTCGGCACGAACGTCGAGCGCCAGACGAACATCGGCGGCATGACGCGCGACCTGCTCGTCCAGCAGTGGTTCATGCCGCAGGCTTCCACCGTGTTCACGTCGGGCGGCAAGAAGCAGAAGAAGCTCAGCTACGTGCGCGGCGACTATCAGCTCGACTTCATCTTCAACGACGTCAAAGGCACGGACCTCGACCACATCAATCTGATCCCGAAGGCGCTCTGAGCGGCCGCCGGGACGTGAAGCGCGACATCTGTTCCGGGACTCCCCGGGGCAGATGTCTTTTCTTTTGCAGGCGGGGACGCCATCCCTGCTTTTCAACCGGCAGCCGGAAGGCTACACTGGAATCGGAACAGCCGACAGCGGCAGGCGAGGGCAAGAGCATGGCGGGGAATGCGGATGCCGTGGCTGTCTTGCCTGCGTGCGCTTCGGCAGGGAGGGAGAGATCGACGATGGAAAAGGCCCATGAAAGGAAACGGCTGCGCGAACACGGAGTTCGGATCGGAGGACTGCCGCCCGGTCCCGTCAACGCCATCACGGATGTGGCTGGCGTGCGGACGGCGCATGTGACGCTGATCCGGGACGAGCCGGGGCATGCGGTGCGCACCGGCGTGACGGCGATCCTGCCGCATGGCGGCAATCCGTTTCGCGAAAAGGTGCCCGCTGCCGCCTACGTCGTGAACGGCTTCGGCAAGACGGCGGGGCTCGTGCAGATCGAGGAGCTCGGCACGCTGGAGGCGCCGATCCTGCTGACGAATACGTTCGGCGTCGGCGCCGCGCTCGAGGGCGGGCTGCGCGCCATGATGGAGCAGGACGAGGGCGTCGGCGGCGAAGCCGGCTCGATCAACATCGTGGCGGCGGAGTGCAACGACCGCTACCTGAACGACATGCGCGGCCTGCATGTGCGGCCGGAGCATGCCGAGCGCGCGGTCCGGCTCGCCCGCGGCTCGGCGGAGGGCGTGCCTCCCGAGGAAGGCGCGGTCGGAGCCGGCACCGGCATGGTCTGCTTCGGCTATAAAGGCGGCATCGGCAGCTCGTCCCGGCTCGTGCGGACGGAGCAGGGCAGCGGCACGGTCGGGGCGCTCGTGCTGAGCAACTTCGGCCGGCGCGCCGAGCTGACGCTGCTCGGCCGCCCGGTCGGGCGCTGGCTGGAGGAGCAGGCAGCCGCGGCGCGTAAGGACGCGAGCCGGCCGCTTGCCGGCATGGAGCAGGGGGGCGAAGGAGCGGGAGAAGGCGGCAGCGGCTCCTTCACGCTGTCCCAGCCCCAGCCCGAGCGCTCCGAGGACGGCTCGATCATCATCGTGCTGGCGACGGATCTGCCGCTCGACGCCCGTCAGCTGAAGCGGCTCGCCAAGCGGGCCGCGTTCGGGCTCGCCCGCACGGGCTCGGCGGCCGATCACGGCAGCGGCGACATCGTCGTCGCCTTCAGCACAGCGGAGCGCGTCGCCCATGAGCCGGACGAGCTCGCGCCGGCGCGCCGCTCGCTGCGGGAGGACGGCCCGACGCTCGCGGACGCCTTCCGCGCGGCGGCGGAGGCGACCGAGGAGGCGATCTGGAATTCCTTGTGCGCGGGCATCGGCATGACCGGGCAGGAGGGCCGCCGCGTCGAGGCGCTGCCGATCGAGCGCATCGTCCGCTGGCTGGAGGGGTAGCGGGCGCGATGCTGTCCTTCGAGCGCCAAGCCGAACAGCCCGAGCTCCGCGCGCAAGGCGGGGGCTCGGGCTGGCTTCGCAGGCGGGAGCGGCGGCTTGATTTTCACGATCAGGAGAGCCTCGGTCAGGACCGTGCAGGCCAGAGCCTCGGTCAAGGCTGTGCAGGCCGTTGGCGCTTCAAGGCAGACCGCGCCTGGCGGGGCGCCCGGCTCCTCGTCGGGCCGGACGCGCCTCTCTCGACCGTCAGGCGGCGTACATGTCCTCGATCGTCTGGCGGATCTCCTCCGGCGACTTGCCTTCGGCCATCATCGAGATCGACTCGGCGGCGATCTGCAGGCAGACGCCGCAGCGCGTGCCGTGGTCGTCCCAGATGACGGAGCCGTCCTCGCGCATCTCATGGATGAAGCAGTTCAGGTTGCTCTTGTGCCCGACGCTCTCCATGCAGCCGCAGTAGCACGGCATCGTCGAGAGCAGCTCGGCGGCTTTGGCGGAGGCGGCGTAGACGATGCGGATCTGCTCCGGCTGGGCGTCGAGGAATTTCGGCAGCGTGTCGGCCGAAGCGGTCTCCTCGCGCAGGTCGCCGGAGGCGTGGTCGGCATGATCGGCGTGGCCGGCCGAGGAGCCGGATTCGGGGTCCCCGCCCGAAGCGGGGGCGGAGCCTCCTCCGCAGGCGGCAAGCAGCAGCAGCAGGGCGAGGCCGGCGAGCGGCAGCAGCCGGCGCAGACGCGGCCGTAAGGAAATGCGATGAGGAATCATGGCGGGAACGGATGGCCTCCTTTGGCGGACGAGCTTTTTTCCACTATATCACACCTAGGCGCTCCATCCCGAAAAAAACGGTTGACCCTCACGCTGCGTGAGGCCTTATGCTGAAGCGGAAGGGAGGCGGAAAACGGATGCTGAAGGTGAAGGAAGCGGCGGAGCTGGCCGGGGTGAGCGTCCGGACGCTGCACCATTATGACGAGATCGGGCTGCTTCATCCGGAGGAAGCGACCGAATCGGGCTACCGGCTGTACTCGCCGCGCGACCTGAAGACGCTGCAGCAGATTCTGTTTTTCCGCGAGCTCGGCTTCCCTTTGAAGCAGATCAAGGCGATCCTGCACGATCCCGGCTACCGCGAGGAGGAAGCGCTGCGGCTGCACCGCGACCTGCTGCTGGAGAAGCGGAGGCGTCTGGACGTCTTGATCGCCAACGTCGAGCGGACGATCCGACATGAACAAGGAGAGATGGATATGAGCGACAAGCAGCGGTTCGAGGGCTTCGACTTCGGGGCGAATCCGTACGAGCAGGAGGCGCGGGAGCGCTGGGGAGACCAGGCCGTGGACGAAGCGGGCGAGAAAGCGAAAGCGATGGGCGAGCAGGGGCAGGAGTAGATGAACGCGCTGTACCGCCGGCTGGCGTCGCTGCGCGAGCAGCCGCCCGCATCGGCGGAGGCGCAGGCGGCGATCGGGGAGTGGTACGCTTTCCTGCAGCGGTTCACGGCCTACTCGCCGGAGATGTTCCGCCAGCTCGGCGAGATGTATGTCGCCGACGAGCGCTTTACGGCGAACATCGACCGCTTCGGCGAGGGGCTTGCGGCCTTCATGAAGGAAGCGATGGCGGTTTACGCGGACCGCGCCTGAGAGGCGGCCTTGACGGGCCGCTTGATGAAGGGCTGGGCCGAGTCGGCTCAGCCTTTCTCCATCCAGAGCCATGCTTCATGCAGAGCCATGCTTCAGCTGGCACCGCCTTCCTTCCTTCGGGGGAAGGTTTTTCCTCGTTTCCGCCGATAGGTAGGATAGAGTCGTAGTGTGAGCTTGGAATGGGGAGGAACAAAGGATGAAAGCAGCAGCATGGCGCTGGCGCCGGCTCATGGCGGCCGCGCTCAGCGTATCTTTGGTCGGCTCGGGGCTGGCGGTCGGGCCGGGACGCGCGGAAGCGGCGGGACTGAGCCACGTCCAGTCCAAGATCGACGACGGAACTTCCGTCGCGATCCGGACAGGGGATTTCAACGGGGACGGAAACGAGGACGTCCTCGTGCTCGAATTGCTAGCCGATCGCGTCTTCGTGATGCTTGGACGCGGCGACGGGACTTTCGACAAGCAGGCTTCCGTCGGGGTCGGATTCAGACCGCGCATGGCCGAGCTCGCCGACTTCGACGGCGACGGGCGTCTCGATGCCGCGGTCGCCTGTTCAGAGGCCAATTCGGTCCATGTGCTTTACGGGGACGGAGCAGGCGGCTTCCGGACCGCCGAGGCGCTCGGCGGCGTGAATTATCCGTTCGGCATGGCGGCTGCCGATCTGGATGGCGACGGAGACATCGACCTTGCGGTCGGCAACCGCATGTCAGACTCGGTCACGATGTACGAAAACGATGCGGGCACGCTCAAGCAGCATGAAACGATCCCGGCAGGAACGAGAAATCGGGGCATGCTCGCCGGCGATTTCAACGGGGACGGGCTTGTGGATCTCGTGCTGGTCAACGATGCCGAATCCGTCGATTATTTGACGATCCTGCCCGGTACGGGAGCGCTCCGGTTCGGGGCGTCGTACAACGTGCCGCTTGGCCTCTCCCCGCAAGGCCTGGCCCAGGCCGATCTGAACGGAGACAGACATCTGGATCTCGTGGCGGCGCTCAACGGAACGAACGGCATCGGCGTGCTGCTCGGCCGCGGAGACGGGACGTTCGAGCCGCGCGCCCTTTATGCAGGAGGCGACAAGCCGCTTGGCGCTGCGCTTGCGGATTTCGACGGCGACGGCGTGCTCGACGTCGTTTCGGGCCGGCAGAGCGGCAGCATCGAATCGTATTTCCATCGCGGCCGCGGAGACGGGACGTTCGAGCCGGCGGCCGCCTTTTCGACGGCGCCCGTCCAGCTGGCCTACTATGCGGCGGGAGACTTCAACGGCGACGGCATCTCCGATCTGGCGGCGGCGAGCGGTACGGGCATCTACTCGCTGCTGAGCCAGGCGGAGGGCGAGCTTGCTTTTGCCGAGGCGGAAGCGACGGTCGGCGAAGCGGACGGACATGCCGAGCTGACGGTCACCCGGAGCGGCAGCGGGCTGGGCAGGCTCAAGGTCCGGCTGCGCAGCGAGGACGGCACGGCGCTGGCAGGCCGGGACTACCAGCCGGTCGACGAGCTGCTGCTGATCGAGGCGGGGGAGACGAGCGTTTCGTACAACGTCTTTGTAAAGGATGATGCGTCGTACCAAGGAGACCGCTCGTTCCGGCTGCGGCTGGAGTCGCCGACGGGCAAAGCGACGCTCGGAGCCGTCTCGGCCGTGACGGTCACGATCGTGGAGGATGAGCCGGCGCCGGATACGACGCCGCCTGCGGTCGACGCGTCGCGCTTCTCCGCGGTCGATGAATACGCCGGCACGCCGGATCGCCTGCAGGGGGCGGCCGGCGCGGCGAGCGAGCCGGGAGCGGCGATGCGCGCCTATCTCTGGAGCGACGCCGACGCCGACGGGGTCGTCGATGCCGGCGAGCTTGGCGCTGCGGTGCCGCTGGGCGCGAGCCTTGCAGACGGCTCCGTCGCGGCGGCGGCTATCGGTGATCTCGCTCCGGGCGCGTACCGCTACGTCGTGACGGCGACTGATGCGGCAGGCAACGAAAGCGCGAGAGCCGCCGCTGCCGCCGTCGCCTTCACGCTCGTCAAAGGCGAGCGGCCGACGCCGACGCCGACACCGACGGGGACGCCGACGCCGACGGGGACGCCGACACCGACGGGGACGCCGACACCGACGGGGACGCCGACACCGACGGGGACGCCGACACCGACGGAGACATCAACACCAACATCAACACCAACATCAACGCCAACACCAACACCAACATCAACACCAACACCAACACCAACATCAACGCCAACACCAACATCAACACCAACACCAACACCAACACCAACACCAACATCAACACCAACACCAACACCAACACCAACACCAACACCCACGCCATTCGCGGATGTCGTCGGCCACTGGGCGGAGGCGGACATCATTCGCGCGCAGGCGCTGGGACTGGTGCGCGGCGATGAAGCCGGCCGCTTCCGTCCGGATGCGGCCGTCACCCGCGCCGAGTGGATCGTCATGCTGGAGCGGCAACGGGGCGGAGCGGCTCCGCTGGCGTCGGGTACATTCGCCGATCAGGCATCGATCCCGGCTTGGGCCTCAGATGCGATCGGCGCCGCTCTTGCAGGCGGGATCCTATCCGGCTACGAGGATCGCAGCTTCCGGCCGCATCGTCCGGTCACGAGGGAGGAGCTGGCCGCGATGCTCGTCCGCACGACGGGGGCGTCCTTGGGCGACGACGGGTCCGTGCCGCGTTTTGCGGACGAGGAGGCCATTCCGGCATGGGCGAAGCCGTTCGTCTATGGCGCTGCCGGCGAAGGCTTGCTTCAAGGCCGAGGCGGCGGACGCTTCGGAGCCGAACAGCCGGCAACGAGAGCCGAGGCGGCCGTGCTGCTGACGCGGCTGTCGGAGCGGGGCTGATCAAGCGTACGCTTCGCGATGAGCCAGTCTTCCTGCCAGTCTTTTCTCCAGAACCAGCGGCTTCGCCTCGGCGGAGCCGTTGGTTCGTTTTTTTGGCGGAAGGACTTCTTGGCCTGCGTTAAGGTCAGCTTCGGAGCCATCTTCTGCTCCAGTTGCCGTCCAATCAAAACGAGAGTTTCGATTCCGCTTTTAGCGATCGATCTTGGATCTTCTACCGCGGAATCATAGGGCACTAGAAGGAAAGCATGTCTGTAGGTTGCCGGACGTTACCCTGATCGAGAGCCTGCTCCTTTCGATTGCACGGCGGTAGTCGGGGCACTTCGATTGCTTGAAGTTACCACTAAGGAGCGAGCTAGCGTGACTGCGGAGCTCCCTAACGACGTTTTTGTCGTTAAGGAGCGAGCTAGCGCGACTGCGGAGCTCCCTAACGACGTTTTTGCCGTTAAGGAGCGAGCTAGCGCGACTGCGGAGCTCCCTAACGACGTTTTTGCCGTTAAGAAGCGAGCTAGCGTGACTGCTGCGCCGTCAGGGGCAACATCCGTCCGTGACGGTCCATGTGCGGAAGTCGAGGCACATCGCCGGTTGACAGACTAGCGGCCAGCTCAGCATAATGAGAAGGTATGAGAAAACGTTTGCGCAACCGCGCCGTGGCAGCACCAGCCGGCCGACGAATCGCCGCTAGCCGCTTACGGCTGCAGTCACGGCCGCTGGCGCTCCGGCTCGCCCGCCGTGCCGCTGGCGCTCCGGCTCGCCCGCCGTGCCGTTGGCGCTCCGGCTCGCCCGCCGTGCCGCTGGCGCTCCGGCTCGCCCGCCGTGCCGCTGGCGCTCCGGCTCGCCCGCCGTGCCGCTGCCGCTCCGGCGCGGCTCCCCGCGAGCCTGCCGCAACCGCGCCGCTAGCCGCCTGCCGGCAGCGGCGGAAGTGTTGCCGCGGGGCGGCGGCCGCCTTGCCATCGGGAGGCGCAATTGGATATGCTGTCAGGTGAGAGTTCAGACAGGGGTCAGAAGGGACGATTCGAACCGCAATGAACGAAAACCAAGAACAAGAGAAGAGAGTTCCCCGCTGGGCCTACGCGCTAGTCGGCGGCATCCTGCTGCTGGTCCTGCTGAGCGTCACCTACGCCGGCTTCATGAGCGGGAGGGTCGGCGACGACGCGGATGCGAGCGGAGGGCTGCCGGAAAAGACGGAGGACGGCGTCATGTTCCACGCCTGGAACTGGTCGTTCGACGCGATCCGGGAGAAGCTGCCGGAGCTTGCCGAGGCAGGCTTCAAATCGGTGCAGACATCGCCGGTGCAGCCGAACAAGGAGCCTTTGACGAACGGCAGCCAGTGGTGGATCCTGTACCAGCCGACCGGCTTCGGCATCGGCAACTCGCAGCTCGGGACGCGGGAGCAGTTCCAGCAGCTGTGCGAGGAGGCCGAGAAGCACGGCATCAGCATCATCGTCGACGTCGTCGCCAACCATATGGGCAACGCCGGCGGCGGCGAGCTGGCGCATCGGCCGGCCAAGAACGTCGACCCGGAGCTGCTCGCGAACCCGGACTTCTGGCATGAGGCCAAGGGGGTGCTCGATTGGAACGCTCGCGGCCAGGTGACGCAGTGGGGCATCGGCTTGCCGGATCTCAACACCGCCAACGAGGCGCTGCAGGACAAGGTGATCGCGTTCCTGAACGATGCGGTCGCCCTTGGCGCGGACGGATTCCGCTTCGATGCGGCGAAGCATATCGAGCTGCCGGACGACCGGACGCCGTCGAATTTCTGGCCGCGGGTGCTCGGCGCGCTGGACGATAAGGAAAGGCTGTTCCTCTACGGCGAGGTGCTGCAGGGCGGCGCGGACCGCTACCCGTCTTATGCGGAATTCCTGCATCTGACCGCTTCGCGCTACGGGGAGTCGGTGCGCCATGCGGTCGGCTTCGGCGGGACGCCGGACGTATCGCTGGCGGAGGACTTCAAGGCGAGCCAGGTCGATCCGGCGAAGCTCGTGACCTGGGTCGAATCCCATGACACCTACGCCAACGACAGCGAGGAATCGACCGCGATGACCGACGAGCAACTGAAGCTCGGCTGGGCGATCGTCGCTTCGCGCGCCGGCTCGAATCCGCTGTTCTTCAACCGCCCGGCGGGCGGAGGCAAGTTCGCGGCACGCATCGGCGAGCCGGGCGGCGAGCTGTGGCGGGATCCCGACATCGCGGCGCTGAACCGGTTCCACAACGCGATGGCGGGCGAGGGCGAGCGGCTGCAGGCGCTCGGACCGGACGTGCTGCTGATCGAGCGCGGGGAAAAGGGAGCCGTGCTGCTCAACGCCGGCGCATCGGCCGCCCAGGTGGAGGCGGACACCGCGCTGCCGTCCGGCAGCTACGACAGCCATGCTTCCGCCGGCGGCACGTTCCTCGTCACGAACGGCAAGCTGGCCGGCAGCCTCGCGCCCGGCGCGATCGCGGTGCTGCAGCGCTAGCGCCGCCGGCGTCGACGGCAGGCGCGCAGCGGGAGCCCCGCTCCCGATACGAATCCCGGCAAGCGTTCGACCGGCTCTGCGGAGCCGGTCGAACGCTTTTTTTTCAGGACGACGATCCTCCTGCGGGCCGCGTTCGGCAAGCGGAGAAGGAGGGACTTTAGTCCGGCTTGACAGATTATGCAAAGGTTTGCATAATGAGGGGGACATCTAAGTGCAAGCGCTTGCATAAAGGGGGCGTCGAGCCTCGAAGCGCGACAATCCGGATGGAAGGAGGGGCTCGGGAAGGGGGAAGGCGCATGGCTTTCCTTTTATGAAAGCGTTTTCCAATAAAGGCGGCGCATGCCGCTGCCTCATTTCAGAATGCAAAGGAGAATGGTTGATGTTCAACAAGCTTAGATCCCGCTGGGGAATCGCCCTGGCCGGAGCGCTGCTGCTCCAGACGATCGCCGGAGCGGGGCTCGCGCCGGGAAGTCCCTCTGGACTCGCCGCCGGGACGGCTGCTGCGGCGGCACAGGAGTACGGCTTGCCGGCGGACGCCAAGGACGGCGTCATTTTCCATGCCTGGAACTGGTCGTTCGACAACATCAAGGCGCAGCTCCCGGCGATCGCGGCCGCGGGCTTCAAGTCGATCCAGACGTCGCCGATCCAGGGAAACAAGGAGCCGCTCAAGGAAGGCAGCCAGTGGTGGGTGCTGTACCAGCCGACGAACTTCGCGATCGGCAACGCCCAGCTCGGCAATCGCGAGCAGTTCCGCCAGCTGTGCGCGGAGGCGGAGAAGTACGGCATCGACATCATCGTCGACGTCGTCGCCAACCATACGGGCAATGCCGGCGGCGGCAGCCTGACGTACACGCCGGCGACGAACGTCGATCCGGATATCCGGAACAACACCTCGTATTGGCATGAGGCGCGCGGCGTCGACAACTGGAACGACCGCTGGCAGGTGACGCAATGGGGCATCGGCCTGCCGGACCTGAATACCGGCAGCCAAGGGCTGCAGGACAAGGTGATCGCGTTCCTGAACGATGCCGTGGCGCTCGGCGCGGACGGATTCCGCTTCGATGCCGCCAAGCATATCGAGCTGCCCGGCGATCCGGGAGGCTCGAACTTCTGGCCGCGAGTGCTCGGCTCGCTGAGCAGCCGGCAGGAGCTGTTCGTCTACGGCGAGGTGCTGCAGGGCGGGGCGGACAATTTTGCCGGCTATGCGGACTACATGAGCCTGACGGCTTCGAGCTATGGACATGAGGTGCGGCGGGCAGTCGGCTTCGGCGGCAGTCCGAACGTGGCGCTCGCCCAGCCGTTCCAGGCCGGCAGCGTGAACCCGTCCAAGCTGGTGACGTGGGTCGAGTCGCATGACACCTATGCCAACGACAGCGGCGAATCGACCGGCATGACCGACTATCAGCTGAAGATGGGCTGGGCGCTGATCGCGGCGCGGGCGCAGACAACGTCGCTGTTCTTCGACCGCCCGGCCGGCAGCGGCAAGTTCGGCAGCCCGCTCGGCCAGCCGGGACGCGGCCTCTGGCGCGACGGCGACGTGGCGGCGGTGAACAAGTTCCACAACGCGATGGCCGGCCAGGGCGAGTACCTGCGCACGCAGGGCAGCCAGACGATGCTGGTGGAGCGGGGCGCGAAGGGCGTCGTCATCGTCAATCTCGGCGGAGAGATCCGGATCGACTCGCCGACGAATCTGGCGAGCGGCACCTATGCGAACCGCGCTTCCGGCGGCGGCAGCTTCACGGTGTCCAGCGGCCGCATCACCGGCACCCTCGGCGGCGGCAAGATCGCCGTCCTGTATCAGGACGCGGCGCCAAGCCCGAGTCCGACGGCCGCGCCATCCGCGACGCCGAGTCCGAGCGCGACGCCGAATCCGACTGCGGCGCCGAGCCCGACGCCGAGCGCCACGCCGGTGCCGACGCCGACGCCGGCCGCGGGCATCGTCGTGCACTTCTACAAGCCATCCGGATGGGGAACGCCGAGCGTTTATTATTATGACGACAGCGTCAGCCCGGTCCGCACCGGTCCGGCCTGGCCGGGAACGGCGATGACGGACGAGGGAGACGGCTGGTACCGCTACGCGCTCCCTTCCTGGAGCCAGGCCAAGGTCATCTTCAGCTCCAACGGCGCTCAGCAGCCGGCGGCGCAGCAGCCGGGCTATGCCGTCTCCGGGAGAGAAGCGTGGATCAAGGACGGCGCGGTCAGCGCGGCGAAGCCGGAGCAGGGGCTGGTGCAGGTGACATTTACGATTCAGAACGCCGCGACGGTCATGGGCCAGAACGTGTTCATCGCCGGCAGCATCGCCGAGCTGGGCGGCTGGGACCCCGCGAAGGCGGTCGGACCCGGCTCGGCGGCGGCCTATCCGACCTGGACCGTCACGGCGAAGCTGCCGGCCGGGGCGAACATCGAGTTCAAGGAGATCAAAAAGGACGGATCGGGCGCTGTCGTCTGGGAAAGCGGATCGAACCGGATCTATACGGTGAGCGCGTCCAATCCGAACGTCACGTTTTCCTTTCGGCCGTGAACCATGAATGCCGCTGAAGGTTAAGCATGTGCAAAAAAAACGTCTGGCAGGGCTGGGGCGTGCGGCATCCTTTCATTATCTTTTTGGCCGCGATCTGCTACAATGGAGGCTGATTAGAGTCGCGAGCGGCTCCGGCAGCGCCGGGGCCGAGCGATCAGCCGACGGGCGCTTGCCGGAGCCGATCCACCTTCCGGAAGCTTAATAGGGAAGCCGATGCGAGTTCGGCGCGGTCCCGCCACTGTAGCGCCGAGCGGCCGCCCGCTCCACTGCGATCCGAGAGAGGAGAGCGGGAAGGAGGGCGGTCCCGCGATGAAGCGAAGCCAGGAGACCTGCCCGCCGGCGCAAGACCGGTCTTGCCCACGAGGATGGGAGGATGCCGGCCGCCGCGCGTCCGCTTCCATCCGCGAAGCCGGCCATGAGGCAGCTTTTTCGGCATCTTTCCGCCAGCGGCGGGAGGATGCTTTTTATTTTCCGGACGTCCGCGTCCGGCGGCAGGGAGATGCATGGGATGCACAGCTTCAGCGAGTGGTTGAAACGAAAGCGCAAAGCCCTCGGCGCGCTCGCCGCCGTGCTCGTCGTGGCCGGCACGGCCTGGCTGTATGCCGGCGCGGCCGGCAGCGGAGACGGCGGAGGCCGGCTGGCCGAGCGGCAGCAGGCGGAGCCGGACGGCGGGGTCGCGGCGGAGCGCCAGCCGCCGGATGCGGGAGCCGGCGGCGAGGCCGGCACGGCGGCGAGCCCGGACGGCGGCAGCGCGCAGCCGGCGGCGAGCGC
>NZ_NFEZ01000001.1:45000-734055 GCF_002864175.1 Paenibacillus pasadenensis | reverse complement strand
GCCTTGCGGGCGGAGCCCCGCGCCGGCCGCCGAGCGCCGCCCTTCGCGGCCTTGCGCGCGCCGCCCGCCGCCGCCTTGCGCGAGCGGCCGCCGGCCGGCTTCTCCGGCACGGCGTTCACGCTGCCGCTCGGGCCGGCTGCCGCAGCGGCCGCTCCGCCGGCGCCGGCAGGGAGCGGGAACGCCGCCCCCAGCCCCGGCACAGGGCCGCCGAAGCCGGACAGCCCCGGCCGGCCGCCGAACGGGCCGATGCCGGGAAAGCCTCCGGGAAATCCGCCCGGAAAGCCACCGGGGGCGCCTCCCGGAAACGGCGCTCCCCCGCCCCCGCCCCAGGGCGGCTGCGTCTGGCCGCCGCCCTGGAGCCTTTCCCAATTGGAGTACCAGTTGTCGATCATGCCATGGATGTTGTAGAAATACGTGGAGCGGGGCGCGGTGTCGAGATCCTGCAGCAGCGGCTCGTTCAGCACGTCGGAGCCGGCGTCGTGCATGCAGGCATGGAGCCGCTCGATGAAGCGGCCCAGATCGTCGGCCGTCGCGAACGATTGCGGCTGCTGCAGAATTCTGCGTTCCGCGTTCTGGTCGTAGCAACGGCTCATGCGGATGCCTTGCGGCACGGACGTCCAAGGCTGGACGAGGCTCATGTCGTAGCCCTGGGATTGATACCAGCTCAGCACCTTGCGGATGTACTGGCGGTGGAAGTTCAGGAAGCGGTCGCCCCAGCCGATCGGGGGATTGTCGTTGTCGCTGACATGGTTGGCATGGTGCCAGCGCAGATGCTCCTCGAGCAGGTCGTTCGGAAAATTCGGAATGATCATTGGAAATCCTCCCATGAGGCGGGTCTGCATGCCCGGCGTCTTTCCCTAGGATATGACGCGGCGGGCGGGCATGTGCCTGCCCGCCCGCCTCTCCCCAGCTCCCTCTCCTCCGATATTCCGCTCGACTCCTCGCCTGCTTTACGCCCGTCGGCCTCTCCGCTCAGCTCCGATCGTCGTAATATACATGCTCCGCGCGCAGCCGTCCGCCCTCGATGTCGAGCAGGCCGAACGAATAGCGCGGCTGGCGGCGCTTCTGCAGCGGCGAGCCCGGATTGAACAGCAGCGACGGGCCGTGCTGCTTGCGGTACGGCGTATGCGAGTGGCCGAAAAGAATCAGGTCGGGCCGCTCCTCCTCGAAGCTGGAAAGCGCCTTTTGCTCCGTCCAGCGCCCCCAGCCGATGTCGCCGTGCACGATGCCGATCCGGCAGCCGCCCAGCTCCAGCAGCCGCTTGCGGCCGAAGCGCCGCGCCAGCTCCGGTCCGTCGTTGTTGCCGGCGACGCCGTCCACCGGCGCGATCCGCTCCAGCAGCGAGACCGCCCGCTCATGCGTCCAGTCTCCCGCGTGCAGGATCAGCTCGACTCCCTGCAGGCCCCGCACGAGCTCATCCGGCAGCTTTGCCGCCGCCCCGCTCAGATGCGTGTCGGACACGAGTCCGATTCTCATGCGGCTTCCCCCTCCGTGCCGGCTCCAGGCCGGCGTAATCGTTGCTTCCTCCAGCTTATCACATCGGCGATCGTCCATGAACCGGCAGCTGCGGCGCCGCGCCCATTCTGCGGACCGGGCGGCGACGGCAGCGCGCGGATCAAGCGCTTCGCGGCGGCGCCGCTCCCCTTCCCCCGGCCCATTCGTGCGGAGCCCGGCGGTTTGGTACAATGGAAGCACCGCATATGCGCGGAAACATCGCCGTGAAGGAGGCCTTCCGCCGCCATGACCTCAACGATCGCCTTGACCAACAAGCTGCGCGAAGCGATGCACCATCTGGAGAACCGCTTCCAGGAACGCGAGGAGCTGATCCGCGTCCTGCTGCTGGCCATGATGAGCGGCGAAAGCCTGCTGCTCGTCGGGCCTCCCGGCTCCGCCAAATCGCAGCTCGCCCGCGCCGCCGCCGCGCTGCTCGGCACGAGCCGCAGCTTCGACTACCTGCTGACCCGCTTCACCTCGCCGGACGAGCTGTTCGGCCCCGTGTCGCTCCAGCAGCTCAAGCAGGACCGCTACATCCGCCAGACGCGGGGATACCTGCCGGACGCGGAGGTCGCCTTCCTCGACGAGATCTTCAAGGCGAGCAGCGCCATCCTGAACTCCCTGCTCACGCTGCTCAACGAGCGCCGCTTCCACAACGGCGCGGAGGCGCAGCCGGTGCCGCTGCTGACGCTGATCGCCGCCTCCAACGAGCTGCCCGAGGAGCAGGAAGGGCTGGCCGCGCTGTACGACCGCTTCCTGTTCCGCTACGAGACGCGCTACCTGCAGCAGATCGCGAGCTTCGAGCGCATGTTCCAGGCTCCCGACAGCCCCCCGCCGGCGCTGCTCGATCCCGCCGTGCTGAAGCAGGTGCAGGAGCGCGCCCGCGAGGCGCGCCTGCCGGAGCCGGTGCTCGTCCTGCTGTTCCGGCTCAAGACGCTGCTCGAGGAAAAGGAATACGTGCTCTCCGACCGCCGCTGGCGCCGCATCGGCCGCACCTGGCAGATCAGCGCGGCGATCCACGGCCGCGACGAGGTCAGCGTCTGGGATACGGTGCTGACGCCGCATCTGCTGTGGGACTTTCCCGAGGACCTGGAGGAGCTGCGCGGCCTGTTCGCGGAAGCCTGGCAGGAGCTGCTCGCCAAGGAGCTGGAAAAGGAGCTGCCGCTCCCGTCCTACCGCGAGACGCTGCGCCGCTGGCTGGACAAGGAGGACGAGCTGAGCGGCTTCCAGTTCCGCAAGGAGGTCGGCGGCTCGCTCGGCGCGGGCCAGTCGGAGCGGCTCAAGGGCCAGCTGGACGAAGCCCGCGCCGAGCTCGAGGACGCCGCCCGCTCGCTGCAGGGCCGGCTGACCGCTTGGCAGGAGTGGGAGAAGCAGCTCCCCGAATGGATCGCCGCGCAGTCGGTGTTCGTCCTCCATGCGGACGAATACGCCGTCCGCTTTACGCGGCTGCGCATCCAGGGCGAGAAGCTGCTGCAGCAGGTGCAGGGCCTTTACCGCAGCCTGTTCGACAAGGACATCCCGGGCATCGCCTACGACTACACGCTGTAGCGCGCAGGCCCGCGCTGCAGCGCGCCATGCCGGCCCGCCTGCCCGACCGTCCGACCGCCCGTGTACCGACCGTCCGCGTGCGCGACCGAACGCCGGTCCGCTTGCCGCCTGCCCGACCACCCGTCCGACCGACAAGGAGGAATCCGCATGCTCATCCGCTGCGCGCGCGTCGACCGCTACCAGTTCGACGGCTTCGTCCGCTCCTCCCGCACCGCGCGCGAGTGGATGCGGGAAGCCGAGCGGCAGGTGCCGTGGTTCGACCTGGAGCTGTTCGCCGACTTCTTCATGAGCTTCTACCTGCCCGATCCCGCCTTCGAGCATCCGGCCGGCGGCGATCCGTTCCATCGCTGGATGCTGGCCGCCCTGCGCCGCCAGCACTACTACCGCGAGATCCATCCGCGCACCGTGCACGAGGTCAACGCTTCGTTCAAGACCGCGCTCAAGGCGCTCATGTGGCTGACGGAATCGTATGAGGAGGAAGCCCGCAAGCGCGAGCGCGAAAAACGGCCGATCGCCGGCGCCGGCCCGCAGGAAAAGGGCTCCGGGGGCGAGGAGGCGTCCGGAGAGCTGCGCGAGCGGCTGACGGACAAGCAGCTGCAGCAGCTGCAGCTCGTCGGCTACCGGCTGCAGCAGGGCAAAAGCGCCGCCGAGGACAAGCAGCGCGCGTTGGACGCGCGGCCGCTCGACCTCGAGGAGCTGGCCGCGCTGCGCCGCCGCGTCGAGGAGCTGCGCGAGGCGATGCGCACCGACTTCGTGCGCCGCGACAAGCATCGCGCCAAGCTCGCCAAGGCCGAGCAGGAGCTCGGCCAGCAGGAGCGGCGGCTCGCGCGCGTCACCGCCCGGGAGGCGGCGGCGATGCAGCGGCTCGAGGACGAGCTCGGCGGCTGGCTGGCCGATTCGCTGCGCGGCTCGCTGAGCCGCGCGGAGGCGGACAGCGGCGGCATCCACGCGCTGCTGCAGGCGAGCCAGCGGCTGGCGAACCGGCGCTGGGGCAGCGAGCTCGGCCGGCTCCGCCGCCAGACGTACGAGCAGTACGCCCTGTGGGTCGAGCGGCTGCGCGGCCACAAGGAGCTGCTCGCCTTCCTCGAGGAGGTCGGACGCCAGCTGCATGCGTTCAAGGCCGCACGCAAGCAGGCCGCGTCCCGCCGCGCTCCCGAGGCGCGCGGCGGCCTCGAGCTTTCGGGCGACATCGCCCGCATGCTGCCGTCCGAAGCGAGCCTGCTCGCCGACCCCGACTACGAGCCGTACTTCCTCATGCGCTGGCTCGACCGCAAGCTGCTCACCTACGCGCCCGAGGGACGCGAGGAGGAGCCGCAGCGCGGACCGGTCATCTGCATGGTCGACACCTCCCACTCGATGCGCGGGGCCAAGCTCCGGCTCGCGCAGGCGTTCACGGCGGCGTTCGCCGCCTTCACGCTCGGCGAGCGGCGCGATTTCACGCTGCTGCTGTTCGGCGCCAAGGGCGAGGTGCTGGAGCATCGCCTGCATCATCAGCGCCCCGACTGGGATAAATTCTACGAGCTCTCGCGGCTCGCCTACGGCGGCGGCACGAACTTCGACGCGCCGATCGCGCGCGGCATCGAGCTCGTGCAAGGCGCGCGCGGCTTCGCCGCCGCCGACTTCGTCCTGCTCACCGACGGCGTCGGCGAGGTGACGCCCCCGTACCGCGAGCGGCTGGCGACGCTGGCCCAGCGCAGAGGCGTCCGCCTCCATACGCTGATCCTCGGCTCGCCGCGCCAGCATCTGGCCCGGCCGTACGACATCGCCGGCGTCTCTCACCGGATCCGCTTCGCCGCCGTCTGGGAAGGCGCCGATCCTGCGGCAGCGGGCCTGCTGCTGGACGTGTTCGCTCCCGAGCGGCGCGCGCCCGAGGCTGCCGCGCGCCGCCGCTAGCGGCAGGCGCAGCAAAAAGGAGCGCGTCCCGGCCGGGACGGTACGCGCTCCTGAATAATTCGGGAAACAGAGGTCGTGCAGGATGGGCTGGCGCCGCCCCTAGGCAGCGATTCGGAAAAGCCTCCGCTCTCAGCCGAAATGCACGACCAGCCAGGCGACGCAAGCGGCCCAAAAAGGCAGCGCCAGCGCCAAGCCGTTGAGCAGGCCGATCCACAGCTGTCCTTCTCTCCGTATCATGGCGCATCTCTCCTTCGGTTCATGGCTTCCTGCTGTCAGTATGGCCGGGAACGCGCCCGATCAGACCTGGCAGCAGCAACTTGCTCGACCGGTTTAGCGTCAATACCCGATTAAGCGCTTCCAAAAACGCGGCCTTCAGCCGGCGTTCGAAAGAGAGCCAGCCTTGATCTACTCTATGCCAAGGAGGAACCCGCTATGCAATGCCGAAACGGATGCGCCGCATGCTGCATCGCCGCCTCCATCTCCTCGCCGATTCCCGGCCTGCCGCAGGGCAAGCCGGCCGGCATGCCCTGTCCGCAGCTGCTGCCCGATCTGCGCTGCGCCCTCTTCGGCCGGCCGGAGCGGCCCGCCGTCTGCTCGGAGCTGCTGCCCGAGCCGGAGATGTGCGGAGACAGCCGCGAGCATGCGCTCGGCTATCTTGGGCGGCTGGAGCGGGCGACCGCGCCGAAGAGCTGAGGCTCGTTTCCAGACAAAATAAAAAAACGCCGCTCCCGGTACAGGCCGAAAGCAACGTTTTTGCGAAGGGAATGAATCCTTGCATGTAAAGTGAATGGTGCTGATGAAGGGATTCGAACCCCCGACCTACGCATTACGAATGCGTTGCTCTACCAGCTGAGCTACATCAGCAAGCCATTTTCATGTCGTCCGCCTCGCGCTTGTCCAATCCATTTCGTCAGCGGCGACTTTTATAGAATACCGAATCACGCGAATAATGTCAAGCGCTTGTCGAATGTTTGCCGCCCCTGTAAATGTGACGGTTTTTTGTCCGAGATTGATGGCCATCCTGTTGGGGTAAAAAGAAAAAGAAAGACTATCTGATCGGAGGCGTATGGCAATGCCCTATTCCAAAATCTTGGTTGGTTACGACGGTTCGGAGCAATCGGTGCGAGCGCTGCGCTCGGCGATCGAGCTGGCCTCCACCTTCAAGGCGATGCTCGAGGTCGTCCATGCTTTCAATGCGGCGCCGGTCATCATCGGCGAGGCGGTAGCCGCGTCGCCGCCGGCAGGCGCGGAATCGATGCGGCTCGAAGCCGAGACCGTCGCGGCCGAGGCGCGGACGATCATCGCCTCCGCGACCGACATGCCGATTGAAGTGATGATTACCGACGGCGATCCCGGCAAACGGGTCGTCGGACTCGCGAAGGAGCGCGGCGCGGACCTGATCGTCGTCGGCAGCCACGGCAAAGGCGGCTTCAAGGAGCTGTTCACCGGAAGCGTCAGCCATTATGTGACGCAGCATGCCCCAGTGCCGGTGCTGGTCGTGAAATAAACCCGCCTCAAATAAAACGCAACAGGCGAACAGGCCGCCTCCGTCTCTCGGAGGCGGCCTCTTGCCGCGCCTGCGTCCACGGAGGACGAGGCGGATCGCAGCGTTCGGCGCGGCCAATCGGAAGCTAGTTCATGCGGGCCGGGAGCACGAGCGAGAAGCGGCTCCCTCCGCCTGCGCGGCTTTCCAGCTCCAGCCGGCCTCCGAGCAGCTCCGCCAGCTGCAGGCTGATGGACAGCCCCAGCCCGGTTCCGCCATAAGTGCGGGTGACGGCGCCGTCCGCCTGGCGGAACGCCTCGAAGATCAGCTCATGCTTGTCCGGCTCGATGCCGATGCCGCTGTCCACGACGTCGAACCGCAGCCAAGGCGTCCGATCGGCCGCCGGCTCCGCGCGCACCGCCAAGGCGACTCCGCCCGCATCGGTGAACTTGATCGCGTTGGCCAGCAGATTGCGCAGAATCTGGCGGATCCGGAGCGGATCGGTCAGCAGCAGCTCCGGAGCCTCCGGGTCGACCTCGACGTCGAAGCGGAGCCCCTTGCGCCGCGCCTGCGGCTCGAACTGCAGCTGCAGCGACTGCATCAGCTCCAGCGTCGACAGCGGCTCGATCTGGATCGACAGCTTGCCGGCCTCCACCCGGGACAGATCGAGGATATCCTCGATCTGCTGCAGCAGCTCGCGGCCGGCCGCATGGATCATCGCGCCATGCCTCCGCTCTTCCACGGTCCGCCGCTCGTCCTCGTTGTCGCCGATCAGCTCCGACAGCAGCAGGATGCTGTTGAGCGGCGTCTTGAGCTCATGCGACATATTGGCCAAAAACTCCGACTTGTACTTGGACGCGAGCTTGAGCTGGACCGCCTGCTCCTCGAGCTCGTGCTTGGCCGCTTGCAGCTCCTCGGTCTGCAGGCGGAGCGTGTCGTTCTTGACGCCGAGCTCCTTCATCCGCTCCTGCTCCTTGCTGAAATCGCGGATCATATAGACGAAAAATCCGCTCAGCAGGACGGAAAGCGGGAACGTCAGCGGGAAGAAGCGGCTCCAGTAGACCTCGAACGGAATGACGCCAAACAATGAAATGTTGATGCCGTTCAGCAGATTGATGCCTAGAATCGTGATCGTCGCCCGGACCGGGTAGGAAAGGCGCCGCTTGCGGAACCAGACGTTGGCCAGCGCGCCCGCGATGCCGAGGATGAGCATGTTGCCGACGCCGGCCCAGGCGGCGGGAGCGATGCCGAACAGCAGCCGGCCCGCGCCGATGCCGGCGCCGATCAGCCCGACCGCCCAAGGCGAGCGGAACGCAAGCACGGCCAGAAGCAGCGGAACCTGCCTCAGGTCGAACCGCACCTCGTCGCTCAGCTGCAGCCCGAACAGCATCGTCAGGATGCCGGATGCGACGAAGACGAGCGCCGCGGCCGCCTGCTGCGCGGCCGGACGGATGCGATGGAAGAACAGCTTGTACCCGAGATTGAACAGATAGGCGATTGTGACGAGCAGGCTGATATTCGTGAAGAATACTTTGAGAAACGCCACCTTGGCCTCCTGGGCAACCGTAATACCGCTATTTTACAGGATTGGCCGGCATTGCAACACTCCGATCGTCCGCTCGCCGCCGAATCCGGCTTTTTTCTATCGATAGACCTCAATTTTCCGCGTAATTTGTCGAAGAAATAGGCAAGAAGACTCATACCGAACGGCTGCAAGTAGAAAAATGTCCCGAATCTTTCATATTCTTTTAATCCGTTTAATGTAGAATAAGAGAAAAGAAGAACTATTTCCCCAAGGGGGTGCATCGCCGATATGATGAAGTCCATCACCTACAAGAACCGATCCGTTCCCGTCTTCTACCCCCCGGGACAAGAAGAAGCGGTTCGGCTGCTGCCCGACAAGCTCAAGGAATACGAGCTCAATTTCGATTTCCGCAAGCGCTGGAAGCGGATCGCCTCCGTCGAGATGAGCCGCGACGTGGCGATTTTCCAATACAATGACGGAACGAAGCTGTACCTGGAGGTCGGCTGAGCCGGCGCCTCCGCCCATCCGTCCCCAACCGAAAAAGCTGCGCTCCGTCGTCGGAGCGCAGCTTTTTTTGTAGAGAAGGTCAAGGGCGCGTCTCTACCCATTCAGGCGAGGGGAGGAACGGAGCCCGGAACCGAGCGGCTGCGGCCGAGCAGGGGCCGCTGCTCCTCCTCCGTCATGCGGGCGAAAAACTCCGGCTCCTCCTCTGCCAGCTCCAGCCATGCGGCGACGCAGGCCGGATCGAAGTGGCGTCCGGACTCGGCGCCGATGAACGCCAGCGCCTGCTCCGGCGTCATCGCCCGCCGGTACGCCCGCTGCGAGGTGAGCGCGTCGTACACGTCGGCGACCGCCGCGATGCGCGCCGTCAGCGGAATCTGCTCGGCCTCCAGCCGGTCGGGATACCCGGTGCCGTCCCAGCGCTCGTGATGAGAGCGGACAACGGCCAGCTCCTGCCGCATGAAGCCGAGGTTGCGGCAGAGCTCGTAGCCCCGCACCGGATGCAGCTCGACGACCTGCCGCTCCTCCGGAGAGAGCGCGGCCGGCTTGTTTAGGATCGCTTCCGGCACGTACAGCTTGCCGACGTCGTGCACGATCGCTCCTTGACCGATCGCCAGCAGCTGCTCGGGGGCCAGGTCCAGCTTTTCCGCGAGCTTGAGCGCATACAGCGCGACGCGGTAGTTGTGTCCGGCCGTATAGCCGTCCTTTTGCTCCGTCGCCTCGATCAGGTCCTCGACGCTCGGAGAGATGCACTTCTGCAGCCACTCCTGCGGCGTCGATCGGTACAGCGCTCGCAGCGCGGCGCTCAGCGAGCCGCGGCTGCCAGCCAGCTGCCGGCCGAGCCCCCAGGCGACCGAGACGAGCGAGAGCAGCAGCAGCACATGGTAGAGCCACCAGCTGAGCCGCCAAGGCTCTCCCGACACCATGACGACTTGCCCGGCAGCGAGCAAGCCGCAGCCGTACAGGATGCCGAGCTGCAGCGGCATGCGGGCGCTGCGGTAGTTCCGGGCGTAGCTCCAGGCGGCGTGGGCGAGCAGCGCCAGCACCAGTCCGGTCAGCGCGGGCCGAGAGCCTTGCAGGTCGAGCGCCCAGTCGTGCATCGTATGCGGGCCCTGGAGCGAGAAGACGAGAAAAGCGAGCAGCAGCAGCGTATACGCCGGCGCGAGCCAGCGGGAAGCGTTGCCCAGCCGCAGCACCATCCGTCTGGCGGCGGGCAGCGACGACAGCCAGATCCAGCCTGCGGCGGCCAGGATGCCGAGCTGGCTGGACACGCCTTGAACGCTGTTGTGGTCCATCAGGAACCCCGGCGTCGCCAGCCCGTGCAGCATGAGCAGCCCCGTCATCGAAACGTAGGCGAGCGACAGGAACGCGATGCCGAAATTCCGCAGCCGCATCCCGGCATAGCCGAGGGCAGCGGCAAGCAGCAGCGCCAAGAAGGAGACGCCGCTGACAATATAGAAATGAATAATGGGAGCATGCAGGCGCGGGTCGAATCCTCCGCTCTCCCGAAGGGCAAGGAACATCCCGAGAGGCAGCAGGAAGGAAACGAGGGCGACCGACATCATCCGGACGGCAGGACGGCGCATACGTCGGGGTTCACCTCGCGAGCCCTTTCGGGCTGATTGGAGTAGCGATCCGTTAGGTTTTAGGCAAAACCGCCATTACCGCTAGCATACCGCAATCTGGAAACTTTTCAAGTCATCGAAACAAGGAGCTGAACTCGAGTGTCATCCCGTCATCAAGCGAGAATGTATAAAGAAGCCTATGAAATGGTCGAGCTGTCGGAGGCTTCCACCCGCTCGCGGGTGCTGCTCTGTCCCGAGCGCGGGGGCATCGCCCTGGAATGCCGGCTGAACGGCTACGAGCTGTTCTATTTGGACGAAGCCACCTTCCTCGATCCGTCCGCCAACATCCGGGGAGGCAACCCGGTGCTGTTCCCGATCAGCGGCCCGGTCGCCGGCGGCGAATACGAGTGGGAAGGGAAGCCCTATGCGATGAAGCAGCATGGCGTCGCGCGGACCGAGGCGTGGCAGGTCGCGGAGACGTCCGAGGACGGCGCCGCCTCCGCGACGCTGGTGCTGCGCAGCAGCGAGCGGACGCGCGCGGCGTTCCCGTTCGACTTCGAGCTGCGGTTCGCCTATGCGCTCAAGGACGGCGAGCTGACGATCCGCCAGCAGTACCGGAACCTTTCGGACCGCGCCATGCCGATGTATCCGGGCTTCCACCCGTACTTCGCCACCTCGGCCAAGGACATCCCGTTCGCGACCGACGCGACCCGCTACCTCGACTACAACGACGGCCAGGTCAAGCCGTACGAAGGCCGCCTCGACCTCGGTCTGATGCAGGAATCGGCCGCGCTGCTCGACGCTAGGCGGCCGGAGATCTCCTTCCCGCTCGACAGCGGCATCACCGTGACGCTCGCCTACAGCGAGGCGTTCAAGTACGTCGTGTTGTGGAGCGTGCCGGGCAAGCCGTTCGTCTGCGTCGAGCCGTGGATGGCGCTGTCCGGCGAGCTCGATCGCCGCGAGGAGCTCGTGCAGGTGCCTCCCGGCGGCGAGATCGAGGCGGTGCTGACGCTGCGCGCTTCGCATGCTCCGGGGCAGGGCTGACGACGCGCCCGGCCTTCTTTTTCCTCTTGATCAGGGGGAAAAGGAGGCTTTTCTGCTTTTTCGAGCCGGCCGACAGCGGCTGCGCTTTTCATCATGCTGCTCCTTGACGCTGCGATGGCCTTCAAGCGGAGCGGATTACCGGCTCGGCCGCCGCTCCTGCGCCTCGGGCAGCGCCTGCTCGAACAGGCAGAAGCCGTTCGGGCTCGTCCCGAGCCGCGAGTAGCCGGCGGACGCGTACAGCGCCTCCAGCTTCGGATTGCCGGCGATGCAGTCGAGGCGGATCGCCTTTTTGCCGGGATGGACCGCCTGTTCCCGCGCCCAGCGCAGGATCGCCCGTCCAAGCCCGCTGCCGGCATAAGCTCTCGCGACCGCCAGCCGGTGCAGGTAGACATAAGGCTCATGCCCCTGCTCGCCCCACAGCTCGCGGTCCCAAGCGCCCGGCTGCCGCAGCAGCAGCACGAGGCCGGCGGGCCGGCCCTTCTCCCGTCCGGGACCGTCCATCCCGTCGCGGAAAAGGATGGCTTCTCCGCGGCGGACGGCCTCGTCCAGGCCGTGGCTGTCCTCTCCATCCAGCAGTCCGGACCATTGCCTGGATCCGTTGCCGCGCAGCCAGCGCGCGATGCCGACGAGCAGCTCCGACGCCTCGGCGGCCGTGTCCGGCGTCACGATCTCGGCCGCGAAGCCTGCTGCCGCCTCCGGCTCGATCATTTCGATCGCTTGCGTATTCATGCGGTTTCCTCCTTGCCTTTCCGCCGGCCCGGAGCTCGATCTTTCGGTTGATCCGGGCGGCATCGGGGTACATTTATCCTATCCCACTATACCCCCAAGGAGGTATCCCATGTCCAGCCCAACCGAAACCGTGAAGACGTTCCCCCCGCAGCATCAGGACAAGCAGCCCGGCATCGAGTCGGAGATGAATCCGCTCCCCGTCTACGCGGCGCCCGATTATCGCGGGTCCGGCAAGCTCGAAGGCAAAAAGGCGCTCATCACCGGCGGCGACAGCGGCATCGGGCGCGCGGCGGCGATCGCCTTCGCCAAGGAAGGCGCCGACGTCGCGATCGTCTACCTGAGCGAGGATGCGGACGCGGAGCAGACGAAAAAGGAAATCGAGGCGGCCGGCCGCTCCTGCCTGCTGCTGGCGGGCGATATCGGCGACGAGGCGTTCGCCAAGGAAGCGGTGAGCAGGACCGTCGAGGCGCTCGGCGGCCTGGACGTGCTCGTGAACAACGCGGCGGAGCAGCATCCGCAGCCGAAGTTCGAGGACATTACGGCCGAGCAGCTGGAAAAGACGTTCCGCACGAACATCTTCTCGATGTTCCATCTGACCAAGGCGGCGCTCCCCCATCTGAAGCCGGGCAGCTCCATCGTCAACACCGCCTCCGTCACCGCCTACGAGGGCAACCCGCAGCTGATCGACTACTCGTCCACCAAGGGCGCGATCGTCAGCTTCACGCGCGCGCTGTCCAACCATCTCGTGGAGCGCGGCATCCGCGTCAACGGCGTCGCGCCGGGACCGATCTGGACGCCGCTCATCCCGTCGACGTTCGACGAGCAGCATGTGTCCGAGTTCGGCGGCGACACGCCGATGAAGCGCGCCGGCCAGCCGCATGAGCTCGCCCCGGCCTATGTGTACCTGGCCAGCAGCGACTCGTCGTACGTGTCGGGCCAGATGATCCACATCAACGGCGGACAGGTGCTGAACGGGTAGAAAAAGGAAAAGAGGCTGTCTCCCGAGCGTTCTCGGCGAGACAGCCTTTTTATTGAGCCGCCCCAGTGCCGGGCGGCGGCGCTTCCTAGTGCCAAGATCGGCACGACGGAGAGCCGCCACGGGCTGCGGCGTTTCCTAAATGGCCAATAAGGAGAGCCATCCGCTGCTGCAGCGCTTCCTAGTGCAAAAAATTGCCACTACGGAGGAGCCATCCCGCAGCTCGGGCGCTTCCTAGTGCCCGCGCGGCGAGCGGCGTCCGTCACGCCGGGCCGAAGTCCGCTTCGGCCAAGTCGCCGCCGATGGAGAAAGCCGCGCGGTTGCCGCTCGCGGCGGCGCCGACGACCTGCGACGGCGACATGCCGGCGGTATCGCCCGCGGCGTAGACGCCCGGCACGCTCGTGCGGCCGAAGCCGTCGACGAGCAGCACGCCATGCGCGTCATGCGCGCAGCCGAGCATCGCGCCGAGCGGCGTGCCGAGCATCGCGTCCGGCGTGACGAAGCCGCCGCTGCGCGCGATCCGGCTGCCGTCCGCGAAGCGCACGGCATGCAGCTTGCCGCCGCTCCCTTCGAGAGCGGCGATCGGCGCGCGGGCGACGCGCGCCCCGCGCGCCTCCAGCGCCTGCTGCTGCTGCGGACTGAGCTGTCCGCGGCCGTGCGTGCAGACGAGCAGATCGCGCGACCAGACGAGCAATTGCTTCGCCTGTTGAAAAAGATTCCCGCCCGTCGAAATCGCCACCAGCGACGCATCCCGCAGCTCCCATCCGTCGCAGTACGGGCAGTTGAAGAGCGATGTCCCGTAAAGCTCGCGCAGGCCCGGAATGTCGGGCAGCTGCTCCTTGAGCCCGGCCGCCAGCAGCACGGTCCGCGCCTCGAAGCCGCCGCCCCCTTCCAGATGCACCCGGAACCTGCCCGCCCGGCCCTCGATCGCCGCGACCTTGCCCGAGCGCAGCCGGATGCCCGGATAGGCCGCCAGCTCCTCCCGGGCCAGCCGCCGCAGCTCTCCGGGCGGAACGCCGTCCCTCGTCGGATAGCCGTGCCCCGCTGCCGTGACCGCATTGCGCGGACGGGCGTCATCGACGACGAGCGCCGAGCGGCGGGCCCTGCCCAGCACGAGCGCCGCCGCCAAGCCCGCCGGGCCGCCGCCGATGATGGCGCAATCGATGACCATCCGCTCCACCTCCCCCGCTTGCTCTCCTTTCGTATCGTATGTAGGACGGGACAGGTGTAGAAGCGGAGCCCTGCCGAACGTCCCGTAGTCGGGCGCGCCTTGGCACGCAGGCGGGGCGCGCCTTGGCATGCAGGCGGGCACGCCTTGGCACGCAGGCGGGTATGCGATGGCACGCAGGCGGGCGCGCCTTGGCATGCAGGACGCGTCGGCCGCATCCCAAAAAGCCGCCCCCGGTCGATGGGATCGACCGGGGGCGGCTCCATGTTCATTTGCGGTCAGTTGCCGCCCGAGACCGGAACCGCTCCGCCGTAATGCTCCTCCAGCGTGTCGCCGCTCTCGGCGAGCTTCGCGGCGAGCTCGACGCCGACGTAGCGGATATGCCAAGGCTCGTACTTGTAGCCCGTAATGTCTTCCTTGCCTTCCGGATAACGAATGATGAAGCCGTAGTCGGTCGCGTGCTCGGCCAGCCACTCGGCCTCCGGCGTGCCGGCAAAGCAGCTTTCGGCCGCGCATTTTCCGTCGATGCCGGACATGTCGATCGCCAGTCCCGTCTGATGCTCGCTATGTCCCGGACGCGCGCTGTACTTGTCGGCCGCCGCGACGCCGTCCTTTTTCACATAGCCCTCGTACAGCGTTTTTTGCCGGGATTCGGAGCGGTAGCCCGACACGCCGGCGAGCTTGATGCCGTCCTTCGCCGCGCCGGCGACGAGCTGCTCGAGCGCCTCCGCCGCTTCCTTGCGGAGCTTGCGCTTGTCGATCTTCTCCGAGAACGTGAACGGGATGTCGGGATAGACGAGCTCCTTCGGCGCGTACCCTTCCGGCAGCCGGAACTGCTTGTTGACGAGCGCCGCGGCGGCAGAGGCGTTTGCCGTCACCTCGATGGCTTCGTAGAAGCCTCCCGTGGAGCCGCCCTTCGCCCCCGCCGGACTGGCGGACGGCTTCGAGCTCGGCTTGGCGGACGGCGAGGACGATGGCTTTGCAGTCGGCGAGGACGACGGCGAAGGCGTCAAGCTCGGCGATGGGGAAGCGGAGCTCCCGCCTCCTCCCGCGGACGCCGGCGGCGACGCGGTCGCCGAAGCGCCCGGCGAAGCATCGGGTTCCGGCGCGGCGGCGCCGGAGCAGGCAGACAAGGTCAACGCCGCCGCCAGCAGCAGGGCGGACGCGGCAGGCATTCGATTGCGTTTGCTGTTCATGATGGTTCCATCTCCTTGAAGGGACGCTCGGCGTCCTTTTCTATATGCTGCAAGCGGATAAGTTCAGCTTCCGTTATACCACACAGACGGCGAAACGCGAAGAATGGTTTCAACCGCCCTGAACTTGGCAACTTGAGATTGAACTGACGGGCACGGAAGTTTATGCTTAGATTTGGAAAAGCTATGAAGTGAAAGGAGCATGACCCGCATGGAAACCAAAGCGCCTCGCCAAGCCCCTTTCGAGCTCAGGCTGAGCGACGGCGGCACAATCCGCGGCGAAGTCCGCTTCGTTCCGAGCGGCGGGCGCAAGCCCGTCGTGCTGATCGCCCACGGCTTCAAGGGCTTCAAGGACTGGGGCTTCCTGCCCTATGCCGCCGAGCGGATCGCGGAGGCCGGCTTTTATGCCGTCACCTTCAACTTCTCCCGCAACGGCGTAAGCGGCGGCGAGGAATTCGACGAGCTGAACAAATTCGCCCTCAATACGTACAGCCGCGAGCAGAGCGATCTGGAGCGGATCGTCGCCGCGCTCGTCGGTCGGGAGCTGCCGCATCCGGAGCAGGCCGACGCCAAGCGGATCGGCATCTGCGGCCACAGCCGCGGCGGCGGCAACGCGATCATCTTCGCTTCCGAGCATCCGATCGTGCGCGCGGCCGTTACCTGGAACGGCATCGCCCGGGCGAACCTGTTCGACGCGGAGTTCGAGGCGGCGGCGCGCAGGGACGGCCAGGCGTTCGTGCCGAACGCCCGCACCGGCCAGCAGATGCCGATCGGCAAGGGGTTTTTCGAGGATCTCGACCGGAACGCGGATCGCTTCGACATCCCCGCCCGCCTCGCCTCGCTGCGCGCCCCCGTCCTCCTCATCCAGGGCGACGCGGACAGCTCGCGGCTGATCGAGGGGTTCGGCCGGCTGAAGGAAGCCGCGCCGCAGCAGCCTTCGCTGCTGCTCGAAGGCGCGAGCCATACGTTCGGGGCGTCGCATCCGTTCGCCGGCGCGACGCCGGAGCTCGATGCGGCGCTGGAAGCCACGGTCGGCTTTCTCCGGGAGAAGATGTAAGAAGCGCAGCTGCTTTTCATGTTCCGTTAAGGTAAGCGCTCCCCGGATTTGATATGATGCGAGGAGCGAACAACCGGGACAAGTCCCGTCCACACACAGAAGGGAGTCAATTTTCGAATGGCAGACCATAAGAAAGATCCGCTTGACGCGAACGGCAACGACCATCTGACGCCGGAAGATACGGCGACGCGCGAAGGCGCGGACTTCGCCGGCGATTCCGGCAGCGAGCGCGCCGAAGAGACGATTCAAGCCGAAGAGGAAGTCTCGGAGCGCCGCTCCGAGGACGCCCTCCGCGAGGCCGAGTACGATGCGGAGGTGCACACCGCCGATCCGGAGCGCGCGTTCGGCTCGGTGCCGGTGACGCCGGTCGCGGGAGCAGCCGATCTGCCGCTCGACAACGACGGCGTCCAAGGCGACGGAGACGGCGGCGGCCCGAAGCGCTCTGGCGCGGCGACCGGATGGATGATCGCTTCCCTCGTGCTGGCGGTCGGCCTGATCATCGCGCTTGTCAGCCTCTTTTCGAATAGAGGCGGCGAGGCCGTCGCGACGGTCAACGGCGAGAAGATCACGAAGGACGAGCTGTACGACATGCTCGCTCCGACCTACGGCAAGTCCGCGCTCGACCAGCTCGTCACGATGAAGCTCGTCGACCAGGAAGCCGACAATAAAAGCGTCGCGGTTACCGAAGAAGAAGAAAACGCCGAGCTGGAGGACATCAAGAAGAACTTCACCTCCGAGGCGGAATTCGAGAACGCGCTGGCGCAGTCCGGCATGTCGCTGGACGACCTGAAGAAGCAGATGCTCATGCAGGTGCAGATGCGCAAGCTGCTCGCCGACCAGGTGAAGGTGTCGGACGAGGATATCAAGAAGAACTATGAAGAGAACAAGGAAAGCTTCGCTACGCCGGAGCAGGTGCAGGCGTCCCACATCCTCGTCGCGACCAAGGAAGAAGCGGATGCGATCGAGAAGCAGCTTAAGAACGGCGGCGACTTCGCGGCGATCGCCAAGGAGAAGTCCACCGATACGGGCAGCGCGGCCAACGGCGGCGACCTCGGCTTCTTCGGCAAGGGCTCGATGGTGCCGGAGTTCGAGGAAGCGGCCTTCGGCATGAAGATCGGCGAGATCAGCGCTCCGATCAAGTCCGATTACGGCTACCACATCATCAAGCTGGTGGACCGCAAGGAAGCGACGACCCCGACGCTCGAGGACAAAAAAGAAGAGATCCGGAAGACGCTGGAGAACCAGCAGCTGAGCACGCTGTCCCAGACGCTCATCACCGATCTGCGCGCCAAGGCGACGATCACGAACACGCTCGACCCTTCGCAGAACACGAACGGCAGCGCGGAGAAGAACGGATCGAGCGAAAACGCTCCGGCGGAGAATGCTCCGGCAGAGAATGCCGCAAGCAACTCGAAGTAAAGTGAAAAGCTCTTGCCCCGGTCCGAAGGACCGGAGGGCAAGAGCTTTTTTTGTGCTTCGCTCGGGTCGAGCGGCAGTCGGGCTTCTGCAACCCGATTTTTTCGGGTTGCAGCTTGCCGAGCGGGCTGTCGGGACTCTGCAACCGGACTTTTTCGGGTTGCAGCTTGCCGAGCGCGCTGCTGGGCTTCTGCAACCCGACTTTTTCGGGTTGCAGCTTGCCGAGCGCGCTGCCGAGCTTCTGCAACCCGACTTTTTCGGGTTGCAGCTTGCCGGGCGGGCTGTCGGGCTTCTGCAACCCGACTTATTCGGGTTGCAGCTTGCCGGGCACGCTCGCGGTCCTCTGCAACCCGACTTTTTCGGGTTGCAGCTTGCCGAGCGTGCTGCCGGGACTATGCAACCCGACTTTTTCGGGTCGCAGTCTTGATCCACGCTCCCCAATGCAACAACTAAAGCCGAGTTACTCGGTTTTTCCGCGCATCTCCGCCGTCGGAGCATCCATTCGAGCCGAGTTGCTCGGTTTTTCCGCGCATCTCCGCCGTCGGAGCATCCGTTCGAGCCGAGTTGCTCGGTTTTTCCGCGCATCTCCGCCGTCGGAGCATCCGGTCGAACCGAGTTGCTCGGTTTTTCCGCGTATCTCCGCCGACGAGGCATCCGGTCGAACCGAGTTGCTC
This sequence comes from Paenibacillus pasadenensis, assembly GCF_002864175.1. NCBI lineage: Bacteria > Bacillati > Bacillota > Bacilli > Caryophanales > Paenibacillaceae > Paenibacillus > Paenibacillus pasadenensis. The sequence continues at coordinate 715,789 of NZ_NFEZ01000001.1, read as the reverse complement.
GGTTTTTCCGCGTAGCTCCGGTGTCGGGGCGCATGCTGGAGACCAACGGAGCCGCCGGGTTGAGGAGTCCGAGATCGGCAGAGTCCTTTCGGCGGACACCGGCGGACATCGACTTACACCGCCGGGCAGAGCCTGCAACAGCCGCCGGGCAGAAGGCGGCTTCGCTCAGCCGACCGGCTCCCGGCCGTCCTTGCGGATCGTCCGCCGCTGGGAAGAGTAGATGCTCGCGGAGCCCGAGCAGAGATAGGCGATGACGCTGGCGACGAGCAGATAGGCCGCCGCGTCGGCGCCGAACAGCTCCAGGCCGAGCACGAAGCACGCGAGCGGCGTGTTCGCCGCCGCGCTGAACACGCCGACCAGGCCGAGCCCCGCGAGCAGCGGAGCCGGCAGCTGCAGCAGCGGAGCGAGCGCATGGCCGAGCGTCGAGCCGATGACGAACAACGGCGTCACTTCGCCGCCCTGGAAGCCCGCGCCGAGCGTGAGCGCCGTAAAGACGAGCTTCCATAACCAGGCGAACGGCTCGACCGTCCCCGCAGGAGCGAACGAGTCCTGCAGCAGCGGCAGGCTCAGGCCAAGGTAATCCCCTCCGCCGACCAGCAGCGCCAGCAGCACGATGACGGCGCCGCAAGCTGCGGCGCGCCCCGGCGCCGGCGCGACCAGCCGCGTCGCCAAGCGCCGCACGCCGTGCACGGCGGCGATGAACAGCCTCGCCGCCAGGCCGAACGCGACGGCCGCGATGGCGACGGCCGCCAGCGTGCCGAAGCTTTCGGCCGGCACTTCGCCAATCCGATAGGCGGCATGGCCGATGCCCCAGGCGCGCGTCACGGCATCGCCGACGAGCGCGGCCACGAGGCAAGGGTAAAGCGCCCCGTGCCGCAGCATGCCGATCGCCAGCACTTCGACGCCGAACACCGCGCCCGCCAGCGGCGTGCCGAACACGGAGCCGAAGCCGCCGGCCATGCCGCAGAGCAGCAGGATGCGCCGGTCGGCGGCGCCGGACCGGACGAGCGTGCCGGCGAGCCAGGCGAGCGAGCCGCCCATCTGCACGGCCGTCCCTTCCCGGCCTGCCGAGCCGCCCGTCAGATGGGTCAGCACGGTGCCGCCCAGCACGAGCGGGGCCATGCGCAGCGGGATGCGCTCGCGGCCCTCGTGGATGCTTTCCAAAATCAGATTGCTGCCTCGGATCGCCGTTCCTCCGTACTGCCGATAGATCCAGCTGACGAAAAAGCCCGCCGCCGGCAGCAGGAACAGCAGCCAGGAATGCTCCAGCCGCGTCTCCGTCGCCAGCTCCAGGCTCCACAGGAACAACGCCGACGCCGTGCCCGCCAATGCCCCGACGAGCGAGCCGAGCGCCAGCCACTTGAGCAGGAAGGCCACCATGCCGCCCGCGCCCTTGCCCTTGCCCGCTTCCGCCAGCCGCTTTTTCAGGCCTGTGGCTTCGCTCATGCCTTTTCCTTCTTTCCTGATCGTGTTGGCCAAGGCAAAAAGGCCCGTTCCGGGCCGATCCGCCTGCGCAGGCGCCTGCACCTGCACCTATGCCTATGCCGGCGCCTGCACTTGCACCTTCACCTACGCCGGCGCCTGCACCTACGCCTGCACTTGCGCCTGCACCTTCACATGCACCTGCACCTGCACCTATGCCTATGCCGGCGCCTGCACCTTCACCTGCACCTATGCCTATGCCGGCGCCTGCACCTGCACCTGCGCCTACACCTTCACCTGCGCCTGCCATCGCCTAACCGCGCGACTTCGGCTGCGCATCCGGCCGCGTCCGTGGCTGACCGGTCCCTGCGCCTGCAGCTGCGTTCATGTCCGCGTCTCCGACCTTGTCCGCGCCTAAGCCTCCATGGACGGCGGCTCGCCGGACGCTCTGCGCCGCACCTTGTGTCCACGCCGCAGCAGCAGCGCCAGCACGGAGCCGCGGCCCGGGACGGCGCTGTAGGCCGCATCCTCGTCCGGCGCGAGCAGCACGCCCAGCTGATGATGCTCGCCGGCGAAGCGGGCCCGCTGCACGAACTTGACCTGTCCGTCCAGGTTGAGCACCTCGAGCCGGCAGAAGGCGGAGTTCTCGTGCAGGGCGGCATGCAGCTCCTCTTTGGTGCGCACGCCTCGTCCGTTCACCTTGCGCAGCACCTCGCCGGCCTCGAGCCCCATCTCCTGCGCCGGCGTGCCGGGCAGCACGCCGAGGATGCAGAGGCCGCGCTCGTCATGGACGAACCGCGGCGGCCGCTGCCGCTCCCGGCGCTCCGCCAGCCGCGTCAGCGCTTCATGCAGGCCGAGCGCCGCCAGCGAAGCGACCAGGACGAGCGGCCGGGCGTACGACGCCGCCAGCGCAAGCGCGCCGAGGATCAGGCTGTAGATCAGCAGCCGGCGCGAGGCGAGGCGGGCCGCCTGCTTGGGCAGCTCGGACAGCGCCAGGTCCGTGAAGCCGATGACGGCCGGCAGCGCCAGCACCGTCCAGCCGGCGCTCCAGCCCTCTCCGCCGAGCAGCGGCGTCCAGGGCAGCGCGGCAGCGGCACCTTCCGCTCCGCCGGAGGCCGGCACGAGCAGCAGCAGCGGCACGGGCCACAGGCCTTGCAGCGAGTAGCCGCCGATCAGCTTGCCCCGCTTGCCCTCCAAATAAAGCGGCGAGGCGAGTCGCTGCCCATCCCTCTTTACGAGCAGCGCCTCCGCGACATGCAGCAGAGCGACGAGCAGCAGCAGGCCCGGCATGTCGAGCGCCGCCAGCGACGTCCCGAGCCGTCCGGCCGTCCCGCCGCTTTCTTCCAGCGACAGCAAGCCGCTGGCTGCCTGCAGCACGCCCAGCACGCCTGCGCTGTAGGCGAAGCATAGGAAGCGTACGCGCAGCAGGGCGAGCGCAGCGGCCGTGCCCCAGAGCCAAAGCACGGCATCCGGCGTCAGCGCCGCGCCGATGAAGGCGGCGGCGATGCTGACGCCGGCGCCCGCCAGCAAGCCCCATCCAGCGGCCCGGAGCAGCAGCAGCGGCCAGGCATGCAGCCGCACGTGGAAGTGCGAACGCTCCGTGACGGCGAGCCGTCGATAGAGGAATCCCATAACGATCAAGGCCAAATAATAATAAGGCTGCGCCAGCAGCCCAAGCGCCGCCGAGCCGTACTGCCGCAGCAGCTCCAATGTCAGTTCCAAGCAAGCACCTCATTTTCCTTCAGGCTGGCTAGACCGTATGGTTTCGACGCGCAGAGGCCGGATTCCTCCCCTGAAGGAAGAATCCGGCCTCTGGTCGAAGGCGCCCCTGCTCAATGCCGCGGCGCCCCCTTGCCCTCGCGAAGCGCCTGCACGGCCGCCTCGAGCTGCGTGTCATGCTCGTCTCCGCTGACCCAAGCCTGCACCGCCTCCTCCAGCTTGCGCTGGGTCGCCGGATCGGCCTGGCCGCTCGCCCGCAGGCCGCTGGCCCGCTGGAAGCCGCGCACTGCCTCGGCGGTGCCGCTGCTGTAATAGCCGTCCAAGCGTCCGGGGTCGTAGCCGAGCCCTTTCAGCATGACCTGCAGGCTTTTCGCGTCGTCGCTGATCGCATCGGCGGGGATCGTGGCCGTCTTGGACAGCCGCGTCGCGGCGTACAGCGCGGGCGGACGGACCGCCACATCCGGCTTGATGCCGCGCTTGTGGATCCAGCCGCCGCTCGGGGTCAGCCACTTGGCGATCGTCATCTTGACGAGCCCGCCCTCGAGCTGGCGGTCGTAGCTGACCTGCACGGTCCCCTTGCCGAAAGACGTCTCGCCGACGAGCACCGCGCCCGCCGATTCCTGCAGCGCTCCGGCGAGGATTTCCGAGGCGCTGGCGCTGCCTTTGTTCATCAGCACCGCGACCGGATACGGCTTACCGCCGCCCTCCGACAGCACCTGCTCCGGCTTCGCCCCGCGCTGCGCGATCTGCAGGATGGGCTTCCCCTTCGGCACGAACGGCTGCGCGATCCGCTCCACGACCGGCAGGATGCCGCCGGGATTGTTGCGCACGTCGATGACGAGCCCTTTGAGCTCGCGCTTCTCCAGCTTGGCCAGCTCAGCCGCGAACCGGTCGGCCGTATTCAGCGAAAACTGGCGGATCTCGATCAGGCCGATGCCGTCCGCCAGCCGCTTGCCTTCGACCGTCTCGATGTCGATCTCGGCGCGCATCAGCTTCACCGCGAACGGATTGGCCCTTCCCGCCCGCAGGATGACCAGCTCGGCCGCGCTGCCCTTCGGCCCGCGCAGCTTGGCGACCGCCTCGGAGATCGGCAGTCCGGACAGGCCGACGCCGTTCACGGACAGGATGACGTCCTTCGCCTGCAGGCCGGCCTTCTCGGCCGGGGAGCCCTTGATCGGCGAGACGATGACGACCTTGCCGCTCTCGGACGTCACCTCCGCGCCGACGCCGCCGAACGCGCCTTCGACCGTCTCGGAGAACTGCTTCGCCGCCCCGGCGTCCATGTAGGTCGAATAAGGGTCGCCCAGCGCCTGCACCATGCCGCTGAGCGCGCCGCTGATGAGCTTGTCGCGGTCGACCGGCTCGTAATATTGGCGCTGGATCAGCTCCATCACGGCGCTCAGCCGCTGCGCCTCCTCCTTGGTCAAGCCGGCGGAGGCGTCCTGACGCTCTCCGGCTTGCGCCGGGCGCGCCGCTTCCGCTGATGCCGGCTTCGCGCCCGCCTCTCCCGCCGGCCATGCTCCTCCCAGCAGCAGCGCCGCGGCCAGCGACGCCGACAGCACCGCCTTCAGCCGGCGCGGCCCGGCCGCTGCGTTTTCGTTTCGGTTCATGCTCCCTCTCCTCTCTTCGTCCGGCGCTCCTGCACGGGAGCCGGATCTTCCGCCGCTTAGTATGCGACAGAGAGGAGCGGATTATTTGGCAACGATGGCAGGAGCCGCGAGGCGGCTTGCCGGCTAGCCGTCCGAAGCGAGCATCGCGCGGGCGAAGTCTGTGAAGTCCCCTAGATGCAGATCCAGGATGGAGCGGAGGATATCCGGGTTAAGCTTCTGATAATCATGTACGGCGATATTCCGGAAGCCGACCATTGCCTTCATCTTGTCCGCCAATTCGGAGTCAAGCCGTCCGCTCTGCTCCAGCAGCTCAAAGGCGTCCCGGCTCGTCTGCGGCACGCCGAGCTTGCCTGATGCCACGACCGCCATCGCCAAGTCGATGCTCGCTTCGCAGGCGCGCTGAAGATTGAGCACGATCGAGTCCTGCTTCGTAAAGTCGTTCAGGTGTTCGGGTCTCCCTTGATACACTTCTCCGATCCGTCTCAAACAGCGTTCGATGTTTGCCGCTTTATTGAGGATGACGTCATGCTTCATAGATGCTCCCCCTTTCCCGGATCGACCGCAGCACGGGCGAACGCTCCTCGTTGAGCTTGGCATACATTTTATAGACCTGAGTCCGGAGCCGGAGATCCAGGTCTTCGTCCTTGCAGCGGAGCGTATGGCCTTCGCTTAAAATCTGCATCTGCATGACCGTCGAAGCTTCCTTCAGATCGACCAGGTCGACCTCCCTGCCCAGCCGGCCGGCCAGCTTCTGCGCCAGCAGGAACCTTTCGTAAGCAGAGAGCGGCTTGCCGCCGTAATAGGCGAGATCGATATCGCTGTCCGCCCGCATCCGACCGGCCGCGGCCGAGCCGAAGAGCAGGAGGAGATCCGGCGAGACGGCCTTTTCAATCTCGTCCACCGCGATATCCAGGTCCAGGCGCGCATCCATGCGATCACCGTCCTTCTGAATTCGTTTCCCACATCTTCCTAAATCCAGTATAGCAAAAAACCGTCCAAGCGAATCGCCCGGACGGTTCCTTCCTGTTGCTTGAGCCGCGGGCGCCATGCCCGCGTTTCGCCGCATTCCTCAGTTCGCTTTGCCTTTCAAGTAAGGAAGCGGATTGACCGGCTCGCCATTTTTGCGCACCTCGAAGTGCAGGTGGTTGCCGGTCGAGTTGCCGGTCGAGCCGACCTCGCCGATATGCTCGCCGCGCTTGACGGTCTGGCCCTTTTCCACCAGGATGCCGCCGTCGCGGATATGGCCGTAGATCGTCCACAACCCGCCGCCATGGTCGATGACGATGCAGTTGCCGTAGCCGCTCCACCACTGGGCGACGAGCACGATGCCGCCTTCCGCGGCGTAGATGTTCGTGCCCGCCGGAGCGGCCATGTCGACGCCGGCATGGAGCTTGCGAGTGCCGCTGATCGGGTGGATGCGATAGCCGAACGGCGAGCTGAGCCGGTACGAGGCCTTCACCGGCGCGCCGAGCTGGCCCCCGCTGTAGGTCGTCTTCAGCGAGTTCTTCTTCTTGATGAGCGCGGATTCCTTGGCGGCCAGCTCCAGCAGCAGCTTCTCCTGCTCCTCGCTGATGTCGCCGAGCTCGTCGAGCTTGGTGTTGTAGGAGGAGATCAGCTGCGTCTTCTGCGCTTCCTTGCTGGCCAGCACCTGCTGGTACTCGGCCACCTTGGCGTACAGACTCTTCACCTCGGCCAGCTTCTGCTCGACCTCGGCTTTTTTGGCGACGACGAGCTGCTTGTCCTGCTTGCGGTCCAACAGCGTCTCCTTGTCCTGCACCATGATCGTGTGCAGCGAGTCGAGACGGCCCAGGAAGTCGGAAAAGCTCGTCGCGTTCAGCAGCACGTCGAGGTAGCTGACGCGGCCGTTCATGTAGGTGACGCGCATGCGCGACTGCAGCCGCTCGTCCTGCCGGGCGATCCGCTGCTCCGCCTCGTCCAGCTCGCGGGCTGTCTGCTCCAGCGCCTGCGTCGTGCTGGATACCTGCGACTGGACGGCGCTCATGCGCGAGCCGACGGTGTCGATCTCGGTCATGACCGCCTTGAGCGATTCGGCGGTGTAGAATTTTTGCGTCAGCACGGTCTTGGACTGCGCATCGGCCTGCTTGCGCCCTTGCGCGGCCGCCTGCATCTGCTCTCGGACCTGCTTGAGCTCGCGGTTGATCTTCTCGGACTGCGACAGCGCGCCGGCCGCTTGCGGCATGGCGGTCAGGATAAGCGCGCCGGCGAGCACGGAGCCGGCCAGCTTGCGGATCGTTCTGTTCAAGCTGCTTTCCTCCTACACTTTCAAGTATCTGCGGACGGACAACACGCTTCCCCACACGCCGAGCAGCGTGCCGATGCCGATCGTTACCGGAACGATGATGCCGGCCGCCTCCTCCATCGAGACGAGCCGGATGCTCATCAGGCCGAGGTCGAACTCGGACTGGCGGATGAGCTCGCCGTAGCCGAGCACGACGACGGCGGCGGTCAGCGCCGAGGAAAGGAAGCCGATCAGCGCCCCCTCGACGAAAAACGGCCAGCGGATGAACGCGTTGGTCGCTCCGACCAGCTTCATGATGCCGATCTCGCGCTGACGGGCGATGATCGTCGTCTTGATCGTCGTGGCGATCAGGAACATCGCCGTCACGGCCAGTCCGGCGACGATGATGAGGCCGATGTTGCGTACGGCGCCCGTGATCTTGAACAAGGTTTCGACCGTGCCTTGGCCGTACTTGATCTGCTGGAACGCCGGCGGGTCCTGCGCGGCGCTGACCGCCTGCACCTGCGACGCGGCGGCCGCGATCGTCTGCGGGTCGTACACCTCGATCGTGAAGCTCGCCGGCAGCGGGTTGTCCTCGCCCTGGTAGTCCTCCAGCAGCTGCTTGCCGTCGGCGCCGAGCATCTCGCTCATCTCCTGCAGGTTCTGCTCCGGCGTGCGGTACTCCACGCTCTTGACCTCCGGGATGGCGCGCAGCTTGGTCTCCAGCGCGGCGGCGCTCTCCGCCGTAGCGTCCAGCTGCAGGAACGCCCGAATCTCGACCTGGCTCTCGAGCTGGTCGGCGAGCTTGCTGACGTTGAGCGCCAGCAGCACGAATACGCCGAGGATGAACAGGGAGATGAAGATGCTGCTGATCGACGCGAAGCTCATCCAGCCGTTGCGGAAGATGCCGCGGACGCCCTCGCGCAGATGCCTCGCCAGCGTCCTAAGCTTCATAGCCGTATTCCCCTCTCGCCTGGTCGCGCGCGATCAGTCCGTTCTCGATGGCGATGACGCGCTTGCGCAGCGTGTTGACGATCTCGCGGTTATGGGTGGCCATGACGATAGTCGTGCCGCGGAAATTGATCTCCTCGAGCAGGTTCATGATGCCCCAGCTCGTCTCGGGATCGAGGTTGCCGGTCGGCTCGTCGGCGACGATGACGCTCGGATTGTTGACGATCGCGCGCGCGATCGCGACGCGCTGCTGCTCGCCGCCGGACAGCTGGGCGGGCAGATGCGCATGCTTGCCGCCGAGCCCGACGAGCTCGAGCACCTCCATCGTGCGCTTTTTCATCAGCTTGCGCGGCGCCTCGATGACCTCCATCGCGAACGCGACGTTCTCGTAGGCGGTCAGCTTGGGCAGCAGCCGGTAATCCTGGAAGATGACGCCGATATTGCGCCGCACGTACGGGATCTTGCGCGGCTTGAGCTTGCCTATATTGAAGCCGTTCACGAACAGCTGCCCTTTGGTCGGGAACTCCTCGCGATAGATCAGCTTCATGAACGTGGACTTGCCGGCGCCGGAAGGCCCGACGATGTACACGAATTCATTGCGGTCGATGACCACGGATATGCCCTTGAGCGCATGAGCGCCGTTCGGGTAGGTCTTCCAGATGTCCATCATTTCAATCACGGGTATCGCTCACATCCTGTCTTTTTTCCGCTTATGACTGTTCGACAGAAAAACCGGATTTCCTTTCCAGAAAGCCGTTTTCTCCTTCATTTTCACAATTCTCATCGTTCGCCGCGCTGAGGCGCGGGCTTTCGACATCGCCGCAGGCGGCAAGACTGTCGAATGCTCCGGACCGGAGCGTTTCAAGCCTCCTTATTTACATCGGCTAGCGGCTCTCGCTTTGTAGATAAATGTCGAAAAAAAGAAGCCGGCCTGCTTTCGCAGAGCGGCTTCGGAGGAGATGATCTATTGTTCCGGCGGGAGCTCTTCCAGAGGCAGCCGGATCCGGTACTCGCCTTCGATATAATTCGGATAATTGGAGATCTCGAATGTCAGCGGCTGCTTGTAGTCGCCGGGGCCGTACGTGTAGCTGAGCTTTTGCCTTCCGTCCGGGTCGCTCGTCTCCGTGCCCCCTTGCAGATGCAGCCCGAAGCTTCTGCCGTCCGCATCGGTAAAATCGCTGCCGAGCACCGAGTAGGAGCGCGATGGAGAGTCCGGCCCGTCGACGCGCAGCTCGAAGCCGAGCTTCATTCCTTTCGCATCCACGCTGCTGGAGATCAGCTTCAGGCGGTCGTCCGGCGCTGCCAGCAGCTCGCCTTTCTCCGCGTCGAGGACGATGAGGCCTTTGTCCTTCGGCAAGGCGCGGAACGTCTTGCCGCTCAAGTAGAGCGACTTGGGCTGGCGGAAATAAGGACTCTGGAACTCGAAGCGCACCTTGTGCTCCTCCAAGCTGCCCGCCGAATAGCCGACTCCTCCCCACTCCGTGCCGGAATCGTCCGTCAGCTTCATGTCGACGGGGCCGTACAGCTTCATCGTGTTGGCCGGGTCGTACTCCGCCTCGATGGCGACGCTCAGCGGCGAGATGCGCATGCTCGTGAAGCGCAGCTGCTGATTTTCAATCGAGATCGTCTCCTCCAAAGGCAGCGTGCGCGACTTGTCGGCGAACAGCTCGCGGTCGACGGGAAACTGGAAGCGGTACGGAGCTCCGGCCACCTCGACTTGCAGGTCGAGCCAATCGGGGAGCGGACTGCCTGGCTGCAGCATCAGCTCCATCGTCTGGCGCTTGACCGCCTCCTCCCTCCCGTCGAACGAGAAGCCCGCTCCCTGGATGACGCTCTGTCCGTTCCGGTCAAGCGCCCTCACCTTTCCTACATCCGCATGCTCGTTCTCGCCGAGTCCCGCCACCGTATACACGAACATCATCCGATAGTCGTCGGCGACCAGCCCCTCCAGCGTCACCTTTACGCCCTCGTGATCCTGGGTCAAATGCAGCGGCTGCAGGTAGCCTTCGTCGAGCGCGTCCTGCACCGTCCGGTTCAGGCTGTACTCCTCGCGGATCGCGTCCACGATCGCCGCCATGCCGGGCAGCTGCCTCACTGCCGAAGCGAAAGCCGGCGAGATGCGGATCGACGCGAGTCCGACCGCCAGCACGAGCGCAAGCGTCAGCGCCGCAGAGCCGAGGCGCTGCCAGCGGCGACGGCTGCGGCGGCGAAGCCGGCCTTGCGCCATGCCCGCGGCAATAGCGGCATCCGCGCGCAGCAGCAGCTCCGGCGACGGCGGGCGTCCGCCCAGCTCGGCAAGCCCCTGCTCCAGCCTTTCTCCATGCCGATCGAGCTTCGGATCCAACCGTTCTCCATGCCGATCATCCATGCTCCATCCCCTCCTTCGCGCCGCGCTCCCGGCGCAGCTGCCGCAGCGCCCGGTTCAGCCATGTCTTGATCGTGCCCTCCGGCTTTTCCAGCGTCCGCGCGATGTCCGCCACCGTCATGTCCTCCGCATACTTCAGCAGCACGAGCTGGCGCAGCTTGGGCTCGAGGCCGGCCACCGCCTCCTCCAGCTCCAGCCGCGCGCCCGGATGCTCGCCGCCCGCCGCGCTCTCCGGCACGACCGGCACCGGCTGCTGCCGCTTGCGCCGCCTGCGCTCATCGGCGCAGGCGCTCAGCAGGATGCGGACGAGCCAGGTGCGGACATGCTCCGGCTGGCGCAGCCTCCCAAGCGCCGCGTAAGCGCGGCAGGTCGTCTCCTGCAGGCATTCGAGCGCCGCCTCCTCGTCCCGGAGATAGGCGAGCGCAATGCGCAGCAGCTGCTCCTTGGCCCCGGCCATCAGCTCGAGGAACGCCTCATCCTCGCCCTTCTGCGCCCGGCGGACGAGCTCTGCCGCTTCTTGGCCCCGTTGTTCCATGCGCTCCGACATTCCCTCGCCGTCCTTTCTCGTTCACCTTCGCTATTAGACGGGGAGAGCGAGGGTTCGGTTTTGGTTTTCTTGAAAACGTTGAAAAACCTTGATCGGCACGGGCCGTCCAAGGCTGCTGGCGGTTTCAATTACGGCGGACTTGTGATAATATGGGAGTAGAATGCATAACATAAACAAGCCGCAGACGCTGTAACGTCCACGGCTTGGCAGATCGGCCGCTTTAAGAGCGGTTAGGCTGGCAGGATATCAACTCATAGGAATAGGTCGCTACCTTCCAGGGCGGGCGGCCTATTTCTTTTTGTTAAGGGCGACGATCGAAACGACCAGCGATAACAAGGCGAGCAGCAGCCCGCCGAAGCCGATCATAAGATCCAACGCATCCTTAACCGTCATGGCATGACCTCCCTTCCGAGAGGCTCAACCTAGACCGCCCATAAAGCCCGTTCCCTTTCTGCTTCCTGATTATACCAGGATTCGACGTTATTCACTATAGCTCGCGGCTACGGAGTTCTCTCTAGCAGCGGCCTATCCTCTCCTTGCCGGGAATTCCCCCACCTCCCGGTCCGCGACGAAGCGTCAGCCCTCCGCCCGCGGAAGCTCCAGCCGCTTGAGCGGCTCGATGGCCGGGCCTTCCAGCACCGTGCCGTCATAGCCGAACCGCGAGCCGTGGCAAGGGCAGTCCCAGCTGAGGTCGCCCGCGTTCCACTTGCACTCGCAGCCCATATGCGTGCAGGTCGTGTCGACCAGATGCAGCGCGCCGCCCGGCTCGCGATAGCCGCCGGCGCGCTTGCCGGCGACCTTGACGACGCCGCCCTGGCCGGCCGCGAGCGCGTCCGGCGATTCCATCGGCGAGTCCAGCTTGCCGGCGAGCAGCTGTCCGGCGACGTTCAGGTTCTCGCGGACGAACGTCTTGATCGACGGGTCGGCATGGAAGCGCGACGGCTTGAACAGCTCCAGATGCAGGCTCTGCCCGGTGCGGACCATCTCCTCGAACGTGAGCGCCGCCAGCGTGCCGGTCGTCATGCCCCATTTGTTGAAGCCGGTGGCGATCAGCAGGTTCGGATGCTTGTCCCGGATCGGGCCGATGTAAGGCATCTCGTCGAGCGTCGTCAGATCCTGCGCCGACCAGCGGTACGCAATGCTGCGGACGCCGAGCAGGGAGTCGGCGTATCGCTCCAGCGCCTCGTAGTGCTCGATCATCGGCGGCCCCTGGCCGGTCTTGTGGTTCTCGCCGCCGACGAGCACGACCGGACGGCCGTCCAGCTCGGCCGCGCGCAGCGAGCGCACCGTCTGACCGACGGACAAGTACATGCCGCCGGGAAAAGGCTTTTCCGCCTCGACCGCCAGCACGTACGAACGCTGCGCATGCAGCCGCGAGAAGTACAGTCCGCCGCCGTCCGTGAACGGGAAATGCGAGGCGGACAGCGCCCAGCTGCAGTCGACGGTGCCGCCGGCGGCCGTGCGCAGCTTGAGCCGGCCGTCCTGCTTGCCCTCCTCGACCTTGTCCGTCACGGTCGTGTATTCATGGACGACGAGGCCCTGCTTCAGCGCCTCCTGCAGCAGCGCCTGCAAATACTGCAGCGGATGGAAGCGGGCCTGGCCCGGCAGCTTGATCGCGCCGAGCTCCGCAAGCCCTTCGAGCGGCAGCTTGTCGACCCACTCGCCGGGCAGGCCGATCTGCCCGTATGCCTTCCACTCCTGGCGCAGCGTCTCGAGATCTGCCTCGTTGTCCGCGTACAGGTAGGCGTCCTCGGTCTTCAGCCCGCACTCGATGCCGAGCTCGGCGACGGTCCGGACGATCCACTTGAGCGCTTCGTCGTTGGCGTCGAAATACTGCTTGGCCTGCTCCCGGTCCAGATGCTTGAGCAGCTTGCCGTAGATCGCCCCGTGCTGGGCGGTGATCTTGGCCGTCGTATGGCCCGTCGTGCCGTCGAGCAGCAGTCCGGCTTCCAGCAGGACGACCTTGAAGCCTTGCTTGGTCAGCAGGTAGGCGCTTGTAATGCCGGCGATGCCGCCGCCGACGATGGCGACGTCCGCCCGGACGGTGCCCCGGAGCGACGGGAATGAGGGCAGCTCCGTCGTCGCCCGCCAGAGCGACTCCGGGAGCTGAGGCAAGCGGGAAGGCTTGCCGGATGGCGAGGATGAGGTGTCCATGCGATGCCTCCTGAATTGGATTTCCTCTCCTCTGTATGCCCATCTCCATCCAAGCCGAAACCGGCTAGTCGTTCAAGCCCTTTCCCTCCAGGATCGGCTGCGTCCACTTCTCGATCCGGGACACGCGGGTCTTCGCTTGCTTGGGCTGCGAGAAATGAAGCAGATAAGCTCTCCTCCGGCCCGGCGTCAGCGCGTCGAAGGCCGTCTTGAGCTCCGGCATCTCGGCGAACCGCGCTTCCAGCTCCTCCGGCATGGGGAACGCCTCCGTCTCCTTCAGCTTCACCTTCAGCCCGGCCTTCTCGTTTTGGACGGCTTCGAGCACATACGCCGTCACGATCTCTTTCATCTCCTCGATCTGCTGCGCGCTCGTGAAGCGGAGCTGGCGAGCCGCCTGCACGTTCTCGGTCTGCTGGACGAGGATGCCTTGCGGGTCCTTCAGCAGCGCCCCTTGAGGGAAAAGCAGCGCGCAGTAGTCCTTGAAGCCGTGAATGAGCGCGATATTCGCCTCTCCCAGCGTGTAGCAGGGATGCATCCACTTATAGTCCTCGGACAGCCCGCAGTCGAGCACGATCTGCCTCAGCAGCTCGTACTCCTCCTTCCACTTCTGCGCCTTTTTGATAAAGACATCGACTCGCGCGTTCGTCGCATTCGCTGTCATGCCGAACCCCCTCTCTTCGATTCCGTTGTCGGCCGGCCCCGCGAGCCGGCCTTTCCGCAGCTAGGCGACAAGCTTCTCCAGCTCGGCCAGCCATTTGCCCCAGCCGAAGCGGGCGCCTTCGACGGCTTGGGACGTCGAGATGCCGGTCTGCTCCAGATGGAGGTTGACCTTGCCGCCACCGAGCTCCTGCAGCGTCCATACGATCGTATGCTCCTCCATGGCGCTGGTCCAGGTATAGGACAGCTTCGTCGGCTCCTCCACGACCAGCACTTCGCCGGAGATGACTCCGTCCCACCACTGGTTCGGCGTCGTGCGGAACTGGAAGCGGCGGCCGACGACCGGCTCGAAATCATTGTCCATCGGCTCCCCGGTATGGATGTTGGCGACCCACTTGGCGAGCTTCTTGGAGTCGGTCAAAGCGGACCACAGCTGCTCGACCGTCGTCGAAAACGGAAAATCCATCGTTAACGTCTGGCTCATCGTTGTTCTTCCTCCTCGAGTAAAAGCTGATTCAAACGCGCCATATTGGCGCTCCAAAACTTGCTATAGAAAGCCACCCAGTCTTGAATCTCCCGGAGCGGAGCGGCGTTCAGCCTGAATCGCGTCTCCCGGCCGACCTTGCGGTCCGCCACCAGCCCGGCCTCCTTGAGGATGGCCAGATGCTTGGATACGGCCGTCCGCCCCATGGCGAACGGCGCCGTCAGTTCATGAAGCGGAATCTCCTCTTTTGCGGCCAGCATCTGGATCAGCCGGCGCCGGGTCGGATCTGCAATGGCTTCGAACACATCCCGCTGCGGGCCGTTCTCGCTCATGACGTCCTCTCCCTTACCTGTTGTGCATGGACCGGCTCAGACCTGCTCAGAGCCCGGCGGGCGAGCGCCCGCGGCGCTCCTGAAGCTCAAAGCTTGCGGCTGCGCGGACGCAGCGCCCAGGAAGCGGCGGCGAGAGCGGCGTACGCCAGCGGGAGGAAAACCGGAAAACCGTACTCATGGTCGAGCGCATGGGACCATGCCGCTCCCGTCATGAGGAAGAAGAAGCCGGCGTAAGCCCATTCCTTCACCCGGGGAAAGCCGGGAACGACGATCGCGACGACCCCTAGCGCCTTCCAGATTCCTAGGATGGTCATGAGGTAAAGCGGGTATCCCAGATTCCGCACCAGCTCGATATTCCCTTCCAGCCGCATCAGCTGTCCAAGTCCGCTCAGCAGCATCGCCGCCGCGAAAAACAGCGTGACGGTCCAATATGCGGCCGCTTTCCCTCGGGATCGCGGACTTGCGTTCAAGCTCGCTGCTGTGCCGGTCTGCATGCTCATCTTTATTTCCTCCTCATCGGTTCGGTTTCCTGCCCCGTCCGCCATGCCGGTCGATACGACACCATTTGGTGGCCCATTTAGAATACGACACCTTATGGTGTCGCGTCAATGCCAGGAGCTCTTTTTTTCGCTGAAAAGAACAAAACCCAAGCGCCTCGGAAAGAGGGCATGGGTTCGATGCGGGTCCGTTACACGAAGCTGCGCGTATCGTCGCTCCTCCCGAGCTTGAACGCCGCCGCCAGGAAAAACACCAGCGCGAAGGCGAGCAGCACCGCGATGTGGAGCGGAATGTCGGCGTATTGGCCGCTCTGCAGGGCGTCGATCGACGTCAGCACCCAGCGCTGCGGCATGAAGTCGCCGATGCGGCGGATCGTCTCCGGCATGATGCTCGCCGGGAAGAAGCAGCCCGCCAGCAGGCAGCTCGGGGTGATGATGAAGTTCGAGAGCGCGCTCGCCATCGCCGAGCTGCGGGAGAAGGCGACGATCGCGAGCGACAGGCTGACCGAGACGAGGCCGAACAGCAGCAGCAGGGCTCCGAGCTCGGCGAGCGGCATGCCGGCGTCGATGCCGAAGCCGAAGCGCATCACGCCGAGCGCCAGCGCGATCTGCACGGCCATGACCGACAGATTGACGAGCGTATTGGCGAGCACGTACGTGCCGGCCGGCACCGGCGAGGACAGGATGCGCAGGTAGGTGCGGTTTTCGCGGCTCTTGAGCAGCATCTCGGACAGATTCACGGCCGACATGAGCATGAACAGGATGAGGAAGCCGATCGCCTGCGCGCTCATCGACCGGGCGACCGAC
This sequence comes from Paenibacillus pasadenensis, assembly GCF_002864175.1. Classification (NCBI taxonomy): domain Bacteria; kingdom Bacillati; phylum Bacillota; class Bacilli; order Caryophanales; family Paenibacillaceae; genus Paenibacillus; species Paenibacillus pasadenensis. The sequence goes on along the minus strand of NZ_NFEZ01000001.1, from coordinate 700,008 downwards.
GTATCGCGGGCGGACTCCGCCGTCAGCTTGAACGCGCCGTCGCGATAAGCGGCGTACATCGCCTCGAACGCCGCGCCGTCTCCGTCGGCCGCCCGGCTGATCGCCGCGACATTCGACAGGTAGGCGTCCAGCATGCTTTTGACGTAAGCCGTCACCGACGCTCCCTTGACCGATTCCAGGGCGATTCCCTGCGGATGGCCCGCGGCGGCGGCGGCCGAAAAGCCAGGCTCCAGCAGGAGCGCCACGTCCAGGCTGCCGGAGGCGATTTCTTTTTTCGCTTCCTCGCGGCCGAGCTCCTGGACCTGCACCTCGCGCAGGCCGCCGACATAGGCGGCCGTATCGGCGGCGATGCGCGCCGCTCCGTCCTCGTTCACGATCGCGACCCGCAGCGGCGGCGACTGCGTGCCGGAGTAGAGCAGCACGGAGGTCAGCACGCCGACGACCGGGAGGCCCAGATAGAGCATCCAGCTGCTCCGCTTGCGGAACGTGCCGCGCAGCATGAAGCCGAACAGCCAAGCCAAGTCCTTGATCATGCTACAATTCCTCCTTTTTGTTCATATGCCAGGCCGATGCGGCGAGCAGCAGCAGCGCCAGCCCCAGGTTGAGCGCCATCGTCTGCAGAGCGGGCGCGATCTGACCCTCATAGACGAGCCGCGACAGCGAGGAGTTGGCCCAGTAGACCGGCGACCATAGGTTGAGAAGGCTGGCGTCCGCGGCCTTCGTCGAGACCGGGAAGTACGCGCCTCCGAAAAAGGCGGCCAGCTGCACGAACAGCATGACGACTCCGCCTGCCGATTTGCCTTGCAGCAAATAGCTGAAGAACAGCCCGAGGCTCGTCGCCAGCAGCACGACGGTCAGCAGCAGCGCCAGCGCCAGCGGCAGGTTGTCGCCCCAGTAGGCGCCGAACGCCCACTTGCTGAGGAGCACGACCGCCAGGATGCAGACGCTGTTCACGACGACGTTGCCGAGCACCTTGCCGGCGAAGATGTCGCTCTTGCGCACCGGAGCCGCCATCAGCCTGGCCGCGGTGCCCTGCGCTCTCTCGCCGGCGACGAGGCGCACGGAGGACAGGGCTCCCCACAGCGCGACCGCCACGGTCATGGCCAGCGCGTAGTAGTCCATCGAGCCGGGCTTGCGGTTCTCGTCGATTGAGCGCTCCTGCACATAACCGCCGGCCGATTCGGAGGCGGAGAACGCGGTCTGCAGCGCCTGGGGCCGCTGCGCGCCGATCGCCGCCGCCGCGTTGTAGCGGTCGGCGAACGCCTGCAGCATGCCTTGCGCGATGTTGCTCTCGATCGGATGGCGGGTGCTGCCGTGCACCTCCATGCCGGACGGAGTCAGCCGCACGAAGCTGTCGTAGCGGCCCGCTTCGACTTCGGCGGTGCCGTCGGCTGTGCCCGAGGCGTCGGTGAAGACGACGCCATTCGTCTCGGCCTGGCGGCGGAACGCGGCGAACGCCTCGGCAAGCGGCTTGTCGCCGCCGCTGGCGTCCTGGACGAGCACCTGCGGCTTGAGGACGGCGCCGCTTTCCGAGTCGAAGGAGCCGGACAGCGCCGTGCCGAGAATGAGGATGAGCAGCAGCGGGAAGCCGAGCAGCAGGAAAAAGGTCTTCCGGTCGCGGAAATCGGTCCGGATTTCTTTGAGCGCGATGCGCAGCATAGGGGTCATCGGTCCATCCTCCTCAGCGATCCCGCAGGCTGCGGCCGGTCAGCGTCAGGAATACCGTCTCGAGATTCGGCTCGAGCTCCTGCAGCGAGCGGATTTCCGCTCCGCCTTCCATCAGCGCCTTGAGGATGCGGTTCAAATTGTCGACCGAGGCATCGCTCTGCACGCGCAGCGCGCCTTCCTTCTCCGTCACCGCGCGCACGCCCGGCACCTGCTGCAGCTCCTGCAGCCGGTACGGCGAGCCGGGCTTCAGCTCGATCGACAGCTCCTTGATGTCGGTGATGATCGCCTTGAGCTGCTCCTTCGTACCGTCGGCGATGATCTTGCCGTGGTCGACGATCGCCACGCGGCTGCAGATCTCCTCGACCTCCTCCATGTAGTGGCTCGTGTAGATGACGGTGCAGCCGGACTCGTTGAGCTGCCGCACCGATCCGAGGATGTAGTTGCGCGACTGCGGATCGATGCCGACGGTCGGCTCATCCATGATGATGAGGCGCGGCTTGTGCGCGATCGCGCAGGCGATGTTGAGGCGGCGCTTCATGCCCCCGGAGAAGCCGTCCGGCTTGGCTCCGGCACGGTCCGAGAGCCCGACGAATTCGAGCGCCTCCTCGGCTCGGGCCTTCAGCTCGGCGCCCCGCAGGCCGTACAGGCCGGCGAAAAAGGCGACGTTCTCGAAGGCGCTCAGCTCGCCGTAGATGGCGAGGTCCTGCGGCACGATGCCGAGGTTCAGCTTCGCCTGGCGGGTCTGCTTGCGGACATTCTGTCCGAGGATGCGGATCTCGCCGCTCGTCGGCACGAGCAGCGAGGCGACCATGTTGATCGTCGTGCTCTTGCCCGCACCGTTCGAGCCGAGGAAGCCGAAGATCTCGCCCTCCTTCACGTCCAGCGTCATGCCGTCGACGGCGATGAAGTCTCCGAATTTTTTGGTCAGCTGGCGCAGCTCCAGTACGTTCATGCTCCCCATTCCTTTCGTCGTGCGCGTTCTTGTTGATCCCATCCTAACGAAAAAGGGCGACCTCATGTCAGTGCATAAGTTCACCCTTTGCGTATGAGAAAGTTCATGAGCGGAGGAAGCTGGCGCAGGGCGTCGGCATTGTGCGACTTCTAACCCTTCTAGAGCGTTTGAAGGTCAGACATAGAAGAGGCGCAACTCCGCCGCCCCGCGCGGCGGAGTTGCGCGGAAAAACCGAGCAATTCGGCTCGAATAGGCGCTCTGGCGGCGGAGTTGCGCGGAAAAACCGAGCAACTCGGCTCGAACAGGCGCTCTGGCGGCGGAGTTGCGCGGAAAAACCGAGCAACTCGGCTCGAATAGGCGCTCTAGCGGCGGAGTTGCGCGGAAAAACCGAGCAACTCGGCTCGAGAATAGGCGCTCTAGCGGCGGAGTTGCGCGGAAAGCCCGGCCGGCCGGCGTGCGCGGGACCTTCGCAGACGGCGCAAGCGCCGCTTGCCGCTCCATGCGGCGGCTCCGCGCGGGCACCCCTGCTCAGCGCTGCGCTTCCGGGCAAGGCAGCAGCGTCGTCACGCGGAAGCCGTCGCTGCCGTCGGCGACAACGGTGCCGCCGGCGCTCGCGGCGCGCTCCTCCATGCCGGCGATGCCGAGCCCCTTGACGATGCGCGCCTGGCCGCGGCCGTTGTCGGACACGACCGCCTGGACGTAGCGCCCGAGCACGCGCACCTCGACATGGACGGCCGACGCGCCGCTGTAGCGGGCGGCATTGGTGAGCGCCTCGGTCACGTTGCCCTGGATGATCCGCCAGTGCAGCGCCCCGATCCGCTCCAGATCGCCCGCATGCGTCACGCTCGCCTGCATGCCGCTCGAGGCGCGGAACGCATCGACCGCTTCGCGCAGCCGGCTCATGCCGAGCTGCTCGGGCGGCGGCTTCATCCGGTGGAGCGTCCGCCGGATGTCCTCGATCGCTCCCTTGGAGATGCCGATCGCGTTCTGCAGCAGGCCGCCCGCCCGCTGCGGGTCTTCCCCCAGCAGCCGCTTCGCCGCCTCCATCTGGATGAGCGCCCCGGTCATCGCGTGGCCGACGCCGTCGTGGATCTCCTGGGCGATCCGGCTCCGCTCCTCAAGCTGGCCCGCGTATTCCGCGATCCGCTGCAGCTCCTGCCCTTCGCCGATGCGGGCGGACAAGCGGCGCAGCTCGCCGCGCAGCCGATCGAGCTCGTCCTCCTGACGGAGCGACCGTCGATGGAGCCGGCTGAGCGTCGCATAGTTGAACCAGGACAGGCTCCAGACGAGCGCATAGGCGGCGCCCAGTCCGCCGCCGAGCGCCGCCAGCGGCAGCAGCGAGGCGGCCAGCAGCGGCGCCGCCCGCCTGGCGCGGAACGAGGCGAGCTCGTACGCGCTCAGCGGCAGCAGCAGCAGAAACGGCGGCGCCTCCAGCCAGGAGACGGCCAGCAGGAAGAGGATGACCGTCGCGATGGCGGCCTGCTGCAGGCGCGGCTGCCGCAGCAGATGCACGCATAGGTTCAGCGCCGCGTACAGCAGGAAGGACAGCAGCAGCAAGCCCGACGGCTCCTCCTGCTGCCCGAAGTACAGCGTGTAGACCAGGTAGAGCAGCAGCAGCAGCTTGTTGCCGATCGTCCAGAGGCGGCTCATGTCAGCGCAGCTTCCCGGTCAGATAATAGATCGCGATCTGCGTGCGATGCTCCAGAGCGGTCTTGTTCAGGATGGAGGTGATGTAGTTCGCGGTCGTCCCCTCGGACAGGAACAGCTCGCGCGAGATCTCCTTGTTGGAAAGGCCGCGGGCAATGCCCGCCATCACCTCGAGCTCGCGCTCGGTGAAGCGGCTGCGGTCGATCGGCGGAGCCGCCTCCGCAGCGGGCGATGCACCGGGCGGGGCCGCATCGGACGGCGCCACGCCCCGAGCGCGCGCCGGCGGCGAAGCGGACGGCGCGGCCGCGGGGCCGGCCCCTTCCGCGCTCTTGCTTCGCCCGCCAGGGGCGGGCTTTTCCCCCTCTGCAGGCAGCGCGGATCGGCCGTCAGCCGGCGCTCCGAGGCCGGCAGCGAAGGAGCGCAGCTTGTCGAGCACCGCTTCCTGCAGCACGCTATGGCCGCCGTGCACGCTGCGGATCGCGGCGGCGATCTGCTCGGGATCGTTGTTTTTGAGCAGATAGCCCTTGGCCCCGCAGCGCACCGCCTCCACGACCGACGCGTCGTCGTCGAACGTCGTGAGCATGAGCGGCTTGACGGAGGTGCCCTCCGTGAGCAGCCGGGCCGCCTCGGTGCCGCTCATGCCGGGCATGCGGATGTCGAGCAGCGCCACGTCCACCGGATGCTCCTTGCAATAATCGACCGCCTGCAGGCCGTCCTCGACGGCGGCCACGACCTCGAAGTCTCCGAACGAGGAGAGGATGATCCGCATGCCTTCCCGGATGAATGAATTGTCGTCGGCGATGAGCACCTTGATGGTCACGTTCGTTCCGCCCCTTTCAGCGGATAGTTTACCATGAATGCCCATCTGCCGGATATAATCGTCCGCCTCCCGGCATAGATCTAGGAGACAGCTTGTCGGAGGGAGGATGGTCCTGTGAAAAGGCTTCATTTGCTGCTCATCGTCGTGCTCGCCTTGACGCTGGCAGCCACCGCCATCTGGGGGATGCTCTGGATCTACGGCTCCAAGGACAAGGTGCCCGCCGGCACGGAAGCCGCCGGCCTGCCGCTTGGAGGCTTGCACCGCGCCGAAGCGCTGCAGCTGCTGCAGACGTACCGGCAGGCGCTCGACAGCCGCGTCGTGACGCTGGCGGACGGAACCCCGTCCGCCTCTTTCGGCGCGGACAAGCCTGCCGCCGCGGACGCGGCCGGCAGCGGCGGCGCAGCGAACGGAGCGAGCAGCCGAGCACCGTCGCCAGGGACGGCAAGCTCCGGCGACGGGGGCGCTCCGGCGCAGGCCGCAGACGGCGCTCCGCCGGGCGAGAGCGGCGCCGAGCGCAGCCGCGGCTGGACGCTCGCCGAGCTCGGCTTGCGGCTCGATGCGAGCGGCGCGGAGGCCGCGCTGAAACGGCTCGGCACCGGCTCGGCCTGGGAGCGGGCCAAGTACCGCTGGCGCTGGGAGCGGCAGCTGCCCGTGCGGCTGCTGGACGATCGGCAGGCGTTCGACGCGGCGATCCGCTCGGAATGGGGCTTTTATGACGAGCGCAAGCCGGTGGACGCCGTGCGGACGATCACCTCCTACGACCAGGTCGTCTATACGCCCGGGCGCAGCGTCATGCATCTCGATCTGGACCGCCAGCATGCGGAGCTGCTGCGCTGGGCCTCCGCCGGGCTCGGCCCCGCCGAGCCCGCCCCGGCCCGCTCCGGCGCGCGGCTGCGCGGCCTGGACGGGCCGGCGCTGCTGCGGGAGCTCGGCCGCGAAGCCTCCCGCGAGACGCCGCTGCTGCTCCGCTCGGTCGCGCCGGCCAAGACGGTCGAGTCGCTGAAGGCGGAGGGCGTCGAGCGGCGGATCGCTTCGTTTTCGACCGATTATCGGACCAGCTCGCAGGGGCGGGCGTTCAACGTCTCGGAGACGGCGCGCACGCTCGACGGCTGGGAGATGAAGCCGGGCGAGGTGTTCGACTACGGCGAGATCATCCGCATCACGGAGCGCGAGACCGGCTACCGCGAGGCTCCCGTCATCCTCAACGGACAGTTCACGCGCGGCATCGGCGGCGGCATCTGCCAGGTGTCGAGCACGCTGTACAACGCCGCGCTGCGCGCCGGCCTGGAGATCGTCGAGCGGCGCAACCACTCCGTGCCCGTCTCCTACCTGCCCAAGGGCCAGGACGCGACGTTCGCCGAAGGCGTCATCAACTTCCGCTTCCGCAATACGACCGGCAAGCATCTCGTCATCCGCGCCACCTCCGGCGGCGGGCAGCTGACGATCAAGCTGTTCGGCACGATGCCGCGCGAGGTGCGCTACTCCGTCGCGTCCAAGACGGTGCGCACGCTGCCCGCCCCCGTGCAGCTGCGCCGCAGCGGAGGGCTGGCGCCGGGACAGCAGATCGTGCAGAAAAAAGGCCGGACCGGCTACATCGTCGAGACGTACCGGATCAAATATGTAGACGGCAAGGAAGTGTCGCGCGTCCGCCTGTCCCGCGACACGTACAAGCCGCAGCCGTCCGTCATCCTCGAAGGACCTGCCGCGGCCCCGGCCCCTGCGCCCGGCCCCGAGGCCGGACCGGAAGGCGCCCGCGAAGCCGGTCCGGCCGGCGGCGCGCCGACGCCCGGCGGAAGCGCGGCGCCGACTCCGGCGCCGGCTCCGGCGGGAGACCGCGGCGCGCTGGCCGCGCCGGAGGGCGGCATGGAGGGCAGCCCGGGCGATTTGCTCGAGGATGGCCTGCGCGTGCTGCAGCCCGAGGCCCTTTTGCCCGGGCTGACGGTGAAGCTCGTCGGCTAGCGGCCTCCCGAACGACTCGCGTTCGAGCCCCGTTCGGGAGCGAAGCCCGCTGCTTGAGGACCGCCATGACCAAACCTCAGCCATCGCCTGGATTGCATGACGATAAACATGTTCCTGCTGAACGGAGCCCGTTTTCCCCCATGTAGCCGGTCATGCCCTGCATCCGCTCCCGGTTCCCCCCGCCGTCCCCTGCGGTCCACCCCATCCTCCAGCATCGCTCTTGGCCTCGCCTCTCCCTCCCCCGTCCGGCTCGCCGGCCATGCGCCGCTGCCCTCCGCCCGTCCGTCGAGCAGCCCCCCGCCTGCCCTCGCCGCTTCAAGCCCGCGTCTTGGTCCCATGCCGGATTCCAAGGGGAGCGGCCCGTCCATGCCCGCCGAAACATGGAAAGAGTCTCTTTAAGGTAAAAAGACCTAGTTCTTTTGCCGTTATAGATAAAGAGAAGCAACTGAAGGAGAATAATCCCATGAATCATCATCATTCGCTCGACAGCTCTTACAATATCATTCTAGTCATCCTTTCCGTCGCGATCCCGATACTGGCGTCGTACGCGACGCTCGATCTCGGCATCCATATCAACAAGTCGAGAGGCAGAGCCCGCAACGTCTGGACCGCTTGCGGCGCGATCTCGATGGGCATGGGCATCTGGTCGATGCATTTCATCGCCATGCTCGCGCTGCATCTGTCCACTCCGGTCACGTACAATCCGATGATCGTGCTCGTCTCCATCGTCCCGGCGCTGCTGGCCAGCTTCCTCGCGCTGCGCCTGATCAGCCAGCCCACGATGCGCCTGTCCCGCGCGCTGCTGAGCGCGCTGTTCATGGCGGCCGGCATCGTCTCGATGCACTACGTCGGCATGGAGGCGATGCAGATGAGCGCCACCGTCCGCTACGATCCGCTGCTGTGGGGCTTGTCGGCCGCGATCGCCTTCATCGCCTCGCTGACGGCCCTCTATCTGATGTACTCCGTCAAAAAGCAGGCCGATCAGCCAAACCTCTGGCGCCGCAAGACGCTCGCCGCGGTCGTCATGGGGGTCGCCGTCGCGTCGATGCACTACACCGGGATGGCGGCCGCGTCGTTCCACGACCACGGCGGCAACCCGGTCTCCTCGGACATGTCCTCGCTGAACAACAGCCTGCTGGCCTACGCGATCGGCATCGGCATGCTCATCATTCTCGCCATGGTGTTCACGAGCACGTACGTGAACCGCCGCTTCGAGTCGCAGTCGCTGGAGTCCGAGCGCAAGTTCCGTTCCGTCATCGAATCGGCGAGCGACGCCATCATCCTGGCCGATAGCCGCACAATCATCCAGTCCTGGAACCGCGGCGCGCAGCTCATGTTCGGCTACACCGAGAAGGAAGCGATCGGGCGCCCGCTCGAAATGACGATCCCGGACCGCTTCAAGCAGGCTCATGCCGACGGGCTGCGCCCTTATCTGGCGCTGCAGCCGGACGATGTCCCCGGCGCGGGACGCACGCTGGAGCTGTACGGGCTGCGCAAGGACGGCACCGAGTTCCCGATCGAGCTGTCGCTCGCCGTCTGGGAGGAGGAAGGGCAGCCTTTTCTCAGCAGCATCATCCGCGACATCACCGAGCGCAAAAAAGCCGAGCACAAGATCAACCAGATGGTCTACCTCGATCCGCTGACCGGGCTGCCCAACCGCCATCTGCTTAACGACCGCCTCAAGGAGGCGCTCGATCAGGCGGACGAGTCCGGCCTGATGATCGGCATCATGTTCCTCGATCTCGACCGCTTCAAGTACATCAACGATACGCTCGGCCACACGATGGGCGACCTGCTGCTCGTGGAGGTGTCGATCCGGCTGCGCGAATGCGTGGATCGGCAGGATACCGTCTCCCGCCAAGGCGGCGACGAGTTCATCGTCCTGCTGCCGGGCACCTCGTACGAGGACATGACGCGCAAGGCGCAGCGGATTCTGATGACGTTCAGCCAGGCGATCCTCGTCGGCAACCAGGAGATGTACGTGACGCCGTCGATCGGCCTCAGCCTCTACCCGGCGGACGGCAACAACCGCGACACGCTCATCAAGAACGCCGATACCGCCATGTACCGCGTCAAGGAGCAGGGCAAGAACAACTTCCAGTTCTACACGCCGGAGATGAACGAGGTCGTCAGCCGCCGCATGAACCTGGAGATCGGCCTGCGCAAAGGGATCCAGAAAAACGAGTTCACCGTGCACTACCAGCCGCAGGTGGACATCAAGGCCGGCGCCGTCGTCGGCGTCGAGGCGCTCATCCGCTGGCAGCATCCGAAGCTTGGCCTCATCTCCCCCGCGGAGTTCATTCCGCTGGCGGAGGAGACCGGCCTCATCATCCCGATCGGCGAATGGGTGCTGCGCGAGGCATGCCGCCAGAACAAGGAGTGGCAGGACGACGGACTGCCGCCGCTGCGCATCGCGGTCAACATCTCCTCGCGCCAGTTCCAGCAGAGCGGCTTCGCCGAGGTCGTCAGCCGCGCGCTCAAGGAAACCGGGCTTGAGCCGAAGTACCTGGAGCTGGAGCTGACCGAGAGCATCGTGCAGAACTCCGCGCATGCCATCTCCATCATGCACAAGCTCAAGGAGATGGGCATCTTCCTGTCGATCGACGATTTCGGCACCGGCTACTCCTCGCTCAGCTACCTGAAGCTGTTCCCGATCGACAGCCTCAAGATCGACCAGAGCTTCACGCGCAACCTGATGCAGGACAGCAAGGACGAGGCGCTCGTGCATACGATCATCAACATGGCGCACAACCTCGGGCTCAAGGTCATCGCCGAGGGCGTCGAGACCGGCGAGCAGCTGCAATACCTGCTGCTGCGCCATTGCCACGAGGCCCAAGGCTACTACTTCAGCAAGCCCGTCCCTCCCGCCCGCATCTCGGAGCTGCTCGGCGAGCAGATCGCCTGAAGGACAGGGACAAGCATTGCCGCAGCATTTCCTTGCACATAAAGAAGCTTCCCGGTCGCCATCGGCTTTGGGAAGCTTCTTTTTTGCGTCTCGTCGAGCCGCGCTGGCCGCGGCCTCCGCTCAGCGCGAGCGCAGGAAAAACTCCGCCGCCGCGAGCGCGGCCAGATGGGCCGGGTAGAACGCCCGCCACAGCCAGCGCGGGACGCGGACCCGGTTCAGCTCGGCGCGCAGCTCCGCGCCGTAGACGAGCAGCAGCGTCGGCACGAGGCTGAACATCTGGATGCCCCAATCCGGGCCGCTCAGCACATAGTAGAGGGCGTTGAGCAGCAGATGCAGCAGCACCGTGCGCCCTTTGTCCGAGTAGCGGTAGATCAGGATGAGCAGCAGGCCGTAGGCGTTGTAGTCGAACGGCAGCTCCGTCATGAACAGCGCGGCGGCGAGCGTCAGCGGCACGATGGCCAGCCAGCGGACGGCCCGCGGCAGGCCGGAGGCGAGCAGCCCGTCGATCGCCAGCAGCACGAGCGCCGAGGCGAGCAGCGTGAAGATGACGTTGTAATGCGTCGTATCGAACGCGAGCATGTACGGCACCTGGGCGATCACCGCAAGCATCGCCAGGCGCAGCAGGTACTTCGGCCGCGACGACGTCATCCGGTATCCGACCGTAATGAAATAGGCGTAGATCGGGAAGGCGATCCGCCCGACGATCCGCCAACCCGGCGAGTCCGGGAAGAAGATCAGCCCGACATGGTCGATCAGCATCGTCACGATGGCCAGCAGCTGCATGGGCGTCACCTCCTTTTTCGCTTAGTCTACGACAAAATAGGAAAGCGAGTCCACGCCTGCCTTTGATCGTGCTGTGCGACCAAGCTGCAGGCTTGACCACGAGAGAGGCCATCCACTCCCGCAGTTTCGCTCCAAGTCGTCTCGCCTCAACTTGGCTCCAACCGCCCCGCCCGGAGCTATCGACGGATCAGCGCGTTAGAAGGCCGAAAACGGGGGGCAAGAAAATCTAACGATGCGTGGTACGCTTACGGCTGCGAAAAGGAGGGCAAGCGGCGGGAAAGAGGCCATTCTGCTGCTGTAAGAATCTGACCCGTCGTTAGATTTTTAGCCATGTCCAAAAACGTCGCCTAAGCGTTTCAGTCGTCGTTAGCTCGAAGGAGCGATTGCGCCCACCCGTTCAAAAGCAAACAAGACGAAGCCGAATCAGGGTCGGCCTCGTCTTGTCTGCTCTTTTTGAATTCTACTGCAAGGCAACGGCCGCTCTCCGCATCCGCTCGCTCTTGACCTCCGGCGATCCGGTGCCGGGATGCTCCCGGCTTACCCCTGCCGCGCCTCGAAGCGCTCCACCCAGCCGGCCGTCTCCGCCAGCGCCGCCTCGGCGCGGCCGATGGCGGCCTCCACCTGCGGACGGGCGGTGCCGCCGTACACGTTCCGCGCGTTGACGACCGTCTCCGGCTGCAGCACGTCGTAGATGGACTCGTCGAACAGCTCCGAGAACTGCCGGAACTCCTCGATCGACAGGTCCAGCAGGAACTTGCCGTTCTCGATGCAGTACAGCACCGTCTTGCCGATCACCTCATGCGCCTGGCGGAACGGCAGGCCCTTGCCGACGAGGAAGTCGGCGATGTCGGTCGCATTCGAGAAGTCCTTGTTGACCGCCTCGCGCATCTGGCCCTTGTTCACCTTCATCGTGGCGATCATCGGCGCGAACAGGCGCAGCGCGCCCGACAGCGTCTTCACGGTGTCGAACATGCCCTCCTTGTCCTCCTGCATGTCCTTGTTGTACGCCAGCGGCAGCGACTTGAGCACAGTCAGCAGGCCGACCAGATTGCCGTAGACGCGGCCGGTCTTGCCGCGCACGAGCTCCGGCACGTCCGGATTCTTTTTCTGCGGCATGATGCTGCTGCCGGTGCAGAACGCGTCGTCCAGCTCCACGAAGCGGAACTCCGTGCTCGACCAGAGGATCAGCTCCTCGGACAGGCGCGACAGATGCATCATGATGATCGAGGCATGCGACAGGAACTCCAGGATGAAGTCGCGGTCGCTTACCGCGTCGAGGCTGTTCTCGTACACGCGGCCGAAGCCGAGCTGCTCCGCCACGAAATGGCGGTCGATCGGGAACGTCGTGCCGGCGAGCGCGCCCGCCCCGAGCGGCAGCGTGTCGATGCGCTTGTAGCTGTCCTGCAGCCGCTCGATGTCGCGGCCGAACATGCTGACGTACGCCATCAGATGATGGGCGAACAGGATCGGCTGCGCGCGCTGCAGATGGGTGTAGCCCGGCACGATCGTGTCGAGGTTCTCCCGCGCCTGGCCGACGAGCGCCTCCTGCAGGCCGCGCAGCAGGCCGACGAACTCGACGACGCGCGTGCGCAGGTATAGATGCATGTCGGTCGCGACCTGGTCGTTGCGGCTGCGTCCCGTATGGAGCTTGCCGCCGACCGGGCCGATGTCCTCGATCAGCGCCTTTTCGATGTTCATGTGGATGTCCTCGTCGGACACGCTGTAGTCCAGCTCGCCCGCGCGGATGCGCTCGAGCACGCGCTTCAGCCCGCCCTCGATCGTCTGGACATCCTCCGCCGGCAGGATGCCCTGCTTGCCGAGCATCGCCACATGCGCCAGGCTGCCGCGCACGTCCTCCTCCGCCAGCTCCTTGTCGAACGTAATCGACGCCGTGTATTCCTCGACCAACTTGTCCGTCTGCTTGGTGAATCTTCCGCCCCACAGCTTGCTCATGGTCGTTCCCCGCCTCCCCTTCTGCATGGCAACGGGCCTGCGGACGCCGCAGCGTCCCGCAAGCCCATCTTGTTTGACCTGCCTTCGTTTTCCTTGGCTGCCGTCCTATCCTTTGCGGCTCTGCTCGACGCCGGAGGATACCTTCAGGCGCAGCGCGTTCAGGCGGATGAAGCCTGTCGCGTCGCCCTGGTCGTACGCCTGCGAAGGATCGGCCTCCATCGTCGCGATGTCGGGATTGTACAGGCTGACCGGACTTTTCACGCCGGCGCCGATGACGTTGCCCTTGTACAGCTTGAGCCGCACGACGCCGCTGACGTTTTTCTGGCTCTCGGCCACGAGCGCCTGCAGCGCGAGCCGCTCCGGCGCGAACCAGAAGCCGTTGTACACGAGCGTCGCGTACTTGGCGATGAGCGAGTCGCGCAGATGCATGACGTCGCGGTCCATCGTCAGCGACTCCATCTTGCGATGCGCCGCGAACAGGATCGTGCCGCCCGGCGTCTCGTACACGCCGCGGCTCTTCATGCCGACGAAGCGGTTCTCGACCATGTCGACGCGGCCGATGCCGTGCTTGCCGCCGAGCTCGTTGAGCTTCTCCATCACCGCAAGCGGGCTCAGCGTCTCGCCGTTGACGGCGACGCAGTCGCCCTGCTCGAACGTCAGCTCGACGTACTCGGCCTGATCCGGCGCGCGCTCCGGCGAGACGCTGAGCACGTACATGCCCTCGTTCTCCTCGGAGCTCGGGTCGAACCACGGATCCTCGAGCATGCCGCTCTCAAAGCTGATATGCAGCAGGTTGCGGTCCATCGAGTACGGCTTGGACGCGGACGCCTGCACCGGGATGCCGTGCTTCTCGGCGTAGGCGATCATCTCGGCGCGGCCGGGGAACTCGGCGCGGAACTCCTCGCTGCGCCATGGCGCGATGACCTGGATGTCCGGCGCCAGCGCGGCGGCCGTCAGCTCGAAGCGGACCTGGTCGTTGCCTTTGCCGGTCGCGCCGTGCGCGATCGCGGTCGCGCCCTCGGCGCGGGCGATGTCGACCATGCGCTTGGCGATGAGCGGACGCGCGATCGACGTGCCGAGCAGGTACTGGCCCTCGTAGAGGGCGCCCGACTGGAACATCGGGTAGATGAAGTCCTTGGCGAACTCGTCGCGGAGGTCGTCGATGTACACCTTGGAGGCGCCGGTCGCCAGCGCTTTCTCCTCGAGGCCGTCGAGCTCCTCCTTCTGGCCGATGTCGGCGGTGAAGGCGATGATCTCGGCGTCATACGTTTCCTTGAGCCACTTGAGAATGACGGATGTATCCAGGCCGCCCGAGTAGGCGAGCACGATTTTTTGCTTGGACATGAGCGCTGCTCTCTTCCTTCCTCATCTGAAAAATGGGACTACATTAGCGCGGCCAGAATCGCTTTCTGCGCGTGCAGACGGTTCTCCGCCTCGTCGAACACGATCGAGTGCTTGCCGTCGATGACGCCCTCGCTCACTTCCTCGCCGCGATGCGCCGGCAGGCAGTGCATGAACAGGTAGTCCGGCTTCGCGAACTTCGTCAGCTCCTCGTTGACCTGATAGGCCGCGAACGCCTTTTCGCGCTCCGCCTGCTCGGCCTCGAAGCCCATGCTCGCCCACACGTCGGTATAGACGATGTCCGCCTGCTCGATCGCCTCGCGCGGATCGCGGCAGACATGGATGAGCGAGCCTGTGCCGGCAGCGACCTTGCGCGTCTGCGCCACGATGTCCGCATCCGGCTCGTAGCCCTCCGGCGTCGCCACGCTCATGTGCAGGCCCAGCTTGGCCGCGCCCATGAGCAGCGAGTGCGCCATGTTGTTGCCGTCGCCGATGTAGGCGACCTTGAGCCCCTCGAGCCGGCCCTTGTGCTCCAGCGCCGTCTGGTAGTCGGCCATCACCTGGCACGGATGCTCGGAGTCGGTCAGGCCGTTGATGACCGGGATCGTGGAGTTGCGCGCCAGCTCGATGACGGTGCGGTGGGCGAACGTGCGGATCATGATGCCGTCGAGGTAGCGGGACAGCACCTGCGCCGTATCGGACACCGGCTCGCCGCGCCCGATCTGCAGGTCGTTGCCGCTCAGGAACAGCGCATGGCCGCCGAGCTGGTACATGCCGACCTCGAAGCTGACGCGCGTGCGGGTGGACGCCTTCTCGAAAATCATGCCGAGCGTCTTGCCCTTCAGCGGATGGAACGTCTCGCCGCTCTTCTGGCGGCGCTTGAGCTCGATCGCCAGGTCGATCAGGTAGCGGAGCTCCTGCGGCGTGTAGTCGGCGAGCGCGAGGAAGTCGCGCCCTTTGAGGCTGGCGGCCAGCTCCTCGGCGGCCGTTCCCGTCAGGAGGGAGGATTGCGGTACGCTCATCGTGGGTTCACACCTGCTTTTCTATGAGAATATCAGGCCCTACTGCGGGGCCGTTACGGTCTTTTCCTTGAGGACGGCGGCGATGATGCCGACCGCCTGGTCGATCTCGGCATGGCTGACGAGCAGATTCGGCAGCAGGCGCACGACATTCGGCCCCGCCGGCACGACGAGCAGGCCGCGCTCGCGCATCGTGGCGATGACGTCCGCCACCGGTCCGCCGCATTCGATGCCGATCAGCAGGCCGAGGCCGCGGATCTGCTTGACCCACGGGTTGCCGGCGAGCTTCTCGCGCAGCTGGCCCGTCAGGTAGCTGGCCGCGCCGGCGGCGCGGTCGAACGCGCGGTTGCCGGCGATCTCCTGCACGGTCGCCTTGACGACCGCCGAGGCGATCGGCGTGCCGCCGAACGTCGTCGCATGCGAGCCCGGCGAGAACGCCTCGCGCAGGAACTCCTTGGCGAGCACGGCGCCGACCGGGAAGCCGCTGCCGAGTCCTTTGGCCGCTGTGAAGATGTCCGGCTGGACACCGTAGTGCTCATGCGCGAACAGCTTGCCCGTGCGTCCCATGCCGGTCTGCACCTCGTCGAGGATGAGCAGGATGCCGGCGTCGCGGCACAGCTTGGCGAGATCGTGCACGAACTCCGGCTTGACCGGCAGCACGCCGCCCTCGGCCTGCACGAGCTCCAGCATGACCGCCGCGGTGCGGTCCGTGATCGCCGCCTGGACCGCGTCCAGATCGTGCATCGGCACGGTGACGAAGCCTTCCGGCAGCGGCAGGAAGCCTTCCTTGACCTTGTCCTGTCCGGTCGCCGTCAGCGTCGCCAGCGTGCGTCCGTGGAACGACTGCGTGAACGTGATGACCTCGTAGCGATGCTCGCCCTTGACCTTCTGGAAGTAGCGGCGGGCGAGCTTGATCGCGCCCTCGTTGGCTTCCGCGCCGGAGTTGCAGAAGAAGACGGCGTCCGCGCAAGTATGCTGCACGAGCAGCTCGGCCGCTTCCTCCTGGACCGGGATGCGGAACAGGTTGGACACATGCCACACCTCGTCCAGCTGCCGGATCAGCGCTTCCTTGATCGCCTGCGGCGCGTGGCCGAGGTTCGTGACCGCCAGTCCGCTCATGAAGTCGAGGTACTTGTTGCCCTGATCGTCCCACAGCCAGCTGCCCTCGCCCTTGACGAGCGCCAGCGGGTATCTCGCATAGGTGGGGAATAACGCTTCTCCGCTCATGTCCTTCTCCTGCCTCTCCGATTGAAAATGATCGGCCTGCGTGAGCAGGCCATAGGCAGCGCCGCGCCGCGCGCGGGCCGCGTCAAGCCTCGATGACCGTGCCGACGCCGCCTTCAAGCACGGCGCGGCTCAGCACATCCGGCTCCGTGCCGCTGACGATCGCCACCTCGCGCACGTTGCCGTGCAGGCAGGCGAGCGCCGCCTTGACCTTGGGAATCATGCCGCCGTAGATCTCGCCGCTCGCGATCATCTCCTCGATCTCGGCCGCCGTCACGCGCGGCAGCACGCGCTTCTCGCCGTCCACCGCGCGCAGGATGCCCGGCACATCGGTGACAACGATCATGCGAAGGA
The DNA here is from genome assembly GCF_002864175.1 of Paenibacillus pasadenensis. Taxonomy (NCBI): domain Bacteria; kingdom Bacillati; phylum Bacillota; class Bacilli; order Caryophanales; family Paenibacillaceae; genus Paenibacillus; species Paenibacillus pasadenensis. The sequence continues at coordinate 683,383 of NZ_NFEZ01000001.1, read as the reverse complement.
CGCCAAGCTGCGAGGCGACCGCTCCCGCCGCCGTATCGGCGTTGATGTTGTAGCGCTGGCCGGCGTCGTCGATGCCGACCGGGGCGAGGACGGGAATGTAGCCCATCGCCATGACGCCCTCGATGACGGAGACGTTCACCTCCGTCACCTCGCCGACATGTCCGATCTCGTCCGCGTTCGCCACCGGCCGCGCCTGGATGAGCTTGCCGTCCACGCCCGAGAGGCCGAGCGCCCGCGCTCCGGCTCCCTGGATGCGCCGCACGATCTCCTTGTTGATCGTGCCCGACAGCACCATCTCGACGACGTCGAGCACCTCCTCCGTCGTGCGGCGCAGGCCGCCGACGAATTCCGTCTCGATGCCGAGCTTCTCCAGCGTGCCGGAGATGGCCGGCCCGCCGCCGTGCACGATGACCGGCTTCACGCCGCTCTCCTGCAGCCGCCGCAGGTCCTCGAAAAAGGCGGCAGGCAGCGCCGCGAGCGTGCTGCCTCCGCATTTCATCACAAACCGCTGTTCCATGCCTCCGCTGTCGCTCCTTCCGTAGGTCCGGGTCACGTCCGGTACGCCGCGTTGATGCGCACGTAGTCGTACGTCAGGTCGCAGCCCCAGGCGGTCGCCTGGCCGCCGCCGAGCTTGAGGTCGACGATGATCTCGACCGTGTCGCCCTTGAGATAGGCCAGCGCCGCGTCCTCGTCGAACGCGACCGGCTGCGAGTCCCGCAGCGTCAGGATCGGGCCGAGCGCGATGTCGACCGTATCCGGATCGAGCGGCTCGCCCGCGCGCCCGGCCGCCGCGATGATGCGGCCCCAGTTGGCGTCGGTGCCGAAGACGGCGGATTTGACGAGCGAGGAGCCGACGATCGTCTTGGCGATCGCGGCCGCCGAAGCGTCGCTCTCAGCGCCGCTGACGCGCACCTCGATCAGCTTCGTCGCGCCTTCGCCGTCGCGGGCGATCGCCTTGGCGAGAATCTCGCAGACGTGGGTCAGCGCCGAGGCGAACGCCTCCCAGTCGGGATGCGCCGGCGTCAGCTCGTCGCCGCCCGCCAGGCCGCTCGCCATCGCGACGAGCATGTCGTTCGTGCTCGTGTCGCCGTCGACGGTGATCATGTTGAACGTGCGGTCCGTCGCCTGCCGCAGCAGCGCCTGCAGCGCCTCGCTGCCTACGGGCGCGTCGGTCGTGACGAAGCCGAGCATCGTCGCCATGTTCGGGTGGATCATGCCGGAGCCTTTGGCCGCTCCCGCCACATGCACGGTCCGTCCGCCGGCCTGCAGCGAGACGCAGACCGACTTCTTCACGAGATCGGTCGTCAAGATCGCTTGGCAAAAGTCGTCCGCGCCCTCCGCGCCGGCCTTCAGCCGGGCGGGCAGCTGCGCGATGCCGGAGCGGACGCGGTCCATCTTGAGCAGCTCGCCGATGACGCCGGTCGAGGCGACGGCCACCTGCTCCTGCGGCACCCCCGCCGCTTCCGCGAAGGCGGCGCGCATCTCGTACGCATCGGCCTCGCCCTGCTTGCCGGTGCAGGCGTTGGCATTGCCGCTGTTGACGAGCATCGCCCGCAGGCGGCCGCCGGCCGCCAGGCTCTCGCGCGTCGCCTTGAGCGGCGCGGCCTGCACCTTATTCGTCGTATAGACGGCCGCCGCCGCCGCGGGCACCTCGCAGAGGATCGCGCCCAGATCGTGGCGGTCGGTCTTTTTGAGCCCGCAATGCAGGCCTCCCGCGCGGAAACCCGCCGGCGTCGTCACGGAGCCGTCCTCCACGACCGTGAATGCGGCCGTTGCCGCTGTTGCTTGAGCTGCTGCATGTTCGTGTGCCATCGCTGCGCTTGTCTCCTTCTGGCGCTGACGCGTCGTCTATTAAGGGTACATGGGCACGAGCCGCAGGCCCGCGTCCTCGTCCCAGCCCATCATCAGGTTCAAGTTCTGGATCGCCTGTCCGGCCGCGCCCTTGACGAGATTGTCGATGACGGACACGAACGTACTCCGTCCGGTGCGGCGGTCGACGGCGAAGCCGATATCGCAATAGTTGGAGCCGCTGACCTCCTTGGTCGCCGGCCACTGGCCCGCCGGGCGGATGCGCACGAACGGACGGCCCGCGTAGAACTCCTCGTACAGCTGGATGAAGTCGGCCTCCGAGCGCTCCTCGGTCAGCTTGGCGTACATCGTCGCCATGATGCCGCGCGTCATCGGCACGAGATGCGTCGTGAACGTCGTCACGACGTCGCGGCCGGCCGCGTCGGACAGCACCATCTCGATTTCCGGGACATGCTGATGCTTGTTGATCTTGTACGCCTTGAGGTTCTCGTTCAGCTCCGAATAATGCGTGCCGAGGCTCGCGCCGCGGCCGGCTCCGGAGACGCCGCTCTTGGCGTCGACGATGATCGAGTCCGGATCGATCCATCCGGCCTTGATCGCCGGCACGAGGCCGAGCAGCGTCGCCGTCGGATAGCAGCCCGGATTGGAGATGAACGGCGCTCCTTTGACGCGGTCGCCGTAAATCTCGCACAAGCCGAACGCCGCTTGCTCCAGATAGGCCGGATCGGCGGCGGGCTTGCCGTACCACTGCTCGTACACATCCGGCTGCGGCAGCCGGAAGTCGCCCGACAGGTCGATGACCTTGAGCCCCTGCTCCAGCAGCTGCGGCACGAGCTTCGAGGCGACGCCGGCCGGCGTCGCCAGGAAGACGACGTCCGCCTTGGCCCGGATCGCCGCCGGATCGACATCGTCCAGCAGCTCCGTGCGGATCCCGCTCAGATGCGGGTATCCCGCGGCGATCGGCTCGCCCGCGCTGGACGAGGAGATGACGCTCGTCACCTCCGCGTGCGGATGACCGTGCAGCAGGCGAATCAGCTCGACCCCGCCGTAGCCCGTCGATCCTACGATCGCTGCTCTTGTCTTGTTCTCCATCGCTGACCTCTCCCATCCCGCTGCGGTATCCATCGCTTCCGCCCGATTCGATTTCCGTATCATTATACGTTCATATTAATAATAATACAACAGTCAAAATCCGCCTTGACCATGGGTTATTCGTCCTCCCGACTGGATTTCCCTTCCATGCCGAGCGGCAGCCGGAAGGAATCGAGCCGAAGCGGACAACGGCAAAAAGACGAAGCCCGAGCGCCGGGCTCCGCTTCGTCCTTGCGTTGCGTCGGTTCACTTCCAGCTGACGATGAGCGCGCCCGCCACGATGACCGCGCAGCCGATCCAGCGGTTCAAGGGAATCGCCTCGCCGAACAGCTGCCACGCGAGCACGAGGCCCAGCACGTAGGCCAGGCTTTGCAGCGGATAGGCCGCGCTCAGCGGCAGCCGCGACAGCACGGCCAGCCAAAGCACCGTGGCGATGCCGTAAAGGCCGATTCCGGCCAGGATGAGCGGCGAGAGCAGCGCCTGCAGCCAATTGCCGAAGCCGAGGCCTCCGAGGCGATCAAGGCCGAGCTTCCATGCCATCTGGCCGGCGACGAGGCATAAGATGTTGCCGAGCAGCAGCGCGTAGGCCATCAGGAGCGCGCCTCCTGCGGCATCGCCTCCACCCGCTGCTCCAGACGCCTCAGCCGCTCCTGCTGCAGCGCCTCCGACTGGGTCAGCCGCACGAGCTTGAGCGACAGCTCCGAGACGGCGAGCGTCTGCCGCAGCAGCAGCGCCAGCACGCTCAGCAGGCCGATGAAGGAGAGCAGAGACGGCGCATAGGCGACGCCGAGCAGCAGGGCGAGGCGATCCAGCACCTCCGGCGCGAGCGACAGCGCCGTCATGCCGGCCGCAAGCAGCAGCCAGAGCAGCGCGTACTGCTCCCGCAGCCGCCGGCTGCGGACCAGATGCAGGATCCAGAAGAAAAACGCCAGGCTGAGCGCGAAGCTCACGCCATAAAATTCAGCTTTCATAGCCGAAGCTCCACTCCTTATGCTTCTTTTTCGTCTTAGCGATCAGCACGGCCAGCACGACCTTGGCCATGTAATACCCGGCCTTGCCGGGCGAGATGCTCGATACGCCGCCCTGCCGCTCGCGCATGACGACCGGCAGCTCGATGAAGCGGCCGCGGTGGTTGTCGAGCTGGATGATCGCTTCCACCTCGGGGTAGTCCGTCGGATAGTCGGCGGCGAACAGCTCGGCGGCCTTGCGGCTGCACAGCCGGTAGCCCGATGTCGGATCGGTCACGCGCCGGCCGGTGAGCGCCGAGACGAGCGCGGCCAGCAGCTTGATGCCCCGCTTGCGGGCGAACGACGACTGGAAGCCCTGCTTTTCCAAAAAGCGCGAGCCGACGACCATGTCCGCCTCATGCCGCTGCATCGCCTCCAGCATCCGGCCGAGCTCGCGCGGATCATGCTGGCCGTCCGCATCGATCTGCACCGCGCAGCCGTACCCTTGCTCGACCGCGAAGCGGTATCCGGCCTGCACCGCGCCGCCGATGCCGAGATTGCAGCTCAAGTCGAGCACCGGCACGCCGCAGGAGCGGGCCAGGCGCGCGGTAGGGTCCGTCGAGCCGTCGTTCACGACGACGATGTCGGCGAACGGCGCATGCTCGCGGATGCTCCGGATCGTGCTGCGGATCGACGCCGCCTCGTTGTAGGCCGGCACGATCGCCAGCACGTCCCGCCGATGCGATGGCTGGGCTAGGCTCATCCTTCCTGCACCTCCTTCAGCTTGGACCGGTCCGGGCGCGGCTCGCGCGCCGCTCTCCGTCCTTTCCACCAGCTCCATGCAAGTCCGGCCGCGGCCGCGTCGAGCACGATGAACAGCGGCATGACGGTGAAATTGTAGCGGTACTCCGGCACGAACAGCAGCCGCAGCGCCGACATGGCGAGCACGATCGCCGCCGGCAGCAGCGCCGGATGCCGCCAGCGGCGGAGCATGGCGACAAGCGCGGCCACGCCCGCTCCGACGATCAGCCGGTGATAGGCGTTGCGCAGCTCCCAAGGCACCGGCAGAACCGGATAATGAGGCTCATGGCCGGCTCCGTAGAACATCCGGCTGTAGGTGTAGTCCAGCTTGCCGATCGTGTACCAGCGGACGAACTCGCCCGTATGCTCCGAGAAGCCGACGCGCAGCCGTTCCCGCGCGACCTCGAGCTGCGACTTGCCGGCTCGGTCCACGAGGCCGTCGGCATAGTTCTTGTCCGGATACGTTCCCGCGGCGAAAGGATTCTGCTGCGTCGACGTCACGATCAGCTCGCCGAGCGTGACCGCGTTGCGGACGACCCACGGAGACAGCATAATCGCCAGGCCGCAGGCGCCGAGGGCAAGCTGCCGCGCCGTCGCGCGCCAATCGCGCGTCCATAGCCACTGCGCCGCATAGGCGAGCGCGATCAGCGGCAGGAACTCGGCCCGCGTCAGCACGGTCAGGCCGAGCACGGCTCCGGCCAGCAGATGCAGCCAGCGGCCGCCCCGGCGCAGCGCCAGCAGCTGCAGGCAGACGTAGGCCATCAGCAGAAAGGCGGCCAGCGTTTCCGTCAGCACGCCTCCGGACGCCCAGACGAACGGCGGATAAACCGCCGCCATGAGCGCCGCCGCGAGCGCGGTCCAGCGTCCGGCGACGAGCCGGCCAAGCGCATAGACGAGCCCCAGCATCGCCGTAGCGATGCCTGCCTGCACGAAGCGGATGAGCGGATACGGATCCCGCGTCTCGTAGCCGGCCAGCTCGTACATCGCCGCCATGAACAGCGGGTAGCCCGGCGTCACCTGCGCGTTCGGCTCGATGCTTTTATACCCGTAGACGCCCTGCTCCAGCAGCTGCCGGACCATGATGTCGTAGTTCTTCGTATCATGCGTGACGTGGTGGCTGACCGATACGAGAAAGTCCACCCGCAGCCATGCGCCAAGTCCGATCGCCAGCGCCAGCAGCAGCGCATGCAGCGCCTTCCTTGTCCCTGCTTCCCCCTGAATTCCGCTTGAAGACCTCTTCATTCGCCCTTGCGCTCCTTTCCGCTCTCCGCAGCGCTCCGGCGCTGCGGCTTTCCCTCATTGTCGCTCGAGCTGCTTAAGGAATCGGGTTGAAAGTTCTTATGTCTTTCTTAAAACCCGGAGGACAAAAGGCGGAACGCAAAAAGCCGTCCGGATCGGATAGGGGCTCCGGCAGGAGCCCTTCCACGATCGGACGGCGCTGGGCCTGGAAAGCGTCAGCCCTCCAGCTTGAAGCCTTGGCCGATGACCTCGGCCGTATGGCTGATGATGACGAAGGCGTTCGGATCGACCTGCTGCACGAGCCGCTTGAGCTCCGGCACCTCGTTCTGGCTGACGACGACCATCAGCACGGTGCGGGCGTCGCCGGTGAAGCCGCCATGGGCGTCAAGGCGCGTCAGCCCTCGGTCCAGGTCATGCAGCACCGCATCCGCCAGCTCCTCCGAGCGCGCGCTGATGATGAACGCCACCTTGGACAGGGCGAGGCCCGTCTGCACGATGTCGATCGTCTTGCTCGTCACGAACAGGCCGATGAGCGCGTAGAGCGCCTTTTCCGGCGAAAGGAAGACGCCGGCCGCCGCGATGACGAGGCCGTCCATGCAGGCGACGGACAGTCCGAGCGGCAAGCCCGTGTAGCGGTGCAGGATCTGCGCCGCCAGGTCGGTGCCGCCCGTCGAGCCGCGGCCGCGGAAGACGAGGCCAAGGCCAAGGCCGACGCCGATGCCGCCGTAGATCGAAGCGAGCAGCGGATTTTCTGTCGGCGCACCCCAATGGGCGGTCAGCAGGACGAACAGCGGCAGCACCGCGGAGCCGACGATCGTCTGCAGCGCGAACCGGCGTCCGAGCAGCGCCATGCCGGCCAGGAACAGCGGGATGTTGAGCGCCCATTGGACATACGCCGGCGTGAAGCCGTACAGATGCTGCAGCAGCACCGATATGCCGCTGATGCCGCCCGAAGCGATGCCGTTCGGCAGCAGGAAGCAGTTGAAGCTCGCCGCGATGACGAGCGCTCCCGCAAGCAGCGACAGCAGGTTCGATACCCTCTGGTCGAGCAGCGGCTTTTTCGCCTTGCGCGGCTTGCGCGTCCGCGGACGGATGGCAGCGGCTTCCGGACCGGTGCGGTTCGCGACGCCGTTTGCAGCCGCTCTCGCTCCGTATTTCGCGACGCCGCTTGCAGCCGTTCTTCCTCCGCCTTCCGCCACGCCGCTAGCGGCCGTTCTCCCTCCGCCTTCCGCCACGCCGCTAGCGGCCGTTCTCCCTCCGCCTTCCGCCACGCCGCTAGCAGCCGTTCTCCCTCCGCCTTCCGCCACGCCGCTAGCAGCCGTTCTCCCTTCCGCTTCCGCTTCCGCTCCGAACGGCGGAAGCCGCTCGTCCTCAATCGGCTCCGCCACGACCGACGTCGCCCCCGTACGGCTCTGCGGCCGGGATCCCTCTTGATGCTCCGGACGCTGATCGTCCGGATTGTTGCTGCCGCTGGCCGGTTCTCCGCCGCGTTTCTGCTCATCCACTGCTATGTTCCCCTTCCTTTGGTCCAGGCGCCCGCCGCTCTGCCGCGGTACCGCGCACCACCTTTTCCTTCCGCGCGAAAAAGAGTTCCCCACTTGAATCAAGTGTCGGAACTCTTTTCTTCTTTTATTCGAGCGTGCCGAACCGGGCTTACGCCTCTTCGGGCTTTTGCTTGATCTGATGGCGCAGGTAGCCGTTGATGAACGCGTCCAGGTCGCCGTCCATGACCGCGCCGACGTTGCCTGTCTCCACCGACGTGCGATGGTCCTTGACCATGCTGTACGGGTGGAACACGTAGGAGCGGATCTGGCTGCCCCAGGCGATGTCGGACTGCTCGCCGCGGATCTCGGCCAGATGCTTCTGCTGCTCCTCGATCTTGCGCTCGTACAGCTTGGAACGGAGCATCTTCATCGCGCGGTCGCGGTTCTGGATCTGCGAGCGCTCCGTCTGGCAAGCGACGACGATGCCGGTCGGCATATGCGTGATCCGGATCGCCGACTCCGTCTTGTTGACGTGCTGGCCGCCCGCGCCGCTGGAGCGGTACGTGTCGACCTTGAGGTCCTCCGGACGGATCTCGATCTCGATGTCGTCGTCGATCTCCGGCATGATGTCGCAGGAGACGAACGACGTGTGCCGGCGGCCGGAAGCGTCGAACGGCGAGATCCGCACGAGGCGATGCACGCCTTTCTCCGCCTTGAGGTAGCCGTAGGCGTTATGTCCCTTGATGCTGATCGTGACGCTCTTGATGCCGGCCTCGTCGCCCGGCAGATAGTCGAGCACCTCGACCTTGTAGCCGTGCTTCTCCGCCCAGCGCGTGTACATCCGGTACAGCATCTGGCCCCAGTCCTGCGACTCCGTGCCGCCGGCGCCCGGATGCAGCTCCAGGATCGCGTCCAGCTTGTCGTAGGGCTGGTTGAGCAGCAGCGTCAGCTCAAAATCGCCGATCTTGCCCATCAGGTCGGCGACCCCTTCCGTCAGCTCGCTGTCGAGGGAACCGTCGTCCTCCTCGGCGGCGAGCTCCAGCAAGGTGTCGAGATCCTCGCGCTGCGTGCTCAGCTTTTCATACTGCTCGACGACGGACTTCACGGCATTCAGCTCCGCGATGACCTTTTGGGCCTTCTCGTTGTCGTCCCAGAAATCCGGCGCCGTCATCTTCTCTTCGAAATTGGCTATGATCTCCTGCTTGAGATCTAAGTCAAAGAGACCCCCTGAGATCTTGGAGCCGCTTTGCCGCCTCGCGCAGGTCTTGCTTTACCGTTACGTCGATCATGACAATGCTTCACCTCAAATTTTCATGAATTCATGAAGCAAGCCGGTCAAGCAGGCGAGCGCCTCTCTCCCGGCCCTTCATGCTATGGAATGCTTATTTGCCGTGGCAAAGCTTGTACTTCTTGCCGCTGCCGCAAGGGCAAGGATCGTTGCGGCCGACGCGCTCCTCGCGCTTGGCCGGACGCGCCTCGCGCCCTTCGCTGCTGCCGCCGACTTCGACCTGGCCTTTGGCGACCTCTTGCCGCTCGAGGTTCTGCTCGACCTGAGCCTTCATGATGTAGCGCGAGACTTCCTCCTGGATCGTCTCGATCATCTCGCGGAACATCTCGAAGCCCTCGAACTGGTACTCGCGAAGCGGATCCGTGCCGCCGTAGGCGCGCAGGTGGATGCCTTGGCGAAGCTGGTCCATCGCGTCGATGTGGTCCATCCACTTGCTGTCGACGGCGCGCAGCACGACGACCTTCTCGAACTCGCGCATCGTCTCCTCGCCCATCGCCGCCTCGCGCTCGTCATACAGAGCCGTGACTTTGTCGAACAGGAACTCGGCCATCTCTTCCGGCTCCTTGCCCCACAGGTCTTCCTTGGAGACGGAGCCCTCGGGCAGCAGGTTGCCGTGCACGTAGTCGACGACCGCCTGCAGATCCCACTCCTCCGGCACCTGCTCCTTCGGGCAATGCGCGTCGACGATGCGCTGGATGACCGGCTGGATCATCTCCATGACGATAGAGCGGATGTTCTCGCTGAACAGCACCTCGCGGCGCTGCTTGTAGATGATTTCGCGCTGTTGGTTCATGACGTCGTCGTATTGCAGGACGACTTTGCGCGTGTCGAAGTTGTTGCCCTCGACGCGCTTCTGCGCGGACTCGATCGCCTTGGTGATGAGGCGGCTCTCGATCGGCTGGTCTTCCTCGAAGCCGAGCTTCTCCATCATGCCCATGATGTTCTCCGCGCCGAAGCGGCGCATCAGCTCGTCCTCGAGCGACAGGTAGAACTGGGACGAGCCCGGGTCGCCCTGACGGCCGGCACGGCCGCGCAGCTGGTTGTCGATGCGGCGGCTCTCGTGGCGCTCGGTGCCGATGATATGCAGTCCGCCGACATCATGCACGCCTTCGCCGAGCAGGATGTCGGTGCCGCGGCCCGCCATGTTGGTGGCGATCGTCACAGAGCCGGCCTGTCCGGCGCGCGAGATGATCTCGGCTTCCTCGGCATGGTACTTGGCGTTCAGCACCTTGTGCTGGATGCCGCGCTTCTTGAGCAGCTCGGAGAGCTTTTCGGAGTTCTCGATCGACACGGTGCCGACGAGCACCGGCTGGTTCTTCTTGTGGCGCTCGACGATCTCTTCGACGACGGCCTTGAACTTGCCGTTCTCGGTCTTGTAGACGACGTCCTGCGTATCCTGGCGGATCATCGTCCGGTTCGTCGGCACCTGCAGCACCTCGAGGCCGTAGATCTTCTTGAACTCTTCTTCCTCCGTCTTGGCCGTACCGGTCATGCCGGCGAGCTTGCGGTACATGCGGAAGTAGTTCTGGAAGGTGATCGTCGCGAGCGTCATGCTCTCGTTCTGCACCTTCAGGTTTTCCTTTGCCTCGATGGCCTGGTGCAGGCCGTCGCTATAGCGGCGTCCCGACATGATGCGGCCGGTGAACTCGTCGACGATCAGCACCTCGTCGTCCTGGACGACATAGTCGACGTCGCGCTTCATGATCGCGCGGGCCTTGAGCGCCTGCTGGATATGGTGGTTAAGCGTGACGTTGGCGTGATCGAACAGGTTCTCGATGCCGAATGCGCGCTCCGCCTTCTCCACGCCCGACTCGGTCATCGTCACGCTGCGCAGCTTGATGTCGACCGTGTAGTCCTCCTCGAGCTTGAGGCGGGAGACGAACTTGTCCGCCGCGTGGTACAGCTCGGTCGACTTGGCGGCCTGGCCGGAGATGATGAGCGGCGTACGGGCCTCGTCGATCAGGATGGAGTCCACTTCGTCGATGATGGCGAAATGGAGCGGCTTCTGCACCATCTGCTCTTTGTAGAGGACCATGTTGTCGCGCAGGTAGTCGAAGCCGAACTCGTTGTTGGTGCCGTACGTAATGTCGCAGGCGTAGGCTTCCTGCTTTTGCTCGTGGGAGAGCGAGTTCAGGTTGCAGCCGACCGTCATGCCGAGGAATTCATAAAGAGGACGCATGATGCTGCTGTCGCGCTGGGCCAGGTAGTCGTTGACCGTAACCACGTGCACGCCTTTGCCGAGCAGGGCGTTCAGATAGACCGGAAGCGTGCCGACAAGCGTCTTGCCCTCGCCCGTCTTCATCTCGGCGATCTTGCCCTCATGCAGCGCCATGCCTCCGATCAGCTGCACGTCGAAATGGCGCATGCCCAGCACGCGCTTGCCTGCCTCGCGCACCGTCGCGTACGCCTCCGGCAGCAGGTCGTCCAGCTCTTCGCCCTTCTCGAGACGGTCGCGGAACTCCTGCGTCTTGGCCGACAGCTGCTCATCCGTGAGAGCGACGAACTGCGGCTCCATTTCATTTATGACTTCGACGTTGCGCATGAGCCGCTTGACTTCCCGCTCATTCGCATCGCCGAATATCTTCTTCACCAGTCCGAGCATGGTTTTCCCCTTTCGTGAGACCACTTTGCCTTAATTTTAACAGTTGTCCGATGCTCCCGCAATCAGACCGGGGGCTTTTCCAGCATTATATACGTTGTCCGTCGGGAAAGTGTTGTCCCGACGAGCAGCGCCGGCGGCGGACGCCGCCTCAGCGCCTTTCCGCGGCTTTCCTTACCTATTAAAAAGCCCTCTCCCGGAAAGGGAGAGGGCGCTGCAGATCGCAAGCTGTCGGGCGTGCGGCGCACGGCCGCTACTCCTGCTCGATCAGGCCGTAGCGGCCGTCGTCGCGTCGGTAGACGACGTTGACTTCCTTGGTCTCGATATTATGGAAGACAAAGAAGCTGTGGCCGACCATGTCCATCTGGAGGATCGCTTCCTCCACATCCATCGGCTTGAGCTTGAAGCGCTTCATCCGTACCACTTCAAGGTCCTCTTCGGGATCCTGCACGGCGACAGAGGCGGTGTCGTCCTCGCGGAACAGCGTCTTGATGCTCTCGGCCTGGCGGAATTTCCGGTTGACTTTGGTCTTATGCTTCCGGATCTGACGTTCCAGCTTGTCGACGACGGCATCGACCGAAGCGTACATGTCGGGACTCTTCTCCTCGGCTCTCAGGAGCACGCCCGGGAGCGGGATCGTCACCTCGATGCCGTGGCGTCCTTTGTGGACGGTCATCGTCACGCTGGTATCAGCGGCAGGGGGGGCATCAAAATACTTATCCAGTCGGTTCAACTTCTTCTCGACGTAATCCCTCATGGCATCCGTCACAGGAATGTTCTGACCTCGAATGTTGTATTTCATGAAGCACTCCTCCTTTACATGGTCTTAGTATACCACGGAGAGCGTTTTCGAATCAAAAGACTAATTTGTGTATTTCGAATTTTCAGATTAATAGAGACAGCAAGCGGCTTCTTCTTGTCGCCTTGGCGCCGGATGTGCGCTTCGTCACGCCTCGTCGCCTGACATGCCGCTTCGAGGCGGCTCGGAGCAGTCTGTCGGCGAGCAGGCGAAGACGCAAAAAAAGAGGTCCTTCGCAGGACCCCGTAAGGGTTTGGTCAGTCGAATCATCTATGCGCGGCCGAGCGGCCGGATGATTACAGTTTGACGACGTTGGCTGCTTGTGGACCGCGAGCGCCTTCTACGATGTCGAACTCGACGGATTGGCCTTCTTCCAGGGTTTTGAAGCCCTCGGATTGAATAGCGGAGAAGTGTACGAATACGTCGCCGCCTTGCTCCGTCTCAATGAAGCCGTAGCCTTTTTCTGCGTTGAACCATTTCACTTTACCTTGCATTCAGAACATTCCCTTCATCTTCAAATGCTGTGAGACGCCGACAGGTGCATGGCCCACATTTTGACTATAGCACCGGGATCAAACAGTTGTCAACATGACATGGAAGCGGATTCATCCCCCTCCTGATTGATCATCGTTTCTTATGTCGCATTGAGTAAAATCCTGTCATGTTTTGATTGTTAGGGACATGCTGAACAAACCATAGAAGAACATTAATTATTAGCAGCGTTTTGTCGATAGCTAGTTGAAGATCCTTTACAATCGGAATGGCTTGACCAATACCGGTTTTAGAATTGGAGGGAAACGCCCCCGTGACTCTAGGCATCTATAATTTTTGCCCTCATGTCTCCTATACGAACGAGCATCTCATGAAGGACTGTTGTCTTATTCCCTACACTTTCCACACTGAGCTCGGCTGGGAAGCTGTCATCGTTACTGCGCCTGGAGAAGAATTAATCTACCATGAGCTGCTGCCTGGCCTGAAAATTGATTTTATTGGCCAATCAGGGGATTACAACAATTCATACGAGCTGGAAGAGTGGGTTGCCGCTTGCATCAACTACATCTCGGCCCATGCCCATAAAATCGACTTCTTTTTTTGCTTCGGCCCGTATACCTCTTACTTCAGCATGATCGAACAGTACAAGAAACTTCGTCCTGACGGCAAAGTTATTCTGAAACTGGATGCCAATTCCACTTGGATGGACCAGATTCCTTTCCACCAACCGGATCATCAGGCATTTTTCAACCGTTGTGACTTGATCACCGTAGAATCCATGAAATTAAAACGATACTTGTCAAAAAAATGGCCCTATATCATTGACTATGTTCCTAACGGCTCTTTTAAAGCCGATTCTTCCTCTTCTCGGAAAATCCGTTTTCAAGACAAGGAGAACGTCATTCTGACAGTTGGGCGGCTAGGAACCGCTCAGAAAGCGACTCCTCTCCTGTTGGAAGCCTTCGCTCAGACCGCCCATCTGCTGCCCGACTGGAATCTCCGGCTGGTCGGAAGCTGGGAGGCTTCTTTCGAACCTTATCGAGAGCGGTACTTTGAATTGCATCCCGAGCTCCGCGAGCGGGTCGTCTTTACAGGAAAGATTCTAGATAAAACCATTCTTGAGGCGGAATACACGCGAGCCAAAGTGTTCGTCATCTCCTCCGTGATGGAAGGCGGTACGCCGAATGTGTGGGCAGAGGCCGCCCGCAACGGGTGCTATGTGCTCTGCAGCGAAATTGATGCTGTCGACGAGGCTACGAATAAAGGAACTTGCGGAAGAAGCTTCGAGATCGGAAACGCTGCCGAACTCGCCCTCGCGATGCTGGATGTCTGTCGGGACGAGCAATGCCTTTCCGCAGGCTGCGCGGATATCCAGCGCTATCAGGAACGCTACTTTGATTATAAAAAAATCGTTCGTAAGATGAACCTTCTGCTGACGATCTCCAAAGGGGCCGTTTACCATCAAAGAGATTAAAAGACTCCGTTTTTATGGAGAGACATTCGAACTCAAGAACTGCGAGCTGTGGTTTGAGAATCGGCTGATCCATCGTTTCCTTGATCCTCTTCACAACTGGTGCGCCATTACCGTTCAGCGACAGGCAGAGAACTTTCTAGCGATCATCAACTCTATCTATGGTCTGAAAGTACCGGAAGCTTTCCAGGCTCAAATGGTACTCTTGATAGGCTGCATGTATCGACAGCTGTCTGCATCGCCAGACCCGATCGCCGTTCTAAATGTAGAATCCGGAACGAATCTGTCCTTCTTCTCCAGCATCCTTCATAGCTTTGATGCTCAGCATCGTTATGTCACTTTTTGTCTGCCGTCTTCTACCGCATCGGCGACAGCTGCTGGTGCCTTCATCCGGGGACAGGAATTGCATGATCTAGCCCTGTTGTCCGAACAAACTTTCTCGTTTATTCTCATCGATATGGAATTATCGCAGCTCAGCGGCGAAGGCAACCTGATTGCATCCTGCAAACGTCTGCTTCGTCCAGGCGGTCAGATGACAGCCTTCGGTTCGGGGCGCTGTTCCATTGATTTAGAGGAATTAGAACGCGATGGAACCTGCGAAGTCTTCCAGCTGGGAGACGAGAGATTTGTATGGTCGTACACGAAGCACCTTGCTTATCCTAATTTCTCTGCCCCTCCTCATATTCATGCATTAAACCTGTTGCAGAATGAATTGGAACAGCACATGCAGGCTCTCTTTGCCGCTCCATTCTGTTCCGAACGATCTAGTGACTATCAGCCCCTTCTCAGCGACGCTATCTATGCCGCGCGAGAAATGGAACGGCATCTATCGATGTCACGTTCCTTGTTTCACGATCTAGACTTGAAAAATCGAGCAAACGACCTCACCCATTCGCTGCTTGATCTGGCAGTAGCCATTGATATGGAGACCGATGAAGCTTTTTTCCTTGCTATGGTTTCGGAACAATTCTCCGCTTGGAAAGCATATCTCTCCAACTAAATGATAAGGGGCTTCGTCTTGAAGACGAAGCCCCTTTCTATATGAATTTTATGGTTTCGGATAAGTTCAGCCAACAATCAAACGTTGCTCCGCATCTTGAATAAGGGACTCTATCGCCTCATCTCGATGCTTAAGCTGGTTGAGATAGGTCAAAGCCAACCGATGCTCTCCGAGATGGTACAAAAAAGCGCCTAAATTAAATATAGTTAATTGATGCTCCGGATCCAGTAAAAGAGCTTGTTGAAGCAAGGGAATCACTTTCTCGAGCTCATTCCATTCTATGAACGTATCGCAAAGGGAATTCAAGATTGGAATTATAGCTTTGCCGTAATTGCTCAGCGAGGCTATGGCATATTGAAACAACTCGGAATCGTCTTTTACGAGAAAAGCCAGTTCCTGTACGGTAGCTTCCGAACTGCCTTGAACCGCAAGCAGCTGTGTGAGTAGGTCCACTTCTTGGACGGGATCCTGCTGACGCAGTCGAGCAATGTATTGATAAGTGGACGCTTGGTCGGAGAAATCCGATAGACGGGACAGCGTGCTCAAGCGATCCAGCAAGCCTTGCTGCTCTATGCTCAAAGGAATGCGGGAGGAGCCTAGGTCAACCTGGCTGAATCCAGCATCGTTGAACATCTCGACCAGCTGCTGCTTGGTGAAAAACCTCATGTGAGTGCGGTCCAGCAAGCCGGCATCTGCATACTCCCACTTGCCGTTTAACAAATCCTGCAGGATTGAAATGTGCATGACGTTCGGCAAGCTGACCAGCATCTGCCCTCTCGGCTTCAAATACCTCTTCATATTGCGTACGACCAGCCACGGATTAATTAAGTGTTCCAGAACATCAGCAAAGATGATGTAATCGAAATAGCCTTCGTCATAGCTCATCTGCTGTTCGATATTATCTGCCCTGACTTGTGCGAACGTAGCGGCAATTTTTGCGGAATGCTCGTTGAGCTCAATCCCATGAAGCTCGACGTTCTTGTATAGATGCTTGATATTCAGCAGCGTGCCTCCGCAAGCACAACCCACCTCTAACACTCGAATTCGGGCCTCAGGATGAGCTTGTATGGCCGAAATAATCTCGTGACGGATGTAGCAGGAATAAGCCGGATTAAATCCCCACTTTTCCTCAAACATCTTTTCGTTCCTTTTCATTAAATCGTAATAGGCTTGCGGCTTCTGCCCGAACGATGTCCCTCCGAAGTGGTGGATAAAGGTGTTTCGGCATAGCCAAAGCTGATACCCGCTCATCGTCAGCCTCATCGAGTAATCGTCATCCTCATAATTGCCAGGACTGAATTGCTCATCCAACAGTCCCGTTTCGAGCAGTGCCTTGCGCTTGATGAGCATACAGAAGCCAATCAGCTTGAGCCGCCGTTCTGCACGCTCGTTTTTCAGTGCGAGCTCTCCAGAAAAGGCCTGCATCTCATCAAGCGTTTGATACGGAACAGGAACCGTCTGATAATAGGCCGCATTGTTTGTAATCGGCCCTACGGCTCCGATCTCTGGAATGGAATGGAGCTGCTTCTGCAGCCGCTCAAGCCACCCTTCCGTCACGATGGTATCATTATTCAACAGAAGGATGTCCGTATCGGATTCCGACATTTCTATGCCTTGATTGCATCCTTTTGGAAACCCGACATTGTCATTATTCAGAAGCAGCTTGAGGTCCTGCTGCTGTTGGAGCCATTCCCGGGTCCCGTCCGTCGAAGCATTATCAACGACAATGAGTTCATAAGACTCCGATGGCGTATAGGCTCGTATGCTCTCCAAACAAAGCTTGGTGTAGTCCAGCTGGTTATATGTAAGGATGACTATGCTCGTTTTGCAGCTCATGAATTCCGTCCCCCAGACAGGCTGTTGTGATAAGTATATATCGGCATTATCTGGTGAAAAGATAATTCCAATTTTTATCGAGCTATCGAAAAGGCAATTGATATCCGATAAATAAATAAACCAACACGCCTTTAGGAGACTTGATATGCTCATATCCCTTTGCATGATTGTCAAAAATGAAGAGCTGGTCATCGAGCGTTGCCTCGACAGTTTGAAAGAGGTTGTCGATGAGATCATTGTCATTGATACAGGTTCAATCGACCGAACCAAGCAGTTGGCTCTTTCTTATACAGATCATGTGCACGACTTCGTCTGGGTCAATGATTTTTCTAGAGCCCGCAACGAAGCTATTCGCCGGGCGAATGGAAGATGGATTCTTTTTCTGGATGCGGATGAATATTTTGCGCCAGGCGATGCGGCAAAGCTTCGATCCTTTCTGGAACAAGCTGAGCCTTCTCCCACTGTTGTTTATGCCATCAACGTCATCAACTTTGTCGGAAAATCCAAAGAGAAATCTGTTTTGACAAGCGGTGAAATCCCGAGGCTTTTCCCGAACGGCTTCGGCATTCAGTATGAACGGCCCATTCATGAGCAGCTGTATTCCCCTCATGGCGAGCTGCTTTCCGCTTTGGCGCCCGTATCCATCTTCCATACCGGTTACTTGCAAGAAGTGGTAAAGGAAAAGGATAAGCTTCAACGCAACGCCGGACTGTTCAAGGAACTGAAGCAGCAGTCCGGATTTTCTGCGTATGACTACTACACGCTCGGAAATGAAGCCGCTGTCGCAAAGAATTTTGTGAAAGCTATCTATTATTACGAGCGCTCATTAAAAAAGCAAAAAAACGCTTTGAACTCATCCTGGTATCCGCATTGCGTCATCTCGCTCGTCCATGCTTATTTGCAGATGGAAAGGCTTACGGATGCTTGGGCGCTGCTTGAGGAGCGTCTCTCCCTCTGGAAAGAATATCCGGAGTATATGTTTTTCAAAGCAGCCATCTTCCATCATTTAGGGTTTATTGAAGATGCTGCCGACTCCTACAAAGAAGCGATTTCAACAGCATCAGCAAAATCTGAACAGTCCCATCGCTTTTATCTTGAAAGCGCGGAATACGCATCGACCATTCCGATGCGCAAACTATATTCCATCTATGAATGGAAAAAAAGCTGGCCTGATGCCATCTATTACTTGACGCAGCTGCTTGTTCAGGACATTCACGATTACAATGCGCTTCGTTCCTTGCTCATTATCCTCGCACGAGAGGAAAAACCCGTACAAATTGCGGCTTTCTTGGCTAAGCTATATGATCCGAACCATGCCAAGCATCAATATATTTTATTCCGAGCCTCTCTCTCGAACAAGCAGACCGAACTATGCCGCTATTTTTTTGAGCATCTCAGCGATCCGCTCATGCTCAGCTCAGAGGATCAGCTCGACTATTGCTTCCTAATTGAGGATGAGGAAGGTTATCGAAACGTAATTGACCGCTTGAACGGAGTGCTCCCGAATGAACGGACCGCCATGCTGCATTTACTGGCATCCATTAGCTGGGAGTTTGAAATTCCTTGGAAGCTGAATCAAGCCACAGATGAAGATTCGCTGGACAAGCTTTCCTTTCTCGAGTCGATGCTGAACGGCCGCCTCGCTCCCGAAGAACTGGCTCCGGAACATGGACATCTAGCCTTGGCTGTCCTGAGCCTTTGCTACGAGTACCATCGCTATGAGTGCTTCGACGCTCTCATTCAGCGTTACGCGCATGATTTTGTTTTAAGCGAGATTGCTGATTTCATGTTTGCGCAACATCAAACCGGCATCGCCTTGGATTATTATTCCTTGATGCTGGATCAAGGCGCAGCTCTATCCGCCAAAAACCTGGAGCATCTTGCGCTTTACCATCTTCAGAAAGGCTTCCTTGCAGAGGGTCTAGCTTTTCTGGAAGCTGCCATAGAAAAATCTCCCGACTCCATCTACCTGTACGTCCAATATTTGCAAGCTAGCGCCAAGGACGAAAAGTACCGCGAAATACAGCAGAAGCTGCTTCGGCAAATGCCGGCAGCCCGTAAAATGCCTCCGTTCCAAAAAATTCTGGCTTAATTAAGCCGAGCAAAGAATCTACCCCGTCTGAACCAAAAAAACGAGACGAATCCGAACTGTCCCCGGATCCGTCTCGTTTTTTTGGTTCTAGCTAATTCTTCTTGTCGATAAAGAAGCTCTGGGCCCCGTAACCTTCATAAGCATTCCGGCCTTGTCTGGATTGCTGTATGCGAAGCAGCGTTTCTGCGGCTTCTGTTTTGAGCCGGCTCATATGGTGAAGCAGGAGCTGATCATGAGCTTGCAATCCTCGTATGAGGGCACAATCTTCATCGCTCGCTTCACCCCCTTCTTGGAGGCGTCGCAGCGTCGCCTCGCGCAGATCGATTAAGTTGACAAATTCCTCATAATCCGCCACTGAAGCTCGTGAGAGAAGGGAATCCGTCGCCGTTGCGAGCCGCTTCAGCTCGAACGTCAAGGATACTGATTCGTTCATGCCTGCTTTTGAATGGAAGAGGGGGAAGCGATCTGCTTCCATGCATCCCTGAGCTCCATAAGGTGATGGAGTGCTTCTTCCGCAGGATCAGTCTTTTTATACACGTTGGCTTGTATGAGCTGATGAAGCACGTATTCATAAATCCGAACCAGGTCTTTGGAAATCGGATAAGAAAAATTAAGCGACGCCATCAGCTCGTTGACGATGGCCTCGGCCTTGCAGTAGCCGAGATTCGCTTGTTCGTAATTGTGGATGGCGGTAGCTTCCATGCCTTGTCTGGTAAAGCGAATGGCGCCATCATAAAGCATGAGTACCAGTTGGATCGGCGTGGCTGTCTCGGCGGATCGCTGCTGGTAGGTCTGGTAGGGAGAATAAAGCAAGCCAAATCACTCCTTATACAAAGCTGGAGAAGGACGAGGACTGGGAACTGTAGCGGTTCATCGCGGTTTCCATGGCCGTGAACTGCTTATAATACTGGTTTTCCTTGCGGACCAGATAACTGTTCATATCCGAAATTTTCGTATCCAGAGCTCGAAGCTGCTCGCCTAGAACGGAATTGCTTTTAAAGGTCGAGTTTTTATCGGAGCTGTAGGCGGATGTTCCTGCTTTGTCCGATAATGCCGTCAATGCATCCATCAGCGTCGTGCTCAGACGTTGAAATATGCCGTAGTCCTTATTGGTGGCGATTCCAGTACCAGGCGTAGATGGAGCCGTACTCGGCTTAGCCATGAACAGAGCGATGACTTCGTCGGGGTTGCTCTCGATCATGGAACGCAGCTTGTTCTCGTCCTCGATATAGAGCTTGCCGTGTTCGCTCCATTGGCCAGTCACGATGCCGATGGACTGCCCCGTCAAGATTGGAGAGCCGGATCCCGTATCGACCGTCGAGCTGAGTGAAGTCCTCATGCCCGAGACGAGCGAGCTCAAGGCGGAATCACCTTTAAGCAAGCCGCTTTTGGCCTTGGTCTCCCACAGCGTAATCTCGCTTTCCTTCATGTCCGCTTTTTGTTCCTCGGTAAGCGGAGAGAAGTTGCGGTATCGCTGCTCGTTCAGCTTGCCGTTTACCTTATCAAGGATGGCGTTGTAGTCGGCAATAAATGATTTAAGAGTCGAGACGATCGCATCCGTGTCGACTCGCGAGGAGATGGTGCTTTCTCCGTTCATTCCTGATTCGGCTTTCAAAAGCAGATTGTAGCCGTTGACGCTGATTGTATTTGTCTTAGATGTTTGTACGATTCCATTGACCGTGTAGGAAGCATCCTTGCCCGCAACTTTAACAGGCTTGACAGTCGCGTCGTCAACGATGATGGAATCGGCTTTGACCGTGATGGCTCCCGCTCCGGTTGAATTGCTGCGGA
Organism: Paenibacillus pasadenensis; assembly: GCF_002864175.1. Taxonomy (NCBI): domain Bacteria; kingdom Bacillati; phylum Bacillota; class Bacilli; order Caryophanales; family Paenibacillaceae; genus Paenibacillus; species Paenibacillus pasadenensis. The sequence goes on along the minus strand of NZ_NFEZ01000001.1, from coordinate 662,643 downwards.
AGGATATCTGTCCGTTGGACCCCACCATGGCAGTAACGTTCAACTCTTTGTCGGCGTTAATTCTAGCCAGCACGTCGCTGACCAGATCCGATTCGGAGAATGCAAAAGATCGGTTGATTGCCCCATTGCCAATTTCAACGGCGGTGCTTTTGGGTGTCGCTCCCGTCTTGTGCAAGTCAGCCATGGTCGTGGCCGGCGTAACAGCCGATGCCCCTGTCTGTCCTAGATAGGTCGCCGATGTCGCAAGGTTGTTGACCGACACGCTTATGGACCCGGATGCGCCGCTGTTGGTTGAAGTAATGGATACGGCTGCCGCATTTCCGGATACCTGCGAAGTTTTGGCGCTCATGGAATTCAGCGTATTGTATTGAGATAGTTTGTTGTTACGGAAATCAACGAGCGATGTGCTGATTTCCCTGAACTGATCTTGCTGCCAGGTCAGGCTGGTCTGATTCTGCTTAAGCTTGTCCAGCTTGGTTCGTTCCGCCTTCATCAGCTGCTTGACGATGGCATCAATATCAAGACCTGAGCTGAAGCCCGAAATGCGTACCCCTGCCATGATTCTGCCCCTTTCTAAATCCGGGTATCGACGAGCAGACCCGCGATTTCCATTAATTTTGCCGCTACATCCAGCGTTTTTTCTGGGGGAACCTCGCGTATAAGTTCGTTTGTATCCTTGTTTAAGACTTTAATCATAATAGCATTTGTTTCTTTGTGGACAGAGAACTCTACTTTTGTATGAGGGCCTTCCATGGCTTTGATGGCTCGATCAACCGCTTTAATCTTCTGCTCGTCCGAGACGGTAGGCTTGATTCCCCGCAGTTCGGCAAGCCGAAGCGCATCAGTCGTATTGATGACCATCGACTTGTCAATTCCTTCTCTGGACGGCGCCGAAGCTGTCGTCACGGATGACTGCATCATGCTGTTGTTCATGGACGGATAGGCGGATACGTTCATGGACATGGCTTTTGCTCCTTTAAAGGACTCGTATAAGAATGTATCGGTTGTTCTTTTCGTCAACATAATAGCTGAAGCTAGCATTAACAACGCCTCGCTCATTTTATAGCCCCGTATTTCATTGTCAAAAGGCACTTCATATACAATTAAATCATCGGACTATTCGAATTGCATTTCATGGGACCTAGCGATTATCTTTGTCCACAGAAACAGGTTCTCTGACCTAGAATGGCGTTTCATGAACGACGACTTGCGGCGCATGAAGCGAGACGGCTTTTGAGACCTCAGGGATGTTCGTCGAGGCTAGCAGTCGGGCTATTTGCTATTTCTATTCCTCTTGCTCCTTGCCGAATTGATTTGCACTTCACGATGATTGCGTTTCATTCAACGCGGCAAGCAGAAGAGGAATGCGCAGTTTATTCTTTGCTTGGGCTATGCCCTTAATGGTAAGGAAAAGAGACCTTAGAGCGAGTCTAAGGTCTCTACAGACGGAGCTTCTACTCTTAGCGAAGCAGGGACAGAACGCCTTGCGGAGCGGAGTTCGCTTGCGCCAGCATCGATTGCGAAGCTTGCAGAAGGATATTGTTCTTCGTGAGTTGAACCATTTCCTTCGCCATGTCGGTGTCACGAATGCGCGACTCGGAAGCCGTAAGGTTTTCCGTGGTCGTGCCCAAGTTGTTGGAAGTGTACTCCAGACGGTTTTGAACTGCACCCAGCTTGCCGCGCTCGGTAGCAACAGCCGAGATGGCGTCGTTGATGCTGGTCAACGTAGCAGCCGAGGTCAAAGCCCCGAAAGAAGTCGTCGTAATAGAACCGATCGTAATCAGCGTGCCTTTGTCGTCCGTCACGATGCCCGCGCCGGTCGTGATGCTCTTGCCGTTGAACGTCGTATTCGTGAGGATGTTGCTGATTTGGGAGGAGAGAGCCGTCAGTTCCTCGCCGATGTTGCTCTTATCGGAGTCCTGGTAGGTTCCGTTGGACTTCTGGATGTTCAGCTCTTTCATGCGCGTCAGCATGGCGGAAACTTCGTTCAGAGCGCCCTCAGCCGTTTGGACGAAGGAGATGCCATCTTGCGTGTTGCGCTGAGCTTGCTCCAGGCCGCGGATCTGGCCGCGCATGTTCTCGGAGATGGACAGGCCGGCAGCGTCGTCAGCAGCGCGGTTGATGCGCAGGCCGGAGGACAGCTTTTCCATGTTCTTGCTGGAAGCCGTTTGGTTCAGGCCCATGTTACGGTGCGTATTTACGGCGGAAATGTTGTGGTTGATAATCATGATTGAGTTCCTCCCTGAATTTGAGTGTTAGCCCACTTCCTTGTGGTAAATCAGCTGCAGGTCGGCCGCCCTTAGCTGATCTAACCTATATATCGGGAGGATTTCGGCTTTTGTTTATAGCGATTTCGGTAAATTTAGCGATTGGAATTGATTTCTCAGGTCAGCGATGGAGACGGCCTGCTGGACCGCGCCGCGGTTCGTATCGGCGATCTCCTGGTACAGCTCCTTGCGCAGAATGGTGACATCCCGAGGAGCGGAGATGCCGAGCTTGATGCCGTCGCTGCCGACCTCCAGCACGGTCAGCTCGATATCCGGCCCGATAAGGATCGATTCGCCCTTGCGACGTCCGAGCACAAGCATCAGGATTCCTCCTTTCCGGCGGAAAGGGAAGGCTGCATCAAGCCATGGCGGGTCGCATAAGAGGTTCCTTCCAGAATGACTTGAGCCGCTTCCCCTGTGCGCACGTTGAAAACGATCGGAGCGATCAGGTTGAGCGTCGCGCCTGCAAGATCCCCTTGGATGCTGACGATGTTGAGCACCCGCACGTCCTCGATCTGCCGCAGGTCCAGCTCCTTTTCCGCCTGCTCGGGCAGCTTGAACTCATAGTCCGGATAAAAGGAGAACGGATCGGCCGCGACAAAAGCGAGTCCTCCCTCCTCCAGCGATTGAAGGTGGAACAGCGGGCTTTCCTCGACCGGAATGAGCGCGTACCGCTTGCATTCCGGAAAGCCGGGGATTCCCGACGGAAACGTGTAGATTTCCTTGTCGCGAACGTCAAGCGGACCGAAGCGGGCCGTTTCAATGATCATAAGATTCCACTCTCCTATTGAATTCATCAAGGGCGGGACAAAAAAGAAAGAGCAACAAAATCGTTGATCCGATTTTATCGCTCTTTTCCTAGAGGGTGCAACGTCGGCTTCACGCGGGCAGGCGATCATGCCTGCAATTCAACCAGCGGCGGAGGCGTGACGATGACCTTGGGGTACTGCGTGACGGTATACTGCACCGAGCCTCGCGCATAATCGACCTGCGGCCGATGCGTCTGCACCTGGATGTCGACATCGCCCGGAGTCAGGCTGATATCCGGCTTGCGGACCTCGACGCTGATCCGGGTGTTGAACAGCGACGCCGGTCCGAATACCTGCCGTGGAGCCCGCTCGCGGAACGCTTCGGAAAGCGCGACGTCGGGAAGCGGGTCGCTCTTGGCCTGCAGATCGGCGATCTGCCGCCACTTTTGAATCGTGCGGGCGGCATGCTGCTGCATGACGGCTGGCGTATCCGAATAGATCCGCTGCGTGAACGCCTCCGGCTTGCCGCCGTTGATGGCGTTCCATGTGGCCGTCTGGTCGATCTGCAGCACCGGCCGATGAGGCTGGACGTCGAGCGACGGGCGCGTCGTCTGCACGCTCACCTCCGCGCGCGGCTGCCGGATGTCGACCTGGGCTTTGCGGGACTGGATGTCCAGGCGGATCGGCTGCGACTCGATCTGGAGCTGCGGCAGCCTCATGCTAGTTCAGAAAATTGACGAGCGAAGGCTGGATGATCTTGGCGCCGACCGACAGCGAAGCCTGGTAGATGTTTTGGCTGACGGTGGAGTCCAGGAACAGCTTCTCGACATCGGCATCCTCCGTCTTGGACTGCAGCGCCGTCAGGCTCACGTTCAGGTCGGTCAGACGGTTGCCCATCAGCTCGGTGCGGTTCGTACGCGCTCCGTTCTCCGCGCGGGCGGAAATGACCTTGTTTAGCCGGCTCTTGATGCTCTCCAGCTCCGCTCCGACGCCGGAGTAGTTGGCCGTGGACAGCGCCGTGGACAGCCGATCGAAGATGGAGAAGACGTTGTCCGTCGTTCCTGCGGCATCCGCCTCGCCGAATATGGAGGATGCATGGAGATTGACGTTCATCGTAATCGATTCGCTGATGGCGTAAGTGACGTCGGAGGCATCCGCGGCGACCGCCTTGGCGTCGAAGCCGGCGGCTCCGGTGTCGAACGGCTTCCGGTCGAACATCTGCCCGGCAAAGACATACTTGCCGTTGAAGCTGCTGTTGGCGATGTCGAGCATCTGGTTTTTCAGCTCGCCGATCTCTTTGTTGATGGCATCAAGGGAGCTCTGGGTATTCGTGCCTGTCGAGCCCTGGGTGGCAAGCGTCGTGAGCCGCTGCAGGATCTCTCCCGCCTGATTCAGCTGGCTGTCGTTGAAATCAAGCCACGACTGCGCCGAGGCGACGTTGCTCTGGTACTGCGTATTGGCGGATAGATCCGAACGGTAGCGGAGGCCGTAGGTGATGCCGACCGGATCGTCGGACGCCTTGTTGATCTTGCGTCCGGTCGCGATCTGGTCCTGCTGGGTCGACATCCGGTTCAGGTTCGTATTGAGGTTGCTCATCAGCTGGGCGTGCATCATGCCCTGGGTGACGCGAAGAGCCATCTAGTTCATCTCCCTTGCGCGGTTAGCGGCCGACTTGGCCGGTTCCGTTGATCAGCTTCTCCAGCAGCTCGTCCATCGTCGTCATGAACCGGGCCGCGGCGTTGTAGGCATTTTGGAATTTGATCATGTCGGACATCTCCTCGTCCGTGGAGACGCCGCTGACGGACTGGCGGCTGCTGTTTGCCTGGTCCACCATCGCGGTGGCATTGGCGTACTGGCGCTTGGCCTCCTGGGACTGGACGCCGACCTGACCGACGATCGCGTTGTAATAGCTGCCGATCGTAGCCGAGGATACGGCCCCTCCGGTGGAGGTCAGATCCATCGTGAACGCTTTGTCCTTGGCTTCGCCCAGGAGCAGCGCGAGCGTATTGTTGCCCTTGACGACGGTCGAGACGCCGGCGGCGTCGGTCGTCGTGCGCATGGAGCTGGCGATCAGGTTGGAATCGGCGCTGATCGCCGGGTTGAGCCGGATGCTGCCGGCCGTAATGCCCGCAGCGCCGCCTGCGGCGTCGAAGGTGAAGAAGTCGAGACCGGCTGTCGCCGGCTGCTGCAGCGTATAGCCGAGCTTATGAAGGCCGTTGATGCCTTGCACGGTCATGACCGTATCCGCGGCCAGCGGCACCGTCGTGCCCGGCAGCACGGAGCCTTTCGGCACCGTCACCTGGAATTCGCCGTTCGCCAGCGTATTGGCCAGCTGATCGAGCTTGGAGAGCAGTCCGCGGACGTTCGTGTCGCGCGACTTGAAGGTGCCGTGGATCTCTCCCCCGCTCAGATCGCCTCCTTGATAGGCGGCCTCGAGCGCCGCCCCGGTCAGCGTCTCGGCAGCCGTCCCGTCGACGAGGCTCATGTTGCCCATGTTGATGACGTAGCCGTCGTCCGTCTCCGTCACGGTAACGTTGACGAGCTTGGACAGCTCGTCCGTCAGCAGGTCGCGACGGTCGCGCAAGTCGTTGGCGTTGTCGCCCAGCCCTTCCATGCGCTTGATCTGGCCGTTGAGATCGGCGATCGAGCTGAGCAGCGAGCTGGCCTGCGTCGCCTTGGTGTCGGCGCTGCCGGTCAGGTCGGCATCGAGATCGGTCAGCTGGCGGCTAAGCTGGTTGAAGGAGTCCGTCAGGGCGACCGCCGTCTGCCGGACGATCTGGCGATTGGTGATGTTCTCCGGATCCTTGCTCAGATCGGACCAGGACGACCAGAATTTCTCCATCAGGGTGCGGATGCCCGTATCGGAAGGCTCGTTGATGACCTTCTCGAGCTTGTCGAGCGTCTCGGCTTGGATCTGCCAGCTGCCCTGGTACTTGCTCTCGCTCCGGTACTGGTCGTCGAGGAACGCGGTACGGATGCGGTTGATGGAGGACGCCTCCACGCCTGAGCCGAGCTGGCCTGCTGCCGTCGAGTGGGAGAAGCCGTACGGCTCCATCGGCGTCGCGGCGCTCATGCTGACGCGCTGCCGGGTGTAGCCGGCGGTATTCGCGTTGGAAATATTATGGCCGACGGTGTTCAATGCCGTCTGCTGGGTAAACAGACTCCGCTTGGCGGTTTCGATGCCGTGAAACGTGGATGCCATGGGGGCGGTCCTCCTCTAGCCTTTTCTGTCGAACATGCCCGCCTTGACGGCTCCGGCCGGATGCAGCTGCGGGTGCACATAGGTGTAATCGTCATAGGGAGCATCCGCCGTTAGCTCCAGCGAGAAATCAATGAACTCCAGCGACTGCTTCGTGAGGGCAAGGTTGTGCTCGTTGCGCTGCCGGACGTCCTCGAGAAGCTGAGTCAGCTCCTGCTGAAGCTCGGACAGCCGCTGCTTCTCCTCCGGCGAGTTGACCGTGCGGATGAGGTCGCTGAGCTTGCCGCTGCGAAGGCGCAGCTGGAGCTTGGAGAAATGGATGTTGACCAGCATCTGCCGGCGCACTTCGAGCTCCTCGGCGCGTCTTGCCAGCTTGCGCTCCTTCATCAGGAGGGCGCTGAGGGCGTCGACGTCCCCTTTTACCAGCACCGGCGTCTTGGCGATGGCCAGCTCCAGCAGCTCGCGGTACAGGCCGCTCTGCTGCGCGAGCGTCTCGATCAGATCCTGTATGGTCATTCATCCCATCCGTTCTCCGTAGATTAGTTCAGGTAATCCCACAGCTTGTCGGCGATCTTGCCGGCATCGACACGGTACGTGCCCGCGGCCACTTCGTTCTTCAGCTCTTGGATGCGCTGCTTGCGCTCGGCGCTTTCGGGCTGGCGGCTGGCTAACATGGCTTTGGCCTCCTCGGAGATCTGCACCTGGTCGGTTTTTCGGGTACGGGCGCTCTCCGAAACCCGCGCTTCGCTCTGCTTCTGGTATGTGTGGACAGGCTGAACCCTGCCGGTATCGTTTATCTTCAAGTCGTTTCACCTCGATTGGGTTGGCCTGGCTGCGGCCTAAGCTGCTCTGACCCTATTATCGGCCCTTCGGAAACCTTTGTTTATAGAGCAGCCGGACTATTTGTCAAGTCCTATATTTATCGATTAAACAAGAATTTTGTCTCATACTCAAGTCTTATCTTTAATTCGATAGGCTTTTTGAACTGCCTGACGGCGCTCCTCTTCTTCCTCCGCATCCTTCAGCCGCTTCACTTCGCCCCGCAGCCGCTGGCGGCAGGAGTCGCACATATGGTCCTCCCGGATCAGGATGCCGCACACTTCGCAAGGATAGCTGAGGCTTGGCGCATCCATGAGGGAGATGCGTCCTTCCTTGATGAACTTCGTAATCTGACGGATCGCTACGCCCGTCTGCTCGGACAGCTCATGAATCGCGGCGCCGCGATTTTTGCGCAGGTAGTCGCAGCAAGCCTCGTATTCGCGGTCGATCTCCCGAATGCATGCCGGACATACCTCGCGGAAGTTTTTGGCGAACAGCTTGCCGCAGCGCGGACAATTGTCCAGGTTCATAGGACCAGTTCCTTTCCGTTTCCCGTTCTACTCCTTCTATTATCGGCGGAGATGCGGCGGTTTTGGAGATGAAAGGAGAGCGAATGTTCTTCCAGCGCAGGGAAGAGAAGGGAAAACAAAAAAAAAGGCGCCGCTCACGCGCGCGCCCAGGTCAGGCCGTACAGATCGATCGGCACGGGCGAGCAGCGCTGCAGCGCAAGCGCGCAATGGTCCATTGTGCCTCCCGTCGTATAGATGTCGTCCACGACCAGCAGCCGCAGCGGCCTCCGGCGTTCCGGGTCCCGCGCGGCGAGCAGCCGAAGGATCCCGGCCGCTTCCGGCGCCGCCTCGAACAGCCCCTCGGCCGCGATCAGCCGCTCCCTCCTCGTCTTGGCGCTCATCTTGCCGCGCTCCTCCTTGCGCTCGAGCAGCGGCCTCGCCGTCAGCCCGGCGCGGACGGCGAGCGAGGCGGCCAGACGCTCCGCCTGGTTGAAGCCCCGCTCGGCGAGCCGCTGCCGGCTGACCGGCACGGATGTGACGAGATCGAACGGCTCCTTTCCTTTTCGCGCGTCGGGGTCCAGCCGGTCCGACAGCCTGCCGGTCAGCCGGTCCGCGAGCCGCAGCTCCGCGGCCAGCGCGGCATAGGCCGGGAGCAGCATGTCGGCCAGCCAAGGCTGAAGCGCCTCCTCGCCCCGGTACTTGTAGCGGGCGAGCAGCTGGCGCATCTCCAGCGTATACCGGACGGCGCTGCGGCTGCGGATGAAGCCCGCCGAGGTTCGGCGGCAGCAGTCGCCGCAAGAATCCGGACGGCCGCATACCTGGCATTGGATGCGCAGGATCCAAGGAATCGAGCTGCGGCAGGAGCCGCAGACGCTGTCGCTCCAGGAGCGGGGCAGCTCCTCCGGCAGGCCGGCAAGAGACGTCCGGCTGGGAGCGAAGCCTCTCCCGCAAAGCCCGCAAGCGGAGCGGGCAGGTGCCAGCAGCCCCAGCAGCCCGCGAAGCGCCTTTGACGGCCATGTGGGGCTTGCCAGCGGATAGAGCCGCGCCGGGCCCTCTCCTTCTTCCCGCTCGGAAAGCCGCAGGAATCGATCATCGGCAGCGGGCTCTCCGGAACGCTTCGGAGGACGCGTCTCGGAAAGGAGCGCGCCGCCGGCAGGTTGCATCGTCATGTGGATCACTCCTTAAAAGGTAGAATGGAAGCGTCGGGATGAAGCCGATCCAGACAGGAGATAGCCCGCTTTGCGCGCCGCCCGGTTCATGAGCCGGATCTGGCGGATCGCCCTTTTTTGCGAGGCGCTGGGCGAGGCGGCCGCGAACCAGACGAAGCCCTGCGGATCGGCGGCGGATCTTCCCGCCCGGCCTGCCGACTGGACGAGCGAAGCTTCGTCGAAGATGCGGGAGTCGGCGTCGAGAATGAACACGTCGCTGACCGGGATCGTCACTCCCCGCTCCAGGATTGTCGTGGTGACGAGCACCCGAAGCTGCTTCTGCCGGAAGCGGACGACCTTGTCCGCTCGCTCGGGGTCCTGCGAATGCGTCGCCGCCACCTCGCCCCGATCGGAGAAGAGCTTGCGGATGAGCCGGGCGACCGGCTCCGCCGACCGGATGGCGGGGACAAAGACGAACAGCTGCGCGCCGCGATCGAGAGAACGGGCCATCGCCTGCCGCAGCGAGGACGGCATGCGGCCGGCAGCCGCCATGCCGAGAGCGGACGGCGTCCGCAGCAGGCGCGGCACGGGCAGCGGATGGCGGTGGTAGCGCACCGGCACCTTGGCATGCGGCAGCCGGCCGAGCCGCGCGAGCCGCTGCAGCGACGGAGGCGGCGTAGCCGTCAGCAGCACGGTGCGCGAGCCTGCGGCGCCGCTGCGCGCTGCCGCCTCGTGCAGCATCGCGTCGCCCGCGAACGGAAACGCGTCGAGCTCGTCGAGCACGATCAGGTCGAACGACTCGCGAAAGCGCAGCAGCTGATGCGTCGTGGCAAGCGTGAGCCGCCCGTCCTCCTCGCGCTGCGGACTGCCGCCGTACAGCGTGACGGGCGGCGTGTCGGGAAAGGCGCGGCGCAATCGCGGCTCGAGCTCGAGCACGACATCCCGGCGCGGCGTCGCGACGAGCGCTCGGCCGCCTCGGCTCAGCACGGATTCGAGCAGCGGAAAGATCATCTCGGTCTTGCCCGCGCCGGTAACCGCCCAGAGCAGGAAGGACGGATGCGGCTCTGCCGGCTTGTGACGGCGCGTCCGCCGGAATAAGCGGCCGGCAGCGGCTGCGGCGCCGCGATGAAGAGGCGGCAGGCGAAGCAAGCCGGCGGACGGCAAAGCCGCGCGCATGAGCGCGGCCAGCCGCGGCCGCAGGCCGAGAGCGGGAGGCGGCTGCAGCGGCCGCTCGAGAAAGGCGAGCGCCGAGGCTGCCGCGGCGCTCTGCGCGGGGCTGAGCCCCCAGCGGCGCAGCCGTTCTGCCGCGGGGGGCAGCTGCTCGGGCGGGGCAAGCCCTGCTCCGCCCCGCCCGGCCTGTGCCGGCATGCCGAGCACGAGCAGCCCGCATTCGCGGCTGCGGCCCAGCGCCAGGCAGGCCTGGCAGCTCGCGCAGCGGCTGCTCCCGCACGCGCCGCAGGCCGTGCGCAGCAGCTGCGCCTCGCCGCTGCCGCAGCCGCAGGCCGCGCTCGGGAGCCGCGAGGCGCGCGGCCGGCAGCGCCGCCTAGCGCTAGCCGCTGCGTCCGCGCGGCGCGCTAGCCCGCTGCGCCGCCGCGCAGCGGCAGCGGCGCGCGCGCGCGCGGCGTAGCGCGCGCACGCCGCCGCGCGCCGCGGCTGCCGCTCCGTGACGCCATCGCCGCCGTACGGGCGGTTCCCGGACCGTACGTACGTCGGGCACCCGCGCGCGCCAGGCGGCGCAGCGCCTCCGCCCTCCGGCAGGCGCAGCGGCGCCGCGCCTCCCGGCGCGGCAGGCCGGCTCGCGCGCAGGAGCTGCTCGCGACAAGCGGCTCCTGCCGGCACCGGCCCATGCCGGTTCCAGCTCGCCGCAGCCTCATAGGCCGCCCCCAGCGGCAAGGGCGCGCCGCATACGAGCATCGCCTCCGCCGGCCGAGGAGGCGATGCTCCCGCTTCCTTCGCGGCCTCCGCCGCCCATTCGGCGTCAAGCCGCCACAGCCGGTCGACTTCCGCGTCCAGCGTCGCGGAAGCCAGCCAGCCTTTGTCGGCATCCAAATATAGATACAGCGTCGCTTTCACTTAACGCCTCCTCCTGCCCGCCGCTGCGGGCAGCCCGGCCGGACAACGAAAAAAAAAGCACACCCTCAGACGGTTTCCCGCCGAGGGTGTGCTTCACCCGCGCCTTTCATATGACATCAGTATACCTGTCTCGGCGCACGGCTGCAAGCAAAGCTTCGTCGCTCCGCATCTGCGCCTTCTTCCCGTCGCGTCTGCACGCTCGAATTCCCGCCGTCCCTCCTGTCGCCGAGAAACGCGCTCCCGCAAGACCCGACGCTCTACGGTCCGCTGCCGCCGACTTCAAAAAGGAAGCTTGCTCCAGTCCTCGTCGCTTTTCATGTCGATGAGGATCGGCTGATCAAGTTCGCTGACGATGCCCGAGGCGCGCAGCGACCAAAGGATCTGCTCGCGGCCTTTGCGCGGCTCCGAATCGGCCTTTCGCCCTGCCGGCGGCGAGTCCATGCTTTCCGCGGCGGACAGCCCGGCTTCCCCCGGCCGCTCCGCATCCGGCGAGCCGGCCCGCCATGCTTCCGCTTCCCGGACCGCGCTCTCGCCGTCCGCCGCGCGCTCCAGCCCGACCCACTGGATCGAGCCGTTCCAGCGGCGCACGATCTCGGCCGTTCCGTCCTGCGAGCCCTGGTCCCAGACGGTGATCTTCACCGGAATGCCGGATTTCCGCGCATGCGACTGCAGCGAGCGCAGGCAGTGCTCGATGACCGTCTCGTCGTCCCGGGTCAACAAGATGAAATGGCTCTCCGACTGCGGCCGCCTGGATGCTCTTCTCCAGAAAAGGTGGACCGTTGCCACGGCCGCTCCGTAACAGGCGATGACGCCGATCAAGATTTCGTACATCCCGTCTCCTCCTCTGCCAGCCGAAGCGAGAGCGCCGGGCCGATCCGCCCTTTCGCGCCGGCGCTCCGGAGCCTGATACGGTACCGTATGCCGAAGGCAGCCTAGGCGTTACGGCGAGGAGGCTTCATGGCGTCATGAGCGCAGCTCCGTCCTTTCGTTCCCGAGCGCATGCCAAAAAAAACGAGCCTCCGGAATCGCTCCCGGGGCTCGTACGCGAAGGGCCGCAGCCCTTCTTCTTTTTTCACCGCTTGCGCTTCAGCTGCTTCGCGCCGAAGCGTCCTTGCTATGTAGCTTTCGCGCTTGCGCCCGAAGCCGCTTGGATCCGTCCGGGCCGGGCTCCGGCCTGCGCTCGCCCGCCTCGGACGAGCCGCCTCTCGCTCGTCTCGCGCTAGAGCGTGACCCAGCCGTACTTGATGGAGTTGATGACGGCTTGCGTGCGGTCGTCGACTTCCATCTTTTGCAGGATGCTGGAGACGTGGTTCTTGACGGTCTTCTCGCTGATGAACAGGAACTCCCCGATCATCTTGTTGCTCTTGCCCTCCGCCATCAGGCGAAGCACCTCGGCCTCGCGGCGGGTGAGCGGGTTGTTCTCGCCGGCGACGAACTTCACGCCGGTCTCGCGTCCGGCCGCCGCCCCGGTGCCGGCGCCCATCTCGTCGAGGTAGGTCATTCGGCGCAGCTGGTTGATCAGCTTGCCGGTCACCTTCGGATGGATATAGGCATGGCCCTGCACGACGGAGCGGATCGCGTTGATGAGCGACTCCGCCTCCATGTCCTTGAGCAGATAGCCGGTCGCTCCCTTGCGAAGCGTCTCGAAGACGTAGCTCTCGTCGTCATGGAGCGAGAGGATGATGACCTTGATGTGCGGGAACAGGTCCCGCAGCCGCTCGGTCGCGACGACGCCGTTCTCGATCGGCATATTGATGTCCATGAGCACGACTTCCGGCTGTTGCTGATTGCAGAACTCCAGAACCTGAATTCCGTCGCTGCATTCCCCGATCACTTCCAGGTCGTCTTCCATGTTGAGAATTCGCTTGAGGCCTTCCCGGAAAAGCTGATGATCGTCGGCAATCAGCAGCTTGATCTTGCGCTTGCCTCCTGCTGCGTTCAGGTCCATATGCATTGCTACTCCTTTCGCTGATCCACGCCTGTCGGGATATGGATCGTGATCTTGGTGCCCTGGCCGCTGGACGATTCGAGCTCCAGCCGGCCTTCCAGCAGCTCGACGCGCTCGCGCATCCCCATCAGGCCAAAATGAGAGTTGATCTTGGCTCTGGACTCGATGAGCTCGGCGTCGAAGCCGATCCCGTTATCCTGGACGGCGATCTTCACCATCTGCGACTGGTAGGTCAGCTCCAACGAAACGTAGCTGGCGCTGGCATGCTTCATCGCATTCGTGAACGCCTCTTGAACCAGACGGTAGATGCCCGCCTCCATGGCCGAAGGGAGGCGGATTTCCCGCCCGATCGTCTCGAACACCGTATGAATTCGTGTTTTTTCCTCAAAATCCTGCACATACTTACGCAAAGTGGGAACAAGTCCTAAATCATCTAGCGCCATCGGTCGCAAATTGAATATAATCTTGCGGATTTCTTCTAGTCCTGACCGGACCTGCGCCTTTAAGTCTACTAATTCGTGCTGCACCATCTGAAATTCCTGCTTTACCAGCATTCTTTCTGCAATTTCTGTCCGCAGCACGAGGTTGGCCAGCGACTGCGCCGGGCCGTCGTGAATCTCCCGGGCAATGCGCTTGCGCTCCTCCTCCTGCGCCAGAATGATCTTGAGGCCGATCAGCTGGCGGTTTTTGGCGGACTCCAAAATGCGGGTCACCTGCGTCAGATCGCCGGCCAAATACTCCAGCACGACGTTGATCTGAGAGTGGATCGTCTCGGCCCGCTCGACCGAGCTCTCGACGTTTTTCACCCGCTTCTGCAGGTCGTCGCGGCGCGCCTTGAGATAGGTCTCCTTCTCGCGGTACACCATCAGGTCGAGCTGCAGCTGGGTCGCCCTTTCATAGGCGTTCTTGATGTCTTCCTCTTTATAGCGCACGAAGTCGCGGCTCACCTCGGTCAGCCGGATGCGGGCAAGCCGATACTCCATCTCCAGCTTGTCGACCTTGTCGATCGTCTGGACGGTATCCTGGAGCACCTGGTTCAGCTCCTGCTCGAGCGTAAGCATCTCCTTGCGCGCGGATTCGCAGATTTCATAGATCTGGTATTTGCTGTCCTCCATGACCTGGATCGCGTTTTTGATGACCCGGTCGATATCCACAATGCGATTGTCCACCTGCATCACAGCTGCCTTTCTGTAGCTGGATAATCCTGCATAAGCGACGAAATGGCGCTGCTGTCCCTTAGGACGGCAGCGCCTCGCGTCAGCAGGTCACTCTCTATCATACCATAGGCTCCCTGCGAGGAAGTCTATCATTCGACGGTAATCCGCTTAGTCGCGCCGTCCCATTTTACGGATAGTCCCATCTGCTCAGAGACGACGCGGATCGGGACCAAAGTCCTTCCTCCGCGTTCGATCGGAGCGGCCGGAGCCGCCGCGCGGACGCCGTTTACGACCAGATCCTTGCTGCCGATGACGAGCTCCAGCAGCTTGACCCCTCTCAGCACGGAGACGCGCTTCGACGCCGCCTCGTAATCGACCGTGCTGCCGAGCGAGCTCGCGACAAAGCGCAGCGGCAAGTACGTCACGCCGTCCTTGATATAAGGAGCGGAATCGAGAGCGGTCGTCTTGCCGTCGATCATCGCGGTCTTGCTGCCGGCCCTCATCTCGATCTTCGCTTTGGCCGGCTCCGGCACCGACGTCGGAGCGTCGACGGAGACGTTGTCGAAAGCGATCGTGCCCGCCGCCGCGCGCTCGTCCGCGCCGTCCTTGAGGCTCGCGACGTAAAGGCGGGTCAGCTTGACCGGATATTTCACCGCCGTGCCCGACTCCGACAGCGGCACCTTGATCGTGCGCCAGCCGGTCCAGTCGACCGCCTTGGACAGCGTGAGCAGATGCTTCGCGCCGGCGGCGTCCGTCAGCTCGGCGCGCGCCCAGTTCAGGCTGGCGTCGCCGAACACATCGACGGAGAGCGAGGTCGGCTGCTCGTCGATCGGGACGCCGGCTCCGAACGAGGCATAAGCCGCGCGCGTATCGGTCGAGCCGCTCGTGAAATCGTAGCCGAGGCTCAGCGCGCCGGTGCCGTTTTCCGCGGCCAGTCCGCTCGTCAGCTGGGCGGAGCCTGTCACCCCGGCGGTCGAGGTGAAGGAGAAGGCCGGCTGGAGCTTGTCGAAGTCGGCCAGCTGCCGGCTGCCGCTTCCCTTGGCGAGCGTCAGGAGCGCGGAGAAGCCGTCATAGCGGGCGATGGCATATCCGACCTGCGCGCCCTCAGACACGCTCTGCACCGTCAGCTTGTCGCCGCTGCGGGCCGCCGTGAAGCCGCGGAACTCCCACTTGACCGCCTCGGAAGGCAAGGTGTAGGTTCCGCCGTCCTTGAGCGTCGCCGTCACCGGCACGTCCAGCTGCGTGCCCGCCTCGAGCGCGCCTTGGGCGGTGCCGATCTTCAGCGACTGAATCGCGTCCGAGCCCACGACGACGACCGGCAGCTTGTCCGTCGCCGAGCCGGATTTGACAGTGATCGAGCCGGTTCCCGTCTTGGACGCGGTGAACGTATTGCCGCTCCAGCTGCCCGCGATGCCTTGGGCGCTCCAGCTCGCGCCGAGGCCTGCCGGATCGAGCGGATTGTAGTATTGATCGTACGCCTTGAGCTCGTACGCGGCCGACTGCCCGAGGAACAGCACGCCCGAGCCGCTCGCCTTGATGCCCTTGATCGCGCCCTGCGGCGCGGACGTGAACACGCCGAGCCCGTTGGACACCTGGCGCATCGTCGTCCCGTATTCCGTCGGATGGCCGAGCTGCAGGCCGAATTCGCCGAGCGGACGAGCGACCATCGTCGTCGAGCCGCCGCCGTCGAAGTTGACCGCCTTGCTGACGCCGAGCTCGACGAGCACCGACTGCAGCTCCGCGAGCGTCAGTCCGGAGCTGCTGCCGTTGTCCTCGGCCGTGACGAGATACACGGTGCGTCCGTCCGCTGAATAGCCGCCTGCCGTACGCGAGCGCGCGGATGAGCCGCTGATCGAGGAGACGCTGCGGGAGAACGCCGCTGCCTTGCCGTTCTCGACGAGAATCGTATGGCCGCCGACCATCGTCTCGAAGCTGGCCGGATCGACCGTCTGCTGCGTCGTCAGCGACTGCAGCCGATAGTCGGCGCTGACCGGCTGGCCGATCTGCAGATGCTCCCGCACGTAAGCGGCCGCCGTACCGTGCGCGCGCAGGATGAAGCCGTCCGCCGGAGGCGTCGTCTGGAGCGCGGAGCCCTCCGAGATCTGCTGCACGACGCCGCCTTGCACGAGCACCTCCGTAGGGGTGGCGTAGCTCGCCCCCGCAGGACGGCTCGCCTCTGTCCAGGCGCTCGTGTACAGATAGAGGGCGTTCGCATGCGAGTAGCCTTTGGTCGGAAACTCCGTGGTGTAGGAGGACTGGTTCATGCCGCTGAGCGCGAACGTCGAGCCGTCCCCGGCCGTCACGCTGCCTTGGAAGGCGTAGCGGTCGATGACCGCCTTGCGGTCCTTGGTGACGCCGAACATGTACATGCCGGTCAGCTGCATCGGACTGACGAGCAGCGATCCGCCGCTGATCTGCGCGCCCATCGGCGCTCCGTCGGAGGAGGCCGTCTGGAAATAGTCGGCATTGATGCCGGCGACCGCGCCGGCGTTCTTGGCCATGTTCAGCACGCTGCTGCGGCCGGTGACGACGCCCTGCTTTCCGTTGATGGCGTTCAGGCTCACATGCGGATCGTTCAGGTCGATCTTGATGACATGGATATTGGACTGGACGGATGCGCCGCTGCGCGTTCCTTTCCAGAGGTAGTCGATGCGCTGGGCGCCGGAGGTGATCATTTCCTGGCTGACGACCGTCAGCTTGGAGCTGGCGGCTTCGGCCCGGCCGACGGGAGACAGGATGCTCATCGCTCCGGGCAGCTGCGGCGCGAGCGCGGCCAGAGGCTGGATGACGAGCGCGGCTCCAAGCGTGCTTACGAGCACGCGGCGGACGAAGACGCCTCGCGGCGACTTCCGCTCCGGAGACGGGGCGGCGGCTCGGACGTCGTTGCGGCGGTTGATGCGGCTTGCCTGTTTCATATGAAATGCAGCTCTCCTATCTGTTTGCCTTCATTCGATTGGTCTAGCACACGAATGAATAGACTTCCAGAATAGAGAAAAGTTACGAGGCGATAGAATAGTCTTTTCACCTTTGCGAGGTTGAATGTCTTTTTCTATGAAAATAGCAAAAGCCGGCCTGCTGCCAGGCCGGCGGAAAAACAAGTCACAGTAGAGATCGCCTAGACGTCGATCATGTTCAGGTACTGCAGCATGCGCTTGATCATGACGACAGCCTCCGCTCTCGTCGCCTTGCCGGCCGGAACGAATTGATCCGCCGTCTGGCCGTTCAGCACGCCGATGTAGACCGCCTTGGCCGCGTAGCTCTTGGCCCAGCTGCCGATCTTGCCGCGATCCTTGAACTTCTCGAGGTAGTTCTGCTCCTGCTGAGGCGGGATGATCTTCATCTCCGCCGCTTCGACGGCGCGGATGATCATCGCGGCCATCTCCTGGCGGGAAACCGGATCATTCGGCCGGAACTGGCCGCTTGCGCCCTCGACGATGCCGGCGGCGGAGGCGGCGCCGATATAGGCGGCAGCCGCGCCGAGCCCGCTCGTATCGCGGTAGGCCGAGGAGGCGGCGGCCGTATTGCCCTTCAGGCCGAGCGCGCGCGAGACGAATTCGGCGAACTCCGCGCGGGTGATCGTCTTTTTCGGCTCGAACGAGCTGTTCGTGCGCGGACGCACGATCGCCTTGGCGGCCAGCGTCGAGATGTCGTTCTTGGCCCAGTGGCCGGCAATGTCGCTCAGCACCGCGCTGCCCCTGGCGATTACGAAGACGCCGCCGTCCCGGTGCTTCAGCACGACAGCCGAGCCGCTGCCCGCGCTCTGCGTCTTGGTCGGGACATAGCTCATCAGGCTCGTCTCCGGATCGTAGAAGACGCCTGCGGCCTGCGCCGCCGGAATGACGGACGCGGAGCGGAGCGTCGTCGTCATCATCCGCTTGAGGCCGCTGTAGGCGACCTTGGTCGTGCTGCTGCCGCTGACGAGCGACAGGTCGATGCTGATCGGCCCGGCCAGCAGGCTGGCGCTGGCGCGGCTCATCGCGAACTGCAGCGTGCCGGCCAGCGAGCTTGCGCTCGTATCGAGCGAGAGCAGCAGATAGCCGGTCGTGCCGCCCGCATTGAGCAGCTTGGCGGTTTTTTCATAATCGATCGCCTGCAAAGGAAGCTCCACGGTCAGCGTATCGAATTGGATCTCGAAGGAAGCGTTGCTGGCGCTCATCATCTGCTGCAGAGTGGCCAGCGGGAGAGCGACCAGCCCTGCCTTGTTCGTATCCGGCACCTGGAAGCTCACCTTGGACTGGCCGGCGGCGCGCGCGGCCTGGTAAGCGGCCGCCAGCCGCTCGTTGAGCACCGTATAGCGGGTCGCGACGCGGCCGGCCGGGGAGACGTCCGGGCTGGTCGAAACGTCCAGCTCCGTCAGCTGGCCCAGAGCCTTGCTGCCCGTGCCGCCTCCGGCGCCGCTGCCGGAGCCGTCGCTTGCGCCGAGGTTGGCGATCGCGACGGAGGAGAGCGCCGCCGCCGCATCGCCGCCCGCCAGGCGCAGCGGATTGTAGGTCGGCGGGCTGTACGTCAGCGTCAGCGTCTGTCCCGGCGCGACCGAGCTGCCCAGCAGCAGCGTGACGACGGAGCCGGAGACGCTTACGCTGGACACCGGGATGAGCGTGCCGCCGGCGCGGAACGAAAACTGGGACGGCCCCGGCACGGCGGCCGGATCCAGCGGCATGCTGTACAGCAGCGTCACGGCCGCGCCGGAGGCGCTGCCCGACAGGAACACCGGATAAGTGCCGCTGACGCCCGCCTCGCGGTTGCTGAAGCTTTCGGCCGGATTGCCCGCCAGATCGGCGAGCGGAGGCACGCCCTGGACGTAGCTCACCTTGACCGACGTGCCGGCCGTCAGCGAGCTCGCCAGCGTCAGGATAAGCTTGTTGCCTTCCACGGAGACGCCGCTGATGCTCATCGAGCTCGTGCCGCTCAGGACGGCGAACTGGCTGCGCAGCGGCAGCAGCGATCCGTTCAGTCCTTCGTTGTACGTCAAGGTGACCTTGCTGCCTGCTGCGGCCACGCCGGTGAGCACCGGCCGGCTCGTATCGAGCAGGTTCTGGATATAGGCGCCGCTGAATGCCGCCAGCAGGTTGCCCGACTGGTCCATGACCGGATTCGTGCCAGGCGCATAGTTGATGTAGGCGCCGCCCTCGCCGCCTGCCGCCGAGGCCAGCTTGAACGTCAGCACGTTGCCGTTAACGGCCGGCTCGCTGAGCGAATGGTAGCGATCGTTGACATAAAGGGCGAACTGCGAAGCCCAGTCCGCCTTCGCGGCGCCGAGCGCGTCGCTGAACGTCAGCCGCAGCTGGCTCCCCGCCACGCTGCCTCCGGTCAGCTTGGGCTGAGCCGCCGAAGCATCGTAGGTCGCCTGGCGGCCGGAGAATCCGGCCGCTCGAGCTCCGCCAAGGCCGCGGATTGCCCGCATGCTGCCAGGATCGGTCGGAGCGGTATAAGCGACGGTCACCTTCTGCCCGTTCAGAATGCCGCTGCGCAGCTCGAGCACGACCGTATTGCCCGAAACGCTCGCCTGGCTGATCTCACGCGCCGCGGAAGCATCGTTGACCGTCACGTAGAAGCTCGCGGGATAAGGCACCGCTGACGAATCGAGCTCATTGTCGTAGGTAAGGCGAATCTTGGACGGGCTTAGCATCTCGACCTTGCTGAGCGCGGGCGCCGCTGTCGTGGCGCGCAGCGTCTTGAATCGCCATTGGTACTCGTTGAGGATGCCGCCGAAGCCGTTGCCGGCTGCATCGCGGATGCTGTTCACGCCGATCTCCATGTAGTATTCCCCGCCGCCGGGCAGCGGCGCGTCCGGACGGATGACGACCGTATCCGGCCGATCGGCCGTCACTTGAGCTTTGACCGTGTACGTATCGGACGAGCCGGCTTTATGGATCAGAATCTGGTAGCCGTCGCTCAACCGCACCGGTTCCGTGAACACCGCCTCGAACGCGGCAATCGTCGAGACCGAGTCGCTGCCGCTCGCCGGACGCAGCGTCAGGACGGACGGCGGCGTCCAGTCGCGGGTCGCCGTGAAGCTCCATGCCGAGCTCCCTGCCAGGCCGGCATAAGCCGTGCCCGCCGCGTCGCGGATCGCCTGCGTGCCGATCTCGACATAGTAGCGCGCTCCTTCCTGGAAGGAGATGCGCGGATCGATCGCGATGCGGCTGCTGCCGAAGCCCGCGACCTGCTCGGACGTGACCGGGATCGTCGCGACGATCGCCGAGTCCTGGGCGCTGCGGAGGACGAAGCTGCCCGTGCCCGGGTAGACCGCGCGGTCGAAGCTCATCGCCAGCTTGCTGTCCCCCGCGGCGATCGTCTCGCCGTTGCCGGGAGACAGGCCGGTCAGCGACGGCCCCTTGCTGTCGCTGACCGCGCGGGTCGTGAACGTCCACGCCGCCGCGTCGCGGATGCCGGCGAACAGCAGGTCGCCGCTGCGGAATGCGGCGGCATCGACCAGCACATAATAAGCGGTGCTGCCGGCGAGGCCGTTATGCGGGAGGATCGCGCTCCTCCCGTCATCGGCGTATCTCAGCTGATCCGCCGTCCAGCTTTGGACCGTGCTGTTGTCGGATACCTTCTTGAGCTCGATGCGCTTAGGCGCGGCGGAGCTGCTGTTCGGGCTGACCGGCTTGTCGAAGACGAGCTTCAGCTCCGTCCGGACGTCCACGCCTTGGGTGCCATTTGTCGGATTCATCCCCGTCACCCCGATCGGCGAAGCCGCCGTCCGGAAGCTCCAGCCGATCGATCCGGAGCGGTTGCCCGAGCCGTCCTGGAACAGGCCAGCCGGAGCGCTCACCGTATATGACTGGCTCGGCAGCAAGCCGTTTGGCGGCGCGATCGACAGAACGTTCGTCCCCCCGCCGCTGACCAGCGTCGAGGTGATGCCGATCGGCACGCTGTCTCCGGTCGAGGCGTTCGTCAGTTGCAGGAAGCCCGCAGCCGGGAACACCGCTTCGTTGAACGTAATGCGCAGCGCCGAAAAGACCGACGCGTCCCCTTGGCCGGAGCCCGGGCTATAGTCCGTCGCAACAGGCGCGGAGGTATCCGGCTCGGCTGCAGTGAAATTCCACTCCGTCGCGCTCGAGATGCCGGCGAAAGCGCCGCTGCCGGACTGGCTGACGAAGCTGCCGCTGTCGATCAGCACATAATAGGACTGCCTCGCCTCGAACGGACGCTCCGGCTGGATCGTCACGAGGGACGAGTTGGACGGATCGACCGTCACCCGGCTGTCCGAGACGGCGTAGCGCCCCCATTCGGAGTTGTCCGCAACCTTGCGGATCGAGATGACGGCCGCCCCGTTGCCTTTCAAGACCGGCTCGTCGAAATAGAGCGAAAGCCTGGCGTTCGCCGGCGCCGCCGCAGCGTCGTCGGCCGGATATTTGCCTGCTGCGACCGGCCCCCCTTGGGCCGCGTACGCGGTGCCTGCCGTCAATCCGGCTGCAGGCAAAGCCGTGTGCGCCAGTACAAGCAGAGCGACGATTCCTTTCAACCACAATCGTTTTCCCACGACCATTTTCCACTCCCCGATTGAACATTCGTAGTTACTTTGTCGGTCGCTGCGCAGGGAATGTTTAGGAAAAATGGAGAAAGCGATAGCATCTGAACGCAAAAAAGCCCCTGCTCCATGAAATGGAGACAGAGGCTCTGCTTGCAATCTTGCTTAGACCAGCGCTTCCTGCTTGAGCAGGGAAGCCTTGTCCACGCGCTCCCACGGAAGATCGATGTCCGTACGGCCGAAGTGGCCGTAGGCAGCGGTCTTGCCGTAGATCGGACGACGCAGGTCCAGCATCTTGATGATGCCGGCCGGGCGCAGGTCGAAGTTGGCGCGGATGAGCTCCACGAGCTTCTCCTCGGCCACTTTGCCCGTACCGTAGGTGTCGACGTTGATCGAAACCGGGTTGGCTACGCCGATCGCGTAAGCCAGCTGGATCTCGCACTTGTCGGCCAGGCCAGCGGCAACGATGTTCTTGGCCACATAGCGGGCTGCGTAAGCGGCGGAACGGTCGACCTTCGTCGGATCCTTGCCGGAGAATGCGCCGCCGCCATGACGAGCGTAGCCGCCGTAGGTGTCGACGATGATTTTGCGGCCGGTCAAGCCGGCATCGCCTTGAGGACCGCCGATGACGAAACGGCCCGTCGGATTGATGAAGTATTTCGTCTCTGCGTCAAGCCATTCAGCCGGCACGGCCGGAGCGATGACATGCTCGCGGATATCCTTTTGAATCTGCTCCAACGTCGCCTTCTCGTCATGCTGCGTGGAGACGACGATCGTATCGACGCGGACCGGCTTGCCGTTCTCGTCGTATTCGATCGTGACTTGCGTCTTGCCGTCCGGACGGAGGTAGTCGAGGGTGCCGTTCTTGCGCACTTCCGCCAGACGGCGGGCGATGCGGTGCGACAGCGCGATCGGCAGCGGCATCAGCTCCGGCGTCTCGTTCGTCGCGAAGCCGAACATGAGGCCTTGGTCGCCGGCGCCGATGTCTTCGTTTTCCTGATGGACGTCTTTGCCCTCACGCGTCTCGATCGCGGCGTTGACGCCTTGAGCGATGTCGGCCGACTGCTCGTTGAGCGAGGTCAGCACGGCGCAGGTCGTAGAGTCGAAGCCGTACTTGGCGCGGGTATAGCCGATTTCCTTGATCGTGCGGCGCGCGATCGCGGAGATGTCGACATAGTCCGCGCGGCTGCTGATCTCGCCGATGACGAGTACGAGACCGGTCGCTACGGATACCTCGCAAGCTACGCGGGCATGGGGATCCACTTCAAGGAAAGCGTCGAGAACTGCGTCAGAAATCTGGTCGCATATTTTATCGGGATGGCCTTCCGTTACGGATTCCGAAGTAAACAGGTGTCTTCCTTTAAGGGACAAGCTGATCGACCTCCTAGAACCATGGAATGAGAAAAGGATGATGTCTTAACAAAAAATCAACCTTTTCCCATTGGAAAAGGTCGGGTAGACAACTCTTCTAGGACACTATGATAGCCCAACTGTCGGATCGTGTCAATGGACGGAATCCCTTGCCGGATCCTGGTTCTAAGGACTCGAGCGGCAAGTGCGGCAAGGCGGGTTCAGCTGTGAACAGATCGTGAACTCGCCTTGCCTCTCACCGAAATTCCCGCTTACAGGCCAAGCATCGACTGCTCGGCTTTGGCGACCAGACGTTTCGTAATTTCGCCGCCGACCGAGCCGGCTTGGCGAGTCGCCAGCGACGACCAGTGGATCGAGCCAGGAGCGGATGCCGGTCCGGATGCGCCGAGCTCGCCAGCAAATTCCGTATCCGCAGAGCCAGGAGCCGGTGCGGAGTACAAGCCCAGCTCGCCGGCGATTTCATATTTCATCTGATTGAGCATTTCCTTGCATGCAGGGACGACGACGCGGTTTGTCTTTGCCATTGCACCAAGCACCTCCAAAGGATTGGGATAGATAAGGATGTGCTAGTAGCTTGCCGCCGCGCCGCGTCCGCTACGCGTATAACCTGTTGCCACTTCGGGAAAAATATCCCCGCTTACTTCTCGATCGTCTTGATCTCATAAGCCCCGCGCACCATGACGGTCAGGCCGACTTTCATGCCGTCCGCCGAGCCTACGCCCCTCCCGCCCCGAGGAAACAGGATCAGATGGTTTTGCGGCACGCTCGAGCCGGACTTGATGTCGATGCCCGCCGTGACGTCGGCGATGCCGTTGCTGTCCGGGCTATAGGCAACCGCCTTGCCGCCCCGCACGACGACCTCCGTACCGTCGGCAGCGATCAGCGTTTTGCCCAGCGGCACGTTGATGACCTTGACGCCGCCTTCGTCGGAGCTTCCTCCGCCTGCGCCCGGCGCCGCCGTCGGAGCCGAGGACGGCGCCTGCGACGGTGACGGCGACGGCGTGCTGGTCGGAGCTGTCGCTCCTCCCTTAAGCGCTTCGGCGATCTTTTGATCGACATAGCTCTTGGTGACGACCGGATCGTCCGCCGTGCCCGGCACAGTGCCGACCGAGGCGGAGGTGCTCGAAGAGGCGGCAAAGGCCTCTCCGTTCCACGTCTTGAGAATGGCTTGCCACTGGGTACCGACTCCAATCGCTGCGGCCAATGCGAGCGCTGCTGTTGCCTGTGTTCTTCTTTTCAATGTAATCTCCTCCTAAACCAGACTCCGCCAATATCCCGACTCTACTAAAAGGCTGTCGAATTGTCTATGAGCCCGATGGAATCAAGCAGAAAAGCCGCGCGCTCAGGCACGGCTTTTTCGGCTTCGCTCAAATCATTAATTGTTGATCAAGAACCAGTTCATTTCCTGGGAAGCAATCAGAATCGACGATCCCTGGAAAACATCATAAATATTAAGCTTGAATTTGCTATTGGTGCGGACTTTGTTTTGAATCTCCGGATCATTGAACAATATTTTGAGAGGAATGTCCGTACCCTCTTTCAGTACTTCGTCTTGGGACCCTTCCAAAGCCGCAGCAAGGTCAAACGTTTTGGAATAAGTGAGCTGATTGGTGTCCTGATTGACAAATTCGACTTTGATTTTATGCGTTCCGGCGATGGCCTCATAAGTTGCATCTCGTCCGAGCGAGTAGACGGTCTCCAGTTTAAGTCCGGCGACGTTGTACATATCTTTGACATCATAGAAAGCACTCGTCTTAGCCAGCGACAATCCGAAGCCGCCAACTTTCAGTTCTTTTACTTGATCCGCCACACTCTCGTTCGTCTGTCCGAGCTGGAACGAAACCGGCTTGACCAGAAGCGGAGAGGTGACCGAGCCTGCGTTCGTGCCCGTTCCCGAACCTCCATTCTCCCCTGCAGGTGGAGCGGCGGGCTCCGTACCGATCGCCTGTCCGATGACAAGCTTGTAATCGCTAGCGTCAAAGGCGCGCGGAAGGGCAGACCATGCGGAGACGAGTGCCTTGCCTCCCGAACTAATCCGCTCTTTGACTTCGGCGTACTGGACCGGTACGATCAAGCCGTTTTTATCGACCAGGTACCCGCCCAGCTTGGCGATCGCGGTTGCTCGCGGTTCCTGATTGATTCCCTCGAACTCCGCATAGAAGGTTTGAGTGCCTACGCCTTTATAAACGGCATTGCGTTTAAGCTTGATCGTCGCTTTTTGCCCGCTTCCAGAGATGACGTAGTCCGTGAGATTGCCGATAACCGGGATCTCCGACAGTTGCTGTCCCGTAAATTGATACAGCATCTTGCCTGGCTTGTCCGCGGCTGATTCCGTAGCGACAAAGGCGATTTGACTGATGGACGTACTGTACGGAATATCTGCGGCCACGACAGCCTCGTAGCTGGATCCGGGAGCGAGTACAAGCGTAGAATCCAGACCGATCGCTTTCTGCTCGGTTCCGATCTTGACGCCGTTGACCATAAAGTAGCCTCCGAGGGCTGGAATCTGCTTCGCAACCTTGCTGTTGTTCGTAATGGCGATGCCAGCGACCAGCTTGTCCTGCTCGACTCCGGAAGTTCGAGTCACGGTTTTCAATTGGATGCTGTAATCCTTATAGCTGAACGCAGTTCCCAGTCCGCCTTCCAAGGAGGCGGCTTCGACGGCATAGGAGGCAATGACATACGACTTTTCTTTATCCGTCGCCAACGATTTCATGACCAGCTCGGCGCCAGTCAGACTTGCTTCCGCAGGCAGCGTCCCCGTCAGCGCCAACGACTTGCCGATCCCTGGCAGCAGGCTCGCGTTTTCTTCTTTGGCATAAGTCAAAGCATAGCTCTTGCCGTTGCCAGTCACAAGATAGAAATCGAAGGCCCCCGCTGCGACTGCAGTCGATCCCGTGTTGGTGAGCGAAAACTCAAGCGACACGGACTGTCCCTCGGCATCTTGGCTGATGATGGCGTTTCCGGCTTTCGTCGTGACCGGCTGTCCCTCTAAATAGATGCTCCGAGGCTGACCCGCAGTCGAAGCGGACTGCACTTTCAACGCCGGCAATTGAAAGACGCCTGTCGGGAGCTTGAGCTTTGTCGCCTCGTCATTGAAGGAAGGAACGAGAGTCAGCGGCTTTGCGACGACAGCTAAAGGAAGCGTCGAACGAAGCGTAATGATTTTCCTCTCTCTCGGCTGGATCGTCATCGTTTCCAGGCTGGGAGATGAAACGTTATAGACCGAAAGGCTTTCCGTCTGAATGTTGAACGTCAGCTTGGATAAGTCAATCACTTGTTGTCCTACATTCTCAAGCAAGTAATTGACGGTGACATAGCCATTGTCCTTGTCTTTGGATATGTAGGCTTGCTTGACCGCTCCTTTGAGCTTGCCGCTGCCGTATAGCATGACGCCTGGCTGAAAGGCTGCGATCCTGTCGGTGCCTTGGGAAGGATATGAAATCGTGCCCAGTCTTTTTTCATAGTTGGAGGAAGAGAAATCCCACTTGATGATGTCAAAGGATAGATCCGTAAGCTTGGTCGCTGAATCGACGACCGCATAATAAGTCATATATTGCGTACTGTTGGCAGGAACGGATGTCTTCTCCTTGTCTCCTTCAACGACCGTAGCCTTGAAAGACTTGCCTGACTTGGATTTTACACGAATCCAGTAATCCAGCAGATCCATAGATTTCGAGCTTTTATTCGTGATCACGACCGTATAGGCTAACACTTTACCCTTGTCCTGCATGAGGAAATGGGCGTCCCTTATGCTCAGCGAGCCTCCCGTCAAGCCAACTGCTTGTCCCGACAGCGTAACGCTCTTCGCTGCATAGGCTACTTGCATTCCGCTTTCCGCTATCGTACCGCCCAGCAGCAAGCCTGCTGCAGTCAATGCGGTCAATCCGCTTTTCATCCAGTTATGCTTCACGTCGTCATACCCTCCTGAATCCATATAGCATTTAGACGCAGAGAGAGTCTCCTTTGTTTCTGTTATTTACCGCTTGCTCCAACTTTTGTGCAACAAAAAAAGAGCAAGCAGGGAATCCTGCTTGCTCTTTGGGGATGAGGCCTTAGATTAGCCGATTTCAACCGTGATCGTACCGGACACGTTGTTGCTCGTCGTGTACGTGATAACAGCCGTTCCTTTTTTACCAGCGACTGGGGACAGGTTGCCAGCTTGATCAACCGTTACCAGCGAAGGCGTCGAGGAGGAGAAGTATCCGATTGGGCTGATCGCGATGCCATATTGGTCTTTAACCGTAGCCGTGATTTTGTTGCCGTTTTGCTTCAGCGTTACTTCTTTAGCCACTGGAGCATCTTCGGAAACAGTCACTTCTTGCGTTGCTACAGCTGTGTTGCCCACATATGCAGTAACCGTCGATTTACCCGCTTTTTGACCTGTAAGTGCAAAGTCAGACTCAACTTTCAGCACAGTAGGCTCGGAGCTGGTTACGAAGTCAGCAGAAGCTTTAGCCAGTGCGACTGCTTCGCCGGAAGCCGTTTTACCCGACAGTTTGATCGTCTTGGAGTAAGCTCCAGCCGTCTTAGCTGCAAATGCTGCACCGATCGAATCGATCGAGAAGGATTTGACGTCAGCGGAATCAACAACCGTTACCGTGAAGGTGTATACTTCAGCGGATCCAGAAGAGATCGTCACTTTTGCCGAACCGGATTTGCCGTTAGCGGCTTTCAGTTCGCCTGTTGCTTTGTTGTAGCTCAGCAGGTTCGCTTCGGATTGTTCGGAGAGGACAACATCATAGGCTGCTTCTGCAGCTGTTGCCGTCTTCGTACGTCCATAGTTATCAACCAGTACGATGTTATCGCCTTTCAGCGTAACCGTAGCATTGTCTTCCAGCGTCGTTACGACATCTTTAATGCCGTTTACGCCTACGACATTAGAAGCTTTTTGAACCGTCACGCCAAGCGTAGAAGGTACGGAGGTAGCGACTTTGCCACGAGCAACCAGGTAGGAGTAGCCATCTTTCGTGAACTTCAGGACGAGCTCGCCCTTAGCGTTCACCTTAGGGTATCCTTCAGCAATGTTTGCACCGGAGATGTCGATTTGGTCCGTGCTCAGAGCCGTACCTTTAACTTCTTGACCGAAGATATCGGTAGCTACGAACGGGAAGACCACTTCTTCACCGGCTACGACCAGCGAGCTTGGTGCACCCAGTTGAATATCTTTCACAACCGAGTTGCCTGCAACGGTGATAACGATGGACTTAGCAAGACCGGCGCTCGGGTTGCTAACCGTCAGCGTCGTGGAGCCGGCAGCTTTAGCTGTGAATTTCAGAACGCCTTTGCTGTCCACGGTAATTTTCTCAACAACACGGTTGTCGCTGTTGTAGAAGATCAGACCGTCTTTTTCTTTCCAGCTCGTGTACGTATCAGCTGCAACGCCGGCTTTAAAGTCGATATCGCCAGCCGTGAGCGTCAGCGCTTGACCGCTTGCATCTTTCAGAGTCAGCGGAACGATAAGACCCGTTTCGCCAGCGGAGATACGAGCTTTGCCAGCCAGCGGCTGAACTTCGCCCAGTTCCAGGACAGTGGCCGTCGAGCCCGTTACGACCGGAATGGTTTTGTTCGTGCTAAGACCCGTAGCTGGGACAAATGCCGTCACGAGGACTTTATCGCCAGAAGCAGCTCCAGCCGTCTTAAGGTTGACCTTGCCGCCTGTAACCGTAAGAGCAGCATTCGTCTTCGTCGTGTTTACAGCCGTGATGTAAGTGCTAGTCGTAGCCGTTACATCCTCTTTGAACTGGTTGTAGACTTTAACGCCGAGATCGACATTGTCAGCCAGTTGAAGAGCAGGGGACGTTACTTCGATCGAGGAAGTTACGCTTGCAGCAACTTTAACCGCGAACGGAGCGTCCGTGCCTTTTACCGTCAGCGTGTAGTCGCCTACCGGCAGATATACAGCGGACAGAACAACGGATTTGTTGTCGTCAGCGTATTTAGCCGTCACAGGGAACGTGGACAGGTTGGATTTCAGCGTGTAGCCGCCATCCAGATACGTTTTTTCCGTAGCCGTCAGCGCGCGGTTGAATTTAACCGTGATTGCTTTGGCGCCGGATTGAGCCGCTTCCGTTGCTTTAACAGCTTGAAGCGTAACTTTAACATCGTAGGATTTGCCGTTGTAGGAAACGGAAACCGTCGTTTCTTTGCCAACTTCCAGTGGAGTCGTCAGCGCGTGCTTCACGACTTGGTTGTCGGAGAAAGTAACCTCGATGTTCGTAGCGTCGACAGCAACAGCGGACTTGACGGATACAGCTGCATCCGAAAGGTCGTAGATTGCTTCAACGACTTGACCGCGAGTAGCGGCTACTTTGTAAGAAGCGGCGGAATCGATCAGGCCGGCTTCGATAGCAGCTGCTACGTAGCCTTTTGCCCAAGCGCTTACCGCGCCGGAAACAGCTGCGTCCGCTTTAGGCGTCAGGCCTGCTGCGATAACGAGCGTTTTGGCTACTTGCTCAACCGTCAGGGACTGGGAAGGTCCGAACAGGTTGTTGCCAAGGCCGTTCAGGTAGCCAGCTTTCGTGCCAGCGCCGATGAAGCCTTTCGCCCAGTGAGTTGCTGCTACGTCCTTGTAATTGGCTGCAGCGGCGTCTTCCGTCAGGCCGTTGAGCAGAACGAGGACTTTGGAGAACTCAGCGCGCGTGATGTTCTTCGTCAGGCCGGCCGTTCCGTCCGGATAGCCCGTCAGGATGCCCGCTTGCTTCAGAGCGTCGAATTTCTGTTGTGGGGACAGTTCAGCCGCGAAAGCGGAGCTTGCGAATACGGAAGTTACGAGTGCGCCAGTAACGACCAGGGATAAACTTTTCTTCATAACCTTTTTGTCTCCTCCTCTAACTTGCTTAAGTATGTGAGAGTGTTTGGTAGAACTATGAGTGCTCTTTGTACTCATCTGTTGTGTCACCCCCTTCCCAGAGTGTGGGAGCAGTATAATATAGAAAAATGTCTGCTTCATGCTGTAGACACGTGTGAAAACATGTCGCAGAAACTCGTAAAATCAAGTAGAAAATAATGGAAGCCTGTCAAACCACTAAACCATTATACAATGGGCTAGTAGAGGCAGTAAAGAGGGAGATGAGAATATGTTCCATTTCCATCGGAGTTACCGGAGCAAAAGGAATTGATGTTCCGGACGGGCTTCCCTGCCATCTTTGGATTCCGTTCTGTGCGACTCCATGTACTTAAACGCAGGGCGTTTCGAAAAGTTGCGAGCCGTCGGAACTTTTTTTTCTTTTTCTTGCCTGTTGTTTTGCTATGTATTGCCTTGATGCGTACTTCTTGGCTGCATTCCTAGTATAACTTGGTTAACCTGGCTCCGTCGACTCGAAACTTTTTCCATCCCTCGGAATCTGTCGAAGATTGGCCTCATACTTCTTACCATCTAGTTTAGCCTGAAAATATCCTTTGACTTCTTTGAATTAGCCCCTTTTACATCTGTCGGTAACGAAATCATTTAAATTTAGATTCTTAAATAACGCCATGTGCGTTGAGCGCTTACATGAATTAAAGATTTCTAAACTCGACTACTCAACATGCCTCAAGTCAATCTAAACCCATTTGAGGAGTCGGTTGAATGCAGCCAAATCTCATCTTGAGAATCAAAAAAGGTTTGATAGAGTGAATTAACTAAAACTCACAATACCAAGCGAGAAGGTGGCCTCATTCTAAAAAAGTCGCCAACTGATCTGTTACTTTACGTCTATTCACAATTTAGGCTCCTCTGGGTTAGCTAAAGCTAACCCAGAGGAGCCTAAATTGATTTTTCATCTAATTAATAGATAACCATGTCAGATATTCCTGCGTACTCGAATAATCATTAGGCGAATGGCCTTTAACGTTCCAATAAATAGTGTATCCCGGCGGCAGTCCTGTAACACTCATTGTATCTATATTTCCAGCTCCATTATCTAGAGGAGAAACTGGAGTATTGTTTGGACTATAGATTCTAAAATCAAAATCAAAATTCTTACTTGGGGTACCGTCACCGTTTCCATTTGCTAGAAAGACAGTCAAATTAACTGGGCTACCGGTATAGTTAAACCATTGAAACCAGTCCTCGTCACCATAACTAGTAATTTTCCCAGAGAAAAATTGATTAGGAGGAAGGAAATGAGCACTGTAACCATCATCGGCGAAACCTGGAGTTGCAGAAGCACTTCCAGCAAAAGATAAAGTGGCCAACCCAACTGATAGTGCTAGCAGTTTTAGTTTTTTCACAATAACCTCCTGAATTGATTTAATATTAGCCCCCATCCTTTGGATGGAATAATGCGATCCTTCTTCCATTCAAAAGGATATGGTTTATACAAAATTACATTATTTATATTTATATGTGAATAAGCCCCATTTACCATTCTTGATCTCTGTTATGATTCAGAATTCCCAAGTATCGCAAAGGAACCAGCGGGAACTTTGTATTTTCATGAAGAAATATGAGATGTTACCATTTTCGCATTCATCAAAATTTTAACTTATCAATCCAATGACTTTCGACCATCCAAAAAACCTAGATAGTTTATCGATTAACCCAAAGGTTTACCTATGCCAACAAGGAGCTGAACTCGTACCTGAGAGCTTTCAACCGTTCTTTGAATTTCGTCATCACCTTGTCCGATGGCGTCGTTCGTTTTCCCGGTTCGGATTCATGTCCGAGAATGGTCCAGCGGGTGAAGATAGGTGTTCGCTAAAAGCGTTACGGTGTGCCTCGTTAGTTTATTGTGCTGCCAAGCACACAAAAAGCAAGAGAAACTACTATTCTCGCAGCTTCTCTTGCTTTTTGTATGCCATTAGAACAAAACTTGATTTCATTCACAATCTAGTAATTCCAATCCATTTAAGGTAACTCTGAGTACTCGAGAAACCATTTGTTGTATGCCCTCTTACCCTCCAATAAACAGTTTCACTTGGTGCGAGATTGCTCAAATACATAACATAATCATTTCCTGCACCATGATCGTCTGCCTGTATGAGAGTATTATTGGGATGAAATATTTTAGAATCAAAATCATAATTTTTATTTGACTTCCCATCTCCAGATTCAGGAACCAAATAGATTGCCACATTCACAAGATGTATAAAAAAAGCAAATGAGCTTGTCTTATTTACGACTCTCCGCTCATTTGCTTGTATTTAATCTAATTGATTTTCGGCAGTCGTTTCAGGCCGACCAGCACTTTTCCGAGAATGATGCCCGAGTCGGAGCGAAGCAGGTTCGATTTCGGTTCGAACACATACCCGTTCTTCGGATTGGTGCTGTCTACCGGAGAGCCTTGAATATAGCCCTTTTGGTAGATCGCAAGGACCGAGGCGCGGGCGTAATAGTCGATGCCGCTGTAGTCCTTGAACGCTTTCTGCAATGCCTTCTCGATCTTGGCCGGATCGGTCTCCAGCTTGAGCTTGAGGGCCCTGGCCAGGATGACGGCCGCATCCTCGCGGGTCAGGTTGCTCGTCGGCTCGAACGTCTTCGGCGCCTTGCCGCGGATATAGCCTTCGTTGAACGCCGTCTCAATGTAGCGGTAATCCCACAGCGCGGTGCTCTCGACGCCGACGTCGTTGAACAGCCGCTTGGAAGGATCGGTATTGTAATTGAGCTGTACGCCGAGCGCCTTGACCATCATCGTGGCGAATTCGCCGCGCGACGTATACAGGCTGGCGCCGAACTCATCGAGCCCCGCCGCATTCATGAAGCCTTTGGCATACATTGCCTCCAGGTAGTTGCGCGCATAAGGATGCGACGTGATGTCCAGGTAGGAATACTTCAGCTGTCCGACGACGTAATAGCCGAATTCCTTGAACGGTACGGTCACGGTGTTTTTCTTCGTGTCGACAACGCCGCCCAGGTTGACCCATTCCGGCTTTTTCGGATCGAAGTGGAACACGGTGATGAACGTGCCGTTGGCATCGACGATATTGGCGTCATACGACAACGTCAGGCTGCCTTCTTTGGACGTCACCAGCTCGCGGTTGATCGGACGATCCACATACGAAGGCAAGTCCGCCGTCGGATACTGGTACGGATCGATGCCGTAGGTGAGCGGGTCGTTGACGCTGTCCGTCTGCGGGTCATCCGCCATGCCGGCGTCGATCCAGAATACCTTGCCCGCCTTGTTAAAGTTGGTGGAGAACGTATTCTCGAACATATTGCCGAGGCTCTCGAGAATCAGGTCGAAGTTGGCCGGCGGCACTTCGAACTCATGCCGGTCGACGACGCCGTCGGTCGGGTTGGCGATGCCGAACAGCAGGCGATGGCCGGTGAACACCTGGTTCTTGAGCTTCTCCGGCACGTTGTAGTCGCGGCGGATAAGCGTCGTCGATTTCGGGAAGGTCAGCTGCAGCTCGCCTTCAAACATTTTGTGCGAGCTCTTCATTTCTTCCATGAAGCCAGCGCCAGGAATATTCGTCGGCGCGTAAGTGACGGTAACGGTGCCGTTGATCGAGTCGTTCTCGTTGGCGATCGTAAACTTCAGGTCGTTTTTGCCCGACTTAAGCCCGCTGATGACGACGCGGTAAGCGGTCGTGTAGTCGATCGTGCCGTCGTTGTCCGCGTCATAGGCGATCTTCTCCGCGTTCAGCTTGTTGACCGTGACCGTCTTGGCGCTAGGCGCGTCGATGATGACCTCGACGAAGTTCTGGTTGACGATGCGCTTGCTGTTCAGAGGGCGCAGAATTTTATACGGCAGCGCCGTCGGATCGACCTCGAGGCGGTAGCTGGCGCGCGCGCCGGCTTCGCCGTTGTTGTAGACGTAGAAGTTGTAGACGCTGGACGTGCCGTCCTTGCTCAGGTACTGGTTGGACAGCACCCAAGAGAATGTCTGCGTCTTGAGGTCGTACGTGACGACGAGCTTCGGCACGCGCTCGCCTTGTTTCGGAATCTCCGGGATGGTATTGCCGGTGTTGATCGTTCCAACCGTCTGCTGATCCTTAGGCAGACCTGTATCAATGACGCGAAGCTCCCTAGCCAGCGTCCAGACGATCGGGCTGCTCATGTTGCTGCCTTCGATCTTCAAGATGAATTTGCTCTTATCGATCGTGCTGCCTGTTCCATTAAGCGCATTTGTCGCATCGGACAAACTCGTTCCAAGATCGATGAAATCAAACGTGCCGTGAAGGTTCATATACGGTTCCTTCGTCGTGAACACGCTGCCCGATTTCGGGAAGTTCGGATCATTGGCCAGCGGAGCCGGCAGGTCGCTGCTGTACGGATAGATGCTGTCGGCCTCGACCGGAATGACCGGGAGGTTGACTTGGTTCAGGAAAATAGTAATCGAGTTCTCATAATTGTTCTTGCTTCCCTTGTAGACGAATTTCAGATTGAAGGCGCCGGCGGACTTCATGATCTCCTTGGCCGCCGCGATCCCGTTTGCTGTCGCCTGGAACGAGTTGACCGCCCCATTCTGCTGGATCTCGATCGGGGCATTGTTGATATAGAAAAACATCGTCTGCGGCTTGCCGCCAGCCGGAGCATAGCGAATGTCCGTCAGATCGTTCAGGTTGGTCAGCGTGGCAGCAAAGTTCTTGAGCGTCGTGGAAACGATCGTATCGAGCTGTGTTAATTTGGTCGAATCGTAGTCGATCTTCATCGTATCATAGATGCTGTCGTACTTGAGGAACGGTCCGAACAGCATGTTGAACGTGACCGAGCCGGTTGCGCTGGCGTCGTGCTTGAACGTGACCGTCTGCGTTCCTTCATAGGGAAGCTTCGTAAAGACAAGAATCTTGCGTACGAACGTTTTGTTAACGCCGTTGACGGTCTTGGTTACCGTCGTCGAATAGGTCTGTGTCGTATCGATCGGTTGAACTGCGCCTGTCAACTCATAGTCCGTCGTGTTGCCGTTGATATCTGTGATCTTGGATACCGTCAATGGAAGCGTCGTGTCTGACGTGTTGCCGATCAGCACCTCGACCGCCAGCGGCGTGTCGTAGATATTCACGCCCGAGAGCGGCTTGCTCTCATTGTTGCGGTCCTGTGTCGTTTTATAGTTCGGAATGTAGTTGATCTCGCTGATGAACGGAGCCAAGGAGTCGCGCAGCGTGAACTTGAGGTTGTACACGCCCTGAGACTCGCCTGCGACCGTATTCAGCGCTTCCAGCGAGAGGTAGTAGGCGCGGTCATAGCTGAAGCTGGATAGAAGCTGGCTGAGCTTGATGTCGACCTTATAAATAAAGAAGGCATCCTCTGGACTGAAGCCGCCCGCGCTGACAGTCGGAATCGCATTGACCGGCGCGGCCGCCGTCCCATCCAGACGAGGCGTAATTTGAATCGGCTGCGTCGGGTCCGGATTCGGCACCGTCACGCCGTTCACGACTTTTTTGTTGTTCGGCACAATGACCGTACCCGTCACGCTGAGGTCGGCTGGCGAATTTGCTTTGCTCGTCCCGAAATCAGGCGAGTATTCCAGCGCCGCGCTGTTCGTAATCGTCGTGCCGTTCAGCTCGTTGAGGTTCAGGTCATAGAACGTCACCTCGCCGTTGTAGAACGCGATCTCGCGCGTCGTTTCCACGGTCTGGTTGTTGTTCGTCACCTTGATCGTGACGAGGTTCTTGCCTTTTTTGACCGTCAAAGGCGAGAGCGTGAATTCGTAGTTGTTTGTCGCGGAGACATTGTAGCTGCGGCTCGAGCCGTTCACCTCGATCGTCACCTTTTGCGCATTGGGCGCGTTGCCGGTGATGGCGATGTCGGCCGAAGTCCGGCCGCGCGAAGCTCCGGAGGAGACGACCGTCGTCGCGTTCTCTTTCATCGGGAACGTGCTGCCGTCCAGGCGAGCGGCCAGGTTGTAGAACACCGGGCCGTCATGGTACATGATGTAGATGGAGGTCGACACCTCAGCGCCGCCCTGCAGGCCCTTGAACGTAATCCGGTTGAGGCCGGAGTATAGTTCAATGTTGTTCGCCGTCAGATTATAGCCGGTCAGGTAGATGCCGCCCTTGACGTTCTCCGTCTTGGAGCCGATCTGGTCGTCGGCGGGATCTTCTGTATTCTTGTTGTTCACAATTTGCAGGACGCTGTACGTGATGCTCGTCGGATCGATGTTGCTGACCGAGCCTTCCAGATTGACGCGGCCGTTCGTCGTCACCCGGGGATTGAGCGAACTGCTCGTCTCCTTCGGGAATGTGAAATAGCCGGTCGCGGCCGCATCAGCCGTCCGGGCAGGCAGTACCGGCAGCAGCTGGACCACGAGGGCCAGCATGAGGACCATGGCGCTGAATCGTTTGAACACGGGAAGCCTCCTCCATACTGTTGCATAGGAATTTGTGTACGTTATTTATCGGACCATGACTGGAAAATTGTTAGGAGCGCGCCGGATTTACGATAACTTCTATTATCATGAAGATAGTAAAAAGCCTGTCCCTCCGCGTGGAAGGACAGGCTTCGATTCTAATGAAGGCTATTTGCCGCGCTGCTGGTCGGGCTTGAGCCTCATGCGGGCCAGCAAGCTCAGCAGCGGCCGCTTGGACTTGTCGACGATGCCGATCAGCTCGGCGCCAATCTGCATGAAGAACACGAGCAGGCTGATGACGACGAACGTCACCCAGTTGGCTGCGTGAGATTGGACGAAAGTGGACTGCACGATCGCCGCGAAGCCAAAGAAGGCGGCCACCCCATAAATGATGAGGACGGTCTTGCGATGGCTGAAGCCGAGCTCGCGCAGACAGTGGTGCAGATGGCCCTTGTCGGGCGCGAAGATCGGCCGCTTGTTGACCCAGCGGCGGATGATGGCAAAGAACGTGTCTGCGATCGGCACGCCGATGATGAGCAGCGGCGTGATCAGGGAGACGACGGTGACCTGCTTGAAGCCGATCATCGACAGCGTCGCCAGCATGAAGCCGAGGAACAGCGAGCCGGAATCTCCCATGAAAATCTTGGCCGGATGGAAGTTGAATACCAGGAAGCCGAGGATGCCGCCGAGCAGCAGGCAGCTCATCAGGATGATCGGCTCGAAGCCGAGCACGAACGCCATGACGAGGATCGTCGTAATGGCGATGCCGGACACGCCTGCGGCGAGGCCGTCGAGGCCGTCGATCAGGTTGATCGCGTTGGTCACGCCGACGATCCAGAAGATCGTCAGCGGGATGCTGATCCAGCCCGAGATCTCCTGCATGCTTTGGCCGAACGGAATGTTGAGCAAGTCGATCTTGACGCCGAAGCCGAAGACGACGACGCTGGCGGCGACAAGCTGCAGCAGCAGCTTCACCTTGGCCGACAGCTCGAAGCGGTCGTCGAGCGCGCCGGTCAGCACGATGATCGTGCCGCCCGCCAGCATGGCTCGGATCAGGTTGCGGTCATACGCGCTCAGCAAGCCGTCCGGAATGAACGGCAGCACGATGAAGAACGAGCCGATAAACGCCAAGAAGATGGCGAGGCCGCCCAGACGCGGCATGATGCGAGTATGGACCTTGCGCGCATTCGGCTTGTCAATCGCGCCGACCTTGAAGGCGAAGCGCTTGACGAGCGGCGTCAGTCCTAGCGCCAGAACGAGCGCGACGGCAAATCCCGTTATATAAAGCATTGTGGCATTCACTCGAATTCAACTCCCCTTAAGTTCACCGGAATGAATTATAACTCGCATGAAAAAGAAACACCAACCCCAATATTCGGTCATTTCACAGCGAATATCGGTGAATTATCGAAGTTCGTAGGGTTTTGTCACCTTTTCCTTGTCCCGGATCACTTTTAAAGCGAATTGCGGCAAGACGAGCATTCTCCGGAACCGCGTCGGCTGCTGCAGCAGACGATAGAACCATTCGAGGCGCAGCTTTTGCATGAAGACGGGAGCCCGCTTGAGCCTCCCGGCGATGATGTCGAAGCTGCCGCCAACGCCCATGACGAGCGGAACGCCGAGCTCCTGCTTGTAGCGCGCGATCCACGGCTCCTGCGTCGTCGCCGAGCGGGCGACGAACAGCATGTCCGGACGGGCCGCCCGGATGCGTGCGATGACGTCGGGGTCTTCCTTTTCGCCGAAGAAGCCGTGATGGGTCCCGACGATGCGGGTGCCGGGGTACTTCTCCCCAAGCTTGGCCGCGGCCTCGTCGATGACCTCCTGCGTCGTGCCGAGCAGGTAGGCCGTCCAGCCCCGCTCTTCTCCCTCGAGGAAAAGACGGTGCATCAGATCGAAGCCCGGCACCCGCTCCCGCACGGGCTGGCCGACATGGCC
Organism: Paenibacillus pasadenensis; assembly: GCF_002864175.1. Classification (NCBI taxonomy): domain Bacteria; kingdom Bacillati; phylum Bacillota; class Bacilli; order Caryophanales; family Paenibacillaceae; genus Paenibacillus; species Paenibacillus pasadenensis. The sequence continues at coordinate 624,777 of NZ_NFEZ01000001.1, read as the reverse complement.
GGCCGCCCAGACGACGCCCGCGCCGTCCGGCACGACGAGATCGGCCTCGCGGAGCATCCGGTGAAAGGCCGGATCCTCCAAGCCCATCATCACCATGATCGGATTGGCCGTCACGATCTGGGAAGGCCGCCCCGCCTCGATCCGGTTGGTCAGATACTCGACCGTCTCGTCCATCCCCATGCGGGAGAAAGGCACGCCGTAGATCGACACCTTCGGCACGAGCCGGCTCTCCAGCCACTCGGTCGCATCCGTAGCGTCCTCCATCGCTTCCGCGAGCCGGACCGCTTCCGGAGCGTCGGATTGAAGCGCCGCGCCGCTCGGCGGATCGGCATCCTCGGCCCCGGCAGCCGGGGACGCTGTTATTTTGTTGTTCGAGTCTATATTCGTCGACATGGGTCGAACCTTCACCTCTTCGCTTTTTGACGCAAATGGCGGACGATATGTTGCGCGGGCCAGGCCGCCTCGCGCTGCAGCCGGTCGATCAGCGGAGCCTTGTCGGCTCGCCAGGCGTCAGAGCCGTCCAGCAGCCGCTCGGCTGCATCCGCGAATGCAGAAGCGTCCATCGCCTCGGTCGTCGCAGCCGGGCGCTCCTGGAGCCTGGCGAGAAACTGGTCGATCTTCGGATCGTAGCTGATGCCGAGCATCGGCACCCGCTGGCCGGCGGCGTAGATGAGAGCATGCAGCCTCATGCCGACCAGCAGGTCGCAGCGGCTCACCTCGAGCAGCATCCGCTGCGGATCGTCGCCGGGCTCGGCAAGCTCGGCGCTGCTGCCCGGACCGAGCTCGCCGAGCCGCTCGATCGTCTCGAGCGAAGCCTCCGCATCCGCCGGCACATGGAAGGGCAGGAAGCGCAGACGAACCGGGCGGCGGCGCGCCAGCTCGCCAAGCGCCTCTGCGGCGCGGGCGAGGTCGGCGCCGTCCTTGCGCCAGCGGCGCAGGGAGATGCCGACCACAGGCGTGCGGTCGTCCGCCCCGCCGCTCGCCGCGTCCGCCGCGCCGGCTGGCAGCGGCAGCCCCATGACCGGATCCGGCACGATGCCGATCCGCTCGCGCGGGACGCCCATCCGGCCGAGCAGCTCGGCGGATTCGGCATCGCGCACGGATACATAGGCGCTGCGCGTCATGACATGGCGGATGAGGCCGTCCATGCGGCGGTTCAGCACGGGGCCGACGCCTTGGGCATAGATGAACGTCGGCTTGCCGAGCAGCTGCGCCAGCTTGAGGATGCCGGCATAATAAGGAATCGTCTTGCTGCCCGTTACGTCCTGCAGCAGGCTGCCCCCGCCGCTGATGAGCCCGTCGCATCCGGCGATCGTCCGCAGCAGCCCAGTCGGGCTCATGCGGCCGACGGCCTGCACGCCGTACATCGACTCGGTCGCGGCCGGGTCCCCCGACAGGACGACCGGCTCGATGCGGACGCCCTGCTCGCGTCCTTCTGCTTCAAGCGCGAGCAGAATCGACTTCAGCACCGCTTCGTCGCCGCTGTTGCGGAATCCGTAATAACCCGAAATGGCAATACGGAATGTCGGCGAGCCGCCTGCCTGCCGGATCTCAGCCATGAAGGGTGGCCTCCTTTCCGCGGCTGCGCAGCTTGCGGTACAGCGCTTCGCCGATCTGCCAGGCGGCGATCAGCGCCAGCCCGATGATCGCGCCGAGGCCGAGACCGAGCAGCACGCGGATGAGCGACATCGGCAGCGGCGTGTGGATGTGGGTGAACGTGCCGACCATCGACAGCTGGCCCATCGCTCCTACAACAAGCAATACCCAGGCCGCCCGATAGCGAAGCGCCAGGAACAGGCCGAGGAGCATGAGCGGGTGAGCGAGCAGGAATTCCTTGGTCCGCGGACGCACGCCGAACGTCGATTCCAGCAGATTGCGGAAGACGAGCTCGAAGCCCGGCGCCGTGCCGCCGTTGCCTGTCCGGGACAAGTAGTACAGGCCGACGATGCCGAGCACAGCCGCCGCCGCGATCCACAGAATGGTGATCTGCAGGCTGAGCAGGCGGCGCAGGCTCGTCCAGAAGCTGCCCCCGGTGAACAGGAACAGGTACGCCGCCGTCAGCGCCATCGGCGCCAGGGCCAGCAGGTTGACGCCCCGGAACTGCTGAAGGACAAGGCTGTACGTAATGTTGTTGAGCAGGCCGACGACGATCGGCACGGCAAGCAGCGAGATGAGCGTCGCCACGACGAACATGGCGAGCGCCATCGACAGCCTCCTGCCGGCGGAAAGGCCGTGGAACACCCAGCGGGTGCCCGGCTGGCTGAGGCCGCCGAGCATCGCGCTCCACGGCGACACTTGGAAGGTCGCCTCCGAGCCGGATGAGCTCCATTCGCCGCCTACCGGGCGACGAGGACCGTCCGTATGGGCGTAAATGCGATTGATGACCCACACCATCGCCAGCGTCGGAGCGGCGATCGCCGCTCCGAGCGCCAGGCCCTGTTCCATCAGCGAGCTGTTGAGCACGTACAGGCCGGCGCTTCCGACAAGGCCGAGCAGGAACACCGGAATGGTCAATCCGCCGAAGAACGCGCCTGCAAGCAGCGCGATCAAGCTGACGGCGCCAAGCGCCGACGCCCCTTTGAGCGCCTTGTGCCAGGACGGCTGGTCGCGCTCGAACGCCGTCGCCTGACCGGACGGGAAGCCGGAGCGGTCCAGCGTCTGCACCGCTCCGTCCTTGCCCCCGATCGAGGCATACAGATTGTCGAGCGGGTTGGTCACCATGCCCTTGTCCAGGTTGGCCGAGGGCGCGGCGTTCAGGTAGAACATCCGGATGTTGCGGTCCTTGGCCGCCAGCAGGAAGCGGTCCACGATGACATCGGGCTTGAGCGCAGCCGCATCCTTGTCGGACAACGAGTAGAGCCGCGCTACATTATAGTGCGTCTTATACGCAAGCGTATTCAGCCCTTCTTGGGGCTTTTTGAGATTTTCGATCGCGGACAGGCCGATGCCGTACTTGTTCAGCAGCTCGGCGAAGCCGTCGAGGCTGCGCAGGTTCGCCTGCTCCGCCGCGCCTTTGACGGCGTTGCCGTCGAACAGGATGCGCGTGACGCCGAGCTCCTTGAACCGGGCAAGCATGCCGTCGGCCTGCTGCTGGTCGTACGGAATCCGGTCGGACAGGCGCGGCAGCAGATGGAAGCCGGCCTGGGTGAGCCGATCCAGCGCCAGCGGATCGGGCTCCATCGTCTTGAGCACCGCGTCGGACAAAGGCGTCTCCAGCACGAGCCCCGCGAGGCCGTCGAACGACCAGGAGTCCACGCGGATGCCGGACGATTCGAAGCGGGCGCGGATGATCGGCTCGAGCGCCGCCTGCTCCGTTTCGCCTTCGAACAGCAGGTAGGTGAAGTTCCGATCGGCCGGAACCGGCTTGTTCTGCAGCAGCGCCGCTTCGGCCTCGCTGTACAAGCCGAGCCGTCCGGCCATCTCCAGCTCGTCGAGCCGGCTTTCGAATACGGACATCGTGCCGACGCCCGCGGCCTTGAGCTTTTCCAGCTCGGCGCTCATGAATTCCTCCGGCTTGGCCTGATAGGAGGCCACCAGCACCAGATCGGAATAATCGAATACGTACTCCACCGTATCGGCGGTCTTCTCCATCTGCCATCGGCTCGCTCCGATCGGCATCGACAGGGCGACGCATGCCAGCGCCAGCACCCACAGCACCTTGCGGGCTCCCCGATTCCATTGCTGCCATTTCAACACTTGTCCACTCGCTCCCTTGACTGCATGTTCCTCTATGGCGCGCAGGGCGGGGCGTCTCTCGCTCCCGCCCTGCGGCTGTTCGATCTATATCGGCTGCATCTGCCCGGCTCGCGAGCCAGCCGCCTCAAGCCATCGCGTCGACGCGCTCCATGACGGAGGAGCGGAGCGCGTCCAGCGCCTCGCCCGCCGCTTGCTGCGACTCGCCGCGCACCGCGAAGTATACCTTGATCTTCGGCTCGGTGCCCGAAGGGCGGAGCGTGAACCAGGAGCCGTCCTCGAGCAGGTACTTGAGCACGTTCTCCTTGGGCAGGCCGTCCAGGCCGATGCTGTAGTCCAGCACCTCGGCGATCTTGACGCCGCCCGCTTCTGCCGGAGGCGCCGAACGGAAGCTGTCCATGATGGCGCCGATCTTCTGCACGCCGTCCAGTCCCTTGAGCGTACGCGACTCCAGCCCCTCCAGATAGGTGCCGTACTCGTCGTACAGCTCCAGCAGCACATCATACAGCGTCTTGCCCTGATGCTTGTAATAAGCGGCCGCCTCGGCGATCAGCATGGCGGCGACGACGGCGTCCTTGTCGCGGGCGTACATGCCGGTCAGGTAGCCGTAGCTTTCCTCATAGCCGAACAGGAATGCATGCGATCCGGTCCGTTCGAACTCGGTCATCTTTTCGCCGATGTATTTGAAGCCGGTCAGCGTATCGATGACGTCCGCTCCATGCGCCTTGGCGATGTCCGCGCCCATCTCGCTCGTCACGATCGTCTTGACGACGACGCCGTTCGCCGGCAGCTGGCCCCGCTCCTTGAGCTGGCTGAGCACGTAGTTCACGAGCAGCGCGCCGGACTGGTTGCCGGTGAGCACGACGTACTCGCCGCGATTGTTCTTGACGACCGCGCCGACGCGGTCGGCGTCCGGATCGGTGCCGATGATCAGGTCGGCATCCTGCTCCTGCGCCTGCCGGATCGCGAGCGTGAACGCCTCGCGCTCCTCCGGATTGGGGCTTTTGACGGTGCTGAAGTAGCCGTCCGGCTGCTCCTGCTCCTGGACGACGGACACGTTCGAGAGGCCGATCTCGGCCAGCGCCTCCCGCACCGGATGGTTGCCCGTGCCGTGCAGCGGCGTGAAGACGACCTTGAGATCGGAGCCAGCGCCGCGCTTCAGCAGATCGCGGTTCAGGCTCTGCGCCGCCACCGCCTCGATGAAGCGGCGGTCGTCGGCGGCGCCGAGCCAGACGAGCAGGCCCTTGGCCTCGGCCTCCTCGCGGCCGATCCGCTTGATCTCGGCGAAGCTGCCGACCCGGCCGATCGCCGCGATCGCCTGCTCGGCCTCATGCGGGACGAGCTGGCAGCCCTCGGGACCGTACGCCTTGTAGCCGTTGTACTCCGGCGGGTTATGGCTGGCCGTGATGACGATGCCGCCGCTCGCGCCAAGATCCCGCACCGCGAAGCTCAGCTGCGGCGTCGGCCGCAGCGAGGGGAACAGATACGTCTTGATGCCGTTGCCGGCCAGCACGAGCGCCGCGTCCAGCGTGAACTCCGGCGAGTTGTTGCGCGAGTCGTGGGCGATGACGACCGACGGAGAATCCGTCTGGGCAAGCAGCCATTGGGCCAGTCCCTGGGTCGCCTTGCCGACGGTGTAGGCGTTCAGCCGGTTCGTGCCGGCGCCCATGACGCCGCGCAGGCCGCCCGTGCCGAACTCGAGATCGCGGTAGAAGCGGTCGGTGATCTCCTTCTCGTCGCCGGCGATGCCGCGCAGCTCTTCCTTCGTCGCCTCGTCGATGAGCGGATCGCTCAGCCAGGCATGATAGCGTTCGGTCGCGATTGCGGTTACGGACATCCGTTGATCTCTCCCTTGTCTATGTATGGCGTCCGCGGGCGGAGTGTCCACCCGCTAAGACGATTTTCCTATCCGAATGGTTTTGCCGTCCTCGCCGGGATCAGCTCGGGTCCGTCAGCGCGAACATGATGCCGCCTTCGGCCACGACCTTGCCATCGACGCTGGCGGTCGCCTTGCCCTTGCCGACGATGCCCTTGAGCCGCGTGATCTCCACCTCGAGCCGCAGCGTGTCGCCCGGCGTCACCTGCCCGCGGAAGCGGAATTCGTCGATGCCCGCGAACATCGCGAGCTTGCCGCGGTTGGCCTCCAGCTTGAGGATCGCGACCGCGCCCACCTGGGCGAGCGCTTCGACGATGAGCACGCCCGGCATGACGGGGAAGCCCGGGAAGTGTCCGGCGAAGAACGGCTCGTTCATCGTCACGTTCTTGAGGCCGACGGCGCGTCTGCCCTCTTCTACCTCCAGGATGCGGTCGATCAGCAGGAAGGGCTGGCGATGCGGAATGATGTCCATGATTTCGTTGATATTCAGCAAGTTGTGGGTCTCCTCCCGGAGGAAATAGTATCGCCGGCCCGGCGGCCGCATCCGCATGGAACGCTCCGCTTCGGGCCAGACTAGAACTGTCCCCCGCGAGCCTGCAGGTCGCAGGGGTTGAGATAAGGGCAGGCCCGCGCCGGACGAACATCCGCGAAGGGCTTGTCCTTTTTGTCGATTCCGGAGGCTGTTCGGTCACCCTCGGGACCTAGCCATGCCCCCGTTATTATACCTCCCGGCGAATGAAAAAAAAACCGCCGCCCTTCCTATTTTCCAGCCTTTGCCTACATTTTCCGCATCGATATGCCGTTAACTAGTATATTCCGACGAAAATCCCGACTCAAAAGGAGTGTCTACCGTTGACCCGACACGCTACACCGCGCGGCCGCACGCTGCTGTCGCTGCTGCTGGCGGCCGTCCTGGCCCTCTCCCTGCTGGCCCCTGCGGCCCATGCCGAGGATGCCGTCACCTCCGTCTCGCTCGACGCCGGCTCCAGCCTGTCCCTGACCTACGGCGAGGACCCGTTCGCGCTCGTGCTGTGGGCTTCCTACTCCGGCTCCTCCGCTAAAAAAGACGTCACGTCCTCGGCCGTATGGACGACCTCGCTCTCCTCGGTCGTCAAAGTGAGCGGAGGCGTGCTGACGCCGGTCGCCTCCGGCAAGGCGACGATTACCGGCAAGTTCGGCGGCTACTCCGCCAGCGTGGCCGTCACGGTCGAATATCCGTACAGCAAGCTGCAGCTGCAGCGCGGCGGCGAGAATGCCCCGTCCAAGCTCGAGGCGGCCGTCGGCGACAAGCTTCAGCTCGATGTCCTCGGCGTCAAGAACGGCCTGACGACCGAGCTGACCGAGGACGCCGACTGGACGAGCTCCAGCGCCGCCGTCGCCACGGTCAAGGACGGCGAAATCGAGATCCTGTCCGCGGGCACGACGACGATCAAGGCCTCCTACCGCGGCGTATCCGCCTCGCTGACGCTGACGGCCGAATCGCCTTACAAGGCGATCGAGCTCTCCGAAACGTCGCTCGTCGAGCTCGAGACGGGAGGCAGCCCGGCCCGGCTGAGCGCGACCGCCCAGCCGAAGGACGGCGGAGCCAGCCTCGACGTCACGTCCAAGGCCGTCTGGAGCAGCTCCGCTCCGACGGTCGTGAAGGCCGAGAAGGACGGCGTCCTGACGCCGGTCGGTCCCGGCACGGCGACGATCTCCGTCTCCTTGCACGGCGTAACCGCGACGGTGCAGGCCGTCGTGCGCCAGCCGTATGAAGTGCTCAAGCTGTCTCCGTCCGCCGAGCTGCACCTGCTGCTCTCCGACTCGCCCGTGCAGCTGTCCGCCTCCATCCCGAGCGCGTCCGGCAGCGCCGAGGACGTGACGGCGCTCGCGGCATGGACGTCCTCCGACCTGTACGCGGCGACCGCGGACGGCGGACTCGTCACGCCGAAGGCGGCCGGATCCTCGACGATCAAGGCCGAATACAAGGGCGTCAGCCGCTCGCTCAAGGTGACGGTCTATCCGACCGCCGTCCGCATCAAGGCAGCAGAAGAGAAGCTGTCCGCGATCGTCGAGGAGACGCGCGAGCTGCCGTCCATCACCGCCGCCGGCCTCGACGACGCGGAGTTCAGCGTCACGAAGCTCGTCAAATGGACGTCCAGCGATTCCGATATCGTGGAGATCAAGGACGGCAAGTGGATCGCGCGCAAGAGCGGCAGCGCCGTGCTCAAGGCCGAGCTCGGCGACATGTCGGTCGAGCTGCCGTTCGAGGTGAATGCCAAGCCGCTCGCCCTGCTGTCCGAGACGAAGAACCTGTCGCTAGTCATCGGCAAGACGGTCGGGCTGCCGAAGCTCACCATCACCTACACGACGGGCGAGGAAGAGGATGTCACTGCCAAAGCCGTCTGGAAAGCTTCCGGCAGCAGCCTGCTCGTGCTGGAGGACTCGATGCGCGGCCTCGCCAGCGCCAAGACGACGCTGACCGCCTCCTACCTCGGCAAGACCGTCTCGTTCCCGGTAACGATCGAGGAGGAGATCGTCAAGCTGACGGTCGATCCGTCCTCGCTCACGCTCAATCCGAACCGCAGCAAGACGGTCAAGGTGACCGGCACGTACAAGAGCGGCTCTACCGTCTCCCTGGCGGCCAAAATGGACTGGAGCACGGACGCTTCGGCTGTCGCGAGCGTGCAGCGCGGCACGATCAAGGCGCTCAAGCTCGGCAGCGCCAAGCTGACGGGCACGTACCAAGGCAAGAGCGTCACCGTATCGCTGTCCGTCAAGCCGAAGCTCAAGAGCCTCGTGCTCTCCGAAAAAAGCCTCAAGCTTGCTCCGGGAGCTTCGGCTCAGCTGAAGCTGAAAGCCTTTTATGACAACGGAACGTATGAGGAAGTAACTGCAGCCTCCCTCTGGTCCTCGAGCCGTGAAAGCTCCGCAGCGGTCACGCAGGGCGGCACGGTGAGCGCCGTCGCCAAAGGCACGGCGACGATCAAAGCCGTCTTCGACGGCAAGTCGGTCACCGCGCGCGTTACGGTCAAATAAATCGGACTCCGAGGCGGCACTGCCGCTTCGATCCCATCCGCCCTTCGGGCCGCTTCACTAAAAAAGGGACGAAGCCGAGATGATCTCGGCTTCGTCCCTTTTCTCATGCCCGGCTGCTGCCGCCAGCGCCCTCGCGCACGGCTCCCCGGTTCCCGACGGATGTGCAAAAAACCGGCTCCGCGAAGGAACCGGTCCGGCTAGGAATCCGAGAAGATCAGGTCGTAAATATGCTTGTAGGTCGCGATGTCGAACGCATCCGACATGCTGCCTCCGCCTACGGTGACAAAGCCGAGGTAAAGACCGCCTACGAGCGCGCCGGCGAACAGCGCGAGCACGATCAGCTTGCGCGCGAACCACCAGGCGGTAAAACGGCTTTTCTTGCGCGGCTTGCCCGAGGACGCCGCGGCTTGCTTTTCCTTGGGGCGCGCCGCGCCGCCTGCGGATGCAGACGAGCTCTTCTCGCCTTCCCGCGGGGACGGCGCTCCGCCCATCGACGAAGCCTGAGTATCGTTGGTCATGATCATCATCCTTGACGGCGCGGCAGAGCCCCTCTCCCGCCCGTCATGCTGCAGGAGGAAAGGCTCAAGCGCGCATATTGTTGGCCAGTCCGGCCATCGTGTCGGCAGAGGTCAGCGCACGCGCGCTGAGCTGATAGGCCCGCTGCACGCTCAGCAGCTCGGTCATCTCCTCCACGAGGTCTACGTTGGACTGCTCGATGAAGCCTTGGCGCACGGCGACGGCGCCGCCCTCTCCCGCCTGGACGGGCGTCAGCACGTCGGCGGCATCGGTGCCTGCGGCGACGGCGAACAGGTTGTCGGCTGCGGCGACGAGCGATTCGGGACGCGTCGGCTGCACCAGCGACAGCTGTCCGAGGCGAGTCCGGCTGCCGTCGGCGCGAACGCCGTCGACGACGCCCTCCGGGCTGATCTGCAGCGATACGCCCTCCGGCACGACAATCGGGCCCTCGCGCAATACGACGCCGTTCGCCGTCTGCACGGGCACCTGACCCAGGACCGGATACCCGGTCGCTGTCGCGAGTATCGTATCACCCTGGCCGGTCACCGTCAACTGAAACGCCCCGCTGCGGGTGTAGCCGCGGCCGCCGGCATCATCGGACGCGACGACAAAAAGCGCGTTCCCTTCGAGGGCCAGATCGGTCGAAGTCCCCGTCTCCTTGAGGCTGCCCTGGGTCATGTCCGGCCCCATCTGGATGAAGCGCGCGCCCCAGCCCTGATTGTAGCCGAGCGGACCGACGCGGCCCTCGCGGCGGAATGCCTCCGGCTGCTGCTTCGCGTTCGTGAGCAGGTCCTGAAAGGTCGCTTCCTTGCGCTTGTAGCCGGCCGTATTGACGTTGGCCATATTTTCGGCGAGCAGGTCAAGCCGCTGCTGCAGCGCGCTCATCGACACCGTCGCATTGATGATGGAATTGTTCACCGGTCATCCCTCCTTTACACTCGGCCGATCTCGTTGGCGGCCTTTTCCAGGCTCTTGTCGTAGAATTGGATCACCTTTTGGTTGGCTTCGTAGGCGCGCATCGCGCCCATCAGATCGAGCATCGTCTGCGTCGGATCGACGTTCGAGCGCTCCGCATAGCCCTGCCGCACCTCGATGCCCGCTCCCGGCTGCGCCGGCGCGGCGCCGCCCTCGCCGTCAAGCCGCAGCTTGCCGTCGCCCTCGCGGACAAGATCGGCGACCCGATCGACCTGCGTGATAAGCAGCGCTTGGCCCGTCGGCGCTCCCGTCGCGTCGACGAAGCGGAAGCTGCCGTCCAGCTTCAGCGAGTCCAGGCTCGTGCCGGGCTCGAAGGCGATCGGCTGCCCTCCGGCCCCCAGCACCGGCGAGCCGTCGGAGGTCACGAGCGCGCCTTCTCCGGTCAGGTGGAACTCTCCGCCGCGCGTGTAGCGCGTCTGTTCCTGCTCATTCAGCACCGTGAAGTAAGCCTGCGGCCGATACGTCACCGTGCCGTCCTCGGCGACGGACTTGCCGGAAGCGTCGAACGTGACGCCCGGCACCTGGATTTCCGAGAGGATCGCGAAGTCGGACGGCTTGTCCGTCTTGTTGAGGTCGCCCTGGACCTGCAGCGCGATGCTTTCCTCGGCGAGCACGCCGGTGCTGAGCCGTCCGATCCGGCGGACCGGCTCGTCGTTCTTGCCGCTCATCGACAGCAGCATTTCGGGAAACGAGCGGTTCAGCGCATGGGAGGCTTTGTAGCCGGTCGTATTGAGGTTCGCGATGTTGGTCGTCGCCGTGTCATGGACGCGCTGCTGGGCGATCATGCCCGCCGCGGCGGTATATAAGCCTCTGATCATGGAGGAGCCTCCTTGAGGGTGTTCTGCTGTCGTCTATATCGGCATGCCGCCAGGACTTGTGAATAGGGCTGGATGCCCACTTGCCGGCATTCCGCCTGCGATGAGTCCCGGCAAGCGCTGGCGGAATAGTTCGGCAGCCCCGATGCGGACGCGCCAAAAAAGCCGCTGCTTCCGGCAGCGGCCAAGCGAGCGCCGGCCCCCGCCTAGGACACGGCGGGGGGCTAGCGGGCTCCCGACTATCAACCCGCCAAAATCAGGCGGGTTGGCGGGCTCCCGACTATCAACCCGCCAAAATCAGGCGGGTTGATAGCGGGCTAGATACGCGCTTTCTTACGCGACATGCGGTCCAGGTGGTCGAGCATGTAGCCCGTCCCTTTGACGACGCAGTGCATCGGATCCTCGGCGACCAGCACCGGCACCTTGAGCTCGTCCGCCATGAGCAGGTCGAGTCCGTCAAGCAGCGCGCCTCCGCCCGTCAGGATGACGCCGCGGTCGATGATGTCCGCCGACAGCTCCGGCGGCGTCTGCTCCAGCACCGTCTTGGCCGCGGCCACGATAGCCGCCACGGAGTCCGACAGCGCCTCGCGCACTTCCTCGGAATGGATGCTGATCGTGCGCGGCAATCCGGTCACCATGTCGCGGCCCCGGATGTCGATCGCGTCGTTGCGCGCGCCGGAATGCACCGAGCCGATGCGAATCTTGATCTCCTCGCTTGTCCGCTCTCCGATCAGAAGCTTGTACTTCGCCTTGATGTAGCGGCTGATGTCCGAATCGAACGTGTCGCCTGCCACCTTGATGGATGCCGACGTGACGATGTCGCCCATCGACAGCACCGCGACGTCCGTCGTGCCGCCTCCGATATCGACGACCATGTTGCCGCTCGGCTGGTAGATGTCCATGCCCGCGCCGATCGCCGCCGCCTTCGGCTCCTCCTCCATATACACCTCGCGCGCGCCGCAGCGCTCGGCCGCCTCGCGGATCGCCTTTTGCTCGACGGAAGTGATATTGGTCGGAGCGCAGATGAGAATACGCGGGCGGCTGTACCAGCTCCGCCCGCCGATGCGGTCGATGAACGCCTTGAGCATCATTTCGGTAATCTCGAAGTCGGCGATGACGCCGTCGCGAAGCGGACGGATCGCCACGATGTTGCCCGGCGTCCGTCCGACCATCCGATAGGCTTCGTCGCCGACCGCCAGCACCCGGCGGGTGTCGGTCTCAACGGCGACGACAGAGGGCTCGTCAAGCACGACGCCCTTCCCTTTTACATGAATGGACACGTTGGCGGTGCCCAGATCGATTCCGATATCCTTGCTCAGCATAACGTCCGAAGTCCCCTAACGAATAGTGTGGAAGCCCATTACCCATTATTCGCTGAAAACCTCGTTTTTCCTCTGATTTTGTTGAAAAAAATTAGCGTTTCCCGGCCGCCAGCACCTCGCGCCGCTTGGTGCTTTTTTTATACTTGATCTTGGTGGCCTCCCCGCCCCGCAAGTGGCGGATGGACTTATGGTACTCGAGGATGTGCTTCACCTGATCGGCCAGGTCCGGGTTGATTTCCGGCAGCCGCTCGGTCAGATCCTTGTGCACCGTGCTCTTGGACACCCCGAACTCTTTGGCGATCGTACGCACCGTATGTTTGGTCTCCACGATGCACCGGCCGATCTTGATGGTCCGCTCTTTGATGTAATCGTGCACGTTCCCGCCTCCTTGACTGTTTGTAAGTTTGGTACATTATATGAGGGGGTCGGGCAGATATTCTTTATGGCCAAGTCCTAAGCCGGAATTCCGTCCCAATTGGCTGAAAATAGGACTCCCGATGCTTCTAGAACCGAAATTGGACCTTGCGCGGACATAAAAAAAACCGGCCCTCCCTAGGGGAAGGCCGGCGTATGGGACCGCCTGCGAAAAGCTTATTCGGCGTCGTCCGGCTGAGCGCCGTCCGCGGCGCCGGCGCTGTCCGCCGCTCCCGCGTCCGTCTGCTCGGCCGCGTCCGGTGCTGCGGAGCTGCCCGCCTCCGGCTGGGCTGCCGCCGTCTGCAGCTGGGGCGCTGCGGCCGGCAGCAGCGAGGACGGATCGACATGCTCGTCGTTTTTCAGCAGCGCGAAGTGCAGATGCACGCCGAGCTCCTTCTGCAGATCGTTGCGGCCCGCTTTGCCGATGACGGTCGCTTGCTTGACCTCGTCGCCCGGCTTGACGGTGACGCCGCTCAGGCTCTGGTAGACGGAGACGAGCCCGTTGCCGTGCGCGATCTCGACGACCGTGCCGTTGGTCGGCTGGTCTTGCACGAGCGTTACCTTGCCGCTCAGGACGGCCTGCACGTCGAACGGCTGGTCGTCGGCCCGGGCCAGGTCGATGCCCGTATTGCCCTTATACGTATTGCCCTGCTCCACGAGGGAGGCTTCCTGCTCGGCCGCGCTGGCATTGCGGTCAAAGTAGCCCCGCTTCACCAGCACGTCCTCGACGCTGGCGACCGGCCACAGCGCCGTCTCGCCCGGAACCGGCTTGACCGTCTCTTGGATCTGCTCCTGTCCGCCTTGCTCCGTCTGCGCGCTCTCGGGAGTCTCGGTAGTCGAAGTCTTCTGCTCGTCTCCTTGATAGAGCCACATGACGGTTACGATGATGGCTGCCGCTGCGACAAAGATGGCCGGAGAGATCCATTTGCGCGACAGGGTCTTCTTGTAGGTTGAAGCGGGCTTTCTTCCTCCCAGTTGATTTTTAGGAGGGTCTTGCTTGGCGTTCTTCTGATCTTGTTCATTCATCTTTCATCACCTCACTAGCCATTGTTGCCGGATTGGATGGCTTTATACGTGAGGCGATAGAGAATTTGCAAGAGCGCCTGAGAGGGACGCCGGGCCTCCCCTTTCGGGCCGTCCGGGGCTCAGGCGGGATTGCGGGGCAGCGAAGCCGTCCGCACGACCTCCGTGCCGGTGTAATAATGAGAGAGGATCTGGTAGGCCGAGCGGCCTGCCTTGGCCATGCCGTCCGCGCCCCACTGGCTCATGCCGACGCCGTGGCCGTAGCCGTACGTCGTGATCTCGATGTCGCCGCCCTCTACTTTCCAGGTGAACTGGGTGGAGGGCAGCCCGAGCTTTTCCCGGACCTCCCGTCCCGTAAGCACCTGCCCGCCTGCCGCCAGCTTCCGGATGCGGCGGCCGTCGGTCGTATCGAGCACGCGCAGGCTGCGGGCGCCTGCCTTCGAGCTGACGCCGAGCTTGCGCCAGAACGCCGCCAGGCTCATCGTCGTCGTCTCCTTGTATTCCGGGCTGATCGTCTTGTCCCACGGGCTGGCCACGCTCCGCAGATAAGGCAGGCTGGCGTCCCAGTAATCCTCCGAGTTCTCCGTGTAGCCGTTGCTCGTGCTGAAAAAGAGCGCTTCGATCGGCTTGCCTTCATAAGTCACGATCTGCCCTCTCGTCTGCTGCACCGCCGCGTTCAGCTTGGCGAGGTTGCGCTCGCGCTCCTCGCCGCTCCAGCGCTTCTGCAGCTCGGCGAGCGGCACGTACACCTGATGCGCCGTCGTATCCGTCACGTCGGCGGCTCCGCCCGGCACGCCGGAGCGGTCCTTCGCGGCAAGCCGCTTCACGATGTAGGTGCGCGCGGCGATCGCCTGCGCCTTGAGCGCCTCCGGCTCGAAGCCGATCGGCATCTCCCCGGCGAGCACGCCGCGGACGTACAGCTCCATCGGCACCTTCTCCACCCGCTTTTCTTCCGTCAAATAAACCCGTACGAGCATCCGGTCGAGCTCGCCGAGCGGCGGGAGCTCGGCGGGCGCTGCGTTCGCCGAGGCGGAGGAAGGAGAGGAGGGCTCCGCTTCCGGCTCGACATGGCCGGCTTCGGCCGGCTTTTGTTCGCGCCCGGACGGCGGGGAGCCGTCCGCGTCCGATGCCCCGGGGGCAGAGGCGGAGGCGGCTTGTCCGCCTGCGGCGGAGCTCGTCCCGCCGTCGCCTGGGGCCGGGACGTCCGGGGCGCCGCCCAGCAGCGGCACGACTTTGCCCGCGGAAGTCGTGAACGTCGGCTGGCGCTCCGTGAAGACAGCCGATGCCCCATAGCCGCCGGGCCCGTCCACGGCCGCCCGCTCCGGCTCGGCCTGCCGGTGCGCGATCAGGCCCGGCAGCAGGATCGCCGCCGCTGTCAGCGCGCCGAGCGCCGCCAGCGTCCATGGCGATGGCGTCGGCGGCGTTCGGCGGACAGCCGCATCGGGGGAGCCTTTGACGGGCACTCTTCCCCGCCGGCTTTCCTCTGCGCCGTTTCCGCTCCCGCCTCTTCCTTTCAGCGCTCCGGCAGAAGGGCCTTCTCGTCGCATCGCTTGCCTTTGCGGCGCGTGTTGCTGCTGCTTCACCTCCCGCGGAGCTTCTGGCTGAACCGTCCGTTCATTAAACCGTTTCTCTTGAAGCTTCTTCTCTGGCGGCTCGTCCCGGTGCGGCGATTGATGTAGCGATGTGTTTTCATGCGATGTGTTTTTTTGCGTGGTGTTCTCTTGCGACGTGCTGTCTTGCTGCGCATCTCGCTGCAACGTTCGTTGTTGCTTCGTTTCTTCAGCCAACGTTGCTTCTCGCGGCGAATCTCTCGTCTGCCGGACTTCCTCGCTCCTGCTTTCGCCGGCCGGCAAAGACCGATCTCTCGCCGTAATCATCGGGTCCGATTCCGGCTCGGTCCCCTCTGTCCTTCGGACAGCTTCGTCCCAAGTCCAGCGCGCCCGCTCCCTTTCCTGCCGCATCTCCACATGTCCCCTTTCCCGCCGTAGACGGAGTCTTCTTCTACTTCCATCTCATCGTTATAGAGTATGAGAGGGGAATTATAGAATAGAACAGGAAGGGTCAGGCGAAACGAGTCTGGAAAGAGGCTTGAAATGCCTCCCAGGGCGAAGGCGGGGGAACACTGCCTGTGAAAAAGCACAAAACCAACCGCCTCGCGCAGAGGGGGTTGGTTTTGTGCTTTTATCAGCTGTTTTTTATGATCTCTCGTGAGGAGAAGCGCTCGCCTAGTTTTTCAAGCTCCCAATAGGGAAAGATTCCCTCGCCTTTCCAAAGGCTACGGAAATAGGCTTCCAATTACGCTCCATGCCGGGGAGGGACACGGCGGAGCAGATGGCAGAGACGCGCGAATCGCGTTTCAATTCATGCTCCCAGCGGGGAGTGACCCAACACCGTCCTGACGCGATTGCTCACGCACCCGTTTCAATCCACGCTCCCCAGCGGGGAGCGACGCGCAAGCAGTTCGAGGCGACGAAAAACACTATGGTTTCAATCCACGCTCCCCAGCGGGGAGCGACCGGGGCAACTGTATGCGGCTTCCCCACTTATCGGTTTCAATCCACGCTCCCCAGCGGGGAGCGACGGGCATCGGGGCGATCATGGGCGGCATCAGCGGGGCGTTTCAATCCACGCTCCCCAGCGGGGAGCGACGCGGCTCCCGGCAGCCGGCCGGCCTACCAACCGCCGTTTCAATCCACGCTCCCCAGCGGGGAGCGACGTCAAGCAATGCGTCTGCTATTCGCTCATGTACGGTTTCAATCCACGCTCCCCAGCGGGGAGCGACAATCGAACACCTCGTCGAGAGGCTATATCGTGTGGTTTCAATCCACGCTCCCCAGCGGGGAGCGACCGTACGCCCCGACCACTACAAGCGCGGCGGCCTGGTTTCAATCCACGCTCCCCAGCGGGGAGCGACAGGACCTCGTCAACGACCTGGACGATCAGATCCGTTTCAATCCACGCTCCCCAGCGGGGAGCGACGTTATAACGCGGTACTTACGGTTGGGCGCTACGAGTTTCAATCCACGCTCCCCAGCGGGGAGCGACTAATCAAAATGGCGACGTCCGACCGGCTCCGCTTGTTTCAATCCACGTTCCCCAGCGGGGAGCGACTTTTTCACGACTCGAAGATATGAAATCGGAGTGGTTTCAATCCACGTTCCCCAGCGGGGAGCGACGCGGTACAATCACCAAAAGGTTGATTGAGCTAGGCGAGTTTCAATCCACGTTCCCCAGCGGGGAGCGACAGATCAAAAGGTAAAGAAATTCACAGAACCTTACAGTTTCAATCCACGTTCCCCAGCGGGGAGCGACCTCACCTGAACAACATCGCGAAGGAGCGCCAAACGGTTTCAATCCACGCTCCCCAGCGGGGAGCGACGAACGAAGAAGACGACGAAGCCGAGCGAGTTGGTGTTTCAATCCACGCTCCCCAGCGGGGAGCGACTTTGATTGCAGTCATCTGCTCTCACCTCCTCTCATGTTTCAATCCACGCTCCCCAGCGGGGAGCGACCGCGCTCCGCCGTAGCCGCTGAACCCCTGATACGAGTTTCAATCCACGCTCCCCAGCGGGGAGCGACCCACGCTGGTCGCCTCCGGGATCTCCTTCATCGAGTTTCAATCCACGCTCCCCAGCGGGGAGCGACTCATCGTGCCGCGGGCTCACCTCTCCTATCTGCGAGTTTCAATCCACGCTCCCCAGCGGGGAGCGACAAGCATCCCTCATGCCGAGCGCCCCGAGGATGATGGTTTCAATCCACGCTCCCCAGCGGGGAGCGACAGCGAATAACAGCGCTTCCAGCCTTGAAAGGGGGTGCCAGCTTCTACTGTTGCTCTGAATTTAGCATAAGTTTTGACTTGACAAAAATCAAGATAACATTTTTTCGATGGGATTCGACAACTTTCGAGGTGCGAATCTCCCGGAGATTTTATGGGAGCTTGGCATTCGCACTGCACCTGCTGCACCTGCCGCCTGGCTGGCTGCTGCCAGCCCGCGGCCGCCAACAATGCAAAAAAGCCGCGAGTCATCCCTATTTCTCGGATGACTCGCGGTATTGCTCGTCGGAACCGGCCAAGCCCGCCCGCACGAGGCAGAAGCGGAACTCGCTGCCCTGGCCGGGCTCGCTCCGCACCTCGATGCGCGAGCCGTGCGCGTCGAGGATATGCTTGACGATCGACAGCCCGATGCCGGTGCCGCCGCGGCCGCCGCGGGCTTCGTCGCTCTTGTAGAAGCGTTCCCAGATGCGGCGCGCCTGCTCCTCGCTCATGCCGATGCCTTCGTCCCGCACGGAGACGCAGGCGCGGTCCGGCCCGCATTCCAGCGTGACATGAACCGTCGAGCCATGCGGAGAGAACGCCATCGCATTTTGCAGCAGATTGACCATTACCTGCTCCAGCCGGTGCGGGTCGCCGACGACGAGCACCTCGCCCGGCTCCGCGGCTCGCGGCGCGCCAGCGGTCCCGGCCTTGCCCGCTTCGGCCCCTTCCGGCTCCGCCCGCTCGCGCCGCTCTCCTCCTGGCAGCCCGGCAATCTCGTACCGTACGCTGTGATGGCTGAACGTAGACTCCATGCGCGAGAGCAGCAGCCGGATCATATCCGCGAGATCGAATTCGGCCGGCACGACGTCGAACTGGCCGGCCTCGATCTTGGACATGTCGAGCAGGTCGCTGACGAGCTTCATGAGGCGCGCCGTCTGGTCCTGCGTGATGCGCAGATAGCGGTCCGCCTTGTCGCGCGGAACGGTGCCGTCGAGGATCGCCTCGAGATAGCCGTGGATCGACGTGAGCGGCGAGCGCAGGTCATGGGACACGTTGGCCAGGAAGTCCCGCCGCATCTGCTCCAGCGCGCCGAGATCGCCCGCCATCCGGTTGAGCGAGCCGGCCAGCTGTCCGAGCTCGTCGGTGGAGCGGTCGGCGATCTTCGTCTCGAAGCGGCCCTTGGCGAACTGCTCGGCGCCCAGGCTCATCCGCCGGATGCGGCGCGTCATGTACCGCGAGAACGCCCACGAGACGAGCACCGACACGGCGATCGCGATGCCGATGGCGAGCGCGTTCAGGTTCTGCACCCGCCGGAATTCCCGCTGGAAGCCCGTCGACAGCGAGACGACGTAGCGATCGAGCGACGGCACGTACTGGGAGCTGACGATGTACTTGCCCGAGTCGTTCTTGACCATCTCGGTGCGGGCCTCCGGACTCCGGCCGATGCCGGCCGAGGCGATCAGCTCGCGGATGTCGGACTCGGGCAGCGGCACCTGGCCGATCTGCATGTAGCGTCCGCCGCGGTCGATGATGAGGATGCTCTTCATCTGCGGCGGCACGACGAGCTGCAGCGCGGTCCGGATCGAGTCGTCGCTCCAGCCGTCCCGGGCCGCCGTCTCGAGCAGCGTGATCGTGCGCCGCAGCTCGGCTCCTTCGACCCCCTGCCTGCGGTCGAGCATGTCCCGGCCGACGAGCTGCGAGGAGAGCAGGTTGTAGACGAGGAACGTGACCGCCAGCGTCGAGAGCGAGATGAGCAGCAGCTTGGCGAAAATGCCGCCGACGCCGAGCCGCCTCGCGACAGCGGCGGCCCTTTCGCCCAGCCGCCGGGCAGCGTCCTTGAGGCCGCCGGCGCTCATGACGCCCCGGCCTCGAAGCGGTAGCCGACGCCGCGCACCGTGCCGATCCGCCAGGCGGGATGCTCGCCGATCCGGTCGCGGATCCGCTTGATATGCACGTCGACCGTATTGGAGTCGCCGAAATAGTCCATCCCCCACACCGCCTGCAGCAGCTCCTCGCGCGAGAACACCTTGCCCGGCCGGGAGGCGAGGCAGTACAGCAGCTCGACCTCCTTCGGCGCGCAGCCGGCGTCCTTGCCGCGGACGAGCACCCGGTATTCGGTCGCGTCGACGACCAGATCCGGGAACTCCGCGCTGTCCTTGTACAGCGTCGGATGCGTCCGCTTCAGCACCGCGCGGATGCGCGCGATCAGCTCCTTCGGATCGAACGGCTTGACGAGGTAGTCGTCGGCGCCGAGGGAGAAGCCCTTCAGCTTGTCGTAGCCTTCTCCTTTGCCGGTGAGAAAGATGATCGGGACCTTGCTGGCGCTCCGGATCTCCTCGCAGACGCTCCAGCCGTCCCGGCCCGGCATCATGACGTCGAGCACGACCAGATCGGGGATCTGGTCGTAGAACCGGGCGAGGCCCGCCGCGCCGTCATGCGCGACCGAGAAGCGGAAGCCATAGCGCTCGAGATAAAGCTCGAGCAGGTCGGTGATGAGCGGATCGTCCTCGATGAGCAGGATCGACGGGGATTTCATGCGGCATACCTCCAGATTAGAAGCGGTCAGTCATGGCGCAGCGCGTCGACCGGCTTGAGGGAAGCCGCCTTGTTGGCGGGGAACAAGCCGAACACGATGCCGACGAGCGCGGAAAAGACGAACGAATAAAGCACGATGTCGGACTCGATCTGCGTGGCGGTGCCGGTCCGCTCCATGATGGCGGCCGCGCCGAACGCCGCCGCGATGCCGAGCGCGCCGCCGAGGCTGCTGATCGAGGCCGCCTCGACGAGAAACTGGAGCAGCACGTCCCGCTTGCGCGCGCCGAGCGCTTTGCGGATGCCGATCTCGCGCGTGCGCTCGGTCACCGACACGAGCATGATGTTCATGATGCCGATGCCGCCGACGAGCAGCGAGATGGCGGCTACGCCGGCCATCATCGTGGACATCGTTTTCGACACGGACGTGGCGGTCTCCTTCAGCTCCTCCGAGTTGGTGATGCGGTAGCTGTTCGTATTGCCCCGGAAAATAGCCGACAGCTTCGCCTCCAGCGCTGCCGTCACCGCGTCCATCGTCTCCTCCGAGGCCGCCTTGACCGCGACGGTCCGCACGCCCTCCGACTGGAACAGCCGCTGCGCCGTCGTGATCGGCACGAGGATCTTCTCGTCGTTCGAAGCGCCGAGCGACGTGCCCTTCGGCTCCAGCAGGCCGACGACCTTGTACTTCACGCCGCTGAGCAGGATCGTCTCGCCGACCGGGCTGACGCCGGGGCCGAACAGCTCCTCCGACGTGTCGATGCCGAGCAGCGCCACCTTGCTGTAGGCTTCCAGATCGAGCGGCGCAATGAATCGTCCCTCCTGCGGGTGGAAATCCTGCACGTCCTCGTAATCGGGCGTCACGCCTTCGACGGTGACGGAAGACTCTGTCTGCACGCTGCCGTAGCGCGCGGCCGCGCTCCCGCTGACCGTCGGCGACAGGCCGTCGATGCCGTCGATCCCGTCGCCGAGCGTCTCCGCCTGCGGAAGAGTCAGCGTCGTGCTGCTGCCGCGGCCGGTGACGTTCACCGACAGCATGTTCGTGCCGAGGCCCTGCAGCTGCGCGCTCACCTCGTTGGCGGAGCCTTGGCCCATCGCCACGAGCGAGATGACGGTCGCGACGCCGATCAGGATGCCGAGCATCGACAGCGCCGTGCGAAGCTTGTTAGCGAGAATGCTGCTCCAGGCCATGCGGATGCCTTGCGAAAGCTTCACGCGCGTCCCCTCCTTCCTCCGTCAGCAGACCGTCCTTCATGAACGCGATGCGTCCGGCCTTAGCCGCGACGTCCAGATCATGCGTGATGAGCACGATCGTATGGCCCTGCCGGTTCAGCTCCTGCACGAGCCCGAGCACCTCCGCGCCGGTCTTCGTGTCGAGCGCGCCTGTCGGCTCGTCGGCGAGCAGGATCGGCGGATGCCCGGCCAGCGCCCGCGCGATCGCCACCCGCTGCATCTGGCCGCCGGACAGCTGGTTCGGCCGATGGTCCATCCGGTCGGCGAGGCCGACCTTGGCCAGCGCCGCTTCGGCCGCTTCCCGCCTCTCCTTGCCGGACAAGCCCCGGTAGATGAGCGGCAGCTCCACGTTTTCGCGGGCCGTCATCCGGGGGAGCAGGTGGAAGCTCTGAAAAATAAAGCCGATGCCCCGGTTGCGCACCTCCGCCAGCCGGTTCTCGCTCAGCCCGCCGACCTCCTGGCCGTCCAGCTTATAGCTGCCGGAGGTCGGCGTATCGAGGCAGCCGATGACGTTCATCAGCGTCGACTTGCCGGAGCCGGACGGGCCGATGATCGCGAGGAAATCGCCCGCCGTCACCTCCAGGTCGACTCCCTTCAAAATCGGCACCTCCTCGCCGGCCATCCGGTAGCTTTTGCGCACGTCGCGGATGGAGATGAGCGAAGCCCTCTCCGAGCTTGGCGGCAGCGTCGCCGTCTGCGATCCGTCGTCGCCATGCGCAGCGGCTGTTCTTGGCCCGCGCCCCATCAATTGCGGCCTCCGCCCATGCCGCCGCCCATGCCGCCCGGCATGCCGCCGCCGAAGCCGGCCGCTCCGCCGCCAAAGCCGCCTCCTGCGCCGAAGCCGCCCTGCTGCGTGGATTGCCCGGTCGAGCCGCCGACCGTGCCGGTCGGCAGCGGCACGAGCACCGAGTCGCCCGCGGACAGGCCGGAGACGATCTGCGCATAGTCCTCGCTGATGAGGCCGACCTCGACCTCCTGCAGCTGGCCGCCGAGCGCCATTCGATTGGCGCGATTGCTGCCGGACTGGCCGGCCGCCGCTCCAACCTCGCCTGCGGCTCCAGCTTGCCCTGCGGCTCCAGGCTGGCCTGCCGCCGCAGGCTGGCCTGCCGCTCCGGCTTGCCCTGCCGCTCCGGTCCCCGGCTGTCCTTGGCCGCTTCCGGCCGGACGCTCGCCGCGCTGCCCCTGCCACTGGCCTTGGCCTTGGCCTTGGCCGGAAGCGCCGTCGGCTGCAGCAGCTCCGGCGCCGCCCGCAGCCGCATCCGTTCCGCTTGCCGGCACGCGCACATACGATTTGCCGGCCATCGTCACGACGGCGTCCACCGGGACGAGCACGGCATTGTCCGCCGATTCCGTCACGATCTTGACCGAGCCGGACATGCCGGCCAGCACGCCGGCCAGACGGGTCATGCGGATCGTGACCGGGTAAGAGGCGACGCCGTTGCTGGACGTCCCTGCGCGGGCGATGTCCGTAATCTCGCCCTCGAACGTCTCGTCCGGCAGCGCGTTCAGCACGATTTCCGCCTGCTGGCCGGCCTTCAGCTTCGGCACGTCCAGCTCATCCGCGCTCATCGTGAACGTCAGCTCGCTGTAGTCGGTCAGCGTCACCGCCTCGACGCTGCCGTTCACCTCCTGGCCGGCTTCGACTGCGACCGCCGTCACCGTGCCAGCCGCAGGAGCGACGACCTTGCCGTCGGCATTTTGCTCTGCCTGCAAATCGGCGATGTCCGCTGCGAGCTGCTCGAGCGACAGCTTGGCGCTGTCGATCTGCAGCATCAGCTCGTCCTGCTTGTCCTCGTCGCCCTCCTGCCAATACTGGACTTTCAGCTGCTGCAGCGACAGCTCCTGCTTGGACTGCTCCAGCTGCTTCTGTCGAATGCCGAGCGCATTGTCCTTCTTTTCAAAGGTCAGCAGCGTCTGGCCGGCCTTCACCTCGTCGCCTTCCTGGACGAGTACCTTCTCGACGGTGCCTTGGCGGCCCGTGCGCACGACGGTCGGATCGGCTGCCGCCACCGTGCCGCTGCCCGATACGCTCGTCTCGATGCTGCCCTGCGTCGCCTGCACGGTGCGGGCTGTCGCCGCTGCCGCGGCGGGTGCCTGATCCTGAGAGCGATAGGCATAATAGGCGCAGCCTCCGCCCGCCAGAATGAGCACTCCAAGCACAACCATCCATTTTCTCACTTCGCCACTCCTCCCCTTCCTCACACGGGAAAGCGTAGCATAGGCAAATGAACCGAAAATGAACGTAAAAAAAGAGCCCCGGCAACCGGCGCTCCACTCCCTTTATCTCTGTCGGCCTTCACGCGCCGCGCCTGCGAGAGGCGCTGCCCGGCAGCCGCAAAACGAAACGATCAAGCCAGCGTCGCTTCGACGTCCTCGATCGCCACTTCCTGCTCGGCCTTGTAGCTGTCTTCCTCCGATGCGGCCGCCGCGGCGACCTGAACTTCTTCGGTCTCGGCCGGCTCGCGCAGCGACGGAAGAACGATCGGCTCGAGCAGCTCCTGAGCAGGCTCCATCGGCTCCGTGCGGCGGATGTCCGCGCCGAGCGCGGCCAGCTTGCCGGCGATGTCGACGTAGCCGCGGTCCACGTGATGCAAGCCGCCGACCTCCGTCTCGCCGTCGGCGACGAGTCCGGCGCAGATGAGCGCCGCTCCGGCGCGCAAGTCGGTCGCCGTCACCTTGGCGCCGTACAGCGGCACGCCGCCGGTGATGATGGCCGAGCGGCCTTCCACCTTGATGTTGGCGTTCATTTTGCGGAATTCGTCCACATGCATGAAGCGGTTCTCGAACACCGTCTCCGTGACGACCGACGTGCCCTCGGATACGAGCAGCAGCGCCATCATCTGCGACTGCATGTCGGTAGGGAAGCCCGGATGCGGGAGCGTCTTGACGTCGACGCCGCGCAGCGGCCGGCCGGCGGTGACGCGGATGCCCGTATCTTCTTCGGTCAGCTGGACGCCCATCTCCTGCAGCTTGGCGATGACCGGGCCCAGGTGGTCGCTGATCGCGCCTTCGACAAAGACGTCGCCGCCGGTGATCGCCGCGGCGATCAGGAACGTGCCGGCCTCCACGCGGTCCGGAATGACGTGATGGCGAGCGCCGACGAGCTTCTCGACGCCTTCGATGCGGATCATGCCTGTGCCGGCGCCGCGCACGCGCGCGCCCATCGCATTGAGGTAGTTCGCGAGATCGACGATCTCAGGTTCCTTGGCAGCATTTTCCAGCGTTGTCGTGCCCTCGGCGAGAGCCGCCGCCATCATGATGTTTTCCGTCGCGCCTACGCTGGCGACGTCCAGGTAGATCTTGGCGCCTTTCAGGCGGTCCGGCGCGGATGCTTCGACAAAGCCCTGACCGATCGTGATTTCCGCACCCATCGCTTCAAAACCCTTGAGATGCTGGTCGATCGGACGCGTGCCGATGGCGCAGCCGCCGGGCATCGAGATGCGGACCTTGCCGAGCCGGGCAAGCAGCGGACCCATGACGAGGAACGAAGCCCTCATCTTGCTGACCCATTCGTACGGAGCTTCGCAGGAGGTCAGCCGTTCGGCCGAGATCGTCATGCAGTCTTCTCCGATGACCGCTGTTGCGCCGAGCGTCTCCAGCACCTGGCGGATCGTCAGGACATCATCGAGGAGGGGAACGTCGCAAATGACGCTTTCTCCTTCCGTGGCGAGTAGGGAGGCGGCCAGAATCGGCAGCACCGCATTTTTAGCTCCGTGGACGCGCACCGTTCCTTCCAGCCTGCGGCCTCCTCTAACGACAATTTTGCTCATATACCGTTCCCTCCGGACGCTGCATTTTCTTCATGCGTTTCTTTCTTCTATTTGAATCAGGATTGAAGTTCGATTCGAGTGACGGGCGTTGCTGATTCCTCATTGGGATTCAGAGGGAATTCCGGTTAAAAGGACGAGTATAACCCAGAATACCACAGACCATATTAACACTCGTCTACAGAAATCGACAAGGTTTAATTTGCAGCGGGCCGTTCTTGGCTCCTTCCGGAGAAGAAGATCGAAATTTGTCTGCTGCAGCTTATAGCATTCGGGAGCCGCTTTTCTTTTCGGACCGTGTTTTGAGCTTAGTGTCTGCAATCGCTCCCCGGCTTATGCGAAGAGCGGAGCTGGCAAGCGCTCCGGCCTAGATCAGCTTGAGCATGTTCGTCCAGGACCAGTAATCGAGGATGAAGCGCGCGAACTGATGGCCGAGGATGACGGCGAGCACCGCGATCAGCACGCGCGCCCTTGGACCGCGCGGATGCTTGAACCAAGTGTCGAGCTTCAGCTCCTGCAGCAGATACCAGGCCAGCAGGATGCTGAGGATCGTGACGAGGATGGAGAACAGGCCGACGAGCCCGAGCGAGGTGAACGCCTCTCCGATTCCCTGATTGCTGTTCATTTAATAACCCCGATTCCATACCGATAAACGGTAAAATATGCATCTTGACAAATCGATCGACATTGCAATAACCCCTGCTGCCCTTCGCAGCAGGAATCTGTCGTTCCGCCAGGCGCTCCATCGGATCGGCTCCCTATAGTCATCGGCAGCAGGGCAGCCTTCCTGAAGCGCTTGGCCGGCTCCCCGCGCCTCCGCGCCCGGCGGGCTCAGCTCCGCTCGATCGACAGCGTGTAATAGCCTTCGGGCGGCGCATAGGGAAGCTCCGCGGCATCCCAGACGCGCACATAATAAGTGCCTGGAGAGACGCGGATCGAAGCGGAGGCCTCCGCGGCACCTTCCCCTGCCTCGTCGACCGCCGTCTCCGGCGATCCGGCGCGGCGGTAGGCGAAGGCCGGGTCCATCCGCATCGTGCCGGGCTCGAGCTGAAGGCGGAGCCTGCCCTCCTTTTGAACCTGGATCTTGTACCAGTCGGAGTCGCCCGTTTCGTGGAAGGTCGCCTTCACCGTCTGGCTGCGGTCCGGAAGCGCGGTCGCCTCCTCGGCGCTGCCGTTCGGCTCCCCGTCGTCCGGACGCATGGAAAATACGCTGCTCAGCAAATAAGGAGCCGCTTTTTCCATGCCGGCGCCTTGCAGCTGGATGCGCAGCCGGTTCGCTCCTTTCTTGACGCGCCAGACGAGCACGTTGTTGCTGGCGGCAAGTTTTTTTTCAACCGTGCCCCCGTCCTGCTCCAGCAGAACGTCGAGCGGCGCCGGAGCGGCGTCCGGAGAGAGAAGCTGCTGCAGCCGCAGCTTGACGCTGCCGTCATGCGGACAGTCGAGGACGTACCAGTCGCGATCCCCGCCCCCCGCCAGCTCCGCGGACAGCTGCTTGCCGAGCGGCAGCGCCGCCGCCAGCGCGCGGGTATCGTTCGGCTCATGCGGATCGGCCTTGTACTTGCCGCCAAGCGACTGGTCCATCCGCAGCAGTCCGTAGCCGGTCGCACGATCGAAGCCGGCCGGCAGCGTATCCTTCGTCGTCTGGCGCAGGAACGAGCGGATCTCGTAAGGCTTGAGCGCCGGGTATTTGCTCCACAGCAGGGCGGCCGCCGCGGCCGCCTGCGGAGCGGCCATGGACGTGCCTTCCTCGTAGCGGTACCCGCCGCCCAGCTGCGCCGTAAAGACGCGCCACGCCCCGGCGACGTCGATCTCGCTGCCGCGGCTCGAGCGCCTTTCCGGAGCTCCGTCCGCAGCGACGCCTCCGACAGCGAGCACGGTCGGGTAGGCGGCCGGATATTTGACCGTCGTCTTGCCGCCGAACCGCTGCATGTCGTTGCCGGCCGCCGCGACGAGCAGCACGCCCGTCCGCTCCGCGCGATTGACGATATCGGCCATATAGGGCGAAGAATGATACAGCCCGACGGACAGCACGACGATGCGAGCTCCTTTGTCCAGCGCCTTGCGGATGCCCTCGCCGAGCCCGCGCTCCTCCGCGTAGCCGTTCTCGTCGAGCGCCTTCACCGGCAGCAGCTTCGCTTGCGGCAGCAGCGCCGCTACGACGCCAGCCACGCTCGTGCCGTGGCCGTTGTCGTCTTGCGGCGGCTTGCCCGGCTGCAGCAGGTTGACGCCCGGCAGCAGGCGCCCTTTCAAGGCCGGATGCTGCAGATCGACGCCCGTATCGACGATCGCGACCGTCAGACCGCTCGACTGCTTCCTGGCGGACTGGACCTCAAGCGCTCCGATCTGACGAAGATAGGCCTGCTGCTTCTTTTGCGCGGCCGCTGCCGGACTTGCTCCCGCCGCTCCCGTCGCCGCCGCTTCCGCCGGGGATGCGCTCCGCGCGCTTAGCACCCGAACCGGTTCGTTCGGGTGCGCGGGCCCCGCGCCGAGCACGGACGTCAGGAAGACGGCGGACGCCACGGCGGCCAGCCGCTTGCGGCGAAGCCTCGCCGCGAGGATATGCCATCTATTCATGAGCCTCAAATCCTTTGCTCTGTATCTATCCTATGACGAAGCCGCGCTTCTATCCCTTCCGCCGGAAACCGGGAATTCCACTCTCTACTCATTCGCTTTCGCACAGCCGATTTCCTCTTCTCCGTTCGCTTTCCGTTCGCCCGCAGACAGCGGCAAGGCCCGGACGAAACGAAACAAGCCCCTGCGCGCGGGGGCGCAGGGGCTTCATCGTTCGGCTGCCGGGAAACGGATCAGCCGAGGAATTTCTCCAGCATCCAGCGATGCTTGTCGAGCTGCTCGACCATGCCCGTCAGAATGTCGGCCGTCGCGGCATCATCTTCTTTTTCCGCCGCTTCCGCCGCCTCCTTCATCTCCGAGGCGATCGTCGCGAAGTCGTCGATGACGGCGCGCACCATCGCGTCCGCATCTTCTTTTTCCGTCGCTTCCTTGATCGCGGACTGCGACAGCATGCCCTTCATCGTCGAGACCGGCTTGCCGCCGATCGCGATCAGGCGCTCCGCCGCTTCGTCGAACATGAGCGTCACGGCGTTGTACAGCTCCTCGAATTTGACATGCAGCGTATAGAAGTTCGGTCCGGTCACGTTCCAGTGGAACGAGTGAAGCTTCATATAAAGGACGCCGAGCGTGGCGACTTGCTTGTTCAGCGCCTCCTGCGTCTTGACGTTTGCTTTTGCGGCGCGGCTTGCGGATGAAGTAGCCATTGTCGTTTTCCCCTTTCTCGCTTTGGCAATCAGGCTTGCTTGCGGAGAAGCATCTACGGTTTCTTTACCCTTGTCCGCGAACAAACAAACAGCGCGGCCCATCTCTTTCAGGTTGCGCTTGCGCGCGCTCCCTTATGCGGCCCGAGCCCTTTTTCTGTCATCGCGCCATTCGCACAATTCTCCCCCGCCCGCCCTTCATAAGGTAAGGGGAGGTGACCCGCATGCCATCCGTCAAGAAGTATGTCAAACGATATAAATCCCGCGCTCTCTGGGGCAAGCTGCGGGTCAGCCGCATGCTGAAAAAGGATCCGGCGACGGCTGGACTTGTTCCGGCCGCGAAGCCTTTCTCGCTCGAGCGGCTGACTCAAATGGCCTCCCGCTACGAAATGCTCTATATCAAGCCGAATATCGGCTCGCTCGGCATGGGCGTCCATCGCCTGCGCCGCACCGCGTCCGGAGACTACGAGCTCGCCTCCGTCCTGTCGCGCAAGCAGACCACGCGCAGCTTTCGCACGATCGACGCCGTCTATCGTCATCTGAAGCGGCGGAAGTCGGGCAAGAAGCTGCTCATCCAGCGCGGCATACCGCTCGATCAAGTCGAAGGCAGGCCCTATGATCTGCGCGCGATGGTGCAGCGACGGCCGAAAGGCCCCTGGACCTGCACCGCCTTCACGGCCAAGATCGCCTCTCCTTCGAAGATCGTGACGAATGTCCATCAAGGCGCGAAGCTCGTCATGCTGTCCAGCCTGTGGGAGATGCAAGGACTGCCTGCCTCCGCCGCCAGGGCCAACACCGACCTGATCGAGCGCAAGGCGCTCGCGGTCAGCCGCTCGCTGTCTCGCCGCTACAAGGGCATGCATGAAATGGGCATCGACTTCGCCATCGACCGCAGCAAGAAGCTGTGGGTGCTCGAGGTCAATACGAACCATCCCCAGTTCAGACCGGTGAAAAAGCTCGACCGGGCCGCCTACAATCGAATGGCGAGCTTCGCCCGCAGCTATGGCCGCTACGACGACTAGCCGTTTCGGCTGCGACCGGCGGCATTCTTGACCGTGCTTGCTCGCGGCCGGCCCCGTTTTCCTGCCTCCTCTTCTATTGCCCCAGCCCTAGCTTCTGCGTCCGAACCAGCCCTTCAGCAGCCCTTTGCCGGCTGCTGCTTTTGTTTCGGCAAGCATGTCGCCGGAAGGCGCCAGCTCCTCTCCCGCGAGCAAGTCCCGGGCATTCCCTTCGAAATAAAGCCGCGCCGGCCTCCCGAGCCTGGTCTCCAGCAGCGAGTACGCATCGGCGAGCTTGAACCCGCGCCGGCGGGCATGATGGGCATCGGACGAGACGAGGTGGATCAGTCCGTTCCGCACGAGCGACCACGCGCCTTTTTCGAACGTCTTGCCGTAAAGGCCCAGAAGGGAATGCGTCGTCACCTGCGTCCATGCTCCGAGCGCGATCAGCTCCTCCAGCTTGCGCGGCTCGCGCAGCGCCTCGAGGTTCCGCTCGGGGTGGGCGATGACCGGACGGATGCCGAGCAGCGTCAGCTCGTAGACGAGCTCGGGCATCTCGGCAGGCATCTCCTCGGCAGGCATCTCCAGCAGCAGATAAGGCGTGCCTGCCAGCGTCAGCAGCTCGCCTGCCTCCAAGTGGTCGAGCAGCTCGCCGTGGACGCGAATCTCCTGTCCGGGATGCAGGCGCAAAGGCAGCCCATGCGCCTCTAAAACCGCCTGGGACTCTTGCAGGAGCTCCTTCACGCGGGAGGCTGGATTCCAGTAGACGCCGTTGGCATGATGAGGGGTCGCGATCACGTCGGTAATGCCTTCCTCCACTGCGGCCTCCGCCAGCTCCAGCAAATGCTCCCGGTGACGCGCACCGTCATCGATGCCGGGCAGGATGTGCGTATGGATGTCGATCATCGGTTCATGCCCCTCTTTCCCATGAATTGGCTCCCTATTCATTCAACCCTAGACGATCGTCATCCTGCCTAGGCTTCATTTTTCGAAATTCGATTTCTATTCACAGGATATTCACAGTGTTATCCTCAATAAAAGGAGGGATGTGAACAACTTATCCACATATCCACTCGTTATTCACATTCCACTCCCATTCCATCCCCATGACCATTCGTTTATCCCCAGATTCCGTTCGATCGACGGCATGAAAAAAAAGCCCGGTCTCCTTGAACGGAGACTGGGCTTTAAATCGATCCGGAGCATCAGCCGCGCAGGCTGATCCGGTTCATCGCACGCTGCAAAGCCATTTCGGCGCGGCGGAAATCCACCTCGTCCTTGCGGCCGCGGAGACGATCCTCGGCGCGCTTTTTGGCCAGCTGGGCACGGTCGAGGTCGATCTCATCCGGAAGCTCGGCGCTTTCGGCGAGAATGACGACCTTTTCATGACGGATTTCGGCGAAGCCGCCGCTGACGGCGATCTTCTCCTCTTTGCCGCCGATCTTCGCCACGACGGCGGCGATCTTCAGCGGGGTTACCGTCGGGACGTGATGAGGCAGGATGCCCATCTCGCCCTCGACGCCGCGAAGAATGACCATATTGACGTCCTTGGCATAGACCGTCCGCTCAGGCGTTACAATTTCAAGCAGTAAGGTGCTCATACGATCCCTCCATCCGCCGAGGATTAAACCTCTTGAGCGAGTTTCTTCGCCTTGGCAACGGCGTCTTCGATCGTTCCGACGTTGTGGAAGGCCGGCTCAGGAAGATCGTCATGCTTGCCTTCAAGAATTTCCTTGAAGCCGCGAACCGTATCCTGAATCCGTACCGAGAGGCCCGGAATGCCGTTGAACGCCGCGGCAACGTGAAGCGGCTGCGACAGGAACAATTGGACGCGACGGGCGCGAAGGACGACGAGCTTGTCTTCCTCGGAGAGCTCGTCCATGCCGAGGATGGCGATGATGTCGAGCAGCTCTTTGTAGCGCTGAAGAAGCTTCTTCACGCTTTGAGCCACTTGATAGTGCTCTTCGCCGACGATTTCCGGCGTCAGGACGCGCGAGGACGAAGCCAGCGGGTCGACGGCCGGGAAGATGCCCATGGCGGCGATGTTGCGCTCCAGGTTGGTCGTCGAGTCCAAGTGGGCGAACGCCGTCGCAGGAGCCGGGTCGGTGTAGTCATCGGCAGGCACGTAGATCGCCTGGATCGACGTGACGGAGCCGTTTTTGGTCGAAGTGATGCGCTCTTGAAGCTGGCCCATCTCGGTTGCCAGCGTCGGCTGGTAGCCTACCGCGGACGGCATGCGGCCGAGCAGGGCGGATACTTCGGAGCCCGCTTGCGTGAAGCGGAAGATGTTGTCGACGAACAGAAGCACGTCGCGGTTCTCTTGATCGCGGAAGTACTCCGCCATCGTCAGGCCTGTCAGGGCTACGCGCAGACGCGCGCCTGGAGGCTCATTCATCTGGCCGAATACCATCGCCGTCTTTTCAATGACGCCGGAGTCGCTCATCTCGTGGTACAGGTCATTGCCTTCACGAGTACGCTCGCCGACGCCGGCGAAGACGGAGATGCCGCCGTGCTCGGATGCGATGTTGTGGATAAGCTCCTGCATCGTAACGGTCTTGCCGACGCCCGCGCCGCCGAACAGGCCGACTTTGCCGCCTTTGGCGTACGGAGCCATCAGGTCGATGACCTTGATGCCGGTTTCCAGAATTTCCTGCTGGGTGGAGAGCTCTTCGAATGCCGGTGCCTGACGGTGGATCGGCAGCGCTACGCTGCGGTCCACATCGCCGTTGCCGTCGATCGGATCGCCGACGACGCTGAAGACGCGGCCGAGCGTGGCCGGTCCAACCGGAACCGTGATCGGAGCTCCGGTATCGATGGCAGCCGTTCCGCGCACGAGGCCGTCCGTGGAGGACATGGCGACACAGCGGACCGTGTTGTTCCCGAGGTGGGTGGCCACTTCGAGAGTCAGCTTCACGTCCTGCTCGGAAGCGCTCTGAGCTTTTTGTTCAATCTTAATGGCGTTCAAGATTTCAGGCAGATGGCCGTTGTCGAACTCAACGTCGACGACCGGCCCCAGTACCTGGACAACGCGACCGTTGCTCATGGGGGTCCCTCCTGTAGTAAAGATAGTTGCATGTCTATGCGGCGAGCAGGCCGCAGCCTGCTCCAAATCGGCTGTTTCTTATTGCTGGGCGCTGGCGCCGCCGACAATCTCGGCGATCTCTTGGGTGATCGCGGCCTGACGGGCGCGGTTGTAGGAGAGCGTAAGCTCGCCGATGAGCTTCGTCGCGTTTTTCGTCGCGTTGCCCATTGCCGTCATCCGGGCGCCGAACTCGCTCGCCTTGCCTTCGAGGATCGCGCTGTACACGACCGTCTCGGCATATTTCGGCAGCAGGACGCTGAGCACGGACTCCGCGTCCGGCTCGTATTCGTACTGCGCCGCAGCGCCGGTGAACTCGTCGGAGCTCAGCGGAAGCAGCTTCTTCATCGTCGGAACCTGGGAGATGGCATTGAGGAAACGGTTGTAGACGATATAGACCTCGTCGTAGCGTCCATCCTCGAAGCCCTGCACCGCTTTGTAAGCGACCGGCTTGATGTCCCCATATTTCGGAGAGTCCGAGATGCCCGTCACTTCCTCGGCGATGTTGATGCCCCGGCGATTCAGATAGGCGCTGCCTTTGCGGCCGACGACGAGAACTTCGTACTCGTCCTTGGACCGGTGCTTGTCGGCGATCGTGCCCATCAGCTTGCGCAGTACGTTGATGTTGTAGCCGCCCGCGAGACCGCGGTCCGACGTGATGATCAGGTAAGCGGTGCGCTTCACTTCGCGAGTCTGCAGCATAGGATGCCGGATGCTGCCTGCGCCAGCGGCGATGCTGGAGACGACTTCACGGATCTTGTCGGTGTATGGACGAGCCGATAATGCCGCCTCCTGCGCGCGGCGAAGCTTCGCCGCAGCGACCATTTCCATCGCTTTGGTGATCTGCTTCATATTCTGCTTGCTCTTGAGCGAGCGCTTGATCTCCCGCATGCCTTTTGCCATTGGTAGTCACCACCTTACTTATCGGTCCATGTCCGAGCCCGGACATGGACCGGCATCATCGTTCCTAGCTATTAGACCGAGCGGGAGAAGCCTTTCTTGAACTCCTGGATGGACGCTGCAAGAGCCTTCTCGTTGTCGGGGTTGAGGTCTTTCGTATCGCGGATGGACGCCAGGATTTCCGGCTTGTTGGCATCCATGAAGCTGAGCAGCTCGCCTTCGAAGCGGCGGACGTCCTGAACCGGAATGTCGTCCACGAGGCCGCGCGTGACCGTGTACAGCGACACGACCTGGCGCTCCAGAGGCATAGGCTGGTTGATGCCTTGCTTCAGGATTTCCAGTGTGCGTTCGCCGCGGTCCAGACGGGATTTCGTGACTTTGTCCAGATCGGAGCCGAATTGGGCGAATGCCGCCAGCTCGCGGTACTGGGCGAGGTCAAGCTTGAGCGTGCCGGCAACCTTTTTCATCGCCTTGGTCTGGGCGGAGGAGCCTACGCGGGATACCGAGTTGCCGACGTTGACCGCCGGACGCTGGCCGGAGTAGAACAGGTCCGACTCCAGGAAGATCTGGCCGTCCGTGATGGAGATGACGTTTGTCGGGATATAGGCGGAGATGTCGCCCGCTTGGGTCTCGATGAACGGCAGCGCCGTCAGGGAACCGCCGCCGAGCTCGTCGTTCAGCTTGGCCGCGCGCTCCAGCAGGCGGGAGTGCAGGTAGAAGACGTCGCCCGGGTAAGCCTCGCGGCCCGGCGGACGGCGGAGCAGCAGGGACAGCTCGCGGTAAGCGGCGGCTTGCTTGGACAGGTCATCGTAGATGACGAGGACATGCTTGCCGTTGTACATGAAGTACTCGCCCATGGAGCAGCCCGTGTACGGAGCGATGTAGAGCATCGGGGACGGCTCGGATGCGCTCGCCGTAACGACGATCGTGTAGTCCAGCGCGCCTTGGCGGCGGAGGGACTCGACGACCGTACGGACGGTCGATTGCTTTTGGCCGATAGCCACGTAGATGCAGATGACGCCGTTTCCTTTTTGGTTGACGATCGTATCGATCGCGATTTGCGTTTTGCCCGTTTGGCGGTCGCCGATGATGAGCTCGCGCTGGCCGCGTCCGATCGGGATCATCGCGTCGATCGCCTTGATGCCGGTCTGCATCGGCTCGAAGACGGACTTACGAGCCATGACGCCAGGAGCCGGCGATTCGACCGGACGAGTCGCCGTCGTAGCGATCGGTCCGTTGCCGTCGAGCGGCTGGCCCAGCGCGTTGACGACGCGGCCCAGAAGCGCTTCGCCTACCGGCACTTCCATGATGCG
This sequence comes from Paenibacillus pasadenensis, assembly GCF_002864175.1. Classification (NCBI taxonomy): domain Bacteria; kingdom Bacillati; phylum Bacillota; class Bacilli; order Caryophanales; family Paenibacillaceae; genus Paenibacillus; species Paenibacillus pasadenensis. Next base: position 590,277 of record NZ_NFEZ01000001.1, on the reverse strand, counting down.
GCCGGTACGCTTTACCGTGTCGCCTTCGCGGATGTCCGTGTAAGGTCCGAGGATGACGACGCCGACGTTGCTTTCCTCGAGGTTGAGTGCCATGCCCACGACGCCGTTCGCGAACTCGAGAAGTTCGCCCGCCATCGCGTTTTCCAGGCCGTGGACGCGCGCAATGCCGTCGCCGACTTGAATGACCGTGCCGACTTCCTCTACTTGGATGTCGGATTTATATTGTTCGATCTGCTGCTTGATCAGCGTGCTGATTTCATCAGGTCTGATGCTCAACTTCTTCACCCCTGTCTACAGTGCTTGGGAATTCATTTGCTTGCTCAGCCGCTCCAGCTTGCCGGAGAGAGAGCCATCGTAAATCTTGTCGCCGATGCGCACCTTCACGCCGCCGATCAGGGATGGATCTACGACCTGCTCGCCGATGATCCGGCTGCCCGACAGGGAGCTGAACTGCTGAACGACTTTGGAAAGCTCAACCGCCGACAGCGGGAGGGCCGTATAGATCGTCGCGCGCGATTCGCCGGATGCCTTGTCCGCGATCCGGCTGTAGGCCGCATACACCTCGCCGATGGCCGCGTAGCGGCCGCGCTCGATGAGCAGCGTGACGATATTCAGAACAATAGAGGACACGCGGTCCCCGATCGCTTTTTTGACGAGCTCCGTTTTCTCGGAGGCTTCGATGCCCGGAGTGCCGAGGAAGCGCAGCACGTCCGCGTCGCCGTTCAGCGCCTCGGAGACAAGCTGCAGCTGCTGGCGCACCTCGGAAACGATCCCTTGAGTGCCCGCGACTTCGTACAGCGCCTGCGCATATCTTTTCGCGATGACGTTGTCGCGGCTCATTTGCTGCTGACTTCTTTCAGATAGCGATCAACGATCTGCTCTTGCGATTTCTCGTCGATCTGCTTCTCCACGATCTTGGAAGCGATCGCGACGGAGATGCTGCCTACTTCGCTGCGCAGGGAAGCGATGGCCTTGTTCTTCTCGCTCTCGATGTCGCGCACGGCCTCTTCCTTGAGGCGGGCCGCTTCGGCACGGGCGGTGTCGACGATGCCGTCGGCCTGCTTCGTGCTGGTGATGCGGGCTTTCTCGATGATCTCGTTCGCTTCCTGGCGGGCTTGCGCCAGCGCTTGCTTCTGCGCTTCCATTTCGGCGGAAGCTTCCTTGCGGCTGTTCTCCGCAGCGTTCATCTGCTCAAGCACCATCTGGCGGCGCTGCTCCATGATGGAGAACAACGGTTTGAAAGCGTATCGGTTCAGAAGCCAGTAAAGAATGAGAAACGCCACGATCGCGTATACAAAAGACGTCCATTTCCAATCCATAACGGCACTCCTTTCACATGCATTTCACACTCAATTAAAACGAAGGCGTGGAGGGCAATTGGCCTTCCCCGCCATACGAATAGGTTTCTTGAAATTAGCTGAAGAACGCGAGGAAGCCGATAACGACGCCGATGATCGGCACGACCTCGACGATACCTACGCCGATGAACATCGTCGTTTGCAGCTTGCTTGCTGCTTCCGGCTGGCGGGAGATGCCTTCTACCGTTTTGCTGACGATCAGACCGTTACCTACGCCTGCGCCTACTGCGCCCAGACCAACTGCGATAGCTGCTGCCAATACTTCCATTGTTTAAAATCCTCCTCTGAATTGGGTAGTGAGTGGAATATGTCTAACACCGAACGAGCGGGCGAATTGCCTCGCGTCCAGCACGAACTGCTGCGGATCTAGTGCGCGCCGTCATCGTCATGGATGGCGGCTTGCGAGATGTACACCATGGTGAGGATCGTGAACAGGAACGCCTGGATGGCGCCTACGAATATACTGAAGCCCTGCCATGCAATCATGAACGGCGTACCGATAACGCCAAGCATGAGGATGGTGGAGATCAGCACCTCGCCCGCGAAGATGTTGGCGAACAGACGAAGAGCCAGCGTGACCGGCTTCGCGATCGTCTCGATGATGTTCAGCGGGAAGAAAATCGGGTAAGGCTTGAAGTAATGCTGGAAATAATGTTTGGTGTTTTGCTTCATGCCCAGGAAATGGACCAGCAGGAACACGATCAGCGCAAGCCCGGAAGTGACGGACAAGTCTGCTGTCGGAGATTTCCACCAAGCGAGTTCGGCATGTCCATGCGCGATGTCGTCGGCCGTGATGCCGAGCATCGGCTCATGGACGTACGTCACGATGCCAAATGGAAGACCGAGCAGGTTCGAGATGAAAATGAACAGGATAAGCGTCAAGCCAAGGCCGAGGAAGGGCCGAACCCGATTGAGCGGCATCGTGCTTGCGATCGTCGAATGGACAAAATCCACGGCCCATTCCATGAAGTTCTGTGTTTTGGACGGATTGGCAACCGACAGCTTGCGCGTGAGCAGCCTAGCCAACACAAACGTCAGGATGGCCGAGATCGTAATCGCAATGATGGCCGATAAATCGAAGTCGATTCCATTCCAAGTGTAAATCGGAAATTTGTGCATACCTTAATGTTTCACCCCTTTCCACTGCGTGGTCGGCCAAGCTTGAAGAAAGCGCATACCAGTATGACAAAAGGCACCGCAAAACATGAAGCCAGTGTAGCGGGGAGACTGATGTCTTCGGGATAGCGGTAGGCGATCATGACGGCGAGCAGCACCATCGCGAGCCTGCCGGCCATGCCCGTTCCGGCACGGCGGGGTTTGTCCCCTTGAGCCATGACACCGATCCAATCCACGCGCCTGCGCAGGAGAAAGGCGTTGAACGATCCTGCTGCGATGCCAAGCATGCATCCGGCCGCCGCCGCGCGCCAATCGGGAACGATGCCCCAGATCAGCAGACTGATGGCGAAGAGCAGCACGACGACGGACCTGGTCATCTTGAGCACTTCATTCATTGCTGTCCTCCAAAACCTTTCTTACAATGAAGACGACCGAAACGATGCCTGCCGCAAGCCCCGTCAAAACCCCCGCGATGATCCATCCCGGAGTTCCTCCGAACCTTGCTCCAAGCCAGTAGCCGATCAGCGTGCAGATCGCCACGTCGATTCCGAGAGCGCCGACAAGCGCAAGCGCCTTCAGCGGGTCCTCTCCCTTGCCCTTTTTGGTCATGAGTGTCCCCCATCAACCTTCATCATTTTATCCAAGCCGCCGAAGGTTTGTCAATTTTGATAATAGCAAACTTTCCGTGAACTTGGGATAAAAAACGTTGATTTGACGGGATTTGGCGAACTTCCAAACCATACAGTAGAACTGTATGCTAGGCTGTTGTTGGACTTGACCGCCGCCTCGCAAAAACTATGAACGTTGTGTGAACGCATCGGGCCGCTCGCCCCTGCCAAAATGATGCAGGATCGCGCGCACGATCCGCTCCGACGCCGCCCCGTCTCCGTACGGATTGGCGGCCTGGCTCATGCGCTCGTACGTTCCCCTGTCGGTCAGCAGCGCTCTCGTCCGATCGTAGACGCGGCTCTCGTCCGTGCCGACCAGCTCCAGCGTGCCGGCCTCGATCCCTTCGGGACGCTCCGTCGTATCGCGCAGCACGAGCGTCGGCACGCCGAAGCTCGGCGCCTCCTCCTGCATGCCGCCGGAATCCGTGAGGATCATGTACGCGTGAGGATAGAAATTATGGAATTCAAATACGTCAAGCGGCTCGATCAGGCGGATGCGCTCATGATCGCCGAGAATTTCCTGCGCGGGCTCGCGCACGGCCGGATTCGGATGCACGGCGTAGACGATCGCGATGTCGTCGAACTCGTCGGCGATGCGCTTCACCGCCCGGAAGATGCTGCGATGCGGCTCTCCAAGCGACTCGCGGCGATGCGCGGTCATGAGGATCAGACGCTTGCCGGCCGCCCATTCCAGCATCGGATGGGTAAAGGCAGGGTCGACCGTATACTGGAAGACGTCCGTCGCCGTGTTGCCCGTGACGTAGATCGACGCCTCGGACTTGTTCTCCTTGCGGAGATTGCCTGCGGACCACTCCGTCGGCGCGAAATGCACGTCCGACAGCACGCCGGCCAGCTGACGGTTCATCTCCTCCGGATACGGAGACATCTTGTTCCAGGTGCGAAGCCCCGCTTCGACATGGCCGACCTGGATCTGCTGCAGGAACGACGCATAGCTGGCCAGGAACGTCGTCTGCGTATCGCCGTGGACCAGCACGATATCCGGCTGCGACTCGCGCAGCACCGGCTCGAGCCCTTCGAGCACGCGGACTGTCGTCTCCGTCAGCGTCTGGCGGTCCTTCATCACGTTGAGGTCGTAGTCGGGCTCGATGCGGAACAGCTCCAGCACCTGGTCAAGCATCTGGCGATGCTGCGCGGTGACGCATACGATCGACTCGATCTGCTCGGGATGCTTCTGAAGCTCCAGCACGAGCGGCGCCATCTTGACGGCCTCGGGACGCGTCCCGAATATGGTCATCACTTTCAGCTTGTCCAACTTATACCTCTCCCATCAGAAAATTATTTCGTGCCGAACATCCGGTCTCCGGCATCTCCGAGCCCCGGGATGATGTAGCCCAGCTCATTGAGCCTCTCGTCGACGGCGGCGGCGTAGATGTCCACGTCGGGATGAGCCTCCTGGACGGCGCGCACGCCTTCCGGCGAGGCGATCAGCACCATCAGCTTGATCTGCGTGCAGCCGCGCTTCTTGAGCGAGCCGATCGCCGCGTTGGCCGAGCCCCCCGTAGCGAGCATCGGGTCGACGACGATGAGCAGCCGTTCCGTGGCGTCGGTCGGAAGGTTCATATAATATTCGGTCGGCTGGAGCGTCTCATGGTCGCGCGACAATCCGATATGCCCCACCTTGGCGGCAGGAATCAGCTTGAGGATGCCGTCGACCATGCCGAGGCCTGCGCGCAGGATCGGCACGATGCCGAGCATGCGGCCGGACAGCACCTTGGACTGGGCCGTCGCGACCGGCGTCTCGACCGTGATCGTATCGAGCGGCATGTCCCTCGTAATCTCGTACGCCATCAATGTGGCGACCTCGTCGACAAGCTCTCGGAAGTCTTTTGTCTTGGTGTCCTTGTCGCGGATGAACGTCAGCTTGTGCTGAATGAGTGGATGGTCACAGACGACCAGATTGCTCATGGGGGTTGCCCTCCTGGTATTCGCTTGAATTTGCTTGTCCCCGGCGTCCCGGGGCATAATCCCAACTATTATAGCATTCCCAGCAGGGCGGCGCATCAAGCATCGTCACGAACCGGCAAAAAGGAGCGGGGCCGTCCGCATGCCGAAGCAGCCCCTCCTCCCTCCCGCTGGATCGGGAAGGAAAAGGGGCTTGCGGCGGAGCGGATCCGCTTTAGTATTGGATGCTCGGATAGAGCGGGAAGCGCGCGGTCAGATCGCGCACGAGGCCGCGCGCTTTGTCCAGCGCCGCCTCGTCCTGCGGGCTGCGCAGCGTCAGGTCGATGACCTCGGCGATCGTGCGCATGGCGTCGGCGTCCATGCCGCGCGTCGTCGCCGCCGGCGTGCCGATGCGGATGCCGCTCGTGACGAACGGGCTCGTCGGATCGAACGGAATGGCGTTTTTGTTGACGGTGATGCCGACGGAGTCGAGCACATGCTCGGCTTCCTTGCCGGTGATGTTCAAGCCGCGCGTATCAAGCAGCATGAGATGGTTGTCCGTGCCGCCGGACACGATGTTGTGGCCGCGGGCGATCAGCTCCTCGGACAGCACCTTGGCGTTGGAGATGACGTTCTGCGCGTACGTCTTGAACTCCGGCTGCAGCGCCTCGCCGAGAGCGACGGCCTTGGCCGCGATGATGTGCATGAGCGGTCCGCCCTGGGAGCCCGGGAAGACGGCCTTGTCGATCGCCGCCGCCCATGCCTTGGTCGTCAGGATGAGGCCGCCGCGCGGTCCGCGCAGCGTCTTGTGCGTCGTCGTCGTGACGAAGTGCGCGTGCGGCACCGGGCTCGGATGCAGGCCCGCCGCCACGAGGCCGGCGATGTGGGCCATGTCGACGAAGAACAGCGCGCCGACGTCCTTGGCGATCTGGCCGATCTTCTCGAAGTCGATGATGCGCGGGTAGGCGCTGGCGCCGGCGACGATCATGCGCGGACGATGCTTGAAGGCGGCCTTGCGCAGGTCGTCGTAGTTGATCGTGAAGCTGTCTTCCTGGACGCCGTAGGCGACGAAGTTGTAGTAGAGGCCGGAGGCGTTGACCGGGCTGCCGTGGGTCAGATGGCCGCCGTGGGCGAGGTTCATGCCGAGCACGGTGTCGCCAGGCTTGAGGGCGGCAAGGTAGACGGCCATGTTGGCCTGCGCGCCGGAGTGCGGCTGCACGTTGGCATGCTCCGCGCCGAACAGCTCCTTCGCGCGATCGCGCGCGATGTCCTCGACGATGTCGACATGCTCGCAGCCGCCGTAGTAGCGCTTGCCCGGGTAGCCTTCGGCGTACTTGTTGGTGAGCACGGTGCCCATCGCCTCGAGCACCGCCTCGCTGACGATGTTCTCGGATGCGATCAGCTCGATGTTGTCGCGCTGGCGCTTCAGCTCCAGTCCCATTGCCTTGAGCACTTCAGGGTCTTGCTTGCGGAGTTGGTCCATGATCGATAAGTCCTCCCTATGGTAAATGATGATTGCTTCCCTCTAGTCGCAGCTGCCCGTCTCCGTCCCGGCGTCCGGCGGCAGCTCGTAGACCGCGCGCGGGCCGCCGATGAGCCTCGGCCGCGCGTACGCCATCGTCACGCGAGCCTCGCCGATCGTCCGTACGGAAGGACGGACCGGCACGGCGACGCGCTTTAGATGCATCCCGATCAGCGTCTCGCCGATGTCGATGCCCGCCTGCGCCTGCACCGATTCGACCAGGCAGGCATCCGCCAGCCGGCGGAACGCGTGGGCGGCCATCGAGCCGCCCGCGCCGGGCACCGGCACGGCGTTCACCGGCTCCAGGCCGAACCGCTCGGCGGCGGACCGTTCCACCACGAGCGCCCGATTGAGATGCTCGCAGCACTGGAACGCCGGCACGAAGCCGAGATCGGCTCGAGCTCTCTCCATGCCCGCGAAAATGGCCCGGGCCGCCTCGCCGCTGCCGGAGGTGCCGATGCGGCGGCCGAGCACCTCGCTCGTGCTGACGCCGAAAACGAGCAGCTGTCCCGGCAGCAGCCGGCCGCCGGCCGCCAGCTCGCGGATCAGCGTCTCGACGCCGGAGGCGATCGCCTCCGGCGATGCTGCATTCCTGTCCATGATGCTATCCCTCCTGACCGTGGATGCCGTTCGTGTCCTATTATACCGAAACGGGCTCCCTTTAGACGAGAGGTCTGAAAAAAACGAAAAGAGAGCTCTGCGCGCGAAAAAATCGCGCACACGCTCTCTGCCCAGGCGACCGGCCGTATGTTCCGATGCTCCATCGTGGTTGGACCCACTTCGTCGCCAGTCACATCGGAAACCGCTGTTGCTTGCCCTCATCATAGCCTATCGGAAAGCGGACTGTCAATGCTCGCGAGCGGCCGCGAAGCGGCCTTTCGGAGCTCCGGACGGAGCCGGCGACGCGAGCAGATGGGCAGCGGATCGGATGGGCTCGTTCCAAGCCCGCTCGCGGGACAGCCGGGAGAGGGCCGCCCAGGCTCAGTCCCGCCGCTCCTCGCTCAGCCGGCGCAGGACGGCGCGCACGGCCTGCCGGATTTCCGCCGCGCAGGCCTCGTACTCCTCCAGCGGGCCGCCGAACGGATCGGCGATGTCGCCGCCGCGGACCGTCCGCTCCAGCTCCGCGATGCGCCGCTCCAGCTCCGGCTCCGGCGGCCTGCCGAGCGAGCGCTCCAGCTCGCGCTCCCCGTACAGCCGGTCCAGCTCCGCCAAACGATCGCCGGCGGCGTACTCCAGCAGCGTATGCAGCTTGTCCGCCGCTTGCGGGAAGGCTTGCAGCAGCGTCCGGCGATGCGAGCCGGTCATCGCGAGGATGAGGTCTGCCCAGCGGACCAGCTCTCCGCTCACCGGGGAAGACGAGCCTTCGTGCTGGATGCCGGCACGGCGCAGCGCCTCCCGCGCATGGCGCGACACCGACATGCCCGAGGAGGCCGCCACGCCGGCTGAGCGCACCTCGAGCTCGATGCCTGTGCCTGCGGCTTCGGCGCGAAGCAGCGCTTCGGCCATCGGCGAGCGGCAGGTATTGCCTGTGCACACGAACAAGATGCGAACCGGTTTCATCGGATTCACCCCTCCTTTTGCCCCGGCCCCCCCTAGAGCAGGAAGAGGATGCCGAAGGTCATTAAGATGGCGCCGCCCGCAGCCTCTCCATAGCTGCCGAGGCTGCGGCCGATGCGCCGACCGGCCAGCAGCCCGAGCACGGACATCAGTCCGCCGGCGAGGCCGAACAGCAATATCGTCAGCAGCGCGTCGGCGGCGAACATGCCGAGCGAGATGCCGACGGAGAACGAATCCACGCTCACGCTGAGCGCAAACAGCAGCAGGCCGCCCGTCGTGCGGTGGTCGGCGAAGGAGGGACCGAGCTCCTCCCCGCCGCGCAGAGATACGAACAGCATATGCCCCCCCAGCAGAAGGAGCAGCAGCCCGGCGACCAGCGTCGCGACATGGCCGAGCAGCAGGCTCATGTATTGTCCCGCCGCGATGCCGACGAGCGGCATGAGGACGTGGAACAGTCCGATGACCGCGCTCAGCTTGAGGATGTCCAGCAGGCGGATGCCCCGCATGCCGATGCCGACTCCGAGCGAGAACGCGTCCATTCCGAGCGCGAGCGCCATGATCAGGAGCGTGAGCAGCTGTCCTTCGTGCAGAGTAGCTTCCAACATGGTCTCGATCTCCCCTTGTCCGATGGCTTGTTCTATCCAGCCTATGCGGACAAGGGAACGGAATATGATTGGCTTGGCCTGCGTTCGCGTAGAGGCGGGGGCGCAGGGGCGGGTTGCCGAGAAGTTACGCCGCTATGTAGACGAGTGGCGGAGGACTTACGCAAACGCCGCTATGTAGACGAGTGGCGGGGGACTTACGCAAACGCCGCTATGTAGACGAGTGGCGGGGGACTTACGCAAACGCCGCTCCGCGGACGGATCCTCTTTCCGATTCCGCTGAAGCCCAGGTTCCTTTGATCTTCCTTTCCAATATGGAAGGAACCCGGCCTTCAAGGGAACCGCTGGCGCTTCTCCAAGAGGATTCCGTCCCCTCCGCTCCTGCTCGCCTTCCGCTGGCTGCGCGACGTCAGTCGATGTGCTCGACTCTGCCCCCCGCAGCCCTTCTCCGCCTCCGGCTGGCTGCGGGACGTCAGTCGATATGCTCGACCCTGCCCCCCGCAGCCTTTTTTCGCCTCCGGCTGGCTGCGCGACGTCAGTCGATATGCTCGACCCTGCCACCCTCAGCCCTTCTCCGCCTCCGGCTGGCTGCGGGACGTCAGTCGATATGCTCGACCCTGCCACCCGCAGCCTTTCTTCGCCTCCGGCTGGCTGCGGGACGTCAGTCGATATGCTCGACCCTGCCCCCCGCAGCCTTAGATAATCGATTCATCAGCGCGAGGCCGATGCCGTCCGTCGGGCAGCCCTCTGCCCAGATGACCTCCGCGCCTCGCTCGTCGAACTCGCGCAGCACGGCGTACAGCGACTGCGCCGCCGTCTCCGGCGCCGCCAGCGAGCCGCAGGCGAGCACGATGTCGGCCCGATAGGCCGCCGTCGTCTCCTCGTAAGCGAGGATGCCGACGCGCCGCCCCCGGCCGCGAGCCTCGTCGGCCGCAGCCTGGACGGCCGCGCGCACCCGCTCGCGATCGCCGGCGATCAGCCGCATCTCGCCGCGCGGAGCGTAGTGCGCGTACTTCATGCCGGGCGAACGCGGGGCGGCGGCAGGCACGGCCGCTGCGGAGGCCGGAGCGGTCGGCGGCGCCTCGGCAAGCTTTGCGGCAGCATCCCTGGCAGGCGCGCCTTCTCCAGAAGCGCCGCCAGGGCTTGCGCCCATCCCTTCCTCGAACGCTTGCGCCGGATCGGCGTGCCCGCCCGCGCCGTCTACCTCCAGCAGCACCTCGAAGCCCGCGGCCCGCAGCTGCTCCGGCGTCACTCCGCCCGGCCGCAAGATGCGGACCGAGTCCGGACCGGCGCATTCGACGACGGTCGACTCCAAGCCGACGCCCGTCGGCCCGCCGTCCACGATGCCGGCGATGCGGCCGCCGAGGTCTTCCTGCACATGCCGCGCGGCCGTCGGGCTCGGACGCCCCGAGCGGTTCGCGCTCGGGGCCGCCACCGGACAGCCGGCGGCGCGGATGAGCCGCAGCGCCACCTCATGGTCCGGCATGCGCACGGCGACCGTATCCAGCCCTGCGGTCACGCGCGGAGATACGGCGCCGGGCACGGCGCGCAGGACGAGCGTGAGCGGTCCCGGCCAAAACCGCTCCGCCAGCCGGCGCTCCGCCTCGCCAAGCGGCCGGACGAGCCCGCGCAGCTGCTCCATGCCGGCGATATGCACGATGAGCGGGTTGTCGGACGGACGCCCCTTGGCCCGGAACACCTGCTCCACCGCCTCAGTGCTGCGCGCGTCGGCTCCCAGCCCGTATACCGTCTCGGTCGGAAAGGCGACCGTCTCCCCGGCAGCCAGCAGGGCGGCCGCCTCGTTCAGCTCGGCCTCCGTCAGCGCCCCGCCCTCCGCAGAGGGCCAGCGCTTCGTCGGCCGGTTCGTTTCGTGAAGCTTGTCAGACATGCGATCATCCCATCCATCCGCTGCGTTTTGCATGGTACCAGTATACCCTTCATCGCCGGCTCCGTCCAAGCTCGCCCCTGCAGCGGCGAGGGCCGCGGCAAGCGAAAACCAAGGCAGCGCTTCGCGATCCGCAGCGGAAAAACGACGATCGGCCGGACGCTGCGCCCGGAACCGGAACCGAAAAGGCCGGACTCCGCGACCGCGGCGCCCGACCTCATTTTCCTTTAGGCGAACAAGCCGCGCAGGAAGGCGAACAGAGACTCCAGCAGCTCCCATACGAAAAACTTCGCTTGCGGAGCCTCGCCCGGCTCCGCCGGGGCCGCTGCCGTCGTCTTGGCTCCATCCTGTACGGATGCGCTCGCCTGCACGGCACCGCCCTTGGCGGCGGCCGCTTCCGCCTTCGGCACGGCCTCGCCGGAGTCCGCGTCGACAAAGCAGAGCGGCGGGAACAGCACGCACCACCAGTTCTGACCGTCGCCTGCGCCGAGCGTAATCCGCAGCGCTTCGTAGTCCCCGGCGGGATACACCTTTTCCCCGTAGATCTTGGTCGGGAATTCCGCAAGGCCGAGCTCGGCCTTGAAGCCATAGTCGAAGCCGCGCGCCTGCAGCTTGCGGGCTACGACCGCTTCGATGTCGCCCATGCGGGCCTGGAGCGCCGCGCGGGCTTGCTCGATCGTCTGCGGGCCGGCGGCCCAGCCGTTCATCTCGGCGACGACCGCGTCGCGGACAGCGCGCTTGACGGCCTGGTCGACCGCCGAGTCGGAATTGGCGAGGATGCGGAGGCGGATCGCCTCGTTCGGAATTCCGCCCGGCGCGATCGCCGCGTTTTCCCGCACGGACTCCCAGCTCATGAGCAGCACGGCCAGGCTGACGAGCAGGTACAGGTGAGAGAGGCGGAACGGGAAGCGGTACGCATGCGGCGCAGCGGCATAAGGGCGGCGGACGGAAGAATAAGAAGAAGTGCGGGATACGGAAGAATAGGAAAGGGATGATCCAAGCATGACACAAGCTCCTCTCGGGCACCCGTCGGCACCGCCGCTTGCGTTCCGGAACGCTTTCTACCTTCAGTATGTCCGTCCGCGATTCTTTTAAACTAGCAGATGGAAAAAGAGATTCGAGTCCGGCCCGGCTAGCGGGTGCGCGCCGCCACGACATGGCGCTCGATGCCGCCGTAGTCGGTCACGATCCGGATGTCGTCCCACCAGCCGAATGCCTCCAGCAGGCCGGCGACTTGCCGGGTCTGGCCGATGCCGAGCTCGAAGGCGACGATGCGCGGAAGAGACGCCATGCCGCGCAGCTGCTCCGCCATCCGGCGGTACGGGTCCAGCCCGTCCGCTCCGCCGTCCAGCGCGAGTCGCGGCTCGTAGTCCCGCACCTCCGGCTGCAGCCCGGCCAAGTCCGCAGCCGGAATATAGGGCGGATTGGACACGAGGATGTCGACCGCAAGCCCCTCGAACGGCGAGCCGCTGCCCGGGAGGACAGGGGCGAGCAGATCGCCTTCCGCGAAGCCTCGCGCCGGGGCTCCGAGCCTCTCTGCATTGGCGCGGGCGACGGCCAGCGCCGCCGCCGACAGGTCGGAGGCGTACACCTGCCAGCCCGGACGCTCGGACGCCAGCGTCAGCGCGATCGCGCCGCTGCCGGTACCGACGTCCAGCGCGATCGGCCCGCTGGGCGGCACGGCGCAGGCCGCGCCATGAGCGGCGCTCCCCGCCTCGCCGCCAGCCCCGGCCGCAGCGCCGTCTTGCCCCGAAGCCGGCGGATGCTCCGCCGCACGGGCAGAGCCCTTCGCCTCCGGCCACAGCCGGTCGGCCGCCTGCAGCACCGCCTCGACGAGCAGCTCCGTCTCCGGCCGCGGGATGAGCACGGCCGACGACACGGCGAACGCCCGCCCGTAGAACCACTGCTCGCCGGCGATATACTGCGCCGGCTCCCCCCGGCCCTTGCGCCGGATCGCGTCGTTCCACGCCGTTTCCCGGTCCACCGGGAAAGGCTCGCGCGCCCCGAGCATCAGCTCGGTCCGGCTGCGGCCGAGCACATGCTGCAGCAGCAGCGAGACATTGTCCTCCGGCTCGTCCACGCCGCGCTCCGCCAAATAGCCCGCCGCATGGCGCTTCGCCTCGGCGATCGTCGCTGCCGCAGGCAGCCGGTATTCCCTGGCTGACTCCATCTCCTCCCGAAGCGCAGCGCCCTCCGCTGCGTCCTTCAGCTCCCGATGCTCCATGCCCGCCGCCCCTTTCCGTTTCCCTTGTCCTTTAGAATTCGACTCCGGCTCCGTTCCGCCCGAACGCGCGCGCGAGGAGTCCTGATCGCAAAAAAGCCCCTCCCGGACGGGAGAAGCTTTTTGCTTCGCTTGCGCGCCTGCTCGGATCATCGCCGCCGGCCTGCGCCGTCAGATGCTCCGGGCGGCTTCGATCAGGCGAGGTTTTCCTTCTCCAGCAGCTCCGCCTGCTCCGCCACCGACAGCGAGTTGATGATCTCCGTCATGTCGCCGTTCATCACGGAGTCGAGGCGATGCAACGTCAGGCCGATGCGATGGTCCGTCACCCGGCTCTGCGGGAAGTTGTACGTGCGGATGCGCTCGCTGCGGTCGCCCGTGCCGACCTTGCTCTTGCGCTCGCCGGCGATCTTCGCCTCTTCTTCCTGGCGATGGATGTCGTAGATGCGGGCGCGCAGCACCTGCAGCGCCTTGGCCTTGTTCTCGTTCTGCGACTTGCCGTCCTGGCAGGTCGCCACGATGCCGGTCGGCACATGCGTCACGCGCACGGCCGACTTGGTCGTGTTGACGGACTGGCCGCCCGCGCCGCTCGAGCAGAACGTGTCGACGCGGATGTCCTTGTCGAGAATCTCGACCTCGACCTCCTCGACCTCCGGCATGACCGCCACCGTCGATGTCGACGTATGGATGCGCCCGCCGGACTCCGTCACCGGGATGCGCTGCACGCGATGCGCGCCGCTCTCGAACTTGAGCTTGCTGTAGGCGCCCTTGCCGGAAATCTTGAAGATGACTTCCTTGAAGCCGCCGAGATCGCTCTCGCTCGCGTCCATCAGCTCGACGCGCCAGCCCTGGGATTCCGAGAAGCGGGTGTACATGCGGTACAGATCCGACGCGAACAGCGCCGCCTCGTCGCCGCCGGCCGCGCCGCGGATCTCGACGATGACGTTTTTGTCGTCGTTGGGATCCTTGGGCAGCAGCAGGACGCGCACTTCCTCGGCAAGCTGCTCGAGGCGCGCGCCGAGCTCCTCGAGCTCCATCTTGACCATCTCGCGCATCTCGTCGTCGAGCTTCTCCGCCTGCATCGCCTTGGCGTCCTCGTACTGGGCATGCACTTGCTTGTATTCCGTATAGGCGTCGTATGCGCCCTGCAGATCCGACTGCTCCTTGGAAAGATCGCGCAGCCGCTTAGGATCGCTGGATACATCCGGATCGCACAGCAGCTCGCTCAGCTTGTCGTATCGGTCGGCCAGCGCTTGTAATCGGTCCAACACCAGACTTCACCTCTGTATGGGATTGCGTATCGTAGGTTCTTGGATAAATGCCTTGCCCTTCATTATACCATATATGACGGGAGAACATAAACGGTCATGCGAAAAGCCCCGCGGGAGCCGGGGCTCCAGCGAGGCCGAGTCTCGTCCGGCGCCCGGCCGTCCTAGACGTTGAAGCGGAAATGCATGACGTCGCCGTCCTGCACGACGTACTCCTTGCCCTCCAGGCGCAGCTGGCCGCGCTCGCGGGCGACGTTCATGGAGCCTGCGGCGACCAGGTCGTCGTAGGCGACGACCTCGGCGCGGATGAAGCCGCGCTCGAAGTCGGTGTGGATGACGCCGGCCGCCTGCGGCGCCTTCATGCCCTTGCGGATCGTCCAGGCGCGCACTTCCTGCACGCCGGCCGTGAAGTACGTGTACAGGCCGAGCAGCTTGTACGCGCTGCGGATGAGGCGGTTCAAGCCCGACTCCTGCATGCCGAGCTCCTCGAGGAACATCGCCTTGTCCTCGCCCTCGAGCTCGGCGATCTCCGCCTCGACCTTGGCGCTGATCGGCACGACCTCGGCGTTCTCGGCCGCGGCGAACTCGCGCACGAGCTTGACGTACGGGTTGCCCTCGGCGTCCGCCACCTCTTCCTCGCTCACGTTGGCCGCGTACAGCACCGGCTTCATCGTCAGCAGATGCAGGTCGCGCACGAGCACGCGCTCCTCCTCGGTCAGCTCGACGCTGCGCGCCGCGCGGTCCTCGTAGAGAGCGGCCTTGAGGCGCTCGAGCACCTCGACCTCCTGGGCGTACTGCTTGTTGCCGCCCTTCATGTTCTTGCGCGAGCGGTCGATGCGGCGGTCGACGGAGTCGATGTCCGCGAGGATCAGCTCGAGGTTGATCGTCTGGATGTCGCCCAGCGGATCGACCTTGCCGGAGACATGGGTGATGTTCTCGTCCTGGAAGCAGCGCACGACGTGGACGATCGCGTCCACCTCGCGGATATGCGCGAGGAACTTGTTGCCCAGTCCCTCGCCCTTGCTCGCGCCGGCCACGAGGCCCGCGATGTCGACGAACTCGAAGGCGGTCGGCACGGTCTGCTTGGGCACGACCAGCTCGGTCAATTTATCGAGACGCTCGTCGGGCACTTCCACGACGCCGACGTTGGGGTCGATCGTACAGAACGGATAGTTGGCGGACTCGGCTCCCGCCTGGGTGATTGCATTGAAAAGCGTCGACTTCCCGACGTTCGGGAGACCGACGATGCCGCATGAGAGCGCCAATGGGAACAACTCCTTCACATTCTCTGAATCATCTAGGTGCCATTATACATGACGCGGGCGTAATGATAAAGGAAAGCGCTCAGCCGAGCCGCCTCCCGGCCCGGCCGCCGGGGCCGTCCGCCGGCTGCGCCGCGAGGATGCCGTCCAGCCGGAACGTGCGCGGGAGACGCTTCTCCCGGTCGAAGCCGTAGACGTAGTCGGCCTCCACCCGCGCCAGCCTCACGAGGCGGCGCGTCAGCCGTCCGTCCGCGTCGGCATAGATCAATTCCACGTCGCGTCCGATCCATTTGCGCAGATTCATTGCGGGCCGCTCCCTTCGCGATCGAAAAAAAGAACATACATTCGTATATTGATTATATACCCGAATGTACGTTCTTATGCAAAGGGAATTTCTGGCGGCCTCGCCTGGCCTTACGGCTGCTCCTGCAGCCCTTCCAGCTCCTCCAGTCCATCCTCGCCGAGAGCGTCCAGCAGTCCTTGGTCGGCCGGCATCACCTCGGGCGCGTCTTTGGCTTCATCCGGCACGACGACCGGCTCGGCCTCGTTCCAGCCGCTGTAGCCGAGCGTGAACGTCTGGCTCAGCCGGGAAGGGTTGCCCGGATCGTACTCGATCGAGACGTCGGCCGTCGCTTCCAGCCGGGTCAGCCGTCCCGTCGCCTCGTCGAAGCGGAGGCGGTAATCGAGCGCGTTCACTTGGATGGAATCCCGCACGCGCGCCTCCATGTCGTCGAGTCCCATCGTGCTGCGCAGCAGGTCGCGCACGAGCGCCTCGGCCGCCTCGTCGCTGCCGCTGCCCGCGTAGACGAGCACCTGCTCGCCGTTCTCGAGTCCGCTGCGGAACGCGGCGGCATGCTCGGCGATCTTCTCGATCTCCTTGGCCGGGGCGATCTGGAAATCGGACAGCGTCGCCTTGATCTTGGGCACCTCGTCCGCCAGCATGCGGCTCCACGCTTCGTTGGAATAATCGTACATATAATAGCCGCTGTCGGTCAGGTAGGAATCGAGCGTCGACGACTCGCCCATGTAGTCGTTCACCGTCTTCTGCATGAGGGCGAGCGGCTGCACGATGATGCGCCCCTCGTTGGTCATCGACATGGACGTCGTCTGGCCGTCCGTCTCCATGTCCTGCTTGAGCTCCATGGACAGCTCGAGGCTCTTCGTGTCCGCCATCGTCTCTGCGGCGCGGCCGAGCACCTGCTCGGCGCTCGGCGCGCCTTCCTCGGCGGGCGCCGAGGCGGCTTGCTTCGGCGTGGCCGGCTGCGGCGTGGCCGCTCCGTCTCCGCCTGCGTTCGAGCAGCCTGCCGCGAGCAGCAGGGCGAGCAGCCCGGCGGCGAGCGCGGTCCGGCGCAGCGGACCCGCCTCTGGGCGAGCGGCCGACGCGGTATGTGGTTGTTCCTTGCGGAATGGAATCGGGGTCGGATTCATGCTGCACTCTCCTTTCCTGATGAAGCCTGCTCCAAGCCTGTCCGGCAACGGGCCGTGCGGCCGCGCCTGCATCTTCGCCCTCCCGCCGAACCATACTACCGGCAGGGGAGGTGAACAGCGATGGAGAACAAGACTCATCAAGGTAACTATAAAGGAACGGCCTCCATGCATGCAAAGAACCAAAGTATGGAATTCGTCAACGATGTCGTGGAGGACGTCAAGTCCGTGACCAACTTCACCGGCAAGAAAAAGAAGCAGACGGACTGAGGATTCCCCCGTCCGTCCGCCTCGGCGCAAGCGATGAAACAGCGGCGGCTCCAGACCGGAGAGCCGCTGTTTTTCTATGCATTCCATATTTAGGATGGATCATCTATGATGGAGTTGAAAACGATAGAAAAGGGGTCTTGATATGAAAAAGCTCCATCGGCCGGCGGTCGTGATCATCCTGCTCCTCTCCCTGTTGTCCCTGCCGTTGTCCGCTTCCGCTCACTCCGGGAGAACCGACAGCAGCGGAGGGCACAACTGCTCCGAGAAATCGATCCGAAAGGGCTTGTGCACCGGCTATCACTATCATAACGGCGGCGGGTCGTCCAGCAGTTCGTCCAGCGAGTCCACATCCTCTTCGACCGCGGCATCCTCCAAAAAGTCCACGACGGTCCGGAGCGTAATCGCGAATGAAGCCAAGCCTCAGGCTCATTGCACGAAAGTAAGCGATGTGCTGACCGGAAGCTCGTCGCAGTATCGGTACTATGAACGGATTTGGGACTGCCGGAAATCGACGGACAGCGGCGCCAAATATGAAGAGACCTCCCTTTCGCTTTATGTAGACGAAAAACTCGCCGCCCTGGACAAAGGCATCGTCAGCCTCCAGCAGACGAATTATATTTCGCTGAGGGACTTCTCCCGCCTCTTCGGGTTCAGCCTCGACGTCGCCAAGACCAAAGTGTCTGTCGTCAAGCAGAAGAAGACCGCGTTCGAGATTGAAGCGCAAACGCGGAAAATCAACGGAAGCGCGGGGTTCTCCGGATTCAAGGCCATTCAAATCGAAGGGGCTTATTACGTTCCCCTGCGTTACGCAGCCGGCATGGCCGGGGCATCCATTGTTTCCGCGGACAGCCGGAGCATCGAGCTTTCCACGAAGCGCTGACCTCCTCGAAGAGCCCTCATTCTTCGCGCATCGAGCCTTCCCTTCGGGAAGGCTTTTTTCACACCCAGGCGTCCTTGCTGTAGCCGCGCTCCTCCCAGTAGCCGGTATGCTCGCCGGAGATGAGCTCGATCCGGCTCAGCCATTTGACCGACTTGTAGGCGTACATGCGCGGCACGACGAGCCGCACGGGGCCGCCGAGCGGGCTCGGGATCGCCTGTCCGTCATGCAGCACGGCGACGAGCACGTCCTCCTCCATCGCCTGCTCCAGCGTCAGCGAGTCGGTGTAGACGCCGTCGCCGGAGTAGAGCTTCACCGTCCGCGCTCCGCTCCGCACGCCCGCCTGCTCCAGCAGCCTCCGCAGCGGGATGCCTTCCCAGGTGTTGGAGTAGACCGACCAGCCCGTCACGCAGTGGAAGTCGCTGACCTGCACGTCGCGCGGCAGCCGCACGAACTGCTCCCATGTCCAGCTCTCCGGCCGGTCGACGAGGCCGTCGATGCGGAACGACCAGTCCGCGTTGGTGAACGTCGGCAGCGGCGTCACGGTATAGACGCGGAAAGTCCCCTTCGCCCCGCCTCCGGGCAAAGGAATCGAGCCCGGCTGCGGCTCCGGCGCCGGCAGCAGCCGATTGCCGTCTTGCCGGGCAAGCTCGCCCGCCGAGCTGCCGCCCATGGAGCCGAGCGCGCGGCCGGCCCATTGCAGGAACGACGGCCCTGCGGCGACGGCCAGTCCCGCGCCGATCGCCGCGCGCAGGAAGGCCCGCCGGGTCAGCAGCGGCGATGGCGCGGCGGCCGGATGCAGCCCGCCGCGGCCGGCCGAGCTGCTCTCGGGCGGCTTCACCGTGCGGCGGGCCGGCTCCTTGAGCCACTTGAGCCGCGTGATGGAATGGTACGCGATGTACGGCAGGCCGATCCAGGTGAGCGCGTCATGGACGAGCAGGGCGGGATTGGCCCAGCCCGGACCGAGCAGGCGATGCGCCCACAGCGCGAGGCCGGATCCGATCCAGCCGGCGAGCAGCGCCAGCACGAGCGCGACGTTGGCCCGCTGCCCCGGCTTGCCGCGCAGCTGCCTCCAGTGCTTCGGCAGCAGCAGGATGTAGCCGGTGATCGGCAGCAGCAGCGCGAGTCCAAGTCCGATATGGGCTCCCTTGAGCCAGACCCGGCCCTCGCCGAGCACGCCCCTCCACCAGCCTCCAAGCAGCATCAAGCCCGACAGCGCGAGCAGCAGCACGAGCCAGCCGTTCCACGAATGGAGCCAGGCGAGCTTCCGCCCATGCCGCCGTCGCCATGCCGCGAGCATCCCCTTTACGCGTCCGCGCATTTTGCTGCACCCCTTTCTTTCGGCAAGCTTCTCTTCCTGATGGACAACGACGGACGGCATGAATCGGATCAGGACGGCCAAAAAGTCCGCCCCTCCTCTCCTTCAGCCAGGAAAAGCGGGGCGGACTTCACGTTCCGGCGATCATGGCGATCCGCCGCTTAAGGATTGATGAACACCGTCTTCAGCTTCGGGCTGTAGACGACCGAGAAGCCGAGTCCCTGGGCGACGGTCGCCAGCGGCACATAGGTCTTGCCTTCGGCGCCGACCTTCTGCATGTAGGCCGGAGAGCTTACCTTGACCGGCGCGCCGTCCACGGTCACCGTCGGCGATCCGATCTTCACGCCGACCGTGCGGGAGCCGTACTTGATGTTGGCGGTCGACGTCTTGGCATCCCATGCCGTCGTCGCGCCGACGGCGTTCACGATGTCCTGGATGGCGACATAGTTGACGCTTTGCTTGAGCACCGGCTTGTACGGCGTGTTCAGCGCCTTGCCGGAGACGTAGATGCTCATCGGCGAGCCGGCTGCCGGAGCGGCAAGCTCCGTATAGGAGCCCCACACCGCGCGGCCGAACTCCCCGGCGATGACGGCGTAGCCCGCCTGCGTCGGATGGAAGTCGCGCGCGGACACCATATGCGTAAGCATGCCTTCGCGGCCGGCGAAGTCGTCCGCGACATGCACCGCCGTCACATTCGCGCCCTTGGCCTTGTAGCCGGCGGCCAGCGCGTCGAGGTTGGCCGTGAACGCGGCCGTCGCCTTGTTCAGCTTGGCGTACAGATCCTTGCCCGCCAGCATCGGCACCGGCTGGTATTGATCCGCGATGTAGAGGCGCAGCGACGGGTTGACCGACAGCAGCGCGTCGATCGAAGCCGAGACGTTGAGGCTGTACTGTCCCAGCAGCTCGGCGACCTTGGCCTCGAGCGCCTCATCCGTCATCGAGGCGGCATCGTTCAGCAGCGAGGAGACGTCGTTGCCGCCGATCGTCACCGCGACCGCGTCGGCGCCGGCCAGCTCGGCCCGGATCTCGGACGCCTTCTGTCCGAACTCGTCCGCGCGATAGTCCGGCAGCCCGCTCTGAATCGCCTCTCCGGCGATCGGCTGGCCTGCGGCCACCGCTTGGGCGAACGCTTTCAGCCCTTCGGACTTCAAGCCGACCAGGCCGTAGTTGGCCAACGAAGCGCGGCCGTGAAGCAGCGACTGCTCGTACAGGCGGTCCGCATAGCCGTACGGCTGCTGCTTCGCATAATCGACGTTCGGCTCGAATCCGGCCGTAATGGAATCTCCCAGCGCCACCAGCTGGAACTCCGCGGCAGCAGCCGGCGGCGCGGCCGACGCCGCGGCGGCTCCGGCGACGCCGGGAGCGGCCAGCAGCAGGGCCGCGAGGCCCAGCTTCGCCGCCCAAGCGGCTTGTCTCTTGCTATTCATCTAGGATCGGCTCCTCTCGTCTACCATCTTCCCTCCTATTCTATCATCGCGGATTTAGAGATGGATAGATTGGATCGTCCTGGAAACGAAAAAAAGCCTCCCTCGCCGTCTCATGCGGCGAAGAAAGCTCTCTGTCCGCCCGTCCCGCTGCAGGGGACGGCCCGGGATCAGTTGCGGATTTTGCGCAGCAGCATCATGATGCCGCCGCCGAGGAACAGGATCGCGATGACATAAAAGACGAGCTTCAGCGTGCCGACGAACAAGTCGAACAGCCCGCCGATGCCGAAGAACAGTCCGACGAGAATGAGCAGAACGGCCAGAAACGGCATGGAGCGATTCCCCCTGTCTGGAGTCGATTTTGGTTGTTGATCGTCTTTAACCGGATCGGCCGTTCATGAAGCTGGAAAAAGATCGGCGAGCGGCCGCGGAGCGGCGTCAGCTTACCTCACACTCCCTTGACAGTCCAGCGGCCGATGAAGTATTCTGGTTCCACAACCGCATAAATGCGCATCCTTTCGTATATCCTGAGCAATGGGGCTCAGGGTCTCTACCGGAAACCGTAAATTTCTAGCTACGAAAAATAGGCCCTCGGCGTATTTTTCGCGGCTATTTTTTTTGACCAAGGAGTGGTAGCTGCTATGTCCCCAACGATCCTAATTCAGAACGCTCAGATCGTGACGATGAACCGCACCGAGGAGATTATGCACGGCGACCTGCTCATCCAGGGCGACCGCATCGCGGCGATCGGTCCGAGCCTCGATCCGTCCCAGGCGGACCGCGTCATCGACGCGAGCGGCCGCGTCGTCATCCCCGGCTTCATCCAGACGCACATCCATCTGTGCCAGACGCTGTTCCGCGGCAAAGGCGACGACCTCGAGCTGCTCGACTGGCTGCGCAAGCGCATCTGGCCGCTCGAGGCGGCGCATGACGAGGAATCCATCTACTATTCGGCGATGCTGGGGCTCGGCGAGCTGCTGCAGAGCGGCACGACGACGATCGTCGACATGGAGACGGTCCATCATACGGACTCGGCGTTCCAGGCGATCGCGAAGAGCGGCATCCGCGCCCTCTCCGGCAAGGTGATGATGGACCGCAAGGGCGCCGACATCCCGCTGCCGCTGCAGGAGGAGACGGAAGCGTCGCTGCAGGAGAGCGTCGACCTGCTCGAAAAATGGCATGGCCACGACAACGGCCGCATCCGCTACGCCTTTTCGCCGCGCTTCGTCATCAGCTGCACCGACGAGCTGCTGCGCGAGGTCGCCCGCCTGTCGGACCAGTATCAGGTCAACGTGCATACGCACGCCTCGGAGAACCAGGGCGAGATCGAGCTCGTCGAGCAGATGACCGGCATGCGCAACATCGCCTATCTCGACCACATCGGACTCGCGACGGACCGCCTCATCCTGGCGCACTGCATCTGGCTCGACGACAACGAGAAGCGCATCATCCGCGAGCGCGGCGTGCATGTGAGCCACTGTCCGGGCTCCAACATGAAGCTCGCCTCCGGCTTCGCGGACGTGCCGGAGATGATCGACACGAGCATCAGCGTCAGCCTCGGCGCCGACGGCGCTCCGTGCAACAACAACCTCGACATGTTCAACGAGATGCGCCTCGCCGCCCTCATCCACAAGCCGCGCCACGGCCCGACGGCGATGGACGCGCGCAGCGTGTTCCGCATGGCGACGATCGGCGGCGCGCGCGCCGTCGGCATGGCGGACGAGATCGGCAGCCTCGAGGTCGGCAAAAAGGCCGATCTGGCGATCCTCAACCTGAACCAGTTCCATACGTTTCCTTCGTTCGACGTCGATCCGATCTCGCGCATCGTCTACTCGGCGACCCGGGCCGACGTAGAGACGACGATCGTCGACGGCCGCATCGTCATGGATCGCGGCGTCATGCTCACCGTCGATAAGGACGTCACCCTGCATGAGGCCGACCGCGCGATCAAGCGGCTGCTGAAGCGCAGTCCGATCCAGGCTTAGCGGAACCGAGTAACGGAACGACAAGGCCCGCCCCTTCCGGCGGGCCTTTTTGTGCATGCGCGACCGAATATCGCGATACATGAAGTCAATTTCGACATTTCTCGCACTCATCTTCTTCGATATGAATAAAATTGCACCCGAAATCCGAGCTTTTTCCCCGTCCTTTCCCCATGCGCCTCGATGATACGATGAAGCCCATGGAGGTGAGGATTCGGAAGTGACGGCCTTCAAAGGCCGAAATGGACGCGGCTCGCCAGCCGCATCATGAAAGGGGACTATTCATGGCATTTCGATGGTGGAGAACCAACCTGGCGGCAGCAGCCGCGCTGCTGCTGCTTCGCTTGTACGCAGGATGGAACTGGACGCGCTCCGGCTGGGGCAAGCTGACCGGGGACGAAGCGTTCAGCGCCGGCGGCTTCGTGCAGCATGCGATCGCCAATCCCGTCCTGCGCAGCGGCACGAACGAGGCGCTTTATCCGACCTATGTCTCGTTCCTGGAACACTTCGTATCGCCGCAGCTCGGGCTGTTCAGCCTGCTCGTCAGCTGGGGGGAGCTGCTCGTCGGCCTGTCGCTGCTGCTCGGCCTGTTCACGACGGCGGGGGCGTTTTTCGGCCTCGTCATGAACTTCTCGTTCCTGTTCGCCGGCGCGCTCAGCCTCAACCCATGGCTGATCCTGATCGGCTTCCTGCTCGTCACGGGCGGACGCAACGCCGGGCGCTTCGGACTCGACGCGCTCGTCCTTCCAAGGCTCGCCGCGCTGCGCCCCGGCAAATCCCGCTCGGAGGCCGCCGCAGCGTCAGGCCCTGCGCCTTGATCGCGGCGCATGTATCGCCCTCGGGTTAGGACAAAAGCCGAAAAAGCCCCCGCGGTCGCCTCAAGGCGTGCCGCGGGGGCTTGATGTATCGCAGGCGGAGCTTCCGTCCGCCGAGCTCGGCTGGAGCCGTCGCACAGCGGCATGCATCCGCCCGATCAGGCTATGCTTACAGCTGGCCTTGGATCTTGTTTTTCAGGGCGTCCTTGCTCTGCACGCCGACCATCTTGTCGACCGGCTGGCCGTCCTTGAACAGGATCAGCGTCGGGATGCTCATGACGCCGAACTGGGAAGCGAGCTCAGGCTGCTCGTCGACGTTGATTTTGGCGATCGTCGCCTTTCCTTCCAGCTCCGTGCTCAGCTCCTCCACGATCGGAAGCTGCATTTTGCAAGGTCCGCACCAAGGGGCCCAGAAGTCGACCAGCGCGACGCCGTTCTGTACGCTCTCGTTGAAGGTTTCTTTCGTCAGGGCTACTGCCATGTTCGATCATCCTTTCGATTTGAAAAAATAAAGTCGGTTCTCCGCCCACAGCAGCTTTCACCAAGCCTCAGCAGGTTTCGCAGCGATGGATCCGCTCCAGCACCCCGGCGATCGTCAGCCCCTGGAAGTAACTCTCCAGCCGCTGCTCCGCTCCGCAGAAGATGCCGTTCATGACCTCCTGCATGTTGGAGCCGACGAGGCATTCGCAATCGGGATCGCCCGAGCACCAGTTCGGCATGAGCGAGCCGCGCGCGATCGCCTGGTAAATGTCGTTGAGCGTCACTTGCGACGGCTCCGCCGTCAAGCGGTAGCCTCCGCCGGAGCCCTCCCTCGTCGCCACGTAGCCGCAGCGCTTCAGGTAGCCCATCACCTTGCGGACCCTCGCCGGATTGGTGCAGACGTTCTCGGCGATCGCCTCGCTCGAGGCGCTGCGCTCCGGGACGTAAGCCAGATAGACGAGGCTGTGGACGGCAATCGTGAATTCACTGTTCATGCGAGACGGCCACCCCGTTTCGTACTGTAATAATACCAGTTACAGTTGAGGCTGTCAATAGGCCCTCCCTTTCCGTTAGCATGCTCGCCGGGGGCCGCGGCTACTCCTCGATCCCGCCCCGGCTCGCTGCTCATCGGCCGTTCTAGAAATTGAAGTTGTCCGGGTCCGGGCCGAAGCGCTTGCCCTGATCGAGCCCGTCGAGCAGCGCCATGTCCTCGTGGGACAGCTCGAAGTCGAACACATCGGCGTTTTCGCGGATGCGCTTCTCATGCGTCGACTTCGGAATGGTGACGACGCCGTTCTGCAGATCCCAGCGCAGCACGATCTGCGCCGGCGTCTTGCCGTGCTTGGCGGCCAGCTCCTGAATCTGCGGCACGTCGAGATTGCCCTGCATGAGCGGGCTCCACGCCTCCAGCACGATGCCCTGGTCCTGGCAGTACTGGCGCAGCTCGACCTGGGTCAGCAGCGGATGGTACTCGACCTGATTGACCATCGGCTTGATCTCGGCGTCCTGGAGCAGATCCTCGAGATGATGGACGTGGAAGTTGCAGACGCCGATCGCGCGCACCTTGCCGTCCTTGTACAGCTGCTCCAGCGCGCGCCAGGTGTCCTTGTACTTGCCCTTGACCGGCCAGTGGATCAGGTATAGGTCGAGCGTGTCGAGGCCCAGCTTGTCCAGGCTGTCCTGGAACGCCTGCAGCGTGCTCTCGTAGCCTTGATCGCTGTTCCACACCTTCGTCGTGATGAACAGCTCCTCGCGCGGCACCCCGCACTCGCGGATCGCCCGTCCGACGCCTTCCTCGTTGCCGTAAGCCTTGGCCGTATCGATGCTGCGGTAGCCGGCCTTGACCGCGTCCCGGATCGCCTGCTCGACCTGGCCCTCCTCCGTCACCTTCCAGACGCCGAGGCCGAGCCTCGGCATCCGCACGCCGTTGTGCAGCTCGACCGTATCGCCAAGCCCTTGAAGTCGTACCGTCACGATGAGAACGCCTCCTTGCGCTTTGTTTTCACTGCCGTTTATCGCCTCTATATTTTACCACCGGAGGGCGGAATCAAACAAACTCGGCGGCATCAGTCATCTGGCTGGAAGCACAACGCTTGGACGGAAAAGGTAGCCTCCAGTCGGGAGGTGATGCCTATGACATTTTCGCTTCAGGAAGTGACCATGCTGGGGATGTTTCTCCTCGCTCTGCTCACCTACTTAAAACGAAAATAACCCGTCCAAGTTAGCGCCTGGTTAACGGGTTATTCTCTGGCAAGGCAGTTACTGGAGGATTTCCATCCAAGTTTGTGCACGGAGAGAGCGTTGGCGCGCTCTCTCTTCGTTTAAGTTACCTTTATTATACACAACTTCTTTCAACCGTATACAACTTTGTAAACCCCCCTGCTGCTCGATCAAGCATCCTGCTGCGATTTAGCCGTGGGCAGAACTGACGATGCGAACGACAAAGCGTCGTCTTCGCAGCGGACGCAAGCGGATCAATTCGAACGAAAAAGCAGCGGACCGCGCGGTCCGCTGCTTGCTTTTTGGTTCCGTTCTTTCGGAGCTCTTAATACCCGAGATCCGTCTTCGCTTTCGCCCATTTCTTGTTCAGCTCATCCAGGCCAGCCTTCAGGTCCTTGGACAGGAGCAGATCTTGGATGTAGTTGCCCGTGCCGATGCCGATCTGCGCCTTGTTGGCGATCTCAGCGAACTTGTCATTGTTCGGCAGCCCTTCGATGAAGGTCGGGTTCGCGGCTTGGAACTCGGCCAGCTGCGGCGATTCCGCCTTCTCCGACTTGAGGATCGGCATGAAGCCGGAGTCGGCCACGTAGCCGGATTCCTTGACGAAGAAGTCCGTCCAGGCGATCGCCAGCTCCTTGTTCTTGCTGTTCGCGCTCACGCCCATCATGTAGTCGCCGCCGAGCGGAGCGTTCAGCTTGCCGCTGTTGTCATACGGGAACGGCACGAAGCCGATGTCCTCGGACGCCGCGCCGGCGCCGATGACCTGCGGGATGACCCAGTTGCCGAGGAAGTACATCGCCGCCTTGCCGGAAGCGATCTCGCCTTTGGACATTTCCCAGTTGTTCGTGTACAGATCCTTCTCGACCCAGCCGTTCTTGATGAAGTCGCGGCCGATCTTGGCCAGGATGCCCCAGGCGTTGCCCTCCTGGAACGGCGCCGGATCGGCGGCCATCTTGGTCGTCAGGTCGGCGTCGCCGGCCACGTAGAACGCCGAGCCGTCGCCCCACGAGCCCATCGGCCACTGCGCGCCGAAGTTCATGTACAGCGGGATGATGCCGGCTTCCTTCAGCTTCTTGGCGGCGTCATACAGCTCGTCAAGCGTCGTCGGCGCCTTGGCGATGCCGGCTTTTTCGAACGCCTTTTTGTTGTAGACGATGCCCTGCGTGTTGACGCCGGTCGTGATGCCGTAGCGCTTGCCCTCGAACGCCGAGTTGTCGGCGAAGTAGACGTCGTCGAACATGCTGTCCGGCAGCGGCTCGAAGTACTTCGGCAGGTCGGAGGCCGGCATGCCGCTCGGAATCATGAGCACGTCGCCCGTCTCGCCCGTCGTCAGGCGCGTCTTGATGTCGGTCGCGTAGTTGGTCAGTCCTTCGAACTCGACCTTCGCGTCCGGATACTTCTCCTGGAATTTCTTCAGGTAGCGCTCCATCGTGCCGTCGTTGATGTAGTCCGTGCGGTGCGTCAGCATCTTGATTGTGCCGCTCAGCTTCGCCTCGCCGCCGGAGCCGCCTTCGTTCGCGGCCGTATTCGCGCTGCCGGACGTATTGCCCGCCGTATTCGCATTGCCCTCGTTGTTGTTGCTGCCGCAAGCGGCCAGCATGGACAGGGACAGGACTGCCGTCATCGTAACCAGAAGCGGTTTTTTCATCTCGTTTTCCCCCTGAGTCGTAAGGATTGGTCATCGGTTCGCTATGTTGTTATCGCTTACAAGTCCATTGTACCGCCTGGCTCCAGGCCGAAAAATGAACTCCATTGTCATTTCTTGTTTCCGATTATGCTAACGCATCTTCCTTTGTTAGCGATTCCAGACGATGCAGCGCCTCCAGGCAGGCGCGTCCGTTATGGTACGGACATTTCCAGGCGCCGATCTTGACCTGGGTCCGATCCGGCCGGCCGTCGCGGGATACCTGCCAATGCCATTCGCCGCCGTCCTCGTCCCGCACATGCTGCCGGATGAAGCTCCAGCTGCGCTCGGCCGCCTGCACATAACGCTCCTCGCCGCTCAGCTGGAAGGCGTTCAGGAAGCCAACCATCGCCTCCGCCTGCGGCCACCAGTCCTTGCTGTCGTCGAGCCGCCCGTCCTCATGCAGCTCGTTGAACACGCCGCCGTCCTCGTCGACGCCTTCAAGCAGCGTCGCCTCGGCCATCTGCAGCGCCGCCCGCTCCGTCTGCTTCAGCAGCTCCGGATCGCCGAGCGCCTCCGCGGCCTCGCACAGCAGCCAGCTGCCCTCGATGTCGTGGCCGTAGCTGACGTCGCGCGTCGCCGAATTCCACTCGTCGTCGAAGAACAGCTTGAAATGTCCCGTCTCCCCGTCGAGGATCCGCTCCAGATGAAGCTCGATCAGCTCGCGCAGCCGATCCCGCAGTCCGTCCGAGGGCCAGACGCGATAAAGGTTCGTATAGCCTTCCAGCACATGGAGATGCGTATTCATCGACTTGCGCTCGTTCAGGTCCTTGCCGCTCAGGCTGAGGTCGTCCGTCTCGCTCCAGTCGCGCGCGAGCGCCTCGATGTAGCCCCGGTGGACCGGGTCATGCGCCCAGCGCTCCAGCAGCCGGTACGTCTCCTCGGCGAGCGGCAGCTCGGCCGTGCTCCCCGTCGCCAGCATATACTCCGCCAGCGCATACAGCACGAACGACTGGCCGTACACCTGCTTCTTGTCCTCGCTCGGCCGTCCGTCCGGCGTCGCCATCCAGTAGAAGCCGCCGTGAAGCTCGTCGTAAAACACCGTCCGCAGCTGCTCCAGCGCCCGCTCGGCCAGCGCCAGATGCTGCGAATTTTTCGTGCGCCGATGCGCCGCCGCGAACGTCCACAGGATGCGCGCATTCAGCACGAGCGACTTGTCCGCCTCGGGATTCACCTTGCCGGAGCTGTCCATCTCGCCGATGAAGCCGCCATGAAGCTCGTCGAGCGCATGCGTTTGCCAGAAGCCGAGGATGTTGTCCTGCAGCTCCTGCTGCAGCTCATGCAGCCATGCCTGCTTGTCCATTAAGCCTTCCCTCCTGCTGCCGTAAAAGTCCTTCACCGTCTGCGCCGCAGGCTTGCCGTACATGCAGTAGTCGTCGTTCGCCGCCGCGTCCGGCGCCGCGTACAGCCGCGCCGGCCAGTCCCAGAGCACGAAGCCGCGCACCCACTCGCGCCGGCCGCAAGCCCCGAACATCGCTTCGTAGTAGGCGCGCTGCGCCTCTCCGTCCGGGCGGCCGGCCAGCGACCAGTCGTTCGGCCGCGCCGGCGACGTGTCGCGGCTCGGGCAGCCCGCCTCCATGAAGAAGAACGGCTTGCCATACGGCGCGACCGCCGCCTCGATACGGTCCAGCTGCTCCTCCCACTGGTCGATCGGATAATAGCCGCTGGAGGAGATGAGGTCGACCGCGTCCCACCACTTGACGTTGCCTTCCTGGTACTTGTCGCAGTTGTAGGTGACGAGGCCGGAGTAGGCTTCGCGCACCTGGGCGATCAGCGCTCGCCACTCGGCCTCGCGCTTGTCGGCCTGCACCATCTCGCAGCCGATGCACAGCATCTCGCAGCCTTCCTCGCGAGCGATGTCCGCATAGTGGAGGATGAAGCGCGCATACGACTCGAACCACTGGCCCCAGGTCGGCTCGCCGGGGATATCCATGTCGAAAAAGTTGATGTGCGCCCGCCAGGTGCCGTCGGCGACGTTGACGACCGGCTTCAGGCAGACCTTCTGCCCGAGCGCCTTGGCGCGGCGGATCGCGCTGCGCACCTCGTCGTCGGCGACCGTCGGCTCGTTCCAATACTCGATCTCCGTCGATTGCGCGGTCGCCTGCAGGGCGCCGAGCGTGACGGCGGTCCAGCCGACGTTCAGCTTGGCCATCTCGCTCAGGGAAAAGTCGGCCTCCGGCCCTTCCCACGTGCCTCGCACGCCGGTCCAGCCCCAGGTCATGCCGGCGATGTAGCCGAGCTCTGCCGCTGCGGCGGCCGAACCGGCCGCCTTCGCTTGTGTCGTCATCGGATGAAGCCTCCTTGTGGCGCGGCCGAGAAGCCGCTTCTTATTTCACCGCGCCGTTCGTGACGCCGGCGAAGATGTATTTTTGCAGGAACAGGAACAGCACGACGGTCGGGATGAAGATGATGAGGATGCCCGCCGAGATGACGTTGAGCTGCGCCGCGTTCGGTCCGACGAACGAATAGATCGCGGTCGAGACGACCTTGAGCTTCTGCGACGGCATGTACAGGTACGGCGTGTAGAAGTCGTTGTAGATCGAGATCGTCTTGAGGATGACGAGCGTCGCCGTCGCAGGGCCGAGCAGCGGGAAGATGATCGAGCGGTAGATGCGGAACAGCGACGCCCCCTCGATCATCGCGCTTTCGTCGAGATCCTTCGGGATGCTGTTGACGAACTGCAGGTAGATGACGATCTGCAGCACGTCCGCGCCCAGGTAGAGCAGGATCGGCGCGCCCATC
This sequence comes from Paenibacillus pasadenensis, assembly GCF_002864175.1. Taxonomy (NCBI): domain Bacteria; kingdom Bacillati; phylum Bacillota; class Bacilli; order Caryophanales; family Paenibacillaceae; genus Paenibacillus; species Paenibacillus pasadenensis. Next base: position 560,183 of record NZ_NFEZ01000001.1, on the reverse strand, counting down.
GTGTTGTACAGGCCGAGGTTCTGGATGATGCTGAACGTCGCGACCTGCGTCGTCACCATCGGGATGACCTGGGCGACGAGGTACATGCCCATGATCGGCGTCTTCAGCTTGAAGTCGAAGCGGCCAAGCGCATAGGCGACCATCGTGCCGAGCACGACGTTGCCGGCGACCGCGCAGACGAGGATGACGAGCGTGTTGCGGAAGCCGAGCCCGAGATCGCCGACCTCATAGACGCGCTTGAAGTTGTCGAAGTGGAAGAAATCGGCCGGGAACGCCAGCGCGGAGCTTTGGTAGAATTCCGCCTGGGTTTTGAACGCGCCGACGAACACCGAGTAGATCGGGAAGAAGACGACGAACAGCGCGATCAGCAGCGTCAAGTACTTGAACGCCGTGAAGAGCGGCGGGCTTTTGGTCGTATCCATCGATTACCTCTCCTCCCGGAACAGCACTTTGCGCTGGATGATGATGAAGAAAATGACGATGATCAGCAGCACGACGGCCATCGCGGAGGCCAGGCCGAAGCTCTGGTACTTGAACGCCGTGTCGACGGTCTGCACGACGAAGGTCGAGGTGCCGTTCGCGCCGAGCATCATGATGTACGGGATGTCGAACGCCTCGAGCGCGCCGGTCAGCGTCAGCAGCAGCATGAGCGAGAGCACGCTCTTGATGCTCGGCACGGTGATGTAGCGGAACTTCTGCCAGCCGGAGGCGCCGTCGATCGAGCCGGCCTCGTACAGGTCGCTTGGAATCGACTGCAGCGCGCCGATGAAGATGACCATGTTCAGGCCCATGTACTTCCACATCGAGATGAACGCCAGCGAGACGTTGACCAGATGCGGGTTGCCGAGCCAGCTCTGCTGCCACGACTCCAGGCCGATCGTCCGCAGCAGGGAGTTGAGCGAGCCGTAGTCGAGGTGGTACACGTTCTTGAACATGATGACCGTCGCGACGCTGTGCAGCACGTACGGCAGGAACAGCATGACGCGGAAGCCGTAGCGGCCTTTGAGCCGGCTCGTCAGGATGACGGCGAACCAGAGCGACAGCGCCACCTGGATCAGGCCGCCGACGAAGTAATAGGCGTTGTTCTTAAGCGCCAGGAACACCTCGGGCTCGGTGAAGATCTGCTTGTAGTTGTCCAGGCCGACCCAGTTCATGTCCCAGCCGGTTCCCGTCCAGTCCGTGAAGCTGTAGTAGATCAGCGACGCGGCCGGATAATAGCTGAAGGTCAGGCACAGCGCCACGGGCACGATCAGGAATCCGAACAGGATCAGCCGCCGCTGCGCTTTATAGCTTAATTGATTCATCCGTTGTTCCTCGCTTTCCATCCGGTGTTGGGACCGCTTTCAGTGTGCTTATCATTATACGCCCCGTCTCGGCGGGTCCTGAATGGACGGCGTTTCTTTTTTTGTCTTGTATTGTGCTAACAGGCGGCGGCTGTTAGCATACCGGGGTGGTTTGTTAGCTGTAGATCGGGATGGAGCGTAGGCGTCGCGGCTGCAGAATAGGCGGCTCGGCAGGGTAGCTTCGCGGCAAGCGCGGCAGCATCGGCGGCTGCGAAAGCTTACGACGAATCAGCTCGTTAGGCGCTCTATAGCTGCCGCTCACAAAAGCTAACGACGCCTCAAACGCTTAGAGGTGGAAAAAGGAGGCCATTCGGGGTTAAACACGTTCATCGAGACGTCTAAGCGCATGAGGAGTCGTTAGCAAGACAAAACAAGGAAAAATGAGCTTCTAAGCATCTGCTGAGTCGTTAGAATCTGGCCGCATTTCGTATATGTAAACAGACCCCGGATAGGGAGGCTTCGCCTGTCCCATCCAGGGTCTTTGCAAGGTTAACTCCTGCTGTTTGCATACTTGAGGCGACCGCCGCTTGCGGACGCTCACCGCGCAGCTTCTTTTGCGCGGCGACCGCCGCTTGCGGACGCTCACCGCGCAGCTTCTTTTGCGCGGCGACCGCCGCTTGCGGACGCTCGCCGCGCAGCTTCTTTTGCGCAGCGACCGCCGCTTGCGGACGCTCGCCGCGCAGCTTCTTTTGCGCAGCGACCGCCGCTTGCGGACGCTCGCCGCGCAGCTTCTTTTGCGCAGCGACCGCCGCTTGCGGACGCTCGCCGCGCAGCTTCTTTTGCGCAGCGACCGCCGCTTGCGGACGCTCGCCGCGCAGCTTCTTTTGCGCGGCGACCGCCGCTTAGCGAGCGCTGTCCCGATACTCCTTCGGCGTCTTGCCCGTGACCCGCTTGAACGCCTTGGTGAAATACGCGGGGTCCGCATAGCCGGACCGTTCGCCCACCTCATAGGTCTTCAGCTCGGGGCGGTCCTTGAGCAGCCGCTTGGCGACCTCGATCCGCACGGAAATCGCATAGTCGGTAATCGTCTCGCCCGTCTCGCTGCGGAACAGCTTGCTCAGATAGCTCGGCGTCAGATGGACGAGCTCGGCCAGCCGCTGCAGGTCCAGCTCATCGGCATAATGCTCCTGCAAATAAGCTTTGACCGCCTCGACCGCGCGGCTCTGATGCTTCAGCTCGCCGAGCAGCGCCAGCCGCTGCAGCAGCTCCTGGCGCAGCGCGGCCGCATAAGCGTCCCAGCTGCGGCTGCGGATCGGCTGCGGCCGACTGCCCGGCTGCGGACCAGGCTGGCCCGCGAGGCTGTCGTCCAGCACGCCGAGCAGCGTGGCGGCGGCGGCATCCAGCTCCGCCCAGCTCAGGCGGCGCTGCTCCGCCGCGCCCAGCCACTCCTCGGCGATGGCGGCGGCGCGTTCCAGATCGGCGGCTTGCAGCACGGCGCGCAGCTCCTGCTCGTCGGGCCGCGCGGCGCCGGGCATCTGCGCGGCCGCCGGCATGCGGCCCGGCGTCGAAGCGGCCGCGGATACGGCCGTGCCGGCAGGGCTGCCGGCATACCACGCCTGCAGCAGCGCCGCCTCCGCCTCGCCGTAGGCGCGCGCGAGCGCGGCGGCGCCGGAGTGCACGCCGCTGATGCCGCCCCGCGGCTCGGCCGATAGCGGCAGCCGGCCGAGCAGCGTGACGGCGAGCTCGCGCGGCGTGTCGGCGTGGTCGCCGTGCCGGAGCGCGAGCAGCACGGCCGGCGGGCCGGCCTCGCGCAGCAGCAGGCGATGCTCGCGCCGCAGCGCCGCCAGCGCCTCGGCAATCCGCTCGCCGTCCGGCATCGGCGCGGCGTGCAGCACGACGAACGCATACATGCCGCGGATGGAGCCGAGCTCGTCGAGCTGGGCGCAGGCCGTTTGCATGACCGGCTCCGGGATGCGTTTCGCATCGGCGGCGAGCAGCAGCTCGATGAGCGCTTCCGCATGCAGCGGCTGACGGCTGCGCGACACGCCGACCTTCTCGGCGATGCGCTCAAGCAGCCGCGCCAGCTCGTCCTGGTTGACCGGTTTGAGCAGATAGTCCTCCACTCCTCCGCGCAGCGCCTCGCGCGCGTAGGCGAAGTCGTTGTAGCCGCTCAGCACGGCGACCGCGATCTGGCTGCCGCGCTCCCGCAGCTCGTCGATCAGCTGCAGCCCGTCCATCTGCGGCATGCGGATGTCGGTGATGAGCAGCTCCGCCCCGGAGGCGTCAAGGTTGCTGAGCGCCTCGCGCGCGCTCGCCCAGACGCCGACAACTTCGTACGGGCCGGTGCGCTCGATGATTTTCGCCAGGCCGAGGCGGATCTTCTCCTCGTCGTCCACGACGGCGACCTTAAGCATCGGCTCCCTCTCCTCTCTTCTCTCCTTCTGCCGGAGCGTCCATAGCCTGAATCTGGGGAATCCTCATCGTGACGGTCGTGCCGGCGCCCGGCTCGCTGGCCAGCTGCAGCCCGTAGCCCGGGCCGTAGCGCAGCTGCAGCCTTTCCTGCACGTTGCGCAGCCCGATGCCGCCGGACTCCTCGTCCAAAGGGGCCGCGGCCGACGCCAGCTCGGCCCGCACGCGGGCGAGCACCTCCGGCTGCATGCCGCGGCCGTCGTCGCGGATGCGCACGACCCGGTCCATGCCCTCGATCCAGCTGTCGATCTCGATCGTCAGCCGCTCGCGCGAGTCGTCGTAGCCGTGCAGCACGGCATTTTCCACGATCGGCTGGAAAATCAGCTTCATGACGCTCGCGTCCGCCGCTCGCGCCTCGGCGCTCAGCGTCAGCCGGAAGCGCTCGCCGCCGTAGCGGTAGTTCATCAGCTCGACGTACTGCTCCAGATGCTCCCACTCGCGCTGGGCCGGCACGGCGGCGGAGCCGGCATGCAGGCTGTAGCGCAGCTGCTCGCCGAGCAGCTGCACCATCCGCCCGACCTCGTCGGCGTCGCTCAGCACGGCCGTCATGCGGATCGATTCCAGCGTATTGTAGATGAAGTGCGGGTTGATCTGCCGCTGCAGGTTCTCCAGCTGCACCTCGGTCTTGCGCTGCTCGATCCGGTAGATGTTGTCGATCAGCTCCCGCGTGCGGGCGATCATGCGGTTGAACGCCTGGCCGGCCATGCCCGCCTCGTCCCGCCGGCGCACCGGAAAGCTGACCTCGAAGTTGCCGCCCTGCACCTGCTTCATGAGGCTGACGAGCGAGCGCAGCGGCTTGGTCAGCGCCAGGATGAGCACGACGGTCAGCGCCATCGCCGCGGCCATCGCGACGCCGGCGGCGATCAGGCTGAAGTTGCGGTTGCGCACCGCGTCCTCGACCAGATGCCGCTGCGGGATCGTGATGAGCAGCTTCCAGCCGGTGTCCGGCGACTGCCGGTAGATGACGAGCTGCTCCTCGCCGTCGACCGAGGTGCGGTAGCTGCCCGCGCTGCCCCGCGCCTCGGCGAGCAGCGGCGCCGAGCCGAGGTTTTCCGCCAGGTAGCGCTTCTCGCTGTCGTAGATGACCGTGCCTCCCTCGTCGGCGATGATCGTCGTGCCGCGCGTCGCCTCGTCCAGGTCGCGCACCATGTCCTCGATGACGCTGATGTTGGCGTCGACGGCGATCAGCCCGACCGAGCGGAACGACGTCGTGATGATGTCGCGGACGACGGTGAACACGTACTGCTTGCTGCTGTTCGCGCTGCTCGTGACCGCCTGCGTGCTGACGAGCACCGGCGTGCCGTTCTTCGGCTCGGCCAGCTGGCGCCAGCGCTCGTACACCTCCTTCAGGTCGCTGCGCACGCCTCCGCTCTTGACCGCCGTATAAGGATTGCCTTGCCGGTCGAACAGATAGACGTTGCTGGAGCCTTTCTTGAGGTTGTTCATGAAATAGATGCTGCTCTCCACCTCGCGCTGGATGCTGAGCTTGAGCCCCGCCTCGAGCCACGGGTCCGCGCCGCCCCCTTCGCTCGCGCGCGTGGCGTAGAACTGGTTGGACCGCTCGAGCCCGCTCTGGATCTCGTCGAGATAGGCGGGAATGATGGCGATCTGCTTCATGTCGTGGATGTAATCGTCGAGCGAGTTCAGCATCCGGTCCGATACCTGAGAGGCGTAGGTGACCGTGTTCTGCTCGATCGTCGCAAAGTTGTGCGAAGCCGACACGTAGGTGATGACGGCGATCGGCAGCAGCACGAGCAGGAAGTAGACGAGCAGCAGCCTCGTCTCCAGCCGATGCAGCAGCGGCTCCAGCTGCTGGCGCAGCGCGCTCCAGAGCCTAGCCATCGGCGCGCGCCGCTCCTGTAGAGGCGCGGATGACGAGCTCGCCCGTCAGCAGCACCTTCTCGACCGGGCTCGCCGGCTGCTGCACGCGGCGCAGCAGCGCCTCGACCGCGCGCCGGCCCATGCCGTGCTTGTGCACATGCACCGTCGTCAGCGTCGGGCTCGACAGCGCCGCATCCTCGATGTCGTCGAATCCGGCGACCGAAACGTCCTCCGGCACGGACACGCCCATGCGCGCGAGGATCGTCATGATGCAGATCGCGATCGAGTCGTTGGCGCAGGCGAACGCCGTCGGCATCCTTCCCTCGCGGCGCAGCTCCTGCAGCATCGGCTCCAGCGCCTCGGTCATCTCGGAGCGGTTGTGCCCGCGCACGGTCAGCAGGCCGTCATGCTGCCCGTCCGTGCTGAGGCCATGCTCCTCCATCATCGCGCGGAAGCCGAACCAGCGGTCGTAAAAGCTGCGCGAGTAGGTCAGGTTGCCGACGAACTGCAGCCGCCGGTGGCCGAGTCCGATGAGATAATTGGCTACGCGGCGCATCCACTCGAAGTTGTTCATCGACAGCACGTCCGTCGGCACGAGCGGCTCCTCGTGGTCGATGAGCACCGTCGGGATGCCGAGGTTGCGGATCTCCAGCAGCACCGGATAGGAGATGAACCCGACGCCGACGAGCCCCATGACGCCGCGGGGATTGATGAGGGAGGAGAAGCGCGTCGTGCCCTGCTCGGTGATGAGGATCGAGCCGATGCCGCGTTCCTCCAGCTCCTCCTGCACGCCTTCGATGATGCGTCCCCAATAGTACGACAGCCGCGTCTGGAAGCGCACGTTGGGCACGAGGATGATCACCTGGCTGCCGAGCCCGTCCGACGCGGCTTGCGTCGCGGCCGGGTTCGAGGCCGCGCGGGAGCTCGCCGGCGAAAAGCGGCCCGCCTCGCCGGCGGGGAAGCCGGGGACTCCCGGCTGGCCGCCGATGGCAGCGGCGCCGGATGCTTGGCCGCTGCCGGAGGCTCCGCGCGGCAGGCCGCCGGCAGCGGAGGCGCCGGACGGCTCTGGATGGCCCATGGCGGCAGCTGGGCCGAACGGCCAGCTTCCCGCCAGATCCTCGCCATCGCTCTTGCCCGCGCCGGAGGCTCCCGGCCATCTCGCATTTGCTTCCGCTCCTTCCGCCGCCTTGGGCGGAAAGCGGTAGCCGAGCTGGATCGCCGCCTTGATGATCCGCTCGCGCGTCTCCGCTTTGACGCCGCCCTTGCCGGAAAGCGCCTTGGAGACGGCGAATTTGGACATCCCGACATAATCGGCGATGTCCTGCATCGTGACTCGTTCCGCCATGTAGATCCCTCCTGAGCCGTCCGTTTTGTTAGGTTTGTTAGCTCCCGTTAGCGTTGCAAGCGCTAACAACTGGCACATAGGATAACACAGGATAGCAGCTTCGTATAGACCTGCCTGCTCCGCCGTGCCGAAAGCTCATGCGACAGACTCCAGCTTGCCCGGACAGCCCCCTCGTCAAACTACGCCCAGTCCGCCGCAGCGCTTCCGCCAGTGGTACATTTACCATATACGCGCCCCATCTCCGCCGCAGCGTCTCCGCCAGCCGCAAGGATGCAAAAAGGCTCTCGGCAAAATCATGCCGAGAGCCTTCCTCCCTCCTGTCCGCGAAGCCGATGCCCGAGCAAACCGCTCCCGCCTCAAAACAGCTCCAGCTGCTCCACCCCGGGATCGCGCTCCGGCGGCTCCTCGGGAATCGGCGGCGGCGTCTGGCCGAGCAGCGCCATCAGCTCGCGGGCGTTGTCCGCGGCGTCTCCCCCGGAGTTGTTGTTGAAAATGACCTCCACCGTCCGGCTCTGCGCCTCCAGCCGGCGCAGCCGCTCCGCCCATTCCTCCAGCTCCTGGCGGCTGTAGCGGTACAGATACCGCACCTCGCGCCAGTTCGGCTGTCCGGAGGAATGCCAGCCCTCCGCGTGGCGGCCGTGCATGCGGACGAGCGTATGGCTCTCGTCCGTGGCGGCCTCGACAATCGGGATCGAGCCCTCGCCCGCCTGCGGCTCGTCGCAGACGCTGTGGCGCCAGCCTTCCTCGCGCATGAAGCCGAGCGTGCGCTCCCGCATCTGCGGCACGAACCAGCTTTGATGGCGGAACTCCAGCGCGCACGGAATGTCCTCCATGAGCCGCTTCGCCTTGCGCAGCGTCTCGACGCTCTCGCGCGTGCAGGCGAACCACGGCGGATACTGGAACAGCACGCAGCTCAGCTTGCCGCTCTCCCGCATCGGCGTCAGCGCCAGCTTGAAGTCGGCGAACATCGCCTCCTCGTCCGGATAGGGAATCGCCCCGCGGCTATGCCCGGTCATGCCCTGGTACGCCTTGACGACGAAGCGGAAGTCCTCCGGCGTCTCGGCCGTCCACTTCTCCATGTTGCGCTGCGGCTGGACGGCATAAAAGCTGCTGTCCACCTCGACGGTGCCGAACAGCCGGCTGTATGCGGCGAGCTTGGCCTTGGCCGCCTCCCGCGTCCGGTACAGCGAGTCGTGGTCGCCCCAGCCGGCAAGTCCGATCGTAATCATTGGCCGTTCCTCCTTCCATTCCGCCTGGCGGCAGAGCGTTGTCATGTCTGGACCCTCTACCGGAATAGAATAACCGTGCAGGACGGATCCCTATCGATCGAGGTGGTGCATCGGATGACGTATGTATGGGCGGCGATCATCGTACTGGCGGCGGGCGCGGTCGTGTACGCGGCGATCGCGTCCGGCAAGCGCTGGACGCTGCTGCGCAGCGAGAGCAAGGCGAGGATCGACAAGCTGTACCGGCTGGAGGCGCATCTGAAGAGCAACGGCGTGCGCACGCGCACCGCGGAGGAGGACGGCCATCTGCGGCTGCTCGTCCTGCGCAAGCAGCTGGAGCAAGGCCGGGAGCTGCTGGAGGCGTACGAGGAAGAGACCGGCTGAGTCCGCGCCGCGCTCCTTCCGCAGTCCGGCTTCCGGCAGCAATCGCTTATCGGATGGCGGAGTCCCGGTTCCCAGCCGGGCTCCAGCGGCAAAAGGACCTCGTCCACCGCTTTACGGCGGCGGGCTTCGGGGTCCTTTTGCGCTTGTCTGCCGCTGCGCCTCTCGATTCGCCCGGCAGGAACGACGTCAACGGCGTCTGCCCTCCCGTCCCCGCTGGCCCGGCGCTCACAAGCAGGCCAGACGAGCCCGCATGACGCCGCTCGCGCGCCTTCCGGGCGGCCAAGCATTGAAGCCGCCGTCCGCTTGGTTCATACTAGAAGGAACGATCGCGGGCCGCCGGCCCCGGGAAAGGAGGCCGCCCTTGCTCATCGAAGTCTACCATGACCTTCTCTGCCCTTGGTGCCGCATCGGGCGCCGCCATCTCGAGCTGGCGCTGCGAGAGTGGCAGCCTCCGGAAGGCCGAGAGGCATCCGTCCGCTTCAGTCCGTACCTGCTTCATCCCTCCGTGCCGCCGGAAGGATTGCCTTTCCGCGAGGCGATGGCCCAGCGCCTCGGGGGCGGCCAGGCCGCGCTCACCCGCACGCTGCGCCATGTCGCGCGCGACGGCCAGGCGGTCGGCCTCGACTTTCGCTTCGAGCGCATCGCCACGCTGCCCTCGACGCGCCTCGCCCATCAGGCGCTGGCGCTGACGCCCGCCGCCGCGCAGGGCGCGTTCGTGGACGAGCTGTCCCGGCGCTACTTCGAGGAAGGCGAGAACATCGGCGAGCTGGAGATCGTCGCTCAAGCCGGAGCATCCGCCGGCTGGGAGGCCGACGGCCTGGCCGACCGGCTCGAGCAGGGCGACGGACGGGTGGAGATGGAGGCGATGCTGGAGCTCGGCCGCCGGATCGGCCAGGGCGGCGTGCCGCTGTTCGTTTTCGAAGGGCAGTACGCCCTCTCCGGCGCCTATCCCCACTCCGAACTGCTGCTTCTGCTGCGGAGGCTCGGCCAGCTGCTCGGCTAGCCGCTTCCTGCCGCCAGCACCTAAAAGCGGCGACGCAGTCCCCCTGCGCAGCCGCCTCGGCTCATGGCTTCGACACAGCCCCTCCGTCCGGAGGGGCTTTTGTCTCGTCCAGGACGTCGCGGCATGGCTGCTCCTTGCTCCGGCGGCGGATTCGACGATAAGCGGAGCGCAGGCCGTCCATCGCCCAGCCGGGCACCGGGAACGGCTTGCGCCCGAGCAGCGGCTTGTACGCATAGCGATAGGCCCGCTTCAAGTCGCTCCACATCTCGCAGCTCTCCTGCTTGAGAAAATCCGAGACGTCGATGACGATGCCCCGTCCGTCCTGCACCATGACGTTTTTTCCGTGCACGTCGTGAGGCCGCAGCCCCCGGCTGACCGCATAGTCGAGCGCGGCGTCCACGTCGCGGATCGCCTGCTCCGGAATCGGCACGCCCTGCAGCAGGCAGTCGTACAGCGTCTTGCCGTGCAGCCGCCTCAGCAGCAGCCAGCGCTTGCCGCCATGCTCGCCGGAGGCGAAGCAGCGGCCGTACGCCGGGTGCTCGCCAAGCAGACGGTACACCTGCCGCTCCGCCTCCCAGCCGTCCCGGCCGGGCGCGTACACCTTGACCGCCAGCCGGCTGTCGCCCGGATAGGCGAAGACGGCGGCATAATTGCCGCAGCCGAGCGTCTTCCACCCTTGCGGCGCGCGCCGCACCTGCACCGGCTCCCAGCTCTTCACGCTGACGACATCCAAGCCAGGCAGCAGCTCGCCTTGGATGCGCGCCGCATGCCGCTCCCTCATGTCTTCTTCCATCGCCAACGCTCCTTCTTCTCCGCTCCCGGCGCCCTTGCGAGCGTCACGGGCGTCCTCAGCCCGGACGGTACATGCTGAACGCCCGCCTCAGCCGCTCCGGCAGGCGCCGATGATGGATGCCGAGCTTGTAGCCGATCAGCTTGGCGGCGTTGTCCGCCACCAGCCGCGGCATTTTTCCCCATTGCCCTTCTTGCGCCAGCGCCTTCAGCTGCGCCTTGACGAGCGACGAGCCTTCCTTGCCGACGCCGGCATACGGCAGGATCCACGCCTGCTCGGCCATCGACGTGCCGTTGTCGTAAAATCGCTTGAACTGCTGCCCCGGCGTATAGGCGTGGGAGTGGACGACCTGCGCCTCCGCGTTGTAGGCGATGCGGTAGCCCTTCAGCACCATGCGCCCGGCCAGGAACAGATCCTCGTTGAAAAAGGCCGGCTCCGCGAATCCCCCCATCGTCCGGAACGTCTCGCGGCGCGTCGCCGCGCAGACGTTGGAGCAGAAAAACGTCTTGAGCCCGAGCTCGGACAGGTCCTCGCGGCTCTTGAGCCTCGACTGCGCCGGGTAATTATGCTCCCGCGACATGCGCTCCAGCAGGTCGGCCTCCGGCCGGGCCAGCTGGCGGGCGTAGGCGTAGCCGACGCCCGGATCTCCGACGGAGCGGGCGAGCTGCTCGACGAGCCGCTCGTCGGCGGGCATCGCGTCCTGCGTCATGAACAGCAGGATGCAGCCGCTTGCCACGGCGGCCGCCCGGTTGCGCGCTCCGCCATGGTCGAATTCCGAGCGGGCGATCGACAGCAGGCGGGCGCCGGCGCGAATCGCCCGCTCGGGCGTGCCGTCGGTCGACTCCGTGTCGATGACGATGATTTCGTACGGCGGCAGCGTCTGCCGCGAGAGCCGCGACAGCAGCTCCTCGAGGTCCGGCCCGGCGTTGCGCGTCGGAATGATGACGGATACCCGGTCCCCTACAGAAGCAGCCGGCACGGGGCCGGCTGCTTCGGAACCAGGCGCTTCCGGGGAGCGGATGCCGCCCGGAGTCTGCTGGATTTCAGTATGCATTTTTATGGATGAGTCCTTTCAGCACGGTCTTGAAAATAATCCGGATATCGAAGAAGAAGCTCCAGTTCTCGATGTAGAACAGATCGTGGCGGATGCGCTCGTCGATCGACGTGTCGCCGCGCAGGCCGTTCGTCTGCGCCCAGCCCGTAATGCCGGGACGGATGTGATGCTTGACCATGTAGCGCGGAATCTCCTCGCGGAACTGGTCGACGAAGAACGGGCGCTCCGGCCGCGGGCCGACGACGCTCATCTCGCCGCGCAGCACGTTGAGGAACTGCGGCAGCTCGTCGAGGCTCGTGCTCCGCAGGAACGTGCCGAAGCGCGTGCGGCGCGGATCGTTCTCCACCGTCCAGGTGCGGCTCGCGTCCGCGTCCGTGCTCACCCGCATGGAGCGGAACTTGAGCATCGCGAACGAGCGGCGGTTCAGGCCGACCCGCTCCTGGCGGAACAGCACCGGTCCCGGCGACGTCAGCTTGATGCCGAGGGCGATCAGCAGCATGACCGGCGAGAGCGCGATCAGCGCCGTCAGCGAGAAGACGATGTCGAACGTGCGCTTGGCGATCCGGTTGCCCATCTCGTCGAGCGGCACGTCGCGGATGTTGATGAGCGGCATGCCGGCGAAGTTGTCGAAGAACGGCTTGGCCGGCAGCAGGTCGAAGTAGTCCGGGATGATCAGCGTCTTCACCCCGGCCTTTTCGCAGGTCTGGATGAGCTCGCCGTACTTGGAATGCGCCTCAAGCGGCAGCGCCAGGATGACCTCGTCGATCGTCGGATTGTCCGCGAGCAGCCGCTCCAGCTCGTCCAGCCGGCCGACGATCGGCGCGAGCGGACGGCCCGCGTATCGGCGCAGCACGGCCGCGTCATGCTCCTCGTGGAAGTCGTCGAGGAAGCCGTACGCCTCGTAGCCGAGATCCGGGTACAGGCTCAGCTGGTCATGGAAGCTGCGGCCGACGCTGCCCGCCCCGAGGATGAGCACGTAGCGCTTGTTGAGGCCGCGGCGGCGCAGCACGGTCAGCGTCCGCTTCAGCGCGTAGCGGTAGAGTCCCAGCCCGACGAGGTTGAAGGCGAAGAAGATCGCCAGGAACTCGCGGGAGATATGCACTTCCTTGGTGATGAATAGCAGGCTGAGAAGCAGCAGCAGGCTCAGCGTCTGCACCTGGAAGATCTTGAGCAGGTCATGGGAGAACTTCTTGCGCCGCTTGGGCGTGTAGAAGCTCGTATAGAAGCCGATCAGCACGGCCGCGAACGCGTAGACGGTGCTCCATACCAGATAAGTTTTGAGAGGCACGGTATTGTAGTAGACGAGCAGCCCGCTATGGAATTTGATCCAGTAGGCGCCCAGGAACAGGCCGAGCATGACCGCCAGATCGGACAGCACGTACATTTGCGTAAGAAAACGCTGGTTTCTTCGAAGCATTCGCATCACCGCTCGTGCAATATAGTCGTTCTTTTCTCTCACATTGTACCAAAAAAGGAGACTCCCATCTATTCGTTAGACGAGAGTTGCAACAAAATGTTGCTAGAAAAGAATGGATTTCACCCGCGTCCCGGCCGGCTGCGCAGCTCGCGCCGCTTCGCGCGCATCTCCGGCAGCCTCCGCATGATCTCCGGCCAGCAGCGGAGCAGATCGCGCTCCCTGAGCAGGATATACCCGAATTTGGCGAGTTCGATCGCGGCGATCGCCGGCAGCCGCCTCCACTCGCGCTCGTTCTTGACGAGCGTGTAGAAGCGGTTCTGATAGGAATGCCGGCGGACGAAGGCCGACACCGACGTCCGTCCGCCCTCCTTCCAGCCGCGCGCGTGCAGCGCGCGGGCATCCGGCGCGTAGAGCGCGGCCCATCCGAGCCCGCGGGCGCGCCAGGCGACGTCGACGTCCTCCTTATAGGCAAAAAACGTCTCGTCGAAAAACTCCCCGCCGAGGGAGACATGCCGGATCATGCTTCGGCGGTACATCGCCGCCGCGCCGGAGACGCCGAACGTCTCGCCGGCCTCCAGCCAGGCGGACGCAGGCTCGCCGGCGCCGCGGTCGCGGGCTTGGCGCGCCGCGTCCATCGCCAGCCCGGTGCTGTCGATGAGCGCCTCCGCCGGCAGGCGGTCCAGCCAGGCTTGGACCGCCGGCGGCGATTCCCCGCCGCCGGCCAGCCCCTCTGCCGGCTGCCGCACGAGCATGCCCGTCGCGCTGCCCGCCTCCGGGCGGCGCTCCAGACGCTCGACGAGCCGCCGCACATAGTCCGGATGCAGCCGCACGTCCGGGTTGAGCACGAGCGCATAGTCGGCGTCCGAACGCGCGAGCGCCCGGTTCTGCCCTCCGGCGAACCCGGTGTTCACCGGGCTGAGCACGACGTCTAGCCCCTCGCCGATGCGGCCGAGGAGCTCCGGGGTGCCGTCGCCGGACGCGTTGTCCAGCACGACGATCTTTTCGATCGGGTAGCTCTGGGCGCGTACGCAGGCGAGGCAGCCCTCGATGTCGTCCACGCTGTTGTATGTCACGATATGCACGCTCACTGTCGCCCGGACAGAAGCGGCAGCGGAGCCCTGCGAGGCCCCGCTGCCGCCCTTGTCCGGAGACGGCGACGCCTGCGCCGCCGAATCCTGGATGTTCATTTAAACGTCGAACCCGCCTTCCGAAATGACCTTCTGTATAAAATAATAACTGTCTTTCGGCGTGCGTTCCAGTGTTTCGTAATCGGTATGGACGATGCCGAAGCGTTTCGCGTAGCCTTCGGCCCATTCGAAGTTGTCGAGAAGCGACCAGGCGTAGTAGCCCTTGAGCGGCACGCCGGAGTCGATGAGGCGCTGGCACTGGATGAAGTGCTTGCGGTAGTAGTCGACGCGCTGGGCGTCGTGCACGCCGCCGTCCTCGGCCACATGGTCGTCGGTGCAGGCGCCGTTTTCCGTGATGTAGATCGGGATGTCGCCGTACTCCTCATGCAGCCAGCTCAGCACCTTGTACAGCGCCTCCGGGTATACGTTCCAGCCGATGAACGTCTGGTCGAAGCCGACCTGCACGTCCTCGCTGTCGAACAGCCCGCTGTCCTTCTTGTAGCGCGTGTAGCCGCCGGTGTAGAAGTTCACGCCGATGAAGTCGATCGGCTGTCCGATCGTCTCCATGTCGCCTTCGAGGATCGGCACCTCGATGCCCTTGCCGCGGAACCACTCGACCATGAACTGCGGGTAGGAGCCCTTCAGCGTCGGCTCGAGGAACCACTCGTTGCCCCAGGCGCGCGAGCGGCGCGCCGCCTCCACGTCCTCCGGCCGCGTCGTATACGGCTCGGACCAGCTCAGGTTGTGCGTCGTGCCGATCTGGCCCGGCAGGTTCAGGCTGCGGTACAGCTGCACGGCGCGGCCGTGCGCCACAAGGCAATGATGCGCGACGTTCGTCGCCAGCTGCAGGTCGGTGTGGCCCGGAGCGTGCACGCCGATGAAGTTCGAGAGGAACGAGACGCACCACGTCTCGTTGAACGTGATCCACGACTTCACCTTGTCGCCGAATGCCTTGAACACGATCTCCGCATACGCCAGGAACGCATCGATCGTCTCGCGGTTGTCCCAGCCGCCCTTGTCCTGCAGCGCCTGCGGCAGGTCCCAGTGGTAGAGCGTCACGGCCGGCTCGATGCCGGCGGCGATCAGGCCGTCGATGACGCGGCGGTAGTAGTCCAGACCCTTCTCGTTGACCTCGCCCGTGCCCTGCGGGAAGATGCGCGGCCAGGCGATGGAAAAGCGGTAGGACTTCACGCCGAGCTGCTTGAGCAGCGCGATGTCCTCCTCGTAGCGATGGTAGCTGTCGCAGGCGACGTCGCCGGTGTCCCCGTTCACGACCTTGCCGGGCGTGCGGGCGAACGTGTCCCAGATGGACAGGCCGCGGCCGTCCTCGTCATAAGCGCCCTCGATCTGGTACGAGGCGGTCGCCGTGCCCCAGACGAAGTCTTTCGGGAAAGAAATGCGTGCCATAGGAATTCCTCCTGATCAAGTAGGTTGATGCCGCAGTGCCGGGCTTCTTCTGCGGACGAAGTCCGAACGGGCTAGCGGAACAGCAGCGTCTGGATCGCGTGCGCCGGAATCGAGCTGTCGGCCAGCTGGCCGCGATGGCGCACGACGTACGGCAGCTCGGCGTCGGTGCGGTTCAGCACGACGAGCGCGATCGTGCCGTCCGGATTGCGGAACGCCGTCTGCTCCAGCTTGTCGGTGTAGCGGGAGCTGCCGATGCGAACCGCGCCGGGACGGATGTAGCGGCTGAAATGCGCGATGTAGTAGAACGAGCTTTCATAAGTGATTTCGTCGGTCGTCGTGTCGGCGATGATCGGCGCGTCGCAGAAATTGCCGACATGGTTCGGACCGCCGCGCTCGTCGAGCACGATGTTCCAGTCGGTCCAGCCCGTCGTCCAGTGGTTCAGGTTGCCGAGGATGTCATGGCCGTAGCGCTCGCCGGTCGCCCAGGAGCCGAGCTGGACGCCGCCCTCCTGGCAGCCCTCGCTGAAGAACAGCGCCTTGTCCGGGAAGCGGTCATGCACCGCCGAGAGCGCCTCGAAGTGGTCGCCGGAGTACCAGTGGAAGCAGATGCCCCAGATCTGCTTCGACGCTTCCGGGTCGGTGAAAGCGGCGACCGCGCGCTCATAGACGCGCTCCTTGTTGTGGTCCCAGATCATCACCTTGATGTGGCCGTAGCCGGCCTGCTGCAGCGCGGGACCGAGGTGGTCGCGCACGAAGTCCTTTTCCTCCTCGGCCGTGTACACGCAGGAATCCCAGGTCTGAACCGCCTTCGCCTCGTTCTGCACGCTGAGCGCCCAGATCTTGACGCCCTCCGCCTCGTACGCCTGCACATACTTCACGAACATGTCGGCCCACGCCTGGCGGTACTCCGGCTTCAGCTGGCCGCCCTGGTTCATCTGGCCGTTCGTCTTCATGAACGGAGGCGGGCTCCACGGCGAGGAGAACAGCTTGAACTCGCGGCCGGCCTTCTGAGCCGCGCGGCGGATGAGCGGCAGGATCTGCTCGCGGTCATGCTCGACCGTGAACGTGGCGAGCTCGTCGTCGCCGTCCTCCACATAGGCATAGTTGCCGAGGGAGAAGTCGCAGCTCTGGATATGCGAGCGGCAGAGCGTGTATCCGATGCCCTTTTCCGGATCGAAGTACGCGTCGATGATCTCCTGCTGGCGGGCCGGGCTCATCTTGGCGATCGTCACGGCAGACGCCTCTGTCAGCGCTCCGCCGAAGCCTTCGATCGTCTGGTAGGAGATGTCGTCGTAAATGTTGATCAGTTGGCTCTCGTGGCCGTTCTCGTCGGCGCGGAAGCTCAGCCGTGGCTGCTCGGCGAGCCGTTCGCCGGTGTCTTTCGCGGTCTGCACGAGACGGATCGTTCCGGCCTCCGTCGTTAAGAATGCGCTTGCAGCCTGCTCGTTCATCGGGCTCATCCTTTCCTCAACCTATGCCCTTATTATAAAAGGAGAGCCCTTATCCTTTGTAGAAACAATCTGGCTAGGAACCTCAACGATCTGGTCATCTCGAAGAATCTCGCCGCCGTTCATCTGGGATTCATCTGGATCGGCTATACTGAATAAGCCTTGTCCAAAACAAATTCCCGGCTTGCGCCGTCTGGAAGGAGAGCTCGCGCAGATGCGGCTATGACCCAGGCCGGACGGATCCTTTCGACGGCCTCTCGTCCGACGGCGTCCACCGATTCCAGAGAGGGTCGACCGGATGATTCCGCGTCCACGCCCTTGCCTGCCGCCGCATTCCCCAGCCTGAAGCCGCTCGCGGCTCGGCGCTCCAATCCTACCTGAGAAAGGTGGCTGCCCGCCATGTCCTGGTACAACGGACCGCTCCCGGCTCCCGGCGCGCCTGCGGTCAAGCCGCTGGCGCCTGCGGATGCGCCCGCGGTGTCTATCGTCCTGTGCGACTATTCGCGGCATGAGCAGCCGTTCCAGCAGTCGATGCGCGGCGGGCTCGAGTGCTATCTGTTCCGTCTGCAGATCGAAGGCCAGGCGTCCGTCCTGCTGGGCGGCCGGATGGAGACCGTGCTGCCGGGGGAGCTGCTGCTTTTTCCGCCGGGCGAGGCGTATGAGATCGACATCGTCCCTGGTGGGGATGAGCCCGGCCACGGAGCGAGCGCGGATTATTATTTCATGGCGACCGGGTCGTGGCTCGACCGCTGGTGGCAGCAGGAAGCACGCCCGCGCCGCGCCCGGATCGCCGACGACGGCAAGATCCAGGGCATCTGGCATCAGCTCGCGCTGGAGAGCCGGCGCCTCGACGGGGGCAGCCCCGAGATCCTGTCGGCGCTGCTGCAGGCGCTGTGCCTGCTGCTGGAGCGCGCGATCCGCGAAGCGCCGGCCAAAGGCGGTCCGGGCGCGCTGCTCGCGATGAAGCTCAAGCACTTCGTCGAAGCCCACGCGACGCGGGCGTTCACGCTCGACGAGGCGGCGGCCCATGTCGGCATCAGCAAGACGCGCGCCGTGCATCTGTTCAAGCAGGAGACCGGCGGCTCGATCATGCAGTACGCGCAGCAGGTCCGGCTCGCGCTGGCGCTGCGGCTCATGGCCGGCAGCCAGCTCACGCTCGAGCAGATCGCCGACGAGGCGGGCTTCGGCAGCTACACCTACTTCCACCGGGTGTTCCGGGAAAAGTACGGCGTGCCGCCCGGGGCTTACCGGAGGCGGGAGTAGGGATTCATCGCGCGTTTTTTCTCCGACATCATCAGGTACCCGGCATCCGGATGCCGGGTACCTGATGCCGGGTACCTGATGCCGGCTTCCACATGCCGGATGCCGGATGCCGAATTCCGGATGCCGACATATAAGCCGGATTCTTGGACATCTCCACTTCCTGCCGAAAGGAGGGCCCCCGCCCTTGTCCTCTTCCTCCTCTGCCGCTTCTCTAGCCGAGCCGATGTCCGCACGGACCTTCGGCCTATGGGCCGCCGGGCTGTTCCTGGCCGGACTTGCCGCTCGCTTGCTCCTCGGCCTCTATACAAACGGCTATGTCGGCGACCAAATGTACTTCATCCGCTGGATGCAAGGCGCGATGGAGCATGGCGTCCGCCTTTCCTACGTACATGCAGACATGCAGAATTACCCTCCCGTTTTCATCGCGATCCTGGAGGGCTATGGCCATGTGCTGAATGCCCTTGGGCTGGAGATCAAGACGGCCCATCTGACCTCCAAAGCGCTTCCGATCCTGTTCGATCTGCTCGCCATGGCGATCCTGCCCCTCGTCCTGCGCCGCCGGCTATCCCGGCGCTCGCAGCTGCTCCTGCTTGGAGCGCTGGCGCTGAATCCGGCGCTGCTCGCCGACGGGGCGATCTGGGGTCAAATTGACGTCTTCCATAGCCTGCTCATGGCGCTGGGCGTGCTCGCGCTCGTCGGCCAGCCGTTTCTGGCGGGAGCGCTTCTCGGCATCGCTCTGCTCAGCAAGTTCCAGGCGATCGTCATCGCGCCTGTTATCGGAGCGTATGCGCTGCGCCGGATGCTGCGGCGGGACTTTGCCCATCCGCTGCTGCTTGCGGCAGGCTTTCTGGCTCCGCTTGCGCTGACAGCCGCCTGTTTCAGCGCCAACGGCACGCTGGACGACATGGTCCAGGCCGCCTACTTGAGCGCGACCGACATGTACCCGCAGCTGTCGCTGAACGCCTTCAACCTGTGGTACCACCTGTTTACAGATCCGTCCTTGAACGACACGACCACCTTGGCGGCCGGGATGAGCTACAAGACGTTCGGCTTCCTCCTGCTCGGCCTGGCCTGCGCCTTCGTCGCCGCCTACGTCCTGCTGCTGAAGCAGCTTCGCACCGTTCACCTGCTGATGGCCTCCGCCTTCATCAACCTGGCCTTCTTCATGCTCCCGACCGAGATCCACGAGCGGTACGGTGTTCCGGCGATGCTGTTCCTGGTGCTGGTTCCATTTTTGATGGGACGCGAGACAACGTCCGCTTTCGACACAACGGCCAGTCCGAGGATTGTCCTTGTCCCGGAACCAGCCGCCGGCACCGGCTCACCCCATCCTCTACGTCGCTGGACGCCGCGCCGCCTTTGGTCTTTTGCCGCCGGCTGGTTCACCCTCTCTACCGCGCTCAACATCTGGATGGTGCTGAACGGCGGGATGGGCGGGAAATGGCTGGGCGGCCGCAGCGCGACGAGCCGTGGCTTTGCCGAAAGAAGCCATGGCGGCTCTGACGGCAGCGGCGGCCTCGGTCGCAGCGGCTTTGATGGGAGCGAGGGCTTCGGCAATGGCGGCTTCGACGGCCGTGGGCGTGCAGCTGCCGAGAGCGGCCAGCCTTGGCGAGATGCCTCGGCAGGCGGTTGGCGAGACGATTCTCCTGGCAGCGCCTTTAGCGGGGGCTTCGGCAGTGGCTCGCTTGTCGGCTGGGAGCATGCGCTCGCGGTTGCTCTCAGCGCGGCAAACCTGGCGCTGCTGCTCGGACTCGCAGCTTTGATGCTCCTGCAATTCAAGCAAAAAGAGAGGCCCAGGACGTAGTCCCGGAGCCTCTCTTTTTGTTTCTACGCTTTTAATTCCTGCAGAAAACGAACCAACGCCTCCCGCCACTCCGGCAGTTCGTTGAAGCCGTTGACGCGTATCGCCCCATGATCCATGATGGAGAACTTCGGCCTTGGCGCTGGGCGCGGGAATTCCTCCGTCGTGCACGGATCGGCTTGCGCCTTCAGACCGGCTTCCTCGAAAATCGCCTGTGCGAACTCATGCCAGGAGCAGCTGCCCGTATTGGAGGCATGGTAGATGCCATAAGCTTCCGAGCGCGCCAGCTCCAGCAGGAGCGCGGCAAAATCCTTCGTATACGTCGGCGAACCGAACTGATCGCTCACGATGGAAAGGCGATCCTTTTCCGCCCCGAGCCTCAGCATCGTCTTGACGAAATTAGCGCCATGCTTGCCGTATACCCACGACGTCCGGACGATGAACCAGCGGTCATGCAGCGACTGCACCAGCTGCTCCCCGGCCAGTTTTGATTTCCCGTACACCGTCTTGGGATTCGGCAGGTCGTACTCTTCATAAGGACGCTCTGCTTGACCATCGAACACATAATCCGTACTGACGTAAATGAGCTTGGCTCCCGCCTCTCTCGCCGCCAAGGCGACGTTGCGAGTCCCCGCCGCGTTGACCCGATAGGCGCCGTCCCGATCCGTCTCCGCCTGATCGACAGCCGTGTAAGCGGCGCAGTGGATGACCACGTCCGGCTTGAGCTCTTCCATGGCCTTCCGGCATTGCTCCAGCGAAGTAATATCGAGCTCGTCGCGGCCAAGACCGACGATGTTTAGCCCATCCTCCGGTTGCCAGAGCGCAAGCTCTTTTCCCAGCTGCCCATTCGCGCCGGTGACCAGGATGTTCATAGCCGATTCGCTCATGATTTGTTATCCGGCTGCTGCAGCCGATCTCCATATTGCGTGTCGTAATACTGCTGGTAAGCTCCGCTGAGCACGCCTTTCATCCATTCCTCGTTGTCCAAATACCAACGGATCGTCGCTCGGATGCCGGATTCATAGTCATGCTTCGGCGTCCAGCCAAGCTCGCTGCGGATCTTGTCGGCGTCGATCGCATAGCGCCGGTCATGTCCAGGACGGTCCTTGACGAACTGGATGAGGCTTTCCGGCTTGCCCAGCTCCTGAAGGATCGTCTTCACGACCTGCAGGTTGTTCCGCTCGTTCCGTCCGCCGACATTGTACACCTCGCCGTCGACGCCTTTGTGGATGACGAGATCGATCGCGCTGCAATGATCCTCTACATATAGCCAGTCGCGCACATTCAGTCCGTCGCCATAGACGGGCAGCGGCTTGTCTTGCAGCGCGTTTTGAATCATGAGCGGAATCAGCTTCTCCGGGAACTGGAACGGTCCGTAGTTATTCGAGCAGCGCGTGATGTTCACCGGAAGCCCGAATGTCTCGTGGTAAGCGCGCACCAGAAGATCGGCTCCCGCCTTGCTGGCTGAGTACGGACTGTTGGCGGCGAGCGGCGTCTCCTCGGTAAAGAGGCCCGTTTCTCCGAGCGTGCCGTACACCTCGTCCGTCGAGACTTGCACAAACTTTTGCACGCCGTATTGCTTGGCCAGCTCCAGCAGCGTCTGCGTGCCGAGCACATTCGTCTTGACGAAGACATCCGGCTCAAGAATGCTGCGGTCGACATGGGACTCCGCCGCGAAGTTCGCCACGACATCTACTCCAGATTGGAACAGCGGCTCCAGGTCTTCCCGCTTCGTAATATCGGCTTTTACAAATCGGACCTTCGGATTGCCTTCCACCGATTTGAGGTTTTCCAAATTTCCTGCATAGGTTAGAGCATCGACATTGATGATTTCATAGTCGGAGTACTTTTCGGCCATATACAGCACGAAATTGCTCCCGATGAATCCGGCTCCGCCGGTAACGAGCAGCTTCACAGTGGCAACGTTCCTTTCTCGTTGGAATCAGCCTTCAAAAGGTGAAATTGATATCGGCATCTGCTAGAACTGGATGCTTCCCGTCTTTATCAGAGAGCACCGGCTTACGAACCGGCCAATCGATTCCGAACGCAGGATCGTTCCACGCAATGCCCCGATCATGTTCCGCCGAGTAGAATTCATCCACCTTGTATTGAACCTCGGAGTTCGGCACCAAGGTGCAGAAGCCATGCGCGAAGCCCTTCGGCACGAGCAGCTGACGATGGTTGGTAGCGCTCAGGATAAATCCTTGCCACTGGCCGAAAGTAGGAGAACCTTTGCGGATGTCCACCACAACATCGTAGATCGCGCCGGCTGTGCAGCGGACGAGTTTGGTTTGGGCTTTGGGGTTGAGCTGATAGTGAAGACCGCGGAGGACACCCGCCTCTACGGAAAGGGAATGATTGTCTTGAATGAAGCCATGCTTGATGCCATTTTGATGAAACCGGGCTTCGTTATAGCTTTCGACAAAAAAGCCCCGGTGATCTCCATGAACGGCTGGCTCAATAAGTTTCAACCCTGGCAGCTTCGTCTCGTGAACGTTCAAGAAAACACCATCCTTTCTCTTCTTCTCACTGCTTAAAGCTTGAGCTTGCCGAACTCTTCCCCAAAAACGAGATCTTTAGCCAGTTCGTTTGCATGGGTCAAGGAGGCATGCGTACCCGCGTCGGTCCACCATCCTCTTAAAATATCATATGAGAGAGAGTTGGATTTGATATAGGCATTATTGACATCCGTAATCTCAAGCTCTCCTCGGCCGGAAGGCTGGAGAGTTTTAATGATGTCGAACACCTTGCTGTCATACATATAGATGCCTGTAACGGCATAGCTGCTCTTCGGCTGCGCCGGCTTTTCTTCGATGGAAACAATCCGATCACCATCAAGTTCGGGCACGCCGTAGCGCTGCGGATCGTGAACTTCTTGGATGAGGATCTTAGCGCCTTTATTCTGTTTGCGGAAATTTTTCGCATATTCGGCAATGGAGTCGGAGAAAACATTATCTCCTAGGATGACGACCATTTGCTCACGGTTTGCAAAGTGCTCCGCTAATCCAAGCGCCTGAGCAATTCCCCCTGCTTGATCTTGAACTTTGTAGGTGAGAGAAACTCCAAATTCATGGCCACTTCCTAGTAAGTTCACCACATCACCCATATGCTCTTTGCCGGTTACGATGAGAATGTCCTTGATATCGGCTTCCTTGAGCTTGGCGATGGAATGGAAGATCATTGGATACTTGCCTACGGGCAGCAAATGCTTGTTGGTGACTTTGGTGAGGGGATAGAGGCGTGAGCCTGTGCCTCCAGCTAATATAATACCTTTCATGCGTACCTCCCAAATGGCTTTATTCCCATGCAATAAGCACTACTCCTACAATTATCACCAGCATTCCGAACCATTTTATTAAAGATACCTGTTCATGAAATAGCAACACTGCCATAATAATTCCAAGCACATATGCAAGGGTTTGCATTGGATAGGCGACTGCCAAGGGTAGCCTAGAGAGCACCACAAACCAAAGCAAAGTCGCGATTACATAAAGGATTAATCCAGTAAAGATAAATGGATTAAAGACTGCTTTCCAAGCGGTTAATATTGAGACGCCACCTATCTTGTTTAGACCAAACTTAAACAACATTTGGCCCATAACAAGAAAAATGATATTGAGCATTAAAATAAAGTAGCTAACCCAAGTCCCCTTGATCATGCTTTGCATCACATTCTTCCTTAATTTCTTTCAATCGCTCATATTCATGTCTAAAAATCCCTATCTCCTGAGATATTTCCTTCAGCTTTATTGTTTGCTTAGAAATAACAAGAGTTAAATAAAATATGATAATCATATTACCGAAAATAGTAATAAGGAAAAGGGCATTTACAGGAAGTTCTATTCCCATGACCTTCGAGATTGTTGAGAAGGAAGAGGGAATAAGAGCGAGAATTAGAAATATGATCCCCAAGATCAGCCAAAGCATGGAGTAACGTAATTCAAGTTTATAACGTCTAATCATATTAATAACAAACAAAAGAAAAAGAAAAGACCCTGCGATCAAAATGATTTGAAGCTTAAAAGGAATCATATCCCATCCCCTAAACCATTTCTTTTCTCATTTTATCAATAATTATAGCGAGAGAAACTTTGCTCATGTAATAAACCGACTTTAAAGAAGTAATTGAAGAATGACCTTCTGTTCGGGCCTTCATTTCTACGGCGATTTCTTTGATAACAAAGCGATTTCGTTTAGAAAACATAATAGATTCCGGCTCGGGATAATCCACAGGATAATACCGCGCAAACTCTCGAATCATTTTTTTATTGCAAGCTCTAAAACCAGAAGTTGGATCCGTTATTTTTTGCCCTGTAGTTGCTTGCAAAAGCAACGTAAAATACCTTATCCCCAGCCTCCTCATCTTTGATGACTGAAACCCTCGTTTTTGAATATAACGAGATCCTATGACCATATCCGACTCCCCGTTAATAATTGGAGCAATTAATTTGGTTATATAAGACGGGTCATGCTGCCCATCTCCATCCACTTGAAGTGCAATGAGTGCAATGTCATAATCATTTTTAAGTGCATACTTATATCCCGATTGAACAGCCCCACCAATGCCGAGATTGCAGGGTAGATTAATAACTGGGATTCCATTTACATCACAGACTTCCTTCGTCCTGTCTGTAGAGCAATCATTAATAATAATTATATCGAAGGTATGATCCTCGAGTTCTACACTTTTAAGCTTCCGATAAAGAGAAATTAGATTCTTCTCTTCATTAAATGCGGGAACAATTGCAAGGACTCTAGCCATTAGTCGAGCTCCCCTCTATAAAAAAAACAAACTCCGTTGCAAGAATGTATCATTAAAAACTATTTCAAACACTAGATCAGCAGAACTTTTCTTTCCGTCTATAAGCAAAATTCCACCCTTATAAATATCCTCTTGGCTCGAGTAGGCGGTAATAGCATTCCCAGGACTCGCATCTTTAGTTTCTAATATCAAATGGTACTCCTTATTTTTCGAGTTTTTAACAGGAGGGAATCGCACTTTGTAATATGCGTTGTCAGATAGGCCATCTGCTTTAACTGTATTTTTATAAATCACTTTTCCGGAATCCTCTTGTAGGATAAATGTTATAGTAGATTGATTTATTCGAGCGTATGTCCCCAACTTAACCGAAAAACCGGAGATATTAGATTTATCAGACCAAAAAGTTTGTTCTACTCGCATGCCTTTTACAATTTCACCAACCGGCATATTACCCTTCGGTTGTTCGACATAAGATCTAACAACCCCAATGTTTGCAATATAAATATAGAGAACACAACTTAGAAGTAAAATGACCCCTATTTTATACCCTATATTGCCCATAATTTTCATCTGAACATTCATCCTCTATACGTTTTGTCGAATTTGATAGAGATCCATTATGTCCTTTTCTAATAACCCCCAACTTCGTTCCTTCACCGTAATTCTTGATTTATCAATAATTTTTTTTCGTAATTCTGAGTCATTGCAAATCTTTTCGATCATTTCCAATCCATGCTCGATATCACCCTGCCGATAAAGCAAAGAATTCTCCCCGTCGATCAGATATTCTATGTTTCCTTCGTTCGGTGCTACCACAGCAAATCCTCCTGTCGCCATCATCTCAAGAGGAGGATATGAGAAACTTTCTAATAGACTGGACTTCAGCAGAATATGGCATTGAGAATAAATTTCATTCACTCTTTCATGAGGAACTTGGTGAAAGAAGCGATCATATTTGTACCATTCTTTCGGTTCACCCTTATAGGATAAGTACCAAATCTCAAATTTTCCTTTATCGAGCATATTGGAAATTCTGAAACTTTCATCTACATTCTTATAATAATCGCTGCTATTTCCCTCAATCAAAATTTTTATCTTTTCTTTCCCGGAAAAGTCCCTCTCTGTTTCTTTGAATAAACTCAAATCAATTCCATTGGCAGCATACTTTACGGTTTGCTTAAAACGGTTTTCTAACCAATCCTTACACCATTTTGATATCGTAATATATATAGTATTAGGGGAATTATAGGTTAAATTCGCCCAAATCTTCATCACGTTACCGTACTCATAAAAATTAGTTTCATAATTCTGGACAAGATAGTATTTCTGAAGTATTTTTGAATAACCATTTATCCAACTTAATGTTGTCCATAGCGTTGCAACGGCTTTAGAGAATGTAGCATGTATTAGTGTTTTGTGACAACAAATCACATTTATAGACCCTTCTTTGTTTACAAGATTCTCTTCCGAATCACCCATGGAAAGAATAGTTACATCCATGCCATTATTCCTCAAAATGTGACAATGCTTAATAACCACATTCACTCCGCCACTTATTTGAGTAGAGGGTAAAACAAATAAGATGGATTCGTTCAACTGCGTTTGAAAATATTCAACAAGACTATATCCTGTTTGAACAGTTGTATGAGAATTCACAGCTTTTTTAAAAGCCATTCCGCCAATCTCTTTCCGCATTAGATCATCCCGAATAAGTTTAAGTAAAGATTGCTTCCATTCTTCCTGATTTGAACAAAGAATGCCCGTCGTCCCAGATTCGATTATCTCTTCAAATGCTCCGACTTTACTAGCCACAGTAGGTACTTTGACGAGGGCAGCCTCAGTCCATTTATTTTCGGACTTAGCTTGATTAAATATGGTATCCTCTACAGGAGCTAGATTGATATCAACTGAAGCAATAAGCTGCGGCAACTTGGTCCAGTCCATAAATTTTTCTACAAGAATCCGATCCCGAATTGCATTGAATTCCTCTGGTATATCCAATAAGCCTACTACCTTCAAGTAAACATTGGGATCATCTACCATTATATCTATGATAGTATCTTTTATCATATTGAAATCAGCATTGTGAGTTATGCTTCCGCTGAAATATCCTAAAATTACTTTTTGAGGGTCAGGTTTCTTTTGGGAAATAGCTTTTAAAGATAACTCAACCATTTTTTCAGAGGCTACATTACGGTTAATAAATGTTTGTGGATTGAATTTTCTAAGTTCTCTTGCCATTCCTTCAGTCGTAGTTAGGATGTAGTCACATAAAAGCATAGTTCGCTTCATTCGATTGACTCCATCCATATACTGCTTCAAATCTTGCTGTCTCATCGTTTTCAGATGAGCTATAGTTGAAACATACTCCTCATCTATTACTAAATCATCAATATCAAAGAAGCATTTTTTATTATAGTATTTAGCCTCTTTTATGAAATCCTCAATTAAATCTGTCACTGGACATCTAAAGAATACAAAAGCCCTGTAAAACTTAACATCTTCAAGCTTCAAATTCTCATAGTACACTTGATCCGCAGAAAAGTTATTAAAATGAAGTTGTTCAATTTGATGGTCAATTCTATAGCGCGAGGGATGCGGAAGGGTGCATCCGTTTATGAAAAGAATATCTTTGAAATGATTGTGCTTTATTTTATTACCTAGTATATTTCTCTTTATGTATGAAGTTGTCTTTTTAGAAAAACTTGGTACCCCCTCGTATTTCAGTGTTGCATAGCTTTTTTTCAGAAGAATATTTAGTCTCATATTAAAAATCACCTTTCTTGGTTATGCGTTCCATCGCATCGTGTATCACTTTATATTGCGCATTTTTTATATAATCCTTTGCCTTTTCTCCACCCGAAGTAGAGAACTCGGATATTCTCCAGTGATATAGGATCTTTGGTATATGAACGACTGGCTCTTCAAGTTCCATTACACGCAGAGCCAAGTCCCAATCTTGAGCTCCTTCTGTCCCTACTCGAAAACCTTCAACTTGACGTATTGCAGATGTTCTATAAACAGCTAGGTGACAAATGAAATTGATTCCAATAAGGTGTTTATATCCCCACTTTTTTTTATAGAATGGTTTGATTCGCTTCCCGTCCAACCATTTATCTTCATCAGTATAAAACAAAACAGCTTCAGGATATGAGTGAATTGCTCTAGCCACTTCATATAAAGCAAAAGGATGGAGCAAATCGTCATGGTCGAGCAAAGCGCAATACTCCCCCGTAGCCATTGCAAAAGCCGTATTGGTACATTCACAAATGTGCCCATTTCGATTTCTAAATTCCACTTTAACTCTATCATCTTTATTTGAGTAATATCTAAGAATTTCTTTAACATGCTGCTGACTCGAATTATCATCAGCAATACATAATTCCCAGTTACTGTATTCCTGCCCCATCACTGATTCAATGCATTCAATTAAATATTGTGAAGGAGTATTATATACAGGTAGAAGAATCGATATTTTGATTCCTTCACTCATTCTTTCTTTTGAAAAGTCCGGCTCATTAGACAACTTTTTAGCATACCATTTGTTACCCTTTAAATTCGTAATCTTGATGCCGAATCTTATATAAAACCATCGAATTTTCCTTACTATATTCCTTTTCATTCTTCACCTAGGTATATTTTGAATAGTAAAAATCACTAACAGCATCTACTGTGCCGGATTGAATCAAACTTCCCTTCTCAAGTACAATCGCCTTGTTACATAACGCTCTAATTTGATCGATTGAATGAGTAACCAACATAATTGTTGTCCCTTCTTTAATCATATCTTGTATTTTACTTTCGCATTTCTGTTGAAATTTAAAGTCACCTACTGATAGTATTTCATCCACGATTAAAATCTCAGGTTTCGTAATTGTTGCAATTGAAAAGCCGAGCCTTGCATACATTCCCGATGAGAAATTTTTTATCGGGACATCCAAAAAATCTTGCAACTCTGAGAATTCAACAATCTCATCAAAATGTTTTTTCATCATTTTCTTACTATGCCCCAAAATAGAACCATTCAAATAAATATTTTCCCGAGCAGTTAATTCTGTATCGAATCCAGCTCCCAATTCAATTAATGGGGCCATACTTCCGTTCACATATATATTTCCACTTGTAGGTTTCAGGACTCCCGCTACCATTTTAAGCAATGTGCTTTTCCCTGCTCCATTCAAGCCTAAAACACCCAGGATATCACCCTTTTGAATTGAAAAACTAACATTTCGCAAAGCCCAAAACTCTTTATAAGATATTTGCCCTTTAAGTTTTTTGATTATATATTCCTTCATTGTACTTATCTTTTCCGTTGTCATATGAAAACACATTGATACATCTTCAACTCGAATTGATTCGGTTGTCATTATATAGCTCCCCCAGGAAGGCATTAAATATGCAATATGAATTCATCCTGTTTTTTGTTGAATATATACACGCCCAACGCTAACGTCCCAATAGAATAAAGTATACAGTGTAGATTTAAATCCCATGAAGGTACCTGCCCATTTACCAATCCTAATCTAAAATACTCTATGTAGTAGTAAAGTGGATTAGCATATAGTAAGAACATGAAACGATCTGGCATGATACTGATAGGATAAATAATGGGGGTAGCGTACATCCAGGCAGTGAGGAAGACTCCATAAAAATGTTCAATATCCCTAAAAAAAATAACTAGGCTACTCAATAACATACCAAGGCCAAGACAGAACACATATAAATATATAATTGCCACAAAACTAAATATAATAGTATAATTGATTGACACATTAGTCACAACACAAACTAACAATACTGCCAAAAATGAAAACAGTAAATTGACCAGGGAATAAGTGGTCTTGGTTATAGGGAAAATA
This sequence comes from Paenibacillus pasadenensis, assembly GCF_002864175.1. Classification (NCBI taxonomy): domain Bacteria; kingdom Bacillati; phylum Bacillota; class Bacilli; order Caryophanales; family Paenibacillaceae; genus Paenibacillus; species Paenibacillus pasadenensis. Next base: position 530,724 of record NZ_NFEZ01000001.1, on the reverse strand, counting down.
TATTTAGGAATGTAGACTTTCTTAATTATCTGCCCAGATGTATAAATAGAGGACATTGCTAGACCTGTTGATTCGGACAAAAATGAAAATAGAACCTGTCCACTTATTACATAGGCAGCAAAATTATCAATATTGAAGCGAAAAAGTTCTCTGAAAACTATTGTTATAATAAGCATGGTCAATAATGGATTTAATAAGCTCCATAGAACCCCCAACACTGAACGCTTATATTTCACTTTCAAATCTTTAGCTACCAATAAATAAATCAAACTTCTATACTTCATAAAATTAATGAGGCTTCTTTTTTTTAAAATATTCATTAAACTCATCCTCAACTTATCATTTTAAATCCAGAACCTTAGGAGCAATGTGAATAAAGTTATTGCAAGCACCGAGATTGAGTATAGGGGTACTATGAAATCTAGAGAGATTGCTCTCCTTTCTAATAATTTGACGGATTTTCTGGATCGGTGTAGCAGAACCAAGAATAGAGGGATGCAGGGAATGAAGTATCTCCCTTGCACACCAGAAACTATAGGATGCCCTATACCCCCGATATCTGGATGTGATGTCCAAGTAATATAAAGCGAGGATTCTATCATTAAAACCACCATGAGAAATATTCCAACAAAAACTACCTTATGCATCAACGGCAAATGTACATGTATACCATCAGAATATGCCACAAGGATAAGAACAATCAAAAAACCAATAACCACCAAACTAGGCAGATTCGTATCTAGCCATCCAAAATTACCGACAAAGCTGTTGACATAAAACATTCTCAACTCAGTAAACGTTCTAACTAAAACCATTGCAAAGTCAAGCGGATTATGCAATATATACGAAATCTGTTCTTGAGCTTGTCCTGAACCTGGAGTTGCGGATCGCAACACAATCTTTAATACTCCCATCCATATTACGTGAGAGAATACTCCACCGCCAAGAACAAAGCAGATGGCAATCGATCTCTTAAAGTCTACGAACTTTTCTTTAGGAACAAGAAATATAAGCAGTAAGATTGGATAATAGACAGTTTTAAGCTCAATCAAAAAAATAGAAAGAATGAATAATAGAACAACATCCCTCTTGGAAATATTTTTTTTATCCGATGAATATATGTACCGCATTATTAAAGAGAAAATTAGAAATAGGACACTTATAACAACAGCGTCGTAGCTATTAGAGGCCCCTAAAGTCATACTCATTGGCATAAGCCCCAGCAAAGCAATCACTCTTTTATAGAAGGGGATATATTTTATCGCCAAGTAAATTAGAGTTGTATATAATAGTAGATTCCCTATTCTTCCGGCATAGAGATATGTAGCGAAATTATCTGAATTTGACGAAGTAGGTTTTACAAATAGTTTGCTTAAAAAAATTGCGCTACCTGATCCAAGATAAAGAAGTGGACTTGTTTGCGACGTACTGTAACTCTGAAAAACTTTTTCGGAAAAATCAGCGGGTGTGTTCAGATCATTGTACTGATCAATATAACTATATTTTTCTTCTTTGTTACCAATAAACCTTCGAAAACTTTCTTCAAGCAACACAAGCTCTTTAGGTAAATAGTTGCCGATATTCCCATCTACCACCGAAGGGAGCAATATAAATTCAGAAATTAGAAAAGCTTTTTTATAGTGACTATCTTCATCAGCCACTTGAAATGGAGGTGTTAAAAAAATAAAAAGCATACCGAAAATTAAAGAAATTGCAAGGAACTTCTCCTCTAGTCTTGGTAATTGTTGCATCCCTTTACCTCACTACTTGTATTTGCCCAAGAGATTGGCTAGTGCGGTTGGCACCAAAATGTCTTAAAATAGACTCCATCCATATCACCTGCGACTAAAAAGGAGTTTACCATGAATCGACAACCTTCACCACCCAAGTACATCAAAAAGGAAGAATCTGACGTATCCCTGCTAAAGTGGGCAGCGATTCTCATGGCGGCCATTTTCTTCCTGATGTATACGTTCAAAGCCGGCTTATTCAACGGGTATGACTTCAACTTCGAGAAGAAGCTGATCGGCGCCTCGATCTACTCCCTCTGCTTCGTGCTCCTCATGTCCGTGCACCTATTCAAGGTCTGGACCATGAACAGCTGGAAAGCGATCCTGTCCATCGCCATCTGGCTGCTCCCGCTCAGCTTCGCCATCTCATCTATCGGAGCCGCCTCCGACAATACAGCCAACATCATGATGATGGTCAGCTGCCTGCTCGCTTCCTTCTTTGTCTTCGGTCTCTATTATAACGACAACCGCTTTACGAGAGTTGCGCTCGAGACCATTCTGATCCTGACCAGCTACGTGCTCGTCTGGTTCGGCATCCTCAACCTGTTCGGCCAGTATTGGTACCCCGACGCGCTCTGGTTCCAGCTCGGCACGTATCGGATGACCTCTGTCTTCCAGTACCCGAATACATATGCCGCCTTGCTGATCGCCATCCTGCTGGCGGCAGCCTATTACACGACTCATGCGAAAAAGCGCCTTTGGATCGGAATCCATGCGTTCATGCTCGTCCCGGTATTCGTGTCGTTCATGCTGACCTACTCGCGCGCCGCGCTGGTCGTCATTCCGGCAGCCGTCCTGCTGACGATGCCGTTTCTCAAGGTCAGCAAACAGCTTGTTTACGTCTTGCATCTTTTCATCACCGTCGGCGTTTCCTTTGCCGTACTGAGCGTCATCGAGTCAAAAGCCTTCACGATTGCTCAGCAAGTGCTCCGTTTCAACGAAGGCGGATCTCAGATCCCACCTGAAAAGCTGATGCCGCTCTTCAGCTCGGAAGCTCTGGCGGGCTGGGGCGCTCTCCTCGGCGCTTCTCTCGTCGCCATGCTCCTTGTGCTCGCAGTCAATCGGTGGATCGAGCCTGCTTTAGAACGCAGCCTTGAATCATTTTCGAGGCGCAAGATCTCTTATCTCGCCGCTCCAGCCGCAATGATTGTTCTAGCCGTCATAGGAGCCGCGCTCGTCCTGTCCAGTTCCGCCGTGCGGGACCTGCTCCCCTCCAACCTGGCCAACCGTCTGGAAAACATCAGCTTCAAGCAGCATAGCGTGCTCGAGCGGGCGACGTTTTATGAAAACGGCCTGGACATCGCGGCCGATTACCCGCTGTTCGGAGCAGGAGGGGGCGGCTGGCAAGCCCTTTACCAGCAATATCAGTCGAACCCTTATACCAGCAACCAGGCCCACAGCTATCTCGTTCAATTGCTCGTCGAAACAGGCTGGATCGGCTTGCTTCTTCACCTCGCAGTGTTCGCGCTCGCTTACTTCCTGTTCGTCCGCAGCTGGATCCGCCATCCGGAGAAGCGCGGCAGCCAGCTCATCTACTATATTTTCACCGTTTCCATCCTGCTTCATAGCTTCTTCGACTTCGACATGAGCTATATTTCCATCGCAGCCATCGTCTTCTTCTCTCTCGGCAGCATGATCGGCGTCTACGACAAGGAGTTGTCCCTGCCTAAACTCACTTTGAAAAAGACCGCCTTCAATCGACTCTATCCGACTGTATTGGCTGCCTTGACCATTCTTGTCGGCGTATTCGCCTACCGGTTCTATGCTTCCTATATCCAGTTCGATAAGGCGCGCGCCCTTGCTCAGCAACAAGCGTCGATTGACCAGATTTTTCCGGCTTTGGACAAAGCGATCTCGCTTTCCCCCTCCAATACCCAATACTATTTGGTCAAGGCCGATTGGCTGACGCAAGTCTATCAGCAGACGCAAAATGCCGACTATTTAGACCAAGCTAAAAAAAATCTTCAAAAAGCGCAACTTCATGACCCGTACCAGCGTCAAATCATACAGGCTGAATACAACAACCGTCTTTTGGCCGGAAACGTAAAGGAAGCGATCGCGATCATCGAAGACGGATTGGTCAAGTTCCCATGGGATATTACGCTCTACGAAATGGGAATCAAGCAGTATGCCGATCTCGGCTTGAATGAACACGGCAATGAAGATCCTGCTTACGAACAGAGCTGGGGTCGCGCCTCCGAGCTTTACGAGGAAGTCGTATCGAGGACCGACAAGCTCAAGGATTTGCCGCCGGAGCAGCTGCAAGGCCGCCGCTTCGACATCTCGACGACCATCCGCCAAGCGATGGGACAAGTCGACTTCCACTCCGGACGTTTTGCAGAAGCGGTAGAAGTATTGAAACCGTCTATCGGCGATGCTCTCACCCCAGCCGATGAATCTCAAGAAGCTCAGACGGTTGCGGGAACCTCGCGCTCTGCTGTCCGCTATTACATCGCTTCCTTGGAAAAGCTGGGACAGAAGGATGACGCTCTGAAAGAGAAATTGATTCAAGCGGATTCAAACGAGGAAAAGCTGGTTAATCAGCTCATAGCGTCCTGATTTTAACACTCATCGACAGGATACTACCGAATACCCGATAGTTTTACAAAATTACCACAAAGACCCTTTTCTTTCTCGGGATTCTTGCTTATAATAGCTTTTATCTCTGCAGGACTCCCGAGAAAGAGTTCTACTAAAGGCATTAAGGAGGGAAACGAGTTGCATAGCTTCAAGAACAGTGATCTGCAAGCGCAGAATCACAAGGATTCTTACTGCCCTTTTGATTTCCATTTATTTTCTTGAAAGGAGGTGAAATGAAAATTATGAAAAAGATTGTAACAAAAAAGACTGCGGCTTTGCTCGTCTTCATGATGATGGTATCCGCTCTGTCTCCGATTCTAGTCTTCGCTGCTTCCGGCATTGAAGGAAAAACGAAATTCGTTACGGAATCGACTTATTACGACGGCAGCGGTACGATCGCTGGAAACGTGTATGTTGCCAAAGCGGTGTATGACGCGGAGTCTACAGCTTCCGGCGTCTACGCTACGGACAGCGTGTACAAGAATCGCGTCACGATCAATGTGTACGAGGCTGGTAAGGAAGCACCTCGCTTGACTGTGGATGCTACATACCGCCAGACTTCCAATCTTGACGGATACTATGCATACGGCTACAGCTTCGACAACGTATCGACTTCCACGTACAGCTTCCCGCTGAAACTGCAATACACGTATGGTACGGATACCATCACGACGTATGTGTATGAGCCAAGCAACAACGGCGGTGGCAGCGGATGGGGTGGCGGCATCACTCCTCCAACGGGCGACATCATCGGTGCTGACGGCAAAGTTAACCGCGACCGGTTGATCGCAGCTCTGGCAGCAGACGAAAACGCCCGTATCAAAACGACTACGGACACGGTTTATCTGCCTGCCGACGCTCTGCTGAACGGCAAGACGCTGACCATCTACAACGATGCCGGCGTATCCATCACGCTTCCGCTTGCTGCGCTGAAACTGGCTGATCTGGCGAAATCCCTCGGGGTCGAGCTGAAAGATCTGGTCATCCGCGTAGAAATGAAGAAGCTTGAAGGCGATGCGGCGAAAGCCGTCAACGATGCCGTGAAAGCAGTCGGCGCGACGCAGCTGGCTGACGCTTACGACTTCAAAGTTGTAGCTGTCGGCGGCGGCAAGGAGCTTCCGATCGAGAAGTTCGGACAACTCGTACAACGTACGATTCCTCTGACTTCGGCCGCTACGCCAAGCGCTGCAGGCGTCCTGTTCAACCCGACCGCGAAAGAGCTGAGCTTCGTGCCTAGCACGTTCGCCAAGGCAGACGACAAGACGATCGCTACGCTGAAGCGTGACGGTTCCTCCATCTACACGGTGATTCAAGGCAAGACGGCTCGCTTCAATGACGCGCTGCCGTTCTGGTCCAAGAACGCTGTCGAGTCCCTCTCCGAGAAGCTGATCGTTGAAGGTACGGGCAAAAACCTGTTCGAGCCGAAACGCGGCATCACGCGTGCGGAATTCGCAGCGCTGGTCATCCGTTCGCTGGGAGTACAGCCTGTAACGTCGTCGACCTACAAGTTCAACGACGTCATCTCCACCAAATGGTATGCCGGTACGGTAGCTGCTGCTGCTGAAATCGGCCTGGTCATTGGGGACGAGAAAGGCAACTTCAACCCGAACGCGCCAATCACTCGTAAAGAGGTAGCCGCTATCGTCGTTCGCGCGACGGAGTACGCCGGAAAATCCATCAAGCTGTCGGATGCGGATGCAAACGCAGCTCTGGCTGGATTCAAGGATACGGCAATCCTCGGATGGGCAAAAGCTGAGGTCGGCGCTGCTGTGAAAGCCGGCATCGTGAACGGCCAATCCTCGACTGCGATCGCAGGAAACGCCTTTGCTAACCGTGCTGAAGCGGCAACGATGATCGCACGCTATCTGCCGATCGCTGGCCTCTCGAACTAATCCTTCCTTATGCCAGCAAAAAAGCGGCCCTTCGGGGCCGCTTTTTCATGTTTTGGGGAAATCGGAAAGCTCCTTCCGGAAAGCAAAATAAACCGTCTTACCCCCTGCCTGCTCGGCCAGAGGGTAAGACGGCGGATGGCGAAAGATCAGGCTTGCGCCGGATTGAACGAGCTTTTCAGCGAGACGACGCGATTGAAAACGGGACGCTCGGAAGTCGTCAGCTTCGGATCGACGCTGTAATAGCCGTGACGGAAGAACTGGAACTTGTCTCCGGCTGCCGCTTCCTTCATGCCGGGCTCCACGAAGCCTCCGAGCACTTGCAGCGAATCCGGATTGATGCACTCCAGGAAGGTCTTGTCGCCCTCCTCGGCCTCGCTCGTGATGAGCGGCTCGAAATGACGGAACTCCGCCGAAACGGCATGCGAGGCTTCGACCCAATGAAGCGTGCCCTTGACCTTGCGGCCGGTAAAGCCTGTGCCGCTTTTCGTCTCGGGATCGTAGGTGCACCGCAGCTCGACGACTTCGCCGGCTTCATCTTTCACGACTTCCTCGCACTTGATGAAGTAGGCGTGCTTGAGCCGGACTTCATTGCCCGGGAACAGGCGGAAGTACTTGGCCGGCGGGTTCTCCATGAAGTCGTCCTGCTCGATGTAGATCTCGCGCGAGAACGGGATCTGGCGCGTGCCCATCTCTTCGTTCTCGTTGTTGTTCTCCGCCTCGAGCCATTCGACCTGCCCTTCCGGGTAGTTGGTGATGACGACCTTCAGCGGCCGCACGACCGCCATCGTGCGCGGAGCCTTGAGCTTCAGATCCTCACGGATGAAATGCTCCAGCATCTGCTCGTCGACGATGCTGTAAGCGCGGGCGACGCCGATCTCGCGGCAGAACGTGCGGATCGCCTCCGGCGTGAAGCCTTTGCGGCGCAGCGCGCTGATCGTCGGCATGCGCGGATCGTCCCAGCCGTCGACGATGCCTTCGTCGACCAGCTGCTTGAGCTTGCGCTTGCTCATGACCGTATTGGTCAGATTGAGACGGCCGAATTCGTACTGGCGCGGCCGCGACTCCATCTCGCACTGCTCGATCGCCCAGTCGTACAGCGGACGGTGATCCTCGAACTCGAGCGTGCAGATGGAATGCGTGATGCCCTCGATCGCATCGCTGAGCGGATGGGCGAAATCATACATCGGATAGATGCACCAGGCATCGCCGGTCCGATGGTGATGAGCGTGGGAAATTCGGTACAGCACCGGATCCCGCATCGTGATGTTCGGCGAGCTCATGTCGATCTTGGCGCGCAGCACGCGGGCTCCGTTCGGGAATTCGCCTGCCCTCATGCGGCCGAAAAGGTCCAGGTTCTCCTCGACGCTGCGATCGCGGTACGGGCTGTTGCGCCCAGGCTGCGTCAGCGTGCCGCGCAGCTCCCGCATCTCTTCCGGCGTCGAATCGTCGACATAGGCCAGCCCTTTGCGGATGAGCAGCAGCGCCCGTTCGTAGAACTCCTCGAAGTAGTCGGACGCGAACCGAAGCTCCTCCCACTCGAAGCCGAGCCAGCGGACGTCTTCCTGAATCGACTCGACATATTCCGTGTCTTCCTTGACCGGGTTCGTATCGTCGAATCGCAGATTCGTGCGCCCCTTGAATTCATCGGCGACCTCGAAGTTCAGGCAGATGGACTTGGCATGGCCGATATGCAGATAACCGTTCGGCTCCGGCGGAAATCGGGTCGCGACCTGCTGCGTGCGGCCGCTCTCCACGTCGTCAGCGACGATTGCGCGTATGAAATTAGAAATCGGAGGATTTTTCGGATCCATGCGACCACCCAACCTTTCTATGACCTATATCCTACTATTGTACACAAAAAAGCCCCCTGATATAAGGGGGCAGGGAGATGCAAGACCGTCCGTCCGGACGTCCGGATTGCTCTTGAGCGCGCCCGAAGGTCCAGTCGGCCCGCGGCTCGGTGCCGGCATCCGCGGCTCGATTCGCAGAGCGGAGCCTCGAAAGCAAAGCGTCGGCTCGTCCGCCTAAAGCAGCTTCTCGATAGCCGGGGCGATATCCAGCGGCTGTACGCTTGGCTCGAAGCGGCCGACGATCGAGCCGTCGCGTGCGATCAGAAACTTGGTGAAGTTCCACTTCACGTCGTCGCTCTCCAGCTGCTCCGGGCTGAACATGCTGGCGAAGCGGCGGCCTTTGTCGGAGTCGTCGAAGCCTTGGAACGGAGCTGCCGCCGTCAGCTGCCGGAACAACGGATGGGCGTTCGCGCCGTTGACATCCGTCTTGGCGAACAGCGGAAAGCTGACGCCGTAGTTCACCTTGCAGAAGCCCTCGATCTCATCCGAGGAGCCCGGCTCCTGAGCGCCGAACTGATTGCTTGGAAAGCCAAGGACGACCAAGCCTTGATCCTTGTACTTCTCGTACAGCGCCTGCAGCTCCTCGTACTGCGGCGTCAGCCCGCATTTGCTGGCCGTGTTGACGACGAGCAGCACCTTGCCTTCGTAGTCGGCCAGCTGCGCCGGTTCTCCTCCGAGCGTTTCAAGCTTATGGTTCGTGACGATAGCCATCTGAACTCTCCTCCTCAACCTGATGATGAATCCGTCCATGGAGCGACTGCAGCCGAACCCTCAGCTCCTCCAGCTCCTGCAGGTCGATGCCGGGCACGCGGCACAGCTCCTGAGGGATGTTCGCGGCCTGCATCTGCAGCGCCCGTCCCTGCTCCGTCAAGTACACCCGCAGCACCCTCTCGTCCGCTCCGTCCCGGATCCGATTCACGAGCCCGGCCGCCTCCAGCTTCTTGAGCAGCGGCGTGAGCGTCCCCGAGTCCAGATAAAGCCGGCTGCCCAGGCCTTTGACCGGCAGCCCGTCCTGCTCCCACAGCGCCAGCAGCGTCACATATTGGGTGTACGTGATGCCCAGCTCCTGCAGGAGCGGACGATACAGCCTCGTCACTTCTTTGGAGCAGGCGTAAAGGGCGAAACAGAGCTGGAGATCCAGCGGGAGCGCTCCTGCTGCTGTGCCGGTTCCAAGCCCTTCCGAGGAAGGGCTCGGGGCCCGGCCCGCCGCGCCTGGCTGATCGGCGCTCGGGCGCGGCGGTCGTGAAGGTGTCATGGGATGGACTCCCCCTCTATACATTGCATACAATCTAACACGTTGACTTCAGCTTAGCATTCAAGCCTCCTAAAGTCAATCGACGCCTTTACAGGTTATGGAAGATACTGCTACAATAGCTCCTATTAGTAAACCAAATTATGAATCAATATGGTTAACCAAAAGAGGAGGTTCCCCCACATGCCGCATCCCGTTTCCGCTGCCGATGGCCCGTCCCTCTGGGAAAAGCTCGCCGACAAAGCGCTTGCCGGGAGTCCGCCCTCGCGCGAGGAGGCGCGCCTTGTCCTGGAAGCCGACCGCCTGGAGCTGCTGCCGCTGCTCCAGGCCGCTTTCCGCGTTCGCAGCCATCATTTCGGCCGGAAGGTCAAGCTGAACCGCATCCTGAACGCAAAAAGCGGGCTTTGTCCAGAGGACTGCGGGTACTGCTCCCAGTCGATCGTCTCAAGCGCCGACATCGCCAGCTATGCGCTGCTCCGCCCCGAGGCGATGCTTGAAGCCGCCCGCAAAGCGTATGCCCAAGGCGTCGGCACGTTTTGCATCGTCGCCTCCGGCCGCGGCCCAAGCCGACGGGAGACGGCGCGGGTAGCCGAGGCGGTCCGGGCCATCCAGGCGGAGCTGCCGCTCAAGATCTGCGCCTGCCTCGGCCAGCTGACGGCCGAGCAGGCCGCAGAGCTGCGCGAGGCGGGCGTGCAGCGCTACAACCATAACCTCAATACGAGCGCCGCGCATCATGACCAGGTCGTATCGACGCACAGCTATGAAGACCGGCTGCAGACGCTGGACCGAGTCCGGGAGGCGGGCCTATCTCCCTGCTCCGGGATCATCGCCGGCCTCGGCGAGACGATCGACGATCGGATCGAAATGGCATTCGCCTTGCGCGAGCTTGGGGCGGACTCGATTCCGGTCAACTTCCTCCATCCGGTCGAAGGGACGCCGATGGGCGGCAGCGAGCGCGTCTCTCCCGCAGATGCGCTGCGCCTGCTGGCGCTGCTGCGCTTCGTCTGTCCGGACAAGGAGATCCGCGTCGCCGGAGGACGCGAGCTGACGCTCCGCTCGCTGCAGCCGCTGGCGCTATACGCCGCCAACTCGATCTTCCTCGGCGACTACTTGACGACGGCCGGTCAGGAGTGGAGCCGCGATCTCGACATGCTCGAGGATCTCGGCTTCGAGCCCGAACGCATCGCCCCGGATGTCGAAGCCGCATGGATCGCCCAGGGCAAACCGCTGCCGGCTGTCCCGAGCGGCGCTGTCCGCCGATGAAAAAAGCCGTGCTTTTCTGAAATCCAGAAAAGCACGGCCCGGCCTGCCCGGGCAAGTCCCAGGCGATCGGCTCGGAAGGAACCGGACAGGGCCCGCCTCGTCCTGCGCAGGAGCAGACGCCGCCGCAGTCAGGACAGCGAAGCGCCGGCACGATCCCGGTGGAGCTGGCGGAACTTGTACGCCATCGCGAGCCGCCAAGGCACGAGCATGCCGAACGCCAGCAGGAAGAACAGCGAGGCGGTCTGCAGCACCGAAACGTACTGCTCGACGACGTCGTGAAGCACCAGACGAATCGCCAGCAGAATAAGGATCAGAAAGAAAAACGCCTTGGAGCGGCGCAAGTAGACATCTTCGCCGACAAACTCCATCTTGGACGTCAGGATAAGCGGGATGGAGAACAGCAGAGCGCCGACGGCGAAAGCGCAAAGCGCCCAGAGGAGCGGTATATGCGTCTCGGGAACGACGAACATCAAAAAACCGGTCGCCATGCCGAGGGGCGGAATGAGGATCTTGCGCAAGGTCGTCGGCTTGCGGGTGGAACGGACGCGCACCATGATGACCGCCAGCCCTCCGAGCAACGGGATAAGCAAGGACCACAGCGGCGAGATCTGGATCGACAGGTTCATACGGGCATCGGCACTCCCTTTGGAAAATAGGCGCGCCAGCCTTGCTTTTCGGCCGCGCCTCTACAGCTTTCTCCATCGTACCCAAAATGCCTCCTCCATGCAAATGAACGCGAAAAACCGCCGGACAGCAGCAGGAAGCGGCTTGTCCGGCGGCGGGAATGCGCGTGCTCAGCGCGACGACTGCTTGACGCGGGAGCCGATGCTTTTGAGCGTCTCGCGGATGAAGGCCGGCTCGTCCTCCGGCGTGCGGGAGCTGACGAAATTGCCTTCCACGACGACCTCCTGATCGACATAGTGGGCGCCGGCATTCGCCAGATCGTCCCGCAGCGGCGGATAGCAGGTCAGCGTCCGGCCTTTCGCCAGCCCGGCGCTGATGAGAATCTGCGGACCGTGGCAGATCGCCGCGATCGTCTTCTTCTCCTCGTCGAGCCGCTGTACGAACGACTGGATCGACGGGTCGTTGCGGAGCGCTTCCGGAGAGGAGCCCCCGGGAATGACCGCCGCGTCGAACTGCTCCGGCTTCGCGTCGGCGATGCCAAGCTCCGTCGTATAGCTGGCCTTGCCCTGCTTGCCCTCAAGCTTCTCTCCGGCCTTGAGGCCGATGATTACCGTCTCGTGACCTTCCGCCCGGATCGCCTCATAAGGGGCCTGCATCTCGCTGTCCTCGAACTGGGGTCCGAGCAAAAAAGCTACCTTTGCCATGATGATTCTCTCCTTTGCCTGAAGGTTCCTAAGATACAGCCTTACTTTACCCTTCCGCGCCCCATCTGAACCGAACGCCGCGCGGCGCAAGCGGCGCCTCGACCGATCCTCGCTGACGGCGTTCGACAAAACGTTACCCTTCTGTAACCTTATGGCGGCCGAAGCAGTCTAGGATAAAAGAAGAGAAGAAAAGAAAAGGCAACCACGGTTGGAGGAGGAATGCATCATGAACGTTCGTACGCAAAAAGGAAAGCATGCCCGGAGGCTGATGCTCGCTCTGGCCGGAACGGCCCTGTTCGGAGGCGCGGCGCTCGGCTCCCACGCCCCGTCTGCCGCGGCCGCGGCCGCGACGCCGGCGCCGGCTGAGACAGCCGTCCACCCGGCCGTTTCCGTCAAGAAGATCGTCCGCAGCACGAAAGCCTACGAGGCCTCCCTGTACATCCCGGTTGTGAGCGGCTTGAAGGACGCCAAGTTCCAGCAGCAGCTGAACGGCATCCTCGAAAGCGCCGCGCTGAAAGACCTCGAGGCGGTGGCCAGGCAGGCGGAGGAGGATCGGGCTTCGTCGCAGAAGGAATCTTATCCATTCCATAAGCATGAGATCAAGCTGCAGTTCTCCGCCGCCCGCAGCGAGTCGCTCGTGGACGGGGGCTTCCTCTCCCTGAAGCTGAATACCTACATCTATAGCGGAGGCGCCCATGGCATCAGCCGCATCGATACGTACAACGTCGCGAACGGCGCCGAGGCTTCGTACATGACGCTGGCGACGCTTTACGGAGAGGACTACGCCGAGCATGTCGACAAGGAGATCAAGCGCCAGATCGCGGCCCATCCCGAGCTGTACTTCGAGGACGGATTCGCGGGCGTGAAGGAGGACCAGCCGTTCTACATCTCGAGCGGCAAGGCGCGCGTCGTGTTCCAGCCCTATGAGATCGCGCCGTATGCGACCGGAGCTCCGGAATTCCCGATCGCGCTGCCGGAAGCCGGCTTGCCCGAGCCCGTGCTCGCCGTTCAGGTGCAGGGCCAGCCTCTCGAAGGCATCGGCGTGACGCAAAGCAAGGACGGCGTCGCGATGATTCCGGCGCGCCAGGTCGCCGAAGCGCTCGGCTACAAGACGAAGTGGACCGCCGCGACGAGCACGCTTGAGCTGAGCAAGGGCGACACGTGGACCGCCGTATCCAAAGGACTCGACAGCTACAGCGTCGACAAGTCGGCTCCGGTCCGGCTCGGGGCGGCCCCTGTCGTAGACGGCAAAGGCCGGCTGACCGTGCCGCTCGCGCTGTTCACCGAGCTGCTCAAGGCGACGGTGTCCTACAGCGGGGATGTCGTCAACCTGGAAGCGCCGAAGGCGTAGAGCTGACTGACGGCTCTGTGCGGCGGCCGTAGGCGAGAAGGTCGAGGCAGCGTCCGGCAGCTGCTCGAGCGCGAACGTAATCCTTCTGCATCGTCCGGCTCGGAGAGGCTGCAAGCCATGCAATCTCGTCTTCCCACCCGATCCTGCTCGCAAACAGGGCTGTCCAAAGATCTCAGGATGGAGATCTTCGGACAGCCCTGTTCAGCTTCGTGCGCTCACTGCTCGGCTATAGTCATGCGTCGTCTCGACCAGGATGGTCCTCCGCCCATTTTTCGGCCTGGGCGGTCGCGATGGCGATCGCCCTGCCTTCCTCATAGCCGTCCTCCAGCAGCGCGTTGGCGATGTCGATCGCCTTGCCGCGCGTCCGCTCATCCAGATTTTTCATGGATGGCGGGTAGTCGTTCTTTTTCCACGGCATCCGGATCTCCTCCTTGGGCATGGATATCGCTCTCCGGCACTTGCAGCTCCGGGCTCGGCTCCGGCGGTCAGAGCAGCGTCACATCGCCGCCGGCACGCGGCTCCTCGTCGTCGACGCGCTCGGTGCGCAGCGCGCCGGCAGCGCCCAGGATGCCGATCGCATCGCGCGCATCCTCCGGAGCCGCTTCGACAAAGACAAGGATGCGTCCGTCCTGCACCTCTTTTTCGTAGCGCTTGGCCTCGCTCTCCGCGAAGCCCATGCCGACGAGTCCGCCGACGATGCCGAGCGTGCTCGCGCCGACAGCCGCGCCTCCAAGAGCGGCGACGATCGGACCGGCCGCGATGATCGGGCCGATGCCCGGGATGGCCAGCGCCCCGAGGCCGGCCAGCAAGCCGACCGTGCCGCCGGCGAGGCCGCCGGTCGTCACGCCTGCGGCGATGCCTTCGGGCGCCATCGTTCCGGATTCGTCCAGCACGCCGTCATACCGCTCCCTGTCTCGCGTCAGCACCGACAGCTCGTCCCGGCTGAACCCCGCGCGCTGCAGCTCGCCGAGCGCTTGTTCGGCCTGCGCATCCCGCTCATACACCCCTACATATCGAATCGCCATGAAAAACGCCTCCTTGTCGGGTCTCTTGGTAGAGACTTACCCCGATCGGCTAGGCGGAAATCTTTGTTCTTTTACTAAATGATCCTGTATAATTAGGCATTATTTTGGTAGAGAACCGACTAGCATCTCGATTAAGTGTCTCAAAAGTCAATTGGGAGTGAATGAATCATGTACCATCAGAAGCCGATTCTCGGCATTGTTGTCCCCTGTTATAACGAAGAAGAGGTTCTGAGCCTTACCGTCGAAGAGCTCGATTCCGTCCTCGATAAAATGGAAAAGGAAGGCCTGGTCTCATCAGAGAGCTTCATCCTATTCGTCAATGACGGAAGCCGAGATCAAACATGGCCTCTCATCGAAGATCTCAAGGGGCGCTACGAGCGTGTGTCCGGACTCAATCTCGCCGCCAATGTCGGGCATCAAAACGCTCTTCTCGGCGGCCTCATGACGGCTAAACAGCATGCCGATTGCCTCGTCAGCATTGATGCGGATCTCCAGGACGACGTACGAGTCATCCGAGACATGGTACTCCGATATCGCGAAGGCTGCGACATCGTCTATGGCGTGCGCAGCAGCCGCAAGCGCGATACTTGGTTTAAACGGACAACAGCAGAAAGCTTTTATAAATTAATGGAAGGCCTTGGCCTACGCATTGTGAACAATCATGCGGATTACCGTCTAATGAGCCGCCGCGCGCTTGATGAACTTGCTCGCTTCACGGAAGTGAATATCTTTTTGCGCGGCATGGTCCCGTTGCTCGGCTTCCAGACCGGCGTAGTGTATTATGAACGGCTGGAAAGGGCTGCCGGTGAATCCAAGTATCCTTTGAAGAAAATGATCAACTTCGCCTTGGAGGGCATCACCTCGCTTTCGGTGAAGCCGATCCGCATGGTCACGGCAGCTGGATTCGTCGTTTTTGCCGTCAGCATCGTCATGGCCATCTACGGAATCACGTCTAATTTAATGGGCAAAGCCGTCAGCGGCTGGTCCTCCCTCATTGTATCCATGTGGTTCATCGGAGGCGTGCAGCTGCTTTCGGTTGGACTGATCGGTGAATATATCGGCAAGATTTATCGCGAGGTCAAACGCCGACCGCTTTACATCGTAGAGCGGGAGCTTCCTCCCGCCGTCCGCCGGAAAGCCGTTGACGAGGCCAAGTCTGATCATAGAAAAGAACTTGATCCGGTTCTCAGTCTCTAAAATAAAGCAGCACCGTGCTTCGAAGCACGGTGCTGCTTCTTTATGCTTCTTCCAAAAGCCCCCGGCAAGCCGCGCAAGACTCGCCGTAGCGCAGCTCCAGCAGCGCAAGCTCCGGCTCGTAGCCGCCGGCTCCGTACTTCGCCTTCTGCTCCAGCTCCAGGGCGAGCTTCGCCACGCCGGCAAAACCGATGCTGAGCGAGGCCGACTTGACGTTGTGCGCCAGCCGCTCCATGAGGTCGTGCTCGTCCAGCGCGGCGGCCTCGCGCAGCTGCTGCAGCTTGGCCGGCGTATCCTGCTCGTACAGCGCAAGCAGATGCTCCAGCATCGAGCGGTCGTCCGCGCCCCAGGGCCGCGGAGCGATGTCCTCGAGCGTCGCAACGTGGATCAGCTCCGCCGCTTCCGCCCCCTCGGCCTCGTCCGCTCCCGGCTGCCGCAGCTCCTGCTGCCCTTGGGCATCAGGCAGCCATTCCAGCAGCGCGGCGGCCAGCTTGTCGAGCGTGACCGGCTTCGTCAGGAAGGCGTCCATGCCGGCCTCGAACGCCTTGCTGCGCTCGGAGGCAAGCGCGCCGGCCGTCAAGGCGACGATCGGCACGCGCGGCATGTCTTGGCGCCGCTCCTCCTCGCGGATGGCAGCCGCGGCCTCCAAGCCGCTCATGAGCGGCATCTGGTTGTCCATCAGGATGAGGCTCGGCTCATGCCGGCGCCACAGCTCCATCGCCTCCTCGCCATTGGACGCCACGACGACGGTCTCGAAGCCGAGGTTGCGCAGCTGAAGCGTAGCGACATGCTGGTTGACCGGATTGTCCTCGGCCAGCAGGATGACGGAGCGGCTGTCCTTGGCCTTCAGCCGGCTGCGCGCCGCGGAGCGCCCTCCGTTCGCCGGCTCCGCAGGGGAGGCGGCCTGCTCCAGCTCCAGCTCGATGCCGAACACCGAGCCTTCGCCGAGCTTGCTTTCCACGGCGATCTGCCCGCCCATCAGCTCCACGAGATGCTTGGTGATCGAGAGCCCGAGGCCCGTGCTGCTGAAGCGCTGGGTGAGGGAATGGTCGACCTGGAAAAAAGGCGTGAACAGCTTGCCGGCATGCTCCTCGGAAATGCCGATGCCGGTATCCCGCACCTCGAGCCGCAGCCGCTGCCGGCCGCCGCTGCGCGACAGCAGGAACAGGCGCGTCTCCACCTCGCCGTCCTGCGTGAACTTGACCGCGTTGCCGACGAGGTTGAGCAGGATCTGGCGGAACCGTCCCCCGTCGCCGAGCACCTCCGGATGGATGCGCGGATCGATGTAGGTCCGCAGCGCCGTCCGCTGCAGCTTCGCCCGGGACTGCAGCAGCCCCAGCGTATGCTGGACCGCCGCCCGCAGGTCGAACTCGGCGCGATCGAGCCTCATTTCGCCCGCCTCGATCTTGGACAGGTCGAGGATGTCGTTCAGAATCGTCAGCAGCAGCTGCCCGGAGTCCAGGATGATCGACACCGACTCCCGCTGCTGTCCGCTCAGCTCGGTCTGCGCCAGCAGCTCGCTCATCGCGATGATGCCGTTCATCGGAGAACGGATCTCGTGGCTCATCGTCGCGAGGAACACGCTTTTGGAGCGGTTCGCCTGCTCGGCGCTTTCCTTGGCGAGCTTCAGCTCGATGTTCGTCTTGGCGAGCTGGCGCTGCACCGAGACGAGCTCGTTGTTGAGCGCCGAGAACTCGTCGAAGGCGCGCAGCTCCTGCTCCATCTTTTCGACGACCTGGCCCGAGAGCTTCTTGATCGTCTCGCGCAGCGTCACCATCTGCTGGTTGTTGATCTTGGTCAGCTCGTCGTAGAAATAAGAGTAGCCCGGATGATAGGTCGCGCCGACGACGAGCAGCCGGTCGTCCACGACGCCGCCGTTGAAGTAGAACAGCTCCGTGCGCCCTCCGAGCGTCAGGTTGAGCTCCCAGTTGTAGACGGCCTTGTCCCGCTCCAGCCGGAGCAGGAAATCCTGGAACTTGAGCCGGTTCTGCTCGTCCATCAAGGAAAAGACGCTGCCTCCCCCGTCCAGATGAGGGGCAAGCCCGAAATCGTCCCGGATGATCTGCGCGATCTCTCCCGTGCGCTTGCACAGCAGGGAGACGACCCGATGGTCTTGCGGCGGAGCCGCATTCATGCCTGGCATGCGCCTGATCGCCCCTTTCGGCCGGTCAGCTCCGTCGCCACGCGCACGGACTGCTCGGCGTCGCGGCCATATCCGTCCGCGCCGATCGCGCGCCAGAGCTCCCGGTCGGTATTGAACGGATAGCCCCCGACCAGGACGACGATGCCGCCGATGTCCGGATCCTGCCGGACGGCGGCGATCAGCTCGCGGGCGAGGCTGACGTGATAGGTCATCGTGCAGGAGATCGCGAGCACGTCGGCCTTGTAGTCCTTGAGCAGCTCGATGAGCGAGCGCGCCGGCACGTTGGCCCCGACATAGTACGTATCCCAGCCGTTCAGCTCGAAGATGTCCGTCACCATGCGCAGGCCGATCTCATGCAGCTCGCCCCCGACGCAGGCCGAGACGAGCTTCAGTCCCTTGCGGGATTGGTTGAACAGGTAAGGAAACAGCTGCGACATGACGAGCTGCGTAGCCGCGCTGCAGTAATGCTCCTGGGCGACCGTGATGCGGCCCGTCTGCCAGAGCCGGCCGATCTCGTACTGCGATTGCTGGAAAATGTCCAGATAGATCGTCTGCAGCGGCACGCCGCGATCGACGAGATCCATGACGAGCCGGCTCGCTTCGGCCCGGCGGCCTTCCAGCAGCAGCTCGGTATAGGCGGTCGCTTCCGCGGCCATGCCGCTCTCCTCGAGATAGGAGCCTTGCTGCTCGGCATCCGAGCCGAGCTGGCGCAGCGCCGCCTCGAGATGAGGGGTGGCATAGCGGTACGTTTCCTCGTCTAGCTCCTGCCGCAGCACTTCCTGGAAGCAGAGGATGTTGACGTACAGGTCCTCGGTGCCGACCTGGTACTGCTGCAGCAGCACCCGCAGCCAGGTCATGTAGCTGGAGAACAGCAGCGGGCTTTCGAGGTGGATGCTCTCGGCGAGGTACTTGAGCGTATAGGATGTATCCTGCTTCGTCTTGATCCAGCCGATCTCGCCGAATTTCTGCTGCAGCTCGGGCTGGCGCTCGTATTGCAGGCGGGTGATCCGCTCGGCAAGGCGGTCTTCTCGATCCAGGATGGCCTTGCCGACGGCGGTAACGTCCAGGGACATGGGAACCATCCTTTCTGTGGATAAGACTCTATTGTACCATACCTCGCGTCAGAGGATCGGCGACAGCAGCCGGCTGACCGATTCCTTGAACTTGTTCCAGAGCGAGCGGGAATCGTAATCCTCCAGCGACAGCTCCCGGCAATGGAGCAGGTCGTCCTGGAAAATCCGCTGCAGCCGCATGGCCGTCGCGGAGTCGTAGATGAACGCGTTGACCTCGAAGTTCAGCTTGAAGCTGCGGATGTCGATGTTCGCCGTGCCGACGGAGGCGATGTTGCCGTCCACGACGAGCGTCTTGGCGTGCAGGAAGCCGTTTTCGTACAGATAGCACTTCACGCCCGCCGAGAGCAGCTCGCCGAAGTACGAGTGCGACGCCCAGTAGACGAAGAAATGGTCGGGCTTGCTCGGCAGCATCACCTTGACATCGACGCCGGACAGAGCGGCCATCTTGAGCGCGCTGAGCAGGCTGTCGTCCGGCACGAAATAAGGCGTCTGCAGCATCACCGACATCTTGGCCGAGTTGATCATCTTGATGTAGCCGTTCTTGATATGCTGCCACTCGGAGTCCGGGCCGCTGGAGATGATCTGCATGCCGACGCTGCCGCCCGCCTCCGGCGCCGGATAGTAGCGGCTGTCGGTCAGGAAGGGCTGCGTCGAGGCGAGGCTCCAGTCGAGCAGGAACCGGCCCTGCAGCTGCGCCACCGCCCCGCCCTGGATGCGCAGATGCGTATCGCGCCAGAAGCCGAAGCGCTTCACCTTGCCGACGTACTCGTCGCCGATGTTGAATCCGCCCACATAGCCGATCTTGCCGTCGATGACGACGATCTTGCGATGGTTGCGGTAGTTGAGCCGGGGATTGATGAAGAAGATCTTCGATGGGAAGAAGGCGCCTACCTGGCCGCCGGCCCGGAGCAGCATGCGCAAGTATTTCTTGTTCAGCCGGATGCTGCCGATGTCGTCGTAGATGAGCCTCACCTCGACGCCCTCCTCCGCCTTGCGGCAAAGCGTGTGCAGCACGCGCTTGCCGAGCTTGTCCGCCCGGATGATGTAATACATCAGATGGATATGATGCGTCGCTTCCTCGATGTCGCGCAGCAGCGAGTCGAACTTGCGCTCGCCGTCGGTGAACACCTCGACCTCGTTATCCTGCGTGAACAGCGCGTCGCTCGATACCAGGTTCATGTAGACCATATCCTGGTAATAGGTCATGAGCGGGTCGTTGAAGGAATACAATCCTTTCTCGACGATGCGCTGCTGCGTCTTCAGCCGCTGGCGGGCGTTCTTGAGCTGGCTCAGCTTGAACTTGTAGATCTTGCGGCGGCTGAGGTTCTGCCCGAGCAGCAGATAGAGCACGAAGCCGATGCCGGGCAGGAAATAAAGGACCATCAGCCATGCCCAGGTCGAGGCGATGTTGCGCCTCTCGAGGAAGATGACCGCGATGGCCAGAACGATATTGAGCACATAAAAAAGGGAATAGGCCTGCTGGAAGTAGATCAACTCGGCACCCGCCTGTCTGGAGATTCAAGTGGCGGCTCCGCAGCCCGCGGAAGGCGGGAGAAGCCGGCATCTTCCAGTATACCAGACTTGGCCGGCCGGATAGCAGGGGCCGCGGGCCGGCCGCCGCAGAAAAAGTTCGCGCGGGCGGCGGCAAAAGGGCTTGTTCGCATTTGACAAGGCTTTCGGAACCGTCTAATGTGCGAAAGAGACAGGTGACGCGCGAAGAGCTTGACCCGTGCGGACAGACCAACGAATCGGGAGGAAACGAAACGATGAATTTCAAGCAGGCGGCGGGCATCCAGGCGGCCGAAGCGGTCGCGAGCGGCATGAAGGTCGGACTCGGAACGGGATCGACCGTCTACTATACGATTCTGGAGCTGGGACGGCGCATGAAGGAGGAAGGCTTGCGCTTCACGGGCGTGCCGACCTCGGACGCGACCGAGAAGCTGGCGCTTGAGCTCGGCATTCCGCTTGCGGAGCTGTCGGAGCTCGAGCCGCTCGACGTTACGATCGACGGCGCGGACGAGGTGACGCCGGAGCTGGCGCTCATCAAGGGCGGCGGCGCGGCGCATTTCCGCGAGAAGATGGTGGCGGCCGTGTCCAAGCGGCTCGTCATCGTCGCCGATGAGTCCAAGGCGGTCGGCAAGCTCGGCGCGTTCACCGTGCCGGTCGAGATCGCCGCGTACGGCTGGCGCTCGACCGCGCGCCGCGTCGAGGCCGCCGGCTGCCGCGCCGTGCGCCGCGAGCGGGACGGCCAGCCGGTCGTCACCGACAACGGCAACTACGTGCTCGACTGCGACTTCGGCCTGATCGAGGAGCCCGGCGCGCTCGACCGCGAGCTCAAGGGGCTGCTCGGCGTGCTGGAGACCGGCTTGTTCGTCGGCATGGCCGATGCCGCCTACATCGCCGGACCGGAGGGCGTGCGCGTCCTGCGGCGCGAAGCCTGGGAACGGGGCTAGCGCATGGAGCACAACCGAAAGGAAGCGGCGGGCGCGCCAGTCGCGGAGGCGGAGCGCGCCGACATGGAGCTCCGGGGCGCGGATGCCGAGCGCGATGAAGCCGGCCATCGGGGCGGAACGGCGCTGCCGAGCCGCGGCAAGCGCAAGCGCATCGTGCTCACCGGCGGCGGCACGACGGGCCATGTGAGCGTCAATCTGGCGCTCATCCCCGGCCTCCTCGCGGACGGCTGGAGCGTGCACTACATCGGCTCGCGGGACGGCATCGAGCGCTCCCTGATCGAGCCGATCGACGGCGTGACGTACCACTCCGTCTCGACCGGCAAGCTGCGGCGCTACTGGGACCGCAAAAACGTCACCGACGCGCTGCGCGTCGGCAAGGGGCTGGTGCAGGCGGCCTCGCTTATCCGGAAGCTGAAGCCGGATGTCGTCTTTTCCAAGGGCGGCTTCGTCAGCGTGCCGGTCGTGCTGGCCGCCAAGCTGAACCGCGTGCCGGCGATCATCCACGAGTCCGACGTGACGCCGGGCCTCGCCAACCGGATCGCGATTCCGTGCGCGACGGCCGTCTGCACGACATTCCCGGAAACGGCCGCCTACATCAAAAGCGCCAAGGTCGTGCAGGCCGGCCCGCTCGTGCGTCCGGAGCTGTACAGCGGCGACGCCGAGCGCGGCCGGCGGCTGTGCGGCTTCGACCGCAGCCGCCCCGTGCTGCTCGTCATGGGCGGCAGCCTCGGCTCGCGCCGCCTCAACGAGGCGATCTACGAGGCGCTCCCGGAGCTGCTGCCGCGCTGGCAGGTCGTGCATCTGCGCGGCAAAGGGCAGGCGGCGGCTCCGGCCGCAGCGCCGGCTCAAGCGGCGGCGGCGGCCGCTCCGCGGGATCCGGCCCTCCAGCCGAGCGGGCCGATCGTCCGCATCGGCGGCGCGCCGATCGCCCCCGCAGCAGGCGGAGATTTGGGGCCGACGGCTCCGGCGGACGGACGCTCCGCGACAGGCGCAGAGGCATCGAGGCCGGCCGGGACGGGCGGCTCCGAGGAAGCGGAAGGCGGCGGCTCCGAGCTGATGGAGGCCACGGACGGCTACCGTTCGTTCGAATACCTGTCCGAGGAGCTGCCCGACGTGCTGGCGCTGGCGGACGCCGTGCTCTCGCGGGCCGGAGCCAACGCGATCTTCGAGCTGCTCGCGCTGCGCAAGCCGATGCTGCTCGTGCCGCTGACGCTGGCGCAGAGCCGCGGCGACCAGATCCGCAACGCCGCCTCGTTCGAGGCGGCCGGACTGGCTCGGGTGCTGCCGGAGGAGAAGCTGTCCACCGTCACGCTGATGCAGGAGCTGCGCGCTCTTGCGGACAGCGGCCCGGAGCTGGACGCCCGCATGGCGGCGGCCGCTCCGGCCGATCCGCTGCCGCTGCTGCACCGGCTCATCCGCGACGCGGCGGAGCGCCGGGGATAAGCGGAGCGCCGCTGCGAGCCGGAGGCGCGGCTCCGCGGGCCGAGGACAGGACGCGGCAGGCCGGACGCCGCGGCTGGACCCGAGAGTCGTTGCGAGAGGCGCGGCTGCTTGCGCGCAAGGCACGAGTCCGTTCCAAAAAAGGCATCTTCTGCGTGACTGGACGCGGAGGATGCCTTTTTGACTCCGGCTCGTATCCGCCTCGCGCAGCTCCCAGCGCGCGGCGCCTCGCTGGATGACGGCGGTCGGTCGGCCGCACGGGCGCGGCTATGTACGGGTCTTTCGATGATTATGTGATCTATGCTAACATTTATTTGACACTGGACGGGCGATCGGGCATATTTTGTTCCATACCGGCGAATCGGGGCGAGGCTCCGAAGCCGAGCGAAGGAGCGGATGGACATGACGGGAAAACTGCGCAAGGCCGCCATCATCGGAGCCGGCCAGGTCGGGGCGAGCTGCGCCTACGCGATGCTCAACCAGTCGGTATGCGACGAGATCCTGCTCGTCGGCCGGAGCGAGCAGCGGACGCAGGCCCAGGCGCTGGACCTTTCCCACTGCGTGGACTTCAGCCACTCGCGCACGAAGGTGCGGGCCGGATCGCTGGACGAATGCGGCGACATGGACCTCATCCTCCTCTGCGCGGGAGAGAATCCGGTCGACGGCCGCACGCGGCTCGACCTGCTCGACTCCTCCTACGGGCTGTATCAGGGCATGATCGAGCGCATCATGGGAACCGGCTTCGACGGCATCTTCCTCGTGGCGGCCAATCCGGTCGACATCGTCACCTACGTCGTCTGGAAGCTGTCGGGCCTGCCGCGCGAGCGCGTCGTCGGCAGCGGCACCTCGATCGACACCGCCCGGCTGAAGACGCTGCTGTCCGAGCATCTGCCGGTCGATCCGCGCAGCGTGCACGGCTACGTCATGGGCGAGCACGGGGAGTCCCAGTTCCCCGTCTGGTCGCATGTGACGGTCGGCGGCAAGCCGCTCGCGGACATCCTGGCCCAGCACCCCGAGCGGTTCCGGGACCTGAGCCTCGACGAGATCGCGCTGCGCACGCGCAATGCGGGCTGGGAGATCCTGCTCGGCAAAGGCTCCACCCACTACGGCATCGCCGCCGCGCTGACCGCGATCGCCCGCTCGATCCTGAACAACGACCATCGGATCATGGCCGTGTCGGCCATTCTCGACGGGGAGTACGGGCAGCGAGACATCGGCATCGGCGTGCCGGCCATCCTTTCGCGCGGCGGCATCCAGGAGGTGCTGGAGCTGCGGCTGAACGAGGCTGAGCGGCAGCTGTTCGAGCGCTCCTGCGCGATCGTGCGCCAGACGATGGCGAGGCTGCCGGCGCTGTAAGGAGTGCGGCGCAGGCGGGCCGGTTCCTTGCCGCGCGGCAAGGGCGAGCCGGCTGCGCCGCACGGCAGGACTTCTCCAGCATGGCGGGCCGGCTGCGCCGCACGGCAGGGCTCTCAAGGCGGCTGTCCTGCGGGACAGCTTGCTCTACCGGAGCGCCCGCGCTTCATGCTACAATTTGCAAAATACTCGGCACGGCCAAGGGGGACGCGGCAGCAGATGGATATTCGGCATATGAGACTGGACGAACCGGCCCTTGGCACCTTCAGCGAGGAACGGGAAGAATACGAGCGCGACTACGCGCGGCTCATCCAATCGCCGGCGTTCCGCCGGCTGCAAGGCAAATCGCAGGTGTTCGGCGCCGGATCGGGCGACTACTACCGGACGCGGCTGACGCATTCCCTCGAGGTGTCGCAGATCGCCCGCGAGGCGGCGCGCAGGCTGGCCAAGCACTATCCGTTCGTCGAGCAGGGCGAGCATCCGGGCCTGGTCGTCAGTCCGGCCGTCGTGGAATGCGCGGCGCTCGCGCATGACCTCGGCCACCCGCCTTTCGGCCATCGGGGCGAAGAGGTGCTGAACCGGCTGCTGCAGGAGCAGTACGGCATGAAGTACGAGGGCAACGCGCAGAATTTCCGCATCCTCATGTTCCTCGAAAAGCGCGCCGGCAGCGGCAGCGGGCTCGACCTGACCGCCGCCGTGCTGCTGGCCGTCAACAAGTATCCGTACAACCTCGACGAGCCCGGCCGCATCAAGGGCGCCTACGCTCCCGAGTGGGAGGTCATCCGCGAGCTGCGCGAGCGCTGGCAGATGCCGGAGGGCGCGCGCACGCTGGAGACGCAGCTGATGGACCTGTGCGACGACATCGCCTACTCGACGCATGACATCGAGGACGGCATCCGCGCGGGCAAGATCGACATGAACCGCAGCTTTTTCGAAAGCGAGTTCCTGCAGACGCATCTCGTCCAGGAAATCGTCGACGACGAGGGCAATCAGGACTTCCACTGGGAGGAAGTGGACATCCCCGCGATGGTACGCCGCGTGCTGGACGCGTTCATCGGCCAGTGGGAGGAGATCTATCTCGCCTGCGGCCGCGAGTCGTCCCGGACCCGCCGCGAGATCAAGGCGCGCTGGGTGAGCACGTTCGCCGGGCGGATCGGCATCATCGACGAGGGCGGCTGGAAGCGCGTCACGTTCGTGCGCGACGGGGCATGCGACTACGAGCTGCTGCGGACGATGGAGATTCTGAAAAAGCTCGCCTGGGTGACGCTCATCAAGGACTTCCGCGTCCAACGGCTGCAGATGCGCAGCGAGATCATGATCCAGCGGCTGTGGGACAGCTTCATCCGGCCGGAGACCGGCCGGCTCATCATCCCTACCGACTGGCTGCAGAATTACGAGCGCCACAGCGCCAAGTGGAGCTGGCCGCGCTTCGTCGCCGACTACATCGCCGGCATGACCGACGCCTACGCCGAGAAGGTGTACGCCGAGCTGTTCGCCAGCAAGTCGGGGTCGATTTATGAGATGGACTGAAGGCTTGACGATATTAAAAAAGGCAGACAGGCGGCGATCGCTCAGCTCGAGGGACGCTCATGCTCTCTTCCATGAAAAAAGGTCGGTAGAAATTCTACCGACCTTTTTTATTCTTTATTCGTTTTACTCCCATAAGGCTGTAGCGCCTTATTACTTCACATCCGATATTAGGTTAGAGGTACATCAGATGCTCGTACGCTAAGTTTTCCACCTGCTGTGCCACTACTCGTAGCGTAATCAAGGTAAAATACATGTCCACTTGCATGAGAGACATTAATAGTCAAGCTGCTATTTGCAGAGACAGTATGCGTACCGATGTTTGTTTTGTCCGAATCGTACGATACGTAAACGGTCAGAGATGAAGATGTTGTATTGGTAACGTATACTCTTGCATAGTCGTATCCACTTGGCTGGAACCAAGAATTTCCGCCATTATTAAGATTGGCATTGTCGATAGTCAGGAAGCTCGTTCTTGGTTGCTTTACAGGATTAGATGAATCTACAATGGTTGAGGATGGCGGTGCAGTTTCAGCAATGGCCGAAGCAGACGACAACGACATTGCGGCAACAACAACGGCAGCAACAAAAAAGCTCTTGAACTTTTTCACTAGTGTTTCCTCCGTTTTAACGTTGGCTTTCAACGATATATTTCTCCAATTCCACAAATGTAGATATCTGGTAATATATCCACTTTACCTCATCGCCCTTTGATTGTCATCACTCCTACTGGATAATCTTTGTAAGTTTTTTCTTGTTGTATTAAAGACCGTTTCGCAGCCTTCTTTAACGCATGGTCTTCTTTTGTCGTTTCTTCACTCTTAACATCGTGTTCTGCAACTGGGGCTTCCGCAGGTTGTGGTCATCGCAGGAAAATAAGCAACTTTAGATGAAAACGCAAACAGGACGAAGCCGGAATACCCACGGAGCTTCGTCCCGTTTCATTTTTTCGCCTTAAATTTCGGCCGGGAATGATGTCGTTTAGGAGCGTTTGGTCATCCCCTACCACGCTTCAATCTTCTGCTCTGCCATCAGCAGAAGGCTGGCCTGACTAATTCGGACGCAGTCCAATTCTCCGGCGCATTCGCCTGACAGCCTACTTGTTCAAGCTTCTTTCAGCGCTGGCTTTCACCAACTCGCCGCCCGCTGGAACTTCGTCCTCCGGCACGCGCGACAGCTCGCCGGGCCAGAAGGCGCGGCGGCCGAGCAGCGCGGTGAGCGCCGGCACGAGGTACGGCCGCACGACGAACGTGTCGAGCAGCACGCCGAGCGCGGTGATGAGGCCGAACTGCAGCAGCACCTGGATCGGCAGCGTCGCCAGCACGGCGAACGTGCCCGCCAGGATGAGGCCGGCCGAGGTGATGACCGGGCCGGTCTCGCTCACGCCTTCGGCGATCGCCTGCTTCAGCGGCATCTTCCGGCGCTTCTTCCAGATGCTCGATACCATGAAGATGTTGTAGTCCTCGCCGAGCGCGACGAGGAACACGAAGGCGTACAGCGGGATCGCTCCCTGGATCGCATCGACGCCCATGGGCTCGTGCAGCACGAGCCAGCCGAGCCCGAGCGCGGCGAAGTAGGACAGGATGACCGTCCCGATCAGGTAGACCATCGCCGTCACCGAGCGCAGGTAGACGAGCAGCAGCGCGGCGATGAGGACGATGACGAGCGGGATGATGACCTGCTGGTCGACCGCCTCCGCCTCGCGCGTATCGTACTGGACGGCGGTCTGGCCGGCCAGCCAGACGCGGTCCGCCGCGTCTGCGCCGCCGATCGCCTGCTCCGCCGCCTCGCGGATCGCCGGCAGCGCGTCCATCGCCTCCTGCGAGTACGGATTCATCGCCAGCTCGACCTTCCAGGCGCGCAGGCCCGGCTGCGAGGCGGCCTCCGCCGGCTCGCCGACCTTGGCGACCGAGCCGAGCGCCTGCAGCTTCTCGGCGACCGGCGGAATCGCTCCCGCTTCCCCCTGCGCCATCACGGTCACGGGAGCAAGCGTGCCTTCCGAGAAGTTGTCGCCGATCAGGGCGAAGCCCTGGCGCGACTCCATCTCCTCGGGGAACGAGGACAGGATGTCGAACGTGAACTTCACCTGCGTGCTGAACAGGGCGAGCACCCCGAGCAGCGCGACCGAGACGAGCGTGACCGTCCACGGCCGGCGGACGACGAGGCGGCCGGTGAAGCCCGGACCCCGGCGCCCGGTCCGCTTCGGAGCGGGCTTGCCCTTGCGGCGCGCCCGCTCTTTCGCCATCTCCGGCGTACGCGGCACGAACGGCCAGAACGAGCCGCGTCCGAAAATCGACAGCAGCGCCGGCAGCAGCGTCAAGCTGGACAGCGCCATCACGAGGATCGACAGGCCGAACGGCACGGCGAAGCGCTTGATGACGCCGTACTGCGCGAACAGCAGCGTCAGCAACGCGATGACGACCGTCAGGCCGCTCATGGCGATCGCGCCGCCTGAGCTGCCGAGCGCCGCGCGCAGCGCGGCGGCCGGGCTGCGCTCCTCGGCCAGCAGCTCGCGGTAGCGGCTGACGAGGAACAGGCAGTAGTCCGTCCCTGCGCCGAACAGCAGCACCGTCATGATCGCGACAGCCTGCGAGTCGACGTCGATCCAATCTTTGGACGCCATGTAGCCGAGCAGCGGGTCGGTGACCGCGTAGGCGAAGCCGACCGCGACGAGCGGGATGAGCGCCAGCACCGGCGAGCGGTAGATCGCCAGCAGGAAGACGAGCACGAGCAGCACGGTCGCGATCATGAGCGACACGTCCGCGCTGCTGAACAGCTCGGTCGCGTCGACCGAGATGCCGGCCGGGCCGGTCAGGCGGGCGCTCAGCTCCGCCCCGTCCGCCGTGTCCGCCTCGAATGCCGGCGTGCCGGCGATTTTCTCCGTCCGCTCCCGCAGCTGCTCGACGCCTTGCTTGATTTCTTCCGTCGGCGCGTCCGGCTGGAATACGACCGGCCAGACGAGCGTGCTGCCGTCCTCCGACAGCTGCGCCGCCAGCGCCGGCGGCGGCAGCTCATGCAGCGGCAGCGACGAGCGCTGCCCCGGCAGCGGCGATGCGGCGACGTCCGCCGATACGGCCGAGATCGCCTTCAGATCGTCCTGCGACAGCCCTCCCTCCCGATGCCAGACGACGAGCGCCGGCGTGCCTTCCTCGCTGCGGAACTGCTCCGCAAGCAGCTTCTCCGCCTGCACCGAGGGCTTGCTCTCGTCGAAATTCGGCGCGTTGCTGTCCGCCTGCGACCGCACGCCCGGCAGCAGCAGCATCAGCAGCGCGGCCGCCGCCACCCACGCGCCCAGCGTAATCCAGCGTCCGCGGCGGGTCGTCGCCCACGCGATCCACGATCCTCGTTTTGCCATGTTCCATCTCTCCCTCGCCCGGCTTGCCATTCATCCATTCCGGCCTTATTCATGGTAAACTGTAATCTCCAAGACAGCTCTTCCTCTTCCCCCCAATTTCCGGGAGAAGCGGGGCGCCGGTCTGACTGAGATCATTATATATACCCAACGGTTAATATTCAACAAAAGGAGGACGAGCCCATGTCCAATCCCCATGATTCCGCCTCGAATGGAGCCGTCCGTCCCGACGGCGAAGCACGCGAGCCGCAGCGCCGCTCGCCCGGCCGCCCCCGGCGGGAGGACCGCATGCCGGTGCGGGACGAGATCTTGAAAACCGCCTCCGTCCTGTTCATGGAGGAGGGCTACGAGGCCGTCTCGCTGAGCGGCATCGCCGAACGCTGCGGCGTGACCAAGGCTTCCGTCTACTATCACTTCGAAGGCAAGCCGGCGCTGTTCACGGCCGCCGTCATCCGCATGCTCCAGCTCGCCCTCGCCGGGACGCGGCGCGTGCTGGATCAGGAGGGCAAGAGCCTGCGCCTGCGCCTGCAGGAGGTGGCCGAGAGGAGGCTGTCGCGGATCCAGCATATCGAATTCGAGGCGCTCATGCGCGAGGCGTCGCATTATCTCGATGACCGCCAGCGGACCGCGATCCGCGAAGCCGAGCAGGAGCTGCACGATCTTCTCTCTCTGCATTTTGCGCGGGCGATAGCCGATGGAGAAATCAGGAAGGGCGATTCGATGCTCATGGCCCACTCCTATACCGCCCTGCTCATGATCGGCAACCGCCAGGCCGCCAAGAACATGTACGCTTCTCCGTCCGAGCTGGCCGGACCGATCATGGACATGTTCTGGACCGGCGTCGGCTAGCGGCGAGGGACGGCGCCATGTACGGACCGACCCCCCAGGCTCCAGTCGAAGAGAGGGATACCGGCATGTCCATCAAGCTCAAGCTGTCCGCATTGATTTTTGCCGTCGTGACGATCATGCTGGCTCTCAATCTCCTCGTCTTCTACCTGTATACCGGCAACCAGAGCCGCCATGCGGCCGAGCGCCAGCTGCTCTCCGCCGGAGACCAGATCCGAGGCTCGCTGACGCCCGTCCTCAAGGAAAACTACCACCTGGAGCTCGGGCAGTCGGAGCGGCTGCGCGTCGCCTCGATCGCCGTCCGCGCCTTGATCGGAGACAAAGCCGGCGCCGCCGAGTCCGCCCGGCTGGAGGAGTCGCGCAGCAAGCTCGGCCTCGACAATATCGCGCTCATCCTTCCCGTGGACGGGGAAATGCAGATCGTGAAAAGCACCCGCCCCGGCGAGGCGGGAACGACGCTGTCCGCCGTCGCGCCGCCTTACGACGCGCTGCGGCAGCTTTACCGCAGCCGCTACGTCACGCTGCCCGGAGGCACCAGCCTGCAGGACTTCTGGGCGAGCGGCGCGACCGTGCTCGACGAAGGCAGGACCGTCATGACCAGCTATTATTACGACGGCACGATGGATTACCTGATCCGCCTCACCCTGGAAAGCTCGGCGGCCATCCGCAGCGGCAAGCAGCCCGGAGAGCTTCAGCTCGGCAGCTCCTTTGTCCGCATCCCCGGGCTGGTGGAGCTGAGCGGCTTCAACTACAGCCTCATTCCCCCGCCCGGCTCCGGCGGCGCGGGCGACGACGACGGCCGGCTGGATTTTTCAAGCGCGCTGGAGTTCGGCAGCTACCGGCTGGCCGCTCCGGAGGACTACGGCCACATCCGTCAGGCCGTGCGCTCCGGCGAGCCGATCACCGTCGACACGACGATCGGGGACATGCCGGCGCTGCGCGGATATATTCCGTACTCGGTCGACAACATCCGGGACTACGCGCTCATCGTCACGATCGACAAATCGGTATTCAGCCGCGACCTGCGCCAGCAGCTGCTGCTGCTTTTCGCCATCTCCCTCATGCTCGTCGTCATGACCGTCATCGTCAGCTATGCGCTCGCCGGCGTCGCCGTGCGCAGCCTCAAGCTTGTCGTGCGCCGCGTCAATCAGCTCGCCGCCGGAAATTTCAGCCAGCCCGTCACGGTCCGCTCAAACGACGAGATCGGCGAGCTCGCCTCCAGCGTCAACGTCATGGCGACGAGCCTCGACTCCTATACGAACCGGCTCAAGGATTCCGCGGAGGAGCTGCGCCGGACGAAGGAATATCTCGAATCGCTCGTCACTCATACGAGGGACGCCATCCACAGCTACGATCTGAGGGGCGGACTCATCAGCGCCAACCGGGCCTATGAAGCGATGTTCGGCTGGACGGAGGCGGAGCTCAAGGCTCCCGGCGGCATGGCCGTGCTGCCGGAGGAGCAGCGCTGCAATCTCGAGCGCATGATCGAAAGCGTGCTGCTCGGCGTGCCCTGGGTCGACGCGGAGACGTGGATGCAGACGCGCGACGGCCGCCGCATCGATGTCAGCACGACGGCCTCGCCGGTGCGCGACCAGCACGGCGAAATCATCGCCGTATCGTGCATCACCCGCGACATGACGAGCCGCAAGCAGACCGAGGAGCTGCTGAGGCGCGCCGAGAAGCTGTCGATCGTCGGACAGCTCGCCGCCGGCGTGGCGCATGAGATCCGCAATCCGCTGACGACGCTGCGCGGCTTCGTGCAGATGCAGCTCGAGGGCAAGACGCTCGCGCCGTATTACCATACGATCATGCTGGCGGAGCTCGACCGCATCAATTTCATCGTGAGCGAGTTCCTCGTGCTGGCCAAGCCTCAGGCTGACCGCTACCAGGACTGCAGGCTGCGGGAGATTCTCGAGGACATGGCTGCCCTGATCGAGCCGGAGGCGCTGCTGAACGACGTGCGCGTGCGGATGGAGCTCGGAGGCGGCGATCCGATCGTCGCCGGCGAGCCGAACCAGCTCAAGCAGGTGTTCCTCAATCTGATGAAAAACGGCATCGAGGCGATGCCGGAGCGAGGCAGCCGCCTGAGCGTCGCGCTCGCTTGCCCTGAGCCGGGCCAGGCCGTCGTGACGATCCGCGACGAGGGCGTCGGCATTCCCGAGGAGCAGCTGGCGCGGCTTGGAGAGCCGTTTTATACGAGCAAGGAGAAAGGAAACGGACTCGGCCTCATGGTGAGCCAACGGATCGTGACCAACCACGGAGGCACGCTGCTCGTACGGAGCAAGGTCGGAGAAGGCACCGAGGTCGTCGTGACGCTGCCCTTGCTGAAGGCCGCGGCGGGACGGCAGCGTTCCAGCTCCGCCTAGCGTTTATGCGGAGCAGCGGCGGCAGAGCCGCTCCGGGCCGTTTCTGCGGAGCGGCGGCGGCCGGGCAGGCTCCAGGACGTTTCAGCGGGGCGGCGGCAGCCGTGCCGCTACAGGACGTTTCAGCGGGGCGGCGGCAGCCGAGCAGGCTCCAGGACGTTTCAGCGGGGCGAGCGCGGCCAAGCTGCGCCTAGCCCGGCATGCTGCATCGTCCAGGCCGCGAACCGGCATGCTGCCTTTATCCCGAGCGGGACTACGCCATGCTGCTGCCGCTCGCCGGCGGCGGCATGGCGACGGCGGCGCTGCTCGGCGCTGCTCGGCGCTGCTCGGTTCGTTCGGCTACGCCAGCAGCCAGGCGTTTGCCAAGGCCGGCCAGCACGCCGTGCTCGACATCCGCACCTCGCTGTACCGCCATCTGCAGAGCCTCGACATGGCCTTTTTCGACCGCCGCCGGACCGGAGAGCTCATGTCCCGCTGGAGGAAGGCAAAACACCGCCAATGTATGGAACCAGACACATGGATGGGCAAACAGTTCGATCGGCTCAAGCAAGCCAGGATTTATAAAAAATACGAATGATAAAAAAACCAGCTGCCTGCAA
The DNA here is from genome assembly GCF_002864175.1 of Paenibacillus pasadenensis. Classification (NCBI taxonomy): domain Bacteria; kingdom Bacillati; phylum Bacillota; class Bacilli; order Caryophanales; family Paenibacillaceae; genus Paenibacillus; species Paenibacillus pasadenensis. The sequence goes on along the minus strand of NZ_NFEZ01000001.1, from coordinate 498,050 downwards.
CAGGCGCTGGTTTCTTTGAGTAGCTTACTGCATATCGGGGGTTTTCCCTAAAATATCGGACGGATATGACCTACTATGTTGTCAATTCTTAGTTTTATCTGTCAAATCATCGACATTCTTCTTTCCTTCATCCTGGATCTCGTCATAAACCTGCTTGCCATTTTGAGAAACTTCGTTATATAAACGCCTGCCAGTTTCGTCTGCGTATCTCCATGCGAAACTTTTGCGATTTTCAATTTTTTTATAGATATCGCTCCAAGGGAGACTGCTTTCTTTTTTCGTTTTCATATAATTAAGGGCTGCTTGCAAATTCAAGTTTTCCTGGTTCATCAGACGCTGCATCGTTTCCCGTGTCCTATTGAGCTCACCCTGTTTCTTTTCTTTTTGAATGTTGGCCTGCCCTGTCCCTTTTTCTATCCAAAGCGTCCACTCACCGCGCAATTTTTCATACGCCTTATTTAAATATTTTTCCAACGCTTCGCCCGTATCGGTGGAAATAAACTCTCCACCTCCGGAAGCAGCAACTTGCTTGAGCATTTTTTGACCTTCATTATCCACATCAAAGCCAATAATATTGACAACTGTCTTTACTTTGGATTCATGAAGCTCTTTGGCAACCCGTACGGGGTCGCCTCCACAAGTCTCAATTCCATCACTTACCACATATACGACCGAATCGGTTGTCTCGGGATTTATATCCTGCTTTACAGATTCCAGCGCATTCGCGATTGGTGTCCATCCCGCAGGGTTTATTTCTTCGAGCGCCTTTTTTATTTGGTCGGTCTGTACACCCTGGCCGTGAAAGATTTCTTCCGTAGTTCTGCAGGATAAAGGCTTATCTTCATTGCTTCCTGTTCCCTTATGCCCATAAACCCGCAATGATATCTCTGCATTTTTGGGCATCTTATCCCCGAAATGTTGAATGGCCTCCTTTGCAGAATCCATTTTTGATTTGCCGTTAATCTTTGCTTTCATGCTGCCGCTTGCATCTAGCAAGATTGAAATATGCAGCTTCCTGTTGGCAGGCAGTGTAAGCTTTGCATTAGGCCGCTGATTATTAACCGTAATCGTGGATTCAAAATTAATGAAGGTAGACACATAAGGGCGATAATCTTCAGCCAGTAGAAGGAGTAGTTCTTCCATATATCGGTCAGCCGTCAGATCAGCCGGCAAATCGTCTAAAGCGTTCTGAACCTTCTGTTCATCATAGTTGGAGCCGCCAAAACGGCCCGGGGCTTTCATTAAAATTTGTTCATCCGTCAATTCAACTGGCAGCTTGCTTTGTTTCGAATCCAGGGGGTCCTCAGGGTTTGAATTATTCCCCTTTACTGGTTCGTTATCCTGGCCGGACTCGGATGGTTTCTGACCGTTTGGAATATCCATGGACGAATTGTTGCCCTGTTCTAAATCCGGCGGATTCGGTGTGATTGCACCATTCTTTTCCGACCCGTTACTACAACCGGCGAGAAATACGATCATCGTTAAAACGATAATGAGTGAAGTTCTGATCATCACTTACCTCCCATTAATCTTTTTTAAGTCGCTGATCGAGCAAAGCTAAGTCTTACTTTTGAAGCATAAATTTGTCCCAGCTGCGATCGACTTTACGAAAGACATCGCTTTGGGTTAATGGATATAACTCGAATATCGCCCTTTTTCTCGTAATCCACTAACCACACTTGGGTTACGTTGGACATCGTCTTATCTACGGCTTCAGCTCGGAAAAATAACCAGATGAAGGGTATCAACGGCCGGCTTTCAATCCCAGCTAATTCCAATATTACTACTGATTTCACTCATGATCAAATCTGCTTGTTCAATTATTGGTGGGGGACCATCATCAAAAGAAAATAAAGTTTGAACCCAAGTAATCAATTTGACACGGTATATTCCCTTTGATCAAACCACCTTCATATTTTCAGTTTGGATTGTCAACACTAAACTGGATAAAAAATATAAGTTCTTGCACTTCAGCGTTCCATGAAGACGGTGGTGGTTGTACCCGTGAATATAATCCCACAGTTCCAGGTTTAGCTGTTCCAGGCTCTTAAATTGCCGTTGATTGGCGAGCTCGGTCTTGATGAAAGTAGCCTCCGCGACTTCATTGTCGCAGGGCCAGCCTTTGTTGCTAAGCGAACGCTGAATACCAAAGGCTTTGAGCGCTTCCATCACGGTTGAAGAAGTCGACCAATAAACAGACGTAATTCCACTTGCGGTGCGGCTCGCAATCGCGCGGACGCTGCTCGCCGATCCGCGCCTCATCGTGCTCGACGAGGCGACCGCCTCGCTCGACACCGAATCCGAGGCGCTCATCCAGGAGGCTCTCGCCGCGCTTCTCCGAGAGCGCACCTGCCTCGTCATCGCCCATCGGCTGTCGACGGTGCGCAGCTCCAGCCGCATCGTCGTGCTGGAGGCGGGACGGATCGTCGAGAGCGGCTCGCATGACGAGCTGATGGCCGGCAGCGGCCGCTACCGCAGCCTGTACGAGCGCCAATTCCCCCAGGCTTCGGCAGACGGCGAAGCCGTATGAAACGGGCCTGCAAGCCGCATAGTAAGCAAGGCGTTCCTTGCCTTTCGCGCGACTCGCAGGCAAGCATTTTTGGACGAGAAAGGTGCCGGTGGCTCGCTTGAAACGTCTGTCTACCCGAGCGCGGGGACAGAAGGCCGCTCTGCTGGCCCTCGCCTCCGTGCCGCTCATCATGACGCTCGGCAACTCCATGCTCATCCCGGTGCTGCCTGGGATCCAGGCCGCTCTCGGCATCACGCCGCTTCAATCCAGCCTGCTCATTACCGTCTATTCCGTCATGGCGATCCTGCTCATCCCGGTCGCCGGCTACTTGTCCGACCGCATCGGCCGGCGCAAGGTCATTGTTCCGAGCCTCATCCTCGCCGGCGCGGGCGGCGCGATCTGCGGCTGGGCGGGCGGCTGGGAAGGCGTCTGGACCGGTGCGGGCGACAGCGCCTACGGATGGATCCTGGCCGGCAGGCTGCTGCAGGGCATGGGCGCTGCCGGCGCGATGCCGATCGTGCTGCCGCTCGTCGGCGACATGTTCCGCAGCGAGGCGCAGGTAAGCGCGGGCCTCGGCTTGATCGAGACGGCCAACACCTTCGGCAAGGTGCTGAGTCCGATTGTCGGCTCGGCGCTGGCGATCCTCGCCTGGCAAGCGCCTTTCTGGTCGATCCCGGCGCTATGCGCCCTCTCTCTGCTCCTGCTGCTGACGCTCGTGCGCGTGCCCGCCCGGCGGGACGGAGCCGCCCCGCCTCCGCCCGCCAAGCAATTCCTCGCCAAGGTGTGGCGGCTCTTCCGAATCAACGCGCGCTGGCTGTCCGCCTTGTTCCTGATCGGCGGCCTCGCCATGTTCATCCTGTTCGGCCTGCTGTTCTACCTGTCGGAGACGCTGGAAAAAGAGCATGGCCTGCACGGCATCCGCAAGGGGCTCGTGCTGGCCATCCCTTTGGCTGTGCTGTGCACGGCCTCGTTCGCTGCCGGCAAGGCGATTGGCAAGCGCAAGGCGGCGATGAAGTGGATCATCGCCGGCGGCTGCGCGCTGGCTGCGGCGGGCATCGCCGCCTGCCTCCCGCTGGAAGCGACGGCGGTGCGCGTCGCTTGCCTGAGCGTCGCCGGGCTTGGCATCGGCGCCGCCCTGCCGTGCCTCGACGCCTTCCTGACCGAAGGCATCGCCAAAGAGGAGCGCGGCTCGATCACCTCGCTCTACAGCAGCATGCGCTTCGTCGGCGTAGCGGCCGGTCCTCCCGTCGCCTCGCTGCTGATGCGCAGCTCCGTGTCGCTGCTCCTGGCCGCGATGGCCGCCTGCGCCGCGGCGGCCGGGGCGCTCGCGCTGCTGCTGCATGCCGGCCAAGGCCAGCCGCAGCAGGACGCGCAGCGCGCCATGCTGCTCGCCGCCCGCGAGCGCGCAAGGCGGCGCGGCGGCGCCGGCGCGCGCTAAGCGCGGCAAAGCGCCGCGCGCGATGGAGCCGCCGAAGCGGAGCGATGGGCAAGGCCATCCCCGCGCCGGGTCAAGGCATTGTCGGCTCCCGCTGGCCATGCCTGCATGCAAAAGGGGCTGCCCCGAGATCCGTTTTGGGATCCTTGGGACAGCCCCTTTTTTCGCTTCCGCGCGATCGAGCCGCAGAGCTTGCCGGATAAAAACAGCGCTAGGCGCCAGGCAGCGCCGCGCGCCGCACAGCCGTGCAGCCGTGCTGGCGTACGCCCGCCGCATCCGCGCCGCCTGGGCTCAAGCCATGGACGCGTCTTCGGCGAGCTCGATGACGCGCTTCTCCTTGGCGCTGCGGCGCGCCGCCTCGATCAGGCGGATGACGCCGAGCGCGTCCTCCGGAGGCACCGGCATCGCCGCGCCGCCTTGGATCGCCTCGGCGATGCCGCGGTAAAAGTCCTCGTAGCGGCCGGGCAGCGTATCGACCTTCGTGCGCACGGTCAGCTCGCCGACGGCCGTCGTGAGCTCGCCGTAGCATTCCGGCTTGTCGGCGCCCCAGCCTTCGTCGCCGGGGCGGCGGCCGCTTTTCAGCTGCTCCTCCTGCGGATCGAGCCCGTACTTGATGTAGCTGCCCTGCTCCCCATGCACCATGTAGCGCGGACCGGCCTGACGCACGAGCGTGCCGGCGCGCAAAATCGCCCGCGACTGCGGATAGCCGAGCACGAGGTGGAAATAGTCGACCGTCACCGCGCCCTCCCGGTCCAACCGCAGATCGGCCCAGATGCTCTCCGGCATGCCGAGCAGCTGCACCGCCTGGTCGATCAGATGCGAGCCGAGATCGTACAGGATGCCGGAGCCCGGCAGCCGCTGGTCGCGCCACGCCGTCTCGACCTCCACCTCCGGCGCGTAGCGGTCATAATGCGCCTCGTAGACGGAGATCCGCCCGATGCCGCCGGAGGCGAGCACCTGCTGGACGGTGAGGAAGTCGTTGTCCCAGCGGCGGTTGTGGAATACGCTCAGCCGAACGCCCTTTTCGCGCGCGAGCGCGATCAGCTCCTCCGCTTCCTTCGACGTGTTGGTGAAAGGCTTCTCGACGACGACATGCTTGCCGGCGAGAATCGCGCTGCGGGCATGCTCGTAGTGGAGGGTGTTCGGGCTCGCCACGACGACGAGCTCGACGCCGCTCGCGAGTAGCGACTCGACATCGTCGTGCACCTGCACCTCCGGATAATCCTCCAGCACCTTCTCCCTCTGCGAGGTGACGACGCCGGTCAGCGTCAGCCCCTCCTCCGCCGCGATCAGCGGCGCATGGAACACCGCGCCCGACAGTCCGTAGCCGATCAATCCCGTTGGAATTCCCATCTGGCTTTCTCCTCCGCTTCCGTTTCTGGCATGGGCTCAGGCCCCCGCGGCACGCGCGCAGCCGGCCCATCGTCGTGCTCTTCATTACCCGGCTTGCGGCGAGAGAAAACGAGGGGCAGGCGCAGATGAGGCGGAGATGAGGCGAAGATCAGGGCGCAGACCCTCCTGATTCCCGCAAAAAAACAGCCGCTTCCGCGGATCAAGGCGCCCTGAATGCCTTGGTTCCATGGAAACGGCCGTTCTGACGCACGCGGATCTAATCGGCGAGCCGGTAGCCGACGCCGCGCACGGTCTCGATGTAGCTCGGGCTGACGGCGCTGTCGCCGAGCTTGCGCCGCAAGCTTTTGACATGCACGTCGACGACGTTGCTGTTGCCGAAAAAGGCCGCCCCCCAGATCTCCTCCATGAGATGGTCGCGCGTCAGCACCGCGCCTTCGGCCAGGATGAAGTGAAGCAGCAGCTCGTACTCCGTCTTGGTCAGGTCGACCCGGGAGCCGGAGCGGAAGACGGCCATGCGCTTCGTGTCGACGACGAGATCCTTGAAGCCCGGCAGCCCCTCGTCCGCCGCCGCATGGGCAGAGCGCTCCCGCAGCAGATGCTGGCCGATGCGCTCGAGCATCTCATGCGGAGCGGCGGCGGCAAGCTGCCACGACTCCGCCGCCTGGCGGGCGGCCTTGCCTCCGTAGGCCGTCTGGCCCCGCTGCGGCTTGATCGCCAGCGCCCGGCGGCGCTTGGCGGGATCGGCGATGAACGTGCGGAAGCCCGGGTCCGAGCTCAGCACGTTGGCCGCCCCGGCATCGAGCAGATACAGGTCCGCCTGCAGGCTGTGCAGGACGAGATCGTCCACGCGGTGGAACACGAGCACGTCGTAGCAGGCGGCCGACAGGTCGCGGATCAGCTCATGCAGCAGATTCGGATACGGGCTGATGAGCACGATGCGGCGGGTCGAGGCGCAGACGATAGGCGCCGCTTCGGCGGCGGCTTCGCGGAATGGCCCGCGCTCGTCCCTCGCGTCGCGCGCCGCTTCGGCCGGAGCCTCCTCGGCGATGCCGGAAGCGCCTCCGCCAAGCGCGCTCCGCGCCTCTTCCGCGACTGCCGCTCCGTACCCGTGCAGATGCGGCTCGGCGATCCGCTGCAGGTCCTCCTCGCTGAAAATCATCGGCATATCCATTCTCCTCCCTCTCCCTCCGACGCTTTCGGAGGATGAGTCCTCTCTATCCTTCCCGGCGGTCCGGGTCTCTCTGTTTTTTCGGCGGATCGTGCCGCCTCGGCAGGTTTCCGGCGAGATGCCGTGCCCAGGCCTTCCTCCTCGGCCTGATGGCGTTGCCCTAAGTATAGATTCTTGTTGAAAAAGGGTCAACCGGGGGCGGCGGGCGTACGCAGCTGCCGCTCGGCGAACTCGCGGTACAGCGCATGCGAGGCAAGCAGCTCCTCATGCGTGCCCCGCCCGGTGATGCGGCCCTTTTCGACGAACAGGATCTGATCCGCATCCACGACCGTCGACAGGCGATGCGCGATGACGACCGTCGTCCGGCCCTCCATCAGGTTGCCGAGCGCCTGCTGCACGACGATCTCCGACTGGCTGTCGAGCGCGCTCGTCGCCTCGTCGAGCAGCAGCAGGTCCGGCGCGCGCAGCAGCGCCCGGGCGATGCCGATGCGCTGGCGCTGGCCGCCGGACAGCTTGATGCCGCGCTCGCCGACCTGCGTGTCGTAGCCGTCCGGCAAGGCGTCGATGAACTCGTCGGCATAGGCGAGGCGGGCCGCCTCGCGCAGCTCCTCCGCAGAAGGCTCGCGCTCGATGCCGTACGTCATGTTGTCGCGGATCGTGCCGGCCATGAGCGGACTTTCCTGCGCGACGTAGCCGATGCGCGCGCGCCAGCTGGCCAGCGAGTACGAGCCGATCGGCTGCCCGCCGAGCAGCAGCCTCCCTGATGTCGGCTCGTAGTAGCGCTCGAGCAGCGAGAACAGCGTCGTTTTTCCGCCACCGCTCGGCCCGACGATCGCCGTCACTTGCCCCGGCTGCAGCGTGAAGCCGAGGTCCTTCAGGATCGGCTCTCCCCCGGCGTAGCCGAAGGACAAGCCCTCCGCGACGATCGGCCGGTCCGCTCTCGCGAGCTCCAGCCCTTCCTCGAACCGCTCCTCCGGCTCGGCGAGCATGCCGTTGATGCGCTCGGTCGCGCCCATCGCTTTGTTGAACTGGGTGAAGAAGACGGCGACCTGGCTGAGCGGCAGGATGATCTGCATCAGGTACAGGATGAAGGCGACGAGGTCGCCCGCCGTGATCGCGCCCGAGGAGACGCGCACGCCGCCGTAGCCGATGATGACGACGAGCATCGTCATGATCGTCAGCGAGATCGAAGGGCCGACGAGCGCGCCGGTCGCTCCTTCGCGCACGCCGAGCGCCTGCAGGCGGCGGATGCCCGCGAGTCCCTCGCGCAGCTCCCGCTGCTCCGCTCCGGATGCCTTGACGAGCCGCACCTCGGAGACGACGTTGTTCAGATGGCCGGAAAAGCCCGCCGTCTCGTCCTGCGTCGCCTTGGCGATGCGGTTCATGCGGATGCCGAGCGGCACCATGATGCCGGCGAGCAGCGGGATCGCGACGAGCAGGATGAGCGTCATCCGCCAGTCGAGCAGCAGCAGCAGGACGAGCGCGCCCGCTGCCGAGATAAGGCCGGTGACGAAGCCGACGAGGTGGTCCGTAATGAGCCCGCGCACGACGAGCGTGTCGCTCGTCATGCGGCTGACCGTCTCGCCGGTCTGGTGGCGGTCGTAATAAGGCACCGGCAGCGCCATCAGCTTGCGCCAGAGCCGCTCGCGCAGGCGGGCGACGACATGCTGGCCGATGCGCGCGAGCAGGTAGCTCGAATACGCTCCGCCGGCCGCCTGCAGCAGGAAAAAGACGGCCAGCAGCGCGATATGCCCGCCCGTCAGCCGGCTCAGGCTGAAGCCGTCGATGAACTGCTTCGTCGCGAGCGGCACGACGAGGCCGGCGACCGTCGCCAGCAGGCTGAGCGTCAGCGCGGCGGCGGACAGCCCGCGCGGCGGCTTCGTCTCGGCGATGAGCCGCACGAAGTCCCTCCAGCCGGCCCGCGGCGCGGCGGGCTCGGTAGTGGCGGAGCCCGGTGGCGGAGCCGGGGCGGCGGGCTCGGCTGTGGCGGGGCCCGGTGGCGAAGCGGGGGCGGCGGGCTCGGCTGTGGCGGGGCCAGGTGCCGGAGCCGGGGCGGCGGTGCTGGACGCCATGCGGCGCGACGAAGCTCCGGAAGTCGATTCGGACATGGTGAGGTCTCCTTTCACGGGCAAAACCGTTCTCTACATTATACGGCACGCTCAGACAAGCTAGCCAACGCATGGGCACAAGACGCTTGTCCATTCCATGCCTGTGCGTCAGACATGCCAAAGGCCCCTTTCGGGGCAGCGTGAGCTGCTCCGAAAGGGGCCTTTGGTGCAGCCCGATTTTTTCGGGCTGCAAGCTTTTTTCCGCGGCTTCGTGTGCCTGCAACCCGATTTTCTCGGGCTGCAGCCTTTTTCCCGCGGCTTCGTGTGCCTGCAGCCCGATTTTATCGGGCTGCAGCCTTTTTCCCGCGGCTTCGTGTGGCTGCAACCCGATTTTGTCGGACTGCGGCCTTTTTCCCGCGGCCTCATGCGCCTGCAACCCGATTTTGTCGGGCTGGCGAAGCCGCGCTCTATTCCAGGCTGGCCAGCAGCTTGGGCTCATGCCTCGGGTCGACGTCCGAGAAGCTCCGACCGACCAATCGGGAGGAGCCGAAAGCTCCGCCAGCGGCACGAAGCGCAAAAGCCGATCAGCCCTCCACCGGCTTGCGCAGCTGCACGGTGCCTTCGAGCGCCTTGAGCGAGCTGGCGTCGACGAGGCCGGCGCCGAGCCGCCAGAGCGCGATGCCCTTGAGGCCGTAGCGCTTGGCGAGCCCGGCCGGACCGCGCAGCGAGACCGCCGTCTCGCTGCCCATCGAGATGCCGAGCAGCAGCTTGCTGCGGTCGGTTTCCTTTAGCGCCAGCCGGATCGCCTCGTCCACGCGGACGAGCGGCTCCGGACCTTTTTCCCCCTCGTACGCATAGGCCATGATGACGATCTCGTCCGACTGCTGCGCCAGCGCCTTGTAGTCATACCCGGCGAACGCCCCGTTGAGCGGGTGGAGCGCCAGCGACAAGCCGAGCCCTGCGGCCCGGGATGCGGTCCGAAGGTCGGTGACGAAGCGGGTGAACGACTGCTTGGCCGCCGCCTTGTCCCCCGTCAGTCCGAGCCCCTCGAAATCGAGCGCGATGCTGCGGAAGCCGCCGATCGAAGCGGTCGACACGATGCCCTGGATCGCCTCCGTCCGCAGCGCCGGATCGCCGAGCAGCTTGGTCAGCTCCCCGCGCCCGTCCGCGCCGAACACCATGAACTGCGTGTTGACCCCCGCCGCCGACGCGTCCGCGACGATGCTCTCCGGCGTCGTGGCGCCGCTGGCGCTCGGCCAGTAGAAGTCTTTGCCGCTGAGCGTCAGCTTGCCGTCCTCGCCGATCCGCCCCCAGCCGAAGGCGACCGAGTCGAAGCGGTCGAGCATCTTCACCTGCGAGAACGAGCTGATCGCATAATAGCCTTTGACGTAGACGCGTTCGGCCGGCGACAGGATGCGGACCGTCTTGGCCGCGCCGTCCCAGCTCACCTGGGCGCCGAAGGCGCTGCTGAAAAAGCTCAGCGGCACGAGCACGCTGCCGCCGCTCTGCACAGGAGCCTGGGCGAGCGCGGCCGCCTGGCCGTCCAGCTGCGCCTGCTTGCTGCCGACGCGCAGCAGCACGGAGCGCCGGCTGCCGTCCGCAAGCGGCTTGTTCGCGGCGACCGTCTTGGCCTTGGCGTCCCAGACGACCGGGACGTTCAACGCTTCGGCGATGGCGCGGAAAGGCACCATCGTCGTGCCTTTCACGAGCTGCGGCGCGGCAGGAAAGGCGAGCGGGAAGCCGTCGAGCAAAATCGTCGCCGATGCGGCGGCGGCAGCGTACGGCACGGCGGCCGCCGGCGCGGCCAGCGGCACGGAAGCGTACAGCTTGGCCGCCAGCGGAGCCGGAGCGGCGGTCGCGGACGATGCGCCGGGCAGGACGCTGGACGCCAGCGTGAACAGCTTCGCCGAAGGCGCAGCGGCGGCCGCTCCAGCGAATGGCGGCAGCGGCTTGGCCGGGGCGGCAGCGACTGGAGCAGCGAGCGGCGAAGCGCTTGCTCCGGCCGGGCCGGACAGTGCGGCTCCGGCCAGCAGGGCGGAGGCGAGCGCGGCGGCGGTCAGACGGCGGGTCGGGACTACGGACATGGATGGAGGTCCTCCTTCGGCGGATCGGCGGGATAGCGGATTTCCGGAATTTTCTACCTGCTCTTCTAGACGAGTGGGAGATTAATAGAGTTGCGGACGGACGGAATCTCTCCGGATGGCGATAGCCGCTCTTTTCGGCGGAGCAGGCAACGGCCCGGCCAATGGTGTATGCTAATGGAAAATGCCGCCATCCGGCGTGCGAGGGAGGCTTGGCAAGCATGAAAGCTCCAGGAGAAAAGGGCGGTCCGAGCCGGGATCGGCGTCAAGCCGAAGCCGGCGTTCGTCCGAAAAGCCGGTCCGGGCGCCATGAAGGAAGCGCAGTCCCGGCCGACGGCGTCGAAGCGGGCGCGGAAGCCATCGGGGGCGCCGGAGACCGCCCGCCGGGGAAGGCCCGGAGCGCGGACAGCCTCGATCCGGCTCTCGAGCCGTTTCACCCCGTGCTGGCCCGCTGGTTCGCCGACTCGTTCGGGACGCCGACCGATGCGCAGCGCAGCGCCTGGTCGTCCATCCTCGGCGGCGCTCATACGCTGCTCGCGGCGCCGACGGGCTCCGGCAAGACGCTTGCGGCGCTGCTCCCCTGCCTGGACCGCTTGCTGCGGGCCAAGGAAGCCGCCTTTTCGCCGGATGGAGCCGGAGCGGGTCGCCTCGCCGCAGCCAAGCCTGCGCCAGCTGCGGAAGCCGATCCCGGAGTCGATCCTACGCCCCGATCCGCTTCGGCATCCGAATCTGCCTCCGCTCCCGGCCTTGCACCGGCATCCGACTCTGCGCCAGCCGCCGGATCCGGCAAGGCCGCCTCCGTCTGGCGGCCGGGCGTGCGCGTCCTCTACGTCACGCCGCTGAAGGCGCTCAACAACGACATCTACGACCATGTGACGGAGTTCGTCGCGCAGATCGCGGAGCGGATGGAACAATGGTCACACCAAGGAGTGCCGGGTATTACTTGCGCCGTCCGGACCGGCGACACGCCCTCCTCAAAGCGCGCCGCGATGCTGCGCCGTCCGCCCGACGTGCTCGTGACGACGCCGGAATCGCTGTTCATCCTGCTCGGCTCCGACAAAGGACGCCTCATGCTGCAGACGGCCGAGCAGATCATCGTCGACGAGATCCACGATCTGGCTGCGGACAAGCGGGGCTCGCACCTGTCGCTGACGCTCGAGCGGCTCGAAGCCTGGCGGGGAAGCCCGCTGCAACGCATCGGACTGTCCGCGACGCAAAAGCCGATGGAGCGCGTCGCGCGCTTCCTCGGCGGCTGGGCGCCGCCGAAAGCCTTCGCGGCGGAAGAGTCGGCGGATCTCATCGACGCGGGGACTGCGCAGGCGGATCCGCCCAATGGAGGGAATGCGTTGGCGGGGATCCCCGACACGGCGAATGCACGGGCGGGCCTTCCCGACGCAGGGACTGCGCAGACGGTTCTCCACGACGCGGCGAATGCGCAGGCAGGCCTCCCTAATGCGGTGAATGCGCAGGCGGTTCTCCACGACGCGGCTCCAGCGCCGATCGGCCCCCTTGCCGAGGAGGCATCCGCCCAAGCCGAGCCGCTGCCTGCCCATCCGCTCGGCTATGTTCCCCGTCCGGTCGCCATCATCGAAAGCGCGATGGCCAAGACGATGGACGTCCTCGTCACGATGCCGGGGCGCGTCCGGCTCGGCGGCAGCCGCGACTCCGTCTGGTTCCCGATCATGGACCGGCTGCTGCAGCTGATGGAGGGCTGCCGCTCCGTGCTCGTGTTCGTCAACAGCCGCCGCATGGCGGAGCGGCTGTGCCTGCGCCTCAACGACTACACCGGCCAGGAAATGTGCCGCGCCCATCACGGCAGCATGGACCGGGGGCGGCGGCTCGAGGTGGAGCGCCTGCTCAAGGAAGGCCGTCTCCGCTGCATCGTCGCCACCTCCTCGCTCGAGCTCGGCATCGACGTCGGCCACGTCGACCTCGTCGTGCAGCTCGACTCGCCGCTGTCCGCGGCGGCAGGCATCCAGCGCATCGGGCGCGCCGGCCACGGCGTCGGCGAGGCGAGCCGCGGCATCATCCTGGCCCGCCAGCGCGGCGTCCTGCCGGAGATCGCGGTGCTCGCGCGCATGATCGCCGAGCGGGACATCGACCCGATCGAGGTGCCGCGTCACGCGCTCGACGTGCTGTCGCAGCAGGCGGTGGCGATCGCCTCCCTCGACACGGTTCCGGTCGAGGAGATGTACCGGCTCATCCTCGGCAGCGACAGCTACCGGGCTTTTCCGCGCCAGCGGCTGCTCGACATGCTCGCGGTGCTGGCCGGACTGTACCCGTTCGCCCGCCCGCTGCTGGAATGGGACCGCGAGGCGAACGCCGTCGGCCCGCGCCCGAACAGCCGCATGGCCGCCGTGACGGGAGCCGGCACAATCCCGCAGAGCGGAGCCTATCCCGTGCACCACGCCGACAGCCGCTCCCATGTCGGAGAGCTGGACGAGGAGTTCGTGCAGGAGAGCCGCGTCGGCGACGTGTTCCAGCTCGGCACGAGCTCCTGGATGATCTCGAGCATCAGCAAGGACCGCGTCTATGTCAAAGAAACGGGCAACCGCTTCAGCGAGATTCCGTTCTGGCGCAACGAGGCCGGCTCCCGCTCCTACCGGCTCGGCGAACGCGTCGCACAGCTCTGGACGGAGCTGATGGAGCGGCTGGAGGCCGCAGATGCGGCTTCCAGTGAAGCTCCCTCGGCATCGTCATTCGACGCGGCTCGCGTTGGAGCGCCCGCCCCGGCCGATGCTCGCGATGCGGCGCCGACCATCCTTGCGGCCGATGCGGCTTCCCATGAAGCTCCCTCGGAAATGTCATTCGACGCGGCTCGCGTTGGAGCGGCCCCGGCATTGCCCGACGGCCCGGAGTCCGAGCCTGCCCGCCCCAAGCCGTCGGCATCCGGCGACGGGGCTCCGCTCGCTCCGACGAACGCCGACGAATCGGACGCCCCTTTCAGCGCGGCGGAGGAAGCGGTCATCCGCGACCTGCAGGAGCCGTACCGCCTCGACGACCGGGCTGCGCGCAGCCTCGTCTCCCTCGTGCGCGCGCAGCGGGCGACCGGCGTCGTCCCGACCGCCGCGCGGCTGGCGGTGGAGGTGTACAAGGACATCGCCGGCCAGACCCATATCGTCATCCACAACGCCTGGGGCCGCCGAGTGAACCGCACCTTGCAGCTGGCGATCGAGCGGAAGTTCGAGACGAGCCTGCCCCATCGCCTGTACGGCAACGCCAAGGACAACGGCATCGAGTTCGTGCTGCCGGAGTGGGATCCGTCCTGGCTGCAGGCAGTCCGTTCCGTGACGCCGGACAACCTGCGGGAGCTGCTCGTCGAGGCGCTGCCCGGCTCGCCGTTGCTCGCCGTAGCGTTTCGGCGCATCGCCGAGACGTCGCTGCTGCTGAAGCGCAGCTTCGGCCGCACGCCGATGTGGCAGCTCCGCTTGCGCGGGGAGGAGCTGCTGCGGGCCGCGCTTCCTTATGCGGACCGCTTCCCCTATCTCGGCGAGGCGATGCGCGAATGCCTGCGGGACTATCTCGACGAGCCGCGCCTGAAGGAGCTGCTCGGCCAGATGCAGGAAGGCCGGATCGCGATGGCCGTCCATTACCGCGACCTGCCGTCCCCGCTCGCCTCGCAGTTCGCCGCCGACTACGTCAACATGCGCATCTACGAGGGCGACGGCCTCGACCGCGCCGTCCAGGCGCAGCTGCTGCAGATGAGCCGCGAGCTCGCCGGCGAGCTGTTCGGCCAGGAAGCGCTGCGCGGAGCCGTCGATCCGCAGGTGCTCGAAGCGGAGCGCCGGCGTCTCGAGACGCCTGCCGCAGGCGCCCCGGGCAGCGCGGACGAGCTCTACCGGCTGCTCAAGCAGCGGGGCGATCTGACCGAGGCGGAGCTGCTGGGCGCAGCCGATGCCGATCCCTCGGCAGCCGGCTGGCTGCGCCAGCTGCGGCAGCAGCGGCGCGTCGCCGGCTACGAGCCGGGCGGCGGGCTAGCGGGCCGCTTCATCTGCGCGGACGAGGCCGAGCTGTACGGCCGCTTCCCGCAGGAGGACGACGCCGCGTCCTTCGTCGTCGAGCGCTGGATCGCCGGCCGGCTCGCCTTCACGCCGGAGGAGCTGGCCGCCCGCTATCCGGCGCTCGGCGCGGACGGCGCGCGGAGCCTGATTCCGCGGCTGCTGGAGGCGGACCGCATCCAGCTCGCGCCTTTCGCCGAGGAGGACGAGCTCCTCTACACGTCGGCGCTGACCGCCGCGCGCGTCGTCCGGCTGTCCGTGCAGGCGGCGCGCGGCCGCAGCGAGGCGGCGGACGCCGTCCGCTGGTGCCGTCTCCTCGCCGGCCGGCAGCATGCGCTCCAAGGCACGCAGCTGCAAGGAGAGCACGGCCTGCTGCGGGTGCTGGAGCAGCTGCAGGGCTTCTTTTTCCCGCTGTCGTACTGGGAGTCGTTCCTGCTGCCGTCGCGGCTCGCCTCCTACCGGCCCGAGGAGCTCGACCTGCTCTGCGCCTCCGGCGAGGTGCTGTGGCTCGGACGCCAGGGCGACGGGGAAAAGGAAGGCAAGATCGCCTTCTTCCTCCCGGAATCGCGCGATCTGATCGCCTCCTGGCTGCCGCAGGAGGATGCGCGGCCCGCCCATCCGCAGCTGCTGGAGCGCCTGAAGCGCGGCGGCGCGATGTTCCTCGCCCCGCTCGCCCGCGAGCTCGGCCGCCAGCCGTCCGAGGTGCAGGCCGAGCTGCTCGAGCTCGTCTGGCAAGGCCAAGTATCGAACGACCAGTTCGCCCCGCTGCGCGGCCCGTCTTCGGCCTCCCGCTCGCGCGGCTCCCGTTCCGGCCGGGGCGCCTGGGGCGGCTCCGGGCTCGGCCGCTGGTTCTGGACCGGCTCGCTGCGTCCGCCGCAGGACAGCGGTTCGCATAGGCCGCAAGCCGCGGCAAGCACGGGACTGGCGAAGCGGAGCGCGGCCGAGCCAAGCGCGAGCACGGAGAGCGGCTTGCCGGCTCTTCGTTCAGGGCCGTCCGCCTCCAATGCGCATCATGGGGACGGCGCCGCGCCCGCCGCAGGCTCTCTCCCGCAGGACGGATCGCCGGCGCTGCGCTGGATCGACCGGCTGCTCGACGTCTACGGCATCGTGTCGCGCGACCTGGCGGCCGCGATGTCGCCATGCGCCTGGGACGAGCTGCTGCCGGCGCTCAAGCGGCTCGAGGAATGGGGCGTGCTCGTGCGCGGACAGCTCATCGAAGGCGTCCCGGCGATGCAGTTCACGACGCGGGAGATCGCCGAGTCGCTGCGCCAGCCGCTGCCCGGCGAGGAGGACGGCCTGACCGTGCTGAGCGCGGCCGATCCGGCCAATCCGTTCGGCCTGCTGGCCGACTGGCCCGGGGACGGCGACGGCGGCTTCGCCCGCAAGCCCGGCAACTTCCTCGTCCTGGAGGACGGAGAGTGGCGCTTCTGGGTGGAAAGCAACGGCCGCCGCATCCGCAGCCTCGGCCCGAAGGGAGAGGCGCGGGACGAAGCGCCTGCGGCCGCATCGCTGCAGCAGGCGCTCGCGTCGATCGCCGCCCGCCAGGGGCTGGCCAAGATCGCCGTCGAGCAGTGGAACGGCCGCCCGGTGGACGAGACGCCGGCAGCCGAGGCGCTGCGCGGACTCGGAGCGGAGCGCGACCGGCACCGCTTCGTGCTGTGGAAAAGCCAGCTCAGCGCGAGGCGCTGAGAGGAGCCGGATCCGAAACCCAGTCTTGCCAATCGCATCCAGATCGACTAGAATAGGAACAAATGTTCTCGACCGAGGCTGCAGGTCCGCCATGCGCGGCTTCGGACAAAGGAGGAGCCTCGTGCCGCAAGATGAGCTGGATCAAGTCATCGACTATATCCAAGGCAATTTGTTCGACCCTATGCCCCTGGAGCGTTTGGCCAAGCATATCTCGTACAGCCCTTCTCATTTCGCCCGCCTGTTCAAGGAGCGCACCGGGCTGACGCCGCTCTACTACGTCTCCTCGCTGCGGCTCAGCCGGGCCAAGGACCTGCTGCTCAAAACCGAGTACACGATCCGCGACATCAGCCTCGAGATCGGGCAGCAGAGCCTCGGCACGTTCACGACTCGCTTCACCCAGCGGGTCGGGCTGACGCCGTCCGAGTTCCGCCAGTCCCGCTCCGCTGTCGGCGATCAGGCCCGCCGGCTGCAGGCGCTGGACAGCTGGGACGATCCGACGATCCAGGCGTCGTCCTCCCCGGTCTGGTCGGAGGTGAGCGGATTCGTCGAGCCCGTCCTGCCTTTTGACGGCTTCGTCCTGATCGGCCTGTTCGCCAAGCCGATTCCGGAGGGCATGCCGATCCACGGGACGCTGCTGCCGCGGCCCGGCGCCTTTCGGTTCACCGGCGTCCGGCCCGGCACCTACTATTTGATGGGGACGACGCTTTCCTGGGCGATGGGAGCGATGGACATGCTGCTGCCGCAGACGACGCTGCGCACCCGCGCCCGCTCGCCGATCGAGGTCGGCCCTTCCTCGCCCGCGCCCTTTCAGCATGCCTTGCTGTATGAGCCGCGCCCCGACGATCCGCCGATCCTCATCTCGCTGCCGCTGCTCATGAACCAGTTCCTCTCGCGCATGCGGGGGTAGGCGGGATAAGGCTGGGCGGTCCGCTCGCGCAGCTGCATGCAGGCCGTACAGGCGGTCTGCATGCAGCCGCATGCTGCCCTGGTGATTATCCGATCGCACAGACGCATGCTGCCCTTGCTGGTTATCCGATCGCACAGACGCATGCTGCGCCGCAGCGCCTCTGCTAGTGGTAAATTGGGCACTGGCGGGCTCCATTTCCGCCGCAATGCCTCCACCAGTGGTAAATTTGCCACTGACGGGCTCCATTTCTGCCGCAAGGCCTCCACCAGTAGTAAATTTGGCACTGACGAGCGTCCTCTCCGCCGCAGCAACATCGCCTCGTCTACCCGAATGGATGCGAGACGGACTCTGGGTCTCTTCGAAGTCCTTACGCAATGCCAAGGCCGCAACCCGTAATCGGGTTACGGCCTCACCTGTTCGTATCCGCACCCTAATCTCGGCAACCTGCGAAGGAAGAAAGACTTTCTTTATATGAGAAAGGATGTTCCCTGTCGATTGATTCGACAAAGAACATCCTTTTCACATGCCCGGATTCGCTTTCCGACATATTGGCCGATCCGTTTTCAAGCCATCGTTTCTGCAACCCGATTATTTCCGGCTACAGCCGGCTTCAAGCTCTCTACGACAGCTGCAACCCGATTTCTTCCGGCTCCAGCCGGCTCCGAGCTCTCTACGACAGCTGCAACCCGATTTCTTCCGGCTCCAGCCGGCTTCAAGCTCTCTACGACAGCTGCAACCCGATTTCTTCCGGTTCCAGCCGGCTTCGAGCGCTCCGCGACAGCTGCAACCCGATTTTTTCCGGTTCCAGCCAGCTTCAAGCTCTCTACGACAGCTGCAGCCCGATTTTTTCCGGCTGCAGCCGGCTCATGCCGTACAGCCGGATAAACCCAGTAACCTCTAGAGGAAGGAAGCCTGCACGAACATCGCGAGCATCGCCGCCGCTTCGCCGCGCGTGGCGGACGCTTGCGGCGCGAAGCGCGCCTGGCCGTCCGCGCCCGGACGCCCGCTCACGATGCCGGCCCCGGCCAAGACGTCCACCGCCTCGCGTGCAAACGGCGAGATGGAGGCCGCATCCGCGAAGGCGCTCGCTCCGACGGACGGCAGCTCCCAGCCGGCGCTGCCCGCGAAGCGCGAGAGCATCACGGCCAGCTGCTCGCGCGTCACCGGCGCGAGCGGCTCGAAGCGTCCGCCGCCGGTGCCGCCCGCGATGCCTTCGGCCGCCGCCCAAGCGACTGCCGGCGCATAATAGGCGCCGCGCGGCACGTCCGCGAATCCGCTGCCGCCGGCTGCCGCTCCGGCGCCGCTGTCCGCTCCCGCCAGGCGGCTCAGCATGACCGCGAGATCGGCGCGGGTCAGCGTCCGCTGCGGCGAGAAGACGCCGGCTGCCGTGCCTTGCACGATGCCGCGGGCCGTCAGGAACGCGGCCGGGGCTTCCATGTACTTGCCGGCGGTATCGCCATAGGCCGCAGCTTCAAATGCGATCCGGTACGAGCCCGAGCCGCTGCCGGCCAGGATCAGCCGGCCATCCCGATACGAGCTGCGGATAATCGGCCGGCCCGCCGCATCGAGCGCCACGATCGCTTCCGGCCGCTTCGCTTCCACGGTCGACGGCGCGTAAGGCAGGCTCAGCCGCACCGCTGCGGCGTCCGCTCCGCGCAGCTCCTTGCCGGCGGCGATGACCGTCACGCTCACCGCGCCGCTGCCGCCCTTCGCCTCCAGCGACCATGCGCCGCCTCCGGCGGCACGCACCGCCGCGGCGAACGCCTCGCCGCTCCACTCGGCGGAAGCCAGTCCCGCCGCGCTCAGCGTCACGCGCTCTAAGCCTGCCGCCGCCAGCCTTGCGGCCGCATCAGCCGTCAGCCGCAGTCCGGCCGCGTCCGCCGAGCCGGCTGCCGCGCGCAGCTCCAGCTCGCGCCGGGCCGCTCCAGCCGCGCTCAGCCGCTCCAGCGCCTGCTCCAGACCGGCCGCGCCGAATTCGGCGAAGCCGTCCGTGCCTGCCGCCTGCTCCAGCACGCCGCTCGCGACGCCGCCGCTCACGCTCACCTGCACAGCCGCAGGAGATGGCGTCGGGCTTGGCGAGACGCTCGGGCTCGACGTCGGCACGACGCCGCCCCCGCCACCGCCCGGCGTCGGCGTTGGCGTAGGCGTTGCGCTTGGCGTCGGAGTCGGCGAGACGCTCGGCTCTGCCGCCGCCTTCACCGTCACGCTCAGCTCGGCGACGCCGTAGCCGTCGGCGCTGACGACGCGGATGACCGCGCTGCCAGCCTGGAGCGGCTTCACCTTGCCGGCCGCATCGACCGAGGCGATATCCGGCCGGCTGGACGAATAGGTCAGCGCAGTAACCGTCGGGGCTCCCGCTCCGGGCACCGCTTTCGCCTCCAGCTGCACCGCCGCCTCGCCAGCCGTCAAGGCCAGCTCCTGCCTGGCCAGCTCTACGCGCGTCGTCTCCAGCTGCAGAAGGGCGACCGTGCCGCTCACTTCATGGGCGACGAGCAGCAGCGGCTGTCCCGTCGGGCTGTCCGCCGCGGCAATGAACTCGAGCCCCTCTGGCGCGGAATCGGTGTTCATCGCGTTTTCGCCCCCGCTTTCGCTGAAGTCCCGCGTATTGACGTAGCTGACGAACCGGGCTTCCGCCGGAGAAGTCACGTCATACGCCATGACGCCGCCGATGCGCTCGAGGCCGGTAAAGGCAAGCGTGCGCTCGCCGACATGGCCGATCCGCACGTCCTCGGGCTCCGGTCCTTTTTTCGTGCTTCGGGAATCGAACTTCTTATTCGTGTTGGAGGCGTTGAAATAGTCCGGCAGCCGCGAGGCGGTAATCGCCTCGAACGCGTTGCCGCTGTCGTACACCTGCTTCAGCTCCGCCGCGTCCCAGATCGAGAACGACCGGCCGCCGTACAGATAGATGGCGTCCGTGCCCCAGTCGCTCATCGCCTCGACGTCGTCATACGCCTTGGTCGCTCCGAAAAACGCCGCCGCGGCCGAGCCCGGCGCCAGCTTGTCCTTGAGCGACTTCACCTTGGAGGCGTTCGTCATGCCCGGCCATTCCGTGGCGTCGCCTTCGTTGGCCGTGACCAGATACATGCGGCCGCCCGCCTCGTACGAAGCGATGCCGTCCGGCATGTAGACGCCGTAGGCGTCGGCCGTCACCGGCTTGTACTGCTTGTCCTTGCCGTCGAGGTCGAGCGCGTTCGCGGGCAGCCTCAGATCCTTAAGACCAAGGCCGCGCACCGCCGTAAAGCGTCCCGCTTCGATGTCGAGCTCGGCGACGGCGTTGTTTTCCTGCAGCGAGACATACGCGGTCTTTCCGTCCTTCGACAGCGCGATGTACTCCGGCTCCAGATCGGTCGCCGCTTTGGACTTCGGTCCTTTGCCGACGATCTGGCCGCTGCCGTCGACAGCCCCGCGGATATGGACGCGGTCGTCGATGACGCTCGCGTCGCCGAAGCCGATCTGCCGCGACGTGCCCGTGCTGCGATCGACGATCGTGACGCTGCCCTCCGGATCGGGCGTGCCGGCGCCGCCGCGCGGCTCGCCCTCATCGGCGGTCAGCACGTACCGGCCATCCGGCGTCGACTTCACCATGTCCGGCTGCTTGCCTGCCGGATACGCCTTCACCAGATTGCCCTCGTAATCGAGCTCCAGCACCCGGCCCGCGTCGTTCGCGCCTGCCGCCTGCACGGCGACGAACACGCGCTTCGCCGCCACATTGATGTCGACGCTCGTCAGGTCGCCGAAGGCGAAGCCGGCCTCGGCCTCAGCCAGCTGCTTGACGTCGAGCTTGCGCTGAAGCTGCATCGTGCCCGCCTTCAGCTCGACAATGTCGAGGCTCGGCGGAGTGGCGGAGCCGTTCACGACGTAGAACCGTCCGTTGTCGCGGTTGTACTTCACGATCTCGGCCACGCCGCCGTCCTCGCTCGCCATGCCGACGCGGTACTCGCCGATCTTGGTCATGGCGAAGGCATCGGCGTACACCTGCTGAGACATCGTCTCTGACGTCGTCGCCGAAACGGCCGCGACCGCCGCCTGCTCCTCCGTCGCCGCAGCGGCCGTTCCCAGGCCCGCTGCCGGCACCAGTCCGGCCGCCGCGGTCGTCAGGCTCAGTCCGAGTCCTGCCGCGCGCATCCAGTTCCGCTTCTTCCTGTTCATCTTGTTTGTCCCCCTCGTCAGCTTGGCTGTCCTGCTAGCGAGCATATCAAGGCGATGTAAAGGCCTCGTCAGCGAATTTTAAAGATTTTGTATAGGTCCGCTGCAGGAAAATCCTTTAGAATAGAACGATATACAGGTCAATTGAATCGGGAGGGATCATCATGATCGAGCTGAAGCATGTGACGTGGAAAAGAGAGAATCGGACGCTGCTCGACGATGTCAGCTGGCGCGTGCGGCCCGGCGAGCACTGGGCGCTGCTCGGCCTGAACGGCTCCGGCAAGACGACGCTGCTGAACATCGTCTGCGGCTACATCTGGCCGACGTCGGGCGAGGTGTCCGTGCTCGGGCGCAAGTACGGCGAGGTCGATCTGCGCGAGCTGCGCAAGTCGATCGGATGGGTGAGCAATTCTTTGCAGGACAAGCTGTACAAGACCGACCGCGCCCAATACGTCGTCCTGAGCGGCATCCATGCGACGATCGGGCTGTACGACGATGTATCCGAGGGGGACGAGACGCGAGCCCGGGAGCATATGGAGGCGCTCGGATGCTCCCATCTATGGGACCGGGAGTACGGCACCTGCTCGCAGGGCGAAAAGCAGAAGCTGCTCGTCGCGCGCGCCCTCATGGCTTCGCCGCGGGTGCTCATCCTCGACGAGCCGTGCAACGGGCTCGACCTGTTCTCGCGCGAGCGGCTGCTCGAAAGCATCTCAGAGCTGGCCCGCCGGCCCGATGCGCCAACACTGATCTACGTCACGCATCATACCGAGGAGATCGTGCCGGAGCTCGGCCATGCGCTGCTGCTGCGCCGGGGGCAGATTTTCCGCAGCGGGCCGGTGGCCGACGTGCTCGACTCGCAGACGCTGACGGAGTTTTTCGAGGCGCCGGTCGCCGCGGAGACGCATGGCGGGAGAGTGTACGTGCGGGCTCTGTAAGGTCGG
Source organism: Paenibacillus pasadenensis (assembly GCF_002864175.1). Lineage (NCBI taxonomy): Bacteria > Bacillati > Bacillota > Bacilli > Caryophanales > Paenibacillaceae > Paenibacillus > Paenibacillus pasadenensis. Next base: position 475,775 of record NZ_NFEZ01000001.1, on the reverse strand, counting down.
GCGCAGGCTCGAAGAGTTCAGGCACTCTCCACTCCCTCGTCGAGCCGATGCGCCAGGTTTCCGCTATCCAAGGCACTCCCGACTCCCTCGTCGGGCCGACGCGCCGGAGTTCCGCTATCCAGGGCACTCTCGACTCCCTCGTCGAGCCGATGCGCCGGTTTTCAGCTAGCCAAGGCACTTTCGACTCCCTCGTCGGGCCGATGCGCTGGATTTCCGCTATCCAAGGCACTCCCGACTCCCTCGTCGGGCCGGCGCGCCGGGTTTCCCCGTGCCGCTCATGAAACCTGCCTCGCCCGGGAAGGCTATGCCAGGAGAGCCGCTTTCTCCCGGCACCGCCAGTCAATCGGACAGGCGCAGCCGCAATTGTCACGGAATGTCCTTTGCCCCGGCAGCCGCCGTTCTCTACAATGGAGGAAAGGGCCGCCTTCCGCGGCTGCCCGACTTTCGCGTACAAGGAGCTGTCGCCCGATGAACACCTCGCTGGATCGCCGTCCGGCCGTCCGTTCGATGAAGCTGCTCGCGCTGCTCGCCCTGCTTTCCACGCTGCTGCTCGGCGGCTGCAATTTCACCTCTCCCGTGACCGACGGCTGGAAGTCCCGCGTCGCCAGCGAAGGTCTCGATATCATGCCCGGAAAGGCCAACTGGAAAAAGCTCACCTACCGCGTCACGCTCGAAAATGTCAGCGGCTCGGCGCAGGACGTCGAATGGGTCGAGCCCGTCCTCAAGAGCAACCTGCTGCTGAACGATCCCGACCGCTCGCTGCGCAAGACGATCGGCCAAACCGTCGAGGACGGAGGTCGCCTTGAAGTGCAGGACGAGATCGAGTTCGACTCCAAGAACGTCAATCTCGGCAGCTCGCAGAACGTGGAGTACATGCGGGTGAAGCTCAAGGGAAAGGACGAGCCGATCGAGGTCAACGTGTAGCTTTCGGCCCAGGCCGCGCCAAAAAGCCTTTCCAGCCGCCGTTGGCGGTCGGAAAGGCTTTTTTCATGTCGCCAGCGGCGGTCGGAAAGGCTCTTTTTCATGTCGCAGCTGCTGCCGAGGGGCGTCAGCGGACGCCTTTGGCGGCGGCGCCGCGCGCGCGTCCGGCGGGAGCCGCAGGCTCCTCGCCCTCGGCCAGATGCCGGTACAGCCGCTGCCCCAGCAGCGTCTGCACGATGAGGATCAGGCCGCCCGCCGTCCAGTAGAGCGGCAGCGCCGCGGGAGCGGTGAACGAGAACAGCCCCATCATGACCGGCGACAGGTAGACCATCCAGGCCATCTGCTTCTGCATGTCGGTCTGCTCCATGCCCCGCTGCGACAGCTTCGCCTGCACGAAGTAGACGGCCGCCGCGAGCAGCGGCAGGACGAGGTCCGGCTGGCCGAGCTGGAACCAGAGGAAGCTGTGGCTCGACAGCTCTGGACTCATGCGGATCGCATAGTAGAGCCCCGTCAGGATCGGCAGCTGGATGAGCAGCGGCAGGCAGCCGATCGCGAGCGGGTTGTAGCCGTGCTTGCTGTACAGCTCCATCATTTCCTTCTGCTGCTTCTGCATCGACTCCGGCGTCTTGTCCCCGCCCGCATGGCGCGCCTTGAGCGCCTCGAGCTCCGGCTGCATGCGCTTCATCTTGCCCTTCATCACCTGCTGGCCGCGGTACTGCCGCAGCATGAGCGGCATGAGCGCGAGCCGCACGAGCAGCGTCACGAGGATGAGCGCGATGCCGTAATTATCGTGCAGCCCCCCTGCCAGAACGCGCAGCAGCCAGCTCAGCGGAAAAACGACGTAGTGGTTGAACATCCCTGGCGTATCGGCATCAATGGAGCCGTGCGCGCCGCAGCCGGCGAGCAGCAGCAGGGCGATCGCCGCAAGCGCGCCCTTGGCGAATGCTCCGAGCCTCGGCTTCGGAATCATGGCAAACATAGTGATCCTCCCTTGTGTTGTCTAAGCGACAGCGACAAGGGACAGGCAGGCGGAGGCGTCGTCATCGGGCGATTCCTTGCGCTTCCTCAGCCGGATCAGCCTGTGGCTGATCGGACGGCTGGCGGCAGCGGGCCGGATCACGCTAGGAGCGCCGAGCACGGCCGCCGCAGGCAGCAGGGAAGCGCTGCGCGATCCGGAATGCAGCCACGCCATGTAATAATACGCGGCCGAGCAGGCCAAGCCGATCGACCAGATCCAAGACAGCAGCTCATGCATGTCCAGCATGATCTCACCTCCTCCGCTTCATCTGAACCCAGCGTACCACAGCGCGCCAGTCCACGCCAGCCGCATGCGATGCGCGGCCCCGGCAGGATTTTTGGCACCGCTTGCAGAATGAGGAAAGGAATGCATGAGGCACAACCCTAGAACGGAGTGAGCCGACATCATGGAACATGCTCCAGGTCCAGTCGCGGCCCAAGGCCGTACCGCTCAGATATGCAGCTATGGCCCCGACCAGATTCTGAAATGGTTCAAGGAAAACATCCCCCGTCTCGCCGCCGAGCAAGAGATGACGGCAGCCCGCTTCGCCGCCTCGGCCGGACTGCCCGTGCCGAGGGCCCTTTTCCTGTCGGAGTGGCAAGGCCGGCCGGCGATCGCCTTCCAGCGGATCGAGGGCCGGTCGATGCTCGCCGTCCTGTTCCGCCAGCCTTGGCGCATCGCCTCCAGCGGAGCCGCGCTGGCCCGGCTGCATGTCGACATCCACACCAAGGGCGCCGGCCCGGACTCCGGCCTGCCCAGCCAGATCGACTGGCTGAGCCGGCGCATCCAGGCCGCGCCATTGCTCGCCGAGCCGGAAAAGGCGGCCGCCATAGCGGCTCTCCATAGGCTCCCGGCCGGCCGCCAGCTGCTGCACGGCGATTTTCATCCCGGCAACGTGCTGCTGGGCAAAGGCGGCAAGCTGTGGGTCATCGACTGGATGACGGCCGTCTACGGCCATCCGGCCGCCGACGCGGCCCGCACCGTGCTGCTGCTGCGGACGGCGGCGCTGCCGGCGGAGCTGTCCCGTCTCTCGGGCTTCCTTTTCGAAGCGGTCCGCTCGCTGCTGCTGCGCCAATACCGCCGCTCCTACTTGCGGCTCAGCGGTCTGGAGGCCGCGGAGCTGGAGGCGTGGATGCTGCCGCTGGCCGCCGCCCGGCTCTGCGAGGAGCTGCCGCCGGAGGAGAAGCTGCTGCTGCACAAGCTCGTCCAGCGCGAGCTGCGGCGGCTCGGTCCGCGGCAGCCCGCCCCCGCCTCCTGATTAGCCCCTGCCAAAAAGGAAACAATGAAAACGAGCCCTTCGCCGGAAGGCGAACGAAGCGAACGTGGAGGGAACGAGCATGTCGACCTGGACTCTGCGCTATGCCGGCGGCGAGAAGGAACCGCAGGAGCTGGTGTTCCGCCGCCAATCGGAGCTGAACGCCTACCTGCACTCGCTGACGGTGAGCGAGCTGCTGCGCATCCGCGTCTATGACGCCGATGAGCGCCATATGTGCGGCAAGACGTACATCTATACGTATCTGCATTGAGCGGATGCGCCAATCGAAAAAGGGGCAGCCCCTCCGCTGGATGCGGTGGAGGCTGCCCCTTTATCGTTCGTTCATGGCCGCGTCTGCGGCTCTCCGTTCAGCACGAGCCGATAGTCGATCTCGGCCTTGAGCGAGTCGGAGACGGCGCAATACTTCTTGCTGCCGAGCTCGATCGCCTTCCAGATCCGGTAGTCCGGGATCCGGCCGTCGACGTGGAACGTGAGCGCGATATGCGTGAAGCCGCTCGGCGTCTCCGTCTTGCGCGTCCCGTCGGCCACGATGTCGAGCCGGTCGATCTGATCCAGGAAGTGGTCGAGGATCATCGTCACGTCGATGCCGATGCAGCCGGCCAGGCCGGCCAGCAGCAGCTCCATCGGCGTCGCTCCCTTGCCCTCGCCGCCGTAGGCGGGCGTGGCGTCCATGCCGATCGCATAGCCGGAATCCCCCTCGGAGGTAAACGCGCGTTTTCCCTGCCAGGTTGTCGTTACGATCACGTCGATCCGCCTTCTTTCGCTAAATTAGGTCGTGCCTCGCGCCTTCAGCGCTCTCCTTGCAGCTGCCGGATGAACCGCTGCGCCCGCTCGCTGCGCGGCGCCGCGAAGAAGGCTGCCGGGGCGGCCTCCTCCACGATGCGGCCGCCGTCCAGGAAGACGACGCGGCTCGCCGCCTCGCGCGCGAACTTCATCTCATGCGTGACGACGACCATCGTCATGCCCTCGCGCGCCAGCTCCCGCATGACGGCGAGCACCTCGCCGACAAGCTCCGGATCGAGCGCCGACGTCGGCTCGTCGAACAGCAGGACGGACGGCTCCGTCGCCAGCGCCCGCGCGATCGCCACGCGCTGCTGCTGGCCGCCCGACAGCCGCGACGGATAGGCGTCGCGCTTGTCCGACAGGCCGACCCGCGCGAGCAGCCGCTCGCCGATCCGGTCGGCCTCCGCAGCCGCCATGCCGCGCACGACGCGCAGCGCCTCCGTGACGTTGCCGAGCGCCGTCTTGTGCGGATACAGGTTGAACTGCTGGAACACCATGCCGGTCCGCTGCCGGATGCTGCGGAACCGCGCCTCCCGCTCGCGCGGCTTCATGCCGGCATCGACGGCGACGCCCGCCACCTCCACGGAGCCGGAGCTCATCGTCTCCAGCCCGTTCAGGCAGCGCAGCAGCGTGCTCTTGCCGGAGCCGCTCGGGCCGAGCAGCACGACGATCTCTCCTTCTTCCACCTTCAGTCCGACTCCGTCCAGCACGCGCTGCGACCCGAACTGCTTCACCAGCTCCCGCGCCTCGATCATGTCGATCCCTTCCTCCGCTGTCTCTTCAGTACGCCCGCGCCAGCCGGCGCTCCATCGCATGCAGCAGCGTCGTGAACGCCGTGCTCATGACCCAGTACATGACGGCGATGCCGATGTAGAACGGCATGTTCACGTAATACTGGGCGATCAGCAGTTGCGCCGAGCGCAGCAGCTCGGTCACCGTGATGACCGAGACGAGCGACGTCTCCTTCAGCATGCCGACAAAAGTGTTGCCCATCGGCGGCAGCGCGATGCGCGCCGCCTGCGGAAGGATGATGCGCCGCATCGCCTGCCACGTCGTCATGCCGGACGCGTAGGCCGCCTCGAGCTGGCCTTTGGGCACCGCCTGGATCGCTCCGCGGAACGTCTCCGACAGGAACGCGCCGACGTTGATGCTGAGCGCGATGACGGCCGCCGTGATCGGCCCGAGCGTGATGCCGTAATCGACCAGGCCGTAGTAGACGATGACGATCTGCACGAGCGCCGGCGTCCCCCGGATGACCGAGACGTAGCCGCGGGCGAGCGCCCGCAGCGGCCACGGCCCCCGCAGCCGCATGAGGGCGACGGCGAGGCCGATCAAGAGGCCGAAGAACATCGACAGCAGCGTGATGAGCAGCGTATAATACGCGCCCCGGAGCAGGAAGCCGGCGTTGTCGAACACCAGATCCATATGGCTTCAGTCTCCCCTCGCGAGCCGGCTGCCGCCGTCCGTCATTCCGCCGGCGGCTCCTCGCCGAACCATTTGACGAAGATCGTCTTGTACGTCCCGTCTTCCTTGATGCCCGTCAGCGCCTCGTCGATCGCCGCGAGCAGGTCGGGGTTGTCCTTGCGCAGCGCGACGCCGGCGCGGTCGGACTTGATCGGCTCGCCGACCGCCTTGATCTGGAAGCCGTTCTTCTCGACGACCGGCTTCAGCGCGTACAGGTTGTTGATCGTCGCGTCGATGCGGCCGGCGTTCAGATCCTGCAGCGTCGTGATGACGTCGTCGTACGTCTTGATCTCGAAGTCGCCGACTTCCGGCAGCACGGTCGTGCGCAGGTACGTCTCGTCGTTCGTGCCGAGGCCGACGCCGATCTTATGGCCCTTGAAGTCCGCCAGCTTCGTAATCGCATCGTTCTTCTCCTGCACGATGACCTTCACCTGATTCGTGATGTACGGCTGCGAGAAGTCGATCGCCTTCTTGCGCTCGTCGGTAATCGTCACCTGGCTGATGATGACGTCGATCTTTTTGGCCTGCAGGCTCGGGATGAGGCCCGAGAACTCCTGCGGCGCGAACTCCGCCTGCACGCCGAGGCGCTTCGCGATCTCCTTGGCGATGTCGGCGTCGAAGCCGTCGATCTCCTTGTTGTCGTTCAGGAAATTATACGGCGCGTACGTGCCCATCAGGCCGACCTTGAGCACGCCGGCTTTCTTGATGTCGGCGAGCTGGCCGCCCTCTGCGGCCGGCTGCTCCGCGCCTGGGCTCGCGGACGGAGCCGGCGAGGCCGCCGGAGCATTGCCGTTCGCGCCTCCGCATGCCGCCAGCAAGGCGGTCGTCGAGATGAGGGCGATCAGCCCGAGCTTCTTGGTCCATTTGTTCATCATTCACACACTCCCATAGTCAGGTAAGATTGGATACCCTTTTCTCTATAAGCTTTCCGACAGCGCCGGAATCATGCGCCCGCCCGCCGGACGGCCCGCGCGCTCCGCTCGGCCAGCCGCAGCGCGAGCGCGCCTGCCAGACGGCTAGGCGCCCCCCGGCAAGCCGTAAAACTCGAATCTCGCGGTCTCGGCGGCGAGCTGCTCGGCCGTTCGGCCGGCGACGCCGCTGCCGGGCAGGCGCGGCGACAGCAGCCAGCGCCCGATCAGTCCCTCGACGAGGCTCATCAGCATCGCCGCCCGCAGCGCCGCGTCGATGTCTCCCGGCAGCATGCCGAGCTCCACCGCCCGCTCGATGTTGGCGACGAACGCCTGCTCCAGCGACAGCCTCGTCTCCGCGATCGCCGCGGACACCATCTCGCTGCCCTGCAGCCCGCCGAGCAGCAGCTCCATCCACTCGCGGTTGCCTTCCGCGAACCGGTACAGATCCGCGAACAGCTGCTCCGACGCCCGCACCATGTCCGGCACCGTGCCGCCGCTGCGGCGGTAGCCTTGCGCGATCACCTCGGTCAGCTGGCGTCGCCCTTCGGCGACGATCTCCAGCGCGACCGCTTCCTTGCTTTTGAAATGCCAGTAAAACGTGCCCTGCGCGACGCCCGCATCGGCGACGATGTCGGAAATCTTGGCCGCATGGTAGCCATGCCGGGCGAACCGCTGCAGCGCGCAAGCCATCAGCTGCCGGCGCCGCTCCGTCTCCACGCTGGTCGACATCCTGCTCCCGCCCCCCCGATTGACTCGTCAGTCAGTTGATATTTAAATCCTATCGACTAAGTGGGTTATTGTCAAGCGCAACAAAAAAAAGACGCGACTGAGTTTCCTCAATCGCGTCTCGCGGATGCCGCATGACCGGCGGACAAACGGGCCTTGCCGCGCGGCAGGCTTGCCCGCGCCTCAGCCGGTCTCCTCGCCATGCCATAGCTGGCGGAAGCTCTCGCTCGTGCGCAGCAGCTCCTCGGCGCTGCCCTCGGCCTCGATGCGGCCGCCGTGCAGCACGATGATATGGTCGGCATGGGCGAGAGCCGCCTTGCGGTGGGAGACGACGAGGCAGGCCGCGTCTCCGCGCTGCCGGAACAGCCGCTCCCAGAGCCGGCGCTCCGTCTCGACGTCGAGCGCGCTCGACAGGTCGTCGAACACATACAGCTGCGCGTCGCGCACGAGCATGCGGGCCGCGGCCGTGCGCTGCGCCTGTCCGCCGGACAGCTTGACGCCGCGCGGGCCGACCATCGTGTCGAGCCCCTGCTCCAGCCCGCCGATGTCCTCCTCCATGACGGAGGCATGGAGCGCTCCCTCCACGCTGCCGGGCCGCTCGGGCTGGCCGAGCAGGATGTTGTTGCGCAGCCGGTCGCTGTACAGGCGCGGAATCTGCGCCGTATACGCGCTCTGCGGCGGCACAAAGAAATCGGCCGGCCGCTCGACGAGCTCGCCGTTCCAGCGGATCTCGCCCGCCTCGGCCGGCAGCAGCCCGAGCAGCGTCCGCACGAGCGTCGTCTTGCCGCTGCCGATCATGCCGGTCACGACGGTGAACGAGCCGGCCCGCAGCGTCAGGTCGATGCCTTCGATGCCGCGTCCCGTCTCCGGGAACCGATACGTCAGGCCGCGCGCCTCCAGCATCTGCAGCGGCGGGGCTGCGACCGGCGGCGGGAAGCCGTCGTCGACCGGCGATTCGGCCGGCTGTCCGGCATCCGCCGGACTCGCCGCACCCGCTGGAGCGGCCTGCGTGGATCGCGCCTCCTCCGACTGTCCGCCGCGCCGCGGCTTGCGGCGTCCGAGTCCGATGTACGCGGGCTTCGTGAGCAGCTGCGCCGGCGCGCCCTGCAGCATCGACTTGATGCGGCCGAAGCTGACGGCCATCTGCTTGTAGTAGGTCATGAAGTTGCCGACGTTGCCGATAAGCTGCGTCACGAACGTCAAGTAGTAGACGAACAGCGCCAGGTCGCCGACCGTAAACCCGCCGGCGCGCATCTTGTAGCCCGCGAGCAGCAGGATGAGGCCGGTGCCCAGGTTGACGGAGTTGGCGAAGACGGAGGACAGCGCCTCGGTCATCAGCTTGTCCTTGACCATCGTCTCGCGGCGCTTCTCGCTCAGCTGCACGAACCGTCCGACGACGCGCTTCTCGGCGCCGGCGACCTGGATCGCCTGCACGCTTCCGAACATCTCGCTGATCGCTCCGGTCACCTTGGCCGTCGCCTCGCGGCTGGCGGCGCGATACTTCTGGATGCGCGCCGTGCCGATCTGGGCGGCCGTGACGACGAGGATGAGCGGCACGAAGACGAGCACCGTCATCTGCGCGTCGATGGACAGCAGGATCCAGCTCGCGACGACGACGAAGCCGACGAGGCCGAGCATGTCGACCGACCAGCTGAACGCTTCCTCGGTATGGTCGACGTCGTCGCGGAAGTTGCTGATCGCTTCGCCCGGGGATACGGGGATCGCCCTCGCCCCCGGCTCCTTGAGCACATGGGCGAGCATGTTGCGGCGCAGCAGCATGCTGACCCGGTAGCGGACGTTGACGTCGGTCAGGAAGCCGACGTAGATGAGCGCGATGCGCCCGAGCGCGGCGGCGACGAGCAGCGCGGCGATCGCGGCGATGCCGTAAGGGAAGTCGTAGCTGCCCTCCAGATCGTCGAAGAACGCCTTGGTCAGCAGGCCCGGCACGAGCGGCGCCATATGGATGAGCGACCAGGCGATCAGGTTGAGCGCATACAGGCCCGGCCGATAACGAATGATGGAGATGAAAAATTGTCTGGTCTTCATGCGAGCACCTCCTCCATGCCGACCGCGAGCATCCGGCTGAACCGCGAGTCGGGGTCGGATGCCAGCTGCTCGCGGCCGCCGCTCTCCAGCACCCGCCCGTGCTCCAGGATGAGGATGTGGTCGGCGCGCTGCACGGTCGCGAGCCGGTGCGCGATGATGATGCAGGTCTTCTCCTGCAGCAGGCGCGTGATCGCCTGCTCGATGCGCGTCTCGGTCAGCGGGTCGAGCCGCGAGCTCGCCTCGTCGAGGATGACGAGCCCCGGATCGGTCAGGAACACGCGGGCGAACGCGAGCAGCTGCGCCTCGCCGGCCGACAGGCTGCCGCCGCCGGAGGCGAGCACGGTGTCGAGGCCGTCCGGCAGCGAGTCGTGCCAGGCGCCGAGCCCGAGCTCGCGCAGCACCTCGGCAATGCGGGCGTCGGGGATCGAGTCGTCGAATAGCGTCAGGTTGTCGCGCACGCTGCCCTCGAGGATCTCGATGTTCTGCGTGACGAGCGCGACCTTGCGCCGCAGCTCGTGCAGCTTGAGCTCGCGCAGGTCGACGCCGCCGAGCCGGATGCCGCCGGCCTGCGGATCATAGAAGCGCAGCAGCAGCCGCGCGAGCGTCGTCTTGCCGCTGCCGGTGCGGCCGAGCAGGCCGAGCGTCTGGCCGGGTTCGAGCTTCAGCTGCAGGCGGTGCAGCGTATTGCGTCCGCCCTCCTCATAGGCGAATTCCATGTCGTGGAATTCGACGGACAGCGGTCCGGCAGGCAGCTCCGCGCCAGGACCGTCCTGGATCTTGGGCTGCGTCGCCAGCAGCTCGCGCACGCGCAGCAGGCTGGCGTCGGCCTTTTGCAGATCCTCCAGCTGGGTGCGGATCTTCTCGATCGGCTTGGCGAGCTGCTCGGTATAGTAGAAGACGAGGTAGATGGAGCCGATCGTGAGCGCTCCCTGCCCGCCCTCCCACAGCCAGGCGCAGACGAGGAACGCGGCGGCGTTGCCGAGCGCGAAGACGAGGATCGTCGTGCTCCACATCATGCAGAAGCCGAAGAACGCCCGCACCCGCACGGGCAGCATGCGGCGCGTCAGCTCGTAGAAGCGGTTCATGACGTAGCCGGCCGCGCCGTTGGCGCGCGTGTCCTCGGTGCCTTCCAGATGCTCGCCGATGAAGCCGTAGAACTCCGCGTTCATCTCGCGCCAGCGCTTCCAGACCGGCACGGCGAAGCGGCGGATCCACTGGATGACGTACACCGCGCCGATGACGAAGGCGGTCATGACGAGCCCGATCCAGACGTTCTCGCGGAACAGCAGCGCCAGGATGCCGACCATCAGCACGAGATTGCCGGCGAGGTGGATGATGAAGCTCGAGAAGAAGTTCGCCAGCGCGTTCACGTCGCCGTCCACCCGCTCGATCAGCGAGCCCGACGTCTGCGTCTTGTGGAAGCCCATGTCGAGCGCCAGGCAATGCTCGGCAAGCTCCGCGCGCAGCCGGTTCGTCGTCGACCAGCCGAGATTCTCGCTGAAGTAGGCCGCGGCCACCGACACGCCCTGCTGCACGAGGGAGAACAGGATGAAAAAGCCGGCGGCCCAATAAAGCGCCGTCAGTTCTCCGTCTCCCTGAGCGGTGTCGATGAAATAGCGGATGATCTGCGGATTGACCAGCTGCAGTCCGATCGACAGCAGCAGCAGCGCGGCCAGCCAGCCGAGCAGCCGCTTCTGCGGCAGCACGTAGCGGCCCAGCATCTCGCGGTAGACGCTCCAGCCGCCGATTTTCCGGTCCTCTTTCTGTTCCCCTTTCACACGAACACTTCCTTCCATTCCGTAACTCTACTGCAGCCGCTCAGGGGCCGTCAATGCCTAAATTGGCCTAAACGAAACTGGCGGGGACGGGGGGCTTCGGGACCTCGATCGCAAGGCGCATCGTTTCGTTGTAAATAAATGGTCCGCCCCGTACACTTAAGGGCAGCACGGCCATTCTCATCCCGAAAGGATGCTGCATCCATGCAAGCTCTCGGCACGTACGGCTTCATCGCTCTTATCCTGCTCTTCGTCTACTGGCGCCGAGCCCGCTCCGGCTCGAGACCGCGCCGCATCCGGGCCGGCGGCTGGCTGATGTTCCTGCCGCTCGCCTTCCTCGCGCTCGGCTTCGCCGCCAGCCTCGGCTCCCTGTCCGCCGGCGGCGGAAACCCGCCGTTTCCTCCCCTGTGGGAGGAGCTCTGCGCCGCGGCGATCGGCGTCGCGATCGGCTGGATCATGCTCGCGCACACCGCCTATGAGCGAGGAGCGGACGGGGAAATCTACTCCAAGCCCAACCCGAACTTCAAGTATGTCATTCTCGCCGTCATCGTCCTGAGGATCGCCCTCTCCTCGTTCCTCCAGGGAATCGAGCCGGACCGCTTCCTCCTGCTGACGATGACGCTGGCGTTCTGCTACATCGCGGTATGGCGGATCGGCAGCTTCATCAAGTACCGCTCCGTCCGCAGCGTGCAGGGAGCCTGAGCGGCGCGCCGCCACGCCCGCAGCCTCCGGCCGGCTCTATTCGCCCGAGCGGAGCGGATATGGTATCGTGGAGGGACGAACGGCCCGCTCCTGCACGCGGCAGCCGGGCTCGATCCGGCTGCCGCGCCTGTTTCGCGGCCGAGCCGATCGGGCCATCCATTTGATGCGAAAAGGAAGGGATTCCCCCATGTTCCATACGACGGCCTACGAAGGCACGCGCGAGCAGCAGTACGAGACAGTCCTCCGCCAGCTGCAGGCGCTCATCGAAGACGAGCCGAGCCTCATCGCCAATCTGGCCAACGCCTCCGCGCTGCTCGGCCAGTTCCTGACCGAGATCAACTGGGTCGGCTTCTACCTGCTCGACGAGCAGGGCCTGGTGCTCGGTCCGTTCCAGGGGCTGCCGGCCTGCGTCCGCATCCCCGTCGGCCGCGGCGTCTGCGGGACGGCCGCCGAGCGCAAGGAGACAGTCGTCGTGCCGGACGTGCACGCGTTCCCCGGCCATATCGCCTGCGACGCCGCCTCACGCTCGGAAATCGTCGTGCCGCTGCTGGCGCAGGACGGCCGGCTGCTCGGCGTGCTCGACATCGACAGCCCGGTCACGGACCGCTTCGACGAGACCGACCGCGTCCAGCTGGAGCGCTTCGCCGCCCTGCTGACGGCCGGGCGCTGATCGGCCCTGTCCTCAGCTTTTCTTCGCGCTCGCTCGTTCACTTGGATATCGGATATCCATGAAGGAGCGTGCGACAATGGAAGAAACGCTGTCCGGCCCGAGGCGGCCGCTGCGGCTGAAGGCGGCGATGCTGCTCGATTTCGGGCGGAAGCAAGCGCTCAGCTGCGCGTTTCCCGTGCTCATCTTCGCCTCGCTCGGCTTCACGAAGCTCGTCGACGTGCCGGGCATCGCCCGCTACGACCTGCTGCTCCTGCTCTGCCTGGCGATCCAGGCGGCCATGCTGCTGCTGCGGCTGGAGACGGCGCGCGAGCTGCAGGTCGTGCTGCTGTTCCATCTCATCGGCCTGATGCTGGAGCTGTTCAAGGTGCGGATGGGCTCCTGGAGCTACCCCGGCGAGGGGTGGAGCAAGATCGGCGGCGTGCCGCTGTACAGCGGCTTCATGTATGCCAGCGTCGCCAGCTACATGTGTCAGGCGTGGCGCAGGCTGGAGCTGAGCTTCCGCGGCTGGCCCGACCTGCGGCTGTCGACGGGGCTGGCGCTGCTCGCCTATGCGAACTTCTTCACGCATCACTGGCTGCCGGATCTGCGGTGGTGGCTGACGGCAGCGATCTTCGCGGCGTTCTGGCGCGCGAGCGTATCCTACACGGCCGGCGGGCAAAGGCTGAAGATGCCGGTGCTGGCCAGCTTCGCCCTCATCGCCTTGTTCATCTGGCTCGCCGAAAACGTCTCGACGTTCCTCGGCGCATGGGCGTATCCCGATCAGCGGCTCGGCTGGAGCCTCGTCCACTGGGGCAAGCTGAGCAGCTGGTTCCTGCTCGTCATCCTCAGCCTGCTGCTGGTGTACGCGCTGAAGCGGCGCTTCCCTCCCGCTGCGCCGAGCCGGCCGGAGCCGAAGTGACGGCGCGCTCGAAGAGGGTCTCCTCCAGAACAAAAAGGACGGAAGCGGCGTCGATGCCGCTTTCGTCCTTTATTTCATGCTGGGCGTCCCTAGGGCGCGTGAGCTAGGCGATGCCGTAGCGCTCCGTCAGAATATGGAGATGATGCCGCTCATGCCCGGCGATGACGCAGGCGAGCAGCAGCGCGCTGTGCGGCAGCCCGTTGGCCGTGCCGGAGCGCTCCCAGTCGCCCGGAGCCAGCCCGCGCAGCAGCGACAGCGTCGCCTCGCGCACGGCCGCATAGTCGGCGAGCGCCTCCTTGGCGGTCCATGATTCGAATGGAGCCGCCGCGACGTATTCATCCTCGGCAAAGCCCGGCAGCGGCGTCCGGTCGCCGCGGGCGATCGCCAGCAGCCGGTAGCTCAAGATGCGCTCGGTATCGGCCAGATGGCCGATCACCTGGCGCACGCTCCATTTCTCGGGGGCGTAGCGATGGCTCGCCTGCTCCTCGCTGAGCGCGCCGAGCCGCTCCAGCGCGCGTTCCTTCTGCTCGGCCAGGATCGCGATCAGGTCGCCTTCCGGCACGCGGGAGAGATAGGGAACTTCATGAGCCGGCACGACGGCCGGATCGGGTCTTTTGTCCATGAAAAAACCGCCCTTCGAAAAGAAAGTTCCCTTTCCTTTCGCCGGACGGCTCAAGAACTCCTGCCGCCCGCATGGCGCTAGGCGCTCATTCGTCCTTGAAGCGGAACGAGCGGGCGATGTACAGCACCGGCGTGGAGGCGATGGAGATGACAAACTTGAGCACGTAGGTGGTCAAGAAGATCTGGATCCAGATGTCCCACGGATATTCCGGATGAAAGGCGAATGCGATCGTGCAGAACACGAGCGAGTCGACGAACTGGCTCAGGATCGTGCTGCCGTTGATGCGGATCCAGAACTGGCTGCGGCCGCCGAAGCGGCGCTTCAGCGCCGAGAACACCCGTACGTCCAGGAACTGGCTGATCAGATACGCGCTGAGCGAAGCGAGCGCCAGCCGAGGCATCAGGCCGAAGATGATGCTCAGCGGCTCGTGGGCAAAGTCGCCCTCGGCCGGATCGAACGCCAGCACCATCTGCATGAGCACGGTCGTGGCGAGCAGCGTGAAGAAGCCGAACCAGACCGCCTTGCGCGCCTCCGCGCCGCCGTAGCGCTCGTTGATGAGGTCCGTCGTCATGTAGAGCGAGGCGTAGATCGTGTTGCCGAGCGTCATGACGATGCCGAACATCTGGATCGTCTCGGTCACCTGGATGTTGGCGATCACGGTCGCGAAGCCGATCCAGGCGTACAGGCCCATTTTGCCGAACAGCCGGAAGCAGGCCAGGAACAGCACGAAGTTGACCAGGACGAAAAAGACGCCCCAATAGAAGTTGAACATGATTCCTCCCTAGTTTTGGTTACGCGGGATGGTCTCGAACCGCGTCCGGCAGCTGTAGTCGCGGGCGGCGGCTGTTTCCATGCCGCGATTCGCCTTGCGCCTGCCGAAAAAACCTGGTCTATCATAGCACAGCCGGAGCGCGTCAAAAAGAGGGAGGCTGAAATTGCCTCCCTCTCTCTTTGCATTCCGACCGCGCTTTACGAGATGGACAGTCCGGCGCTCGCATATCCCGCCACCGTATTGACCAGGTTAAGGCCGGTCGCCGTCGCGCTGAAGACGAGCAGCAGCCTCTGCTGCGTCGTGACCGGAATGGCCAGGCCGGTGACGATGCCGTTCGAGATCGTCCCCAGCGAGATCACGCCGGTCAGCGCAGGGGCGAGCGTCACCTCGGTCCCTGCAATCGGAGTGAAGGTGTTGTCCGGCGTCGAGGAGCTGTACAGCGTCGCCGTAATGCTGATCGTCGAGCCGACGAGGCTGAGGGCGGCTGTCGTGCTGAAATACGCTGACAGCGCCGTAATCGTGCCGTCGCGCGGAACGGAAAAGGCAAAGTTGAGCAGCGTTCCCGCCGCGCCCGTCAAGTCGATCGTATTGCCGACGACGCTCACGCCCGTGGCGGAGCTGCCGAAGCCGACAAGCGAAGTCGTCCCAACGAGTCCTCCCGCGATCGTGGTCAGCACCGCAGGCAGGCCGGATGCGAAAGGAAGGATCGCCCCGGCTCCGGCCGCTCCGGTCACGCCGGTCGTCCCGGTCACCCCGGTCGCTCCGGTCGTGCCCAGCGCCCCGGTCGCTCCGGTCACGCCGGTCACGCCGGTCACGCCGGTCGCTCCGGTGTCGCCGGTCGTGCCGGTCACGCCGGTCGTCCCTAGCGCTCCGGTCGCCCCCGTCGCTCCAGTGTCGCCGGTCGCCCCTAGCGCTCCCACAGCTCCTGTCGCTCCCGTCGGCCCGGTCGCTCCCGTCGGTCCGGTTACTCCGGTGACACCCGTCGCCCCCGTCGCTCCAGTGTCGCCCGTCGCCCCGGTCGCTCCAGTGTCGCCCGTCGCCCCCGTCGCTCCGGTGTCGCCGGTCGCCCCTAGCGCTCCCGCAGCTCCTGTCGCTCCCGTCGGCCCGGTCGCTCCCGTCGGTCCGGTTACTCCGGTGACGCCCGTCGGCCCGGTCGCTCCGGTATCGCCGGTCGCTCCGGTCGCTCCGGTCACCGACAGTCCCGCCTCTCCCGTCGCGCCTGTTGCGCCCGTCGGCCCGGTCGCTCCTATCGCTCCGGCCGCTCCCGTCGTCCCCGTCGCGCCGGCCGCCCCCGGCGCACCCGCCGGTCCCGGCACCCCTGCTGGTCCCGCCGGGCCGACCGAGCCCGCCGGCCCCTGAGCGCCGGCCGCCCCTGCCGGCCCTGGCAAGCCCGTCGATCCTGGCGGCCCTGGAGGCCCTGGTGGTCCGGGAGGTCCCGGCGGTCCGCCGCCCCCGCCGGTCGGAATCGACGACGCTTCGAGGGCGGCGAGCCTCAGCCGCGCGACCCAGCCGTCCTTGACCGCGTTCGACACGCAGCTTAGCAGCACGATCGCGAGCAGCTCCCCGAGCAGCTGCTGCACGGCCGCAATGACGGGATCCGTCCAGCTCCCCGCGCGCTCCGCCGTTCCGATCGCCAGCTCCACGGCAGCGAGCAGACGCGCCTTTTCCCGTCTCGGCATCGCCAGATCGACCGCCAGCTGATGCAGCTGCCTGAGCTCTGCCGTCAGCCGTCCGGCCGGCGGCGATGACGCCGGAGACGCCAGCGCGGCATCGATTCCTTCCAGGATCTCCTCCATCCGGTCTGCCTGTTCCGGTCGGAACGGCACGATGCAAGTGGCGCCCGTCTTTTTCGAAACCTTGCAGTCGGACCCTTTATGCGGCCTGCGGGCGCCGATCGGCAAGCGCCCCTTGTTTCCATCCTCCATCTCCCCGCCCCCCTCCCCTTCGTTCTGCTCATAGGTATGCGTTTGCCGGCATCTGAATACTCGTGACTTGCAGCCGCCTGTCCCCTCGGAAAAGGAAAACGTCCGCGCCCTCTGCCGAAGCAGGGAGCGCGGACGCGGGCGAATCGAGCGAATGGCGGGCGGCGAGCCCGCTAAATAAGGCTCTTGATCGCCATCATCGCGTCGATCGGAGGATGCTCCGCTCCGAACGCTTCGACGAAGGCGATGTTGGAGCGGTCGTGGAAGCCTTCCATAAGCAGGATGTCGTAGCCGAGAGCCTCGAGCTCCTCCGGCTCCCAGCCGCTGCGATGGGTCTGGTGCTGCTCGCCGTTCAGGCCGTAGTGGTCGATGCTCGCCTGCGGGAAGAAGCCGCGCGGCGTGAACAGGATGACCCGCTCGCGGGCGATCGACTCCGCCTGCCGGATCAGCTCGTAGCCGTCCTTCTTGTCCAGATGCTCCAGCACGTCGACCATCGTCACCGCCGTGAACGAACGGGGCACGAACAGGCGGCCGATCTCGAGCGCGTCGGCATGGATCGGGATGACGAGCGGCGAATGGGCGGCCACATGCGCCAGGTAGGGCCGATGCACGTCGAGCGCGACGATTTTGCGCGCGTCCATCGCGCCCAGCAGGACGCCCGGTCCGCAGCCGACGTCAAGCAGCGTGTCCGCGCCCGCGATCATGCCGTTCAAAAACCCGAGAAAGTCCTTGCTTGCCGTTCGTTGAATCATGTTGGCTCCTCCTTCGGCCGGTCCGGCTCGTCTAGTCCATCCTATGCCGGGCAAAGTCTCCCGATGCGGCAAACGCCTCCGCTCGCGGCAAATCAGGCGCATGCCGCCGGGCAGGCGGCCAGCCCCGTCCCCGGCCGGCCCCATAGACTGGTAGGACTAGAAGCAGGAAAGGAGGCGGAGCCGATGGGCATGCGGGCGAGCATCATCCTGCCCTGCCGCGACAAGCATCCGCTCGTGCTGCTGACGCTGTTCGCGCTGGAGCGCCAGACCGTGCCGCCAGACTGCTACGAGGTCATTCTCGTGGACGACGCCTCGTCGGATGCGACGCCGGGCATCCCCGCCGCATGGAGCTTTCCTTACCGGCTGCGCCTGCTCCGCTCGGAAGCCGGCCTCGGCCGGCCCGCCGCGCGCAACGCGGGCATCCGCATCGCCGAGGGGGAGGTGCTGATCTTTCTCGACGCCGAGGTGCTCGTCGGACCAGGCTTCGTCGAGTCCCATCTGCGCCTGCACGAGCAGGACGGACAGCTGCTCGCCTCCGGCGTGCTGACAATGAAAGGCGCCTATACGCATCTGCATCCCGGATTCTCGGCCGAGCAGGTGCAGCAGGCGTATAGCCTGATTTTTCCCCGCCCCCGCCATCATGCCGCCTGGGAGGCGTTCATGGGCGGCGGCGGACCGCAGCTGCTGCTCGGGCGGGAGGACATCCACGCCGAGGCGTACGTGGAGCTGTCGTTCGCCAAGCCGATGGAGGCCGTGTTCGAGGCCGAGATCCTGCAGCGCTTCGGCGACCGTCTGACGGGCTTCCATCTGCCCTGGCTGATCAGCCATACCGGCAATCTGTCCGTGCGGCGAGCGGCGTTCGAGCGCTGCGGGCTGTTCGAGGAGTACGAGGGCTACGGCTGGGACGATCTGGAGCTGGGCTACCGTCTGTTCCGCCAAGGCTACCGCTTCGCGCATATCCGCGAGCCCGCCGTCTACCACCAGGAGCATCCCGTAGCGCCCTCCGTCGGCCGGGAGGCGCAGGAGAACTTCTTCCGCTTCCAGCAGAAATACCGGGACATCAGCCTGCTCGTCCTGCTGCTCCTGTATCTTCCGGTGCCGATGAGCTTCTACCAGGCGCATCTCGTGCTCGACGAGGTCTACCGGCTCGACGCCGAAAGCGCCGGCATCTACCTGCCGCTGCTCGGCACGATGCGCTCCATGCTGGAGGCGGCCGGCTACCTGCTGCGCCACGGCCAGCAGCCGGCCCATCTGGCTGCCCATGCGGGCTGCCCGCCCGGCAGCGCGGAGCGGGCGCATTTCGAGGCGCAGCGCGCCGCCATCGCCGCCTCCGGCCGCTGGCCGACGCTCGTCGAGGCGCTCGCCCGGCTGACGTCGCTGTAGCGCCTGCATCGGGCATTGCAACGATGCCGGATTCAAGCTATCATTTAGGGGATACTGCCAGGCTCTTCCATGCCGATGATGACCGCCTGCCCAAAGGAGACGATCGCCATGTCATCCCCGCCCGAGCGGCCTCGCTACCCGATCCCGGCGACGCGGCTCGACGAGATCGACCGCCGCATCTTGGAGCTGCTGCGCGCCAACTCGCGCATGTCCTATACCGATATCAGCAAGGAAGTCGGCATCTCGCGCGTCGGCGTCCAGGCCCGCGTGAACGCGCTGTCCGAGTCCGGCGTCATCGAGCGCTTTACGCTCACGCTGCGCCCGGACAAGATCGGCCTCGGCGCGAGCGCGTTTTTCCTCGTCGAGGTGGAGCCGCCCCGACTGCATGAAGCGGCGGAGCGGCTGGCCGCCGAGCCGCAGGTGACGGAGGTGTGCCGGCTGACCGGACCGAGCGCCCTGCATGTGCGGGCGCTGTTCGCCGACCTGGACGAAATGGACGTCTTCCTGCAGGACAGGCTGTACCCGATCGCGGGCGTCGTCCGCGTCGACAGCCAGCTGCTCTCCAAGCGGTACAAATATTGAACCGAAAGAAGCCCCGAACTCCGGCACAGCCGGATGTCGGGGCTTCTTCCATCCTGCTGCGGCGATCGGATACAATGGAGGAACAACGAGGGCCGGAAAGCCATCCGCCCGAATGGAGGGGTCATCATGAGCATGCCGCTGATCGGCATCTTGCCGCTGTACGATTCGGAGAAAGAAAGCTATTGGATGCTGCCGGGCTATATGAAAGCCGTGGAGCAGGCGGGAGGCATCCCCGTCATGCTGCCTCTGACGGGCGAGGAGCAGGCGCTGGCCGCGCTGGCCCGCAGCCTGGACGGATTCCTGTTCACCGGCGGCCATGACGTCGATCCGGCGCTCTACGGCGAGGAGATCGCGGAAGCCTGCGGCGAGCTGTGCCGAGAACGCGACCGCATGGAAGCGCAGCTGTTCCGGCTGGCGCTGGAGCTGGACAAGCCCGCCTTCGGCATTTGCCGCGGCCTGCAGCTGTTCAACGTCCTGCTGGGCGGCACGCTGCATCAGGATCTTCCAAGCGCGGCCGGCTTCGACTCGGCGATCGGCCACAAGCAGCGCCCCCCTTACGACAACCCGGCCCATCCGGTGCAGGTCGAGCCCGGCTCGCAGCTGCGCCTCCTGGTCGGGTCCGACCGCCTGCATGTCAACAGCTATCATCATCAAGGGATCAAAGCGCTCGCTCCGTCCCTCGCCGCGGCGGCCAAGGCGGACGACGGCCTGATCGAGGCGGTCGAGCTGCCCGGCAAAGCCTTTGTCGCCGCCGTGCAGTGGCATCCCGAATTCAGCTACGAGAGCGAGCCGTCGAGCCGCGCGCTGTTCGCCGCCTTCGTCGGCGCTTGCCGCTCGGCCTAGCACAAAAAGCAGCCCCCCGCCCGCATTCGGGCCGGGGGCTGCTTTGGCGAAGAGGCTCCTATCGGCGCAGCGCCGCGAGCGTCTCCAGCGCTTCCTTGGCCGCGCCGATCCGGTAGCCGGAGCTGGCGTAGCGGATGCGCCGCTCGGCGTCGACGACGAACAGATGCGGACAGCCCGCCTCTGCCGCCGAAGCGGCCTGCGCCAGCGCCGGCAGCGACGAGCCGCCGCGCTCGCGGGCGAGCCTCCCGCCCGCCGGCACGGCGCTGGCGGCGAGGCTGTCGCCGCCGTCCGGCTGCCGAGCCGTCGCCGCCGCGCGCGGACCGCCGTCTGCGGCTCCTTCCGCGAGCAGCAGAAGCACCGCCGCGCCTGCCGCCTGCAGCGGCTCGGCCTGCTCGGCCAGCTCGCGCAGCAGATGGCGGCTCGGCTCGCGCTCCGGCTCCAGCCAGGCGACGAGCGCCGCGCCTTCGCCGAGCGCCTGCGTCCAGCCGAGCGGAGCGCCGCCGTCCAGCGGCCACAGCTCGCCGGCCGGCCGCAGCTCGCCGAGCACCGGCACCGCCTCGTCCGCCGACCGGAACGCCAGCTCCAGCTCGGCCAGCTCCCCGGCGCGCAGCTCGGCGTAGCTCAGGCGCGCCAGCGCCGTGCCGTCCTTGAGGCGCGTTCCGGTCGTGAGCCGGTACTCGCCGGGCTCCAGCCGCAGCCGCCGATCCTCGTAGCCCGTGCTGCCATGCGGATAGGCGAGCGTCCGGTAGACGCCGTCCTGCAGCCTCGCCAGCGTCATCGTGACGCCGTAGACGGCTGCCGGCGCGCCCGGCACGGCGGCGAGGCGAAGCTCCGCATGCCGGCTGCCGGCGCCGTCGCCTGTCCGACCCGCCGCATCCGGCATCGGCTCGCGCTCGTCCGCGAAGCGCGCTTCCCGCCAGCCGTCCTGCCAGAAGGCGGGACGATGCGAGCCCGGCTGCAGCCGGGCGGGAATGCCGAGGCTGCGGTACAGCGCGACGAGCAGGATGTCCCTCGTCTCCCGATCGCCCCGGCCCAGCCTCCATGCGCCGGCCGGCGTGCCCTTGCCGCGCAGGTTCGGCACCGTATCGGCGAGCGCGAACCGCCGCTCCAGCTGCGCCGCGAGCCCGGCCGGGCGGAGGCGCAGCGCCTCCCGCTCCTCGCGGGAGAACGCCGCCGCCAGCAAGCCGCGATAAGGGGCCAGCCGCTCATGCAGCACGCGCGGACAAAGCACATAGGAGTCGAACCGCTCCCGCTCGTCCTCCGCATCCGTCGACGACGCTGGCGGCGCCTCGCCGAGCGCCGCCAGCGCGCCGAGCAGATGATCCTCCAGCGTCGGCCGCATCGCGTCGGTCCGATCCTTGGCGCTCAGCGTCTCGACGAGGCGCAGCGCCCAAGCGCCGCGCCCGGCGCGCGCCTGCTCGCCGAGGAACGCGGCGATCTCGGCGCCGTTGCCGCGCGCGCCGGCCAGCAGCGGCAGCAGCCGCTCCGCCGGCAGTCCGCTCGCGCGCGCCAGCTCCGCCGCCTCCGGCTCCCCGAGGAAGCCGGCCTCGAATTCGCCGCGGCGCGCCGAGCCCTCGCGCAGCCGCTCCTCATGGCGGCGCAGCGCCGCCTCCGGCAGCTCGGGCAGCGGCTCGCCGTCCCGCTCCGGCGGCGGCACGAAGTCCAGCTCCGCCGGCGCCTGCGGCTGTCCGCGCCGCGCGAGCCGCAGCTCCAGCGCGTCCGGCGAGCCCGCGTGGACGAGCCGCTCGTCCCAGCGGCCGCCGCGTCCGGCCGCCCGCACGAGCAGCGTGCCGAGCCCCGCGCGCAGCCAAGCCCGTCCGTCGGCATCCGCCGTCAGCACGGCGATCGGATGCAGCTCGGCCATGTTGTACAGCTCGAAGCGCACCTGCGCTCCGGCTGCGGCCGAGCCGTCCTCCTCCCGCACGGACACGTCCAGGACGCGCGTCGGCGCGTAGGTCGCGAGCAGGTTCAGCTCGGCATAGCCGTCCCGCTCCAGCGTCGTTTCCTCCGAGCCGGCATAGCCGCCGAATACCCGCGTGTCGACGAGCATCGCCCGCCGCGCCGGCGGCGTGAACCAGCCCTGGTCGAGCCGCGCCTCCGGCTCGCATGCCCCGAAATAGCGCCAGCGGCCGTCCGCCCACGCCTCGACCCAGGCGTGGTTGTCGTCGCAATGCGCCCAGCGCGGCGTATACACCTGGCGGGCGGGGATGCCGACGCTGCGCAGCGCCGCCACCGCCAGCGTCGACTCCTCGCCGCAGCGGCCGCGGGCGGCGCGGATCGTCGTCAGCGGCGACGCCGTGCGCAGGTCGCTGCCGGCGTACGTCGCTTTTTCGTGGCACCAGTAGTTCGTCTCGAGGATCGCCTCCTCCATGCTCCTCCCCTGCACCCTCGGAGCGAGCTCGGCGTGGAGCAGCCCGCGCGAGCCGTCGATGTCCTCGGTGTTGATCCGGTACGGCAGCACGAAGTGCGCGAACAGCTCGTCCGGCACCTCCCCGCCCCACGGCATCGCGCGGCGGATCGCCAGCGACTGCCGGGCATGCTCCAGCAGCATCGCGCCGTCATAGTCGGCCAGATCGCCGACCGGCATCGAGGCGAGCAGCAGCCGGAGCGCCCACGCCTCTTCCTCGTCCCGGGCCTCGACGAGCGCGCCGAACAGCTCCCGCTCCCGCGCCGCCGCCAGCCGCCTCCGCTCCTCCAGCCTGCGCGCGATGCCCTCCTTCTCCCGCTCTCCCGGCGACCAGGGGGCCGGCTCCCGCCGCCTCTCCCGCTGCCGCCCGGCGTCCGCTCCCCCCGATTCCTCAGGCGAGCGCGAACCGCCTGCTCTGCCGCTCATCGCAACTCCTCCTTCCACAAACGGCCGTCCTCGCGAATGCACAGCCGCGACCGCCCGTCCTCCGACGGCGCCGACAGCTGGAACAGCCCGCTCGTCGTCTCGACCTGCGGCGAGATCGTCCAGCCCTCGCCGGTCATGAGCTCGGCCGCGTCGGCCGCGAATCGGCCCTGCGCTTCATAATAGTTGCGCTGCCGGTAGTACAGCCGCCGCAGCTGCCATTTGATCCGCTCGTCCTCCGCCAGCTCGAACGCCGGCGTGTCCGCCTCCGCGAACTGCACGTAGCCCCACAGCTCCGGATAGTGCATGTTGACGAGGCCCATTGGCGACCACACCCAGTTGTCCTCCGGACAAGGCCGACCCGTCTCCGGGTCGAGCCGCTTGACGTAGCGGCCGTCCGCGACGTCGACCTGCCACTGCACCCGCGAGAAGTTGACCCGCCAGCTGTCGCCCGCAGCCGGCGGCCGTCCTTCCGCCGCGCACTCCTTCAGGCTCGCCCACGGCATCGCGACCTCGACGCTCCACCGCCGGTTGTCCGCTCCGGGACGGTTCAGCTCGCCCTCGACATGCACCGCAGTGCGCAGCCCCGCGATGTCCCAGCCGTTCACCGGCGGCCCGCCGTCGCGGTACGGCCTCGGCAGCAGCAGGTCCCACACCGTGCCGAGCGCGTTGATCTCGAACTCGTAGTAGCCATGGGTGCTGCCGTTCGCATCGATGAAGATCTCGAAGTCGTTGTCCTGGAAAATGACCGAGTCGCGCTCCGTCAGCGTCGCCCAGATCTCATCGTCCTCAAGCTCCGCCCCGACATAGAAGCACTCGTCGTCCCACAGCATCTTGGCCCGCGTCCGCTTCGCCGGACGGGGACGCCGGTCCCCCTCGATGTCGACGAAATCGTCCGTCCACGCCGCCGCCGCCCAAAACGGCTTGTCGAGCCGTCCGTCCAGCTCCAGCGGGCCGCTCGCCCGCTCGCAGCGGTAGCTCTTGGGCTCATACTTCCCGATCGCCGGCTCTGGCACTCCGCTCCGGTTCATCCGCGCCACTCTCCCTGTCCGTTCAATTATGGGTGACGACGGCGCCCGAGCCGCCGTACATATCGATCTCGTTGTCGAATTCCAGCTTGATGACCGTCACCTGCTCATGCGTCTGCTCCGGCTTCAGGCCGATCCATGTCGTGCCGGGAATGTCGAACCACGGCACGCCGCCGTGGATTTCCCACTCCAGCTCCTGGCCGCTGTGCAGCACGCTCGCCCGGCGGATCGGGTTGCACAGCCCTTTCAGGCAGACGCTCTCCTTAGGCTCGTCGCGCACGAACAAATACAGCGTCCGCCGGTCCGCGGACAGCGTGCTGCCGCCCGGATAGTAGCGCGTCATGACGCCCTCGCCGGTGCCGAACACCGCCTCCTCGTGGTCGCGGATCCAGCCGCCGAGGCCGAGCAGCGCCGCCTCCTGCCGCTCGTCGATCGTGCCGTCCTCGCGCGGCCCGATGTCGAGCAGCATGTTGCCGCCCATCGCGATGCAGTCGCAGAACATGCGGATGATCTGGCCGACCGACTTGTACTTATGGTCCGTCGGCACATACCCCCACGACGCGTTGATCGTCGTGCAGAATTCCCATGGCCCCTCCGGCCTCGTGATCGGCAAGCCCTGCTCCGGCGTCTTGTAGTCGCCGTAGCCCTGCAGCCGGGAGTTGACGATAAGCTCCGGCCGCAGCTCCAGCAGCCGCTGCTTGAACGCCGGCAGCCCCCACTGCTCCGCGCTGCGCTCCCAGTCTCCGTCGAACCAGAGCAGGTCGACCGGCCCGTAGTCCGTCAGCAGCTCCCGCAGCTGGGCGTCGTTGAACGCGAGGAACCGCTCCCAGGCTTCCGGCCGCTGCACGCCGTCCGCCGGGGCGGAGAAGCGGTTGACGGCGGACAGGTCGTCCGGCGCGCGCCCGCCCTCGAAGACGCTCGGGTAATCCGGATGCGACCAGTCGATCAGCGAATAGTACAGGCCGCAGCGGATGCCCCGCGCGCGGATCGCGTCCGCATACTCGCGGACGAGGTCCCGTCCCGCCGGCGTCCTTTTGACGACGTTCAGCTCGCTCTGCCGCGTGTCCCACAGCGCGACGCCGTCATGATGCTTCGTCGTCAGCACGGCATACCTCGCGCCGGAGCGCTCGATCAGCTCCGCCCAGCGCTCCGCGTCGAACCTCGACGCCGTAAAGCCGTCCAGCTGCTTCATATAGTCCTCGTACGACAGCCGCCCGTTGTAGAACGACCACGACTCCGCCACGCCGTCCACGGCATAGATGCCATAATGAATGAAGATGCCGAGCTTCGCTTCCTCAAACCACTTCTGCATGCCCTTCCCGCCTTTCGGTTCGGTTTACCGCTTTCATTCTAGGGGCGGCCGTCGCGCCTCGTAAATATGTCATTCGTAACAAGCGTCATCCTTTTTCCCACAAGCCCTCGGAAAGATGACTCATATCTGACATGCCTGTAAGCGCTTATCCGTTTTGGCGCTTCGACGATAGTCATTTCTGCTTCGCCGCCTCGGACAGGCGCAGGGCGGAAATGACATCTTGCAGGCGGGAACCGCTCCAGGCGCGGCATTCCCGGCTTTTTCCCGAGCAGATTCGGCCAATCGGAGACCGGCTGGCGCCGCTCCCGAAACGACATATTTACGCTTCCGGCCGCATCCCGCTATGCTGATGCAAACGCTTCATCCCCGATGCGCCGCTGTCGGATCGACCGCTGCCGCTCTTTCCGATCGGGCCTGACGAGGGATGTGGCGTCATCTTTCCTCACTTAAACTAGACTCGAAGGGAGGTTCAACGATGGGAACGACGAACGCCGCCGCCGGCCTGCAGACGCAGGCCCAGCCGCAAAAGCGCCGGGGCTGGAGGCGGATTTTGCGCAACTGGGAGCTGTACGCGTTCATCGCCCCGGCTTTCTTCTATTTCCTGATCTTCGCCTACGGGCCGATGTACGGCATCCAGATCGCGTTCAAGAACTACGTGCCGACGCTTGGCTTCGCCGGCAGTCCGTGGGTCGGATTCGACCACTTCACCCGCTTCTTCAACTCCTATTATTTCTGGGACCTGATCTGGAACACACTGAGCATCAGCCTGTACGAGCTGGCCGTCGGCTTCCCGATTCCGATCATCCTGGCGCTCGCGTTCAACGAGGTGAAGAACGGCTGGTTCAAAAAGACCGTGCAGACCGTCACCTACGCGCCGCACTTCATCTCCGTCGTCGTCATGGCCGGCATGATCATCACCTTCCTGTCGCCGTCGACCGGCATCATCACCCACATGCTCGAGTGGATCGGGCTCGATCCGCCCGACTTCCTGACCGATCCGCGCTGGTTCAAGACGATGTACGTCCTCTCCGGCGTCTGGCAAGGAGCGGGCTGGGGCACGATCATCTACCTCGCCGCCCTGTCGGGAGTCGATCCCGGCCTGCACGAGGCCGCGATTATCGACGGCGCGAGCCGCTTCCAGCGGCTGCGGCACATCAACATCCCGACGCTCGTGCCGACGATGACGATCCTGCTCATCCTGAACATCGGCAGCCTGCTCAGCGTCGGCTTCGAGAAGATTCTGCTGCTGCAGAATCCGCTCAACATGGAAGCGTCGAACATCATCGCGACGTTCGTGTACAAGGCGGGCCTCGTCGATGCCCAGTACAGCTTCTCGACCGCCGTCGGCCTGTTCAACTCCGTCATCAACTGCATCCTGCTCGTCGCCATCAACCAGATCGTCCGCCGCACGAGCGAGAACAGCCTGTGGTGACGCGAATCCGATTCCGCCGAAAGGAGGCCTGCCGTCCATGACCAGCCAAGCGATCAAGGAATCGCGCGGAGACCGCGTCTTCCTCGTCGCCAACTACCTGTACCTGCTGATCGCGCTCGTCATCGTCGCCTATCCGGTCCTCTACATGCTGAGCGCCTCGATCAGCAGTCCGCAGGCGGTCGGCTCGGGCGAGATGTGGCTTTTCCCGAAGGGCATTACCTTCGAGGGCTACGAGCGCGTGTTCCAGGACAACCGGATCTGGAGCGGCTATGCCAACACGATCCTCTATACCGTCACGGGCACGCTCGTCAGCCTCGCGGTGACGCTGCCGGCGGCCTACGCCCTGGCGCGCCGCGACTTCGTCGGCCGGAACTTCTTCATGGCGATGTTCATGGTCAC
Organism: Paenibacillus pasadenensis; assembly: GCF_002864175.1. Lineage (NCBI taxonomy): Bacteria > Bacillati > Bacillota > Bacilli > Caryophanales > Paenibacillaceae > Paenibacillus > Paenibacillus pasadenensis. Next base: position 448,708 of record NZ_NFEZ01000001.1, on the reverse strand, counting down.
GATGTTTTTCGGAGGCGGCCTCGTCCCCTCCTACCTGCTCGTGAAGGATCTGGGCATGATCGACACGATCTGGGCGATCATCCTGCCCGGCGCCGCCTCGATCTACAACATCATCGTCACCCGCACGTTCTTCATGTCCACCATCCCGAGGGAGCTCGAGGAGGCGGCCCAGATCGACGGCGCCTCGACGACCCGCCTGTTCCTCACCGTCGTGCTGCCGCTGTCGATGCCGATCGTCGCCGTCATGGCGCTGTTCTACGGCGTCGGCCAGTGGAACAGCTACTTCTCGGCGCTCATCTACCTCAACGATGAGACGAAGTACCCGCTGCAGATCATCCTGCGCCAGATCCTCGTGCTGCAGGAGATGTCCGCCCAGACGGGCGGAGGCATGATCGACGCCTCTACCGCCTCGGCGCTCAACAACAAGGCCGAGATCGCCGCGCTCGTCAAGTATGCGGTCATCATCGTCGCCACGCTGCCGATCATCGTCATCTATCCGTTCCTGCAGCGCTATTTCGTGCAAGGGGTCATGATCGGCTCGGTCAAAGGCTGAGCCGCAAGAAAGCGTTATACTACATTCAAGGGGGAATACGACGATGTGGACCAAACCTCGCACCAACCTCAGCAAGCTGCTGACGACCGCCATCGGCATGAGCCTGCTGGCGGGCTCCCTGGCCGCCTGCTCCGGCACGAACTCCGGCGCGGACAACGGCTCGGCCGGCCAAGGCGGCTCCGCCGGCAACGCCGGCGCGGCCGATTCGGCCGTCGCCAAGGAAGGCATGCCGATCGTGCAGGAGCCGATCACGCTGTCGCTGATGGCGCCGGACGTCGGCCACGCCAAGTGGGAGGACATGGCGGTGCTGAAGGAAATGGAGAAGCTGACGAACATCAAGCTGACGTTCCAGAACGCGCCGCAGGACAGCTTCGAGACGAAGAAGAACCTCGTCTTCGCGAGCGGCAGCTACCCGGACATCTTCTACGCGGCCGACCTCAAGCCGGCGGAGCAGGTGACGTACGGCTCGCAGGGCGTGCTCATCCCGCTCGAAGGACTGATCGACGGCGGCTACGCGCCCAATCTGAAAAAGATCCTCGATGAGAACCCTCAGATCCGCAAAAACATCACGACCCCGGACGGCCACATCTACGCGCTGCCGAACGTCGATCTGACGGCCGTCTGGTACCGGAGCCCGATGTGGTACAACGGCTCCTTCCTGAAGAAGCTCGGCGTCTCGGAGCTGCCGAAGACGACCGACGAATTCTACGCCTACCTCAAGCGCGTGAAGGCGGAGGACGCGAACGGCAACGGCAAGGCGGACGAGATCCCGCTGACGAGCACGAAGCTCGACGACCTGCGCATGTTCTTCTTCGGCTTCTGGGGCATGTACGACGAAGTCATCTACGCCGACAAGGACGGCAAGGTCCACTACTCTCCGCAGGAGGAAGGCTACAAAGGCTACCTGACGTTCATGAACAAGCTGTGGAGCGAGGAGCTGCTCGACCACGAGACGTTCTCGCAGACCGACGAGCAGAAGAAGGCCAAGGGCAAGAACAACCAGGTCGCCGTATTCAACGACTACTATCCGTACTTCACGATGGGCGGCGAGCCGAGCCGCGAGCATCCGATGATGCAGCCGCTGCAGAGCGAGATCGCCGGCACGCCGGTGTACGGCAAGCATCCGGGCCAGTCGGCCAACGGCGTGTTCGCGATTTCCAAGACCAACCCGAACCCCGAGGCGACGATGCGCTGGGCCGACTACCAGTACGGCTACGAGGGCTCGCTGCTGTTCAGCCAGGGCCCGGAGAACGTGCTGTGGAAATACAGCGACAAGGCGACGCTCACGAAGGAGCCGCTGGAAGTGCCGGGCGGCGGCAGCCGCGACGATTACAAGGGCACGCTGACGCCGAACTACGGCATCCTGCCTCCGGGCGTCAACCTGCCGGAGAACAACAAGGGGCTGCAGTCGGACTTCGACGCCTTCATCGCCGAGGAGAACGAGAAGAAGCTCGTGCCGATCGGCAAGATTCCGTTCCCGAACGTGTTCCTGACGCCAGAGGAGCAGTCCGAGGTGACGGCGATGCTGTCCGACATGAACCCGTACGTCGAGCAGATGGAAGCGAAGTTCATCACCGGCCAGGAGCCGCTCTCCGGCTGGGACAAGTACGCCGCCCAGCTGAAGAAGATGGGCAGCGACCGCATCGTCGAGATCTACCAGGCGGCTTACGACCGCTGGAACGGCTCGAAGTAAGGCGCGAGGCGCGGGCGCGGCGTTCCGCTAGGCGCGGGCGCGGCGACAAGACGCTATTCGCTCCGAATCGGGCGAATGCAAAAGCTAACGAAACTGACCCGCGTTATGGGGCGATAAGTCGCTGAAAAACCCGCTTTATCAACGGAATAACGTTTGTGGGTTTCGTTAAAAAATCCGAACGGCGATTTTCAGCAAAATAGCGCCGCTCTGTTTCGTTAGAAAAGCGACTCGGGACGCAAACAAGCCCGGAGGGACCAAGCAGCGGCTGCTCCTGCTTCGTTCGTCCGGGCTTGCTTGTTTTTGCCGGGCTCCATGGCCGCCCACTCGCAAGGCGCTCCGACAAGGGAACTTCTTCCCTTGTTCCGCCAGCCCGCCGACGCGCTCGCCCGAGCGGGCTACTCCGCGCCGGCGCCGCCTCCCGGCTCGCCGCGCTTGCGGTATTGGCCCGGCGTCATGCCGGTCTCCTTCTTGAACTTGCGGATGAAGTTCGGCGTATCGAGGTACCCGACCCGCTGGATGATGTCCTTGAGCGGATCGGCCGTAGCGTCGAGCTGGCGCTTGACCTCGTCGATCCGCAGCTGCCAGACGTAGGCGGTGAAGTTGAGGCCCGTCTTCTCCTTGAAGGAGCGGCTGAAGTGCGACGGCGAGATGCCGTGCTCGTCGGCGACCGACTCGAGGCTGAGCGAATGGTCGGCATAGCGCTCATGGATGTGCTGCACGGCGCGGTCCATCAGCGAGCGCTCCTCCGTGAGCGAGCGGGATTCCGCCTGCGAGCAGATCTGCGCGGCGAGGCCGAGCAGCGCCTGCTCCAGCGCGTCCGGCGAGCGGAAAGCCGACGGCGGAGGCAGCTGGCGAGCCAGCGGGCCGAGCTCGGGCGCAGAGCGCAGCATCGTGCCCTGCACCTCGTAGCCCATCGCCCGCAGCAGCGGAGCGGAGGCGACGCTGGCGCGGATGGCGGCCACGCATTCGGCAATCGTCGCCGCGGCCACCTCGTAGCTGCCTTGCTTGAGCGCCTGCGCCAGCTTGAGCAGCGGGCCGGCCGGCAGCCAGCTCGCCTCCTCCCGCAGCTCGGGAATGAGATCAAATCGCTGCGCCGTCCCCGCTCCGGCGGCCTGGGCCGACTCGAACGCGGACAGCGCCTCGATGTACGACTGGCTGAGCGGCCCCGGCCCCTCGTACAGCCGGCCCGCGCCGATCGTCGGCCGGATCGCGCCTGCGTCCTCGAGCAGCGGCCGCAGCTTCCCCAGCACAATGCCGAGCGGATCGGACCGCTCTCCGTCCGGCCCCTTCATGCCGACGATGAACGCCATGCGCCGCGGCTCCGGCAGCTCCACGCCGTAGACGGCCGCATCCGCTTCCGGGATGGAGAGGCTGCGCAGCCTTCCGTAGACGGAGCCCGCCTCCGGCTGCTCCTCCTCCCAGCCGGCGACGAGCACCGCATAGCGCTCCCGGTCGAATCCGAGCTGAAGCGCTTGCAGCAGCTCGGGCGCGACGCTGCCGGAGCCGCCGTGTTTGAGCAGCATGAGGAGAAAATGATTGCGCGCATACGGCTCCTGCAGATCCGCCATGCGGGTCGAATACTGCAGCACGCTGCGGATCCGGCCCAGCTCGTCCGCCGCCTTGGCCGCGCCGGGCTGCCGGGCGCTGGAGCTGGCATAGGCGGCCAGATCGGAGATCGGGCCGTAGTGGCGCCGCGCCATGATCAGCGCGAGGCCCGCCCCGCCCGCCGCGACCGCGCCGAGCAGCAGCACGAGAATGTTGCGCAGCTCGACGACGCTCGAGAAGAACTGGCTGCTCGGCACCGCCGTCACATAGGTCCAGCCGTTCTGCTCCGACTTGACCGAGACGACGGAGTGCTTCGTGCCGTTCAGCTCGAGGCTGTGCGTCCCTTCGGGCTGGCGGAACAGGCGGCGGATGTCGTCCGGGCCGAGCGACTCTCCCCGCCGCGTCGCCGTCAGCACCTGGCCCTTGTCGTCGAATACGAAGGTCGAGCCTTGGTAGCTGCCGAGGATCGAGGCGATCAGGCCGCCGAGCTGAGACTCCTCGATGAGGTACAGCACGGTGGCATGCGGATTAGGGCTGCCGGGCGTGATCGGCACCATATAGGCGAGCATCGACTGCTGGAGGCCGGCGGTGCGCTGAACGAGATCCGCCGGCCGCATGGCCGGGAACTTCGCCTCGTCGAGATCCGTCTCCACCGTGCGGGACGGCCAGTTGTGAAAGGCGTAGCGCTCGTGGAAGACGTCCATTCCGGACATGCCTTTCGACGAGAAGATCCGGTCGTCGCCATGGAAATACAAGAACAGCTCGCCGATCATGGCGCTCGTCGCCATGTACTGGTCCAGCGCCTGGATCGCCTCGCTGCCGTAATAGGGGTCATGGGTCCGGTAGTTGGTCAGCCGGGTATCGTAGGCGATGCGGGTGGCGATCATCGAGAGCTCGCGCATCCTCGAGTCCACAGTATGGCGAGCCTGCACGAGCTGATTGTAGTGGGCCCGCTCCACCTCGCGCTGCAGGTTGCCCGTCGCGCTCTGCGAGATGGCTCCCGCGAACAGCAGCAGCGGCACGAGCAGGATGAGCAGATAGGACAAAGCATAGTTCAGAAACAAACGCGATTTCAGGTAGCTCATGAGTACGGTCCGCCCTCCCGGATGCAGGTTGCCTTTTTCGCCGGCCTCTCCCTTTTCGCCCTGAATTGACCTAACAGCCTAACTGAACCAAACTAGGGTTGCCGTTTCATCATAACAGAGCCGCAAGCCGATTTGAACGCTCTTTCCGTCCTGCCGATCCGAATGAACCGAAGGAGGAATTCCTATGAACGACCGACCTTCCGAAGCGAGCCTGACCCTCGGAATCGATCCGAGCGCCCGCTCGGGCGCGGCATCCGAGCCCTCGGAGCCGCTTCCAGCCGGCCTCCCGCTTGAGGCCCTGGAGGACGGAGACGTCCAGGAGGGCGTCCACAACTACAGCCGCGAGGAGGACTATGTCTGGCCGGACGAACCGCTGCTGCGCGAGCGGCTGGAATGGTTCCGCGACCAGAAGCTCGGCCTGATGATGCACTGGGGGCCCTACTCCCAGCTCGGCATCGTCGAGTCGTGGGCGCTGGACGACGTCGATGCCGAATGGTCCCGCGAAAGCGTCGATTGGACCGACGATCCGGCGCGCATCAAGCGCGAGGTCGCGGGGCTGAACCGCACGTTCAACCCGCTCCGCTTCCAGCCGGAGCGGTGGGCGGAGCTTGCCGCCGACAACGGCTTCCGCTACTTGAACTTCACGACCAAGCATCACGACGGCTTCTGCATGTGGGACACCAAGACGACCGGCTACTCCGTCACCGGCCGCGACACGCCCTTCCATACGCATCCCTACGCCGATGTCTGCCGCGCGCTGTTCGACGCCTTCCGCGCCCGCGGGCTGGCGATCAGCGCCTACTTCTCCAAGGCGGACTGGCATACGCCGTACTACTGGTCGCCCGACATGCCGCGCGAGCGCACGAGCCGCGGGCCGTCCTACGATCCGGCCGAGCATCCCTCGCTGTGGGAAAAGTTCGTCTCCTACACGCATGAGCAGCTCGACGAGCTGCTCACGCATTACGGCCGGATCGACATGCTGTGGCTGGACGCCGGCTGGGTCGGCCCGCGCAGCGGCCAGGACATCCGGCTCGGCGAGGCCGTCGAGCGGGCGCGGCTGCGGCAGCCTTGGCTGCTGTCGGCGGACCGCACGATCGGCGGACCGTACGAGAACGTCGTGACGCCGGAGCAGACGCTGCCGGAGCGCCCGATGTTCATTCCTTGGGAAAGCTGCATCACGATGGGCACGGCGTTCAGCTTCCGTTACGAGGACGAGTACAAAAGCGTGCGCGAGCTCGTGCATCTGCTCGTCGAGATCGTCGCCAAAGGCGGCAACCTGGCGCTCAACGTCGCCCCGCAGCCCGACGGCAGGCTGCCGCGCACGGCGATCGAGCGCATGAACGGGCTCGGCGCGTGGCTTCGCTCGAACGGCGAGGCGATCTACGGCACGCGTCCGATCGCGCCTTACGGGGACGGCAGCTGGTTCTTCACCGCGAAGCAGGGCTTCGTTTATGCGATCCGCCTTTATGCCGAGGGAGAGGCGGTCGGGGAGCGACTGGAGCTGCCGGAGCTGCCGGGCGGCATCGGCTGCGGCCCGGCTGCGGGCCGCTCGTCCGCGACGGACCGAGCGCCGGTCGGGGCGCACGCCTCGGCGCGGGACGGCTTTGGGCCGGCCGCCGACGCCTTGGGGCCGAGCGGCTTCGTCTCGGCCGAGGCTCTCGCCGGCCCTGCCGGCGATCCGCTTCCCGCGCCGCTGGAGCGCAGCGGCGCGGGCTGGACGCTGACGGTGCCCGAGCGCCTGCGCTCGGAGCCGAATCCGCTCGCGCTCGTTTTTCGACTGACCGGAGCCCAAGAAGGAGGCCAATGAGATGAAGCTGGGACTGAGCACGTACAGCCTGCTGAACGCGATCAAGGCGGGAGAAATGACCGTGCTGGACGCGATCGACTGGATCGCGGACAACGGAGGCGAGCATATGGAAATGGTGCCGTACGGGTACACGCTCGTGGACGATCCAAAGCTGGCGGACGCCGTGCGGGAGAAGGCCGCGGCGCGCGGCATCGAGCTGTCCAACTACTGCCTGCCGGCCAACTTCGCGCAGGAGACGCCGGAGGCGTTCGAGGAGGAGGTGCGGCGCGTGCAGCGGCATGTCGACCTGTGCGCCCGACTCGGCGTGCGCCACATGCGGCATGACGTGACCGCGTTCACGATTCCGGCGGAGCAGATGGGCATCGGCTGGTTCGACGACCGCTTCGAGGAGATGGTCGAGGGCTCCCGGCGCATCGCCGACTATGCCGCTCCGCTCGGCATCACGACGACGATCGAGAACCACGGCTTCAGCGCCCAGGCGAGCGACCGGGTGCAGCGCATCCTGCGAGCCGTCGGCCGGCCGAACTTCCGCACGACGCTCGATGTCGGCAACTTCCTGTGCGTCGACGAGGACCCGGTCGTCGGCGTCATGAACAACCTGCCCTATGCCTCCTTCGTGCACTTCAAGGACTTCTACGTCCGTCCCGAGGACGAGAACCCCGGCGGCGGCGTCTGGTTCCGCAGCTCGCACGGCAAGTATCTGCGCGGCGCGATCGTCGGCCACGGCGACCTGCCGATCCGCAAGCTGATCCGCCTCATCCGCGCTTCCGGCTACGACGGCTACATTACGGTGGAGTTCGAGGGCATGGAGGAATGCCGGGCGGCATCGCGCATCGCGATGGACAACATGCGGCGGCTGTGGGAGGAGTGCGGGGCATGACAAGAAGCTATATCCGCGCGGGATATGTGAACGACCATCATCTGCCGCTGCTGACGGACCGCGATCTGGCGCAGCTGACGCATCTCAACCTGGCCTTCGCCCATGTGCGGGAGGACGCGATCCAGACTTCGCATCTGCGCCACGTCGACGCGCTGCTCCGAATCCGTTCCTCCTACCCGCAGCTCAAGCTTCTGCTCTCCGTCGGCGGCTGGAGCGCCGGAGGGTTCTCCGAAGCCGCCTCCACGGCCGAAGGCCGCGCCCGCATGGCCGCCTCCGCCCTGCAAGCGCTCGAGCAGCTGCCGCTGGACGGCATCGACCTCGACTGGGAGTTACCCGAGCTACAGCGTCGCCGGCATCGCAGGCCATCGGGACGACAAGCGGACGTTCACGCTGCTGCTGCGGGAGCTGCGCGAGGCGCTCGACGCCAAGAGCCGGGCGGACGGGCGGACGTACCTGCTTACGATCGCCGCCGGAGCGGACCAATACTACCTGGACGGCACGGACATGGGCGAGGTCCATCCTTTGCTGGATTTCATCCAGCTCATGACCTACGACATGCGCGGCGGCTTCCAGGTGCTGACCGGCCATCACACGAACCTGTTCACGCCGCCGGGCGACCTGTTCCGCATCAGCGCCGACGCTTCGGCCAGGCTGTTCGAGGCCGCCGGCGTGCCGCGAGAGAAGCTCGTGCTCGGAGCGGCGTTCTATTCCCGTCTCTGGCGCGGGGTGCCGGACCGGCAGCAGGGCCTGCATCAGATGGCGGCCACGACAGGCGGATACGGACCCGACTTCACCGAGCTCGACGAGGCGTATATCGGAAAGAACGGCTTCGAGCGCTACTGGGACGAGGATGCCCAGGCGCCGTACCTGTTCGACGGGCAGACGTTCATCTCCTATGACGACGAGCAGTCCATCGCAGCCAAGTGCGCCTACATCGCCGAGCGCGGTCTCGGCGGCCTCATGTTCTGGGAGTACGGCCTCGACCGGACGGGACGGCTGATCGCGGCGATGGCTCGCGGCCTCGGCGGCTGAGCCGCTGTGGCACGCCGAGCCTTACGGGACCGGCGCCGGCCGGGCGAAGCCTTTTTGCATGGCGTTACCGGAACGGAAGCTCCAAAAGCCTCTCTCCACTCGCACTCTGCGGTGGAGGAGGCTTTTTTCTTGCCGTCACCCGCCCGAGAGCCGCTCTTCCGCGAGCCGCAGGGCGGCCTCCGATGCCGGAATGCCGCGCTCTTCGGCCAGATCGAGCACGTCGAGCAGCGTCTGCCCGACGGCCTCCACGTTTCGCTTCAGCCGCGCCTTGCCGAGCCCCTGCAGCTCGCCGGCCGTGATGATGATGCCTCCGGCATTTACGATGAAGTCCGGCGCATACAGGATGCCGCGCTCGTGCAGCAGCTCGCCGTGCCGCTCCATCAGCAGCTGGTTGTTGGCCGCGCCGACGACCATCCGGCATTTCAGCCGGGGGATCGTCCGGTCGTCCAGCACGCCGCCTGCCGCGCACGGCGCATAAATGTCGCAGGCCGTGCCGGCGACGTGCTCGGTCCTGACCCTTTTCGCCCCGAAAAGCCGGATCGCCTCCGCTTCGGCTTTTGGATTCAGATCGGAGACGAGGAGCCGCGCGCCATCCTCGTACAAATAGCGGCATAACCGGCGGCCGACCTTGCCGAGCCCCTGCACGAGCACCTTCAGGTCATGCAGCGTCGGCAGGTTCATCTCCCTCTTCACTGCGGCGCGCATCGCCAGGTAGACGCCGTACGCGGTCATTTCCGCCGTGAATTCGTCGGTGGCCATGATCGTGCCGGTCGTATCGGTCACATGCTTCGTCCGCGTCCGGATCGCATCCATGTCGCGGATCGTCGTGCCGAGATCGAGGCCGGCGACATAACGTCCGCCAAGACGCTCGATCTGAGTGCCGAGCGCTTGAAAAAGCCGCGTGCGCGCGGCCTCGTCCGTCTCTCCCGCCTTCCACGGATCTCCATCGTCCTGCCAGACGACAGCCTTTCCTCCGCCGTACGGGAGCCGGTAGGCTGCGTTTTTATAGGTCATGCCCTTCGCCAACCTCATCGCATCCCGCAGCGCCTCCTCCTCGGAGCCGTAGCGCTTCATCCGGCAGCCGCCGAGCGCCGGGCCGGACCGCGTATCGTGCAGGACGACGATCGCCTTCAGCCCGCTTGGCGCATCGTGGCACAGCATGACCTGCTCATGCGACTCCTGAATTATTTCCCGGAAAATATCCATGCTCCGTCCCCCCCTTGTCCTTCGCGGACTACAGTGTATGCGGGGAGGCGCTCCCGATATGCGGTCCGCGTCCGCCACGCTTTAGGAAGCCGGCTCCCCGACGGCGCCGAAGCTCGCTCGAGCAGGCGGCGGCGCCGCTTTTCCGGAACGCCGGGATGCGGCCTCGGCGCCTCGGCCAGGCTCCTATGCCGGTCTGGCTTGACCCGAATGGGCGATGGCTGGAATTGCGCTCCTGCACATTTGTACCGAAGGCCCAATCGCCCTGCCCTCCCGCTTCGTATGATGTCGCATACCACAAGAAAGGGGATTGACACCATGTCTTATGGAGTTGGCGGTGTTGGTGGTGTCGGCGCGGGCTGCGTCGGCGGCTGGGGCTACTCGAGCATCGGAGCCATTCTGGTTCTCTTCATCCTGCTGGTCATTATCAGCCGCGCATTTCTCTGCTAGTACTACCTGACAAAATCGCGGCTTGATCCAACTTGAAGCGAAGTTCCCCCGCGGCAGCCGCCGCGGGGGATTTTGCATGCGCTCCTTTCCGCCTCGCAGCGGCGGCAGCGCCGCGGGCCGTCCGCTCTTGCAGCAGCGGCAGTGACGCGGGCCGTCCGCTCTTGCAGCGGCGGCAGTGACGCGGGCCGTCCGCTCTTGCAGCGGCGGCAGCGATCCGGACCGCACGCCACCAAGAGCGTGGCGGCAACCGCACATTTGTCCGCCCTGTCCGAACGTCCCGGCGAATCTCGCATATGCTGAGGTAACTTACGAGAAAAGGAGAATTGCCCCATGTCCGAGTTTGTCGAAGGCGTCGGAGTCGCCTCGGCTTCGCGCGGTCCTTCCTCGACCAGCATCATCCTCGTCCTGTTCATTTTGCTGGTCGTCATTTCCGGCGTTTTCTTCGTGTAGGTTGAAACGAACGCCAGCCGTCCCGCCGGCTGCTGCGCAGCCCCCGGCGGAGACAACGGAACAGCCATGAGAGAGGACGGCCGAACGGCCGCCCTCCCCCATGCCTCTCCGTGCTTTTTCCGCCCTTGCAGCCGGCCATCTCGGCTTATGCCCATTTATGCGCGAATGCCCTCCCTGCCCAAACATCCCGGCCGTCCCATGCGTATGATGTCTTATCTCAAGCGAAAGGGGATTTGACAAATGTCATACGGCGTTGGCGGTGTAGGTGGAGTCGGAGCAGGCTGTGGCGGAGTCGGTTACGGCGGTCTCTGGACGAACACGGGAGCGATTCTCGTTCTGTTCATTCTGCTGGTAATCATCAGCCGGGCGTTCCTCTACTAGTTCGCACAGAAGGAGCCCGCTCGAAGAGCGGATCGCGGACTCCCGCGAGCGGCATCCTGCCGGCTCGATCGAGAAATCGTAAACCGATTCAACTTGAAATAATCCATCCAACTTGAAAGGGGATTTGCACATGTCTTACGGTGTAGGCGGCGGAGCCGTCGGAGGAGCAGGCGTCGGCCCAGGTTGCGGCTATGGCGGTTTCGGCTACTCCAGCACGGGCGCCATTCTGGTTCTCTTCATTCTGCTGGTCATCATCAGCCGCGCTTTCCTGTACTAGATCTTTCCGAACCCGCTTCTTCGCAGCAGCGATCGCACTCAGCCAAAAGAACGCCCCTAGGGGCGTTCTTTTTTTGATCATTTTAAACTTATCCAATTAAAACCCCTTCCGTTCCCACGAATAAAACGGGTTTGATATGTACAATTTTATGATCAGAAACATGCGTCAATAAAGCCGACTTGCCGTAATGGGGAGGCTTATTTCGGTTTGGTTGGATTGCGGCTCGCTGCGAGGCGCGGCAAGCAGCCGGAAGGGAAAGCGACAGCAAGCGGAATGGAATGGCGCTAAACATGGAGCGGCGCGCGAACCGGTTAGGCGAAATAGAATACGCGGCGCAGCAATTCTCAACGAAGGAAGGACAGGTCCGCACGATCCGGGTTGGCGGTTGGACGAGCGGCCGGGTGCGGCCAGCCGCCGAATTCAGACGTTCAGCCGGCGCGATTCAACCGTGCTCGATGCGACGAAGCATGCCGAGGAGCAGCGGGCAGGCACCGCATTAGCGGACGCCGAAGGCTCGGGCGCCGTGCGAAAAATGGCCCTTATCAAAGGAAATCCGCATAAAATAGCGAAGAACGACGAAATCGAACGGATAAATCCGTCCGATTGGGCTTTTTTGGTCAAGAAAGAGTCAAAAAAGAGGGAGAGGTTGCTAATAAACCGAACATTTGTAGAGGTCCACCAAACAATAATGCGGAATATCCCGCTTCAAAACCCTCATTTCAAACGCAGGGCGGAAAATCGCCTCTTCCTCCCGAACGAACGGCTCGCCCGCTCCAAATGGCGCCGCTCAGGCCGACAGCAGGCAGCCAAGCAGCCAAGCAGCCAGGCAGCCAGGCGGCGGCATGACGCCGCAAGCCGAGCGCAGCTCCGCTTGCAGCGGAACAAAAAAGACAAGCTCCGCCGCGCTGCTTGCGCAGCAGGGAAGCTTATCGGGTGGGATCGGGAATGACTTGCCGAGTCGAGCGGCGGCGGTTCAGGCGGGCGCTCTGCCGGACCGCGCCTTACTGGCGGCGCTCCGCCGGACCGCGCCTTACTGGCGGCGCTCTGCCGGACCGCGCCTTACTGGCGGCGCTCTGCCGGACCGCGCCTTACTGGCGGCGCTCTGCCGGACCGCGCCTTACTGGCGGCGCGCGATACGCGCCTTACTGGCGGCGCGCGATACGCGCCTTACTAGCTACGGTCTTTCAGCTCGCCGATCTTCTCCTGCACCTCGCCCTTCGCCTTGTCGATCTTGCCTTCCGCCTGCAGGCGAGGATTGTCCGTCGCGTTGCCCCATTGATCCTTGACCTCGCCCTTTGCTTTGTTGACGGCGCCTTTTACTTTATCGCTCAGTCCATCTGCCATGTCTGATCGCTCCTTTTCGGTAAGGGTGGCCTTGCGGCATCTGGTTCTTCTTACCCGGAACGGGAAAGCGATAAACGAATCGCAGCCCGGCAAAGAGCCGCGCCCGCCTCGGACAAGGCTCTGAGAACGAAAAAGCCGCGCGGAAGGAATCGGAATTCCTTGCCGCGCGGCTGCTTGCCGAATCGCTTAGTAAGCCAGGGAGAACAGGCCGTTGATATGCGACAGGTAGCGGATGTTGGAGGCTTCCTTCATCAGCGTAGCCGGCAGGCCCTTCAAACGAGTCTGGTTGCCGCCGATCGTGCCGATCGCGTCCTTGCGGCCGAGCGAGCCCAGCGTACCGGAAAATACCGGCTGGAACGTATCGAGCGGATAGCCGTTGAAGTAGGCATGCAGGTTGTAGCCGATGAGCTCGCCCATCTGCCAGGCCAGCTGAGCCGTCGGAGGGAACGGACGGCCTTCCGGACCCATGACGACGGCGCTGTCGCCGGCGATGAAGACATCCGGGTGGGACGTCGACTGCAGTCCTTCCGTCACCGTCGCGCGGCCGCGGTTGACCTCGATGCCCGAGTTCGCCACGACAGCGGTGCCTTGCACGCCGCCGGTCCAGATGACCGTGCTCGACTCGATCGTGCTGCCGTCCTTCAGGGAAACGGTCTTGCCTTTCATCTCGGTGATCGGCAGGCCCGTCTTGAAGACGACGCCGCGCTTCTCGAGAGAAGTCGTCGCGCGCTCGACCAGCTCGGCCGGGAAGCCCGGGAGGATCGTCGGAGCGGCTTCGACGCAGTACAGGGACACGTCATCGTAGCTGATGCCGTGCTGCTTCACGAGGCCCGGCAGCATGTCGGCGAACTCGCCGACGAGCTCGATGCCCGTCAGGCCGCCGCCGCCGACGACAAAGGTCAGGTCGGCCTTGTCGCCGGACTGCTTGTATTTCGCCACGGAAGCCTCGACATGCGCCTTCAGCTTGTTGGCATCGGCGACGGACTTGAGAGTGAAGCTGTGCTCCTGCAGGCCCGGGATGCCGAAGAAGGCCGTTTCGGTGCCGAGGGCGATGACGAGCGCGTCATACGACAGCGTCGTGCCCGTGCCGAGCTTGACGGTTTTCTCGTCCGGCTTGATCTCGGTCACTTCGCCGATCTTCAGGTCGATGTCCTTGCCGCGCAGCAGCTTGTCGAGCGGCAGCGCGACGTTGCCCTCGGACAGGTTGCCGACGGCCAGACGGTGCAGCTCGGTGATGATTTGATGCGCATTGATGCGGTTGACGACCGTAATCTGGGCTTGCTCCGGCGTAAAATGCTTGCGCGCCGTCGTGGCAGCGAGAAGTCCGCCGTAGCCGCCGCCCAGGATAAGAATATGCTTGGCCATGTTCATCCTCCGTTCACGTTCTATCGGCCTCCGCGCGGGAGGACGGGATTCGTTCTAGTTCTTCTGCTTTTCCTTTTCGCCGAGCGCTTCGAGGAACGCCTGCGTGAAGCGCAGCGTGCGCTGCACGTTCGGATCCTTGAGCATGCGCAGCATGCCGAACAGGCCGACCGTGTTGGACTCGTTGGCCGCATGGTCGCCTGCCTCGATCGCTGCTTGAGCGACCGTTTTCGTCTTGTCGACGATCGGCTTGACCATTTCGCCCAGGCCGCCGCCGAAGTCGCTCAGCAGCACCTTGTCGGTAGCGAGGGACTTGGCCACGTCATAGGAGCTGGTCATGAGGGTCACGATTTCGGCCAGCTTCGGAAGATTGTCGACGAGCACCGTAAGGGACTGCTGCACTTCCGGCTTCATGAGCTGGTCAAGAATGTCGCGCTGCTGCGCGGCGGCCGGCTCTTGCGTCGCCACCGCTGGAGTGGTTTGGTTGTCGGACATGGAAATACTTCCTCCTTTACTCTGGAAATGCGGTTCCGCCCCCATGCGGCCGCTGGACGGCCGGTCGGGGAGGCAATTCGCTTCGCTGCGGGATCGGCAGGCTCGCGGGCCGGGACGGCTTTGTACCAAATTTCACAAAACAAGGCGCAAAATCTTGCCCGTACCCGCTGACCTGCTGCACCCGGCCGCGAACGACGAGGGTCGGTCGCTTTCCCGGTCTTTGCGTTGTCGGCCCGTAAACGGCCCGGAACTTCTACACGTAAGTTTACAACTTAAACGACGGAACTGCAAAAGAAAAATGAGGATTCCCTCGACAGAATTTACAGGCCGCAAGCGTTTTATGCGCCCCCGCAGACGCCATCCGGAAAAATGGCGCCATTTCGCGGCGGGCGGCAGATTTGCGCGAGGCGGTTGCCGGCGCGGACACGGCTCGGGGCCGCTTGTTAAGCTAACGGGCCGTCATGCGTAACTTTTAGGGAATGTAGACATCTAAATAACATAAGGAACGAGGAGGCGGACTATTCATGGGAGGAACGAATTTATGGGATGCGGAGTGGGAGATCGACGAGGAGCAGGCGCGGACGCTGATCGGCAGACAATTTCCTCAGCTGTCATCGAAGCAAGTGAAGCGTTTGGGCTGGGGCTGGGACAATACGGTTTTTCTCATCGGGGATGAGTACGTGTTCCGGTTTCCAAGAAGAACATTTGCAATCGGCACGATTCGTATAGAAGGGAAGCTGCTGCCGAAGCTGGAGCCCTATATGACCATCCCCTATCCGAAACCGTTGTTTTACGGCGAAGCAAGTGACGAATACCCGGCGCCATTTCTTGGCTATGCCTACGTGCCAGGAGATTTCCCCATCGGCTTGACGGAAGAACGCCGGGCTTTATCGGTAGAAAAGCTGGCGAAATTTTTGCGCAGATTGCATGAGTTTCCCGTGCAGGCGGCGCTGAAGGGCGGAGCTCGGCAAGATCATCGAAACTTGACGGACATCGCGTCGCGCAAAGTGCAAATGACGGGATTTCTATCGAAGGTGGTTGAACACTTGTCGCCGGAGGAGTCCGATGCGATCGAAGCGTATATGGGCAGGCTGCAAAAGGACCGTGTCGAGTCGGTGAATGTGCTGCTGCATGGCGATCTTCATTTCAAAAATATGCTTGTGAATGAGAACGGGATCGTTTCCGGCATCATTGATTGGGGCGATCTGAACGTAGGCCATCCGGCTTGCGATTTGAGCGTTGCTTATAGCTTTTTGCCGCCTTGCGCTCGCGGCGCGTTTTTCGAGACGTACGGAGGAGCGGACGAGGAAACGAAGCTGCTGGCGCGGCTGATCGCGGTATACATCCCCATCCTGATCTTGATGCAAGCGGTCGATGACGGGAATGAAGCGATTGCGGCAGAGGCGAAATCCAACATCATGCGGGCCTTGTCGGATTAGGCGTAAAAAAAGCGCATGGAACCGCTCGAGCGGTTCCATGCGCTAAAACCATAGGCGAGCCGGCAAAGCCGGCTCCTGGTCGGAGCACAGCCGGATGCGCAAAAACCGCGCGGCTGCTACATCCAACTGTCGATATCGTCATCGTCGATATCGTCTCCCTCAAGATCGACGCCGGCACTAGCGGCGTCAGCGACGTCGCCTTCCTCGCCAATGCCGCCGGCACTAGCGGCGTCAGCGATGCCGCCTTCCTCGCCTTCTTCTTCAGCGTCAGCGTAGCGATTTTGCTCGATCTCAACCTCAGCGGCCGCAGCCGCCTCGCCCGCGGCCGCCGACGCTTCGCCGGCCGCGGCAGCAAGCTCCGTCGGCGCCGTCAAGCCTGCGGAGGCGGCATAGGCCGCGCCGCCGCCCGCCGTTCCGGCCACGAGGATGCCCCTCTCGGCCGGAATGAACAATTGCAGATTCCGCACGCCGTTCGCGCGGATCTCATTTTCAACCAGATAACGGATCGAGTCCATCAGGTTCGACTGGCCGTTGATCCAGTCCATCACCTCGGGCGACTCGTTCTTCTTCGTCTTCAGGCTGATATTCTCTCCGGGCTGCTTGATCTTCTTCACCCGGCCTCACCCCCTGTGCGCCTTCGCCTGCTGTCGTTCTGTGCCGGCCTCAGGCCGGCTGCTTCGGGCCCTTGGCCTTGAGCGCCTCGAAGATCTTGCCGCGCACGAAGGCATCGAGGCCCTCGGCGTTCATCGTCACCGCATGCTCGGCCGGAATGTAGAGCAGCTTGATCTCGCGCTCCTCGCACAGCTCCTGGAGCATCGGCTGCAGGATCGGCTTCATGAGCACGCTGCCCCCGCCGT
The DNA here is from genome assembly GCF_002864175.1 of Paenibacillus pasadenensis. NCBI lineage: Bacteria > Bacillati > Bacillota > Bacilli > Caryophanales > Paenibacillaceae > Paenibacillus > Paenibacillus pasadenensis. The sequence continues at coordinate 431,855 of NZ_NFEZ01000001.1, read as the reverse complement.
ACACGCAGATGACGTCGATCTCGTTACGCGCCTTGGTCAGCTGCTTGCGGAGGTTCTGCACGATATGGCGGGCTTGTCCCTCGAGCGGACGGCGCAGCGTCTGGATCGCGCGGCTATGGTATTTATGCTGCGGGTTTTTGATGACGTCGCTGAAAAACTGGCGCGGGCTGTCCGGCAGATGCACGAGCCGGTTGAAGTCGTCAAGCGCTTCCTCGATCGCGTAGCCGGCGCCGTGATGGCTGCCGTGCACGAACTGGCGCAGGAACTTGTTGCCCTCGGTGATCGGATATTCCGTCGATCCGTCGCCGATGTCCGTATGCAGCACGCGCTTGTCCTTGAAGTACGAGCCATTGAACTTGGACCCCAGCTCGTACGCTTCGACGAACTCAGCGAAAATGTCGCCCGAGCGCCAAGCGCCCTCGCGGTCCTTTTGCAGGGCGAATACGACCGGAGTCGCTTCCGGAATCGCCTTGACGTAGTCGAAGACGATGCTTACCGGCACGCGCATCTTGTTGAGGTGGACGGTGACTCGGTGCGTGCCCTCGGTGAACTTGGCTTCGAACTTCGCCGCGTTCTCGTCGGTATGCTGCGTGACCGGCAGCGCCGTCGCCATGTCGACCGTCACCTCGATCGGCTCGCTCGGCACGCCTTTGGCCTCGTCGTAGGCGCGCTGCACGGCTACCGCCGCGACCTGCGCAAGCGTGTTGATGATGGGCAGATCCATGTCGGCCTTGTTGTCGATGCCGATCTGCAGATTCTCCAGCAGCTCGCCGCTCATCAGGGCGAACTTGCCGATATAGTACATGCCCGGGCGCGCCGCCGGGGAATCGATCGTGACGATCAGCTGGTCCTGCAGGTTGCGGATGAAGCTCTCCGGCGGCAGCTCGTCGCTCCACGGAAGCTTGTCCACCCGGCAGCATACGTTCGGCTGGCGGATCATCTTGCCGTCGACGAACAGATCATGCTCGCTGTTGCCGTTGTCGTTGCCTACCTGAAAATGTACCTTCATGTTTCGGTTCCTCCTCGTCTCTCGGCTCGGGAGAGCGGTTGTGGCCGGCCACGGCCGGCCGGGCGCGGGCGCGCCCTGTTCGCGGCCAGGCGGTATTGCCTGGTAATATCATTCGACAGGGGCAGCGGTTTTCCTTCCGTAGTCCGGCAAGTTCACAGCTTGTTCCCCGTTCAGGGGAATATTTCCTGGGCAATCGTCACGGCTGTCCGCGCTGCCGGGCCTTGTCCGCCAGCAGCCAGCCGACCGCGAACAGCGCCGCCATCGCCGCTCCGAGCACCGTTTTGAGCGCGGCCGTGCCGTTCAGGAGAAGCAGCTGGAGCAGCACGAGCGCGACGAGTCCGGCGTTTTCCTTGCGCAGGCGGCGGAACGTGCCCTTGCGCAGCCGGTACACCAGCACTCCGGCGACGAGCGCGTAGATGAGAAAGAACAGCGAGGCGGCAAGCGTTTCCATCGGCTTCCTCCTTCTTCGAACGAAGCTGGCGTCGGCTGGCGTCTGTCGGGCCGGGTCAGCTGTTGTCGGACGCCGGTGCGGACGGAGCCGGACCATAGGCCGGTACAGGCATACCCAGTGTAACCCAGCCCCCGTGTCGAAGTAAGGGGAAACCTGGCCGCGCGCGGCGGGGACCGGTTATTTTTCCTCGACGATGACGGTGGCGTTGTAGATCACGATGCGCTTGCCGTTCAGGTCGAACAGCACCTTGTTGCCGTACTCCGTGTCCTGGATGTCGATGCGTCCCTCATACTGCTGTAGCAGATTTCCGTTCTGGTCGTACACCTTGACGGTCCGCTCCAGTCCTCCGGCATTGTTCGACTTCCAGGTCTTCAGCTGCCTGGAGCCGTTCTCCGTGCTGAAATACCAGGCGGTGCAGCCTCCGATCGCGACCAGCAGCGCCAGCGTCACGGCGAGCCAAATCCAGCGTCCGCGTTTCTTCATCGGTTCTCCTCCTCTTTCCCTCGTTTCGTTTCCATGGAACTGGGTACGAACCGCAAGCCGATTCGGCTTCGTTTCTTTCCTGGTTCAACCGCTCTCGGCGGCGGTTGTTCCCTTGGCAGCCAAGACCGGCATCCGCTCGGGAAGAGCCCGCTCATGGAAAAGAAGCCTCCAGCTCCGCCGGCAGGTTCTCGCGGATGTAGTACCCGGCGTTCTCCGGGTCGAACACGAACGAGCCCGGCAGCCGCCGATGCAGCTCCCAGGCGGTCTGCGTCTTGCCGGAGCCGAACGCTCCGTTGATCCAGATGATGGCGCCCATTCCCTCGCCTCCTCTTCTCCCGCTTGCCCGCTCTTGCGCGGGCCGATGCTGCCCTTAGGACGAGCCGGATCGAGCGAAGGTTGCGATGGAACGATCCGGTTTCCATTCATGCCCAGCGCTGGTATGATAGGGATCATTCGCTATCGCGATTCGGAAAGGAGACTCGTCGCTTGAAATCCCGCCTGCTCTACAGTCTGAAGATTCTGGAAACCATCTTGATCCTGCTGCTCTCCTTCTTCCTGCTCGCTCAGCTGATCCCGTTGCCGGAGACCTATTTCAAGGACTTCGGCCAAAAGACCGCTGACCGCGAAGGCCGCTATTTCCCCGCCTCGGACCCATCGTACCGGCCTTACTACGGCTCCAGGCTCCGCGTCGAGGGGGCGTCCGTGAACGGCTCGGACATCAGGATCTATCTGACCTCCTGGAAATTTTTCTATGGAAGCGGACTGCCCCGAGATGTTCTCGTAAAAGCCGACGACGGCACCGTGCTCACCCGCTCAAGCGGGGCCGCCACGAGCTCGTTCTGGCTTGAACGGGGCGGACTCGTCTTCCGCGGCCTGCCGGAGTCGGCCCAGTCGGTCGACGTCATCGCCGAGTCCTACGGCCAGTCGGCCGCATTCCACATTCCGCTGGCGAAGGAGGATTCCCCATGACGCATGACCTCTCGTCCCCGCAGCCCGAAGCCCGCTCATCCCGTCCCCTCTGGAAAGGCCATTTGATCCGCTGGATTGTCATCCTGCTGCTCGCGGCGCTCTCCTTCTCGCCGTTTTGGAGCGGCTGGTCCCGCACGCCGGAAGGCGCGGCCAATCGGCTGCTCTACGGATTCGAGTACCCGCCGGCGTCCCTGGTCTCCTCCCTGGCCGGCCCGGACCGCGTGCAGGCGGCGCTGCTGCTCGACCGCGAGCACGGCTTGATTCACCAGGTAAAACTGAAGCGCATCCTCGGCGTGCTGTGGAGCGGCTCCGCCATCGGCATCTCCCATCCGATGGACGAGGACATTGCCGTCAATATGCTCTGGAGCATCAACAACGATCGCCGCAAAAGCACCTATATGCTGGCGGGCCAGATCGGCGATGGACGGATCGCTTCGATCCGCATCGCCTGGCCGGACGGGAACAGCTCGGAGCCCGTTTTTGCCGAAGGATTCTACCAAGCCTTTCACGTGACGCCCCTGAAGGACGGGGAGCCGCCTTACCGAGGACAGGTGGAGCTGCAGGCGTACGACAAGGACGGCAAGCTGCTCTACGAGGTGAGCGAGTCGAATCGCGAAGCCCGCTTCGAATCGTGAGCGCGAGGTTGTGCACGCCCCTCTGTCCGCAGTATGCTGAATGCTGATCACGATTCCGATGCGGGAGGAGGCCGATCTCTGACGAACCGATCCGATGCCTGTGAATCCGAACGAAACGCGCCCGGCCGCGACGCCGAGGCCGCCCTGCTGCGCCGCCTGCTGGACTTCGCGGCCTCGGAGCCGGAGCTGCTCGCCGATCTGCGGCAGGTCCGCGAGCACGGTCCGCCCGGGGCCTGGCTCGCCGCCGGCTATGTCCGCAACCTCGTCTGGGACCGTCTGCACGGACGCGCCGAGCGCACGCCCCTGGACGACGCCGATGTCGTCTACTTTGATCCCGCCTGCCCCGACGAGGCTGCCGAAAAGCCGTGGGAGCAGGCGCTCGCCGCGGCCAGGCCAGGCCTGCGTTGGTCGGTCAAAAACCAGGCGCGCATGCACCCGATCAACGGGGACGAGCCGTTCGCCGGCGTGGCGGACGCGATGAGCCGCTGGCCCGAGACCGCCACCGCCGTCGCCCTGCGGCTCTCGTCGGACGATCAGGTCGAGGCGCTCGCCCCGCACGGGCTGAGCGACCTGTTCGCCATGAAGCTGCGCCCGAGCCCGCTGCAGCGCGATCCGTCGCTGTTCGCGCGGCGGGCGGCGGCCAAGGGCTGGCTGGAGCGCTGGCCGCTCGTCCGGCTGGCGGACGGCTCCGGGCCCATAGGCGTGCCGCAGGAAGAACGCATTCATCCGAAGGAGGAAGCAAGCATGACAAGTCTCGGCTATATCAACGGACGCTTCGTGTCGCTGGAGGAGCTGGTGCTGCCGATCGAGGAGCGCGGCCATCAGTTCGGCGACGGCGTCTATGAATTTTTCCGCGTGTACGAGGGCCATCCGTTCATGCTGGAGGAGCATCTCGACCGGCTGTACCGCAGCGCCGACCTGATCCGCATCGACATCGCGCCGGACCGCGACGAGCTGCGCGCGATCATGGACGAGCTCGTCACGCGCAGCGGCCTCGCCAGCGGCGACATCTACCTGCAGGTGACGCGGGGCGTCGCGCCGCGCAACCACGCCTTTCCGTCGGTGCCGTCCTCGCTGACGATGACGATCAAGCCGTGGCGCGAGCTCGCCCCCGGCGTCCGCGAGCAAGGCGTGCAGGTGCTGCTCCATCCGGACGAGCGCTGGCTGAACTGCCACATCAAGTCGCTCAACCTGCTGCCGAATATCCTCGCCAAGCAGGCCGCCGTGGAGGCGGGCTGCTTCGAGGCGGTGCTCGTGCGGGACGGCTTCGTGACCGAGGGCTCGAGCTCCAACGCCTATCTCGTCCGGGACGGCGCGATCCGCACGCATCCGGCGACCAACCATATCCTCGGCGGCATCGCCCGCATCGCCGTGCGCCGCATCGCCGAGGAGCAGGGCATCCCGTTCATCGAGGAAGCGTTCGGGCCGGAGGAGCTGCTGGCCGCCGACGAGGCGTTCCTGACGAGCAGCGGCATTGAGCTCGTACCGATCGCCGGCGTCCATGGGCGCGGTCCGATCGGCTCCGGCTCGCCGGGGCCGGTCGCGCGCGCGATCCACGCGCGCTACGCCGAGCTGACGCGCCAGCGCTGATTGCGAGCGAGCGAGCGGGCGTCCGCCTGAGCGGAGCCCGCATCGCATGAAAAAAGCCTCCTTTCCGGCCGAAGGTCGGAAAGGAGGCTTTTTGCCGTCGCTACATATAGCTGCGGATGCGGGCGCCGAGCTCCCGCGCCAGCGCATCGGGGCCGCGCCGCACATCCGCCTCGTGCAGGCGGAACGAAGCGCGCGTCTCGTCGGTGCCGAGCCATTCGGAGAAGGCGCCGCCCCGGCGGTCGACCTCCATCATCACGTCTACGTAGCCCGGGGACGGGAGGAACACCATCTCCAGCTCGTCGAGCCGGCCGAACTCGCGCGTGCGCGGCACGAACTCGAATTCCTGCAGCACCGGCACTCCGTAGCGCGAATGCCCGACATGCTTGCACTCCACCTCGCGGGTGCGGAAGCCAAGGCGCTCGACGGCCTCCAGCACGCTGGCGACGAGCGGATGCGGCAGCACCTTGATGTAGTCGTTGTCCGCCGCATCGAGGGCGCTCGCGATGTCGAGCGACGTCTTGATCCACACCTGCGTGCCGCCGGCCGTGATCGGCGTATGCTGCGGCAGCACCCAGCGGAAGTCGAATTCCTCGCGGCTGCCGGCGCCGATCTGGAACGACTCGCGCAGCGGCAGGCGGGCCAGCGCGACGTTCTCTCTGACCTTGCTGTCGTTCACTTCCTTGATATAGCTCGTCATGAGCACGAGCTCAATGCCGTTGATCTGCTGCGGAACCGCTCCGCCCTCGACGAGGATCCGCCCGGAGATCTCGTCTCCGGGACGGACGCCGCTGTACGGCACCTCCAGCACCGTCTCGACCTTGGCCGCTCCGATTCCCATCGAAGCCATCATGTTTTTGAAGAAGGACATGCCGCCCACGCTCCCTGACCGATAGTTGCTCATTCCGCTCGCCCACGGGTCCGCTTCAGGACTGCCGGCCGGGGAATGATGCTGGAGATGGATACGGCTCAATCTGGAAAAAAGTTTCACCCGCATATTGGAATTCGCGCTAATCGCCCAGCTCCTCCAGCAGCCGCTCCGCGACGAGCCGCCCGCCGATCGTGACGATCGGCGTGCCGCCGCCGGGATGGGCGGAGCCGCCCGCATACCAGAGGCCGCGGATGTCGCGGTCCCGGCTCGGAAAACGGAAGAACGCCTGGCTCGGCCGGTTCGACGACATGCCGTAGATCGCTCCGCGCCAGGCGCCCGTCCGCCGGGCCAGATCGTCCGGCGTCAGCACGCGGCGCAGGCCGCCCGCCTGCGGGTCCGTCCGCTCCGCGATGCCGCTCAGGCCGCGGGCCTCGAGCAGGCTGAGGATGCGCTCGGCATAGGCGTCCTTGAGCGCCTCGTAGTCCAGCCCGTCCCGCTGGGCCGGCGCGTTGACGAGGGCGAACAAGCTCGTCCGCCCGCTGCCGCCGACCGTTCCCGCCGCCGCCCCGCCGCCCGACCGGCACACATAAATGGCCGGATCGGCCGGCAGCTCCCGCCGTCCGAACAGGTCGTCGAACTCCGCCTCGTAGTCGTCCGGGAAAAAGACATTGTGATGCAGCAGGCCGCCCAGCTCTCCGCGCAGTCCGAGCAGCAGCACGAAGCCCGCTACCGAAGGCTCCAGCCGGTCGAGCCTCCGATCGGGCGTCGACGGGCGATGGAGCTCCGGCACGAGCCGGCGCAGCGCCTCGAGCGGATCGGCGTTCAGGACGACGGCGTCGGCCCGGACGAAGCCGCCGTCCGTCTCGACGCCGGCCGCTCGGCCGTGCAGGACGGCGATGCGCCGGACCTCGGCCCGCGTGCGGATGTCCACGCCGAGCTCGCGGGCGAGCCGCGCGTACGCCTCCACAATCGCGTAGCTGCCGCCGTCCGCGGCGAATACGCCGCTGCCGCCGCCGTCTCCTGCCTCGATATGCGCCATCATGTTGAAGACGGCCGGCGTCTGCCGCGGAGCCGAGCCGACGTAGGTCGCATAGCGGCCGAACATCGCGAGCGTGTTCGGGTGGCGGAAATAGCTCCGCAGCACGCGGTCCATCGAGGCGAGCGGACGGATGCGGGCGAAGCCGGCGAGCAGCGACGGACGCAGCCGGTCCTTCCAGTCGAGGATGAGCCCGCTCAGAAACTCCCGCTCGGCGAGCGCATGCAGCCGCGCGCTCTCCCGCATGTAGGCGCGGTAGCTCCGCGCATCCTCGGGGCTGTAGGCGGCGATCTGCGCCTCCATCCGCTCCGCGTCGGCGGTCAGGTCGACGACCGACCCGTCCGCGAAGCGGCTGCGCGCGATCGGATCGAGCGGCCGGAAGCGCACGTAGTCCTCGCGCTTCCGCCCCGCGGCGTCGAATACGGCGTCGAATACGGGCTGCATCGTCAGCGTGCTCGGCCCGTTGTCGAAGCGGTAGCCGCCCTCCTCGACGCGCTGCAGCTTGCCGCCGAGCTCCGGCTCCTTCTCCAGCAGCGTCACCCGGCAGCCCCGGGCCGCCAGATGGATCGCGCAGGACAGGCCGCCGAGCCCGCCTCCGACGACGGCGATGCGGCGTCCGGTCCGGCCGGAGCTCGAGGCTGCGGGGCGCGCGGGCGGCGGCTCAGGGCCGCGGCCGAGTCTGGACCCGTCGTTCATGCGTATCGCCTTCCTTTCCATTCGTAGCCCCGCTTGCGGTAATGGCAGCGGGCCGAGTCCGCCCCGATCAGCAGCACGAGCGCGATGCTCGCCGGCAGCAGCAGGCAGTAGGCGGCCGACACCGCTCCGCGGACGTCGACCGCGAGCTTGACGAGCGCGCCGAGCGCCCATGCCGCGGCGGCCGCCGGCAGCCACGCCGGGGGCTGGCCTGAGGCCGCCCACGCCGCGAGCCCCGCCAGCAGCCCCGCCGCAGGCAGCAGGTAGAGCGCCGCATAAGCCGCGCTCACCGCCAGCAGCAGCGGCAGGCTGCGGCCGAGGCCGGGGAACAGGTTTTTGCGGTAGCCGGTCCACACCTCGGCGGCGCCGCGGTACATGCGGCTGGAGGCGAGCGCGTCGATGCGGGCGAGCCGCGCCGGCTCCCCGCCGCGCTTGGCGAGACGGATCAGCTCCATGTCGTCGAGCAGCGACGAGCGGACCGCGGCATGTCCGCCGATCCGCCGGTAGCTGTCGGCGGCGATCAGGATGAACGCGCCATTCGCCGCCGCGAAGCGCGGATCGCGCGAGCGGCTCACGAGCCGCAGCGGCAGATGGCAGAGGATCGTGAACAGCATCATCGGCACGACGAGCTTTTCCATCCAGGTGCCGGTCTCCTGCCGGGGGAAGCCGCTGACGAGTCCGCTCCGCTGCGCGGAAGCCTCGCGGGCCGCCGCCTCCAGCGCCTCCGGCTCGAGCGCGACATCGGCATCGAGGAACAGCAGCCATCTGCCCGACGCCTCCGCCGCCAGCTGGGCGCAGGCATGAGACTTGCCGAGCCAGCCTTCCGGCAGCTCGCGGCCGTCCAGCAGCCGGATACGCGAGTCCGGCAGCCGGGCGAATCGCCGGGCGATGTCCGCCGTGTCATCGTCCGAACGGTCGTCGAGGACGAGAATTTCCCGCGGCCGGCCGCGCTGCGCGAGCAGGCTTTCCAGGCAGCGCGGCAGGTTCCGCTCCTCGTTGCGGGCAGGGATGAGAACGGAAATATCACTTGGTAATACAATGTCATTCTCAGGATTACTTCGATTAAAATCCCGCGATTCAGAGAGATGGAGCGCGTTTGGAAGAGAATCCTTCTCTGCCTCCGCCTTCCTCTCTGCCGTTCCGGGTGCGGGAAATGCCCGCTTCCCCCTGTCGCCAAGCGGTCGGTAATACCGAGTGTTCCATACAATGAAAACGAGCTGCAGCAAAAGCGCTGCGGCTACGAGCGCGAAAATGGCTTCCATCCGCGCCATCCCTCCTTCCACCCGCGATAGCGGTCCGAGGTGGAGCGCCCTCCCCGCAGCGCGAGCCGGAAGCGCCCTCCGTCCGGAAGCGGCCGATCCGTCAGCTCCCGGCGATGGACTTCCAGCTGGCGCTGCAGCAGCCCGGCGACGAGCGCCGCCGCCTCGTCCCGGCTCAGCGCGGACCAATCGCGCCGGATCGGCTCGCCGGCCATGACGGTCGCCGCCGGCTTCTGGTGGTCGCCGAGCGCATAATGCAGCGCCACCGGACGCAGCTCGGCCGGGCCGAGCCGCCGCAGCAGATGCCCGATGCCGCCGAGCGCCTCGATCGGCCGATCCGGCGGCGTGATCGCGCCCTGCGGGAAGATCCACAGCGGATGCCCGGCGCGCAGCTTGGTCTCCGCGTAGGCGAGCGAGGCGAGCGTGTCGCGGGGCTGGTCCCGGTTCACCGAGAACGCCCCGAGGCGGCGGAAGAACGGGTATTCTCTCAAGCCTTTTTCATCCATCAGGATGTACGGATCCGACTGCGTCAGCCGCTCCGTCAGCTGGAACAGGACAAGCCCGTCCCACCAGGACACATGGTTGGCGGCATACACGACCGGCAGCTTGCCGACGCCAGCCGCGTCCGCGCCTGCGCTCGCCTCCGGCTCCAGCTCGCCCCACAGATAGACGCCGTGCAGATGCCGGGGGAACAGATAGAGGCTCTGGTAGAGCGCGAACAGCCGTCTAAACGGAACGCTCTTGGCGGCGGGAATCAAGGCGGACCCTCCCTTCGGCGAGCGCGATCCAAAAGAGGGAGAGGACAAACGCGGCGGTCAGTCCGGCGCGCAGCGCCAGCAGGCCGAACAGCAGCAGCATGAGCTGGTACAGCCGCAGCGCCAGCCGCCGCTCGCGCGCGCCGCAGGAGACGGCCGGCAGCAGCAGGCTGAGCAGCGCGCCGACGATGAACCAGCTGACGAAGTTGGCGGTCGGGATGCCGTAGTAGAAGCCTCCGCCGGCCCAGTCCCAGAAGCCGCGCGCCTCGGCGACCGGATCGAGCACGAGGTCGAGCAGCACGACCCACAGGCCCGTCTCCAGCGCCCGCCGCGTCCGGCTCGTCCGCCCGGACAGCAGCGCGCCTCCCGCGATGACGCCGATCCAGGCCAGCCCCATCGTCCACGGCACGCCGGAGAGCATGCGGCCGAGCTCGTCGGTGTAGACATACTCGCCGAACGGGAAGCCCGTATGCGTGCCGACCCACTCGACGGCGAACGTGCCGGCGGCGATGAGCAGCGCCGGGACCGCCAGGCGCCGCCAGCCGGTACGGACCGCGAGCAGCTCGAGCCCGCTGAGCGCGTACAGGACGAGGAAGACGCCGCTCGCGAACGACAGCGCGGGCGGCACCTCCGCGAACACCTGCAGCACGAAGCCGACCGCATACCAGACGAGGAAAAACGCGGTCAGCGGCAAGCCGCCGAGGCCGATGCGGGCGAGCAGCGGCGGACCGGGCCGCCGCGCAGCGGCCGGGGCGACCGGCGGCGGGAGCTCGGCGAGCCGCAGCGGGGATGCTGCGCCCGGCGGCGAGGAAGCCGCTTCGGCCTGATCCTGCCCCGCCTCGCCGCTGCGGCTCACAGCGCCACCCGGGACGGCTCGGCCTCGTCCCCGTCCAGGCCGCCGACGCCTCGACCGGCCTCGATCTCGGGGCTCCGCTCGCCGCCGCGCGCCGTCTCGGCCGCCGCCATGCCCTGCAGCACCGCGCGCAGCAGCCGCTTCCGCCCCTCGTCATCGACATAGGCCCGCCGCGTGAACACCTCTCCGCCGATCGCCCGCACCGCCTCCACGATCTCGCCGTAATAGGCTGCCGCCAGGCGGATCGAGAAGGCGCTGTCCGCCGGATACGTGTGGATGCCTTCCAGTCCTCGGCGGAACCATTCCGCGGCGACGGAGGCGAGCTCCTCCAGCACGCGGAGGAACGCCTCGTTGACGACGCCCCGCTCGAACTGCTCCTCGCTGTAGCCGCAGCGCTCCATCAGCTCGAGCGGCACGTAGCGCCGGCCGAGCCGCTGGTCCTCGCCGACATCGCGCATGATGTTGACGATCTGCATGCCTTTGCCCAGCCACACGCCCGCCTCGGTGATCGCCGCTCCCGGCCGCTCATGCAGCACCGGCAGCAGCATCTCGCCGACCGAGCCCGCGACGCGGTAGCAGTAATCCTCCAGCTCCTCCATGCTGCGGTAATGCGTGCGGACCTGATCCATCCTCTGTCCGCCCATCTGCGTGCGGAACGGCTCCTTGCCGATCGGGAAGCTCGCCAGCAGCCAGCGCAGCGCCGGCCAGATGAAGTGCCCCTCCGCGCTTTCCAGCCGCTCGAAGCGCTCCTCCAGCTCATCCAGCGTGTACGGGCTCGTATCGGGCTCGTCCACGCTGTCGTCGATCATCCGGCAAAAGGCGTAAAGCACGAATACCGCCTCCCGACGAGGGGAGGACAGCAGCCGGAACGCCTCGTAAAAGCTGGCCGAGCTTCGCTTCATGACCGCCTCGCACTCCGCGGCGAGCGCGGCATCCAGTCCTGTCGTGCCGTTGTTCATGTCCCCAACTCCTTTGCGATGATTCGCCCGAGCAGGCGGGCTCCCTGCATGACGATCGGAATGCCTCCTCCCGGATGGACCGACGCTCCGACCGCGTACAGCCGCTCGACCGGGAGCGGCTTCACCTGCGGCCGGAAGCCGCCGGACTGGCTCAGCACCGGCGCGATGCCGAAGCTGCCGCCGCGGTACAGGCCGGACCGGGCGGCGTCCCGCGGCGTGCGTACGCTCCGCCAGCGGATCGCCTCCCGGAGCCCGGGAAAGCGCAGCGCCTCGGCGCGCTCCAGCACGCGGTCGACCAGCTCCGCTCCCGCCCCGTCCCAGTCCAGCCGCTCGTCCGCGGGCACCGGGATGAGGAAATAGAGCACGCTTTCTCCCGGACGAGCCGCTCCGTCATCCGCCGCGACCGGGTTGAACGCGTAGAAGGAAGGCGTCCGGCTGATGCGTCCGCGGCCGAACACATCCTTCATATGGTCGAGATGCCGGTCCGACAGGAAGAACTGATGGACTCCCGCCTCCTCCCAGCGCCGTTCGAGCCCGAGATAGACGAGCAGGCAGCCGGAGGAAGGAATCCAGCGCTTCGGCCGGCTGCGCCAGCCGTCCAGCAGTCCCGCCAGGGCGGGGTAGTCGCCGTTGTAGACGACGGCGTCGTACGCCTGCTCCTCGCCGCCGGCGGACAGTCCCTCGCAGCGCCCGTCCCGCACCCGCACGCGCTCCACCGGCGTCGACAGGCGGATCTGCACGCCGGAGCGGCGGCAGGCCCGCTCCAGCGCCTCGGCCAGCCGGCCGTATCCGCCCCGGACATACCAGATGCCGTGCTTGTGCTCGCTGTAGGGGATGAGCCCGTACAGCGCCGGCGCCTGCAGCGGCGAGCCGCCGATGTAGAGCGACTGCAGCGAGTAGGCCTCGCGGATGCGCTCGTCGCGGAAATAGGCCGACGTCCAAGGATGCATCCCGCGCCAGGCGCGCGAGCGATAGAGGAAGCGCAGGTTGGCCGGCGTCAGGAACGAGCGCGCTCCGGGGAACGTACGCGAGAGGAACGCCTCGAAGCCGTAGTCGAACAGCCCCTCCATGTCCCGCATGTACCGCCGGAAATCCTCCGCCCCTCCGGGATAGGCCGCCTCCAGCACGCGCTCCTGCTGCCCGGCGTCCTGCCACTTCGTCCAGCGCGAGCCGTCCGGGTAGTAGAAGTCGTACAGCGGGTCGATGCGCTCCAGCTCGATGTCCTCCGGAGGCACGCCGGCCTCCGCCAGAATGTCGCGGAGCAGGTCCGGCAGCAGCACGATCGTCGGCCCCTGGTCGATGCGGAACCGGCCGGTGCCGTCCTCCTCGTAGCCGAGCCGCCCTCCGACGCGGGCCTCCTTCTCGTAAACGTCCACCTCCAGCCCTTGCCGCCGCAGCAGCAGCGCCGTCACGAGGCCGCCTACGCCGGCGCCGATGATCGCGGCCTTCATGAGCGGACCTCCGGCGGAGCGGCAGCAGCACCGCGCGCTCCGCGAGTCTCCGAGCCGCCCGCTGCCGGGGGACCGGCGGCTCCAGCCGCTCCGCCGCGTCGTCCTGGCCTCCAGCCGCTCCAGCGGCCGCGTCCGGCTCCGCCGCTTCGCCCGGACCGCTCCCGCTGCTCCTCCTCCAGCAGCTGCGCGCTGATGATCGCCGACTGGATGATCGTCGGCAGCCCGCTGCCGGGATGCGTCCCTCCGCCGACGAGATAGCAGCCCTCCAGCTCCTCGAAGCGGTTGCGGGGCCGCAGATGCATCATCTGGTCCAGGCTGTGCGCGAGGTTGAACGTCGCGCCTCGATAGACGTACGACTGCTTTTCCCAGTCCTCCGGCGTATACATCCGCTCCTCCTCGATGAGCGCCTCGACGGCGGCCGCGCCGGGGAGGCCGCATTCCGCCGCCAGCCGCTCCAGCATCGCGGCGCGCACCCGCGGCGCCTCCTCGCGCCAGTCGAGCCCGGAGCGGTTGTTGGGGACGGGCATCAGCAGGTAGAGCGCCGACTTTCCCGGAGGAGCCAGCGTCGGGTCGAGCCGCGACGGATGATGGATGTAGAGGGAGGGATCGTCCGACAGCGTCATCCGTTTCGTCATGTCGTCGACGTTGCGCCGGTAGTCGGACGCAAAGACGATCTTGTGATGAGGCAGCGCCGGCAGCTCCGCCCCGATGCCGAGGTAGAGCATGAAGGTGGATAAGGACAGCTTTTTTTTCTCCAGCCTGGCGGGCGTGTAGGACTTCAGCGTGCCGGGCTCGAATAAAGTCGTCATCGCATGGCCGAAGTCCGCGCCGATGACGACCGCGTCGACGTCCAGCCGCTCCCCGCTCTCCAGCTCGACGCCGACGGCGCGCCTGCCGTCCGTCAGCACGCGGCGCGCGCCCTCGCCGACGCGGATGGCGGCGCCGTGCTCGCGGGCGACGTCCGCCATCGCCTCGCTGATGCGGTTCAGTCCGCCGATCGGATGGTAGAGGCCGTATTCATGCTCGAGGAAGCTCAGCATCGTGAACGTGCCGGGGCATTCCCACGGCGACATGCCGAGGTATTTGGACTGGAACGAAAATGCCCAGCGCAGCCGCTCGTCGGTGAAATAGCGCGAGAGCCGCTTATGTACGGTGTCCGCGGCATCCAGCTTGGGCAGAGCCCGCAGCACGTCGGACGCGAAATAGCTGCGGGCCGAGCCGAACGGCCGCTTCAGCAGCGGCAGCACGCGGCTCAGCTTGTCCCGCTCCCGGCTCATGAAGCGGAGATAGCGCTCGCCGTTGCCCGGGAAAAGCTCCTCCACCCGGCGGGCCGTCTCCTCGTGGCTGCCTCCGGGAGAGAATTCGATCTCGCCGAACTTCAGCGTATAGAGCGGATCGACCCGCTTCAGCTCCAGGTAGTCCCTCACGTCGCGGCCGGCCCGCTCGAACAGCTCCTCCAGCACCGGCAGCATCATCAGGAACGTCGGTCCTCGGTCGAATGTGTAAGCGCCGATGCGAAGCGCCGAGGTCCGCCCGCCGACGTAGGCCTGCTTCTCCAGCAGCGTCACTTCGTGGCCGCGAGCCGCCAGCAGCATCGCGGCGGCCAAGCCTCCCGGACCGGCGCCGACGACAGCCGCCTTGATTCGTTTCCCCACTTCCCCCACCTGCTTCCTTCGTTTCGTTGGCCGAGCCCGGCTCAAGGCCTGGAAAGGGACAGAGCCCGTCTACTAATATTAACCCATCGGTATAATTTTTCAATCATTCTTCGTCATGGTCTTGTCCTTTATTTCTATGCGGCCGAGCCGTACGGACAGAACGGGGACCCGTCCTCGCACATCGTCGCTCTGGATAGGCGGAGGAGGCTGGCGAGCATGGCGGCATTCGGCAATCGGGCCCAAAAGCAAAAGCCCCCGTCCGCCGAAGCGGACCGAGGCTATGGAGGGACAGTCAACGCGGCTCCGCCGCCAGCCACTCTTCCGGCAGCAGCCGCCGATAGCGGGGCTGGGCGTAGCGGTCGTCGACGAGCAGCAGCGTGCCGCGGTCCGACTCGCTGCGGATGAGGCGCCCGCCGGCCTGCAGCACCTTGCCGATGCCGGGATAGACGTAGGCGTAGTCGAAGCCGCTGCGGCCCTGGCGCTGCTCGTAGGCGGCCAGCAGGTCGCGCTCCGGCCCGAGCTGGGGCAGGCCGACGCCGATGACGGCGACGCCGGTCAGCCGGTCGCCCGCCAGATCGACGCCCTCGGAGAAGATGCCGCCCATGACGGCGAAGCCGAGCCGGATCGGCCCGTCCTCGCCCGGAGGCTCGGCATAGGCGGCCAGGAACCGGTCCCGGTCCTCGTCCGTCATCGACGGCCGCTGGAGCTGCAGCCGCAGCTCCCGGCCGTCCGGCAGCGGAAACGCCCGCTCCCCGCCGGGAGCATCCGGCTCGTCGGCGCCGCCTGCGCCGGCCGCCGCGGCCGGCAGGGCTGCGCCGTCCCGTTCACGGCGGCCTGGCCCGTCCGGCGCAGCCGACGGGGCTCCGCCGCTCCAGTCCCGACGGCCAGGCTCGTCCGGCGGACCGGACTCCGGCCGCGCGTCCGCCTGCCCCTGCTCTCTGCCGAGCTCCGCGAGCAGCTGCCCGTAGGCCGCATTCATGTACGCATAGGACGGGAAGAAGGCCAGCCAATGCCCGCCCTTCTCCAGCGCGGCGTCCGCGAGGGCGCGGGCGAGCGGCTGCAGCGTATGCGCGCGGTCGGCGTACCTCGTCGACAGCGGCAGCACCCGCACCTCCAGCTGCGCCGGATCGAACGGCGACGGCAGCGTCAGCGAGCGGTCCTCCTCCTCGGCGCCCAGCTGATCCATATAAAAAGGCAGCGGCGACAGCGTCGCCGAAAAGAACACCCGCCCGCCGTATTGGCGGCCGGTCTGGCGCAGCAGCGCGGACGGGTCGAGGCATTGGAGCGTCGCCTTGACCGACGAGCCGCGCTGGCGCTCCAGGACGAGCGCGAACCGCTCGTCGAACCATTCGCCGGCCGCGACGAACGCCTTGGCCGCATAGTAGGCGTCGAGCAGCCGCTGCTGCCCGTCCGCCGGCGCGCGCGCCTCCTGCCGGAGCGTCGCCTCGCCGGAGCGCCCGGCCGGGCCGGCATCGCCCGCCGCCGGGTCCGCCGCGCCCGCCGGCGCTTCGCCGCTCGGCACGCCGGCGGCCGGCGCTCCTCCGGCGGCCAGCGTCTCGGCCGCCGCCTCGAGGAAGCCGCGCGCCGCGGCCAGCAGCTCCGCCGGCGCCTCGTCCGCGGCGAACGCGCCGCCGCCGGCCGGCCGCAGCCCTGCCGCGCCCCCGCCTCCGGCGTCCATCTCCTTGCGCAGCGCGATGAACGCGGCGTTCACGGCCTTCGCGGCGGCGGCGAGCGCGGGCGCGGATGCCTTCAGCTCGCGCTGCAGCGCGAGGAACGGATCCTTCTCCAGCGCGGCGGAGTACATCGAGCGGGCGCGGTCCGGCAGGTTATGCGCCTCGTCGACGAGCAGCGCGCTGCGGCGCGCCTGCTCCGCCAGCAGCCGCTTGAGCGACACTTTGGGATCGAACACGTAGTTGTAGTCGCCGATGACCGCGTCCGCCGCGTAGGCGGCGTCGAGCGAGAACTCGAACGGGCAGACGCGATGCTTGAGCGCGTACCGCTCCACCGTCTCGCGCGTGACGAGCGTCTCGCTGCCGAGCAGGTCGAGCACCGCGCCGTTGATCCGGTCGAAGTAGCCGTCCGCAAAAGGGCATTCCGCCCCGTCGCAGCGCACTTCCTCCTGCGGGCAGATCTTCTCCTTGGCGGTGAGCGTCACCGCATGCAGCACGAGCCCTTGCGCCTCCATGCGCCGCAGCGCGTCCTCGGCGGCCGCGCGGGTCGTCGTGCGCGCCGTCAGGTAGAACAGGCGCGAGACGCCCGCGCCGCCGCCTTTGCCCCCGCCCGCGCCGTCCGCGGGCTCGCCGAGCGCCCGCACCGCCGGCCAGAGCACGCTCATCGTCTTGCCGATGCCCGTCGGCGCCTTGGCGAACAGCCCGCCGCGCGTCTCGAGCGTGCGGTAGACGGCGGCGGACAGCTTGCGCTGCCCCGGCCGGAAGGCGCCGAACGGAAAGTCCAGCGCCGCGAGGCTGGCGTCCCGCCGCCGGCGGTGCTCCGCCAGCATGCGGGCGTACGGCGCGTACGCCTCCAGCAGCCCGAGCAGCGAGGCCCGCAGCTCGGCGCGCGAGCAGACGCGCGCGAAGCGGACCGCGGCTCCGGTGTCCTTTTGCACATAGGTGAGCTGCACGCGCATCTCCGCCCGGTCCTCCCGCTCCGCATAGATCGCGGCATAGCCCGTCGCCTGCGCCCAGTGGACCGGCCAGCCGTCCCCCGGAATGTCCGCCAGCGGCCGCGAGACGGACTTGATCTCGTCGATCGTCTCCGTGCCGCCCTCCCGCAGCAGGCCGTCGCAGCGCCCCTCGACCGTCCAGGACACGCCCGCATGCTCCAGCTCCTCCCGCAGGAACAGCTCCCGCTCGTCCTGCTCGCCGTACGCCGCCTGGACCTCCTTGTGGATGCGGGTCCCTTCGGCGAGCGCGGCCGAGCTGCGGAAGCCGTACTCGATGCTGCCGCTGCGGCAGGCGTACTCCGCCAGCGCCCGCACGGCGATGCGCAGCCGGCCCTCGGCCAGCTCCGCCCCTCCTTCCTTTTCCCGCTCTTCCATCCCGCCGCCTCCGAACATTCGTTTGCCTTTCATTGTAGCATGCCGCTCCCGGCGCGTCGACGAAGGGGGACAGGGGTAAGAGGGGAGGACAAGGCCGCGGATCGAAGCGGACCAGACCGAGGAGGATGAGAGAAATGGGAAAAAGGATTGAAGTCGAGCCGGGCGTCAAGCTGAACGTCGAGGACGTCGGACAGGGGGACCCGGTCGTCTTCCTGCACGGCTGGCCGGCCAGCTCGCGCATGTTCGAGTACCAGGCGATGCTGCTGCCGCGCCACGGGCTGCGGTTCGTCGGCATCGACTTCCGCGGCTTCGGCAAGTCCGACGCGCCGTGGGAGGGCTACGGCTACGACCGCATGGCCGACGACGTGCGGGCGGTCGTCGACGCGCTCGGCCTCGAGCGGTTCACGCTCGTCGGCTTCTCGATGGGCGGCGCGATCGCCGCGCGCTACATGCACCGCCATCATGAGCATGGCGCCGCCCGCCTGATGCTCGCCGGCGCCGCCGTGCCGCGCTTCACGCAGACGAGCGGCTTCGCGGACGGCACGCCCGCGCAGCAGGTCGACAAGATGCTCGACGATGCGCACAAGGACCGTCCGGCGATGGTCGAGGCGTTCGGCAAGCTGTTCGCGGCCAAGACGCCCTCGCCGCCGTTCGCCCAGTGGATGGGCTCGATCTGCCTCGAGTCGTCCGCGCACGGCACGGTGCGGGCGATGGAATCGCTGCGCGACGAGGACCTGCGCCAGGATCTGCCGGCGATCACCGTGCCGACCGCGCTGCTGCAGGGCATGAAGGACAAGATCTGTCCGCCGGAGCTGGCCGAGCGCGCGCATGAGCTCGTGCGCCATGCCGAGCTGCACCGGTTCGAGGAAAGCGGGCATGCGATGCTGTTCGACGAGCCGGCCAAGTTCAACGAGACGCTGCTCGCCTTCGCGAAGCCGGACGCGGCCGTGCCGCGCCTGTAGGCGGCCGGCGGCCGGACCGCCGGACTGCCGGTGCTCGCGGGGCTGGCCGCCAGCCTGCCGGTGCCGGTCCTCCTGGGGCTGGCCGCCGAACTGCCTGGGCTGACCGCCAGACTGCCGGTACTCCCGGGGCCGGCGCTCCCTGGTCCAGCCCGGCCGCCATCCCTGTTCAAGGCGTCCCGATCGGGACGCCTTTTCGCGTTCTGCGCCCGTTCAACCGCTCGACACAGACCGCCGCAACTTTCCATTTCTAATCCCGATTCGCTATGCTACCCTGAAGATACGACCAAATTACGACAAGGATGTCATGCGATGCCTGCGTTCACCGCCGTCTATATCGTGCTGTCCGGGCTGAGCGGCGTGCTCAACCTCCTGATCGCGATCTACGCCTTGTTCATCCGAGGCATGGTGTCGCTGCGGCTCATCTACTTGCTGCTCTGCGGCTCCTTCGTCCTCTACACGTTCGGCGCCGCCTTCGAAAAGGCTGCCGATACGCTCTCCGGCGTCCTGTTCTGGACCGCCGTCCAATACGCGGGCATGCCGTTCGCCGCTCCGCTCACGCTGCTGATGGCGCTGGAGCTGATCGGCAAGCCCGACCTGCTGCCGCGATGGGGCAAGCGGCTGCTGTTCGTCATCCCGGCCGTCAGCTTTCTGCTCGTCGCGACGAGCTCCTACCATTCCCTGTTCTATCGGGCGATGCGCTTCGAGGAAGTCGGGGGCGTGCGCAGCCTCGAATTCGACATGGGGCAATGGTACATCGTGCACGGCAGCTTCACGTCGGGCACGCTCATGCTCAGCCTCGTGCTCGTGCTGATCCGGCTCGCCCAGCCCTCCCGCGGCTTCAAGCCGCAGCTGGCGGCCGTCGCCGTCGGCATCGCCGTGCCGGTCGCCTCTTCCCTCGCTTATCTGCTCGGCTTGAGCCCGCATGGCGTCGACCCCGTGCCGATCGTGCTCTGCCTGACAAGCGCCTTGTACGCTTGGGCTTTCCTGCGCGCGGACCTCATCACGATCGTGCCGCTCGCGCGGGACAGCGTCATGGAGAGCATGGGCGAGGGCGTGCTCGTCATGGATGCCGATTGGCGGCTGCTCGATACGAACCGTTCGGCCCGACTGCATCTGCCCGAGCTGGAAAAGGCCGCCGTCGGCCGCAGCCTCCACGATCTGGAGCTGCCTGCGGAGGCGTCCGCGGCGTTCCATGCGGCGCTGGCGACGGCCGGAGAAGCGATTCCGTTCTCGCGCGGCGAAGGCGCCTCCGCGCTGCACTTCGAAGTGTACTCCGCTCCCGTGCAGCGCGGAGCCGGACGCATCGGCGGCCATCTGCTCGTGCTGCGCGACACGACCGAGCGCCGGCGGCTGCAGGAGGAGCTGCACCGCCTGGCCTCGCTCGACTCGCTGACCGGCATCCTCAACCGCGGCGCCTTCCTCTCCCAGTCGGCCGAGGCGCTGGCCGGCTGCGTCCGCGCCAAGCGGCCCTGCTCGCTGCTGCTGTTCGACCTCGACCACTTCAAGTCCATCAATGACACGTACGGCCACGAGGCCGGGGACATCGCCCTGCAAGGCGCCGCCTCGATCGTCCGGGAGCGGCTCGAGCCGGAGATGCTGTTCGCCCGCTACGGAGGCGAGGAATTCGTCCTGCTGCTGCCGGGCTGGGAAGAGGAGGGAGCGATCCGCTTCGCCGAGCAGCTGCGAGCCGCCGCCGAGGAGGCGCGGCTCGCGCTGCCCGACGGCCGCGAGATCGGCATCCGCGCGAGCTTCGGCGCCGCGGCCTCGCCTGCCGGACGGATTCCGGACTATCTGGAGATGTACCGGCGCGCCGATCAGGCGCTCTACCAGGCCAAGGAGCAGGGCCGCAACCGCGTCGTATCCGCCGGCGCGGTGTAATCGCCCGCTGCGGGCGGCGCAGCGGCGGGTCCGCTCGCCGCGGCAAGACGCGCTCGCGTCTGAAAGCCGTTCATCCGTCATGCGAGCCTTCGCTTCCGAATAAGATTCAAAGCGGAAGGCATTGCAGGTTTTTTATATCCTAGTATAATAGTGGGTATATAAGGAATTAAAAACAGGACGGGAGTGGTAGGGATGGACCGCAACGCCAGGCAAGCCAGATGGACGAACGATTGGCTGGATCTGCTCAATTATGCTTCCTCGATCGGCGACGAGGCTTGGCGGGAGTCGATCCTTCAGGAGCTGCGCCACGGCGACGCCCTGCGCGAGCTCGAGGAGCAGGAGGAGCGGCGCCTCCAGCTGCAGCTGGATCTCGAGGAGATCTCCCGTCAAATGGAGGGCATCTACCTGCAGCTGCGCGAGGAGGAGAGCGGCTCCATCCGCAGCAGCCTGTGGAACGCCGCCTGGCAGCTCAAAAAGGAGCGCGCCCGGCTCGTCTCCCTGCTGCGCGGCGACTCCTCCTCCCGCCACAAAGGACAGCGGCTCGGCGGCTGAAGCCCCGCATCCGCCCCTCCCCTGGCCCGCCGGATGCGTCGGCTCCCCCCAACGCAGGGCAAAGAGGCCGGGCGCGATGCCGATCATCGGCGCCGCGCCCGGCCTCTTTCCTTTTGCCTGCTCCTATCCGCCCAGTCCCGGCTGGCCGCTGGCCTTGCCGCCCTCCGGCTCCGGGTCGTCCTGCTGCTCGACGATTTCCGCCGGCACCTCGCGCCCGCCTTCGGGCTCCTCCTGCTCGCGGATCGCTTTGTCCTTCTCCTCGTTCGGCTTCGACATGACCTTCCCCTCCCTTCGCCTTTCCGCCTCCGCTGCTTCAAGCTTTCCCCGACGCGCCGCCTTTTGAACCCGCCGCGGCGCAGGCCGGCTCAGGTCCCGGCCGTCCCGGCCGCTCCCTGCTGCTTGCGGAACATGCCGTACAGCTTCGTCACCGTCGCCGTGCTGATCTCCATGTCATGCTCGTACGCATACTTGACCGCGTAGCCGAGCGCGAGCGTCATCGCTCCCGCGACGGACGCCCCGGCGATCGAGCCTGCGCCCGGGAACAGCTTGACCACCTGCCGGAACACGCTCTTGCCGATGTTGCCGACGACGGTCGCCAGCACGAGCTCGCGCGCCGTCTCCTTGCTGATCGGCCGTCCGTACAGCACGGCGAGCCGCGTCAGCAGGCCGATCTGCACGGCCGTGATCGGCACGATGTCCGCGCCGGGAATCGGCGCGGCGCCGATCGCTCCGGCGGAGGCGGCCGCTCCGAGGATCCACTTATTGGCCGTCGCCGACTTTTCCTTGAGGTTCCGGGCGAAAAGCAGATCCTTGGACTTTTTTCGCAGCAGCTCCAAAATCGTCGCCCGCAGCCGGTCGATGTTCTCTCCCGTCCGCGAGGAGACCGGCACGATGTCGAAGCGGCCGCCCGTCTCCGCCCGGACGCGCTCGACGATCCGCTCCACCTCGTCGGCGGCGTCGATCTTGTTGAGCACGACGACGATGTTGGCGTTGGCGTCGCGGATCGCCTCGAAGCTGCGCTTCTCCGCCTCGGAGTACACCGTGCCGGCCGCATTGAGGAAGAACAGGATGATGTCCGCCTTGCGGTAATAGTCCATCGTCAGCTGCGAGTTCTCCAGCCGCACGTCGTTCAGCCCCGGCGTGTCGACGAAGAAGATCCGGTCCTTGAACAAATACGGCTTGATCGCCGCCGTCTCTCCCGGCTCCGCGCCGACGCCGGCGACCGGCTCGCCGACGATGCGGTTGAGCGTCGACGATTTGCCGGCGTTGACGTCGCCGACGAGGGCGATCAGAATATCCTGATCGAGCTCCCGGCCGATCTCGCCCATATGCTGGTCGTACTGGGCCTCGGCCGCCCGCCGCCACTCGCGCTCCCAGGCGGAGCCGGACGGCAGCAGCGCTTCGATCCGGCCTTCTCTGGATACGGATGACGGACCGGAATCCGGCTCCTGACCCAGAGAAGCCCCCTTGCTTCGGACGGCAACCGGCCTGTATCCTTCGGCAAAGGCCCCGCCGTCCGCCTTTCCGGACTCGATGGAGGCCGGCTCCGCCTCGAAGGAGGACGCGTAAGCGGCCGCCGCCTCTTCCCTGACCGCCTCTGCCTCTGCCGGCGCCAAGCCTCCTGTCTGCTCCTGCACGCCTTCGTCCCGCTCCTTCATTTCCGCCGCCTCCCTTTCGCCTGCTTCACTTGGAATAGTCGTATTGCCTTCTCTTACCTCCCGGCAGGGGGACCTGAATCGCGCGGATCGCCCTCAATCGGGCCTCGCCGCAGCTAGCGAAGCTCCGGGCGGGGTTGCGGACAGGGTGAGAAGGGGTAATCTAAAGAGACAACCGATTCGAAAAGCGAGGCGGCAGACGATGACGAAACGCGACAAAGCCGCCCCCGGCGGCGTGCAGACTTTCCGGTTCAAGGACGACGGAACGATGCCCAACCATCCGTTCCTGCCGGTGCTTTATTATCCGGGAGCGGTCAACGAGCCGGCTCGGATGACGGCTCTTTTCGAGGCCGCCGGCTGGGGCAACACCTGGGAGAACGGCGTCTACCCCTATCACCATTACCATAGCGATGCCCACGAGGCGCTCGGCGTCGTGCGCGGCAGCGCCCGTCTCCAGCTCGGCGGCGACGGCGGACGCAGCATCGAGGCGCGGGCGGGCGACGTGCTCGTGCTGCCGGCCGGCACCGGGCACAGACGCCTGTCCGCGACGGCGGACTTCCTCATCGCGGGCGGGTATCCCGGAGGCATGGACTACAACATGAGGACAGGCAAGCCGGACGAGCGGCAACGCGACCTGGAGGAGATCCGGCTCGTGCCGATCCCGCAGAGCGACCCGGTGTTTGGCCGCGGCGGACCGCTGACGGAGCTGTGGCGGGCCGGCCCATGCGGCCGTCCTGATTGACGCATCCGCGGTGCGGGGTAATGGATCGGTAAAAAGTTCGAAGGGTGATCCGATCCAGATGGAACGCAATCATACGATGATGCAATTTTTCGAGTGGCATGTGCCGGCAGACGGCAAGCACTGGCAGCGCCTCAAGGAGCGGGCCGGGGAGCTGAAGGACGCCGGCATCGACGCCGTCTGGATTCCGCCTGCGACCAAAGCCACCTCCCCCGAGGACAACGGCTACAGCGTCTACGACGTCTACGATCTGGGCGAGTTCGACCAAAAAGGCGCGCAGCGCACGAAGTACGGCACCAAGGACGAGCTGCTGGAGGCGATCGCCGCCTGCCGCGAGCAGGGCATCGCCGTCTACGCCGATCTGGTCATGAATCATAAGGCCGGCGCGGACGAGAAGGAGAGGTTCAAGGTAGTCGAGGTCGACGGCGAGAACCGCCAGGAGGAAATTTCCGACCCGCGCAGCATCGAGGGCTGGACGAAGTTCACCTTCCCCGGGCGGGGGGACGCCCATTCCGCGTTCAAGTGGAATTACACTCACTTCAACGGCACCGACTTCGACGCCAAGCGGGACGAGACGGGCGTCTACCGCATCTTGGGCGAGAACAAGCAGTGGAACGAGAACGTCGACGACCAGTTCGGCAACTACGACTACCTGATGTTCGCCAACATCGACTACAACAACCCCGAGGTGCGCGAGGAAATGATCTCCTGGGGCAAGTGGCTCGTACGCGAGACCGGCGTCGACGGCTTCCGCCTCGATGCGATCAAGCATATCGATCACACGTTCGTCCGCGACTTCTGCCGCGCGGCGAAGGAAGCGGCCGACGGCCCGTTCTACATCGTCGGCGAGTTCTGGAACAGCATCACGGAGGACTGCCTCGCCTATCTGGACGCCGCCGACCATGAGCTCGACCTGTTCGACGCGCCGCTCCATTACCGCCTCAAGGAAGCCTCGGAGGGCGGACGCGACTTCGACCTGCGGACGATCTTCGACGGCGCGCTCGTGCGCGAGCGGCCCCAGCATGCGGTCACGCTCGTCGACAACCACGACACCCAGCCGGGCGAGGCGCTGGAGTCCTGGGTCGCCGACTGGTTCAAGCAGAGCGCCTACGCCCTCATCCTGCTGCGCCTCGACGGCTATCCGGTCGTCTTCTACGGCGATTATTACGGCATTGGAGGCGAGGAGCCGATCGAGGGCAAAAAAGCGGCGATTGACCCGCTCCTGTGGGCCCGCTGCCACCGCGCCTACGGAGATCAGGACGACTACCTCGACGATCCGAACGTCATCGGCTGGGTGCGCCGCGGCGTGCCGGACATCGAGCGCTCCGGCTGCGCGGTCGTCGTCTGCAACGCCGATGACTGCGCGAAGCGCATGTTCGTCGGCGAGGAGCGCGCGAACGAGGTATGGGTCGATCTGACCAATACCCGCGCCGAGCGCGTCGTCATCGGTGAGGACGGCTTCGCCGAGTTCCCGGTGCAGGGCGGCAGCGTGTCCGTTTGGGCGCTTCCGGAATTCGATGTCGAGCCTCCCCATCAAGAGCCGTCCGAGGGCTGACCCTCGGCGCAGAGAGGAAGAGAGAGATGAGCGAGCTGGTGCTGAACCGATTGGAAATGACGAGGTCGGAGCTGCTGGAGGAGGTGCGCGGCTTGCCGCTGGAGACGCTGGAGGCGCCGCGTCCGGGCGGGGGCTGGTCGGTGCTGGAGAACTTGGAGCATCTGGCCGCGCTCGAAGGCGCGGTCGCCCAAGGGCTGTCGGCCGCGCTGGCCGGGCCGGAGCGCAGCGATCTGCGCCGCGCGCCGCTGGAGCTGGTGAAGGACCGCTCCCGGCTCGTGGGCGCGCCGGCCCATGTGCAGCCCGCCGGGCGCATCCATACGGGCGCAGAGGCGGAGCAGGCGCTCGCAGACGTCCGCCGTCGGCTGCTGGAGGCGATTGCCGCCGATTACGGGACGGAGCGCATGGAGACGCGCGGCTTCGAGCATCCGCTGTTCGGCCCGATGAGCGCGGCGCAGTGGGTCGAGCTCGTGCCGCTGCACGAGGCGCGCCATCTGGAGCAGATCCGCGACACGCTGCGCCGTCTGCAAGACCGGTAGATCCGTTTGAATGAACACGACATCTTTTCCGATGTCGTGTTTTTTTGTCCGTTTCGTTCCGTTTACATACTATTCTCCCCCTGCCGCCAGGAAAATTCCCCCTATTGTTTTACCGGTATTTCCCTTACATTGGGATCAAAGGGAGGCACACGCTCGGTCCCGCTTCCCTACTCTTCCGCAAAGGAGGCTTGTCCGGCCGCATCGCTGACCGCAATCGATCGCTCAGGCTGAAGATTCACGTTGGCATCATCATTCCATTTCGAACCAGGAGGCATGAATAATGACGTTACGCTTGACCGAAAGCCGCTCGCTCGTCCTGAAGGTGCTCGCCGCCTTCGCCCTGATGGCGCTGGCCATCGTCTGTAGCAAGGTATTCGCTGGAAGCGCATCCGCGCACGGCTACATCGATTCGCCCGCCGGCCGCGCCAAGCTGTGCTCCACCGGCACGAACACGAACTGCGGCAACATCGTGTACGAGCCTCAGAGCCTGGAAGCCAAGGGCAACTTCCCGACCGGCGGACCGGCCGACGGCCAGATCACCGGCGCCGGCAGCGCGTTCCCGCAGCTGAACGAGCAGAGCTCGACCCGCTGGTCCAAGGTCAACATCAACAGCGGCTCCAACACGTTCACCTGGAAGCTGACGGCCCGCCATGCCACTTCCGAGTGGAAATACTACATCACCAAAAAGGGCTGGGATCCGAACAAGACGATCGCCCGCTCCGATCTGGAGCTGTTCTGCAACATCAAGGACAACGGCAAGCAGCCGGAAGCGACCGTCACGCATACGTGCAGCGTGCCTTCCGACCGCACCGGCTACTATGTCATCCTCGGCGTCTGGGAAATCGCCGACACGGGCAACGCGTTCTACAACGCCATCGACGTGAACATTGGCGGCGGCACGAACCCTCCGGTCGACACGACCGCTCCTACCGCTCCGACGGGCCTGGCGGCAGGTACGATCACGACGAGCAGCGTCGCCCTGTCCTGGACCTCCTCCTCCGACAACGTCGGCGTCACGGGCTACAAAGTGTTCCGCGGCTCGACGCTGCTTGCGACCGTATCCGGCACGAGCTATACGGCGACCGGCCTGACGGCCGGCACGAGCTACACCTTCACGGTGCAGGCCGTCGATGCGGCAGGCAACACGAGCGCCGCCAGCAACGCCCTGACGGTGTCCACGTCCACCGGCTCCACGCCGGACACGACAGCGCCTAGCGTGCCGGGCGGCATCCACGTCCACACGACGACCTCGAGCAGCATCTCCATCATGTGGACGGCTTCCACCGACAATGTCGGCGTAACGGCTTACCGCGTCTACAACGGCTCCACGCTCATCGCCACGCTGTCCGGCTCCGCGACGGATTACACCGTGACGGGCCTCAGCGCCGACACGAGCTACACGTTCACGGTCCGCGCCGTCGACGCGGCCGGCAACGTCAGCGCCGCCGCCACGGTGACCGGCAAGACGGCCGTCGGCACGACGAACCCGAATCCGGGCGCGCAAGCCTGGGCTCCCGGCATCGCCTACAAGATCGGCGATCTCGTAACGTACGGCGGCAAGACGTACTCCTGCCGTCAGGCGCACACGTCGCTGACCGGCTGGGAGCCGGCCACGACTCCGGCTCTATGGCTCTTGCAGTGACGAAGGCCGGCTGAAAGCCGGCCGCAGGACGGACGGCGGCTCCCCTGCCTTCCGTCCGCAGCAGATCCCCATCCTTCCGGATGGGGATTTTCGCGTTCCGGATGGGGATTTTCGCGTTCCCGTCAGGGATTCTCGTGTTCCCGTTGGGAATTTTTGCGTTCCGAATGAGAATTTCTGCGATCCGGCCGTAGACGGGGCCTTCCCGGGCGCGCCCGGTCCCGATCCCGGGCCGGTCCCCGCCTATAACCGCCGATGATAGCCAGCTCCCGCAGATCGCTATAGCCGTTTTTGCCGAAACCGCTACAGCGAATGAATTCAAAGTGGTAAACTAGGAGAAAAGCTGCGGGGCGCGTCAGCGCGTCAGCGTGCAAGATGGACTATCACCCGAGGAGGCCCTTATGAGCTCGACCCTGAAAGACAAGCTGCTCCGCAAGGAAAGCGGCATTCTGACCTATGGCATGACGCCGCCGAAAAGCAGCCATCCGCCGGAAAAGATCCGCGAGATCGCGGACAAGCAGATCGAGCGGCTGAGAGGAGCCGGCATCGACGGCCTCGTGCTGTACGACGTGCAGGACGAGGCCGAGCGGACCGACGAGAACCGGCCGTTTCCGTTTCTCAAGGCGCTGGATCCGACCGAATACTACGAGCAGTATCTCAAGCAGGAGCTCGGCGTGCCGGCGATCGTCTACCACTGCGTCGCCTGCGAAGGGCCCGACAAGCTCGCCAGCTGGATCCTGCGGGGACGCGACGAGCAGCGCTACTCGGTCTTCGTCGGCGCCTCCTCCAGCCGCCAGCAGGTGCAGATCCGGCTGCCCGAGGCGTACCGCATGAGCGGGATCCTCAACGAGCGGCTGCTGCCCGGCGGCGTCGTCATCCCGGAGCGCCACCGCAGCAAGGGCGACGAGCACGAGCGGGCGCGCGCCAAGCAGGAGGCCGGCTGCGGCTTCTTCGTCTCGCAGGCGACCTTCGACGTGGAGGCGTCCAAGAGCTTCCTGTCGGACTACTACTACTCCAGCCGCGAGAGCGGAGCCGAGATGGCGCCGATCCTGTTCAACCTCGCTCCATGCGGCTCCGCCAAGACGCTCGAGTTCATGAAGTGGCTCGGCATCAGCATTCCGAAATGGCTGGAGAACGAGCTGATCCATTCCGTCGACATCCTCGACAAGTCGGTGCAGCTGTCCCGACAAGTCTTCCGCGAGCTGTACCGCTTCGGCCTCGAGAAGGGCATCCCGATCGGCTGCAGCGTGGAGAGCGTCTCCACCCGGAAGGTCGAAATCGAGGCGTCGATCCAGCTGCTGCGCGACATACGCGAGGACATGAGCCGAATCGGCGCGGAGCTCGCTCCGTCCATCCCATCCCACAATTAGATTCCTGCATCGCAGCGCGCCGCCCCGGCGCGCTTTTTTGTCGCTTCCTCCGGCTCCGGCTCCGGTAAAGAAGGAGCCGGCGGCCTGACTCGAGCCGGCCGCAGCGGCCCGCCCGTCAGCCTTCGGCTCCCTCGCCGCCCGCTGCGGCCGGCTCCATCGTCAGCTCGAAGCCGAGCTCTCCCTGGGGCTCGCCGTTGATCAACAACGTAATACTTTGCAATCCCGGGTAATACTTTCGCGTCGTAATCGGCTTGATCGCATGGGAGCGGACGACGGGCGTCGAGCCGTGCGGGTACACCCGCTCGGACAGCTTGAAGCGCTTGCCGGCGCGGCGTCCGCTGGCCTTGACGAAGCCGATCTCGTATTCCAGCCGCAGCTGCACCGGCTCGCCCTCGTTTCGGATCTCGAACGCGAACTCCAGCCGTCCGCCAAACGGCACGACGGGCGTGAGCACCTGCAGCCCATGCGCCGACACCTGCGCGGCCGGCGCGAAGCCGAAGCGGCGCAACGCCTGCGGATGCCCCTGCTTGAGCAGCGTGCGGCTCGCGTGGCGCAGCGTCCAATCGGAGGCGGCATCCCGTCCGAGATGCCGCTCCGCCAGCTCCAGCACCCGCTCCGGATGGTCCTTGGCGATGTCGTTGAGATGGTTGGCGACGCTGCGGCGGACGTACTCGCTCTCGTCGGCGAGCAGCGGCTCCAGCAAGGCGAGCGTCGGCCCCGGGTCGCGGACGAACATCGGCAGCCGCTGCCCCCACGGCAGGCGCGGGCGGGAGCCTTCGGTCGCGAGGCGGCGCACATGCTCGTCCGGATCGCGCGACCAGCGGCCGAGGCGCTCCATCGCCCAGGCCGGGTCGGCGAGCAGGAAGGCCCGCACGGCGAACTCCGAGGTGGAGCGGCGGGTCAGCCGGGCCAGCGCGTCCATTGCCGTCTCCCGGTGCTCCAGGCCGAACAGCTCGACAAAGTCGGGAAAGAGGATGTACTCCAGTCCGCGGAAGCGTTCCGCCGCCTCGCAGACGAGCGCGGCCGCCTCCGGGAACGACGGCGGCAGGAAGCGGCCGAGCGCCAGCGCGGCGAGGCGGGTCCGCTCCTTGAACGAGGCTTTTTCCCACGGCTCCTCCATCGCCGACGCCGCGAAGCCTTGCGGGTCGAACGCCGGATGCAGCTCCCGCAGCGCCTCCCCGACGTCCAGCAGCATCCGTTCGTTATACAGATCTCTTAGCGGCAGCATGTTCCGTTCCTCCTCGATGGTTCATGCCGGACCGCCGCTCTCGTGGGCGAAGAAGCGGTCCAGCTTGGCTTTCAGCTCCGGATAAGCCCGCTCGAACTGAACGAACCGATGTCCGTTCGCCCCCGACGGATGCGGGAATCCGCGCAGCAGCCGCTCCTCCGGCAGCAGGCCGCGGCGGACCAGCTCGGATGCGGCGTCCTCCGCAGCCTTGCCGAGCGGCAGCAGCAGCGCCGGCCGCTTCAGCCGCGAGAGCTCGTCCTCCAGATGGCCCATGGCCGTCTGCCAAAGCAGCGGGCTGCGCCGAAGCGGCGGCTGATGGCCGCTGTAGTTCGCCCCGTCCCTGAACACCGGGCACGGCAGCACCGAGGTCGTGTGGACGAGGGGGTGGTCGAGCAGCGACCAATCGTCGTGCCGGCCGAGAGCGGCATCGAGCGCTTCGGGCAAGCCGAGCCGTCCCAACATTCCGAGCAGATCGGTCCGCATCGGGCCGGCGAAGCGAGCCTCCCGCCGAGCTTGCCGGCAGGCTTCGGCAGGGGGCGCTCCCGCCGCCAGGCAGGCGCGCATGGCGCGGAGCGAGATCTCCATCTGCCGCCAGCCCGGCGTCAAGCCTGCGATGATGAGTCGGGCATCCGGCGCGGCGAGCTCGTTATGCGGGGCGTAGTAGATGGAGAGCGCCCCTTCGCGGCTCAGCAGCAGCGGCTCCGCCAGCAGCTCCTCGCGGCTGTACCGCTCCCTGTCGGGCAGGGCGGCCATGTAGGCCGCAGCCGCCTCGAAGCGCTCCGGCCAGCGCAGCAGCTTCAGGCTGTCCGGGACTCGGCCCTGCGCCGGCTCCTCCTGCGGCAGGGAATCGCAATTATCCGTCCTCTGCATCTCCGCCCCCCACCCTCCGCTGACTCGAATTCTGTTATTATACCCCTCATTGCTGACAACTGCCTGTCAGCAAGTCCAGCGCCTGTCGTATAAGAGGGAGAAGCCTCCCAGCCGTCGCCTGACCGGAGCAGGCCTCCGCGACTTTCGGCCGCGAAGGCCAAAAAGGGCTGTCCCGGCGCCGTCATCCTGAGGATGACGGCGCCGGGACAGCCCTTGCTTGTCTGCCTATGCTGCTGCCCGGCTAGGCCGGACTTGCATGCCATGGACGAGCAGCCGGCGGCCGGCCGCATCGCCCGCGCTTCGCGGCAGAGGCAGAGGCCCGGACTCGCGCCCCGCGAGCCGCCTGAGCGGAGCGCATCTCCCGCCGCTCCCTTCTCCCTAAGAGCGGCTACGAACTCTTGCTGCGCTCGCCGTCCGCTGCTTGCGGCGGCTCGGCCTCGTTCTTCGCGCCGTCGGGACGTCGCGGCAGCAGCGTCACCTGCCCCGGCTGCTCCAAGCCCCCCATCGCCAGGATGAACGTGCGCGCGAACTTCGGGTCCCACTGCGTGCCGCGGCCCTCCTCCAGAATTTCCAGCGCCTTGGCGGTCGGCATGCCCTTGCGGTACGGCCGGTCCGACGTCATCGCGTCATAGGCGTCGGCGACGGCGATGATCCGGCCCATGAGCGGGATCTCGTCGCCGCGCAGGCCGTCGGGGTAGCCCGTGCCGTCGTAGCGCTCGTGATGGGAGCGCACGCCCGGCAGGAAGGCCGCCATCGCTTCCTGCGGCTCCACCTGGCGCAGGATGTTCTCGCCCATGACCGTGTGCAGCTTGATCTGAGCGAACTCGTCGTCGGTCAGGTTGCCGTCCTTGAGCAGCACGCTGTCGCGGACGCCGATCTTGCCGATGTCGTGCAGCAGCGCCGTCTTGTTCAGCACGTCGAGCTGGTCGCCGCACAGGCCCTCGGCCCGGCCGATCATGAGCGCGTAGGAGGCCACCCGCTCGGAATGGCCGGCCGTGTACGGATCGCGGGCGTCCAGCGCCGCGGCGAGCGTCGAGAAGTAGCTTTGCAGCAGCTGCTCGTTCATGCGCTCCCGCTCGCCGAGCCCCTGCACCATATGATTGAATCCGTCGACGAGCCGCGAGAACTCGTCCGAGTACAGATCCGGCACGCGGACGGACAGGTTGCCCTTGCGCACGAGCCGCATCATCGTGTAGAGCTCCTCGATCGGCTGGCGCACGCTCTTGCCGAGCAGCCAGGCGGCGAAGGAGGCGAATCCGAGACTTATGAGCAGCACGAGCGCGCTCCACGCCCAGTAGCTGACGCTGGACTCGCCCCGTACGGACAGGCGGACTTGGGTCGACAGGACGAAGATCATGACCGGCAGCGCCCCGATGACGAATATGCTCGCCTGGAACTTGATCGGGATCGGGACGAGCACCTTGCCCCGCAGGCTCAGCTCCTCGGCTCCGGGCTCCGCGAAGCTCTTGATGTCGAGCAGCAGCGGGCGGATCGCCTGGGCGGTCAGGAAATATTCCACCATCGCATGCAGCGAGGCGATGAGCGCCGACGAGAGCGCCGCGATGACGAGGTAACCGTTCGGCACGGCGAGCCAGCCGAGCGGCCGGCAGGCCAGCGTCAGCAGCAGGGCCGGCAGCGTGAACCCGAGCAGATGCGGCCCCATGATGCGGCTCACCGCCAGAGCGGGCAAGCGATGGACGCGGAAATAGGCTTGGCGTATCGCAGATGCGTCCGGCTCGGCCATCCGGTACAGCGCCCGGACCGGCGCCACATGGCGCAGGAAGGCCGCTCCCTCGCACAGCAGCATGCAAGCGATGGACAACAGCAGGATGACGACGACGACGAGCGGCTGGCCCGGCTGCAGCTCGAGGCTCAGGCTGATGATCGCGCCTCCGACGCCGACGACGGCGAGCGCCGAGCCGATCAGGTAATTGCCGATCAGCCGATATAGGAATTGGTTATAAATAGGCATAGGACCTCGATTTCGAGTCTTTTCCTTCTTTATCGCCCTTCATTCCGTTTGTTGTTAGTTTTTGTCGAATAAAATCCTTTTTTGTCATGAAAATGCCTAAATTTAGCTCCGCTGGGGCATCAAGGGGCTCCGGATGCCTGAACGAAATGAAGCGGTCCGACCTTTTTCACATAAAATCCGCCCAAGCTGTTGCCCGTCTGCCGGTCCCGGCCGCGGTCGATGCCGTAGTAGCGCATGCCTCGATAGACGATGTCGGTCCGGTCGATGTCCGCCAGCAGCGCCGCCTCCGGCTGGACCCGCAGCAGCAGGTCGGCGCGGATCGCCAGCTGCGGCGACAGCAGCGTGCCGAAGGCCGCGCCTAGGCCGAGCAGCAGCGCCAGCACGATGAGGCGAGCCGCTCTTCCCTTCCGGGAGCCGTCGTTATCGGGCGTCCTCTCCAAGCCCGGCGCGTCCGAGAGACGCGATGGATTCCCCACGGCCCTGCCTCCTTCTCCTTTTCCATGAAAAGACGAGCCGCGATGGCGAAAAGCGCCGGCCTCGCGCCGCCGCGCTTCACCCGAGCAGCTTGCCGATGCCCATGAGCGCGCCGAGGCGGGAGCGCTTCTGCTCGCGGGCGACGTCGCGGTACGTGGCGAGCGCGATGCCGGCGTCCCGCAGCGCATAGAGGAAGTCGTCGTCCTGCAGCAGCCGGAACTCCCACACCCGCTTCTCCCACGAGGGCACGATGCGCTCCATGTCGCGGTCGGGCACGGCTGGATGCACGTACGTCTCCGTGATGCCCTCCGGCAGCTCGTAAAGCTTGGCGCACAGAATCGCCTTGAACGAGGCGTACGTCTCCCCCGGCTCCACATGGTACGGATGGCTGACGAGATAATCCGGGAGCGGCACCCCGAGCAGGTCGGCGAGCAGCACGACCTTGCCGAGCGTCTTCTCCGCGCCGGCGATCGACGCGAGGAAGGCGTCCTGCTCCCAGATGCGGCGGAACAGGCGGAACGGCAGGCGGCGGGCCGAGCATTCGCGCAGCGTCAGCTGCAGATGGCTGCGTCCGGTCGCAAGCCCGTACAGGCTGCCCATATGGTTGTCGGCATGCGTGATCCGCACGCCGGCGTCACGGACGGCGCGGAACTGCGCCTCCATCTCCCGCTTCACGTCGCGGGCTTCCGCCCGGCGCTCGAACGACTCCACGTCCGGATGGAGAAATCCCTCCGCGTCCTGCAGCGAGGCCGCTCCCGTGAGCGAGCCCCAGCGCCAGCCGGGGAACTCGCTCGTGAACGTCAGATGGGCGCCGATGCTGACGCGATCTCCTTGCCGGCGCGCCCACTGGGCCGCCTCGCGGAACGCCGGAGCGGGAGCCATGATCGTCGCCGAGCTGGCGAGCCCCTCTTCGAGCAGGGCGATGATTGCCTCGTTGGCGGCGCGGCACTGGCCGAAGTCGTCACAATTCAGGATGAGCCTCTTGCGGCTTGTCATGCGGTCCCTCCTCTTCTTCCCGGTACAACAAGGATATGGCGACGGATACGGCAAGCAGACCGACCGGCACGAGACTGATCAGCACGCGAAAGGCCAGCTCCGGATGCGGCCCGGGATCGGCGCCGCTCCGGTAGCCGAGCAGCAGGCCGACGATCCAGAACGCGACCGCGGACAGCAAGCCGCTCGAGCGGGTGATGAAGCCGCCGACGGCGGTGTAGACGCCCTCGCGGCGGCGTCCCGTGCGCTCGGCGTCGAGGTCGATGATGCGGCCGCTGAGCACGGCCGGCGTCACGAGGAAGCCGGCGAGGCCGAAGCCGATGCAGACGCCCGCGGCGATGCCGCCGCCGAGCCCCTGCGCGATCCAGAGCGGCACGGCGCTGACGCCGTAGGCCGCGAGCGCGAGCCGCCAGCTGCGCAGGCCGCCGAGCCGGCGGGCGATGACATACCAGACGGCGACGAGCGGAATGACCGGCACGAACACCGAGGCGAGCAGCAGCGACACCTGGCTTTCGGGAATACCGAGCGCATACTTGGCATAGAACGGAATCATGGAGCTGAGCAGCCCGTTCACCGTCTGGGCGAACGAGTTCGCGAGATGGAAGATCCAGAAGCTGCGGTTGGACAGCGTGACGCGGAACGCTTGGAGGAATGGCAGCGGAGGCTGGCTGCGGGATTCCGGCGGCTCGCGCAGACGGCGGAGGAAGGCGAGCATGCAGACGAGAAAGACGGCGGCGTAGACGAAGGACATGCCGCCGAAGCCGAGCCGCTGGAACAGCAGCGGCGTCGCCGCCGTGCCGATCAGGATCGCGAGCATCTGAAAGCCCTGCTGGACGGCGGACGCCTTGGCCCGCGCCGCCGCGCCGGCGAACAGCTCGGGCAGCAGCGCGCCGTAGTTGACCCAGATGACGGAGGAGGCCGTCTCGAACAGGACGAGCGCGGCGAGGAACCAGTAGAACAGCGCCAGGCCGCCCTCGGCGGCGGTCGCGGCGACGCCGTCCGGCACGGAGAACAGGCCGATGAAAACGGCGGCGAACGCCGGCAGCGCGCCGTACAGCCACGGCTTGCGGCGGCCCCAGCGGCTGCGCGTGCGGTCGGACCAGTAGCCGAGCAGCGGCTGGTTGACCGCGTCCCAGACGAGATAGATCGTGCGGGCGAGCGTCGCCAGCCCGATGCCGAGTCCGAGCTTGTCGACATAGTAGTAGCTGTAGAACGATAAAAACGCCTGGCTCGGCACCATCATCGCCAGCATGCCGAGTCCGTACGTCCAGCTGGAGTTGATGCCTCGCCCCAGCCTCGCTTGTCCCGCTTCCGGCCGGCGGCCGGGCTGCGGCTGCGTTTCCGTCTGCATTCCGCTCTCCCCTTCGGGCCGGGCGGACGGCCGTTTCGGGAATCGGCGCGCCCGGCATGGAATTCGCAATCCGCAGGCGCTGTCGTTGGTGGTCCTTATGATTTCCGCGGCGTGGGGTCAATTCCTTCTTCAGTTCTAATTTATAATTATTATAAATAGATATTGACTATAAGATGAGAAACATGTAAAGTTGAAAACAAATCTCATTGAAGCCGGGGAACCGGGGAGAAAGGGGAACTCATTCATGAATCGACTGACGACGAACCAGGGGGTCCCGATCGGGGACAACCAGAACTCCAGGACGGCCGGCCCGAACGGCCCGACGCTGCTCGAGGACTACCAGTTGCTGGAGAAGCTGGCGCACTTCGACCGGGAGCGGATTCCGGAGCGGGTCGTCCACGCCCGCGGAGCCGGCGCGCACGGCGTATTCCGCACGGCCGCCAGCATGAAGCGCTGGACGAAGGCGGCTTTCCTGCAGGACGCCGGCACCGAGACGCCGGTATTCGTCCGCTTCAGCACGGTCATCCACGGCCAGCACTCCCCGGAGACGCTCCGCGATCCGCGCGGCTTCGCCGTCAAGTTCTACACGACCGAGGGCAACTACGACTTCGTCGGCAACAACCTGCCGGTGTTCTTCATCCGCGACGCGATGAAATTCCCGGACATGGTCCACTCGCTCAAGCCCGATCCGAGCACGAACATCCAGCATCCCGACCGCTACTGGGACTTCATGTCGCTGACGCCGGAGTCGACGAACATGCTGCTGCATCTGTTCTCCGACGAAGGCATCCCGGCCAATTATCGCGAGATGCGCGGCTCCGGCGTGCATGCGTTCAAGTGGGTGAACGAGCACGGCAACCGCGTCTACACGAAGCTGCGCTGGGTGCCCAAGCAGGGCGTCCGCAACCTGTCCGGCGACGAGGCGAGCGCGATCCAGGCGCATGACTTCAACCACGCGACGCGCGACCTGCAGGAGGCGATCAAGCGCGGCGACTTCCCCGAATGGGACCTGTTCGTGCAGATCCTCGATCCGGCGGACCTCGACTCGTTCGACTTCGATCCGCTCGATCCGACGAAGGACTGGTTCGAAGAGGACATCCCGTACGTGCATGTCGGGACGATGACGCTGAACCGCAACCCGGACAACGTCTTCGCCGAGACGGAGCAGGTCGGCTTCAACCCGGGCGTCGTCGTGCCGGGCATCGAGCCTTCCGAGGATAAGCTGCTGCAGGGCCGCCTGTTCTCCTACTCCGATACGCAGCGGTACCGCGTCGGCACGAACTACCTGCAGCTGCCGATCAACTGCCCGTTCGCCCAGGTGAGCAACAACCAGCGCGACGGCGCCATGCAGCACGGCAAGCCCGGCGGCTCCGTCAACTACGAGCCATCCCGCCACAAAGACGCTCCCCAGGAGGATCCGGCATACGCGGAGCCGCCGGCGCCGCTCGCCGCCGGCGCGCAGGCCGGACGCCAGAAGATCGCCAAGACGAACGACTTCGGGCAGGCGGGCCAAGTATGGCGCCGCTACTCCGCCGCCGAGCAGGACGCGGTCATCCGCAACCTGTCGGGCGACCTCGCGCAGGCGGAGTCCAGCACGCAGCTGCGCGCCGTCTGCAACTTCTACCGCGCCGACGCCGACCTCGGCAAGCGGCTGGCGGGCGCGCTGGGCGTCGACCTGACGCCTTACCTGCAGCATCTGGGGTAAGGCGGAGGCAGGCCCGCCGCCTCGCTTCGACGGTCCCGTCCGAGGCGGCCGCCCCCCGGCCGCCCGGCGTTTCCATACCGCCGCCCCCTGAGGGGCTCCGTTCGCGGAGCCCCTCAGGGGGCGGCTTGTTTGGCTGAAACGGGTGGGATGAAACGAAGAAGAGCCCCTGCAAAGGGGCTTTCTTCTTGAATCAGCTTGCTTGGTAGGCTTCAAATCCCAGTACAAAAACACTTGACTCCAAGCTGAAAATTCCTCGCATATCGGGCGTGATTTCAAACGACTCCAGCTTCTCGTCGATTTCCTGTCGTCCATCCGGTTCAAAGGATATCCCAAATTGGGGATGAGACTTGCCATCTTCCGTTATACTCGCATCGCTCATGCCAGTGTCTAAAACGCGAACACGAGCACCCGCACCATAAACAACTTGCTGGTACTCCCAAGGAACACCCCCATCACTGCTCTGTTTTGTCCGAGTCTCGATGACTTGGGTGACCTCCAGTTTCAGCCGGCCAAACGTGAAGGTTCTGATCTCGCCGACTGGCGCAGAAGGCGTTGGCGACAGCGTCGGGATTTCGGTGGGTGACACCGTTGCCGTCGGTGTCGAGACGGAGCTTACTCGGGGGCTAGGGGGCGGCATTTCAGCGGGGGCTTCGTTCGTACAGCCCGTCAAGGCTGTCAGAATCATTCCGGTAACGAGCATCGGCAGCGGCGCTTTGGGGAAACGGTTCATGGCAGGTCCTCCTTTTCTGTAAAACACTTCATAGTACCCTCGCCAAGATCGGCGTGGGTACTATGACACTCATGTCACCGTGTTAGTAAAGTAGCTATATGCATATGAGCTTGCATTCGGATTGTTGTCTGGCTGATAAAATTTAGCCGGACCGAATGCCGCCTGAGATACTCCGGATCGAAGCATCCTAAACATCCACTGTACTGATGTTCCAGAGGACACCTTACCAGTAAAGTTGTAACTATAAACATCTCCCGACTTGTTCATGACTCCACCATCCGTCCAAGATCCCGCTGATGTACGATAATAAATTCTCACTTCTGAGAAGGATTCTTTAGTACCATCATTCCTAATATATGCAGTAAAAGAAGCGATGTTGCTGTTCCAGGCCACCACAGAATAAGCGTCAAGGTCTTTCCCTGAGCTCCAATTGGATGAAGACAAGTGCCTGTAGTTCACTTCATTTCTCAGCCATTTCAATCCACCCGATGTCGAACAAACTCCAAAATGAAGATGTGGAGGGACATCTCCTTGATTGCCGGATTTTCCTATTAAAGCCCCTTGACTTTTCTTCCCATCTGTCTCCCTGCTATTCATATGATAAAATCGAACATGATAATCCCCATCATCTTTAACATTATTATTATTTGCATCGACTAGGAAATCAATATCATACGAACCAGTAACAGTAAT
Source organism: Paenibacillus pasadenensis (assembly GCF_002864175.1). Lineage (NCBI taxonomy): Bacteria > Bacillati > Bacillota > Bacilli > Caryophanales > Paenibacillaceae > Paenibacillus > Paenibacillus pasadenensis. The sequence goes on along the minus strand of NZ_NFEZ01000001.1, from coordinate 393,247 downwards.
TCCGGTTGCCCACCCGTCATATGGAGCATAAACATTCGTATTTAATGCAGCTTGAAGATCCGCTCCGTTATGGGGATTTGTCCCACTCGACCGAGGTTGATTCCATTTGCTGTTCACTGCCGCAAAGCCTGCAGATGAAGAATTTGAAAGAGGAGAGTTGAAATTCACGATAGACGGCGGCGTATTTCCGAAAACGATGCTATAATCCGCAGCAAAAACACCAGCCGGGAAAATAAAAGTAACTAAAACAAAAGAGAGCATCATTATCGTTAATTTCTTGTATCTCATTTCTCAACACCTTCTTCTAACAAATTGTTTTCAGTATCGGCTCATTTTTCTGTCGAATTGACCACAGCGCTTGAAAAGCTGCTTCCTGTTTGCGTTTCTACAACTGCTGTTTCATCATTAAGCCATTGGAAACGAATGATATTCCCTTTGACAGACCGCTTGTTCTGCAACGAACTGGAGAGCAGCTTTTGTGTTTTCGTCGACAATTCAACCATCATGACATCTTCAACCCCGACCGAAGGATCGTCTCCATAACCGATCGCAACTTGGGTTCCCGATGGCGAAAATCGGGGTTCTCCATCAAGATATCCAGAAATTTCAGAAATTTCAGTGAGGATTCCCTTTGATAGATCGACACTACTCACCGTCGCAGTCGAAGTCGAACTGCCCTCTTCATGACTGGATATGACGATTTTCCCATCCTGAACCGCACTTATGCGCAGATTCGGCACTTTCGGAACATCGAGCGCAATAATCGACTTGTCATACACATCTATTGCACGAGTGTCGGCGAGAGCCCCTACCACAACATCGCGATCTGAGATGAACCCTAGGATATCATTGTTCACAGAAGGCGGAACTAGTTGGCTCTCTTTTCCTGAATCAAGATCAATTGCCCATATTGATGTCTCATCAAGCCTTGTGCTGTCACGATTCGTCCGATAAACGACTTGCTTGCCATCGGGGCTAATCATAACACTACTGACCCAGAGCAGGTATGCATCCGGATGAAGCTTCGTCAATTCTTGGCCGATTTGTTGCCGGTCTTTGCCCGAATATGTGTCTGCTGTGATTTTTTTTGCGCTCAGAGCAATCGGATCAATCTTCCAAATCCCCGCATCCGTATAGATGATATAGATATTCTTTTCACTGTCGGAGACAAAATCAAAAGGCTGATTTCCCCATTCAGATGGGAATACAAAGGTGTCCTTGCCGATACTCGCTTTATAAAACAAACTTTTGTATTCGCCATTCGATTCATCCGCGATAGAAATCGTAAACGGCGTCTTCTCGATTTCGATTGGAGTCGAACCAACCAGAGAAAGTGCTCTCATATGCTCCTCAATAAATCGTTCACGCACTTCGACTAAATTGTCTATCCCCGGTACTTCCTGGCCTTGCGCATCTACAATCCCGTTAGGGTAAAGAATGCTCATCATTTTCGAATACTCGTTACTACCAATGGAGTCAACCAGAAGAGAAGAGCCGCTCTCTCCCCTCATGACTTTACTGATCTGTCCTTCATAAGGAACAGCTTCCAGCTGATATGGATCAGGCCCATTTGGTGCTGATGCTTGTATGATATGGGAAGTTGCAGCACCGACAAGGATAAGCGCACTTGTCAAAACGATTGTTATCGTCGATTTTTTCATGATCTGAATCTCCTTTTCCTGCGCTCGCAACGGATGGAACGACCACAGAGCGCATGTTTCTGTTTTTAATCTGTCCTGACAGAAAGTCGCAAGAACCTCCCTTACTCGATTTACTTGTCCCTCCTTTTCGATTCGGCTATTCTTTATCGTGCCGTGGAAGAATAGGGATGAGCTTTCCTCTCAACGTCTTTTCGCAACCATAAGTTACAATTTAAATCAAAAAAAAAGCAATACTCCTATAGATCTATACTTTTTACAAGGAATGTCATAATTCGACGAATGGCCTAGTTGTCGCCGCCATAGCAGATCACGTATACGTCTAACCAAAGCCTCTCTGGCGTTCCTCATTCGCGAAGCGTGCCATGGCGGCTTGTTTTCTGAAACCAAGGGACAGGCTGAATCGTATAGGGGAAGAACTATGTCCGCCGGCGGACGCCCTTCGAGAGGATGGTTTTGTGGAAGCCTGGATAACGGAGATCATGGATCGCTTCGGCTACTTCGGCGTTGGATTCCTGATCGCGATTGAAAATCTGTTCCCGCCTATTCCGTCCGAGGTCATCCTGACCTTCGGCGGCTTCATGACCGCCCGCACGAGCATGACCGTCGTCGGCGTCATCATCGCCGCGACGCTCGGCTCGGTCATCGGTGCCGTCATCCTGTACTACATCGGCGCGTGGCTGAACGCGGAGCGCCTGGAGCGGATCGTCGCGCGCTGGGGCCACATCCTGCGCCTCAAGCCCGAGGACGTCCGCAAGGCCGACGCCTGGTTCGACCGCTACGGCCCGTGGGCCGTGCTGCTCTGCCGGCTCGTGCCGCTCGTGCGCAGCCTCATCTCGATCCCGGCGGGCATGTCCGGCATGAGCTTCCCGCTGTTCCTGCTGCTGACGACGATCGGCTCGCTCATCTGGAATACCGTGCTCGTCTCCGTCGGCGCTTCCGTCGGCGAGTCGTGGGAAACGATCGTCGGCTACATGGACATCTACTCCAACATCGCGTACGCGCTGATCGCGCTCGGCGTGCTCGCGGGCGCGTTCTGGTTCTACCGCAGCCGCCGCAAGGCAGGGCGCTGAGGCCGCCAGGCAAGCCGCGCGGAGCTGGGGCGGCTCTCCAAGCCGCAACGAGCCATGAAGCCACGAAGCAGCCAAGCAGGCGCAACAAAGCCCCGTTCCCGGATCTTGTCCGGCGAACGGGGCTTTTTCCTTACTCCGTGCCGATCGTCATGCCTTGCTCCCTCAGCATGCGGCGATAGGCGATGGCGACGCGGTCGGAACGCAGATGCAGCTCGGCCTGCAGATCGAGCGGCAGCAGCTCGGGCTTCTGCGCCTCGACGATGACCTTGTCCTGAGCGAGCAGCGTATTCTGAAAGTCGATGAACACCTGCTCCGGCACGTTCGGCGAGTAGTTGCGCAGCTGCAGCATGAAGGCGGTGCAGGCGGTCGCCGTCTCCGGCAGGACGATCAGGAACAAGTGGAATTCCTCGTCGGAACCGCTGCTGCGCTTGACGAGCTTGACGCAGGTCGGACCGAAGATCTCGTAGACATACCGGCTCTCGACGCCGACTCCCCGCCCGTCCGGGTCGGGCTGGTAGACGACGATCTCGTCCGTAAACAGCGCGTCCTCGCGCCGATGCACGCCGTAGTCGTTGATTTCCGCATGGCGGCTGTCTCCGAGCAGGCCTTCGTGGACGAACATCAGATGCGAGACGTCGAGGAAGTTCTCGACGACGCGAGGCGCCGCGGCCTGCACCGGATAAGGGCCCATCCAGACCGGGATCAGCGCCGGGTCGACCTTGCCCTGCAGCGGCAGCCGCTCCGGCTCGGCCTCGCCGAGGCACACCCAGACGAAGCCGCCTTCTTCCCGGCAGCGGTACGCTTCGGCCCGCGCCTTGGACGGAATCGGCTGGCGCGGCGGCAGCGATGGGATGCAGACGCATGCCCCGCCGCCGTCATAGCGCCACCCGTGATAAGCGCAGACGAGCTCGCCCCGGTCGACCTTGCCCAGCGACAGCGGCACTCCGCGATGGATGCACAGGTCCTTGAGCGCGTGGACGCCGCTGCCGCTGCGGAACAGGACGAGCTTCTCTCCCAGGACCGTGACCGGATAGGGACGGTCCGTCACGTCGCGCGCGAGCGCGGCCGGATGCCAGCAGGCCGTCAGTACGGGATCTTCCAGCCTCATTCATTTCCTCTCCTTTCACCCCTCCGCCTACTGCGGGATCGTTCCCTCGATGCCCTCGACGAACCACGTCATGCCCAAAATGTCCTCGACCGTCATCGCGCCGCCCTCCGGCACCCGCTCCGCCCCGCTCTGGTCGCGGATCGGACCAGCGAACACGTCGAAGCTCCCGGCAAGGATCTCCTGCTTCTTCTCCTCCGCCAGCGCCTTCACGTCCTCCGGCACGTTCTTGCCGAATGGAGCGATGTCGGTGATGCCGTCGGCCATCGAGCCGAAGTAGCTTCCGCTCTGCCAGGTGCCGTCGATGACCGCCTTCACCTGCTCCACGTAGTACGGCCCCCAGCGCCAGACCGGGTTGGAAATGTACGTCTCGGGCGCGTAGCGGCCCATGTCGGAATCGTTGCCGATGCCCCAGACGCCGCGCTCGGCGGCCGCCTGGATGCTCGCCGGCGAGTCCTGGTAGGCCGCCAGCACGTCGACGCCCTTGTCCAGCAGGCTGACCGCCGCCTGGCGCTCCGTCGCCGGGTCATACCAGGTATTGCTCCAGACGACGGACAGCTTGATGTCCGGATTGACGCTCTGCGCGCCGAGCGCGAAAGCGTTGATCGTATAGATGACCTCAGGGATCGGATAAGCGCCGACATAGCCGAGATGGTCGTTCTTCGTCATCTTGCCGGCCGCCATGCCGACCAGATAAGCGCTTTGATACTCCTTGCCGAGGTATGTGCCGAGGTTGTCCGCCGTCTTGTAGCCGCTCGCGTGCATGAACTTGACGTCGGGATGGCGCTTCGCCACATTGACCATCGCGTCCATATAGCCGAAGCTCGTGCCGAAGACGACGTCGTGGTTCTGGGCCAGCTCCTCGAACACGCGCTCGGCGTCCGCCCCTTCCGGCACGTTCTCGACGGTCGTCGCCTCGATGCCCAGCTCCTTTTCCATCATCAGTCGCCCCTGGTCATGCTCGTACGTCCAGCCTCCGTCCCCGGGCACGCCGAGATAGACGAACGCGACGCGCGGCTTGGCGATGCCGCCGCCTGCCGGGGCGGGAGAAGCGCCCGCCGGCTCGCCTGCGCTCGGGACCGACGTCGGCCCCGCCCCCTCGTTCGCCGCTCCGCCTCCGCCCGAGCACGCTCCCAGCACCAGCAAGATCGCAAGCATGCCGGCCGTTCCGAAATGCCCCCATCTTCTCCCCACTTGCATCTCTCCCCCTGACCGTTCTTGCGGAGAGTATAGAGATGAAGATAGGTTGATGTCAATATATATTACACAATACGGTGCCGAAGGATGAAAAAAGCGCGGATCCGAGGATCCACGCTTGTTCGATGTTATCTTTCCTCGCTCGTGATTCGCTTCGCATAGGAACCAGGCGTCATGCCGACGACCGCCTTGAAGTCGCGGATCAGATGGGCCTGGTCGAAATAACCGAGCTCCAGCGCGAGCGACGCCCAGTCCGGGTCGCCGCTGGCGAGGCCCATCGTCTCGTGCAGCCGGTACCGTCGGATGACCGCCTGCGGCGTCATGCCGATGTAGGCGCGGAACAGCCGCTGCAGGCTGCGCGGCGACAGCCCCCAGCGCGCGGCCACCTCCCGGGCGCTGCGCTGGCTGCGGTCGAGCTGGATGCCGGTGACGATGCGATCGGCCAGCTGTGCGGACGGATCGGGCGCTAGCGAGGCCGAGCCGGACGGAGCCCGCTTCGAGTGATCCGTTCCGGGCGCGGCCGATCTGGACGGAGCCATCTTGGACGGATCCGTTTCGGGCGCGGCCCCCAGGGAGGCCGGGGCGAAGGAAACCGAACCGGACGGGACAGGGGCCGGCGGGGCGGATGCTGGCGTAGGGTCGGATGCCGGGTCGAATGTCGGGTCCGGCGTAGGGTCGGACGTCGGGTCGGGCTCGGGGTCGGATGGCGGGTCGGACGTCGGGTCGGGCTCGGGGTCGGATGGCGGGTCGGATGTCGGGTCGGACGTCGTGCGGAAGCAGGGCAGCGTTCCGGGCTCTGCCAGCCGCTCGGCCCAGAACGCATCGACGAGCGCCGCTCGGCGGCTGGAATCCGGCTCGGCGAAGACGGCGCGCTCCAGCTCCAGCACTCCGGGGCCAAGCACCTGCTCCGCCGGCAGCCGCCGGCCGGCCAGCTCGCCGGGATCGCGGTCCAGCCAGCGGCGGAACAGTCCCGGGCGGAACAGCATGCCGAGCACCTCGTCCCGCCCCTCGAGCCGCTGCTGCGAGCGTTCGGCTCCGGCGACGCTGACGACCGAACGGCCGGGCTGCAGGACGACGTTGACCGTCGGATGCTCCAGCACCTCCTGCGTGTGGACGGCGCCCGGCGGCAGATTCCATTCGATGAGCCAATAATGGCGGATATAGGCCGCCGCCGGCCCTTGCGGCAGCAGCCGCTGCAGGCGGAAGCTCTGCGCCGCCGCCCGCGGCTCGAAGATGGCGCGGTTGTTGAGCGGCAGCAGCTCGCGATCGTCCATGGTCCGACCTCCTTTTCCTTATTATGGCGAATCGGCAGGACGCCCGTCCAGAAAGAAAAGCCGAAAAAGCCCAGGCGCCCCGCAAGGAGGCCCTGGACTTCTCGAATGTAGGAACGCCACGCTCAGTCGCCCCGCCGCGAGGAGGAGCTGGGTATGCGCAGCTCCGCCCGGTACTTGGCGACGGTGCGCCGCGACAGCGGGATGCCGAGCTCCGCCAGCCGCTCCGCGAGCTGCTGGTCGGACAGCGGCCGCTCGCGGCACTCGGCCGCGACGAGCTCGGCGAGCCGCTGCTTGGCGGCGGCGGCGGACACCTCCTCGGCCGCTCCGCCCCGGCCGAGCGCGGCGCTGAAAAACGCCTTGAGCGGATAGGTGCCGAGCGGCGTCCGCACCTGCTTGCCGGACACGGCGCGGCTCACCGTCGACTCGTGCAAGCCGAGCCGCAGCGCCACGTCCGCGAGCGTAAGCGGCCGCAGCGCCGGCCAGCCGCGCTCCAGGAACGCGGCCTGCTCCTCAAAGACGGCGCGCACGACCCGCGCGAGCGTCTCCCGCCGCTGCTCCAGCCCGCCGATGAGCGCGCGCGCCGCGCGGCGGCAGCTCTCCACGTAGGCGTACGCCTCGTGGCCGCGGGCGACGGCCGCGAGCGGGCCGGAGCCGATATCGGCGAGCGACAGCCGCGGCTCCCAAGCGGCGGCCAGCTCGACGAGCAGCTCGCCGTCCGCGCCCTGGCGGACGAGAGCGTCGGGCACGACCGCCTGCGTCCGGCCGGCTGCCCCGGCCGCCAGCCGCTGGCCGGGCCGCGGGTCGAGGCGCAGCAGCGCTCGGCGCGCCTCTTCGAGCTGCGCGCGGCTAAGGCCGGTGCCGGCCGCGATCTCCTCCCAGCGGCGGGCCGCCAGCTGGGGCAGCCAGCGCGCGGCGAGCTCGCGCGCCCCGGGAGCCGGCTCCGGCTCCCGGTCCAGCTGCAGCAGCAGGCATTCGCGCAGGTCCCGCGCGCCGATGCCGGCCGGCTGCAGCGACTGCAGCAGCCGCAGCGCCGCCTCGGCCTCGGCGGCGGAAAGGCGCAGCCGCTCCGCCGCTTCCGCGAGCGGCAGCGCCAGCCAGCCGCTCTCGTCGAGGTTGCCGGCGAGCCAGGCGGCGGCGCGGCGGAGAGGCGCGGGGGCGCCGCTGAGCCGCAGCTGCGCGAGCAGCTCGGCTTCGAGCGTGGGCGGCGCGGCGGCGGCGCGCTCGAGCGGATCGGCGGCCGAGGCGTGGCCGCGGCCGCCCAGGCGGCGCGAGGCCGCGGGCTCGCGGATCTCAAGCAGCGGATTGTCCGCGGCGAGCTCGCGCACCGCGCGGTCGAGCTCGGCCGCGGGCAGCGCGAGCAGCGCCAGCGACTGGCGCATCTGCTGCGTGAGCGCGAGCTTCTGCCGCTGCTCCTGGCGGAGCAGCGCCTGAGGCTGCAGGACGGGTCCCGGCATGGCGGCGGCCTCCTTGGGCGGTTTTATTCAGTATACCGCGCGCGGGTCGCGGCGCGGGATTACATTTTTTCGGAGACGAGCTTCGCCTGGGTGAACAGCAGCAGGTAGTCGCGGCCGCCGGCCTTGGAGTCGGTGCCCGACATGTTGAAGCCGCCGAACGGATGCACGCCGACGAGCGCTCCGGTGCACTTGCGGTTGAAGTACAGGTTGCCGGCGAAGAATTCGCGGCGAGCCTGCTCCAGGCGGCTGCGGTTGCGGGAGATGACGGCGCCCGTCAGGCCGTAGTCGGTGTTGTTGGCGATCTCGAGCGCTTCGTCGAACGTGGACGCTTTGATGAAGGCGACGACCGGCCCGAAAATCTCCTCCTGCGCGAGCCGCGCTTCCGGAGCGATGTCGGCGAAGATCGTCGGCTCGATGAAGAAGCCCTTCTCGTCGCCTGTGCCGCCGCCGTGCACGAGACGGCCTTCGTTCTTGCCGATCTCGATATACTCCTGGATCTTGGCGTACGCCTTGTCGTCGACGACCGGTCCGAGGTTCGTGCCGCGCTCGGCCGGATCGCCCAGCGTCAGCTTGGCGGTGCGCTCGACCACCTTGGCCAGCACCTCGTCGTACACGTCCGCATGGACGATCGCGCGCGAGCAGGCGCTGCACTTCTGGCCGGAAAATCCGAACGCCGACGCCGCGATCGCATCCGCCGCCAGCTCCAGATCGGCGTCGGCGTCGACGACGATCGAGTCCTTGCCGCCCATCTCGGCGATGACGCGCTTGATCCACTTCTGGCCCGGCGCGGTCTTGGCGGCCCGCTCGTTGATGCGCAGTCCGACGTCGCGCGAGCCGGTGAAGCTGATGAAGCGGGTCAGCGGATGCTCGACGAGGAAGTCGCCCACCTCGGAGCCCGGACCCGGCAGGAAGTTCACGACGCCGGCCGGCACGCCGACCTCCTCCAGCAGCTCGACGAACTTGGCGGCAATGACCGCCGTCGGGCTCGCCGGCTTGAGCACGACGGTGTTGCCGGAGACGAGCGCGGCCGTCGTCATCCCGGCCATGATGGCGAGCGGGAAGTTCCACGGCGGGATGACGATGCCGACGCCGAGCGGGATGTAGTACAGCTCGTTGTCTTCGTCCGGGATGCGGGTGAGCGGCTGCGGCTCGCTCAGGCGCAGCATCTCGCGGGCGTAAAATTCCATGAAGTCGATCGCCTCGGCCGTATCGGCGTCGGCTTCGGCGCGGTTTTTGCCGGACTCGACCGTCAGCCACGCGGAGAACTCATGCTTGCGGCGGCGCATGACGGCAGCGGCCTTGAACAGGTAGCCCGAGCGCTCCTTCGCGCTCGTGTGGCGCCACCAGCCGAACGTCTCGTAGGCGGTGCGGATCGCTTTCTCGGCCAGCTCGCGGTCGGCCTGGTGGACGACGCCGACGACCTCGGCCTTGTCGGCCGGGTTGATCGAGTCGAGCGTGCGCCCGGTCTCGATCGCCTCGCCTCCGATGACGATCGGGTACGTGCGGCCCAGCTGCCCGCGGACGGCGGCCAGCGCGGCCTCGTAGGCGGCGCTTTCCTCTTCCTTGCTGAAATTCGTGAACGGCTCGTTGGCATATTCCATTCTCATGCGAATTCATCCTCCTCGGAAAGGTCTCCTTGGCCCTCGCTGCTGACCGGGGCTCTTCGCCGTAAAAGATAAGCAAGAATCGTGCCACTAATCCGGGCCCCGATATCGCAGGCGGAGCCGGCTGGAGGACGTTGGCCTCGGAAATCCGGGCTCCGATATAGCGGGCGGAGCCGGCTGGAGGACGTTGGCCTCGGAAATCCGGGCTCAGTAACTCGATTTCTTCGACTAAGGCCCGCCAAACGCCAACTTCGGCACTCAGTAACTCGATTTCTTCGACTTAATACCCGCCAAACGCCACTTCGGCACCCAGTAACTCGATTTCTTCGACTTAATGTCCGCCAAGCGCCCACTTCAATGCCCAGTAACTCGATTTCTTCGTCTTGCCGCCCGCCGGATGCCCTCACACGACCCGAGTTACTCGGTTTTTCCGCGTATCTCCCCCATCCGGACGCACATCCGACCCCAGTTACTCGGTTTTTCCGCGTATCTCCCCTATCCGAACGCACATCCGACCCGAGTTACTCGGTTTTTCCGCGTATCTCCCTCATCCGGACGCACATCCGACCCGAGTTACTCGGTTTTTCCGCGTATCTCCCCCATCCGGACGCACATCCGACCCCAGTTACTCGGTTTTTCCGCGTATCTCCCCCATCCGGACGCACATCCGACCCCAGTTACTCGGTTTTTCCGCGTATCTCCCCCATCCGGACGCACATCCGACCCGAGTTACTCGGTTTTTCCGCGTATCTCCCCCATCCGGACGCACATTCGACCCCAGTTACTCGGTTTTTCCGCGTATCTCCCCCATCCGGATGCACATCCGACCCCAGTTACTCGGTTTTTCCGCGCATCTCCCCCATCCGGACGCACATCCGACCCGAGTTACTCGGCTTTTCCGCGCAACTGCCTCTTCCGGCTGTGCATCTGCCCCGTTCCATTGCCCAGCCCCATCCGCAGCCAGCTCATCCGCATTCCGCCGCGCTGCCCTGACTTCCTCCAAGCAGCCCGCGCGCCGCCGCGGCGCGTGCCGGCCAAGCCGCCAGAAACCGCCGTGGCGCCAGCGCCCTGGATGCCATAGCCTATACCGTTGGCATGAATATTGCTACTACAACTCCCTAAGAACGCCATTATCCGCATATAAAGGGGAAGGATCACTATGGACATCGGCTCCGAGCTGTACCGCAAGACGCTGCTCACGATTTCCGGCAATTCGCTCGTCGAGAAGCTGACGCTCAAATACGGCGGCAAGCTCGCCGCCAAATTCATCGCCAGCCAGGAGCTGGACGGCGCGCTCCAGGTCATCGGCGACCTGAACCGCAAAGGCATTATGGTCACGCTCGACCATCTCGGCGAAGGCATCCGGGCGCTGAGCGAAGCCTCGGGCTATCGCGAGGAATACATCCGCCTCGTGCGCGGCATCGAGCAGGCCGGCGTCAACTCCAACGTGTCGCTCAAGCCGACGCAGATGGGGCTGGCGCTCGATCCGGAAGCCTGCTACGCCAACATCCGCGCCGTCGTGCGCGAAGCGGCCGCCTCAGGCAACTTCGTGCGCATCGACATGGAGGACTCGCCCTACACGCAGGCGACGATCGACATGGTCAAGAGGCTGCACGGCGAAGGGCTGACGAACGTCGGTACCGTCATCCAGGCGTACCTGCGCCGCACGCAGGCCGACGTCCGCGACCTGATCCAGAGCGGCGTCAACCTGCGGCTCGTCAAAGGCGCCTACAAAGAGCCCGCCGAGGTCGCCTATCAGAAGAAGTCCGAGGTCATCGACAACTTCAAGGCGATCATCCGCATGCACCTCGACCAAGGCGTCTACACCGCCATCGCCTCCCATGACGACACGATCATCCGCTGGGTGCGCGAGTACGCCTCCGCCAACCGCATCGGCCAAGACAAGTTCGAGTTCCAGATGCTGTACGGACTGCGCATGAACGAGCAGGCGCGCCTCGCCTCCGAGGGCTACCGCGTCCGCTGCTACGTCCCTTACGGCAAGATGTGGTACCCCTACTACACGCGCCGTCTCGCGGAGAAGCCAGCCAACCTGATGATGGTGCTGCAGAACATGTTCCGTTGAAAAATGCCGCCCGCCCCGCAGCGGCCGGCGCAAGCCGCAGCTCCCGAGGAGCGGCCCGCCCGGCGGGGCCGCTTCTTTTTTCCGACAAAGCCCTTCCGCTCGGCTATTTTCGGCGGAAGGGCTTTTCGCATGCAGGAATCGTGTCTAATGTGTCTAATTTTATAGACATAATTGTCTGCCTATTCATACACTTATTAGACACCCCCATCGACGAGGAGGAACCAACGATGAAGCTGAACCTCCCCCGCTTGATCGAGCTGCCCCAGACGAGTTATGCGCTCGCGGAATGGCCGGAGCAGCCGCCGGATCGTCCCCTGTTCCGCCAGGAGACAGACGGGAGCTGGAGCTGGCTGCCCGAAGCGCTTGCGAGCCTGCCCGACCGGCTTGCAGCCGCCCTGCCCGCGTCGGCGTTCCCCGCATCGCTGCGGCTGGACGAGCTGCCGCCGCTGCCGGACGGCTGCCCTTGGCTGCTGCTGCTGGACGAAGGCGGCCAGCCCTGCGGCTGCGTCTCTGCGACTGCGGCGCTTGAGGAGCTGCGCCAGTCGTTCCGGCGGCTGAGGGCCGGCTTCGAGGCGACGCTGGAGACGGTCGACAGCGCGATCACGGTCATCAACGCCGACAGCGAGGTAATCGCCTGGACCGGCGAGGCGGAGCGGATGTTCGGCATCCGCCGGGAGGAGATCATGGGGCGTCCGGCGGATGCTTTTTTCCAGAAAGAACGGCTCCAAGTGCTGCGCGCGCTGACGACCGGCGAGGTGCTGCAGGGGGCGCAGCATCAGCCGCGGCCCGACATGCACGCCGTCATCCACGCCCGTCCGATCGAGCTCGGCGGCGAGCGCATCGGGGCGGTGGCGGCCGAGCAGGACATCACGTCGCAGATCCGCCTGAACCAGCAGCTGTTCCGGATGACAGCCAAGATGCAGCATCTCGAGCGCAAGGTCGAGCGGCTCGACCCGAGCGGCGCCGACCCGTTCTCGGCGATCCGGGGCGGCAGCCCGGCGGTGCGGGCCTCCGTCGAGACGGCGCGCAAGCTCGCCTCCGCCAAGGCGCCCGTGCTGCTGCTCGGCGAAAGCGGCGTCGGCAAGGAGCTGTACGCCCGCGCGATGCACGATGCCGGACCGGGGCCGGAGACGCCTTTCATCGCGATCAACTGCGGAGCGATCTCGCCGACGCTGTTCGAGAGCGAGCTGTTCGGCTACGAGCGCGGCGCCTTCTCCGGCGCGGATCCGCGCGGCCGCAAGGGCAAGCTCGACCTGGCGGCGGGCGGCACGCTGCTGCTCGACGAGGTCGGCGAGATGCCGCTGGAGCTGCAGGTGAAGCTGCTGCGGGTGCTGCAGGAAAAGACGTTCTACGCCGTCGGAGGCACGACGCTGCGTCGCGCCGACTGCCGCATCCTCGCGGCGACGAACCGCGATCTGCTGGCGATGATTGCGGACGGCCGCTTCCGCGAGGATCTTTACTACCGGCTGAGCGTCGTCACGCTCGACATCCCGCCGCTGCGCGAGCGCACCGGGGATGTGTACGAGCTGCTGCCCGCGTTCCTCAGCGAGTTCGCCCTGCTGTACGGCCGCTTCATCGAGGCTTGTCCGCATGAGGTCGTGCAGCGGCTCGCCGCCTACGACTGGCCGGGCAACATCCGCGAGCTGCGCGGCGCGGCCGAGCGGCTCGTGCTGCTCGCGACCGACGGCGTCATCCGGCTGGAGCATCTGCCGCCTCGGCTGCTGCAGAACGCGGCGCGCCAGAGCAGCGGCACGGGCGGAAAGAGCGCTCGCAGCGCCGCGACGCCCGACCGCCTCGGCTGGGCCGGCACGTCGGAAGCCGCTGGCGGGGCTGCCTTCGGCGAGCAAGTCTTCGGGGGGCCAGCCTCGGGCAGCGCCGCTTCCGGCGGGCCTGCCTACGGGGCTGTTCCCGGCAGCGCAGCTTCCAGCGAACTCTCCGTCGACGGAGCTGCTCTAGGCAGGCCGTTCTCCGCCGGACCTGCTCCTGGCGGGGCTGCCCACGGCTACGGCAATGGAAGCCAGCCGTTCCCTCCGGCTCGCTGGCCCGACAGCCCGGAAGACTACGAGCGCGAGCGCATTCGCCGGCTGCTCGAGGCTGAGCGCGGCAACAAAAAAGCGGTTGCCCGCCAGCTCGGAATATCGCGAGCGACGCTGTACAACCGCATGAAAAAGCTGGGCATGCCCCTATAGGCAGACGCTGCAAGAAAAAACCGATCTGCGAGCGGCTGCCTTTTGGTCGAGGACGGTCGAGGCGACCGCCCCCAGGCTGGCGACGGTCAAAATTCGCTGCCCGAGGAGACGGCCCACCGCTGAACTCGCCCTCAAGCGGATCGATGAACCCCGCAGAAGCAGCCCGGAATGATCGGTTGCCGCTCGAAAACGGATCGAGAAGCTTCTTTGCCGCGGCTGAATCTGCTTGCTGCAGCCGGCAGCCGCGCCTCCAGCCCCCCATTGCCTTGCCGCGGTCAGGGAAAGCCGCCTCATTGACGCGGCTTCAACCTTTACGACGCGTCAGACGCTTAGAAGCTCATTTGGCCTGCTTTCGCGGCGCTAACGATTCCTCACGCGCTTAGATGTCCCGATGCGCGTGTTTCGGCCATGTTTCGGCGGCTTTTGCCGCTCTAAGCGTTTCATCCGTCGTTAGATTTTCAATGGGGCCGCTTGAAGCCCTCTAACGAGCTGATTCGTCGCAAGCTTTCGCGGCGGCAAAGCCTCCCTGTCGAGGTGTCCGCCTGCCGCGACAGCGTGCCCGCTTTCGCGCATTGCGCTCGCCTACTTTCACTGCAACCGCCTGCCTGCATCGCGCTCGCCAGCTCTACCAGCTCATCAGCAGCCGCTCGATGTCCCGCTCGTCGAGCACCCGTCCGATCTCCACCTGCATGCATTGCAGCTCGGTCACGGCCTTGACGCCATGGCGCGAGCCGGGAGGAAACCGCATGACGCTGCCCGGTCCGATCGGGTAGATCTCGTCCTCGAGCATGAAGCGCCCCTCGCCGGAGAGCACGGTCCACACCTCTTCCTTGCCTTCATGCAGATGGTAGCTCGTACACTTGCCCGCATGGACGGCGACGCGCCGCGTCAGCACCTGGCCGCCGCCGCTCAGCCGGTCGATCTCCAGCGTGCGGCAGCTGCCCCAGCGCTTCTCCTCCTGCATCGGCAGTCCGGGCAGCTCGCGAAGCGCTTCCTTGATCCGGTCGGAGTGCTCCTTGCTCGCGACCAGGATTCCGTCGGGACTCGCAGCCACGACCGCGTCGGAGATGCCGATGACGTGGATCGGGCAGCCCAGCTCGTTGATGAGATGGGTGTTGCGGGCGCCGGCCGATACGGCTCCCGGCCCCAGCTGCGCCTCGCCGAGCTGGCTGAGGAACGTGCTCCAGCTGCCGAGATCCTTCCAGCTGCCGGCATAACGCAGCACGAGGCTGCGGGAGGCTTTCTCCGCCAGCTCCTGATCGAAGCTTTTCTCGCTCCATTCGTCGTAGCCCCGCAGCAGCTCCGGCAGCGAGGACGGATATCCCCTCGCCTGAAGCTGACCGAGCAGCCACCCTAGGCGAAAGACGAAGACGCCGCTGTTCCACAGCCCGCCCTGCTTGATCAGCCTCGTCGCCGCCGGCGGATCGGGCTTCTCCGCGAAGCGCCCGACCGGCAGCCAGCCCGCGCCCGCTCCGTCTGCGCCTGCGTCCGCGCCAGGCGGCGCCGCATTCCTGCCCGCTCTCGCGCCGTTTCCGCCTGCATCCGCGTCCGGCCGCGCTGCGCTCCTGCCAACTCCCGCTCCGTCTGCGCCTGCATCCGCGTCCGGCCGCGCTGCGCTCTTGCCAACTCCCGCTCCGTCTGCGCCTGCATCCGCGTCCGGTCGCGCCGCTCTCTCGCCCGCTCCCGCTCCCGCGCCAGCGTCCGTCATGCCGCCGAACTTCCGGCCGCCGGCCGCCGCACGCCGCTTCGGCCGGCGGGGGCGGGGCTCGCGGATCGGCACGATGTAGCCGTACTGCGCCGAAGGATGCGTCGGCTCGGTGCCGATCATGCCGAGGTCCGCGCCGCGGGCGAGCGCCTCCGGCAGCCGCCGCAGCAGCGCAAGGAAGTCCGCCTCCACGAACAGGTCGACCGGCAGCACGCACACTGCCTCATCCTCCGGCGCGCGGCCCGGACCGGCCAGATAGGCGGCGCCGAGCGCCGCCGCCGTGAACGTGCCGCGCTTGGCCGGCTCCTCCACGATCGGCACGTCCGCTCCGGCATGGGCGCGCGTAATCTCGGCCTGGCTGCGATGGGTCACGATGACCGCTCCCTCCAGCAGCCCCTCCTCCCGCAGCTGGCGGCACAGCCGCTGCATCATCGACTCGAGGGTGCCGTCCGGCGCGGGCAGCAGCTTCAGGAACAGCTTCGACCGAATCTCGTTGGACAGCGGCCACAGCCGCTTGCCCGAGCCTCCGGACAATAGGATAAGTCTCACTTCCGTCTCGTTCTCCTCTCCTTGGCGTCTGCCGGAGCGCTCCCGCTCCCGCGCGGCGCCCGCCGGCGCTGTCCGCGCAGCGCGGCCGAAACAAAGCCTGGCGGATCGGCCTCGCCGCTCTCCCGCGAAGCGGCCGCGCCGCCCCGCGGCGGCTGCGTCCCGATCCTCTCCAGCGCTTGCCGCAGCTGCCGTCCCGCCGCTTCCCAGCTCCAGCTCTTCATGTCCTGGCAGCCCTGCCGGCCCTTACGCCGACAAAGCGCGACGTCCCGGCTCGCGGCGCGCAGCTGCCGCTTCAGCCCGGCCAGATCGGCCTCGGCCCACAGCTGCCCCTCCTGCGCGAACAGGCCGCCGAACCGGCGCGAGATCGCGCCGGCTCCCTTCATGCTTTCCGCCGGCTTCCGCAGCTTGTAAGGAACGGCGAACGAATTGCCGTCCGTCAGGAAGTCGCTCTGCCCGCCCCAGCGGGGCGCGATGACCGGCACGCCGCTCGCGAGCGCCTCCATGAACGGCATGCCGACGCCTTCTCCCCGTGTCGGCAGCACGAAGGCGTCCGCCGACGCGTACAGCCCCAGCAGCCGACGCTCGCCGATATGGCCGGCGACGATGTGGATCGGCGCGGGCCGATGCGACAGGCGCAGCGAAGCCACGTAGCGGCGGATCGCCCGCTCTGCCCCCGCCGAGCCGCCGGCTTCCCGCCAGCCGCTCGTCTTGATGACGAGCAGCACGGAGTCCTTTTCGCTGAACTCCTCCGCGTAGGCGCGCAGCAGCGCCTCCGGATTTTTACGATGCTGAAAGCTGAACACCGAAAGGAAGACGAAGCGCCCCTCCGCTCCAGACAGCGCGGCTTTCGGCCTGCCCGGCCGGAACCGCCGCGTGTCCACCCCGTGCGGCACCCGGTACACCGGCACGCTGACGCCGCTGTCCTTCATCGCCTGCACGTTGTGCCGCGACGGCACGAGCACCGCATCGTAGCGGTTGATCGTCCTGCGCCACTGGGACGGGATGCGCGACGTCTCCCAGACGGCGTTGAGCACGACCCGTCCGTAGCCGGCCCGGCGCGCCCGATCCGGATCGAGCGTATGCGGCGGATAATGGTACACGAGCATCCGGCGGGTCCCCGGAGCAAGCCGGCCGGCGGCAGGCTGCCCCATGGCCGCCGAAGCGTTCACCGGCAGGCCGGCCCCGCGCAGCGCGCGCACATAGCTCCGGCTCGCTCCGCCCAGTCCGCCGGCGCGGCCGAGCGGGCCGCGCCAGTCGACGGACCAGCCGGAGCGGCGGGCTTGCGGCGAGCGGCCCCGCCCTGGCGCGGCGTGTCCGGCCCGGCCGCTGCCGCGCGGCTTCATCGGCGGCCGCCCCCGCCTCGCCGCACGGCGGCGCAAGCGGCAAGCCTCGGTCCGGCAAAGGCCGGCGGCCGACGCTTCGCCGCCCCGCCGCGCAGGAAAGCCGTTCTGCCCGCGTCATCGGCGCGTCCGCTTCCGCCGAGCGTGCGCCGAGCTGAGCCGGCTCCGGCCGGCGCTTCGATCCGGCGCGCGGACGCTCCGGCCTTGCGCACATAGCCTTTGCGCTCGTGGAAGCTCACGGAGCGATGCTTGGCGGCCAGCTGGCGCGTCCGCTCCGGCGTCAGGCTGCGGACGCCGTCGTGCAGGGCGCGGTTGAGCGCCGGACGCAGCCGCACGGCGGCCGGATTGCGGCTGTACACATAGTTGCCGTACGTCTCGTACTCGCTGAACCCGAACTGCTGCGAGCGGTTCAGCTTGGTCAGGATCGCGCGATGCCAGCTCATGCCGTGGCGCATCTCGATGTCCCGCTTCATGTCGCGCAGCTTCGCCTTTTCGAACAGCATGTAGTGGGTGACGAGCGAGCGCGGCGCGGCCGCCTTGCGGCCCATGAGCCGCTCGTGCATGCGCAGGTACTCCGGCTGCGTCCAGCTGCGGGTGTAGAACGTCGTGCGGCCGCCGGAGCGGAACGTGTGGGGCCGAATGAGCACGGTGTCGGCGTCGATGACGAGGAAAAAATCGGCCGAGCACAGCTTGTCGCCGCTCAGCTTGAGCAGCTGCTGGAACAGCCAGCCGGAGCGCTCCCAGCGGGCGGAGCGGTAATGGATGTCTTTTTTCGTCAGGGGCAGCACGGTGTTCTCGTCGACGAATCTCCATCCGTGCTCGCGGCACAGGGAGACGATGGCGTCCTTGCGGGGGGCGACGATGACGATCTCGCCGATCGGATGGCGCACCTGGGCGCGCGCGGCGCGGATGACATGGGGCAGCGTCGGAAGGTCCTTCTCGATCGCGGGGATGAGCACGTCGATGCGGGGGAGCGCTGCGGCTCCCGCCGCCTTCGGCTTCGGCATGGTTTCGATCAACTCCTGTACGGTCGTCAAAAGCTTTGCCACCAGCATATGCCGCCCGCGGGGGCCGGGGCTGGGCAAGCAGGATGAAGGGGCCGATGCCTTGGCGGCTCGGGCGGCCGGCCGGACAGGCGCTTCGGGGAAATGGCGGCCTGCGCCGCGACCCAGCGCTCGGAGGAATGCCGCTGGCGCCGGCCTCGCTGGATTATGTGCCCGCGCACCTGCTATAGTGGACGCATGAAGAGCCTGCTGAGCCGTCCTGGAGGCGGCGCGGCAGGCGCAAGCGACAGATTCCGCTGAAGCGGCGGCTCCACGAGCCGTCCCAGCACAGCAAAGGAGATTTTTTTCATGGACAAGCATGATCTGAAATCGGAACTGATCCGCCGCTTCGTCGCCTATGCGGCCGTCGATACGCGGAGCGACGACAGCAGCGAGACATGCCCCTCGACCCCGGGCCAGCTCGTGCTGGCGCGCCAGCTGGCGGACGAGCTGGAGGCGATCGGGCTGACCGAGGTCACGCTCGACGCCAACGGCTACGTCATGGCGACGCTGCCAGCGACGAGCGCCAAGGCCGTGCCGACGATCGGCTTCCTCGCGCATATGGACACCGCCTCCGACTTCACCGGCACGAACGTGAAGCCGCAGCTCATCGAGAGCTACGACGGCGGCGACATCGTGCTCAGCGCGGAGCCCGGCATTACGCTCTCGCCGCGCGAGTTCCCCGAGCTGGCCGGCTACAAGGGCCAGACGCTGCTTACGACCGACGGCACGACGCTGCTCGGCGCGGACGACAAGGCGGGCATCGCCGAAATCATGACCGCGATGGCCTATCTGGCCGCCCATCCGGAAATTCCGCATGGCCGGATTCGCGTCGGCTTCCTGCCGGACGAAGAAATCGGCCGCGGGCCGCATCGCTTCGACGTCGCGGCGTTCGGCGCCGACTTCGCCTACACGATGGACGGCGGTCCGCTCGGCGAGCTGGAGTACGAAAGCTTCAACGCCGCCGAGGCCGTCGTCACGATCCAGGGCAAAAACGTGCATCCCGGCTACGCCAAGGGCAAGATGCTGAACGCGCAGTCGATCGGCATGGCGCTGCACGGCCGCCTGCCGGCGGGCGAGGTGCCGGAGTTCACGGAGGGCTACGAGGGCTTCTTCCACTTGATCTCGTTCGAGGGCACGGTCGATCGGACGCGCATGCGCTACATCATCCGCGACTTCGACCGCGAAAGCTTCGAGAACCGCAAGAGCCTGCTCGCGACGATCGCCGAGGAGTTCCGCCAGACGTACGGCGCGGGCAGCGTCACGCTCGAGCTGAAGGACCAGTACTACAACATGCGCGAGAAAATCGAGCCGGTGATGCACATCGTCGAGCTGGCGCGGCAGGCGCTCGAGGACTGCGGCGTCAAGCCGGACATCAAGCCGATCCGCGGCGGCACGGACGGGTCGCAGCTGAGCTACATGGGGCTGCCGACGCCGAACCTGTTCGCGGGCGGAGAGAACTTCCACGGCCGCTACGAATATGTGTCCGCCGACACGATGGTCAAGGCGGCCGAGGTCATCCTGCGCATCGCCGCTCTGGCGGAGGAGCAGGCTTAGCCCGCCCGCCGGGCTTGGGAGGCGGCGGGCGCCTAAGCGCCGCAGGCGTAGGCGTTATGGCGCGCGCGTTGCATGCGTAGGCGTTATGGCGCGCGCGTTGTGGAAACACAGGCTCGGATGCAGATGCGGACGTTGCAAACGTAGGCGTTGAAATTGTGCGCGTTGCGGATACGCAGGCGCCGGACGCAGGTTTGGACGTTGCAGGCGCGAGCGTTGCGGATACGCAGGATCGGATGCTGCAGGCACGGGCGCCTAGGCAAAAGTTAGACGCATGATGATGAACGCCGGCAGACAGGGAGCGCCGCTCCTTGCCTGCCGGCGTTTTTGTGCGTTCAGCCTGCCGAACTGCATCAAACCCGCTCCTCGGCGACCCGTAACTCGATTTTTTCGACTTATTGCCCACCCAGCCCCCTCCTCCAAGCCCCGTAACTCGATTTTTCCGACTTATTGCCCACTCCGCTCCCTCCTCGGTGCCCCGTAACTCGATTTTTCCGACTTATTGCCCACCCCGCTCCCTCTTTGGCGACCCGTAACTCGATTTTTTCGAGTTATCGCCCGCCGAACCCGCTCCTCGAAGCCAAGCTCTTGCCGAACCGCTAGCGCGCCACCACCGCCAAAGCCGCCCTCATTTACAACCTCTACACCCCGCGCTGATCCGGCGCTGACAGTCGTCCGGTAGGCTCTAGCCGAGAGAGCGCGCGGGACGGGATCGCCGAATCTGCCGCTTTCGCTACGACCGAACCGGGAGGGATCGCCATGCGCCTCGCCTTGTTTACGGATACGTTCGCCCCGCAGATGAACGGCGTCGCCCGCACGCTCGGGCGGCTGACCGCCCATCTGGAGCGCCGCGGCATCGAGCATCTCGTCTTCGCCCCCGCCTCGCCTGAAGAAGCGACAACGCCGCCTCCCGCCCCGGAAGCGCCGCCGCTGTCGCTGCGCCCGTCTCCCAGCGTCCCGTTCCTGCTCTATCCGGAATGCCGCCTCGCCTTGCCCAACCTGCTGTCGATCCGCCAGCAGCTCGACCGCTTCCGCCCCGACCTGCTTCATCTGGCGACGCCGTTCAACATCGGCCTGTGCGGCCTCCGCTACGCCCGGCGACGCGGCCTGCCCCATGCCGCTTCTTACCACACCCACTTCGACCGCTACCTGGCCTACTACGGCATGGCCAAAGCCGTCCCGCTCTACTGGCGCTACATCCGCTGGTTCCACCGCAGCTGCGGAGCGACGTTCGCGCCGTCGCGCGAGACGCTGCTCGCCCTCTACCGCCAGGGCGTCGGCGGCCTCCGGCTGTGGACGCGCGGCGTCGACAGCGAGCTGTTCCATCCCGCCAAGCGCCGCGCGGGGCTCGTCCGCGAGCGCTTCGGCATCGCCCCGGACGAGCGCATCCTGCTCTACGTCGGCCGCATCGCGCCGGAAAAGGATGTCGCCACGCTGGCCGAGCTGCTGCGCAGGCTGCCCGCTTCCCGGGAGGGAAGGGCGCGCTGGCTGATCGTCGGCGACGGCCCCGCTCTGCCGGAGCTGCGGGCCGCAGCGCCGGACAACGCCATATTCGCCGGCTATCGCGAAGGCGAGGAGCTGGCCGAGCTGTACGCGTCGGCGGATCTGTTCGTCTTTCCATCGAGCACGGAGACGTTCGGCAACGTGGCGCTGGAAGCGATGGCGAGCGGCTTGCCCGTCATCGGCGCGGACGCCGGCGGCATCCGGGAGTCGGTGCGCCACGAAGCGACCGGCCTGCTCTGCCCGCCCGGCGACGCCGCCGCCTTCGCGTCTGCCATCGAGCGGCTGACGGCCGCCCCGGAGCTGGCGCGCCGCATGGGCGAGCAAGGCCGCAGCCATGCCGTCACCCGCTCATGGGTCTCGATTTTCGACGAGCTGCTGGAGCAGTACGGCGAGGTGATCGAGCGCTCCCGGCATGCAGAGCATGCGGGCCGTTCGTACCGCACTGGCTGACCGCGCTCGGCCCGGCTCGGCCTACGCCCCCCTGCCCGGGCCCGCATGCCAAAAAGCCGTTCCCCTGCGCCGAAGCGGGGGAACGGCTTCTTTTCCATCTGCCCGAAGGCCCGAGTCCGTCCTCTACAGAGCGAGAGCCTCGCCGGCTTCCTCGCGCTTCGGCGCGGCGCCTGCGGCCTCGCGGCGCTGGCGGGCCGCCTTGCGGAAGAACAGCAGCTCGTAGATGCAAGGCACGATGACGAGCGTCAGCACGGTGGCGACGATCAGGCCGCCGATGACGACGATCGCGAGGCTCTGCGAGACGATGCTGCCGCTCTCCGCCGAGCCGAACACGAGCGGAAGCATCGCGCACACGGTCGCGACGGCCGTCATCAGGATCGGCCGCATGCGCGTGCCGGCCGCCTCGAGCAGCGCTTCGCGGATCGGCATCGTCTCCTCGTTCTGCTTGACGCGGTCGAGCAGCACGATCGCGTTGGTGACGACGATGCCGATCAGCATGAGCGCGCCGAACATCGCCGTGAAGTCCGGCGTCACCTGCGTCACGATCAGGCCGAGCACCGCCCCGATCGCCGCGAGCGGCAGCGTGAACAGGATCGCCAGCGGCGTCCGCAGCGTCTTGAACGTCAGCACCATGATGAGGTAGACGATGCCGATCGAGATGAGCGCGATCATGCCGAGATCGGCGAAGTCCTGCGACATGTCCGCGGAGGCGCCGCCGACATAGGCATGCGTGCCTTCAGGCAGCTTCAGGCCGCCCACCGCCTTGGCGATATCCGCGCCGACGACGGACAGCCGGCTCGGCTCCGCCTCGGCCGCGATGCGGACGTAAGGCTTGCCGTCCTTGAGGTAATAGACGGCCGGCTTTTCTTCCTTGACCCACTTGGCGACCGCCGATACCGGCTGCGGACCGGCGTCCGTGAGCACGGTCAGCGCGTCCAGCTCCGCGGCATCCGCCGGAGCGAGCGCCGGCTGCAGCACGACCGGCGTCTGCCGCCCGTCCTCCCCGGCCAGCATGCCGATCGGCACCGGATTCAGCATGCCCTGCAGCTGCTGGGCGAGCTCCGCCGACTTGGCTTTCGCCGGATCGACCTCAAGCGTGTAGACCGTCTTCCGCTCCTGCTCGTTGCTCTCGACCTTGAGCACGTCCCGGACCGGCTCGATGGCGGCCATGACCTTCGCCGCGGCCGAGCTCGCCGTCGCCGCGTCCGGTCCCGTCACGTCCACGTACACCTGGGAGCCGCCGCCCCCGCCGATCAGGCTGGACGTCTGCACCTCAAGCGCGGCGTCGGCGGGCGCTCCGGCCTTCGCCTTCACCTGCTCGACCAGAGCCTCCGCGTCCGTCCCCTTTTTCAGCCCGAGCATATAGCTGATCTGCGTCCGCGACGCGACTCCGCCGTACTGGGCCGATTCCGCGTTGCCTCCGGCGGACATGTACACCCATTCCTGCTCAGGAAGGCTGCGGAGATACGACTCCAGCTTCTCTCCGTCCGCGTCCATCCGCTCCTGCGTCGCGTCCGCCTTGAACTTCAGCGTCACCGTCAGGTTGGAGGCGTCCGACGTGTCGAGCGCGCCCTTGGGCATCGCGACATAGGCGCCGATCGAGCCGGCGAGCAGCACGACGGCGGCCGTCAGCGGCAGCCACTTGCGGCGCAGGTTCCAGTCGAGGAAGCGCTGGAAGCGGCGGGACGGCCCATGCTCCTTCAGCGACACGCCCTTGAACAGCCCGGCGCCGAGCAGCGGAATGACCGTCAGCGCGACGAGCAGCGACGAGAGCAGCGAGTAGGTCACCGTCAGCGCGAAAGGAAGCAGGAACGCCTGCAGCGAGCCGCGCAGCAGGCCCATCGGCAGGAACACCGCGACAGTCGTCAGCGTCGACGCGGTGATCGCGGTCGAGACCTCGCGCGTCGCGTCGACGACGAGCGGGATCGAGAAGCGCTCCTTTTGCAGCCGGCGGAAGATGTTCTCGATGACGACGATGCTGTCGTCGACGAGCCGTCCGACCGCGACGGCGACGCCGCCGAGCGTCAGGATGTTGAGCGACACGCCCGACAGGTCGAGCAGATAGAGCGTCAGGCCGAGCGACAGCGGGATCGACACGATCGTGACGAGCGTCGCGCGGATGTTGCGCATGAAGACGAGGATGACGAGCGTCGCGAACAGCGCCCCGAGCAGCACCTCTTTCATCATGCTGTTCACGGAATGCACGACCTGCTCCGAGGTGCTCATGAGCACCTTGAGCTCCGCGCCGGGAATCTCCTCGTTCAGCCGCTCGGCCGCCTTCTCCACGCCTTCGCCGACGGCGACCGCGTTGGCGCCCGGCGCCTTGGTCACGGTCAGGACGAGCGCGTCCTTGCCGCCGAGCCGGCTGATGCCGCCGGCCTCGCTCTTCGCCTCGACCTGCGCCACGTCGCCGAGCGCGACGCCCGGAGCGACCGGCAGCTTGCGCAGCGTCTCGACGTCGCGCAGCGTCGACGCCACGTTCAGGTTGACGGCGCTGCCGCCGAGCTGGCTCTCGCCGACCGAGGCGGAGCCCGTGCGGCCTTGCAGCACGCCGTACAGCGCCTGCAGCGGCACGCCCTTGGCGGCCAGCTTATCGGGGTCCGGCGCTACCGTCACCGACGGCTGCGGACGGCCCGACAGCTGCGCCGCGCCGATGCCGTCGATGCCTTGGAACGCCTCGAGAATGTCCTTCTCCGCCTCGGCGCGCTTCGCCTCGGCCACCGTATCGTCGAACGTCAGCGTCACCCAGCTCACCGGGATCATCGACGTGTTCAGCTGGATCACATAGGGCGGGGCAACCCGCTCGGGCAGCGGCACGGCGGCGATCGCCCGCTCCACGTCCATCCGCGCCTGCTTCATGTCCGTCGACGAGTCGAAGCTCAGATTGAGCTGCGAGTAGCTGTCGCCGGACGAGGCGAACGAAGCGGTCTTGCCCTTGATGCCCGCCGTCGCCTCCTGCATCGGCTTCGTCACGAGCGCCTCCATCGACGCCGCGTCGTAGCCCGGCCCGATCGTCGTCACCGTCACCTCCGGATTGTCCGCCTCCGGCAGGAACTCCATCGGCAGCTTCAGGTAGCTCGCCGTCCCCATCGCCAGCACGAGCACGACGCATAGCCACACCGCCGCCTTGTTTCGGAATGCTCCTTGAATGAATGACCTCATCCCCATCTTCCTCCCCATCATCGCTTGCTCTTTGTCTGATTAAAGTGCCATAGAAAGTGTACCTTGCGCCCGGGGAGGCCTGGAAACGGCTGGGGGATGGTATTCATTCCCATCCGCGGGAGGGCAAAGGGCCCGGACTTCGGTCGGGGATCGGGCTCCGCCTGCGGATGGAGGCGGACGCGGAAGCATGGGGATCGAGAGCGGACGAACGGCCGCGGGCTTCCTTTTTTTCGCATGCAAAAAAGCCCGGGAGATCGTCCTCCCGGACCTGCTCAGTCCTCCCGCCGCACCGCCCGCTCCAGCTCCTCGACGTAGGCGGCCCCCAGCCGGGAAAGCGCGCGCTGCCGCTGGCTGATCCAGCCGACCTCGATCGTCTCGTCGCATTCCAGCGGCACGGGGATGATCTCGTTGCCGTTGAGGTCCTTGCTCAGCACGCCGGTGGAGATCGTGTAGCCGTTGAGGCCGATGAGCAGGTTGAACAGCGTCGCCCGATCGCTGACGCGGATGCTTTTGGGATGGGACAGCGTGCTGAGGATCTCCTCCGCGAAATGGAACGAGTTGTACTCGCCCTGGTCGAACGACAGGTACGGGTACGGCTCCAGATCCTCGACCGTCACCCTCGCCTTGCGGGCGAGCGGGTTGCGGATGCTGATGAACACATGCGGCTCGGCCGTGAACAAGCTGTGGAACTCCAGGCTGGCCGAGGCGAGCAGCTTCTGGATGACCTGGGCGTTGAACTCGTTGCGGTAGAGGATGCCGATCTCGCTGCGCAGCAGCCGCACGTCCTCGATGATCTCATGCGTCTTGGTCTCGCGCAGCGCCAGATCGTACTCCTCCTGCCCGTATTGCTCGACGAGCCGGACGAACGCGTTCACGGCGAACGCATAGTGCTGGGTCGAGACGGAAAAATGCTGCGGCGCCTGGCGGGCGCTCCGGTAGCGGCTCTCCAGCAGGTCCGCCTGCTCGACGACCTGGCGCGCGTAAGCGAGGAACTCCGTCCCCTCGGTGGACAGCTCGATGCCCTTGTTCGTACGGCGGAAGATCGTGATCTGAAGCTCCTGCTCGAGCTCCTGCACCGCCTTGGACAGGCTCGGCTGCGAGATGAACAGCCGCCGGGCCGCCTCGTTCATCGACCCTCTCGCCGCCACCTCGATGATGTAGCGCAGCTGCTGCAGCGTCATGCTGGCTCGTCCTCCTTGCTCGTTCGGATAGGGCTAGTATAACGGGAGACGGCCGCATCCGTAAACGAACCGGGCTTCGGCGGGCGGGCTGAGCGGCCGGCAAAATGAAAGGCATGACCAAGTCATACCTGGTCATGCCTGCATGAAGGACATGCGCGCGGCGGACCGGATTCGCCGCCGCCCCCGCACCCGTCCGTCCATCCGCTACTGCGCCTGACGCGTCCAGTGGCGATGCTCGGCGACCGCCTGGATGAACGGCTGGCCGAGCCCATCGCCTGCGAGCAGGCCCGGATCGCCGGCCTGCGCCTTGATGCCGGCAAGCGCGAGCAGCCGCTCCGCGTCCTCCGTCCGGGCGAAGCCGATCGCCTTGAAATGCCGGAATGCCTCCTTCAGGAAGTCCGCCAGCTTCGGCTCGGCAGCCAGCGCCTCGACGCTCGCCTTGCCGCCGGCGACGAGCACAGCGTCGAACAGCACCGAGTCGCTCGTCAGGAAGCTGTGGTCCGCCTCGACGTCCGCCCCGCTGCCGCTCTTGATCGGGCCGAGCCGCGTGCTGCAGAACTCCGGCACGATGCCGGCCGCCCTCAGCTCGCGGACGAGCGCGTCCGTCGCCGCGCCGTCGAAGCCTCCCGCGACAAGCACCGCGACCTTGCGGCCCTTCGGCGTCTTGACCGTGTTCATCATGCTGAGCGCCGGCGAAGCGCCGCTCTTGCTTTTGCCCGCTGCGCCGTCCGCCTCCGCCGGAGATGCCGCGCCGATGTTGGCGGCGATGCCCGCCGCCAGCTCGCCGCTCACGTTCGCGAACATGTCGACGACGGCCTGGCGGAGCGCCTTGTCCTTGACATGGCCGAGCTCGAAGCTGAACGCCGAGACGATATGTCCCTTCTCCACGTCCGACATGCTGTTCCAGAACAGCGCCGCCTGGCTGTAATGGTCCTTGAAGCTGTCGCTGCGCTCGCGCGTGACATGGCCCTCGACCTTTTCCTGATGATGCTTGTAGCCGTCCGCGCTCGGATGCGGCGAGCCGCCGGCGATGCCGTTCTTGTGGTACGCGGCCGGGCCGCGGTTGATCGTCATGCGGTGCATGCCGTCGCGCTGGTTGTTGTGCACCGGGCACATCGGTCGGTTGATCGGCAGCTCGTTGAAGTTCGGGCCGCCGAGGCGCGACAGCTGCGTGTCCGTGTAGGAGAACAGCCGCCCCTGCAGCAGCGGGTCGTTGGAGAAGTCGATGCCCTTGACCAGATGGCCCGGGTGGAACGCGATCTGCTCCGTCTCCGCGAAATAGTTGTCCGTATTGCGGTTCAGCGTCAGCTTGCCGATCTTGCGCACCGGAACGAGCTCCTCCGGCCACAGCTTGGTCGGATCGAGGATGTCGAAGCCGAACTTGAACTCGTCCTCCTCCTCCAGCACCTGGATGCCGAATTCCCACTCCGGGCAGCGGCCGGCCTCGATCGAGTCATGCAGGTCGCGGCGGTTGAAGTCGGGATCCTTGCCGCCGAGCTTCTGCACCTCGTCCCACACGAGCGAGTGCGTGCCGAGCAGCGGCTTCCAGTGGAACTTGACGAAGCGCGCCTTGCCCTCGGCGTTGACGAGCCGGAACGTATGCACGCCGAAGCCCTCCATCATCGCGTAGCTGCGCGGCAGCGAGCGGTCGGACATCGCCCACATGACCATATGGGCCGTCTCCGTGTTGTGGACGACGAAGTCCCAGAACGTGTCATGCGCCGACTGCGCCTGCGGAATCTCGTTATGCGGCTCCGGCTTGACGGCGTGGATGAAGTCCGGGAACTTCATCGCGTCCTGGATGAAGAACACCGGCATATTGTTGCCGACGAGGTCGAAATTGCCCTCCTCGGTGTAGAACTTGACGGCGAAGCCGCGCACGTCGCGCACCGTATCGGCCGACCCGCGCGAGCCGGCGACGGTCGAGAAGCGCACGAACACCGGCGTCTGCTTGGACGGGTCCTGCAGGAAGCCCGCCTCCGTCAGCTCCGTCAGCGGCTCGTACGCCTGGAAGTAGCCATGGGCGCCGGCGCCGCGCGCATGCACGATGCGCTCGGGGATGCGCTCATGGTCGAAGTGCGTCATCTTCTCGCGGAAATGGAAGTCCTCCATCAGCGTCGGGCCGCGCACGCCCGCCTTCAGCGAATGCTCGTCCTCCGCTACATGCAGGCCGGTATTGGTCGTCAGCTTCTGCCCGTCGTTGTCGACGGTGAAGTCCTTCAGTCGCTCCGTCTTGGCCGTCTCGTTCGGGTGCCGCTTCGGCTGCTCGCTCATGGAAAAAACGTCCTCCTCCAGATGGGTTGATGTCCTCCCTCCTTAACCGGAGGGGACGGTCCCCAATCAAGAGCGCGAGCTTCTAGGCGGCGTCCGGCGAGGAGCCGCCCGCCGCAGCTCCGTCGCGCCGGCCTGGCGGCGATCCGGCGTTCTCCGCTCTGCGGAAGCCGCTCAGCTCCTGGCGCAGCGCGTCGGACATGTCCCGCAGCTGCTCCGTCGAAGCGGATACTTCCTGCATGACGCCCCGCTGGGCCGCGCACAGCTCCTCGGCGTGAACCGTATGCTTCGCGATCGACGTCGCAAGGCCGAGCAGATCGTCGCTCGAGGCGAGCAGCTCCTCCATCGAGGCCGACAGCTCTTCCGTCGACGCCGACACCTCCTGCGCCTGCTCGGCGACGACCGCGATCGACTCGTTGACGTCATCGAACGCCGCTCCGGTCCGCTCCAGCTCGCGGAAGCCCGCCTTCGTCTCCTCCAGCCCGCGCACCATCGCCTCCGCCGCCTCATCGGCCTGCTGCGCCATGCCGCGCACCGCCGCCGCGATCCGCACCGAGGACGCCGCCGTTTCGTCGGACAGCTTCTTCACCTCCTGGGCGACGACCGCGAAGCCTCGGCCATGCTCGCCCGCGCGCGCCGCTTCGATCGAAGCGTTGAACGACAGCAGCTTCGTCTGCTCGGCCACGGCCGTGATCACATCCGTCACCTGGCCGATCTCCTTCGCTTGCCGCACGAGGCGCTCGGCTACCGCGCCGGCCTGCTCGATCGCCGCTCCGACCGAGTCCATCCGGCGCCGCGCCTCGGCCATGCGCGCCTTGCCCTCCTCGGCCGCCTGCATCGCCCGCTCCGACGACTCCGCCGTCAGCGACGCCGATTCCGCGACGCCGTTCAAGCTCACCGAGCTTTCCTCCAGCGCCGTCCGATTCTCGCCCATGCGCTGCCGCTGGCCTTCGGCCGACTCGGAGATGAGACGCATCGTCTCCACCATCCGCTCCGAATCCTTTTCGGCCGATGACGAGCTCCTCGCCAGCAGCCGCGCCGCCCCTCCGAGCTCGTCCGCATTGTCGCCGATCGTTTCGATGAGACGGGACAGCTTGGCCTTCATCGCGTTGACCGACTCCGCCATCGCGCCCAGCTCCGCGATCCTCGGCCGTTCCATGTCCTCGCCGCCGAGGTTCCCCGAGGCGATGTCGCCCGCGAGCCGCGCCGTCGCCCGCACCGGCCGGACGATGAGGCGCGTCAGCCAGGCCGCGGCGGCAGCGCCGACGAGCAGCGCGGCGGCGGCGACGATCGCCAGCACCAGCCTCGTCCGCTCCACCTGCTCCTGCGACGCGGCGATCGACTCGTCCAGCAGCGACTGCTGGAACGCCTCCAGCTCGGCGGCCTTGTCCGACAGCTGCGCCGACAAGGGAATGCTCTTCTCCACCAGCAGGGCGGTGTAGCCCTCGGTGTCGCCGCGCTGCCGCAGCTTCGTCAGCTCGGCGACGACCTTCCCATATTCGCCTTCCAGACGGTGCAGCTCCGTGACGAGACCCGCCGCCTTCTCCTCCCGCATGTCTGCCTGCAGCCGCTCCATCCCGGCCGCAAAAGCTTTCCGATCCTGATTGTAGGCCGTGTAGTTCTTCTCTTGGCCCGTCAACAGGTAGCCGCGGATGTTCTTGTCCTCGCTTGCCGCGAGATAGCGCAGATTTTGAATAAGGACGATATTCCCGACTCGCTCCTCCATCAATTGCTGGTAAGTCCCTTTGACAGAGCCAACCTGGAACCAGCCGGCGCCTCCGACGACCATCGTCAGGAGCAGCACGCCGGCGAACCCGAGAGACAATACGGTACGAAGCTTCAACATTCTGCCATCCCTCGCTTTGATTACGGATGTAACGATACGAATACATTAGACGAAAATAGGTCTTATCATCTATATAATCGGATTGGATCGGGGAATAAATGAGTCTATGGACCCAGTTCTTGACCGGCGATTAGGCATTCATCCGTTTATTTAGTATTATAGATACAAGAATGTCCATTACGTTCAAGGAGGAACGATCATGACCCCCTCTGACCATACGCCGATTCCCTATTCTCTGCTGGACCTCGCGCCCGTCACCGAAGGCTCGGACGCAGCCGAGTCGTTCCGCCGCACGCTCGAGCTCGCTCAGCTCGCGGACGAGCTCGGCTATACGCGCTACTGGCTCGCCGAGCATCACAACATGCCCGGCGTCTCCAGCTCCGCCACCGCGCTCATCATCGGCCATGTCGCCGGCGGCACGAAGCGCATCCGCGTCGGCTCCGGCGGCGTCATGCTGCCGAACCATGCTCCTCTGGCGATCGCCGAGCAGTTCGGCACGCTCGAATCGCTCTATCCGGGCCGCATCGATCTCGGCCTCGGCCGCGCGCCCGGCTCCGATCAGCCGGCCGCCCGCGCCCTGCGCCGCGGCTTGACTGCCGGCGGGCAGGACTTCCCCGAGCTGCTGAGCGAGCTGCGCGGCTATTTCGACCCGACGCTCGGCACGGCCGCCCCGGGCGTGCGCGCCGTTCCGGGAGAAGGGCTCGACATTCCGATCTGGCTGCTCGGCTCCAGCGGCTTCAGCGCCCAGCTCGCCGGCGAGCTCGGCCTGCCGTTCGCCTTCGCCAGCCATTTCGCGCCCGACTACCTGCTGCCGGCCCTGGCGCTCTACCGCAGCAGCTTCAAGCCGTCGCGCCATCTGGAGCGGCCCTATGCGATGGTCGCCGTGAACGTCATCGCCGCCGACACGGACGAGATCGCCGCGTGGCTCGCGACCTCCCAGCAGCAGCAGTTCCTGAACATTGTCCGCGGCCGCACCGGCAAGCTGCAGCCCCCGGTCGACTCGATGGACGGCCTGCTCTCGCCGCAGGAGCAGGCGATCCTGACCAGCACGCTGCGCTATTCCATCGCCGGCAGCAAGGAGACCGTCAAGCGGCGCCTGCCGGAGATCCAGGAAGAGACCAGGGCGGACGAGTTCATCGTCGCCAGCCAGATCTTCGATCACGCGGCGCGGCTGCATTCTTGCCGCCTGACGGCCGAAGCGTTCCGGGAGCTGGGCTGAGCGGCCGGCTTCCGTTCCTGCTTCCACCCAAAAAGCGAGCCTCTCCGGCTGGAGAGGCTCGCTTTTTTGGCGATGCGGCGTATGGCGTCAACGGAATATTCCCATATTTCGGATTGATCGGATAATGAAGTAACTGTATAATAGCTCATGCCAATTGAAATCCCATAGCGGCATGACCGTTCCGATAGAGAGGGGGATTCAGATGATCGGAGTCATAGTCGTAGACCCTTACCAGCTCGTCCGGCGCGGCATCACGTCTATCCTGTCCGGGGTAGACTCGATTCAGGTTGTCGGCGAAGCCTCGGACCGCAAGGAGGCGCAGTCGCTGATCCACAGCCTGCGCCCGGACATCTGCATCATGAACAACCGCATCAACCAGCAGAGCGGCCTGGAAGTGATCGGACAGCTCCGGCAAGCCGGATCGTCATGCCGGTTCGTCTATCTGACCTCGTCGATGCCGCCAGCGGAGCTGAAGCGCGCGCTCGAGCTCCAGGTCGAGGGCCTCGTCCTCAAGGAGGCGCTTCCCGAGGAGCTGATCCACGCCATCCGCATGATCTCCCGCGGCCGCAAGTATTACGACGTCGAGCTGCTCGAATCGCGGCTGACGGATCAGCCCGCCGACATCACGGCCGGCCTCACGCCCAAGGAGAGCGAGGTGCTGCAGATGCTGAGCGAGGGCTTGTCCAACAAGGAGATCGCCGCGCGGCTGGTCGTGACGGAATACACGGTCAAGAAGCATGTCAGCCAGATCCTCTCCAAGCTTGACCTGCCGGACCGTACCAAGGCGGCGCTCTACTACCATCAGAGCCGGTCGGCGATCGGCAGCTGATGCTTCCTGCATGCAAACGCACAGAGCCGGCGGACATGGGTCCGCCGGCTCTTTTTCCGTTGCCGCTTATCGTACGTCCCCGAAGGCATCCGCGGACGGCTCCGCAGGATCCGTTCCGGTCAGTCCAGCGGACCTGCTATGCCTCCCCAAGGAAGGAGCCTCATCAAGGCATAGCCCTCGATCTCGCTCACCGGCACTTGGCCGAGCTTCGGATTGCGGCTGTCCAGGCTCGCGCCGGGTTCGCGGTTGTCCCCGAGCACGAAGACATGCTCCGGCCGCACCGGCTGCGGAGCCATGTCTTCCGGATCGCCCGTCGAATACAGCTCCGGGAGGGCTTCCTCGTTGACATAGACGATGCCGCCCCGAATCTCGACAATGTCGCCCGGTAGGCCGATGACCCGCTTCACGAGACGATAGCCGAGGCTGCTGCTGGCGATGACGGCGACTTTTCCGTAAGCAGGCTCGCCGATATACCGAGAAAGCTTGTTCACGAGCAGGATGTCCCGGTCGGCCAGAGAGGGCTGCATCGACTCCCCGGAGACGCGGTTCAGCCCTGCGATGCTCGTGATGAGGAAAACGGCGGCCGCCAAGCCCGCGATATAGCGGACCCAGCCCCACAGCTCCTTCTTCAGGCCGCTCATGGCGTCGCGCCGTCTCCAGCGTATACGTCGCCGGACACCGTCGGCGCGGCAGCGGGCATGTCTACGCCGGACAAGGAAGCGAGCGCGGCAGCGGTTGCCGCCTCAAGACGGGAAGCGTACTCCCGCTTCTGCTCCTCGCTGTCGAAGCTGCGGGAGGAGAGCAGCGACTCGGCATAGTCGGCGATTTCCTGGCGCTTGGCTGTCTGCAGCTCCGCAGAGAATCGCTCGAACTCAGCCGCTTGGCGCTCCAGCTCCGAGCGGACCTGGCGCTGCAGCTCCGCTGCTTGCCGAGCGGTCTCGTCCTGGATGGCGCGATCGAGCTCGGAGACGGCGGCATCGGCCTGCAAGCCTGCCCAAGCCATGATCCTGCCCTTCAGATCCACGTCGGCGTAGGCCGCTCCGGCCGTAATCGCCATCGCGGACGCGATCGCCGCCGCTCCGATCGCCATTCTTCGCCACCATCCGTTCGCGGCCCTCGCGCCGCTCCGCTGCTTCCTCATGTCGGTTCCCGCTCCTTCTCTTCAGCCGTAAAGCCATGAAGCGAAGAGCATGACGGGCATCCCCGCCATGCTGCTCCCTTCCTTGCGATTGCGCTCGATTTACTTGATGACTGCCGCCGCATCCAGCGCTGCAAGCGCGGCTTTCGTCTTGGTGTCGGCTTCGGCTTTTACTTTCGCCTGCGCGGCTTCGACCTGCTGCTTCGCATAAGCGCTCAGCTCGGCGCGCAGCTCGGCGATTTTGGCTTCGATATGGGCGCGGATCTCCGCATCGGATGCCGCTGCCTGCTCCTCGATGAGCTTGCTGAGCTTGTCCTGGCGGTCCTTGATCGTCGCCGTCAGGTTGTCCG
This sequence comes from Paenibacillus pasadenensis, assembly GCF_002864175.1. Lineage (NCBI taxonomy): Bacteria > Bacillati > Bacillota > Bacilli > Caryophanales > Paenibacillaceae > Paenibacillus > Paenibacillus pasadenensis. The sequence goes on along the minus strand of NZ_NFEZ01000001.1, from coordinate 359,470 downwards.
TGGAGGACTTCTGGTAGGCAGCGACGTCTTTGCCGACTTGCTCTACGCTTGCTTTGGATTGGCTCTCGACCGAGCTTTTCAGATCGATCTCGCCTACGCCCTTGGCGAGGTTTTTCGCCGTGTCGACCGTCGCGTTCACGTCGCTCACGAATTTATCGAAGTCTGCAGGCGCTTTGGAGGACAGGCTGTCCGCCGCCGCGTTGACTTGGTTGATGTAGTCGTTTTTCTGGCTGTTGATGGTTTTCATGGAGCCTTCGGACTGCTGCTTCTGGTACGACACGACGCCGTTTACGGATTCCGTTTTCAGCTGCTTGTACTCGGTGTTGTAGGCGTCCAGCTTCTTGCCGTTCTCGATGAGCGCCTTCACGGCCACTTCGGTCGTTGCCGAGCGGAACTGCTTGTTGTACCAGCTGTTGAATTGGCCTGCGATGTCCACGCCTGCGAATGCCGTTCCCATGCTGGCTACGATTCCCGTTGCGACGACGCCGACTGCGATTTTCGTTTTAAGCATTTTGATAGCCATGATTGATTTATCCCCTTTGAATTGGTTTTGGTTGAGTTATGTAAGGCTTCCCGCATCCGGCTTGCCGCCGGTTCGAGCGCTTATTCCCCTTGCGTCAGCTCCGTCAAAAGCTCGTCCAGGCTGCGCTCCAGCTCGTCATCCGCTTGGGCTCGCGCCGCCGCCGATGCTTCGTTGAATTGCCGCCCGATGCCGCCTTCCGGACCGGTAAGCGCGGCATCCGCTTCGTCGAGCTCGCGGAGATAGCGCTCCAGATGCTCGCTGTAGGTGTCGAAAGCTCTCTGACGGGCCCGCTCAGCGGCCTCTTCGACCTGCTTCCCGTAGGTTGGCTCGGCCTGCTGAGCGAGCAGGTCGGCGGCTTCCCGGAACGACTCGGCGGCTTGGCGCTCCGCCCCCCAGCGCAGCTCGTCCGCTTTCTGGCCGAAAGCTTCCGAATACCATTCCTGCACCGCCGCTTTGATGCCCGCTTGGCCAAAGGCTGTTCCCGAACCGATCGCCGCCGCGAGCGCCAGCGCTGCCGTGCCGGCAGCCAAGCCTCTCCGTTTCATTCCGTTCACCTCGACCTTCCGTCTCAAGAGCTTTCGTCCTGCTGTCTGTACTCAAGTATAGAGGAGCGGCGCGCGCCGAGGCCTCCCCCCCGAGGATACTTTGCGGTGTTCCAGTTCGCCCCAATTTTATCAGTCCGATGGAATACCACAGCGAGACCCGCCTCGTCGAAAGGATGCTACTCTTCCTCCTTGTTCCGTCCATTCCAACCCCAGTGTAGTAGCCCAAAGTGCCGTACAAGGTATCCTTTCGAGCCATACATCACTCGAATGTTGTCGACAGAAGTCGGATTTTGACATTCTTTGGACCTAGATCTGCATCGCCCCGCGCTGGGATGCCTTCCGTTTATCGAATCGGCCGACCGGTTATATAATTTCCACGACAGGAAATGCATGTACGGAAGCAAGCTCGACGACTCCACGAAAGCGAGGTCAATGGACATGAGTAAAAAAATCGTAGGCGTATACGACACGGAGCAGGCGGCGATCGAGGCGATCGAGCTGCTGAAGGAGCGGGGCGTGGATAGCGACGACATCTCGATCCTGGCCCGCGACAAGGGCGATGTCTCGACGATTCAGGAGGAGACGGGCACGATGGCGCCGGAGGGCGTCGCCGCCGGAGCGGCGGGCGGCGGCATGCTGGGCGGCATGACCGGCTTGCTCGTCGGCCTCGGCGCCTTGGCCATCCCGGGCATCGGCCCGATCGTCGCGGCCGGCCCGATTGCGGCCGCGCTTACCGGCGCGGCCGTCGGAGCGGGAGCCGGCGGGCTGGTCGGCGGGCTGATCGGCCTCGGCATTCCGGAGAACGAGGCTTCCCTTTACCATGAATATGTCCAGGACGGCAACATCCTGGTGCTGGTCGAATCGCGCGCCGAGCGCGACCATGAAGTCTATGACTCCCTGCGGAGCACCGGCTCCATCAACGCCCCCTCGTATGAGCGCGACGTGCAGCCTTACGGCCAGTCGGCGGCCGCGACCGAGCTGCCCGGCGATGCCGGGGCGGTGCCGGCAGGCGAAGTCTACCCGGACGGCACGCCGGTGCGGGCCGGCCGCCCCGACGCGTCGACGACGATCGGCTTGGCCGGCGACAGCTACGTCGATACCGATCTGGACCGCGACCGCGACGGCCGGGTGATCGGCAGCGACCGCGATCCGGTGGACGGCAGCTATCGCGCCGCCGACGGCTACGCCGAGCCGGGACGCACGCGGGACAGCCGTTATTATGAAGAGAACGGCGTCCGCCGGGACGGTCCGCCGCTGAATCAGGACCGCGACGGCGACGGCGACGTCACGCTCAAGGAGCGCGCCCAGAACCTGCGCGACAAGGTCGACAACCGGTTTTAACGCCACGCGAGGCGTGGCCGGCAGCCTTCCTTAAGCGGACAGCTCCGCTTCAATAGAGCGAGGGCGGCGCGCCGCAAAAGATGAAGAAAGGCCTCATCCGTTGTTCGGAGAGGCCTTTCTTTATTTTACGGACAGCCATGCGGACGTCCCGGCAAGGAAGCTTCTTCCCTGGCTCGACCCGCTCAAGAAGCTTCGCCGGCCTCCTGGAACGCGGCGGCGGATTCGCGGCGACGCGTCATGACGAGGTTGAGCACGATCGCCGTGACCGAGCCCGTGACGATGCCGCTCTGCAGCAGCATCGACGCCTCCGTCGGCAGCTGCGCGAACATCGACGGCACCGTCGCGGAGCCGAGTCCGACGGCGAGGCTGCAGGCGACGATCATGAGGTTGCCTTCCTTGCGCAGGTCCACCTCGGACAGGATGTTCATGCCCGCCGCGGCGACGGAGCCGAACATGACGATCATCGCGCCGCCGAGCACGGCGTTCGGGATGACGGTCGTCAGCGCCGCCAGCTTCGGCAGCAGGCCGAGCAGCACCATGATGCCTCCCGCGGCGAAGATGACGTTGCGCGTCTTGACCTTGGTCAGCTGGATCAGGCCGACGTTCTGCGAGAACGCCGTATATGGAAAGGCGTTGAGCACGCCGCCGAGCATGATCGCCGCGCCTTCGGAGCGGAGGCCGTTCACGATCTGGCGCTGCTCGACCTTCTGGTCGGTCGCCTTGCCGACGGCGAGATAGACGCCCGTCGACTCGACCATGCTGACGATGTTGACGAGGATCATCGTGCCGATCGCCACGAGGCTGAACTGCGGAGCGCCGAAATAGAACGGCGTCGGCACGTTGACGAACGAAGCCTCGGCCACGCCGCCGAAGTGGACCATGTCCATCGCGTACGCCGCGCCCGTCCCGACCGCGAGGCCGACGAGCACCGCGACGGCCCGCAGGAAGCCGCGCGCGAAGCGGCTGACGATCAGGATGACGACGAGCGTCAGCAGCGCGAGCAGCAGGTTGCGCGGCGCGCCGAAGTCGGCGGCTCCCTGGCCGCCCGCGACGTTGTTCATCGCGACGGGGATGAGCGACAGGCCGATGATCGTTACGACCGAGCCGGTGACGACCGTCGGGAAGAAGCGCAGCAGCTTGCCGTAGAGCGGCGCCGCCAGCACGACGAACAGGCCGGAGACGATGATCGCTCCGTAGACGGCGGCGAGGCTGTATTCGGAGCCGATGACGATCATCGGGCCGACGGCCGTGAACGTGCAGCCGAGCACGACCGGCAGGCGGCTGCCGAACCAGCGCGAGCCGATGACCTGCAGCAGCGTCGCCAGGCCGCAGGTGAACAGGTCGGCGGCGATCAGATAGGCGATCTGCTTCTCGGTCAGGCCGAGCGCGCCGCCGATGATGAGCGGCACGACGACGGCGCCGGCGTACATCGCCAGCACATGCTGCAGGCCGAGCGCGGCGACCTTGCCGGGAGCGAGCGGCTTAGACATGCGAGCCTCCGCTCGGGCCGCCGGCAGCCGCGGACGCGGCGGATGCCGCCTCCGCCTCGCGCACGTAGGTCACTTCGCCCGGGCGCATGGACGCGATCCGCGCCAGCGAATGCACCTCGACGCCGAGCGCCTCCAGCAGCCCGCGGCCTTCCTGGAAGCTCTTCTCGATGACGCAGCCGACGCCGCGCAGCTCGGCGCCCGACTGCTTCACGATGTCGACGAGGCCGACCAGCGCCGCGCCCGTCGCCAGGAAGTCGTCCACGATGAGGACGCGGTCCTGCGGCGTCAGGTACGATTGCGAGATGCTCACCTGATACGTCTCCCCGCGGGTGAACGACACGACCTCGGACGTGAACAGGTTCTCCGTCAGGGTGACGGCTTTCTTTTTCTTGGCATAGAGGAAAGGCACGTCCAGCGCGATGCCCGCGGCCATCGCGAACTGGATGCCGCTCGCCTCGATCGTCAGCACCTTGGTGATGCCGCGTCCCGCGAAGATGCGGGCGAATTCCTGCCCGATCTCCAGCGCCAGCCTCGTGTCGACCTGGTGGTTCAGGAACGAGTCCACCTTCAGCACCTTGTCGGAGAGGATCAGCCCTTCCTGGCGGATCCTTTGCTCCAGCTTTTCCATTGTCCGTCGCCCCTCTTCTCCTCGATTCCCTTCATCCGGCAAAACAAAAGACAGATCTCCCCTGGGCGCGCTGCTCCAAGTGAGATCTGTCTGCGATGACAAGTCCTGTCGGCGCCTGCGCGAAGCGGTCCGGCGGACCTGATTCCAGGTCCGGGCCGGCCGCCCGCGCGGGCGCTCCCACTCATAGTCAGACGATTGCGATGGTCGTCCGGTAGAAACTTATGGGCCATATCCCCATGATTATACGAGCTTGTATTCAGTTATCTTTAACGTATCCTACACAATCCGACAAGGGCTGGCAAGCCCCAATATCCGACATCGCCGAGCCCCTAGCCCGCCTGTCCTTCCTCGCCCCGCTCGTCCACCCGCAGCAGCAGCAGGCCGCTGGCCAGCAGCAGCGCCGAGCCCGCATAGAACATCAGGTCGAGCGTGAAGTAGTCGATCAGGAAGCCGCCCGCGATGACCGCTATCCCCGAAAACAAGGCGATGCCGGTCTGATAGCGGCCGATCTTCTCGCCCCGGCCGGGCTCCCCGTCGGTCAGGTCGGCGAGCAGCGCCTTCTCGCAGGTGCGCTGCATCGCGCCGAACGCGCCCATGGCGATCTGCAGGGCGTACACCTGGGCGATGCTCGTCGCGAGCGGGAACAGCAGGAACAAGCCGGCCATGCCCCATGAGCCGGCAAGCAGCAGCGGCGTGCGTCCGAACCGGTCGGACGAGCGCCCGAACCAGCCGTTCAGAAACGCCGAGCAGATCGTGAACAAGCCGTAGGCGATGCCGTATTCCGCGAAGCCGCCCCCGATCTCCTTGATCTGGATCAAGTAGAACGGAAAGACGATGCCCGATCCGAGCGTCATCGCGTTCTGCGACAGCATGACCCAGCGCAGCGCGCTCCGCTTCATCGGCCCTCTCCCCCTTCTTCGCTTAGATAGGTATCGTACCAGTCGTTCCAGAACAGGCTGCCCGGATCGTACCGCCGCTTGACGGCCGCAAGCTCCTCCCAGCCCGGATAGCTCCGGCGGAACTGCTCCAGGCTGGCATAGGGCTGATACGTCAGGTAATACGCGCCTCCGAGCGACTGGGCCAGTCCGATCATCCGCTGCGTCAGCCGCTCCAGCCGCGCGAGCCGGGCCTCGCTCCGCTTCTCGTTGATCAGCAGCACGAGCGCCGCCCGATCCTGCGTCGAATACGAGAGCGTCGACTCGCCGTTCCGCGGCATGTAGCGGACGGTGATGTTGACGACGTTCAGCGGCTCCTCCCGCAGCAGCTCCCGCAGGCCGTCGACGAACGCTTCATATCGGCCGAGCGGAACGAAGTATTCCTGCAGCAGGTCGCTATGCTGCGCATCCCGGTACTCCAGGAAGTCGCTCTCCGGACGCATCGCGTTGTTGCGCGTCACGAGCTCGCCTTGCTCCGAGCGGAACAGCCGCTCCTGGAAGCTCCAGCTCAGGCTCTTGCCCCAGCCGTACTTCCGCTGCAGGCCGAACACGAAGCGCGTCAGCTCGACCGCCCGGTCCTGCTTGAGCTCCCGGTCCGCGCTCTCCAGGGGGAGGCCGGTCCGCCGGTATTCCGTCATGTACATCCGTTCGAGAAAATGCTCCGGCGCCGTCGACAGCCGCGCGATCAGCAGTCCCGTATCCGGCGACCGGGCCGCCTCCCCGAACCGCTGCGGGAACTCGCGGTACGACAGCACCGACGTATGCGTCTCGTACACCTCGTCCGCGGTCAGCCCCAGCGTCGCCTCGAGGATGACGCCGAGCCCTCCGAAGCCCCCGATCGCCGCGCGGAACAGCTCGGGCCGCTCCTCCCGGCTCGCCGTCACCACGCTGCCGTCCGCCAGCATCACGCGGATGGAGCGGACGGCGGCGATGAGCGGGCCTTCCGACGGATCGCGGCCGTGGATGTCGGCGCTCAGCGAGCCTCCGATCGTGAACATGTTCTGCGACTGCATGACGCGCACCGACAGGCCGAGCGGGTTGACCGCTTCCTGGATGTCGGCCCACGTCGCGCCGGCCTGCGCGGTAAGGGTCCTCGCCTGCTCGTCGACCGCGAGGATGCGGTCGTACCGCTTCATGTCGAGCACGACCGCTCCTTCATAAAAGGTCTGTCCGCCCATGCTGTGGCGCGTGCCGGCGATGCTGACCTTGCGGCCCTCCGCCGCCGCCTCCCGGATGGCCCGGCGGGCGTCCTCCACGCTGCGGACCTCCACCGTCCGGTCTACGCGCGCGCGGACGACGCGCCCGACATCGGTCGCCTCCTCGCCGCGAGGAAGGGCTGACCTCGCCTGCAGCGACAGCGCCAGCAGCAGCGCGTAGACCGCGCAGGCGGCCAGCGCGAGCCTGCGCCTGCCGCGCCCGCTCCTCATCCGCCGGCTTGCCCGGCTTCAGCCGCGAGGCCGTGCCGGTACTGGCCCGGCGTCATGCCGGTCCAGCGCTTGAACGCCCCGTGAAAAGCGCTCGGCTCCGAGAAGTGGAGCAGATAGGCGACCTCCGCCACGCTCAGCTCCTGCTTCGCCAAGTAGCGGACCGCCAGCTTGCGCCGCATCTCCGCGGCGACGCCGGCGAACGTCGCTCCCTCGCGCTGCAGCTTGGCCTGCAGGGTGCGCGCGCTCATGCCGAGCGACCGCGCGGCCGCAGCCAGCGTAGGAGGCGCGGCTCCGGTCCGCTCCAGCAGATAGCGCGAGAGCTCGTTCGTCATCTCCTGGCCTTTTGCGAGCGAGTCCAGCATCCGGTCGGCCAGCGCCTGGAACTCCTGCCGCAGCCTCTCGTCCCGCGCCAGCACGGGCCAGTCCAGCACTTCGGCCGGCAGCCGGATCGCGTCTTGCGCCGCTTCGAACTCCGGATCCAGCCCGAACACATCCCGGTACCGTTCCGGATCCGCCGCCGGCGCATGCCGGAACGACACGCCGGCCAGCTCGACCGGGCGGCCGACGAGCCGCAGCAGCGAGCGGCAGAGCGAGGCGACCATATCCTCCGTACAGTGGCGGGATGCCTCCAGCGCAGGGTTGTTCAGACGGAAGCGCAGCTCCGCCAGGCCGTTCTCCGCAGGCGCAGCTTTCAGCTCATAGCCGCTGCAGATCATTTCATGGTACTTGTTCATCGCCTGCACCGCTTCGCCGGCCGTCGCGCAGTGCTGCACGACGTAGCCCGCCACGCCCAGATCGGCCAGCTCCATCTCCGCCCCTTGATGAAGCCCGAACAGCGGGTCTCCGGCGAAGCGCGCCGCCTCGTCCATGAGGCGGGCCATTTCTTCGTGCGCGATCCGGGCATCGCCTCGCCGCAGCAGCTCGGGATCCAGTCCCGCTTCCCGGCAGAAGCGCCCGGTATCGAGCCCGCGAGCGGCCATGCCGCGCACCGATGCCGCCAGCAGCGCCACCGTCATTCCGTTTTCCCTCATGCGATCCCTCCTGTGCACGTTCCGTCACTACCCTCGCGCCTTCGCTCACTGCGCGGCGCGTTACGGCCAGTTTATCATAGAATCAATCCCATCCATCCGAAAGAAAAAGGAGACCTGCCCATGTCCCGCCGCATCGCCGTCATCATCGGCCATCCTGATTCACAAAGCCTCTGCCACGCGCTGGCCGCCGCCTATATCCGCGGAGCCGAAGCGTCCGGCGCGCAGGTGAGCGTGCTCGACCTCGCTTCGCTGGCGTTCGAGCCGAGCCTCCGCTACGGCTACCGCAAGCGCACCGAGCTGGAGCCCGATCTGCTGCATGCCCAGCAGACGCTGCTGAAGGCCGACCATACGGTCTGGATCTTCCCCATCTGGTGGGCTTCCATGCCTGCCGTGCTCAAGGGCTTTCTCGACCGCGCGCTGCTGCCCGGCTTCGCCTTCCGCTACGACGACAGCAAGCCGGTGCCGGTGAAGCTGCTGGGCGGCAGGAGCGGACGGATCATCGCCACGATGGACTCTCCGACTTGGTATTACCGAACCCTACTTCGGGATGCCGGCATTACCGTCATGAAAAAAGGCGTGCTGGAGTTCTGCGGCATCCGCCCGGTCGGCGTCACCCGCTTCGGCTCGATCCGCGGCTCAAGCGACGAGCGGCGAGCGAAAATGCTGGCCCAGGCCGAGCAGCTCGGGCGGGCGCAGAAGTGATGCCCCGCAGCGGCTGATCCTGGCTGCCCTGAAGGCAAAAAGCGTCCAGCCCCGCATGTCGATGCGGGGCTGGACGCTTTTTTTCTTTTATCCGGCGAAGCCGAGCCGATCCAGCAAGCGCAGGATCAGCACCGCCGCTTGCGCGCGGTCGGCCTTGCCTTGCGGATCCAGCTCGGCGCTGCCGGTGCCGGACATCAGGCCGAGCTGCGCGAGCGCGGAAACCGGCTCCTGCGCCCAGCTCGAGACAGCGGCGGCATCGCGGTAAGCGGACAGCGCCGCAGCATCTGCCGCTGCCGGCTGGCCCGCATAGGCCAGCGCCTTGGCGACCATGACCGCCATCTGCTCCCGCGTGACGAGCGCCTGCGGAGCGAAGCTCTCGGCGGAGACGCCGTTCACGAGGCCGGCACGCACGGCAGAGGCGAGATCGCCCGCATACCAGGCTTGGTCCGGCACATCGCCGAAGCCGGAGCGCTCCGCCGGCTCGGCCAGGCCGAGCGCGCGAGCCAGCATCGCCGCGAACTCCGCGCGCGTGACCGCCTGGTTCGGCGCGAATCGGCCTTCCCCGACTCCGCTCGCGATGCCGAGGCGGGCCAGGCGGTTCAGATCGGCCTGCGCCCAGTGGCCCGCCAGATCCTTGAACGCCGCATCGGACCGGATCAGCCCATAGACGCTGTCATGCGGCGACAGCAGCGTGATCCGTCCGTTCTCGTTTCGCAGCGGGATGAACCGCAGCTGTCCGGTGCGCTCATCCAAATAGAAGGCGGACCAGCCGCGTTCCGTCGAAGGCGGCACGAGCGTCCGCTCGATATACGTTCCGGCATGGTCGCCGGCGCTCTTGCCGTCGATCCGCAGCGAGAACTCCGCCATCGGACCGAGGCTGCGGCCGGACGCGCCTGCTGCGCGAGCCGCCTGAGCGGCCGCTTCCGACGAAGGAACGCCGATCACGACCGTTACGACAGCCTCGCTGCTCAGCCCGGCAAGACGGGAGACCGGCAGCCTGTAGCTCGCCGCGCCTTTCTCGACGATGAGCTCGACAGCCGCGCCGGCCGTCAGCTTCTGCAGCGCTCCGGCCGGGAAGACCAGCTCGGCAAGCTCGCTCGTCGCCTCGAGGCGCAGCGTCAGGCTCCTTCCCTCAGCGGCGGCCATCCAGGCCGCGAGCTGCTCCGAGCTGACAAGGAAGCGGGTCGATTGCCGTCCGTCCGTCAGCCGTACGTCCTGTTTCTCCATTGCCGCCGGCTGGCCGTTCACCATGAGAACCGCGTCCGCGCCGGGAGTCGGAGCTGGCGTCGAGCTCGGGCTCGCCGTTACCGGCGTTGGCGTCGGCGTCGGGCTCGGCGTCGGTGTTGGCGTCGGAGCTGGCGTCGGTGTTGGCGATGGCTCCGGCGTTGGAACGGCCGCCCACTTCGCATGCAGCTCCAGCGGGCCCGTCACCGCCGCATTAAAATCATACGCCTGCTTCAGCTCCGCGTCCGTGTACCAGCCGCCGAACGTGTAGCCCGTTCGCATCGGATCGCTTGGCTTAACGACCTTGCCCCCGTGATCCACTTCCAGCGCCGGAACCGCGCTGCCTCCATGGCTGTCGAAGCTCACCGCGTACTGGTTCAGCGTCCACTTCGCATGCAGCTCCAGCGCACTCGTTACTGCGGCGTTGAAGTCATACGCTTGCTTCAGTTCCGCGTCCGTGTACCAACCCCCGAACGTGTAGCCCGTTCGCGTCGGGTCGCTTGGCTTCGCGGCTTTCGCGCCGTGATCCACGTCCAGCGTCGGAACCGCGCTGCCTCCGTGGCTGTCGAAGCTCACCGCGTACTGGTTCAGCGTCCACTTCGCATGCAACTCCAGCGGGCCCGTCACCGCCGCATTAAAATCATACGCCTGCTTCAGCTCTGCGTCCATGTACCAGCCCCCGAACGTGTAGCCCGTCCGTGTCGGATCGGTCGGCTTCACAGCTTTCGATCCGTGATCGACGTCGAGCTTCGCGACCGAGCTGCCTCCGTGGCTATCGAAGCTCACCGCGTACTGGTTCAGCGTCCACTTCGCATGCAGCTCCAGCGGGCCCGTCACCGCCGCATTAAAATCATACGCCTGCTTCAGCTCTGCGTCCGTGTACCAGCCCCCGAACGTGTAGCCCGTTCGCGTCGGGTCGCTTGGCTTGCCGACCTTGCCGCCGTGATCCACGTCCAGCGCCGGAACCGCGCTGCCTCCGTGGCTGTCGAAGCTCACCGCATACTGGTTCAGCGTCCACCTCGCATGCAACTGAAGCTCACCCGTCACCTCGGCGTCAAAATCATACGCCTGCTTCAGCTCCGCGTCCGTGTACCAGCCCCCGAACGTGTAGCCCGTTCGCGTCGGATCGCTCGGCTTGCCGACCTTGCCGCCGTGATCCACGTCCAGCGCCGGAACCGCGCTGCCTCCGTGGCTGTCGAAGCTCACCGCGTACTGGTTCAGCGTCCACTTCGCATGCAGCTCCAGCGCACCTGTCACCTCGGCGTCAAAATCATACGCCTGCTTCAGTTCCGCCTCCGTGTACCAGCCTCCGAACGTGTAACCCGTTCGCGTCGGATCGCTCGGCTTGCCGACCTTGCCGCCATGATCCACATCCAGCGCCGGAACCGCGCTGCCTCCGTGGCTGTCGAAGCTCACCGCATACTGGTTCAGCGTCCACTTCGCATGCAGCTCCAGCGGGCCCGTCACCGCCGCATTAAAATCATACACCTGCTTCAGCTCTGCGTCCGTGTACCAGCCGCCGAACGTGTAGCCCGTCCGCGTCGGATCGCTCGGCTTGCCGACCTTGCCGCCGTGATCCACGTCCAGCGCCGGAATCGCGCTGCCTCCGTGGCTGTCGAAGCTCACCGCATACTGGTTCAGCGTCCACCTCGCATGCAACTGAAGCTCACCCGTCACCTCGGCGTCAAAATCATACGCCTGCTTCAGCTCCGCGTCCGTATACCAGCCGCCGAACGTGTAGCCCGTTCGCGTCGGATCGCTCGGCTTGCCGACCTTGCCGCCGTGGTCCACGTCCAGCGCCGGAACCGCGCTGCCTCCATGGCTGTCGAAGCTCACCGCATACTGATTCAGCGTCCACTTCGCATGCAGCTCCAGCGGGCCCGTCACCGCCGCATTAAAATCATACGCCTGCTTCAGCTCTGCGTCCGTGTACCAGCCCCCGAACGTATAGCCCGTCCGCGTAGGGTCGCTCGGCTTCACGGCTTTCCCTCCGGCCGGCACCGTCTGCGATGCGACCGTACTGCCTCCATGGCTGTCGAAAGCCACGACCGCGCTTGTTTCGATGCGGAAGGTGATCGTCGCCGCGTTGCCGACCGCGTCGGTCACGACGAGCGTATACGTCCCATCTGCCGACACCGGCTGGCCGCTCGTCCAGAGCGCCCCGTTGAGCGTCGCCGTGCCTTCCGTGAACACCGGCGTCACCGGGACGTTGTAGGAGCCCCCATCCTTCACGCCTGTCACGATTGGAGGCGTCATGTCGATGCTGAAGGTGAGCCTGGTCTGCGACGTTCCATGCAGCGAACGCACATCCAGCACATGGGAGCCTTCGCCCGACTCCACATGGCCGTTCGGAATCTGCCGGCCGTCTAGCGTCGCCGTACCGCTGTCGAACGCAATCGTCACGGGCCGGCTGTACGAGGCGCCGTTCGTCACGCCGGTCACGACCGGCGCCGGCTCCGCACTTACGTTCAGCTGGACGAGCGCATCCGTGCTGCTGCCTTCCGAGTTGGAGGCGCGGTAAAGGAATGAGTCCCCTCCGACAAAGCCCATCCTCGGCTGATAGATGAAGGTTCCGTCGGGGCGCAGCGTCAGCGTTCCGTTCGATGGAGGCTTGCTCACCGCCGCCCGGTTGGCTCCGCTGTCATTGGCGAGCACGCTGACGCTGGACGCAAAGGCCGGCGCCGCTCTAAAGCTGAAGCTGTCTCCTGCCGCCAGCGGCGCGGAGCCCCCCCTCGCGAACCGGATAAATGCCCGTCTCCGCCAGGTAAGCCGGAAACGGCAGCTTGCCTCTCAGGTCAGGAAGCTGGAAGATCCGGATGCCGTCGCCTCCGAAGCGGGCGTACAGCACGGAAAAGAGCGCCTCGTTTTCCGATATCTGAATTGTCTGCCCGACGGCCTGCGGCCATCTGGCAGCGCCGGCATGCATCGACACCATGCCCATGTAGGCTAACTCCTGCGGATACGTAGAAACTTGCGGGTCGGGAAAGCCGCCCTTGTGAGCGACCAGCACCTTCACTCCATCGACATCCGCCACATTCGGAAGAGCGAACGTCGAGCTGCCGTCCCCTCCGTAGGTCGTGCCGACAAGCGAGTACAGGGCGGAGTGCTCGCGTATGGCCAGCGTGCCGCCATTGGCGCTGAGAAAGCCCCCCGGGGCGAAGCTGCCGGCGAATAGAACGGCCTCGCCGATGTTCACTCCGATCTGACCCGGCATATCCGCCGTTTCATCGCGATTGGGGAAAGCGCCTCTCACGGCGATATAATAACCCACTCCGCCCATCGGATCCTCGTCCCGAAGATCCGGGAGCGCGAATGTCGATTTCCCGTCGCCTCCATAATTAGTCCCCAGCAAGCTGAACAAAGCGGTATTCGACTGTATGCTCAACAGCCGGCCATCGCAATACGTCCAGCCTCGCGGCGCGAAATCAGTCGCGAACAGCGCGACCTGCCCGAGCATCGGCTCGATTCCAGAAGCGGCATTGGCCTTTGGCGGCGCAGGCAGCAGCCCGCCCCCCAGCGCGATCAATACGGCCATCGCCAGGACAAGCGTTCGGCGCAGGAGCGCCGGCATCGGCAACAATATCACAATCAGATTCCCCCATGGATCATAATGAATGCTTTCTCTACTCTACTACAGCATTCATTCCAAAAAAATGCAATTTCTAGTTTTGCCAAACGCGCTATCGCGGCCGCGACACATTCCGGTTACCCGCCTCGCGGAAGCGCCACGGATAGTCCCGCGCCTCGCCGCTATTGCCGATGCCGACCCGCGGGCCGGCCACGATCTCTCCCGGCTCGCGCCCGGCCGCGACGAACAGCGGCCGCACCCACATCGCATGGCCGTAATCGGCCATCGTAATGCCGAGCGCCCGCGACAGCTTGCCCGGTCCGCTGGCCAGCTCATGCGGCCGGAGGCCGAGGCCGCGCCTGCGCGCCATCAGCTCCAGCCCCTCGCACGGCTCCAGCGCCCGGATGAGCACGCCTTGCGGACATCCCGCCTGCTCGCTGACGATGTTGAGCAGGCAATGCGTGTGCATCACATGCGCATAAGCATGTCCCGGCTCGCCGAACATGACCTCCGTGCGCTTCGTACGGCGGCCGCCGTAGCTGTGCGCCGCCCGGTCGTCCGGGCCGCAATAGGCTTCCGTCTCGACGATCCAGCCGGCCGCCCTCCCCTCCGGCGTCTCCTTGACGAGCGCCATGCCGATGAGCGCCCGCGCCAGCGCAAGCGTCGGCCGGCGGAAAAAGTCCTGATCGACCGGCATCCATTCCATGCGCGTCCTCTCCTTCTCCGATCTGCCATGAATCTGCCTTTATTTTACCCGCGAGGGGTGGGTAAGAGGGGGCTTTTCTGATACAATAACGAAAAATTCACTCAGAGTAGGGGATCGATATGGAGTACATCAGCACGAGAGGGAAAGTGTCCGGGGTCGGCTTCGTCGACGCCATCCTGATGGGACTGGCCGACGACGGCGGCCTGCTGGTGCCGGCCCGCCTGCCGCAGCTGTCCGAGGCTGCGCTCAAGCAGTGGCAGGAGCTTCGCTACCAAGAGCTCGCCCTTGAGATCTTCTCCCTGTTCATCGGGGACGAAATTCCGCGCGCGGAGCTCAAGCAGCTCGTGGACGACAGCTACGCCACGTTCCGCGACGAGGACGTGACGCCGGTGCGCGGGCTGCGGGACGGCCTGGACGTGCTGGAGCTGTTCCACGGCCCGACGTTCGCGTTCAAGGACGTGGCGCTGCAGTTCCTCGGCAACCTGTACCGCTACGTCGCGGCCAAGACCGGCTCGACGATCCATATCCTCGGCGCGACGTCCGGCGACACCGGCGCCTCGGCGATCGAGGGCGTGCGCGGCAAGGAAGGCATCTCCATCTGCATCCTCCATCCGCACGGCAAGGTCAGCCGGGTGCAGGAGCTGCAGATGACGACGATCGACGACGCCAACGTGCTCAACCTGGCGATCGACGGCACGTTCGACGACGGCCAGCGCATCATCAAGGAGCTGTTCGCCGACGTGGACTTCAAGCACCGCTACCACCTGCGCGCGATCAACTCCATCAACATCGCCCGCATCCTCGCGCAGACGGTCTACTACTTCTACGCCTACCTGCAGCTGGCGAAGCGCGGACATGCCGGCCCGGTCAGCTTCAGCGTGCCGACGGGCAACTTCGGCGACATCTTCGCCGGCTACCTCGCCAAGCGCATGGGCCTGCCGGTCGACCGCCTCATCCTCGCGACCAACGAGAACAACATCCTCGCCCGCTTCGTCGCCGAGGGCGTGTATCAGCCGGGCGAGTTCCGCGGCACGCACAGCCCGTCGATGGACATCCAGGTCGCGAGCAACTTCGAGCGCTACCTGTTCTATCTCTATGGCGAGGACGCCGCGAGCGTCGCCGGGCTGATGGAGCAGTTCAAGCAGCAAGGCTCCCTTTCGATTCCGGCCGACAAGCTCGCCGCCGTGCAGGCGGATTTCTCCGCCCATGCGGTCGGCAACGAGGAATGCCTCGACACGATCGCCCGCTACCATCGCGACACCGGCTATCTGCTCGATCCGCATACGGCCTGCGGCGTCGCAGCCGCCGACCGCATCGCTCCGGCGAGCCCGGTCGTCGCGCTGGCGACGGCGCATCCGGCCAAGTTCGACGAGTCGATCCGGCTGGTCGGCATCGAGCAGACGTACCCGCCGCAGATCGCGGAGCTGTTCGAGCGCCCGACGTATGTCGAGCTGTCGCCGGCGGACGCGGACGCGATCGCGGACCGGCTGAAGACCTTCTTTGAGTAAGCGTGAGCAGCCCGATCCCAAGCCCCGGCATCGAATGCCGGGGCTTTTTGGCGAGCTTTTTCCTTCGGCCACATAATCCCCGGCTGCGCTGCCTACCCTATGGATATCCTCGTTTTGCCATAAAGGAGGCTTTGCATGTCGTTCGACTGGGTTTGGAAATCCGCTTTTCTCGTGCTCGTAGGCATCGTCCTGCTGCGTGCCGCCGGCCGCAAGCCGCTGTCGCAGATGAGCATCGCGCCAGCCGTCATCATGATCTCGATCGGCACGACGATTGTGCAGCCGATCGCCAACCACCACCTCTGGATCGCCATCGGCTCCGCCGTGATGTTCATCCTTACGCTGCTGGCCGTCGACTGGCTGGAGCTCAAGTCGAACCGGTTCGAGCGGCTCGTCCGGGGCGGCTCCAAGATCATCATCGAGAACGGCCAGATCCACGAGGCGAACCTGCGCAAGCTGCGCCACTCCGTCGATCAGATCGAGATGCAGCTGCGCAACCTCGGCATCTCCAGCCTGAGCGAGATCGAGCGGGCGACGCTGGAGCCGAACGGCCTGCTCGGCTACCAGCTGACGCGCCGGGCGCGCCCGGCGACCGTCGGCGACCTGGAGGACCTGCTGCTGAAGCATCTGCCTGCGGCGGCCGGACCGGCCGAGCTGTTCGACGAAGTGTCCCGCCAGGGCCACGGCACCCGCGCCGTCGATTCGAAGCTGCAATAGGCGGGCGAGAGCTCCTGCCGTCTAAGCAGGCGGCGATAGGAGCAAGAGAGGAAATGCATCCAAAACGCCCCTGTTGGCTACCGGCGTAGAATGCTATTTCACTCGGCCTGAAAAGGAGCAAACAACAAAAAGAAATCCGACGCTTTTAAGAAAAGCGTGGGGTTCTTGACAATTTGAGTAAGCCAATCAATATATATTGTTTGTTATATCCTAACGATGGGCATTATGATGATTACTTTTTCAAGTTGAACCTTTTTAACTTGTTATCTTCCACGAACTCCGTCTCGCTTCTGGCTTCTGCAGAGAGCGAAGGTTCCAACGGCGTTAGGACGCGCTGATGCCGTCGAACCGCGCTCCCTAAAGGCAAAAATGACGTTAGCACGCGCTCATGCCGTCGAACCGCGCTCCCTAAAGGCAAAAATGACGTTAGCACGCGCTGATGCCGACGAACCGCGCTCTCTAAAGGCAAAAATGACGTTAGCACGCGCTCATGTCGACGAACGCTCGTACACCTAATTCATTACGGCCGCATGCGGTCTCGATTCTTCTCTACGAATCGCTCCCAATGATGGTTCTCATCGAAAAATCTCACTCCATTGCCTGAAAAGATATCCTTTCTTTAATATCGAAAAAAGCGCATCGTCCCCTTCCGGGAACGATGCGCTTTTTTTGCGAAATCAGGCGCTCTTGATCTCCAGCACCTTGTATTGGATCTTGCCCATCGGCGCGTCGACCTCGACGGTATCGCCGACCCGCTTGCCGATCAGCGTCTTGCCGAGCGGGCTCTCGTACGAGATCTTGCCGTCGATGACGTCGGCCTCGGCCGGCGCCACGATGCGGTACTGCAGCTTCTCGTCGAACTCCTGATCGAGCAGCGAGACGAGGGAGCCGACGGTCACCTTGGACGTATCGGAGCTGTCGGCGACACGCGCCTTCTTGAGCATCGCCTGGATCTGCAGAATGCGCGTCTCCATGAATGCCTGGTCTTCCTTGGCGGAGTGGTACTCGCTGTTCTCCTTGAGGTCGCCGTAGCTGATCGCCGTCTTGATCCGCTGCGCCAGCTCGCGGCGCTTCGGACCCTTCAGGTCTTCCAGCTCCGCCTCCAGCTTGGCCAGTCCCTCGGCCGTCAGGATTATTTCTTCATTCGCCATGATCGTTCTCTCCTATCGGGTCGCATATGCCCTCTAGTGTATCACAATCGAGCCGGACCATGCTGAGCGGCGGCCCCGACGCGGCAGAGGACGGGCGAATTTCCTCAAGCCGTCGGCGCTCCGGTCCGGCCGGCGCCGGAGCCCTCCCGGGTCGAAGCTCCTTGCTCCAGCGTCGCGATCAGGCGATGGCGGCCTCGCAGCGGCCGGTAGCCGAGGCGGCGGTTGATCGCCAGCATCGGGACGTTGAGCGAGTCGTTGTCCGTCCGCAAATAGCGGGCCCCGGCGCGCAGCGCGAGGCGGATCGACAGCAGCTTGAGCGCGCGGGCGATGCCGCGGCCGCGATATTCCCGCGCGACGCCGGTATACTCGTGGTACATGCCGCCGGAATCCTCGTTGTAGATGACGTTGCAGATGCCGACGAGACGCTCTCCGTCCATCGCCACGAGCACCCGCGCCGGCGCGTAGCCCTCCACCTGCAGGCCCCACTTGAGCCATTCCCCGTAGGGCATCGTCTCGCCGAGGAAGCCGGGGATGTCCGTATAGGTCGACGTGCACAGCTCATGCAGCCGCCGCAGCGTCTCCTCTCCCGGAGGCAGGTCCGCCAGCGAGGCAAAAGCGATGCCCTCCTCCTCCAGCCGCTCGATGATCATCCTGTCCTCCGGCTGCGAAGGGTCCTGGCCGTCCGTCAGATCGAGCACCGACTGCCACGAGCGCCGCTCCGTCTCGAACCCTCCGCGGCGCGCGAAGGCAATCGCCCGCTCGTCATCGTCCCAGCATTCGCTGAGCAGCGTGTCCGCGCCGGCTTCTCGCGCCCACTCGCGGGAGCTCCGGGTCAGCTCCGCGCCGATGCCCTGTCCATGCGCGTCGGCGGCGACGAGCACGAAGTGGTTCACCATGCCCGGCGGCGTCCAGGGCGCGCGCCAGATCGTCGAGTAGCCGACGAGCCGTCCGTCCTCCGCCTCGGCCACCTGGCGCAGCCGATCGTAGCCCGCGAGCTTGCCTTCCTCGTTTCGATGCAGCTGTCCCTGTTCGTACATCTTGCGGTCTTCCTCGGCCAGCCCCTCCGCCGTCGTCGGCTCCGCCAGCCACTCGTTCCACAGCGCGGCCATGCCGTCGTAATCGTCCGGCAGCCTTGGCGCCCGAATCTTCGTCCCGATCAATGGCGTTCCTCCCTGTCCCTGTCCCTGTCCCTGTCCGCCTGTCGGCGTCCTTGATGACTCCATTATGGAAGCCTGCCGCAGGCCCGGTAAAGGGAGGAAACGGATATAGCCAAAGAAGGGCTGCCCCGTCCCGTCCGCAAAGGACGTTCGGGGCAGCCCTGGAGGCCGTGATGCGCCTACACGCCGGCAGCGGCCGGCTCCTTGCCCTCGCCGCCGCGCAGCTGCTTGCTGCGCAGCTGGCCGCAGGCGGCGTCGATGTCGGCGCCGTGCTCGAGCCGCACGCTGACGCTGACGCCGTTTTTCTTGAGCACGTCGTAGAAGCCGTCGATCGCCTCCTGCGTGCTGCGCCGATACTGGCTATGCTCGTCGACCGGATTGTACGGAATGAGGTTGACGTTGGCCAGCCGGAGCAGCTGCGGGCGGGAGCGGACGAGCTCGGCGAGCTGCTGCGCTTCCTCGCGGCGGTCGTTCACGTCCGCCAGCAGGATGTACTCCAGCGTGATGCGGCGGCGCGTGCGCTCGAGGTAGTAGTCGATGCTGTCAAGCAGCTTCGCGATCGGGTACGCCTTGTTGATCTTCATGATGCGCGTGCGCAGCTCGTCATTGGGGGCGTGAAGCGACACGGCGAGGTTCGCCGGCACGCCGCTGTCCGCGAACTCGCGGATTTTGGCCGTCAGGCCGCTCGTCGACACGGTGATGTGGCGCGGGCCGATGGCGAGGCCCTTCGGATGCTGGACGATCGCGAGGAAGTCCATCAGATGCGCGTAGTTGTCGAAGGGCTCGCCGATGCCCATGACGACGATATGGCTCACCCGCTGGCCATGCCCCGCATCGTCGAGGAACAGCTGCACGCGCATGATCTGCTCGGCGATCTCGCCGGCCGTCAGATCGCGGCTCTTGGCGAGCAGCCCGCTCGCGCAGAAGCTGCAGCCGATGTTGCAACCGACCTGCGTCGTCACGCAGACGCTGAGGCCGAACTTATGCTTCATCAGCACCGTCTCGATCAGGTTGCCGTCCTGCAGGCGGAACAGGAACTTCACCGTCCCGTCCACCGACTCCTGGCGCGTATGCTCCTCCAGCGTGCCGATCGCAAACGACGCCTCCAGCAGCCGCGCGACCTCCGGCTTGACGCCGGCCGCCTCCATGCCCGCGAAGTCGCGCACCCGCTTGCGGTAGAGGCTCTCCCACGCCTGCATCGCGTGGAACTTGCGGTGTCCCCGCTCGCCGAGCCAAGCCTCCAGCCCATCCAAAGTGAATCCATACAGGGAAGTCATCGTTCCATTCCTCTTTTCTGAGACTGACAATCATTGTCATTTATAATAATTGCAACCATGTAAGAATTGAGTTAATATAATAATTAATCTAATTTAGATCCGAGGGCGCCGGACAGCGGCTGCTACCGTGCTCCGCGCCCCGGATCCGGAAAGGTCGCGACCCCCATGCCAGACTATCATCACCTGGAGCATGTCAAAACGCAATCCCGTTCCAAGCGCACGCTCTGGATCACGCTGCTGCTGACCTTTTTCTTCACGATCGTGGAAATCGTCGGCGGCCTGCTGTCGAACTCGCTCGCGCTGCTCTCCGACTCCGCTCATATGATCTCCGACGTCATCGCGCTCGGCCTCAGCATGACCGCCATCTACATGGCGTCGCGCCAGCCGGACTCGCGCTATACGTTCGGCTATCTGCGCTTCGAGATCATCGCCTCGTTCCTGAACGGGCTGGCGCTGGCCGCGATCTCCGTCGGCATCCTGATCGAGGGCGTCCGCCGCTTCCTGCGGCCGGAGCCGATCGACTTCGGCCTCATGCTCGGCATCGCCTCGATCGGGCTCGTCGTCAACATCGTGCTGACGATCGTGCTCAGCCGCAGCATGAAGGAGGAAGACAACCTGAACGTGCGCAGCGCGCTCTGGCACTTCATCGGCGACCTGCTCAGCTCGATCGGCGTCATCGCCTCCGCGCTGCTCATCCTCTGGACCGGGCGCGTCTGGTTCGACCCGCTCGTCAGCCTCGTCATCGCGGGCATCATCTTCGCCGGCGGCGCGCGCATCACGCGCGAGGCGTACCTCGTGCTGATGGAGTCCGTGCCGGGAGGCTTCGATCTCGAGGAGATCCGCCGGGCGATCCGCGCCGTCGAGGGCGTCGAGGACGTGCACGAGATGCATCTGTGGGCCGTGTCGACCGAGCACTACTCCCTGACCGCGCATGTGTTCGCCGACGAGCGCATCCAGCCCCACTGCATCATTCTAGCCATCAACGACACGCTTCAAAAGAACTTCGGCATCTCCCACTCCACCGTGCAGATCGAGCATGCCCGCATCCATCCGCATGGCGAATACGGCGCCGCGTTCCTGCGGCGCAAGCGGCTCGGCCTGCGCTCGAGCGGCCGGCGCGTCTAGCGGGGCTCCGCAAGCGCGGCGGCCGCCGCAGCCGGCCTCACGTCCATTTGGAAGCCCAGAGCTTCATTTCCCGGATGATCTGATGCAGATCCTCGCCCTTGGGCGTCAGCGTATACTCGACCGTGACCGGCACGGTCGGGTATACCTTGCGTTCAAGCACGCCCTTCTGCTCCATATGGCGTAGCGTGCTCGTGAGCGCGCGCGGGCTGACGGCCGGGATGAGCCGCTGCAGCTCGCCGAAGCGGCGCGTGCCGACGAACAGCTCCCGCAGGACGAGAAAGGCCCATTTGCCGCCGATGACGTCCAGCGTCTTTTCGATGTTGCAGTTGATCACGTCGGGCTTTTTCGGTACATAGTTGTTGGCAGCCAAGTCGAACGTCTCCTTCTCGTAAGCTAGTAACCTCAAGTATAGTAGATAACCCTTGTATAATAAAGTGACGAATTTTTCACTACTTCCATCCCGGTAGAAACATGCGTAGAATAGAGGCTGTTCCGAAATCCGATTCCAATGGAGGGATATCCCGATGAGCATGAATTACCGCAGGCTGGGAAGCGCCGGCGTCAAGGTGAGCGACATCAGCCTGGGCAGCTGGCTGACGTACGGAGGGTACGTGGAACGCGAGAACGCCGTCAAGGCGATCCATACGGCATACGATCTGGGCATCAACTTTTTCGATACGGCGAACGTGTACGAGCGCGGAGCGGCCGAGACGCTGCTCGGCGAGACGATCAAAGCGTTCCCGCGCCACTCCTATGTGCTGGCGACCAAGGCGTTCTGGCCGATGGGCGACCTGCCCAACGACCGCGGCCTGTCGCGCAAGCATCTGACCGACCAGTTCCACGCGAGCCTGAAGCGGCTGGACGTGGATTACGTCGACATCATGTACTGCCACCGGCATGATCCGGAGACGCCGCTCTACGAGACGCTTCGCACGCTGGACGACCTCGTGCGCGCCGGCAAGGTGCTGTACGTCGGCGTGAGCGAGTGGACGGCGTCGCAGATCGCGGAAGCGCATGCGATCGCCGACCGCTATCTGCTCGACCGCATCGTCGTCAACCAGCCGCAGTACAACATGTTCAACCGCTACATCGAGCCGGAGATCATCCCGTACAGCGAGCGCAGCGGCGTCGGACAAGTCGTCTTCTCGCCGCTGGCCCAAGGGCTGCTGACCGGCAAGTACACGTCGGCGACCGACATCCCGGCGGACAGCCGCGCGGCCAAGCTCGACTGGGTCAAAAACGGCATCACCGAGGAGAAGATCGGCAAGGTCAAGCAGCTCGCGCACGTGGCGGCAGAGCTCGACCTGACGGTCGGCCAGCTGGCGCTCGCCTGGATTCTGCGCCAGCCGAACGTCGCCAGCGCCCTCGTCGGCGCGAGCCGTCCCGAGCAGGTCGTCGAGAACGCCAAGGCTTCCGGCGTGAAGCTCGACGCCGAGATCGTCGAGCGCATCGAGTCGATCCTGACCGGCGAGAAGAAGTAATCGCAAAAGAGCCGTACCGTTCGTCAGCTTGCTGACGGCGGTACGGCTCTTTTAGTCGGATGCGGCTATACCCGTTCCATGAACTCCAGCCGGTTGCCGAACGGATCCTGCGCGTAGAAGCGCAAGATGCCTTCTTCTTGCCTTGCGTCGTCGTCGGCCGTCGCGATCCCTGCCTCGTCCAGCGCCCGGCGCAGCTCCTCCAGCCCCGTCGCGAGAAAGGCCGGATGCGCTTTGCGAGCCGGCACGAAGCCGTCCTGCACGCCGATATGGACCTCATGCCGGCCGCAGCGGAACCAGACGCCGCCCCGCTTCGCCAGCTCGGGCGGCTTCGGCAGCTCCTCCCACTGGAGGCGGCCGCCGTAAAAGCGGCGAGCCTCCTCCTCGCAGCCCGCCGGCGCGGCCAGCTGCACATGGTCGATTCCTTCGTAGGCGAAAGCCATCCTGTCCCTCCCTTTCCACGCAGGCAATCGAGCGGGCCTTCTAGAAGCCGCGCCCCCTTACTCCAAATACCGCTCCCGAAGCAAGCGGCGTTCCTCCGCGCTCACGCCGAGCGCCTGCTCGAGGTAGCCGACGGTGGAGCCGTACACGCGCCGCATCTCGTCCAGCGCGCTATGGATGTACTCCGGCGACACGCCCAGCACGGAGCGGACAAAGCCGAGCACCCGCTCGTCCGGCAGCACGGCGCCGACCTGGGCGAGGATGCGCTCCGTCGCTTCCGGCCGCGTGCCCTCGGTCGCCATGTAGTCGGCCGCGATCGTCTCCTCCGAGGCGCCGAGCGCCAGCAGCACGACGGCGGCTGCGAAGCCCGTGCGGTCCTTGCCGACCGTGCAATGCCACAGCACCGGGCGGCCTTCCGCCTCCAGCAGCGCGCGCATGAGGCGGGCATAGGCGCCGCGGGTATGCTCGTCGGTCACGAACTGCCGGTAGATGCCGGGCAGCGGATTGTCGAGCTGGCCGCCCGCCGCGAGCTGGCCGAGCAGCTTCGGAATCTCTCCGGAGCTGAAGTTGCCGCCGAACACCGGCAGCTGCAGATACGGCGCCTCGCCGATGCGCGGCGTCGGCACCTCGGCCCCTTTGTCCGCCGTGCGCAGGTCGCAGACGAACGCCAGCCCGAGCGATTCCAGCAGGCGGAACTCCCCTTCGCTCAGATCGGTCAGCTCCCCCGACCGGTACAGATGTCCCGGCTTGACCCGCCTGCCGCCCTCGGCCGGCAAGCCGCCCAGCTCCCTCAGGTTCAGCCGGCGCTTCAGCTCGGCGCGGACGTCCCCGCTTTGTCCCACAGCCTCTTCTAGGCTCATCTCTTTCTCCTCCTCGGATAGACAGCTCCAGGCTCATCGCAAAGGTTATTCGTCCCGAGACGAGCCGGCTCCTGCCGCTATCGACGAATCGATGGTGTCCAGCGCCGGGTTCACGGCGCGGTCGACGCATCGACTCGGATGCCGATGCTTTCCGGCTCCGCCTCGGCATCCATGCCGTCCTGGATGACGACGGTCCAGCTCGCGCCGTTTTCCTGGTACGAGCTTTCGACGATGATCGGCACGGCCGCATGCGCCTGTTCGAGAGCCATGCGGATCGCCTTCTCCCGCGACAGGGCCAGCTTCTGCGGGTCGCCGCTGTCGATCCGCTCGACGGACGCCGCCTTCGCCTGGGCGGGATAGGACTCGTTGATTCCTCCGTCGAAACGGACCCTCACCTGCTGACCGAGCTCGACGGAAACAGGGCTCGTGACGGACAGGGCGTTGCCCGACGGGCCGCCCTCTCCCGTGAGAAGGAACCCGCCCTTGTCGATGCGGACGACATGTCCGGTCATGGACGCTCCTTGTTCGGCGGGCGTCTTTGCATCCGGAATCCGGACCTCCTGAACTCGTTCGTCCTTCGCCTGGTCATCCTCCAGCCGCACCGTCCAGCTCGCATCGTCCGCCGCATAGACGACTCCCTGCACGACCGGAACGGCGAGCTCCGGCAGCTGCTCCAGCGCCCGGCGAATCGCCTCGGCCGCCGTCAGCGACGCGCCTGCGAACGGCTCTCCCTCCTCCTGCAGATGCTTGATGACGCGGGCGGTTCCCTGTCCGGGATAGCTGGTCGCGATCGCTCCGCCTTGAAAATCGACGGATACCTTCTGTCCGACCGGCGGCAGCTCCAGCTCGCCTCCGACCGCGACCCAGACCGCTTCGTTGCTCGGCAAACCGGGCGCGGAGGAAGTGAACAGGAACCGCCCCTCCTCGACGCGCACGGCATGTCCGATCCACGGTAGAGCGGTGGAGACGGCCGGCGACTCCGCGTCGTCGCTTGAGCCGCAGCCCGCCAGCACGCTGGCCAGCAGGGCGAGCGCGGCAAGCAGACCAAGCAAGCGGCGATGGCGCAGGCCGGGGGCTGCCGGCCCCTGCCGAACCGGGCGGCGATGGTTCAGCCTGGAGCCGTCCAGCCTCTCTAGATCCGGACGGCGGCGGTTTACTGCGGCGGTTTCGGCACGGACAGGCGGGACGGCGGAAGGGTACGACGGCGCGCGGAGGACATTTCCCTCCTGCTGCCGAACGGCTGGTTCTCGCATGACACGCTCCCCTTTCTCGGGTCGGCTTCGGCTCGACCGAACGCCTCTTCTGCCCTTCCTGACGCCCGCCGCCTGCCAAAGGTTGCCATGCGCCTCACATTCCGAGCGTAGAAGGCCCGCCTGCCCCCATCGACCGCCTGAACAGCGACGTGCGGAGAAAGAGCGCCAGCCCCAGTCCGGCCGCGAGCGCGGCAACGGCCACGCATACCGGCTGCAGGCCGAGCCGGTCCGCCAGCAGGCCGACGAGCAGCGTAAGCGCGATCTGCAGCCCGCCCTGCGCCATGTCCGACGCGCTGGCGACGCGGCCCATCAGCTGCGCCGGCACCTGCTGCTGGAAGTACGTCGCATAGCCCGCTCCCGCATACGCCATGCCGAACCCGAGCCCGATGAACGCCGCCGACGGCATCCAGAACCCATCCGACAGATAGAACAGCAAATAGAAGACGCAGGTCATGAACGTGCCGCCGCCGAGGTACCAGAGGAAAGGAACGCGCCGGGCGAGCAGCGCCGCCGTCGACGCGCCGGCCAGCGACCCGATGCCGGTCATGCTGACGAGCAGGCCGTACGCCTCCGGGGACAGCGTCAGCTGCTCGCGGATGAACGTCGCCTCCTGCGAGTCGATCGCCGCTCCGAGCAGCATCGCGCCTTGGAAAAGGCCGTACACGAGCAGGAACGGCTTGGCCGAGCGGGCGAAGCGCCCGACCTCCCGCCAGTCGGCGGCCCATGCCCGCAGCCGCGGCAGCCGGACTTTCCCTGGCGCAGCCAGGGCGGAGCCGGAAGGGAGGCTCGGTTCGTCGGCGGAATTCGAGCCATGAGGGGAGCGTTCGGCTGCACCGGCGGCCGGCTCGCCCCGATCCGCCTCGGCCTCCTTGGGAGCCGCAGGCGCGCCCGCTGCGCCTTCGCCCACGGACGGCAGCCGCGCGATCATGCCGGCGCAAGCGAAGAACGTCGCGGCGTTGAAGAAGATGCTGAAGTCTGCGCCCCATAGCGGGATGAACAGGCCCGAGACGGCGGGTCCGAGCAGGAACGCGCCGGAGCTGCTCATGCCGAGGATGGAGTTGAAGCGCGCTCGCTCCTGTCCGGGGATGAGCTTGACGATGTACACCTGCTGGCTGGGACCGAAAAACGAGCCGGCAAGCCCGATCAGGAACACGAGCGCGTAGATGCCCCACAGCGTGGAGACGAAAGGAATGGCCGCCATCAGCGCGCCGCGCACTAGATCGGAGGCGATCATCAGCCGCCGCGGGTCGGCGCGGTCGACGATGCTGCCCGACCAGAAGTTCGTCAGCAGCAGCGCCGCAGGGCGCAGCGCGAACAACACCGCCACGGCGGCCGCCGAGCCGCCGCTCAGGTCCAGCACCGTCAGGTTGATGGCGACGAAGTAGATCCAGTTGCCGAGATAGGATAGTCCCAGTCCGCTGACGAGCAGGACCGCTTGCCTCCATGAGGTCATACGGAAGCGCCTCCAATTTTGAGTTCTCTTCCAGAATATCACAGGCATGCGTGGCGTCCCGAAGGCAGATGTGGCGTTCCCGTGGCGGGCGTCGATCCAGTCATCGGAGGGGCGCGTCAAATCGAAGGGCGACGGTCCGAGAACCGTCGCCCTTCTTCCCTGCCCGCTTGAGCGGGGCTGCAAACACGCCCTAGCGCTGCAGCTCCAGCTGCGCGCAGGACGGCACGACGACATCCGCGTCCGGCAGCTCTTGCGCCTTGTCCGCGTCGGCCAGGCCGATGGCGGCTCCCGCTCCGGCGGCGCGCGCCATGAGCATGTCGCCGTTCGTATCGCCGACGACGGCGACGCGAGCCGGATCAACGCCGAGCCGGCGGCAGGCGAGCTCGACCATGTCGCCGTAAGGCTTGCCGCGGTCGACCTGATCGGTGCCGATGATCTCGGCGAAATAGCCGTCCAGCCCGAGCCAGCTCAGATGCTGCACGGCCGATGTCGTCTCGTCTGCGGTCACGACCGCAGCCGGCAGCCCGAGCTCGCGGCAGGACGCGAGCAGCTCCGGCACGCCGGGCAGCGCCAGCGCGGGCCGCTCCTGCTGCATTCGGCTCTCGGCGAGATGCAGGCTTTCCTGGGCGAAGACGCGAGCCTCGCTCCAGCCGAGGCCGCGTCGGTAGCCGCTTGCCGCGAGCAGCGCGAGCAGCTCGGCCAGCGTGCCGGCCGCGAGCGGACCGTTCCGGTCATAGCCGGAGGCGATGCCGCTCTCCGCGAACGAGATGCCCCATTCCCGGCCGAGCTCCTCGCGCGGCAGGTCCGGGAACCCTTTTCCCCGCAGCCGCTCCGCGAACGCCTCCTGCATATGCCGCGTCCATACTCCCCATGTGTAGCTGAATTCGATCAGCGTCCCGTCCTTGTCGAACAGGATCGCCTCCACCTCGAAGCCCTTCTCTCCTGCCAGCAGCAGCGCCATCTGTCTCCTCCGTTCCCAAGTTCGATTCCTGATCTCATTGAAGAAGGTTCGGCCGGAATAGTCAAGCCGAGGCGGGAGTAGAGCGAGAGCGGGGGCGAGACGGATGCGGGTGTGGAGGCAGGTGCCGAAGCAAGTGCGGAGACGGATGCAGGTGTTGGAGCGAGTGCCGAAGCGAGCGCGCTGCGGGGGCAGGTGTGGGAGCAGGTGCCGAAGCGAGTGCGGTGCGGATGCAGCTCCCGAAGCGAGTGCCGAAGCAGAAAAACCGCCCGCTCCTTGCGGAACGCGCGGCTTTATTCGAGTCCAAGCGCTCGACTGTCCCGACTAGAACGTCGTGAACCCGAGCCGGTCCTGCACGCGGTACATCAGCCGCTTGAGCCAGACGGTCTTCTCCTCGTACTCGCTGTAGTCGAGCGTGTAGCGGGCGCCGTCGTTCGTCCACAGCTTGCGGAAATACGCCTCCAGCTCGGCGGCGGGACGGCTGTCCGGAGCGGCCTGCACCCGCAGGTTCGTTTCCAGGTTGAGGTCGTCCAGGTTGCGCGTCGTGAAGTTGGCCGAGCCGTTATGGATAACCGCGCCGTTCGGGCCGGAGACAAGCATGAGCTTGGCGTGGTACTGCTCCTCGTCCGTGTTGTACCAGCGCACCTCGATGCGGCCCTCCGTCCGGTCCCGCAGCTCGGCGGCGACGGGGCGGTTGGGCACGCCGATTTTGGAGTTGCCGAAAGCGACCTCGTTCGGATCGAGGATGAGCCGCACCTGCGCGCCGCGGTCGGAAGCGCGGACCAGCGCCTGCACGACGTCGCGGTCCGCCAGGTAGAACATGCCCAGCCAGATCCGGTCCTCCGCTCCCGCCGCGTCCAGATCGCGCAGCACATGCGCGCGGATGCGGCCTTCGGTCAGCAGCTGCACGGAAGCTTGCTCGGCGGAGGGCGGACCCGAGGATGCCGAGGCTGGATCGGATGCGGCGGAGGACGGCGCGGAGGATGCCAGGGCTGGATCGGATGCGGCGGAGGACGGCGCTTCAGTTGCTGGCGTCGGAGCGAGCTGATCCGGTCCCGGCAGCCGCACGTCCGAGCCGGACAGGTCGATCGCCGCTTGCTCGGTTCGCAGCGCCTCGGCCAGCAGCTCCGGCACGCCGGTGACGGCATAGCCGCTGTTGGAGTTGAAAAAGCTCGCGTCATGCGCGTTCGCGCTGGCGACGACGAGCGTATCCTCGGTGATGAGCGTCTTGCGGTGGTTGGCTTTGGCGTTGACGAGCTTGAGGTAGGAGCGGACGGTCATGTCGGGGGCTCCGCTGGCCATCTTGTTGGGCAGCCAGCCCCGGCCCTCGGTGCCGAGCCAGCCCGCCGTCAACCGCCAGCCCGCCGTATAAAGCGGATTCGAGTCCCGCAGCGGATCGACGTCGGTGACGACGACGGCGATGCCGGCCTGCCGCAGCCGCTCCAGGTCAGGAGCGGGATGCGAGCCGTAGGAGGTGTTCACGTCATCCGTGATGACCGTGACGCTCAGATTCGGAAGCTCTTTTTTGCGGGCGATGAGGGCGTCTGCGACCGGCCGGCTCAGAGGCGGGAACGACTGGTCCTCGTTGTAATACCCGTTGAAAAGAAACAGGTCAAGCACGACGAACCGCTCGGCGTCCCCGATCGCCCGGAGCATGCGCGAGAAAATGGCCTGCTCCGTCGTCTTGCCCCCGTCCTCGTCCTCGAACGTCAGGTCGGTCAGCAGCTCGATGCGGCTTGCCGGCACAGGATGGACCGCGCCCTCGAACGACACGCCGGGCGGCAGCGGCTTGTTCGCCTGATAGAGGACGACGCCGGCGTACAAGAGCAAGAAAAGCAGGAGCAGGACGAGCCGCAGGCCGGGGCGGCGGGGGCGCCGAGAACGGCGCGGACGGCTTGAAGCTCCGCCCGAATCAGGCCGAGCGGGCGCGGGCTCATCCCCGCCCTGTACAGCGGCCGGCGCGCTGCGTGCCGCTTTTGCCGGAAGCGGGTTCGCTGCATGGCGGCGGTCGGATGGCCGCTGGCGGCGACGCGGATCGGATGGATCGGCGTCCGCGAGGTCGGATGGAGGAATCGGTTCATTGGGGCGGGATGCGCTCATGGAAGGCCTCTTTCTAGTCCCGCGTTTCGCGAGGGTTTTCTTCATGAGTACCGCCGCGCCCGTCCCTTTGAAACAGCAGAGGAAAGAAGAGGCGCGGGCGGCAGGAATGACCGCCTGCGCTTCAATTGAACGGCTCCGGACGCGGCACGCAGGCCAAGCCTCTGAAGCGGCAGCCACCGGTCCAAATTTATGGATCCCATCGGCGGGTCCAAGGCACTTTTGTGCCTTGGATTTCATTCGGCGGCCCGTTTCGGTGCATCCAAGGCACTTTTGTGCCCTGGATTTTTGTCGGCGGCCCGTTTCGGTGCATCCAAGGCACTTTTGTGCCCTGGATTTTAGTCGGCGGCCCGTTTGGGAGGATCCAAGGCACTTTTGTGCCCTGGATTTTAGTCGGCAGCCCGTTTCGGTGCATCCAAGGCACTTTTGTGCCCTGGATTTTTGTCGGCAGCCCGTTTCGGTGCATCCAAGGCACTTTTGTGCCCTGGATTTTTGTCGGCAGCCCGTTTCGGTGCATCCAAGGCACTTTTGTGCCCTGGATTTTAGTCGGCGGCCCGTTTCGGCGGGTCCAAGGCACTTTTGTGCCTTGGATTTCATTCGGCGGCCCGTTTCGGTGCATCCAAGGCACTTTTGTGCCCTGGATTTTTGTCGGCGGCCCGTTTCGGTGCATCCAAGGCACTTTTGTGCCCTGGATTTTAGTCGGCGGCCCGTTTGGGAGGATCCAAGGCACTTTTGTGCCCTGGATTTTAGTCGGCAGCCCGTTTCGGTGCATCCAAGGCACTTTTGTGCCCTGGATTTTAGTCGGCAGCCCGTTTCGGTGCATCCAAGGCACTTTTGTGCCTTGGATTTTAGTCGGCGGCCCAAATTGGGGTGCCTGCCGGGCTCAAGCGGTCGCCAGCTTAGTCGCGGAGATCGCTAGAATCGTCGTCACCGCTGGCCAGAGCGCCGGAACTTGACGCTCCTCCCCCAATTGAAACGGAGCCAGGCCCGTCCATAGCCGCTGGCCGATGCCGATTCGCCTCAGCGGGCGCCCCGTACCGCTCCGCCTCGTACTGGCGGAGCAGCTCCGCCAGCTCGTTCGCGGAGCGCAGCTCGGCGCCCGAGTCCGCAGCGGGCGCAGCCGCACCGCTGTCGACGGAGCCTCGGCCGCCGAACCAGCGGGCCAAGCGCGAAGCTGCGCCCCGCTGTATAGAGGCCGCGGCCGGTACGGCAGCAGGACGCCCTGGAGCAGCAGCCTGCTCGGCGTCTCCCGCGCCTCCTCTAACTCCGGACTCGGATCCCACCCTGCCGACCGCGCCCCCTCTAACCCCGGACGCGGATTTCACACCGCCGTTGCCAGCGCTTCCTCCACCGCCGGACGCGGATCTCGCGCTGCCGACCGCGTCTCCTCTAACTCCGGACGCGGATCCCACGCCGTTGCGAGCGCCTCCTCCACCGCCGGACGCGTCGCCGCCGAGCCGCCGCTCCAGCTCGCGCGCATGCTCCGCCGGCGTGCGGTCGGCGCGGTACGCGTAGCCGCGGCCGATCTCGCGCGCGATCAGCGCCCGGTATCGGCGGCGCGCTTCGCCGCCCGGCCCGGCGGCCGGATCGCCGCCGCCGGAGCTGCGGCGGCCGCGCCGCTGGGCGTCGCCGACCCGCTCCAGGCGGACGACCTCGTCGACGTAGCCGGTCTCGACGCCCGGACGGCGCAGCTCGCGCGACAGCCGCAGCCAGCGCAGCAGCTGGCCGAGCAGCCGGTGCAGCCGCTCCGGCAGCCAGCGCCGCACGAGCCGGTAAAGCAGCACCAGCGCGAGCACGGCGGCGGCGGCAGCGGTGAGGTAGCCGAACCAATCGCTGAGCAGCGCCAGCCAAGCCGGCGGCGGCTCGGATGGAGGCATCGGCGGCATCCCCGTTGCGCCGGCCGGCGGCTCCGTCGCGGGAGGAGGCGGCTCTGTCGAGCCCGACAGCAGGCGGCGCAGCAGCGAGCGCAAGCCGTCCAGAAGCGCCTGCAGCGGGCCGAGCCAAAGGACGCCGAGCCCGAGCAGGGCGACGACGCCGAGCGTGAGACGCCGATTGAGCATGGCAATGCTTGGTGTTACCGCATGGCGGCTATCCTCCGCATGCGCCGCGCGGCGCAGCTGCCAGCCGTTCCAGCGCAGCAGCAGCAAGCTGATGGCGGCGAAGGCGAACAGCAGCAGGTTGCTTACGGCAGCAGGCTGATCCGCGACGGCATAATAAACCCTAGGCCCGAGCGCCACGAGCCAGGCGCGTCGCCACGATAGATAACAGGGGCGGCCGCTGCAAAGCTGCACTCCGCATAGGTGCGCTGAGCAGGAGGGGGGCGCGATGCCGGCTCCAAACCGCATGCGAAGCCGAGCCCCAGCGCCCTAGCGTCAGCGCGAACCGGCTCCACATCGCGCTGGCGGGGGCCTCGCTAGCCTAGGCCGCTCAGGCCGAGAGCGTGAGCGCACCCGAGCCCACAGCACACTAGCGGCTCGCCAGGCGGCGGCATATTCGGCGGCCAGCACGGCCGCCGGGTAGAGCGCCGCCGTTTCCGGCAACGTGCCCCACAGCAACAGGCCGCGCCGATCCTCGGCCAGCTGCGCCGCCGCCAGCGCCGACTCATCCCGCTCCGGGCCGCTCGATTCCCCGTGTCCCGATCTGCTCGCTCCGCCGTGCCCCGACCCGCTCGCTCCGCCATGCTCCGGACCGCTAGCTCCGCCTTGCTCCGGACCGCTCGCTCCCCCGTGCCCCGACCCGCTCGATCCGACATGCTCCGGACCGCTCGATTCCCCGTGCCCCGACCTGCTCGATCCGACATGCTCCGGACCGCTAGCTCCGCCTTGCTCCGGACCGCTCGCTCCCCCGTGCCCCGACCCGCCCGAGCCGCCGACCTCCAGCCGGCCCGCGTCCTTCTGCTTCGGACCGCCCGCTGCGGCTGAATCCGCTTCTCCCGGCTCCTGCCGCCATCCTTTGGGGCCGTCGTCCAACCGCTTTCGCCCGCTCATGCCGGCTCCCTCCTTCGCTTGCGCCCGTCCGCGGACGGCGGCCGCACGATCGTCACGCCATGCCCGAGCGCGGACAGCCGCTCCGCCGCCTCCCGCACGCGGGCCGATTCATGCGCCGTGATGAGCAGATAATCGAGCCGCTCGCCGCCGGCTCCCTGCTCCTGCCGATCCGCCTCCTGGCGCAGCAGCTCGTGAAACGGCACCCGCGCCTGCGGCGCCACCGCCGCCATCGCCTCCAGCAGCGGCTCCAGCGCGAGGCCGCCGTAGCCGGGCTCCACGCGGTTCGGCAAGCCGGCCGCTTCCTCGGCCAGCATCGCGTTATGCGCGAAGCCCGCGCCAAGGCCGCGGTGCAGCAGCTCGGCCGCGCTCGCGGCGGCGCAGCGCAGCGCTTCCTCCAGCCCCTCCGCGTCGTTCACCCGGCCCCACATCGTCTCCGACTCCTCGACGTTCAGCAGCAGCATCGCCCGCGGATTCGCCGTGTGGCCGTAGCGATGCACCTGCAGGCCGGCGGAGCGCGCCGAGGCTTTCCAGTGGATGCGGTTCATCGCGTCGCCCGGCGCGTAGTCCCGCACCCCGCTCGTCACGAACGGATCCTCGGCCACCCAGCGCCGCACCTCCAGCTCGCCTTGCCAGCGCAGCCACGACTCCGGCAGCCGCTCGAGGCCGGCCAGCTCCGGATAGACGACGAGCCGCCACGGCAGCTCGACCTTGATCGACGCCGCGAACAGGCCGAACAGATCGCCGCCCGTCATCGTCGCGGTGCCCATATGCCAGACGCCCCGGCTCGCGCAGACGGCGGCATGGCGGCGAATGATCCGCACTCGCGGCGGCAGCGTGAACAAGCTGGCGTGGTTCTGGTAGATCGAGCCGGAGCTGATCGACATCTGGCCCGTCCCGCGAAACAAAAGCCCCGCCGGCAGCATCGCCTCCAGCCGCAGCCACGGCACCGGCAGCCGCTTGCCGTTCTCGATGGTCTCGACCATCTCGATGGCATCTCCCGCATGGCAAGCCGACGCGCTGAACGAGCGCTCCACCCGCACGCCGCGCAGCGCCCAGCGCCCGAGCAGCAGCCCCTGCAGGCCGAGCGCCGCCGCCAGCGCGGCCAGCAGCGCGAGCATCCCCATCAGCGGCCTCCCGCGCCGGCGCCCGAAGAAGCGCCCGGCTCGCCCGCTGTCCCGGCAAATCGGCCTGCCCCGCTTGTCCCGGCCGGCCCGACCCCGCCAGCTGATCCGGCTGCCCCGACAGCCCGGCTATTCCCGCCTGTCCCGCCTGCCGGCCCGGCCAGGCCCGCCCCGCCCGCGGCGCTCGCGGCGAGCGCGGCCAGCGCCTCCTCGCTCGGCACGGGCACGCGCGCCAGCGCGTCCTGCACGATGCGCCCGGCGGCCGCCGCCTGCGGCTCCTGGCGGCGGCGCGGCACGATGCGATGGGCGCATACCGGCACCGCCAGCCGCTTGATGTCGTCGGGCAGCACATACGCTCGCCCCTGCATCGCCGCGTACGCCTGCGCCGCGCGCAGCCACGCCTGGGTGCCGCGCGGGCTGACGCCGAGCAGCGCGTCCGGATGCTCGCGCGTCGCCTCCGCCAGCTCGACGAGATAGGCGAGCAGGTCGGCGTGGACCGCGACCTCGCGGCAGCGGCGCTGCGCCTCCAGCAGCTGCGCCTCTCGGGACCGGTTCCCTTCGTCCGCGCGGCCGCCTGCCGCCGCGGGGTCTTTTTCGCCCGGAGTCCCGCCCCGCTGCAGCTGCCCGAGCGCCGTCCTCCGCAAAATCTCGACGCCCTCCTCCCGATCCGGGTAGCCGAGCTTCATGCGGATCATGAACCGGTCCATCTGCGCCTCCGGCAGCGGGAACGTGCCCTGGCTGTCGATCGGATTCTGCGTCGCGAGCACGAGGAAAGGCTCCCGCAGCGCCATCGTCTCGCCATCGATGCTGATCTGGCGCTCCTCCATGCACTCGAGCAGGCTCGACTGCGTGCGCGGCGTCGCCCGGTTGATCTCGTCGGCGAGGACGATCTGCGTGAACAGCGGGCCCGGGCGGAAGCGGAACTCGCCTTCCTTCTGGTTGTAGTAATGGATGCCCGTCAGGTCCGACGGCAGCAGGTCCGGCGTGAACTGCACCCGGCGGAACTCCAGTCCGAGCGCCGCCGCCAGCGACTGCGCGAGCAGCGTCTTGCCCGTCCCCGGCACGTCCTCCAGCAGCACATGCCCGGAGGCGAGCAGCGCCGTCAGCAGCAGCTCCACCTCCTCCCCCTTGCCTACGATCGTCTGCGCCAAGCTTGTCCGAACGGCATCGGCAAGCGCTTTCACCTGTTCCATGTCCTCGCTCCTCCCCGGCCCTCGGCCGCCCTCTGTCTCCTGATTCTACCAAAACCCGGCCGCCCTGGCACGGAAAGCCGCCCGAAAAAGGCAGACGGGCCGCCCGGCTCCTGCTACACTGGAGCCAGAAGCCGCCGCTAGGAAGGCGGCCTGACCGGCTCCTGCTGCACTGGAGCCAGAAGCCGCCGCTAGGAAGGCGGCCTGACCAGCTCCTGCTGCACTGGAGCCAGAAGCCGCCGCGAGGGAGGCCCGCTCGTCCGCGGCCTCCCGATCCTTTGCTGCCGGAGGAGCTTCGCCTCCTGAATGAACCATTCCCGCCAGGCCCAGCGCCTGCCCGAAAGGCTGTGATCCCCGTGTCCAATCTGCACGAGCAACCGACCCCTGATCCTGATCCTGATCCTGATCCGACTGCGGCCCCGACGCCGCCAAGCCCGTCCGCAGCCGCCCTGCTCGCCGATGCCGAAGCCTACGCCCGCGCCGAGCTTGGCGGCGATACGAGCGGCCACGACTGGTGGCATGTGCAGCGCGTCGCCGACATGGCCCGCCGTCTGGCCGCGGAGGAAGGCGCCGACGCCTTCCTTTGCGTGCTCGCCGCGCTGCTGCACGACGTCGCCGACGAGAAGCTGAACCCGTCCAAGGAAGCGGGCATGGCCAAGGTCGCCTCCTGGCTGGAGGCGCGAGAGCTGGCCCCCGGCGACCGGGAGCATGTGCTGGAGATCATCGGCACGATGTCTTACAATGGCGGGGCGAATCCCCCGATGCGCACGCCCGAGGGCCGCGTCGTCCAGGACGCCGACCGGCTGGACGCGATCGGCGCGATCGCCGTCGCGCGCACGTTCGCCTATGCCGGCCATGTCGGCCATCCGATCCACGATCCCGGGCTGCCTCCGCGCGACCGCCTCGTGCTGACGGCCGAGGAATACCGCAAGGACAAGAGCACGGCAATCAACCATTTTCACGAGAAGCTGCTGAAGCTCAAGGACCGCCTCAACACGCCGGCGGCCAAGCGCATCGCCGAGCAGCGCCATGACTTCATGCTCGGCTACCTGGAGCAGTTCCGGCTGGAGTGGGACGGCGAGCGGTAGCCGCGCCGGAACGACGACACCATCAGGGGATGAGGAAGGATGCCATGGACCGCGAGATCCGCTTGCTGACCGCCGAGGAAGGAAGCTGCGAATATTCGATTGCCGGCTCCTGCCGCCAGCCAAAAAAAGGTCCTCAGGGCTCATGCCCCGAGGACCTTTTTGCATGCTCTGCTGCTCCGCGCCTACAGGCTCTTCGCGCCGAACGTGTCGCCGCCTTCGAGCGCGCCGGACTCGAAGCCCTTGTAGAACCAGCGCTTGCGCTGCTCCGACGTGCCGTGCGTGAAGCTCTCCGGCACCGCGTAGCCGCGCGCCTTCTCCTGGATGCGGTCGTCGCCGACCGCGCTCGCGGCCGTGAGCGCCTCCTCCAGGTCGCCTTCCTCCAGCAGGCTCTTGCCCTGCGCATGATGCGACCAGACGCCGGCGTAGTAGTCCGCCTGCAGCTCGAAGCGCACGAGGTACCGGTTGAACTCCTCCTCGCTCAGCCTCTCGCGCAGCGGCATGATCTTGTCCGACGTGCCGAGCAGCGTCTGCACATGATGCCCGACCTCGTGGGCGATCACATACGCCATGGCGAAGTCGCCCGGAGCCTGGAACTGCCGGCGCAGCTCGTCATAAAAGCTGAGGTCGATGTACAGCTTGCGGTCGCCCGGACAGTAGAACGGCCCCACCGCCGACTGCTGCGTGCCGCAGGCCGACTCGACCGCATCGTCGTACAGGACGAGCGTCGGCTTTTCATACGTCAGTCCCTGCTGCTGGAAAAGGCCGCCCCAGATCTCCTCCGTATCGGCCAGCACGACCGACACGAACTGCGACAGCTCCGCCTCCTCGGCCGTCTCCTCGTACGGCTGCGACTGCTCCGTGCCCGCTCCGCCGATGACGCCGCCGAGCAGGTCGCCCGGATTGCCGCCCATCAGCGTGACGAGAATCAGCAGGATGATGCCGCCGATGCCGCCTCCAACTATGGTCTTGCCGCCGATGCCTCTGCCCCGGCGATCCTCCACGTTCGCGCTGCCTCTTCTCCCTTGCGTCCGCATCCCGTTCTCCTCCGTACCTTCGTTTTACTGAAGATATACCCGCATTCGGGCCGTTGACGCGAAGGGGGCGAAAAGGACGTCGCCGACCGGATTGCCGCCGAGCCGGACTTAGGCTGCAAGCATGCCTTGCACGCCCTAAAAGAAGCAGCCGCCGTAATCGGCCTTGCGGTCGCGCCACACCGTATGCACATGGCCGCGGCCGGGCAGCGCCTCCTCCGCCAGCGTGACCGTCTCCAGCCATAGGCGAGGCCCGTCGATCCGGACGTACGAGCCAGGCACGCGGTCGTCCGTCGAGCCCGACCAGCCGATGTACGTGCGCTCCAGCGCTTCGGGCGAAAGGTAGGCCGCGAGCAGCGCCTGCGCCGATGCCGGAGCCGCCGTGCGCACCCAGGCGGCGATCGACGCGCGCACCCGCTGCTTCTGCTGCTCCCCGAGATGGGAGTACGGGATGCCCTCCGCCTCGGGGAAATGCCCGTCCTTGCCCGGGCCGAGCAGCACGTCGGCGTGGCTGTCGCCGAGCCGGGCCGCCGCCATCTGGTCGGGCGGCAGCGAGCGCAGCATCGCGTACATGCTCTCCAGCCGCGGCTCCATGACCGCCCAGTCGCGTCCGCCGGCGGAGAACAGCCGCGGCTCGATGCCGAGGAACATCGGCGTCACGCCGGTCTCGCGCGTGTTGCTGGCGAGGTTGAGCGCCAGATGGCGCCCGCTCAGCTGCAGCATCCACGGCTCGCGGCTGCTCGGGTCGCCGAGGAACGCGACATGGTACAGCGCCGAGCCCCAGCGCGGATTGCCGCCTGCGGCCGACGACATCTTGTCGTCGGCGAGGATGATGCCTCGGGCCGTGTCGTAGCCGCTCTCGCTGAGCGCCTCCCGCAGCAGCGCCTTGAGCGCCTCCAGGCTGTCCTCGCCGAGCGTGCCGAGCGCGATGCCGTTGCGCGGGAACTCGTCGACGGGGCGGTTGCTCCAGCTGACGGCATGCTTGGCCGTAAAAGGAAGCCGCAGCGCTTCCCGCTGCGGCGGCGTCAGCGTCGCCTCGAACGCCACCGCCAGGCAGACGAGCCGCGACGGCCCATCCGTCCGGGACGCTTCGCCCGGCCGCTCCGGCTTGGCAGGCTGCGCCGGGCATCTCGCCTCGGCGGACGACGCGATCGGCCTCGCCATCGCCTGGCCGACGGCCGCGTCCGCGACGGCGAGGCCGCTCTTGCCGCCAGGAGGCGCAGGCTTTCCTGCCTGTCCTGGCGCGGCGGCGCCCGGCGCCCGACGCGCCGCATTCGGCGCAGGCGCAGCTCCAGCTGCCTGATGCGGCGCATCCAGCCGCGCCGCCGTTCCCGGCGCCGCATTCGACGCTTGCGGCGACGGCGCGGCTCCGTCCCTTTCGTTCCGCGCAAGCGGCGCTCGGGCCGCCATGTCCATCAAGCTCGGCGCAAGCGCCGGGGCCGGGGCCGCCTGCGCTTCCGGTCCGGGATAGCCGCCTCCCAGCGTCGCGCCGATTCCCGTCGCCAATACGGCCATCGCAGCCGTTTTTCTCCACCTGCTCTGCTTCAAGGCTCTGTTCTCCTCCTTTTTCCACCTGCTAGCTTCTTCCTCCCGCCTCCCTTTTATACGTTTTTTGGCAAAGCAAAAACGCCCCATGGAGGGCAAAAGCCCGTCCCATGGGACGCTGCTTGGAGCAAGCGGCATCCTGGCCGCTGCTAGACAAGGCTCCATCCGCCTACGTACGGAACCGGCTGACCAGCCCCTGCAGCTCGTCGGCCATCTCCGCGAGCGATCGGGCGGAGGCGCGCATCTGCTCCATCGAAGCGAGCTGCTCCTCCGTCGAAGCCGCAACCTCCTGGGCGCTCGCCGAATGCGACTGCGCGACCTCGGCCATACGTCGGCCGGACTCCGTCATCTCCCCGGCGCGGACGCGAATCTGCTGCGCCACGGCCGCCATTTCCTCCATATGCGGAGTAATGCCTCGGGTGCCGCCGAGAATGACGCCGAATTTGTCGGAAGCCTGGCGCGACACCTCGACGCCGTCCTTCGCGCTGCGCATCGCTTCCTCCATGAGCCGGGCGGACTCCTCCGTCTCCTGCAGGATCGCGCCGATCAGCGCGCCGATCGAGCCCGCCGACCGATGCGACTGCTCGGCGAGCGAGCGCACCTCGTCGGCCACGACGGCGAAGCCCCGTCCGTGCTCGCCGGCGCGGGCCGCCTCGATCGAGGCGTTGAGCGCCAGCAGGTTCGTCTGGCGAGACAGCTCGCCCAGCACCTGCAGGATGCCGCGGATCTCCCGCGAGCGCTCCGACAGCGAGCGCACGACGCCGCTCGCGCGTTCGATCGAAGCATGGATCGTCTGCATCTGCTCCAGGTTTTCGGCAACGATGCTTCCGCCCAGCTCCGCCTCCTGGCTCGTCCGGCGAGACAGCTCCAGCACCTCGGCGGACGTCGATCCGACCAGCTCCGCGCCTTGAGCGAATTCCTTCAGCGTCTCCCGGTTCTCCTCCACCCGCGCGGCGGTCCATTCCGCGCCGCCAGCCATCTCCTCGATCGCCGACGCCACAGACTCCGCAGCCCGCGCCGACTGCTCGGCGCCGCTGCTCAGCTGCTCTGCCGCAGAGCCGAGGCTGCCCGCGTGAACAGCGATGCCGCCGACCATGCCGCGTATGTTGTCCGACATGCGGCGGAACGAGTCGCTCAGCTCCCGCAGCTCGTCGCGGCCGCGCACTTGCGGCTGCTCCCCCGTCAGGTCGCCGTCGGCCATCCGCTGCGCGGCGCCGTTCAGGCCGGCGAGCGGACGGCTGATCATGCGCGCGGCGAACCAGCCGGCGGCGATCGCCGCGGCCGAGGCCAGGCCGCAGATGACCATGATGAACAGCTGCCCCTTCTCGGCTTTACGCTGCGCCTCCAGCTTGACGACCTCGATGACTTCCTTCTCGACCCAGGTGGCCAGCGCGTCGCTCTCGGCCCGGATCTCGTCGCTGATCGGCTTGATGTCCTTCTGCCCCTCCAGCGCGGCTTGACGTTTGTTGACGAGATAAGCGTTCATGATGCGCACGGTCATCTGCCGGAACTGATGGTTCGCCTTTTGAATGCGCTCCAGCTGCTCCCGGACCTCCTTGGCATCGCTCCGCTTCATCGCGGACGCGATCGTCTGGTCGATCCCGTCATTGGACTCGTACAACCCTTCCTTGTAGGAAGGATCGTCGTACAGCAGGAATGCCCTCAGCCGGCTTACCTGCCGTTCCGACAGCATCTGGATCGTCTGCGCGTCGGAGCGGAGCTCCCCGGCCACATCGGTGATGTACGCGTACGAAGCCCGTGTCGACTTCTCATTGAAATAGGAAAGGACGGATGCCAGCCCGAACAGAAGAGAGACGAGAACAAAAATGGCGATTAATTTGTGCCTCAGCTTGATCTTCATGCAAAAATAATCCTTTCTAAAGCAGAATAGAATGTATTTCGACATGATAAGGTCAAGTTGTTAGCGATTAATCACAGTATTCTGCGAAACGAATGATGGAATTGTTAAAAATTCTATTCCCGTCTCGCCTTTTTACACATTGCTTCTTCACCGAAGCAACGAAAAAAAAGCCCTCTCGAATCTTGCAACGATTCAAGGCGAGCGAATGGAGGTATAAAAAGCTATCCTGATCGACCATCCTAATGCCAAGGAGGTGAGATCCATGGCAAAAGACGTGCGCTGTGAAGTAAACTCGTGCAAGCACTGGGCTGCCGGCAATCACTGCAACGCTTCTTCGATCTATGTCGTGAGCCGCAGCAGCAAGCCGAGCCATTCCGACGAAACCGACTGCAAAACCTTTGAACCGAAAGTGTGATCCATCCGAAAGGCGACCGTGCCAGCGGTCGTCTTTCTCTTTTGTTATATTAACCAATAATGATTCTTATTATCAGTCGGGGGCGAAAAAAAGAACCTTATCTCGCCCGCATTCGCGGAGATAAGGTTCTTTGCGTATGAAACGAGAACGAGAAATGGTCCTCCTCCGGCATATCGGCGGCGCCAGGCCGCCGATATGCCGGAGGTCGGCTGCCAGCCGCCTTAGCCGCGAGGCTGGCCGCTACGCGCGCCTTGCGCGGACGGAGCCGTTCCGGCGGAGGCTGGACCGCGGCCGGAGCCGCCGCGGCGACGCTTGCGCTTGCGGCCGGCGCCGGCTGCGCCCGGCTGCTGCGCTTCGGAGCCGCCGGCTGCGGGACGCTGCTGCGACTGGCCGCTCGGCTGCGGACGCCCGCCTTGGCGCGCGTTCCCGCCGCCTTGCTGCTGGGAGCCGCCGCCCTGGCGCGCGCCGCCCGACTGCGGACGCACGCCTTGACGCGCGTTCCCGCCGCCTTGTTGCTGGGAGCCGCCGCCTTGGCGCGCGTTCCCGCCGTCACGCTGCTGGGAGCCGCCGCCCTGGCGAGCGTTCCCGCCGCCTTGGCTTTGCGACAGCGACGGAAGCACCGGCTCGCCGCCGGCCATCGGGTACGGATGGTCGCTTACGACCGGCACTTTCTTTTTCGTCAGCTTCTCGATGTCCTTGAGGTAAGGAACTTCCTCGTCCTCGCAGAACGCGATCGCCGTGCCGCTCTTGCCGGCCCGGCCCGTGCGGCCGATCCGGTGCACGTACGTCTCCGGGATGTTCGGCAGGTTGAACTGGATCACATGCGCCAGCTCGTCGATGTCGATGCCGCGGGCCGCGATGTCGGTCGCCACGAGCACGCGCGTCGCGCCGCTCTTGAAGTTGCCGAGCGCCGCCTGGCGGGCGTTCTGCGACTTGTTGCCGTGGATCGCCTGCGCGGTGATGCCGGCCTTGGTCAGCACGCGCACGACGCGGTCCGCGCCATGCTTGGTGCGGGTGAAGACGAGCACCGACTCGATCGAGCGGTCGCGCAGCAGATGGATGAGCAGCTGCGGCTTGCTGTCCTTGTCGACGAAGTAGACCGACTGGTCGATCCGGTCGACCGTAGAGGAGACCGGCGTAATCTCGACCTTGACCGGGTCATGCAGCAGCGACTCGACGAGCCGGCTGATCTCCGGCGGCATCGTGGCGGAGAAGAACAGCGTCTGCTTTTTGGCCGGGATGCGCGCCATGATCTTCTTGACGTCGTTGATGAAGCCCATGTCG
Organism: Paenibacillus pasadenensis; assembly: GCF_002864175.1. Lineage (NCBI taxonomy): Bacteria > Bacillati > Bacillota > Bacilli > Caryophanales > Paenibacillaceae > Paenibacillus > Paenibacillus pasadenensis. Next base: position 317,356 of record NZ_NFEZ01000001.1, on the reverse strand, counting down.
AGCATGCGGTCGGCCTCGTCGAGCACGAGGATCTCGACATGCTGCAGGTCGGCGTGCTTCTGGTTGATGAGGTCGATGAGGCGGCCCGGCGTCGCGATCAGGATGTCCATGCCGCGCGCCAGCTGGATCTCCTGCGCCCGCTGGGACACGCCGCCGACGATCGAGAAGCAGCGGATGTCGGTGAACTGGCTGTACGCCCGGATGTTGTCCTCGATCTGGATCGCCAGCTCGCGCGTCGGCGTCAGGATGAGCGAGCGGATGCGGCGCTTGCCTTGGGCTTTGCCGCCTTGGCTCGTCAGCCGCTGGATGATCGGGATGGAAAAGGCGGCCGTCTTGCCGGTGCCGGTCTGCGCGCAGCCGAGCACGTCGCGGCCTTCGAGGGCCGCCGGGATGGCCTGCGCCTGGATCGGCGTCGGCTCGGTGTAGCTTTCTTTCTCAAGCGCTTTGAGAATGGGGGAAATCAGCTTCAACTCAGTGAATTTCATTGGGTCTCCTATCGTTTTGAATGATCTATTTTCACGGTATGGTCGAACTTGTAGGCTCCGTAAGCTGCAATCCGCGAATATTCCCTTCTATCATAACGCAAGCTTCGAATGAAATATACTGCCTCAGCGCCCGATCGCAGGCCGTCAGGCAAAAAAAGCCGCTCCCGCCCGCATCGGAGCCTGCGGGAGAAGCGGCCCGCCATTCGCCCGGAGGCCGCGCGCTAGTGGCCCTCGGCCTGGTCCACATGGCGGATATGCTTATGGTTCGCGGCCAAGAAGGCCGCCGACAGCAGCACGAAGCCGGCGCCGACATAAAAGGGCACGCTATGGCCGTAATGCTCGCCGAGCTTGCCGGCCATGTAAGGCGCGATCGCGCCGCCGATGAAGCGCAGGAAGCTGTACGCGGCCGAAGCCGTCGAGCGCTCGACCGGAGCGGCGTTCATGACGCCGGTCGTGATGAGCGTGTTGTTGTTGCCGAGCAGAGCGCCGGCGAACACGACGCTGGCGATGACGACCCACTGGACGTCGGTCCAGACCGCCATCGCGAGCAGCGTCAGGCTGAACAGCGCCAGCATCGCGCCCATCGTTTTGACCGTGCCGTACGCCCGCTGCAGGCGCGGCGCCATGAACACCGACGTCAGGGCAAGCAGGACGCCCCAGCCGAGGAACACGTAGCCGATGCCGCGGATTTCCAGCCCCATGACGAACGGGGCGTAGGCCATCAGCGTGAAGAAGCCGATGTTGTACAGGCAGGCGGTGAGGCCGAATACGAGCAGCGAGCGGTGGCGGACGAGCGCCCGGATCGGATCCAGCAAGGAGGCGCGGCGCGCGGGAGCCGTTCCGGCCGCGGCCTTGCGCTCCTTGGGCATGAGCGCGATCAGCGCGACGAAGGCCGCGAGCATGCAGCCTGCGACGCCGAGGAAGGGTCCCCTCCAGGACAGCGTGCCGAGCTCGCCGCCGAGCAGCGGCCCGACCGCGATGCCGATGCCGATCGCCGCTTCATAGAGGATGATCGCCTTGGTGACGCCGCCGCGCGACATCGACACGATGGCGGTCAGCGCGGTCGCGACGAACAGCGCGTTGCCGAAGCCCCAGCCGCCCCGATAGGCGACGAGCTCCCAGATGCCGCTGGAGATGCCGCCGAGCCCGGAGAACAGCGCTACGATGACGACGCCGACGAGCAGCGTCCGCTTCATGCCGAGACGGCTCGAGATCAGGCCGGTCACGAGCATCGCGACCGCCATGACGGCGTTGTAGCTCGTGAAGAGCAGCGTCGTCTGGCTTGGGGTCGCGTTCATTTTTTCCGATATGGCCGGTAGAATAGGGTCCACGAGCCCGATGCCCATGAACGAGATGACGCCCGCAAAAAAGACCGCCCATACGGCCCGGGGCTGGTTGAAGATGCTGGACGACGGCTGCGCCGCCTCCTGGACGGCTTCTGCCGTCAAAGTCGATTTCGCCACGCTGTTGTCACTCCTGTTCCTGTCGCCATGCTTGCTTCGCCTCGTCGATGCGCGCCTGCAGCTCCCGGTACTCGTCGCGGACGCGCCCGATCTGGGCCAGCTTGGCGTCGATCACGTCCAGCTGCTGCCGCACCGTGTCCTCGAGCCGCAGCACGGCGGCGCGCTTCTCCGCGCCCGTCTCCTCCCGCACCGCCTGCCGCAGCCGCGTCAGCTCCTCATGGATCGCCACGTACTCCTGCAGCTCCTGCAAGGAGAACCCGAGCGCGTCCCGGGCGTCGATCAGCTTGCGCAGCCGAAGGACATGCTCCTCGCCATAGAGCCGGTACCCCCCGTCGCTCCGCTCCGGGGAGAGCAGGCCGATCTCCTCGTAGTAGCGGATCGTGCGCTTCGTGAGGCCGGTCATCTGCGCGATGTCCTCGATCTTGTACATAGCCCCCACCTTTTCGTTTCTATATATTTTATAACTAAAATATTATGAGCTCATGTTACCACTCCATAACCTTGACGTCAACGTAAAGGTTGAACGAAAAAAAACCCGCAGGCGGCCCGAAGGCTGCTTGCGGGTGGAGGAAACGATGTCGGTGCGGCGCTAGGAGCGCCGCGTCAGGGCGCGATCAAGGCAGCGCCAGGAACTGCTCGGTGAACAGCTTCAGCAGGTGGTCGAGCGTCGTTGGATCGCTGTAGGTCGACGCTTCCGTGTCGATCGTGATGACGCGGCCCGCTTTGACGGCCGGGATGCCCTTCCACGTCTCCGTTTCGAAGACCGGGTTGGACATGCCCTTGGTCTGGCTGAGGACGATGTAGTCGCCGGCGTAATCGCCGAGCTTTTCGCTCGAGAGCGCGTAATAGCCCGGTCCGAGCACGTCCTTGGTGACGCTCTCCGGCATCTTGAGCCCCATCGCCTGGTACAGCACCTCGGTGCCGCGCGCCCAGTTGTTGCCGAAGACATAGATGTTCTTGGCGTCATACTCGTACACGGATACGGTGGAGTCCTCGCCGATCTTCGCCTTGATCTGCTCGCCTGCCTCGGCGGCACGGGTTTTGAAGTCGTCGACCCAGGCCTGGGCTTCGGCTTCCTTGTTCACCAGCTTGCCGATCTCGACCTGCTGCTGCAGGTAGTCCAGCTTGCCCCAGGTGTAGGCGACGGTCGGCGCGATCTCCGCCATCTTGTCGAGGTTCTTGTTGTGCGTGCCGGCGATGATGAGATCCGGGTCAAGCTCGACGATCTTCTCGAGGTTGTCCTCGGAGACGATCTCGACGCCGGCCAGCTTGTCCGTGAACAGCGGGTTCTTGCCGGTCCATTCGTCGACGCCGACGAGCGGCAGGCCGAGGGACAGCACGTTCGGCGCGCTGGCCAGCGCGACGATGCGCTGCGGGTTCGCCGGCACCTCGACCGGGCCGGATTCCGCCTGGTAGGTGATCGTGCCGGTCGCGGCCGGAGAAGCCGTCGGCTCGGAGCCGCCGCCGGAGTCGTTTTTCGATCCGCAGGCGCTGAGGACGAGCGCCAGCGTCAGCGCGATCGGAGCAAGCCATTTTCTCATGATGAAGAACCCCTTTCTATATGTTTCATGAAGTAATTGATAATGATTATCAGTAGCGACTTCATTACTATAAGGGGGCCGCCCCTGCCTGTCAATAGGAAAAAACAGACTCCTCCCGGGCGGTTTGCAAAAGGAGCATTCGTGGTAATTCCGAAGTAATGACCTGCGGTCGACGGCAGCGCCGGGAGGCGGCCGGACCAGCGGACGGAGGCGTCGTCATGAGTGAATTCACGGTAGATAACGAGATCGGAAAGGCAAAGCCGGCCCGCAAAGCGATGGTCATCCTCAATCCTTCCTCCGGGAAGGAAAGGGCGGCCGAATACGCGCGCGACATCGAAGACGTGCTGCGCGCCAAAGGCTACGACGTCGAGCTGCGCGAGACGGCCGGCGAGCAGGACGCGACGCGCTTCTGCCGCTCCGCCTGCGGGATGCGCTGCGACCTCGTCGTCTCGGCGGGCGGCGACGGCACGCTGAACGAGACGATCAACGGCCTGCTGAGCCAGGAGCATCGGCCGCAGCTCGGCATCGTGCCGCTCGGCACGGTGAACGACTTCGCGCGGGCTCTCGGCCTCCCGCTCGATCCGCAAGCCGCGATCGCGGCGCTCGCTTCAAGCCGCGTCCGGGCGGTCGATCTGGGCCGGATCAACGACCGGCTGTTCACGAACGTCGTCGCCGCCGGCAACATCGCCGAAGCGGTGGCGGCGGTCAGCTCGGAGGAGAAGTCCCGCCTGGGCTCGCTCGCCTACCTCAAGGAAGGGCTCAAGGAGCTGGTCTCGCAGAAAGCCTATCCGATGCGGATTGAATATGATGGAGAGGTCTGGGAGGGCGAATCGCCGCTGTTCGTCGCCGCGCTGACGAATTCGGTCGCCGGCTTCGAAAAGATGGTGCCGGACGCGGCTGTCGACGACGGCCTGATCCACGGCTTCATTTTCAAGGACATCGGCTGGCTCGGCACGCTCACGGCCGGCTGGTCGCTCTGGGCAGGCAGCCTGCGGGAGCACAAGGATGTCGTCGCCTTCACGGCACGCCAGGTCAGCGTGCGCTCGTTCGAGCGCGTGCGCACGAACGTGGACGGAGAAGAAGGCCCCGACCTGCCGCTGGAGCTGCAGCTGCTGCCGGGCCATGTCGAGGTTGTCGTGCCGGAGGACGATCGGTGAAGCGTCTATTCGGACAGAAAGGAGGCCGTCCCGTAACGGGACGGCCTCGGTCGTCATGCAGGCCTGGTGCGCGAGCCGGTCCGCGCTGACTGTGAAATCGGTTTCTAAAAGAGGTTGAAGCGCTTGCTTGCGCTGTGCCACAATAAGGAGGACGCGGATTCCAATCCGCTGGATTCATCCTACCTTACAGCCTAAGGAGGCTATCGATCCATGAGAACATTCAAGCTGGGCGCAAGCGCCCTGGAGGTGCCGGCGGTCGCGGTCGGCTGCATGCGCATCAACTCGCTGGACAAGCCGGGGGCGGAGCGCTTCGTCCGCAGCGCGCTGGATCTCGGCGCGAACTTCTTCGACCATGCCGACATCTACGGCGGCGGCGAGTGCGAGGAGATTTTCGCGGAGGCGGTCGGCATGAGCCCGAGCGTGCGCGAGAGCTTGATCCTTCAGTCCAAATGCGGCATCCGTTCGGGACAATTCGACTTTTCCAAGGAGCATATCCTCGGGTCGGTCGACAAGATCCTGCAGCGGCTGCGCACCGACTATCTGGACGTGCTGCTGCTGCATCGCCCGGATACGCTCGTCGAGCCGGAGGAGGTCGCCGAGGCGTTCGACCAGCTGGAGCGCTCCGGCAAGGTGCGCCACTTCGGCGTCTCCAACCAGAACCCGATGCAGATCCAGCTGCTGCAAAAATTCGTCAAGCAGCCGCTCGTCGCGAACCAGCTGCAGCTGAGCATTACGAACAGCACGATGATCTCGCAGGGCTTCAACGTCAACATGGAAAACGAATCGGCGGTGAACCGCGACGGCAGCGTGCTCGACTTCTGCCGCCTGCACGACATCACGATCCAGCCTTGGTCTCCTTTCCAATACGGCTTCTTCGAGGGCGTGTTCCTCGGCAGCGCCAAGTTCCCTGAGCTGAACGCCAAGATCGACGAGGTCGCGGAAAGCTACGGCGTCAGCGCGACGACGATCGCGATGGCCTGGCTGCTGCGCCATCCGGCGAACATGCAGCCGGTGACCGGCACGATGAACATCGAGCGGCTCACGGACTGCGTGCGTGCGGCGGACATCCGCCTGACGCGCGAGGAATGGTACGCGATCTTCCGCGCTGCGGGCAACGTGCTGCCTTGATGCGCGCATAGATGCGCCTGCGCTGACCGCGCGGGCGCGGAGGCACGGATCTGAGCGCGGTTGTGAATGGGCCAGCATCGCTGGCTAGAGCGAGCAGTGTTGGTGCGAGCGGGCTCCAGCAACTGCGAGCGGGCGAAACTGCGACGGGCATGGGCGCGAGTGGCGGGCCGGTGCTTGCGCGGGAGTAAACACGAGCACGCGGCTCGACATTGCTGCGAGCAGAGCGGCTGCGCGATGCTGGCGTCACGACAAGAGGGCTATCCCAAGGTCGGTATCAACGACCGATGGGAAGCCCTATTTGTCGTTCCGCCCGGAACGAGCGCTACACGCGGTTTTTCCGCGCGTAGGCCGCAGTACGGCTCTCCAACCTCCCGCTACACGCGGTTTTTCCACGCGTAGGCCGCAGACCGGCGCTCCAACCTCCCGCTACACGCGGTTTTTCCGCGCGTAGGCCGCAGACCGGCGCTCCAACCTCCCGCTACACGCGGTTTTTCCGCGCATAGGCCGCAGTACGGCTCTCCAACCTCCCGCTACACGCGCTTTTTCCGCGCATAGGCCGCCGTCCGGCGCTACAGACTCTCGCGACACGCGGTTTTTCCGCGTGTAGGCGAGCCTTTTGCCTGGCCGGGAATTCAATGTCGCGAGATGCGCCATGCCGACCATGCAACGGGCAATGAGAGGGTCTAGACTACCTTCGTGCGGCCGGTTCCGAAAGCGGCCAAGTTCGTCTATCAGCTCTAGTCATAGCCAGTAGTAAAAAAGTGCACCCGTAAGTTGCCGAACGTTGCCACGCTTGCTCCAGCCCCATCCACTCCAGTAGTCGAGCCCGATCAACGAATTGAAATGGGGGCCGGTTTTACCGTTAAGGACCCGCTCTCCGGGCCGCAGCGCCCGAAGCGGCCAGCCGTCCCTCCCCGCGCTCCTGCTCTGCTGGGCGGGTTCCGCCCACCACCCGCTCAGCACCCTCCACGCGCTGCGGCCAGGGCTAGGCCTTGCGCCGATACACCCGCTCCGGCCGACCGACGCTGCCGTAGGCCAGGTCGGCCTGCAAGCGGCCCGCGCTGACGAGATATTCGAGGTAGCGGCGGGCGGTCGAGCGGCTGATGCCGAGCCGCGCGCTCAGCAGCGGCGCGGTGAGCGGCCCCTCTTCCTCGCCGAGCAGCCCGCTTACTTTGTCGAGGGTGAGCTGGTCGATGCCCTTGGGGTAGCCGCTCGGGCGGCCCCGCTCCGCGCCCGGCTCGCGCAGCCGCAGCAGCGCGTCGATCTCGGACTGGCCGAGCGCGCCGGCCGCCTCGGCTTCGAGCGCCGCCATCCGCTCGCGATAGGAGCGGTACCCGAGCAGCGTCTCCTGCAGCCGGTCGAAGATGACCGGCTTGAGCAGGTAGTCGTAAACGCCGCCCTCGATCGCCTCGCGCACCCGATGCAGCTCCTTGGCCGCCGTCACCATGATGACGCCGGTGCGCGGATGGCCGGCGCGGATGCGGCGCAGCAGCTCCAAGCCGTCGACATGCGGCAGGAACAGGTCCAGCAGCACGAGGTCCGGCTGCAGGATGTCCAGCAGCTCCAGCGCCTGGCGGCCGTCTGTGGCGACGCCGGCCGCCTCGAAGCCGTCCACCTTGCCGACGAAGCGGCGGTGGATCTCGGCGTTGCGCACGTCGTCCTCGACGATGAGCACTTGAATCATGGCGAATCGCTCCTTTGCTTGGGGATGGCGACCGTGAAGCGCGTGCCTCCGCGTTCGCCCGGCTGGAACTCGAGCCAGCCGCCGAGCTGGCGGACCGAGCGCTGGACGAGCGCCAGGCCGTAGCCTCTTCTCTCCTTGCTTTTCGTGGAATAGCCGACCTCAAAGATGCGCTCGGCCGCCTCCTCCGGAATGCCGCAGCCGTTGTCCTCCACCTCCAGCACGAGATCCGGCCCGAGATCGGTCAGCAGCACGGCGACGCGCCCCTCTCCGTCGTGGCTGACCGCCTCCAGCGCGTTGTCGATCAGATTGCCGAGGATCGTCACGAGCTGCGAGCGGTCAAGCTCCGGCGGCACGTCGCGGAACGTGCTGTCCTCGTCGACCTCCAGCTCCACCCGCAGCTCCTGCGCGCGGTTGATCTTGCCGAGCAGCAGCCCGCCGATGACGGGATCGGGAATCTCCTTGAGGATCGTGCCGATACGGCTGCTGTGGCTGTCGGACTCCCGCGCGATGAACGCGACCGCCTCGCGGTACTGGTCCAGCTGGAGCAGCCCCGAGATCGTATGCAGCTTATTGGAAAACTCATGCGTCTGCGCGCGCAGGCCGTCGGCGTACTGCTGCATCTGCGACAGCTGCTGCGTCAGCAGGTACAGCTCCGACTGGTCGCGGAAGCTCGACACGGCGCCGACGACGCGGCCGCCGGCATCCTTGACGGGCACGCGGCTGACGATGACCGCGCGCGTGCCGACGATCGCCTCCTCGCCGTAGGCCGCGGCCTCGGACTCGCCCGGCCGCGGAAAGGCCGCGTCGGGCAAAATCCCGCGCGCCGGGCGTCCGAGCAGCTGCGCGCGATCCTCGAGGCCAAGCATCCGCATCGCCTGCTGGTTGAGCAGCGTCGCCTCGCCCCGGTTGTTGACGGCGACGATGCCCTCGCGCACCGACTCGAGCACCGCCTCCTGCTCGCGATACAGCCGTCCGATGTCCTCCGGCTCGAGGCCGTGGATGGCGCGCTTCACATGGCGCGCGATGAGCGCCGCGCCAAGCGCGCTCAGAGCGAGCGCGGCCAAGGCGAGCGCGGCGATCGGCAGCAGGAAGCGGCGGGACTTGCGCTCGATGTCCTCGGTCAGAATGCCGACCGACACGACGCCGATGATGCTTCCGTCCGCGCCGTATACCGGCGTCTTGCCGCGCAGCGACGGGCCGAGCGTGCCCGTCGCCTCCGACACGATCGACTGGCCGGCGAACACCGGACCGTTGTCGCCGCCGACCATCGGCTGGCCGATCAGCTTCGCATTGGGATGCGCGTAGCGGATGCCCTCGGCATTGCCGACGACGATGAATTCGGCATCCGTCCGGCGGCGGATCTCTTCGACCATCGGCTGCAGGATGAGCGACGGGTCCGGCTCGGCAAAGGCTTCCCGGACGTCGGGAATGGCCGCGACCATCTGCGCCAGATTGAGCGCCTTGGAGCCCTCCTGTTTCTTGTACGTGTCGAGGAGCATCTCCCGAAAGGCGAGCGACAGCAGCAGCAGGATGATGGAGGTAAGCGCGCAGAGGAGCAGCGTCAGCTTCGTTTGCAGGCGCATCGGTCGGCTCGTCCTTTCCGTGGTTTTTATGAACAAAATGGCTGAAATGCGGCAAATGCAAGGTATGCGCGCAATATAGCCGGCTGGAATATGTTCATGATACAGTCACAATTGTAAACGCTACCATAAAAGATTGGCGCTAGATCGAAGTATCCGTACTATACCACAAGGGGGAAGCGTCATGAAATTCAATTCGTGGAAATGGAAACCGGTCGTCGCCGCGCTGGCGGCCGCAGCGGCAATGTCCGCGCTGACGGCATGCGGAGAGGGAGGCGGCTCCGGAGGCTCGGGCTCGTATCCGTCCAAGCCGATCGTCGTCGTCGCTCCGTCCGGAGCCGGAGGCGGCTGGGACAAGACCGCCCGCTCGCTGACGAAGGTGCTCGGCGAGACCAAGCTCGTCGACAAGACGATGACCGTCGAGAACAAGCCCGGAGGCGGCGGCGCCGTATTCATGGCCGAATACGCCACGCAGGACAAGAAGAACCCGTATCGGCTGTTCGTCAGCTCGCCGCCGATCCTCATCAACAACCTCAAGAAGGAAGGCAACAGCCCTTACGGCTACAAGGACGCGACGCCGCTCGCCCAGCTGACCAAGGATTACGGCGCGATCGTCGTGCGGGCCGACTCCAAGCATGCCGACATCCAGTCGCTGATGGCCGATCTGAAAGCGGATCCAACGAAGGTGACGGTCGCCGGCGGCTCGGCTCCGGGCTCGATGGACCATCTCATCACGGTGCTGCCCGCCTATAAGGCCGGCATCGACCCGAAGGCGGTCAAGTACGTCTCCTACGACGGCGGCGGCGAAGCGATCGCGGCGCTGCTCGGCGGCAACGCCGACGCCATCGGCACCGACATCTCCAGCGCGTCGGAGTACCTCAAGGCCGGCAAGGTGCGCGTGCTCGGCATCACGTCCCCGGAACGCCTCGGCGGCGACTTCAAGGACGTGCCGACGCTCAAGGAGTCCGGCATCGACGCCGAGTTCACGATCTGGCGCGGCGTGTTCGGACCGAAGGAAATGACCGACGACCAGAAGGCGTACTGGGCCGAGAAGCTGCAGGCGCTGAACGACTCGGACGCGTGGAAGAAAGAGCTTGCGGCCAATGCCTGGGAGCCGGAATTCAAAGGCTCCGACGACTTCGCCGCGTTCCTCGGCGAGCAGGAAAAGATGATTCAAGAGCTGCTGACCGCGCTCGGCATGGCTAAGTAACACCGAGTATTTCCGATTGATTTCGATTCCATTCTTGCGAGGTGAGGCATCATGAACCGCATCTTCGACCGGTACGCCGGCGTCGCGTTCCTGCTGGTCGGCGCAGCCTTCGTCTGGGAAAGCCGCAAGATCGGCGAGAGCTCCTACGGCAGCAACGTCGGTCCGGATATCTTTCCGATGGGGCTCGGCATCCTGCTCATCCTGCTGAGCGCGCGGCTGCTCTATGAGACGCTCCGCGGCCGGATGACGGACGCGGCAAGCGGCGAGAAGCCGAGACTCGACTACAAGCGCTTCGGCATCCTCGTCGGCGCCGCGCTCCTGTACGCGTACTTCCTGGAGGACATCGGATACGTGCTTGGCACGTTCCTCTTCCTCCTGCTCGGCTTCCAGGTCATCGAGCGGGGCCGATGGCTCGTCTCGCTGCTCGTGTCCGCGCTGTTTTCGTTCGGCGTCTATTATTTGTTCGTCCAAGTCCTGGAGGGCACTCTGCCCGGCTTTCCCTCCTGGATGAATCTCGGGTAGAAGGAGGCTGTCCCCATGGAAACGCTGCAATTCCTTGCCGACGGCTTCGCTTCGGCCCTGCAATGGCAAAACCTGCTGTTCGCCTTCGTCGGCGTGCTCATCGGCACGGCGGTCGGCGTCCTGCCCGGCATCGGCCCGATGAGCGGCGTGGCGCTGCTCATCCCGGTCACGGCGACGCTGACGAGCGGGCAGGATCCGGCGTCCGCCGCCACGAGCGCGATCATCCTGCTCGCCGGCGTCTACTACGGCGCGATGTACGGCGGCTCGACGACGTCGATCCTGCTCAACACGCCGGGCGAGTCCTCGTCCGTCGTGACGACGCTCGACGGCTACCAGATGGCCCGCCAGGGCCGGGCGGGAGCGGCGCTCTCGATCGCGGCGATCGGCTCGTTCGTCGCCGGCATCGTGGCGCTCGTCGCGCTCGTGCTGCTGGCGAAGCCGCTGTCCGAGGTGGCGATCAAGTTCGGTCCGGCGGAATATTTCTCGCTCATGCTGCTCGGCCTCGCCGCCGTCAGCGGCCTCGCCGGCAAGTCGATGACCAAGGCGCTGATCATGACCGTGCTCGGCCTGCTGCTCGCGACGATCGGCATGGACAACGTCTCCGGCGTCGCCCGCTTCACCTACAACGTGCCGGTGCTGTACTCCGGGCTGGAATTCCTCACCGTAGCCGTCGGCCTGTTCGCTCTCGGCGAGGTGTTCAAGACGGTGCTGCACCGCGACTATGGCGGAGGCGAGATCATCAAGGTCGGCCGCGTGCTGCCGACCCGCCAGGATCTCAAGGAAAGCGCAGGCCCGATCGCGCGCGGCTCGCTGCTCGGCTTTTTCATCGGCGTGCTGCCGGGCGCCGGCGCGACGCTCGCCTCCTTTTTCAGCTACATCATGGAAAAGAAGCTCAGCCGCAATCCCGAGAAGTTCGGCAAGGGCGCCATCGCCGGCGTCGCCGCGCCCGAGTCGGCCAACAACGCGGCCTCCGGCGGGGCGATGATCCCGCTGCTCACGCTCGGCATCCCCGGCTCCGGCACGACCGCGATCCTCATGGGCGCGCTCATCATGTACAACGTGCAGCCGGGCCCGCTCCTGTTCGAGGACCATCCGGGCGTCGCCTGGGGGCTGATCGCAAGCATGTTCATCGGCAACCTGATGCTGCTCGTGCTCAACATGCCGCTCGTCAAGGTGTTCGCCAAGATCATCGAGACGCCGCCGAAGTACCTGCTGCCGATCATCATCGCCATCTCCGTGTTCGGCGTCTACGCGGTGCAGTACACGACGTTCGACCTGCTGCTGCTCATCGGCTGCGGCATCGCCGGCTACTTCCTGGCGCAGAACGACTATCCGCTCGCTCCGCTCGTGCTCGGCCTCGTGCTCGGGCCGATGATCGAGAACAACATGCGGCGCGCGCTCACGGCGTCGAACGGCGACTTCAGCATCTTCCTGACGAAGCCGATCTCGCTCGCCTTCCTCCTCGTCGCCGTCCTGTGGCTGCTCGTGCCGCTGCTGCTCAAGCTGCGCGGCAAAAAAGTGATCATCAACGAAGAAGCGTAAGGAGGGGAGCGGCGACGCTCCCTTTCCTCATCCCCGTCCGACCGGAAAGGAAGATCCGCCATGGCATCCAGCTCGACCATCATCATCCGATTGGAAATCCGCAAGTCCGCCATCTCGTTCGGCGAGGTGGCGGTGACGATCGGCGCCTGCGGCGGCGACATCGTCGCCACCGACGTCATCCGCTCGTCGCCGGAGACGGCGATCCGCGACATCACCGTCCACGTGCCGGACGAGCGCCGCGAAGCGCTCGTCTCCCATCTGTCCTCGCTGCAGGGCCTCAAGGTCGTCAACGTCTCCGACCGCACGTTCCTCGTCCATCTCGGCGGCAAGATCGAGGTGACGCCCCGCATCGCGGTCAAAAACCGGGAGGAGCTGTCCCATGTGTACACGCCGGGCGTCGCCAAGGTGTGCCGGGCGATCCATGAGGACGAGTCCAAGGCGTTCTCGCTGACGATCAAGCGCAATACGGTCGCCATCGTCAGCGACGGCACCGCGGTGCTCGGCCTCGGCGACATCGGGCCGTACGGCGCGATGCCGGTCATGGAGGGCAAGGCGATGCTGTTCAAGCAGTTCGCCGGCGTGGACGGATTCCCGATCTGCCTGGACACGACCGACACAGAGGACATCATCCGCACGATCAAGAACATCGCGCCGGGCTTCGGCGGCATCAACCTCGAGGACATCAGCTCACCGCGCTGCTTCGAGATCGAGGAGCGGCTCAAGGAGGAGCTCGACATCCCCGTGTTCCACGACGACCAGCACGGCACCGCCGTCGTCATGCTGGCGGGCATGCTCAACGCGCTCAAGATCGTCGGCAAGCGGCGCGAGGACGTCAAGCTGGTCATCGTCGGCATCGGCGCGGCGGGCGTCGCCTGCGCCAAGATGCTGCTCGCCGCAGGCTTCCGCAACGTCGTCTGCGTCGACCGGCACGGGGCGATCCGCGCGGGCGAGGCCTACGACAATCCGATGTGGAGCTGGCTCGCCGAGCACAGCAATCCGCATGGCGAGAGCGGCGGGCTGGACGAGGCCATCGCCGGCGCCGACATCTTCCTCGGCGTATCGGGACCGGGCGTGCTGAAGGTGGAGCATCTGCAGCGGATGGCCCGCGATCCGATCGTGTTCGCGATGGCGAACCCCGAGCCGGAGATCGAGCCGGAGCTGGCGGAGCCGTACGTGCGCGTCATGGCGACCGGGCGGAGCGATTATCCGAACCAGATCAACAACGTGCTCTGCTTCCCCGGCATCTTCCGCGGGGCGCTGGAGTGCCGGGCGCGCTCCATCAACGAGCCGATGAAGCTGGCCGCGGCCGAGGCGATCGCAAGCTCCGTCAGCGAGGAGGAGCTCAGCGAGTCCTACATCATCCCGAGCGTGTTCAACGAGGAAGTCGTGCAGCGCGTGCGGACGGCCGTCATCCAGGCGGCGATCGACACCGGCGTCGCCCGCCGCATTCCGCGCGACTTCCGCTGATCCGCCGTCATGGGCGTCTTTCTGCTCATCCTGCTGCAGGTCATCTTCCCCGTGTTCGCGCTGCTCGGTCTCGGCGCGCTGCTCCATCGCCGGCTGCGCTTCGATCCGCGCACGCTGTCGCGGCTGACGGGCAGCGTGCTGCTGCCGGCGCTCGTGTTCGCGAATCTGTACGAGGCGCGGTTCGAGGCCGCGCTCGTGCTGCAGGTCGCGCTGTTCCTGCTGCTGCAGAACGGCCTGCTGATGCTCGCCGCGGAAGCGGCCGCGCGCTGGCTGCGGCTGGAGGCGCGCACCGCCTCGACGTTCCGCAACAGCATCGTCCTGTTCAACTCGGGCAACTTCGGCCTGCCGGTCAGCCAGCTCGTCTTCGCTACGCAGCCGGTCGGGATGTCCATCCAGGTCATCGTCACGCTGTTCCAGACGCTCGTCACGAACACGTACGGCCTGTTCAACGCGATGCGGGTGGAAACGCCGGGCTGGCGCGCGCTGCGCGGACTGGCGCTGAACCCGATCGTGCTTGCGATGCTCGCCGGCATCGCGCTGCAGGCGACGGGGCTGCGGCTGCCGGATTTCATCTGGCGGCCGATCGACACGGTCGCGTCCGCCTTTCTGGCGGTGGCGCTGTTCACGCTCGGCGCCCAGATCGCCGGGCTGCGGCTGCGGCGCCCGTCGCTGCCGCTGCTGCTGACGGCGGCCGGCCGGCTGCTGATCTCTCCGGCGCTGGCGCTGGCGCTCATCCTCGCGCTCGGCCTGGACGGCGTGACCGCGCAGGCGCTGCTCATCGCCGGCTCGTTCCCATGCTCGCGCAATATGGCGCAGTTCGCCATGGAGCACGGCAACGATCCCGACTACGCCGCCGAGGCGGTGCTGCTGACGACGCTGCTCAGCTCGCTGACCGTGGCGGCGACCGTGTTCGCCGCTCAGCAGCTGTTTGGATGAGGCGGGCGGCATAAAACGTTCTCGTTACTCGGCCCGAGAGGCCATCAGGAGGAATGAAGCATGAGCGGAATCGGAACGAAGGAAATTATCGACATCAACCGTACGGCGTCGGGCTTCGAGTCCAGCATCGTGCTGCATGCGGGCGGCCGCTGCATCGACGTCAAAAGCATCCTCGGCCTCACCGTCACGCTGGTGCGGGACGAATGCTACACGCTCGAGATCCACGGCCCGGACGAGGTCGACGCGGCGGTCGCGCTGCTCGACGCCTTCGCCGCCGCGGGGCTCCGCGTGCGGATGAAGTAGCGGCCGGAGGCGGATTCGCCAGGGCGTGTTTGCATACCCCGAAGGAAGCAGATGGGGCCGAATTTTTGATCCCTGCGTGACGAAGCAGGGGGCAAAAAGGCGGTGATAGATGCCCCTGAGCGGGTTTGCAAACACGCCCTAGGGGGGATATTGTTCCTAGGCGAATTCGAAGTCCATCAAGGAAAAAAGCGCTGCCGCTTTCTTCTTCCACACGGACTCCGTTTCGCTTCTGGCTTCTGCAGAGAGCGAAGGCCCCCGAACCGCGCTCCTTAAAGGCAAAAATGACGTTAGGACGCGCTCATGCCGACGAACCGCGCTCCCTAAAGGCAAAAATGACGTTAGGACGCGCTCATACCGACGAACCGCGCTCCCTAAAGGCAAAAATGACGTTAGGACGCGCTGATGCCGACGAACGCTCGCACACCGCCAGCTTGAATTCATTACGGCCGCATGCAATACCCGCTTTAAGAGGTTCGTTTCCATGATCCTATTTTTCCCACAGTCTCAGCAGCCTGAAAAGATATCAAAAAAGGAGCCGTCTCAGAGACGGCTCCTTTCGTTTGTCCTACTTCAAGCATCTTTTCAGCTGATCGTAAAAGTTTTCCCTAGAACCAGCCAGGATAATGACGACCAGTTCTCCTTCCTCGTTCTCTTCGACACGGTACGCGATCTCATAATTTGTTTCCTTATAAGAGACATCGTAGCCGAATAAGCCCGAAAGATCCCCGGTCTTTCGTTCCCCGATTGATGGATCATGACGAATGGCGAGAATCGCATCGAAGTACGCACGCTTCAGCGGCTTCTCGACGAGCTTTTTGAAGTAGCGTTCCGCAGGACCAAGATAGATGACGGGAAGCATCTAATCCTCCATCACATCGCCGAAGATGGCTTCC
Organism: Paenibacillus pasadenensis; assembly: GCF_002864175.1. Taxonomy (NCBI): domain Bacteria; kingdom Bacillati; phylum Bacillota; class Bacilli; order Caryophanales; family Paenibacillaceae; genus Paenibacillus; species Paenibacillus pasadenensis. The sequence goes on along the minus strand of NZ_NFEZ01000001.1, from coordinate 301,445 downwards.
GTTCGGTCGGAGCCTTCGAAGTGGCGAGCGGCATCCTGGGATTCGGAAATCATGGTTTTGACGGCGGCTTTCAAAGCCTGCTGCTTCTCGCGGAATTTAGAGAGCAATTCGGAACCGACATAACCTTCCTGAATGAGATCGGCAAGAATCAAATCGGCATAATAGTCGTTCCCAGCCTGTTCACGCACGGGCCGAATGATGATGTGGCTGCCTTTGATGCTGAATTCGACTTCATCCTGGATGCCCGCCTGTTCGAACAACTTTTGAGGTATCGTTACTTGGCGCTTCGGCGAGACTCGCGCACGCTTCCATTCCATACCGTTCATCACCTCATTTGCAATTGCCATAGTATACCCCATTTTCCTTTTTTCTCATTTTCTTTGTTTCCATTCTTCTTTACTTTACACCTTTCGTTGCGATTGGAAAAGAGGGATTCTTGCACGTTTAAGCAAAAGCAGAGCCGCCCTCCACCCCGTCCTGCGACGTAGTGGAGGGCGGCTTCCCGCATGCCTGGCATCGAGCTTCGCCGGCCTTTTAGTTGGCTGGATCGGGCAGGCTATCGCCTGCCTGGGGCTTCCATGCCGCACGCGCCAATTCCAAGGGAGGCTCGCACGCTCCGGATGCGAAAGAGGCTACGCGCCGCTCTCGGCGCCGGCCGCGCCGGAAGCCGAGCCGGCCGCGCCCGGAGCGGAGCTGTCGCCCGGCGTCGTGCTGCCGGGACCGTCCCCCTGCGCAGGAGGCTCGCCTGGAGCACCGTCCGGCGGGGCGAAGCCTTGGCCATCGGGAGGCGTCATGCCGCCTTGACCGCGCCCTCCGCCTTGGCCGCCGAAGCCGCCGCGGCCTCCGCCCATGCCTCCGCCGCCGGTCGTGACGCCCGATTCATCGACATAGGTGACAGCCGAATCGCCGAGCTCGAAGCTTACGACCTCCATGCCGCCGCTGAGCGAGCCGCCCTCGTACAGGCCGTCCTTCGCTGCGGCGCCGGACGTCCCGCCCGTATAGAAGCTGTAGGTTCTGCCGGACTCCAGCTTCGGCGAGGCGATGACGATGTTCTGGATCGTCTTGGACGTCTCGAAGCTCACCAGCGGCGTGCCCGATTCATCCGCCAGCGTCACGAGCGTGCCGGCCGCGAGAGCCGACGGGAACGTCATCGATACGGAGCGCTGGGAAGAGGTGTCCGACGGAGCTTGCGCCATGCCGGAGCTGCCGGCGGCGATGAGCAGTCCGCCCGATTGCTCGAACGTTCCGTCGTAATCCAAGCTGCCGTTGCCGCCGTTCGTCGGGCCGTTCACGATGACGGTGCCGCCGGACATCGCGATCGAGCCGTTGGAATCGAGTCCGTCGCCTTCCGCGTCGACGACGAGATAGCCGCCGCTGATCGCGAGCCGCGCCTTGCCCGCCGCGCCGAAGCCGCCGCCCGGGCCGCCACCTTGGCCTCCTGGCTCGCCGCCCGGACCGCCTTGGCCCTGTCCGGATGCGCCATCGGCGGCGCCCTGCTCCTCAGCCGGCGCTTGACCTTGTCCCGCCGTGCCTGTCGGTGATGCGGCCGTCTCCTCCGCGCTGCCTTCCGAGGCATTGACCCCGTCGTCGCTGGCGACGACATGGATCTCGCCGCCGCTGATGGCGATGTCGGCGCTCTCCAAGCCTTCGTAGCTGGCGGCGATGTTGATCATGCCGCCGCTGATCGCGAGCGAGGCGTCGGCATGGACCGCGTCGTCGCCGGTGCGGATCGCCAGCTGGCCGCCGCTAATTGCGACCGCGCCATTGCTATGGACCGCATCGTCCTTGGCGTCGATGTCGAAGTCGCCGTCCGCGATGGAGATGCCGACGGTCGCCTTGAACGCCTTGGCGCTGCCGGATTCCGCATCGGTCTCCGTGCCGACGGCCGAGCCGGCCGAGCCGCCGCCCTCCGAGCCCGCGTCGCCCGTTCCATTTTGCACGCCTGTGTCCGTACCTGTGACTGCCCCGTTCCCCGTACCCTCTCCGGCTCCGCCTTGCTGGCGCTGCCCCATGCCGCCGAAGCCGAAGCCCTCCTCCTGATGCGGCTCCGCCTCGGCGCTGCCGCCTCCGCTGACGATGCGGTATGTGCCGCCGCCGACGAGCAGCGAGCTCGCCGCCTGGAAGCCGTCGCTGCCCGAGGCCACGTCATACGTGCCGCCCTCCAGCGCCACATAGCCTTTGCCTTCCTCGCCGTCGTTCGTCGACTTGAAGCCGTCGCCGCCCGCTTTCACCGTCAGGACGGCATCCTTCACCGCCAGCAGGTCGCGGCCGACGATGCCGTCGTCCTTGGCGGTCACGTCGATCGTGCCGCTGACGATCTTGAGCTCGTCCTTGCCGACGATGCCGTCGTTGAAACGGGCCGTCACGGACAGCTTGCCCGCGCCGTTGATCGTCAGGTCGTCCTTGCTGAACACCGCCCCCGACGGCTCGCCGTCCTCGTCCTGCTCGGCATAGGCCGCGCCGTCGGCCAGCCGGTTCGACGTGCCCTCCTGCAGCGTCAGCACGGTTTTGCCGGCCTGCTTGACCCAGATCGCCGGACCGCTGGAGCTCGACACCTCCGCTCCGCCCAGCACGAGACGCACGGCGCCCTCGTCCGCGCTGTCCACGACGATGCGGCCGTCCGTCAGCGAGCCGCTGACTGCATAGGTGCCGGCGGCCGAGATCGTGACGATGCCGCCGTCCACGCTTGCCCCGGCGCCGTCGACGCTGGCGCCCGCGCCGCTCAGCGTGATCGTCGTCGCGGCCGAAGCGTCCCACTCGACCGCCAGGTCATCCTCGTCATAGGACGCGATATCGCTCAGCTTGACGCTCGCCAGCTTGGCGGCAGCCGCCGCGCTTTCCGCCGAGGCGTCAGCCGCGGACTCGCTCCCTGTGGCTGCGGCCTCCGCAGCCGTGTCCGCCGCTCCGTCGCTGCAGCCGGCCGCCAGGATGGCGGACAGCAGGACGAGGCCGGCCATTTTAGCCGATAGGTTGGTCTTCATCATCATCATCCTCTCTCTGAATTCAATACTCCTGCACGACGGGACTCATCGTCAGCGTAATGTCGAGATTGCCGTTGCGGACGCGGAGCGCGTCGAGAAACTCCTTCTGGTTCGTCTGCGGCCCCATCTGGACCGAGTACATCACTTCATACAAGCTGCCGAGCTCGGTCGTGCGCACCCGCTTCAGCTCGTACCCGACCTGATGCAGGCGGAACACCTCGGCGAACGCCTCCTCATAGCCGAGGCTCTCGGGTATCGTCACCTTGAGCGTCTTCATCGCCGGGCGGCTCGCGCCGAACTTGACCGCCTTCAGCACGAGCATCAGCGCGCAGAGCACGATCGTGAACAGGACCGCATAGCCGAAAGCCCCGACGCCGCAGGCGAGGCCGGCCGCCATCGAGAACAGCACATAGGAAATGTCCTTGGCGTCGCCGGGGGCGCTGCGGAAGCGGATGATCGAGAACGCTCCGGCCAGGCTGAACGCCCGGGCGATGTTGCTGCCGATGAGCAGGATGATGATGGCGACGATCGTCGGCAGCACGATCATCGTCAGCGTGAAGCTCGGGCTGTACGCCGGCTGCGTCCTCATATAGGTCAGGCTGATGAGCAGGCCGAGCCCGATCGCGACGCCGAGCGTCAGCAGCGCATGGCCGAGCGTGAGCGCGGACTCGCCGGCAGCGGCGGTGCCGAAGATGGATTCGATCATAGGACGATTCTCTCCCTTTCGATGACGGGCGCCCCTGCGCCGCGGATGTTCTTCTTGTATTCGTTGCCGTACTTGCTGAAGCCGGTCCGGTACAGGCCGAGCTCCGAGAGCAGCCGCGACAGCCAGACCGGAACGGTCTTCTCCGCCTTCACTTCCATGAGCCATTGTCCCCGCTCCAGCAGCGGCTCGCCGTAATCGCCGGCCTCCAGCCGCAGGTCATGCCGCCGGGAGCGGATGTTCGTGTCGAACGTGATGCGCAGGTCGCGGCTTTCCTTGCTGAACAGCGCGATGCGGTCGTAGGCGAGATAGGCCATCGGCCGCAGCTCGTAGCGGCTGAGAAAGTATTCGATCTCGCTCATCACCTGCCGGTTCATGCCTTCGCGCCACTCGGGCGGCACGCCGCTCCGGGCGAAGCCGTACGCCTCGCCGAGCCGCATCGCAGTCCGGCGCTTGTTGACGAGTCCGCTCACCTTTTTCTTCAGCTCCAGATACACCTTGGCGTCCGGCCCCGGCACGCCGTAAGCGCGGATGCGCAGCTTCTCGCGGTACTTCGGCTTGGCCAGGCTCGTGCGGATGAGCGTGTGCTGCTCCGTGTCGTAATACAGGTTGCTGATGGCATAGAACTTGTCGTTCCGGTTGAACTCGTCCAGCTGCATATGCTCCATCAGGCGGTTGTACAGGTCATAGAAGGCTTTCGCATCCATCAGGTACTTGTTCTCGTACCGGTTGAACACCTCGATCGCCATGATCCCATCGCCCCTTTCGGCTGTCGTATCGGCGGGCGTCCCCGTCGTGCTGGCTTCAGCTTAGAGGGTCAACCTTTAGCGAAGCTTAAACCCCGCCGGACATGCTACACTTAGGGCGTGCAGGCCGCCGGTTAAGGTTGGCTAAAGGTTCGCTTCTTAAAATAAGCGCAAGGGAACAAGAGAAACGAAGCGGGACCGGGAGCGTCCGGGTCCGCAGGCGATAGGAGGGATTGCGATGAGGATTCTGATCGTGGAGGACGAGACGAATCTCGCCGAAGCGCTCGCCCAGGTGCTGCGCAAGCATCATTATTCGGTCGATCTGGCGCATGACGGCGAGGAAGGTCTCGACCACGCGCTCAGCGGCATCTACGATCTCGTGCTGCTGGACATCATGCTGCCGGAGCGCGACGGAATCTCGGCGCTGCGGGCGCTCCGCGCCGAAGGCGTCGCGACGCCGGTCATCCTGCTGACGGCCAAGGGCGAGACGGCCGACAAGATCGCCGGCCTCGATACGGGAGCCGACGACTATATCGCCAAGCCGTTCGATACCGGCGAGCTGCTCGCGCGCATCCGCGCGGCGCTGAGGCGCAAGGGCGAGGTTTTGCCGGAGGAGGGGCTGCGCTTCGGCGACATCGAGCTGAGCCCGCAGACGCTCAAGCTGAGCTGCGGGGGCAAGGAGCTCAAGCTGATCTTGAAGGAAAGCGAGCTGCTGGAGCTGCTCATGACGCGCCGCGCGGCGGTCACGAGCAAGGAGCAGATCATCGAGAAGCTGTGGGGCTTCGACTCCGACGCAGAGCCGAACAACGTCGAGGTATACGTCAGCTTCCTGCGCAAGAAGCTGGCCTTCCTCAAGGCGAAGGCGCGCATCGCCACGATCCGCGGCGTCGGCTACGTGCTGGAGGAGGGGACATGATGTTCCAGCGGCTGCGCAACCGGTTCCTGCTGCTGAACCTGGGCCTGTTCTCGATCCTCATGCTCGCCGCCTTCGGCGCGATCTACGGCATCACCGTGCAGAACATCAACCAGGACATCCGCCTGGAGCTGCTGCGCGTGGCGGACTATTACCGCAACGATCTGGGCGGGCCAGGCGCCGGGCCGCATCAGGACGGGGGAAAAGGCGACGGCTTCCGGCCGTTCCAGCCCGGCGGACGCATGGAGCCGCCGCCGGAGCGCTCCGTCTCGTTCGCGCTGCACACCGACAGCGAGTGGAACCTGCTCTCCAAGTCGACCCGCTTCGACATGGAGGACGACTTTTACGAGCAGGCCAAGGACGAAGCGGTCGCAAGCCCGGTCGAAATCGGCCGCTTCACCCTCGACGGGACCCGCTGGGCGTACAGCGTGCAGCAGCGCCCGGACGGCGCAGGCTACTCCATCGTCTATCTCGACGTGAGCGCGCAGCAGACGATCCTGACGAATCTAATCTACACGTTCACCGCCGTCGCGCTCGTCATGTTCGCCGCCATCTTCCTCGCCAGCCGCTATTTCGCCGGGCGCTCGATCGAGCCGGTGCGGGAGGCGTTCGAGAAGCAGCGGCGCTTCATCGCCGACGCCTCGCATGAGCTCAAGACGCCGCTCGCGGTCATCAACACGAACGCGGACGTGCTGCTGGCGAGCGGCTCCGAGACGATCGACAGCCAGGCCAAGTGGCTGCAGCGCATCAAGTCGGAGACCGAGCGCATGAAGAGGCTCACGACCGACCTCCTTTACCTGACGGAAATGGAGGACGCGCGCGAGCAGCCGCTGCAGGTGCCGTTCGACCTGAGCGATACGGTGGAGAGCGTCATCCTGACGATGGAAGCCGTCGTCTACGAGCGGCGGCTGGAGCTGGACTATGACATCGAGCCGGGGCTGACCGCCGTCGGCAGCGCCGAGCAGATCCGCCAGGTCGTGCTCATCCTGCTCGACAACGCGATCAAGTACGCCGGCCCGCAAGGACGGATCGCGATCTCGCTCAAGAAGCAGCATCATCATTGCCTGCTGCAGGTGACGAACACCGGCGAGGGCATCCCCGAGGAGCATCTGGAGCGCATCTTCGACCGCTTCTACCGCGTCGACGCCTCGCGCTCCCGCAAGCAGGGCGGGTACGGCCTCGGCCTCGCCATCGCGCGCTCGATCGTCGAGCAGCACAAAGGGCGCCTGTACGCGAAAAGCGTCCCGGGCGCGGAGACGAGCTTTTATATGCAGCTGGGCGGATGACGAAAAAAGGGCCTTCTCCCACCAGGAACGGTGGAAGAAGGCCCTTCGTGCTGCAGCTTCCGGAGAGGATCAGGACTGGAAGAGAATTTCTCCCAGCAGACGCTGAAGCAGCAAGGCGCTCTCTTTGCGGCTGCTTGATGCGTTCCTTTCGAAATGGAACGGGTCGTTCGCGGTTCCGATCAATTTCGAGCCGATCGCCTGGCGATAGGACTCTACAGCCCATGCCGAGAGGCTCGGCGTGGCGATCATGTCAACGGACATGGGCTTGTAGCCGCTGAACTGCATCGCTTTGACAAGCATGACCATCATTTCCTGATGCGTGATAGTCTGGTTCGGCTTGAACGCGCCGTCGCTGTATCCGTTGATGATGCCTGCCTTTGCGACCAGCTTGACGGCATCGCTGTACCAGCTTCCTGCAGCGACATCCTTGAAGGCCGCCGCCGCTTCGCCGCTCGCGGACGGCGACAAGCCCAGCGCCTTGCTCAGCATGACGGCGAATTCGGCCCGCGTCACCTTGCCGTCCGGCCGGAACGTCCCGTCCGAATAGCCGTTCAAGACGCCGCGCGCAGTCAGCGTCAGGATGCTGGAGTCGTACGCCGCATTTCCCGTCGCATCCTTGAAGGACGACGCTTTCTTGACGACCGCGAACAATCCGTCCTTCAGGCTGTACATCGTGACGTTCGCACCGCCTGCAGCGGAGTCGACTCGTACGGGAACCGGTTCGAACCGGTTCGTTTCCGGGTTGAGCCGGTAGCCTCCGATCTGAGAAGCAGGCATGCTGCCGGAAACGAGGATGGCATGCCCCACGTACTGCCCATAGTCGTTCAAGTCCTGGACGGACCCGTCTTTCTGAACTGCCGCCAGATCGAATTTGACGACAGAGCCTAGCATCGCGCCTTTATTGGATGTGCGCAGCTCCGCGCCAAGCGAGGCATCCTGGACGAAAATGGACAGCCGCAGCGAGCTCGCTTCCGGCATGTTCGAGGCTAGGGCTGAGGCAGGAACGGTCCAGGTTCCGACCGATGTTTCCAGAATCAGGCGGCCGTTTTTCTGCGCGGCCGATTGGACCGCTCCCGATTCGATTTGGAAAACAATTTGTCCGGCTTTGCTTTCGCTCTTGGCCCGGACGTCCGATGACCCTGCGAGCTGGCCGGCCGCATAGGCCGCATTCAAGCCGATGACCGCCGTCACGACTCCATTCGCGTCGGTCTCTTCCTTGACATCGAGCTTCGCCGGCGCTGGCGTAGGACTCGGCGCCGGCGCTCCGCCGCCGCCGATCATGCCGCCTCCGCCTCCGCCTCCGCCCCCGCCTCCGCCGGCCGGGGGCGCAGTCGGCTTGACGCCGCCGCCAGGGGTATCTATGATCATCGCCGGAATGGTCATGGCGACAGGCTCGCTTTCCAGCTTGCCTTGGCTCGTCCGCGTAATGAAGACCGTGCCTCCTGGCGATCCCATGTCGCCTGTATCCAAAGAAACGGAGCTGCTTCCCGAGGAGGGCTTGCCGGAGGCAAGGAGCGCGTAATTCGAATGATAGACGCGGATCATGTCGCCGGCCGCCAGATTCCTGACCTCTACCCGGTCGCTCGCGTACAGATACTTGTACAAAGAGATATCGCGCGCGTCTGGCGGCGAGCTTTCAAAACGACTCAGGACGAGGTACTGATATAAAGGCGCCTCGCCATCCGCGCCGCTCTGGACCAGAGCCAGGCCGACCGCCTTGTCCGGAATCCGCACAGGGCCGACTTTCAGGCTATAGGAGGCTTTGCCTCCCGGAACGGAAGCGATCGCCTCGCCGAGCAGATCGTCCTCTCCCATCCAGTACAGCTTGTAAGTCATGGCGGTTCTTTCCACGCCAGGCTTCCAAGTCAACGTGCCTTCCAGCTCCCCGTCCTTTGCCGGCAGCTCCGCCAGCGAGAACTCCTTGGCGAATGCCCCAGGGAAATTCCAGAAAGGCAGCACGACCGGCTTGCGCGGCTTCCAGTCATAGTTGTCCGTGCGGGGCCACACGGCCAGGGAGACCGCTTGAGCAGGAGCATCATGGACGCTGGCCTTGAGGACGACCGTGCCGTCCTCCAGCTTGACCTCCGAGTAGAGCGACAGGTTGGAGGACAGCGTGTTGCCGGATGCATCCCTCAGCTCCGCCGCATAGCCCCTCACCAGCTCGGAATCTCTTCCAGGAGTCAAATACAGCTTGCCTTGGAATGCGGTCGGGTCGGAATAGCCGTACTCCAGCTGCACATCGCTCGGCATGAGCATCGTCTGGACGTACTCTTCCAGCCCGTCCAGATTCGCGAACCGATACGTCCGGCTGTCCGTGGCCAGCACGATCGTTCCGTCCGCAGTGACATGCGCTTCCTTGGCTTCGAACGGCAGGTCGGCGATCTTGGCGTACGAATCACGGCCGTAGACCGCTTTTCTTCCGATGACGAATTCCTTGCCCACGGCAAGCGGCCGTTCGGGATAGGTTCCGAGAATCTGGGCAGGAGAGCTCTTGCTCCGCCTGACGTTGCCCAGATAGAGGCTCGTCCCATCCTGCAGGACGGGACCGTCGCCCGAGGAGAAAGCAACGGAGGTCGAGGAGACCTCCTGCAGGGTGGCTGCATCATAGCGGCTGATCTTGCTGTAAGTAGCGACGTACAGGCTGCCGCTTGCCGCATCGTAGACCGCTTGGCCTTGGGACGGATTGCTCGGATAGGCGAAGACGGGCTGATTCGTTCCGCTGCCTGCAAGGCGCAATTCTCCATTCATTTCCTCGCCCCAGTAGAAAAGCTTGGAGCCTGCGGGAAGCAGCCGCTGCGGATTGGACGACGTCCGGATCCGCTGCACTCCGCTCCCAAGAGCAGATGCATCGAGGATGCCGATCGCGGTTTCCCCATGGAAGGCCACATAAAGCTTTCCGGCCTGCAGCTCCAGATGAGCGGGCTGGGAGCCGACGTAAGCCTTCTCCACGAGCGACAGGTCGCTTTTCAAAAGCTTGACGACTTCGTTTGTGTCCTTCGACACGCCATAGAGATAAGTCTCGTCCGAGACGATGCTTGACAGCGGGGCGTTCGGCACGGCGTGGAAGCCGGATGCCGCCTGCAGCTTGAATTCAGGCTGCATCAGCTTCTCCGGCAGCTCGTAGACTTCAATTTTCTTGGCATCCCACCGGCCTTTCTGCACGTAGATCCTGCCGTCCCCGATCTGTCCGCGCTCCGCCTCGGCGAAAACGTCTCCAGGGAATCCGGCCAGCTGCAGATAGCGATCCCGGCTGTACAGGCCTTGCTGGGTCAGGATCAGCTCTCCTTTCTGGTCCAACAGCTTGGACATCAGATACGAGTAGCTGCCTGATCTCGGGTACATGCCTTTGATCCACGTCAAGTCGAGCGCATCCAGACGCGAGCCTGCATAGAAGACGTCATCCCCGTCAAGACCGATGTACGGAGCTGGAAACTCGAATCCATACCCTCCTCTGTAGGTGGATTCGCTCCTCTTCCTTCCGGTGTCGTACTCATAGGACGACAGGTTGGAGCCTGTACTCCCCGTCTCGCCGATGTACAGCAGACGACGGCTCTCATCCGCCTTCAGGACCGCGTCGGAGACCGACTCTGCAAATCGGGTCGTAACCCCCGTGGAACGGTCCTGCTTATAGACCGTATTCCACGAGCCGCCGCTTGTATAGAATATATATTGCGACGTTACAGCCAGCTGCAGAGGGCTGTACGTCGTTTCAATGACCGAAGCGAGCGTTTGCGTCGTCATGTCTACGACCCGAATCGATGTCGCTCCGGAGGAGGCGATATACAGCTCGTTGCCGTACCGCTCCAGATCCGACGGCATGGAGCCGACCGTCAGCTCCTTTTCCACCTTCTGCGTGGCCGTATCCACAATGGTCAAGGTGTTGGTCGACTTGGAGACCGCATACAGCTTTCCGCTCGCTTCGTCCAAGTCCCAGTCCGTCAGCTCGTTTGCCAGCGGGATCGTTCCGATCTGCTTCAATGCCTCTGCCTGCGGAGCTTTCTCGGCATGCGCCGTGCCGGCTGCCCCGAGTCCTGAAACCCCTCCCGACAATAGGACTGCCGCCGCTAGGAATGCGCTTAACCCCTTCGTGACTATTCTTTTCATCGCCCTGTCCTGCCTCTCCTCTACGAATCACCAACCTATCCTAATCTACGGTTTTTTTTAAAAATATTCCATATAAATGTTTTTAAAAGAATGCCGCTCTGGAGGCATGATGGATCAAGCTTCCGCAAGCAGGGAGATGAGCACCTGAACCAGACGCAAGGATGCGCTCCGGCATGCAGCCGGGCGAGCCCGCCATGAGCTCGCCTTTTTTCATTTCTGGTATAGTTTGGGTAAAAATGTTTTACCCCTGAAAGGCGAAGTCCCGATAAGGTTATACTGGGAAACGGAGGTTCGCATCGACTCCGGCGCATGCCGTCCTCTTCCCATTCCTATCCATAAAGGGGCTGATTCCATGGATGCTCCATCCACGAACCTACCATCTTCGCCGAGCCTTTTCCGCAACCGGTTCCTGCAGACGATCCTGCTCTCGAGCATGACGCTGCAAATCGGCATCTGGGTGCGCAACTTCGCCATCCTGCTCTACGTCGCCGAAAAGACCAACGACGATCCGATCGCCATCTCGCTCATCAGCGTAGCCGAGTTCGCCCCGATCTTCATCTTCTCGTTCATCGGAGGCACGTTCGCCGACCGCTGGCGGCCCAAGCGGACGATGGTCTGGTGCGACCTGCTCTCGGCCGTATCCGTCTTCGTCGTGCTGCTGGCCGTCCATTACGGCAGCTGGGAATCGATCTATCTGGTCGCCTTCATCTCCGCCATCCTGTCCCAGTTTTCCCAGCCGTCCGGCATGCGTCTGTTCAAGCAGCATGTCCCGGAAAGCCAGATGCAGCAAGGCATGGCGCTGTTCCAGTCGCTGCAAGCGACGTTCATGGTGCTCGGCCCGATGCTCGGCACGTTCGTCTACAGCCGCTTCGGCCTGGAGACGTCGATCGCCGTCATGGGCACGGCGTTCCTGCTGTCGGCGCTCGTGCTCGTCCGCCTGCCCAAGGATCTCGTGCAGCCGCGCGAGGCCGGAGCGAGCGGACAGTTCTGGAGCGAGCTCGCCGAGGGCTTCCGCTACGTCTGGCGCAGCACGGTGCTGCGGACGCTCGGCATCGCCTTCCTGCTCGCCGGCCTGGCCGTCGGCCTGGCGCAGGCGCTCAACCTGTTCATCGTGACGGAGCGGCTCGGCCAGGACAAAGAGTTCCTCCAGTACCTGCTCGTCGTCAGCGGCGTCGCGATGCTGATCGGCGGAGGCGTCGTCGCCGCGTTCGCGAAGCGCATCCCTCCGCAGCTGCTGCTGGCCACCGGCATGCTGTTCAGCGCGGTGTGCACGGTCATCGTCGGCTTCTCGACGAGCGTGCCGGTGACGCTCGTCACCCAGTTCATCAACGGCCTCGCCTTCCCGTGCATCCACATCGGCATCAGCACGATGATCCTGACCTGGTCGCAGCCGTCGATCGTCGGGCGGGTGAACGGCGTGCTCAACCCGCTGTTCATCGGCATGATGGTCGTGTCGATGTCGCTGGCCGGCGTGCTGAAGAGCGCGTTCCCGCTCGTCGCCATCTACAGCGGCTCGGGCCTGCTGTTCCTGCTCGGCGCGCTGGCGATGCTGCCGATCGCCAGGCACAAGGCTCCGGAGCAGCCGGCGCAGGTGCCGGCGCAGGCGTAGATTTTTGACGCAGGCAAAAGAAAAAAGCCGCCCCCTCGCTGAACTGCACCCCGTCAAGTAGACAGTACAAAAAATAAAGATCTATGAAGCGGCCTTAGCCCTAAATTCAATGGGACTGAGGCCGTTTAGTTTTTTCTGCAATCGTTCGTAATTGTAAAAGTGGATGTAATCATCAATATCGTTCTTTAGCTGCTCAAAAGTTTGGTATTTATGCAAGTAGTACTTCTCACATTTCAACGTTCCCCAAAAAGATTCCATAGGACCGTTATCAATACAACGTCCGACCCGGGACATGCTCTGCTTCAGCTTAGCCTTATCCAACATTTTCTTAAAACTCGAAGACGTGTACTGGAAGCCCCGGTCGCTATGAAGGAGCGCTTTGCTTCTTGGCGCTGCCTTTAGCGCCAACTTCAATGTTTTAAACACGAGCGGATTATTATTGGAATGTCCCAGTACATAAGAAACAATCGATTTATCATGAAGGTCGAGAATGGCGCTTAAATAGGCCTTCTGACCGTTGCCATATTTAAATTCAGTGACATCCGTTAGCCACTTTTCGTTCGGTGCTTCCGCTTGAAACGCACGGTTTAATACGTTCTCAGCTACGTGCTGCGGTGTAGAACGTTCATATTTCTTTTTCTTCCTGCGAATGACGGACTGAATCCCTTTTATCTTCATCAGACGATACACGCGTTTGTGGTTAATCCGCTTCTCCGTTTGTCGACGCATATGCAGCGTTAATTGACGGTAACCGAAGGTGCCTTCAACCTTTTCATATAACGTCATCATGACCGCCGTAAGCTCCTGGTTCTCCAACTGTCGTTGGCTAGGCTTGTGACTGAGCCACTTGTAGTAGCTTGACCTTGGAATCTCCGCCACCTTGCACAGTAGCTGTATGCTAAGCGCTTCTGCCTGCTGCACGGCTTGGATAGCGAGATAAATGTTTTCCTGTCGATGTCCGCTTAGCGACGCCTCCCTTGAAACTCCTGTAACTTTTTTAAGAAAGAATTCTCCGCCCGAAGCCGCTCAACCTCGTACTCCAGTTTCTTCATGGCGAGCTTTTGCTGGTCGACCTCAGATAACTCTTCAGGTGCCTTTGTGCGCCCTCTGCCGTCTCGCAAAGCGTTCTCGCCATCTGCTTCGTACTTCTTTACCCATCCGTAAACTTGCTGATAAGAAACGTGATATTTCTCTACTGCTTTTTGATAGTTTCGATTTTGCGATAAGCAATAGATTACAATGTCCATTCGTTCTTCCCAAGTCGTTGTCCGTCCCTTTGTCATAGCGGCTCCGCCCCCGTTCTTATACGGTCTTAGACCGCTATGACTATTATACTTCTTAATCCAGTTTCGGAGCTGTGTACGGCTTGCCATATGGTACTTCCTTATGATTTCATTCTGTGAGTACTTTCCAGATAGATAATCTTGAACAGCCTGAAGTTTAAGTTCCACTGAGTAGCTCTTATTCTCTGCACGCCATGCTAACCCTTCGAATCCGTACAGTTCATAACGACGTCGCCATTCCTTCAACGTACTGACGTTAATGTTATATTTACAAGCGATGTCTCTTCGTGATCCCCGTCCTGCTTCATACTCCTTCAGAATGGCCAATTTCTCTTCTCCGCAGTACTCATTTATTTGAGACATGAAAAAACTCCCCTTGATAAACAGGTTTTTATTATTTCACCTGTCTACCTAAAGGGGAGCATATCACGCCGGGGACGGCCGTGCTGCCCGGATGATCCGGGCAGCTTTTTTGTATTGGTGTCGCGGGCGGCGTGCGCTACACGCGGTTTTTCCGCGCGTAGGGCGCCTGGGCGCTAGCGCAGCGAGCGCTTCGCGCGGTTTTTCCGCGCGTAGGGCGCCTGGGCGCTAGCGCGGCGAGCGCTTCGCGAGGTTTTTCCGCGCGTAGGGCGCCTGGGCGCTAGCGCGGCGTGCGCTACACGCGGTTTTTCCGCGCGTAGGGCGCCTGGGCGCTAGCGCGGCGTGCGCTTCGCGCGGTTTTTCCGCGCGTAGGGCGCCTGGGCGCTAGCGCAGCGTGCGCTACACGCGGTTTTTCCGCGCGTAGGGCGCCTGGGCGCTAGCGCAGCGTGCGCTTCGCGCGGTTTTTCCGCGCGTAGGGCGCCTGGGCGCTAGCGCAGCGTGCGCTTCGCGCGGTTTTTCCGCGCGTAGGGCGCCTGGGCGCTAGCGCGGCGAGCGCTTCGCGCGGTTTTTCCGCGCGTAGGGCGCCTGGGCGCTAGCGCAGCGAGCGCTACACGCGGTTTTTCCGCGCGTAGGGCGCCTGGGCGCTAGCGCGGCGAGCGCTTCGCGAGGTTTTTCCGCGCGTAGAGCGCCTGAGCTCTAGCGCAGCTCCTTGCCGTCCCGATAAGCCGGGTCATGCAGCGCCTCCAGCACAGCCTGAGCCTTGACCCCGTCGGCGAAGTCGTACACGATCGCCTCTTCGCCGCGGATGCGGCGCAGCACCTGCTTCAGCATCGGCAGCGGTCCTTCGTCCTCGGCGACCTCCACCGGCTCGAGCGAGGCCTCGTCCCGTCCGACGAGCAGCTGCCGCCAGTTCTCCAGCGCGACGACGCCGTCTCGGCCGCGAATCACCATCGACACCCGCTCCTCCGCTACGCCGCGCGTGCGCCCGGTCAGCCGGATCCGCTTGCCGTCCGCCAGCGTCAGCTCCGCCTCGGCCTGCGTCTCGCTCGCCTCCGCTCCGTCGCCGTAGTCGACCTGGCTGCGCACCCCGACGATGTCGCCGAACAGCTGCTGGATCATGTGGATCCAGTGGATGCCGACCTCGAGCAGGAAGCCTCCTTCCGCGCGCGTCGTGATCCAATCGTTCTGCTGCCAGGCGCGCGGCCACTGCGGGAACTCCAGGATGAGCTCCATGCTCTCGATCTCTCCGACGGTCCGCTCCTCCAGCAGCAGGCGGCGCATTTCCCTCACGGCCGGGTCCTGCGGGAAGGAGAAATGAACGGCATTCACGACGCCGGCCGCCTCCGCAGCCGCGCGCATCCGCTCCGCCTCCTCGAGGCTGCTCGCCAGCGGCTTTTCGGAAAAGACATGGATGCCCTTCGCCATCGCGGCCTCGGCCGTCTCCCGATGCAGGGACGGCGGGACAGCGATGTAGACGAGGTCGAGCTTCTCCCGCTCCAGCATGAGCCGCCAATCCTCGTACAGCGCGATTCCGGGCCGCTGCTCCCCGATCTCCCGCAGCGTCTGCGCGCGCGGCTCGCTCGCCGCGACCAGCTCGCATTGCTCCGCGAACCTCGGCTGCGTGCGCAGCGACATGCCCTTGCCCATATTGCCCAGGCCGATGACGGCCATCCGGATCTTGTCCATGGTTCAGCTCCCCCTGATGCCTTGAAATGTTCGGTCTCTCTAAGGGTTCGACCCGGCGCTTCGCGCTTCCTTCCCGGCTGCGAAAAGAGGGACGGGGCCTGCCATTCGCCCTCGGGCGGCCTCCTTTTTCGGACCGCCTGACGGACAGCCGAAAGAGCCGCTATTCAAGCCTCGCTTGAATAGCGGCTCCTGGGCTCGTCCTGCGGCGGAACCCCCGCCTATTGCAGCTCGACCGTCTCGTTCAGCTTGCTGTCGCCCGAGCCGGCGCCGGTCAGCCGGTGCAACATGAGCTTGGCCGCCTCGAATTTATTCGCCGTGTCCCAATACTCCGCCGCCTCGGCGTTCACCTTGACGAGCACGACGTTCGGGTCGTCGTAGGAGGCATGGAGCAGCTTTTCGTACGCCTTGTTCCAGAACGCCTTCTTCTTCTCCAGATCCTCGACGAACTCCGCCTTGCCGCGGATCGAGACGAACGACTTGCCCGCATAAGCGACGTTGACCCGCGGATCGCGCCGCAGCTCCCCGTACTTCGCCGTATCCTTCATCGTAACGAACCACAGGTCGCCGTCGAACTCGATCTCCTGGGTCTTCATCGGCCGCGAGACAAGGCCTTCCTCCGCGATCGTCGTCAGCATCGCGGTCTCGATGCCGTCGATCAGCTCCCGCACCTTCTCCACCGCTTGTTCATGGGTCGTCTGCTTTTCCGACATGATGCATCACCTCTTCCGCTTTTGTATTCCCTTTTTACACGGAATCGATAAGTTCCAATCGTTCTGCTGACGCGCAAAAAGGCGGCCCTCCCGCGAGGAAGGCCGCCCTGCACAAATGTTACGCTCAACCGCCGGCGGCGAAGACGCCGCTTTTGTACGTGAGCGTATAGACGATGCCGCTGTCCGTCAGCAGCGTCGCAGCGACATTGTCGCGGACGATCGCCGTGCTTTTGCCGTCGGCTCCGACCTTGTACAGCCCCGGCTCATAGCCGTCCGAGACGTAATAGACGCCCTTCGGTCCGACCTCGTACGAATGGGCCGGCTTGTCGCTCAGCTTGATCTCGCGCCCGGCCGCCAGATCGTAGCGGTACAGATCGCCCGCCTGAGCATGCAGATCGCTCGGACCGGTCCCGACCGGCTGCGCCCGGTAGTACAGGCTGCCGCCATGCAGCCGGACGTCGAAGACGGGACGGTCGACGACGATGCGGCTCGCGCCTCCGCCGAGTCCGGCCTGGCCGAGCTTGCCGGTCGCGCGGTCCACATAGTAGACGGAGGCGCCTTCCAGCCAGAAGTCGGAGGCCGATGGAGTCAGCCTCGTCTGCGTACCGCCGTCCAGCGGGATCCGGTAGACGGCGCTCGTCGCCGTCTGGTCCGCCTCTTCATAGCCGAGCGCATAGGCGCTGCCGTCCTTGACGTACAGCTTGTCGCTGCCGACATGGCCGACGCTGCCGCCTGAGACCGTCCGATTGATGCCGTAGGTGAAGGCGCTGTCGCCGATGGAGGAAGTCTTCCCGGTCTTGAGATCAACCTGCTTCAGGTTGCCCGGCTGCATCGTCATGAAGTGAAAGTTGGTGTACAGCAGCCGGTCGCCGGAGCGGGCATAGGCCATCAGGCTCTTGCCGCCTCCGACCTCCTTGAGCGTCCCGCCGTCCAGCCGGTACAGCGTCTCCGAGCCCATCGTAAGATCGCCGGAATGCAGGTTGACCAGCAGCTGGCCCTCCAGCTTGACCACTGCCTCCAGCCAGCCGTCGCTTGGCTTCCAGCCGCTCAGCGAGGCGGCTTTGGCCGCCTTGCCCGTCGCCGGATCGAGCGCGTGGAGCTCCGCCTTGCCGCTGATGACCGTCGGATAGTAGACCTTGCCATCCGCCGCTTTCGCCTGGCTGAGGACCGGCTTGCCCGGCAGCTCGATCCGGACCGGCTTGCCGCCGTCTTTTTGCTTGTACAGCAGCTCGGACGTCGCCGTGGCGGTATAGAACGAACGGTAGTAGTACGAAGTGTTACCCGACCTTGCCAGCAATTCGGTCGAGCTCTCCACCTCGGCGCGCGTACGCTTGTCCGTCAGCTGCCGCTTGATCGGATCGATCAGAGAGCGCGTATCGGCAAGCTTCGGATCGATCTTGTCGTCGCCGATGAGGATGAGCCCGTCCAGCCATTGGATCTCCTTCTCCAGCGCGTCCGAGGCGCTGCGCAGCGGTAGCAGGATCGTGCCGTTCACCTTGTACGGGGCGACGTCGATCGCGACGGCTTTGCCGTTCACTTCCATCGTCCGGCTGCCCACGGCAAAGCGGATCGTCCTCTTGAGCGCGGCATTTGTCAGCACGACCTCATTCGGCCGCTTGGCGTCCCAGATCGTTTCCCAGATGCCGCCGGAGCGGTTCGCTTCTCCCGCCAAGTAGCTCAGCAGGCGGATCGGCACGAAGACGCGGCTTTCGCGCTGCACGAGCTTGTAGTCGAGGTACAGGTCCGTCTTCTGTCCGCGGATGAACGCCTTCTGTTGAAAGTCGTAGGGCAGGATGACGGTCCGGTCGAACGCCTGCTTCAGCGACGTCGAGGCCGGAGCTCCGCTGTCCGCCGCATCGGCGGGAGCAAGCGCGGCGCCAGCCCACAGGGCGGCCGCGAGAACGGCGAGCGCAGTCTTTTTCATGTCGGGTCTCCTTTTTATGGGGGTCTTCCCGAATAGACGGATGTCGACGGAAGAATGTTCCAGCCTCCATCCTGAGCCCGTCTCTTGCCCGCCGCTCCACGCACGCGTTCCGAGATTTCTCTTGACCTCCATCATTTACACCTGTAATCTATACCTATCGTTTACATGTGTAGATGTTCAAGGAAAAGGAGGAATTCCGAATGAACGCCCCCATCCGCATCAGCGAATCGGAGAGCGAGGTGATGAAGCTGCTGTGGGAGCAGGAGCCGCTCACGGCCAGCGAGATCATCGAACGCCTGCAGCGGCAGATGGATTGGTCGGATCAGACGATCAAGACCTTTCTCAACCGCCTGCTCAATAAAGAAGCGATCCGCTTCGAGAAGTCCGGCCGCACGTATCTCTACTATCCGCTCGTCACCCGCGACGAGTACTTGAGATCGGAGAACCGCTCGTTCCTGAACCGCGTCTATGACGGAGCGATCGGCATGATGTGCGCCAAGTTCCTGGAGGAAGAAAGGCTGTCCGATCAAGAGATCGAGCAGCTGCAGCGGCTGCTGGACAAGCAGAAGAAAGGCGGCGACGCATGAGCGCGCTCGAGGCGATCTTCCTGCTGCTGCTCCAGGCCTCCATCGGCTCGTCGGCGCTCATCGCGCTCGTGCTGCTCCTCCGCCGCTGGCGCGAGGGGCGGCTGCTGCCGCGCGTCATGCCGCTGCTCTGGCTGCTCGTGCTCGTCAAGCTGCTCGTTCCGGCGCTGCCGGAAACGCCGTTCAATCTATTCCGGGTCGTCCCGGCGCTGGTTCAGGAAGCTTCCAGCGTCGTCTCGGAAGCTCCTGCGAAGTCGGCCGCATCGGGTCCGGCCAGCCTCCCGGCAGCAGCTCAGCCGGCGGCTCCTGGCGCCGAGGCCAGCGCAATCAGCACAACGGATTCGGACAAGCCGACTGCTGCTGCAGCGCCGGATCCGGCTGCTTCCGCCCTCAGCCTCTGGCTGATGTTAGGCGCGCTCGTCTGGCTGGCAGGAATGCTCGCGCTGGGCGGCACCGGCCTCTATGCCGCGCTGCGCTTCCGCCGTATCTTGAAGCATGCCGTACCGGTTCAGGAGGCTTCCGTCCTTTTCGCCCTGGAAGCGTGTCGGCAGCGGCTCGACATCCGGCGCCGCATCGGGCTGTACGAGCTGCCCGGGCGAGCGGGTCCTTTCGTCTATGGCTGGATGAGACCTGCCGTCTACATGCCCGCAGGCTTCGCCGCCGAAGCCGATTCCCGGCAGCTGACGCATGTGCTGCTGCATGAGCTGATCCATGTGAAGCGGAAGGACGTGTGGGTCGGCGCGCTCTGGGCCGCTGTCGCCGCGATCTACTGGTTCAATCCGTTCGTCTGGCTGGCGCTGCGGAGCATGAAGGCCGACCGTGAGATCGCCTGCGACGCCGGCGTGCTGGACGCGCTCGGCGAACGGGAAGGCTCCTCCTACGGCATGACGCTGCTTCAGCTTGCCCGCCGCCCCGGCCCGCGCCCGGCGCCGGGACTGCCGTTCGCGCTGTTCCCGCAGAAGCGCGGTGAGCTGAAGCGGCGGATCGCCATGATCGCGCGCTTCCGCGAAGGCTCGTATCGCCTTTCGTTTCCGATCATCGTACTGGCGCTCGCCGCCAGCGCCGTGCTGCTGATGATGGCCTCCGCCCCGCTTCAAGGGCCGAAGACGCTCGAAACGGCCTCGGCGAAGGGTGACAGCCGCGGGCCTGGATCTCTCGGCATCACCCGCAACATGGATGACTTCAAATGGTTTTCCAGTCTGGATCGGCTGCGCGTCCATACGAACTTTGACTTTAAAGTGCCGGACGATCTGCCGCAGGGGTATAAAATGAGCCACTTAAACGTCGACCAGGCCGTCCGAGAAGAGGAAAAGGACCGGGTCACCGTCGGGTTCGTCTCCATGAGCCCTGCAGCGGGCTACGTTCCGAGGTTCGAGCTTAAGGCCTCGCTTAACGATCTGCGAGAGACGTATCGAGTGCAGCCAGGCGAGGAATTTTGGACGAACGCTCCGGCGATGTGGGGAAAACCGGAGCCGATTGCGTTCCGGCACGAGCCGGCCGAATTCGCGGGTATCCAAGGCACGCTCGTCACGGAGGTCCAGAACTATGCCTGGCATCTTCCCGAGCACGCCAAGACATTCATTTGGAAGGACGGAGACGTCTGGTACGCTCTCGATTATTTCAGCGAGAACCATAGCCAGAAGGAAGGAACGCCTCAGCACTGGATGAACCTCAGCGACGCGCAGCGTGATCAGGTGCTCCGCTCGTTCGTCTGGCCGGATCAAGTAAAGGCGACGGACTACAGCGGAGCAGGCGAACCATTTCCGCTTTACGATACCGAAGATCTGGACGCTGCGACAAAAATCCTCGGCTTCGAGCCAATGCTGCCGAAGACGATCATGACAGAGAAGCTGACGCTTGATAATGCGGTTATGCTCCAGCGGGGGGGACGGAATATTAGCTATCCGTCGCTAATTGTGAGCGATTCTCTGGAAAGCACCTACCGCGCGCCTTCCAATGCCCCCATAGGCGATCGGAACGATACGGTATCCTTCTATCAAGGCAGCGGCCCCCTCGTCGAGGCGGACAAGCTGATTCCCCCAAGCCGCATAAGCTTGCACGGCATGGATTTATTAGTCGTGAAAGACAGCAATTCCGCAACAAATCCATATGGATTCGATAAAGGCTACAACGATGACCGCACCCACACCTACTACATCTGGGAAAGCGGCGGCCGGCATTACGTGGCGTTTTTCCGCGGCATGGACGGGTTCCACAATGAGGTGCTGAAAGAGCTGGTCGGACTGACGAAGAGTTAGGAAGGCTTCGCCTTAATGGCAAAAGAAGCGTCCGCTCCGGCTCGCAAGAGCTTGGACGGACGCTTCTTTTTCCAATCGTCGAGGCCTGGCGAAAGCTAGCGCCGCCGCCTTGCCCCTGGCGGCAAAGAGCTCGCCGACCAATTGCGGCGGCATGCGGTCAGCCAGCAGCTCGCGGGGCTCGGCCGTCGGCTGTCAACGTTCGTGCAGCAGCCCCCGCAAATGCTCCGCCAGCGCCTCCGCCGCCTGCCGATGCGCCTCGGCGCCGGGATGCTGGCGGGCGCCCTGCGTGCGGGCCGTCATCGCCGGCAGCTGGAACACGGCGACGCGGCGGTCGCCGGTGCGCCTCGCATGGGCGTCGACGGCGCGATAGAGGCTCGGCATCATCTCGATGCCGAGCATGCCGTACGCCCAGACGATCCACGCCTGCGGATTGCAGGCGCGCAGCCGTCCGAGGAATTGCTCAGCCGCCGCCTCGAACGCCTGCAAATCCTCCTCGTGAAAGCTGCCGTCGTCCTTCAGCCGCTGCTTGAACGTCTGCCCCGTCTCCGCGCAGGTCCACTGCGGCGAGCGGAACGCGCCGCTGTCGTTCGTGCCGAGATTGACGACGACCGCATCCGGCTGCCAGGAGCCGAAGTCATGCGGCTCCAGCGCGCCGAGCGCCGCGTTGCGCTCGCCGCCGAGCAGGCCGCATGTCTGCTCGTACACCGCCGGCATCCGCGAGCGCGGATCATTGTCCCAGCCGCTGAGCACCCCCCAGCCGCTCTGCGACAGGATGCGGCAGTCGGCGTCCAGCGCCTCGGCCGTCCGCCAGCCGTAGCTGTCGAGCGCGCTGAACCACATCGGGATCCAGTCCTCTTCCGCCTGCGCCCCGACCGCTCCTTCGCCGGAAGTAATGCTGTCCCCGACGAACTCGATCCGGCGCGCCCGCTCCGGCACCGGCAGCAGCTCCCCGTCCGTGCGCAGGCCGTGGAGCAGCAGCGCGCAGGCCGGATCTCCGCTCATTGCCTGCGTTTCCTTGACGAAACGCACGCGCTTGGCCGTCCGCGGGTCCATCCCGCGGAACACCGGCACCCAGCGTCGGCCCTCCTGAGCCATCTGGCGGCTGACCGGAGTCCCGTTCACCAGCAGGCTGAACCATGGCTCATACGGTCCGAACGAAGCCTCGACCTCCAGCCACAGCTCCGTCCCCGTCACGACCAGCTCGATGCCGCTGCCCGTCCAGAACAGCGCGAGCGGCGAGCGCGACGGCCCTGTCCTCCCATGCGCTCGGATCAGCGGCGCATCCTCCAGCGCCATCGTCCGCATCTTCTGTTCCATTCTCGCATCCCCCTCGTCGGCTCTTTTCGCGCGAGCCCTGCATCCGTGCATGGGTCCAGCGCCCACGGGCGGCGCAGCCTAACGGTTAGGCCGCGCCGATCTCCTCCTTATCGTTCCACTCGGCAGAGGGATCGTCAAGCCTGCGGCAGCCTCCGCGCCGGACGCCGCTCCGCGCGCCGGTACGCCCGGGGCGTCTGGCCTTCCCATTTCTTGAACACCTTGATGAAGTAGCTCTGATCGTGAAAGCTCAGCCACGCCGCGATGTCCGCGACCGGGTAGTCGGTGAGCGAGAGCAGCTTCTTGGCCTCCTCGATCCGCTCGCGCTGGATGTAGGCCGAGATCGTCAGCCCGACCTCCTGGCGGAACAGGCCGGACAGGTAGTTGGGGCTGAGGTGGGCGCGCTCGGCGAGCCGGGGAAGCGTCAGCTCTCCGTACAGCCCGCTGGCGATCTCATGGAGGCAGTCCTGCACGGCGGGAGAAAAGCGGCCGCGGCGCTCCTGCGCCACCCGGTCGACGAAGTCGAACAGCGCCTTGGTCATGACCGCGCCGACCTCCTGCAGCGACGGCTGGTCCTCGAGCTGCTGAATATAGTAGTCGCTGAGCGTGAAAGCCGTCTCCTCCGGCAGGCCGCCCTCGATGGCGGCCCGGCAGATGAGCGCGATGCCGGTGATCATCAGGTTCTTCTCGCTGCGCAGGCGGCTGCGGCGCGCGAGCACGCCGAATTCCTCCTCGCCGACGATGAACTCCATGACGAACGCGCGCATCCGTTCTTTTTCCCCGGTGCGCACGTAGTGCAGCAAGACGCGCTCATGCGGCAGATTGGCATGCTGCAGCCCGCTGCGCCGGCTGCGCGACAGCTCCGCCTCCGCGCCGCGCCTCTCCGCCGAGGCCGGCTCCTGCAGCGGAGCCTCGGCCAGCAGGCCGGCTGCCGGATCGACCGGCGTCCGGCGCACCGCGAAGTGGACCATGAGGCCGATCGCGGCGGCCCGCTCCGACTCCAGCAGCGGCACCGCCTCGTACAGCTCGAGCAGCTGGCGCCGGTTGCCGGCATGGAGCGCGGCCAGTCCTTCGTCCAGGCCGTCGCCCGCATCCCGCTCCTGCGCGAACGGTCCGAGCACGATCGTGCCGGCGAGCCGCTCGTCGTCCAGCGCGTTCACGAACAGGTATTGCAGCCGCGAGCGCGTGAAGCGGATCGGCTGGTCGGCCGCCACAAGCGCATATTCGGCGCCGGCGACCTGGTCGCGGACGGCCGCGAAGAACGGATTGGTCCGGAGCGCGGCGGGGGCGTGCTCCGCTTCGATTTTTCGCCCCGGATGGACGATGAAGACCGGCACCTGCAGGGCGTCGTATAGAAGCCTTCCGAATTCCCTCAGCTGCTCCAGCTTGTTCATGTCCGTCCCCCTTCGGCTGCCGGCCGATCTCAAGATGTGAAAAAAGTACTACAAATCGGAGAAAAGAACAAGGAACGCCGATGTAAGCGCTCTACAATGGAGGAGCAGCAGATCCCACTCTCTCCGAAAGGATGATCCCATATGCTTAACGAAAAAATCGCGCTCGTCACCGGCGGAGGCAGCGGCATCGGCCGCGCCACGAGCCTGAAGATGGCCGGCTACGGAGCCAAGCTCGTCATCGTCGACTTCAACGAGGCCGGAGGCCAGGAAACGGTCCGGCTGATCCAGGAGCAGGGCGGCGAGGCGATCTTCGTCCAGGCCGACGTCTCCAAGGCCGAGGACGTGCAGCGCTATGTGCAGGCGGCCGTCGACGCCTTCGGCCGGATCGACGTCTTTTTCAACAACGCCGGCATCGTGCAGAAGTTCAACCGGCTCGCCGACATCGAGGAGAGCGAGTTCGACCGCATCATGAGCGTCAACGTGCGCGGCGTCTTCCTCGGCATGAAGTATGTGCTGAAGGTGATGGAGCAGCAGGGCGGCGGCTCGATCGTGAACACGGCTTCCACCGCGGGCGTGAAGAGCGAGCATAGCGCGTCGGCCTATTCCGCGAGCAAGCATGCGGTCGTTGGCTTGACGAAGGGCGCGGCGATCGAATATGTGAAAAAAGGCATTCGCGTCAACGCCATCTGCCCGGGCGGCGTCGAGACGGCGCTGACGAAGGGCGTCGAGGCGGCGTTCCTGTCCGGCGGCTACGTGCCGGAGGAAGTCGGCAACATGCGCATGGGCCGCTACGCCCAGCCGGACGAGCTCGCGGAGGTGGCCTGCTTCCTGGCCTCGGACCGCGCCAGCTACATGACCGGCTCGATTGTCGTCGCCGACGGCGGGCTCACGCTGTAAGGCGCGGACGGACGGGCAAGTCGCAAAAAAGAGAAGGAGCCGAGCAAGCTCGGCTCCTTCTCTTTTTTGCGGTTGATGGCGATGGGCGGATGGACCGCCGGAACCGGCGGGACGGGACGGATTCAAGGCAGTTTTCTGCCTTGAATCCATCGGTTCCGGCTGGCTGGGACGGATTCAAGGCACATTTCTACCTTGGATTTGCCGGTTCCGGCCGTCGGGCCGGATCCAAGGCACATTTCTGCCTTGGGTTCAGCGTTTCCGGCCGGTCGGGCCGGATCCAAGGCACTTTTCTGCCTTGGATTCGCCGGTTCCGGCCGACGGGCCGGATCCAAGGCAGTTTTCTGCCTTGGATTCGCCGGTTCCGGCCGGTCGGGCCGGATCCAAGGCACTTTTCTGCCTTGGATCCACCGGTTCCGGCCGTCCGGGCCGGATCCAAGGCAGTTTTCTGCCTTGGATTCGCCGGTTCCGGCCGTCGGGCCGGATCCAAGGCAGTTTTCTGCCTTGGATCCATCGGTTCCGGCCGGTCGGGCCGGGTCCAAGGCACATTTCTGCCTTGGATTTGCCGGTTCCGGCCGGCCGGGACGGATTCAAGGCAGTTTTCTGCCTTGGATTTTCCGGTTCCGGCCGACGGGCCGCATCCAAGGCAGTTTTCTGCCTTGGATCCACCGGTTCCGGCCGTCCGGGCCGGATCCAAGGCAGTTTTCTGCCTTGGATTCGCCGGTTCCGGCCGACGGGCCGGATCCAAGGCACTTTTCTGCCTTGGATTCGCCGGTTCCGGCCGTCGGACCGGCTCCAAGGCAGTTTTCTGCCTTGGATTCACCGGTTCCGGGCAAGCGAGGATGGCTGCATACGGCGGACTGCGATGAAGGAGTTCAGACTACCTTCGTACGTCCTGGCTGTACCTGCCCTTGCCTTGTCCGCCTCGCCCTGCCTCTACCTGCCTTGCCCTGTCCGCCTCGTTCCACCTTTACCTGACTTGCCTTGTCCGCCTTGCCCGTCCCGCATCGTCCTGCCGCTCGCCCGCAGTGCAGCTCGCCTAGAGGCCGAGCTGCTCCCGCCAGCGGCGCTTCGGCTGCCAGCCGAGCAGGCGCATCGCCTTTTCGCTGCTCAGCAGCGACTCATGCCCTTCCAGCGGAGCGCGATAATCCTGCACCTCGGGATAGCGCGCGGCCATCAGCTCGCGGCTCGGAACCGCCATGCTCGTCTCGTCCGACGCCAGGTTCAGCGCGACCGAGCCGAGCCCCTCCGCCTCGACGGCCAGACGGCAAGCCTCGGCGGCATCGCGCGTGTCGATGTAGCTCCATAGGATGCGCTCCCGCTCCTCGGGCTTGTCGATCCAGGACGGGAACTGCTCGTACCACTCCGGCGGAATGACGTTGCCGAGCCGCAGCGAGACGACCTGCATGCCGGTCCGCCGATGGAACATATCGGCCGTCAGCTCGCCGACGACCTTGGACAGGCCGTAACTGTCCTGCGGCAGCTGAGGATGCGCCTCGTCCATCGGCACATACTGCGGGCCGAACGGATGCACGGCGAAGCAGATGCCGTAGCTCGACTCGCTCGAGGCGACGACGGCCTTGCGGATGCCGAGCCCCGCCGCGGCCTCCAGCACGTTGTAGGTGGACATGACGTTGTTGCGGAACGTCGTCTCGGGCGGCACCATGCCCGCTCTCGGGATCGCCGCCAGGTGCACGACCGCGTCTGCGCCGGCGAGCGCGCCGTAAGTCTGGCCGAGATCCTGCAGATCGACGATGAGCGTCGGGCAGAGCGGCTCCTCCGGGTGGCGGGTATCGACATTCGTCACTTCATAGCCTTGCTCGAGGAAATGCCGGACGACCCAGCGTCCCAGCACGCCGCTTCCTCCGGTCACGACCACTTTCTTGCCAGCAGATGACATGATCGGATCTGCCTCCTCTAGTTGGGTTTTAGCTGCACTGCTTCGTTCGCATGCCTCGCTGCAAGGACAGCTCCCCTTAGCTTAAACTTTGTTTAGCGGACGAACAATCTTTTTCTGGACTATGCCCCCTATGGAAAAAAAGGTATGGTTTACCTATCCGAAAACGATTGCCGAGGAGGAAGATGTCCGATGGAGGAATATGTAAGAGATTATGCGATGTACGCGTCCGTATTCGGCCTGTTCAGCATGAGCTGGTTCGGCTGGGCCCAGGAAAAGCCGCGCGAGTCATGGCGGGCCGGACTCGGGATCGCGGCAGGAGCGGCGCTGCTCGTCTGCCTGGGCGGCGTCTACTTGAGCATCACGAACTGGGACGCGCCCTCGGCGCTGAACGAGACGAACGCTTTCCGCGCTTACCTGATCGCTTTTTATGCGGAGCTGGCGCTGGCCGGCATCGGCTCCTGGCTTCTGTACCGGGCCAAAAAGCCGTCCTTCGTGGCGCCGTGGATCACGCTCGTCGTCGGCGTCCATTTCATCAGCCTGAAAAGCGTCTTCGACGATGCCGCGCTGTACCTGCTCGCGGCGCTCATGATCGCCGTCGCCCTGGCCGCTGTCCCGCTGGCGCGAAAGCTGAACGTCGCCTCGAGCGCGATGACCGGCATCGGCTGCGGGACGATCCTGCTCGGATTCGCCGCGCTGGGCCTGATCCGCTTCTGGATGGCGGCTTGAAGCCGCAGGCCAGCGTCGCCTGCGTCGCCCGGGTGGCCCGTGCGAGGCCAGCATCGCCTGCGTCGCCCGGGTGGCCCGTGCGAGGCCAGCATCGCCTGCGTCGCCCGTGTGGCCAGCGAGGCCAGCGTCGCCTGTATGGCCCGCGAGGCCCGTGTGGCCCGCAGGCCAGCTTCGCCTGCGTCGCCCGCGGGGGGCCGACTGCCGAGCGGCTCCTCGCGCCCGCCGCTCACGCCTGCGCGGAGGCCGGCTTGGCGGGCCGCCTGAACAGCGGCAGCTGCAGCCAGAGGATGCCGCCGATGAACACGGCCGCCCCGATCCCGACGTAGATCGTCATCGGCTCGTCGAAGAACAGCACCGACCAGAGCATCGTGAACAGCGCCTGCACGTTGCCGAGCAGCGCGGCCGCGGCGAGCGGCACGCGCTTCAGCCCTTCCGCGAACCAGACGAAGCTGAGCCCGGTAATGAGGCCGAGCGCGAGCACCGCCGCCCATGCGGCGAGCGACATCTCGCCGACGAAGCCCCAGCCGGGCTGCAGCGGCGGCAACGGCGCCAGCAGCAGCGCGCTGACGGCGAACGCCGACAGGTTCATGCTGCCGGAATCCAGCTCGCCGACGAGGCGGCGCTGGCTGATGACATGCAGCCCCGCCCCGGTGCCTCCGAGCACGAGCAGCAGCATCGTCAGCCCGCCCGAGCCGAGCTGCTCCAGCGGCATGCCGTTCCAGCCGATGAGGCCGACGCCGAGCATGCGCAGCGCGGCGGCCGTCCAGCCGCGGCCGGATACGCGCTCGCGCAGCAGCCAGGCGGAGAACAGCAGGATCGCCGTCGTCTGCACCGGCGGGATCAGGATGTTGGAGTACGAGTAGCCGAGCGTGATCGCGGCGTTCTCGAACAGGTAGTTGGCCGCTTTGGCCGCTCCGCCGATCCAGATCCACTTGAGCGCCAGATGAAGCCGCAGCCCGCGGCCCCGCACGAGCATATAGATTCCCAGAAACAGCACGCCGAAGAAAAAGCGGCCGAACGAAATCGCGAAGCTGTCCAGCATCGGCGAAGCGGTCTTGACCAGCACGCCGACGAAGCTCCAGGCCAGCGTGGCCAGAAGCACAAGCACGTAACCCATTGCCGTTCCCCCTTCGATGCATGAAGTATAGGCTCGCACGGGAGAATAGGCAAGAGCGGCGGCAGAAGGCCGAGCGGCTTCGTTTCCAGCCGTTCCCCCTGCGGAAGCGGTTGTGGAAGGCGGCATTCCTCGCTATAATACTGAATATACGTTCAGGATACGATCAAGGCTAGGAAACCGGGGTGAGGCCGAGTTGAACAAGAAGCAGCAGCAGACGGAGCAGACGAAAAAACGGATCGCCGACGCCGCACGGACGTTGTTCGTGCAAAAGGGCTACAAGGCGACGTCGATCGACGAGATCGTCCAGGCGACCGGCTGCAGCGCCGGCAACATCTACTACCATTTCAAGAGCAAGGAAGGGCTCATCCTCCATCTGCTCGACGAGTGGAACCGCGAATGGGAAGACAACTGGCTCGCCGAGGAAGCCCGCTACGAGACGGCGGCCGACAAGCTGTACGGCATGGCCGAGCATCTCGCGCTCGACCAGTGGAGCCACCCGCTGGCCAAGGCGGTCGACGAGTTTTTCAACCTGTCCGACAAGACGAGCGGCGTCGAAGAGCGAATGCACGGCATCGTGGAAGGCTATCTGGCGTTCAACCGCCAGCTGCTGCAAAAGGGCGTCGACAGCGGAGAGTTCGCGGTCCAGGACGTGGAGACGGCGGCTCTCCTGCTGGACAGCCTGCTCTACGGCCTCAGCCAGCATGCCAAGCGCATGACGCGGGAAAAGGCTCTCGCGGCCTATCGGGCCGGAATGGATGCGTTCCTGTACGGAATCGCCGGAGCGGCTCGGTAACAGCCGCGCTTTTTTTCGCCATATTCTAGAACGAATATTCAGGATTTTCGCAATCCATCAGGGGGTACCATCATCATGACGCTTCTACTGCGCAACCGCGGAGCGATCCTGCTCCTCATGCTCAACCTGTTTATCGTCTTCACCGGCATCGGCCTCGTCATCCCGATCATGCCGAAATTCATGGAGCTGCTCGGCATCTCCGGCAGCCTCGTCGGCCTGCTCGTCGCTTCCTTCTCGCTGACGCAGCTGCTGTTCTCTCCGCTCGCGGGACGGCTCTCCGACCGGTTCGGCCGCAAGCGGCTGATCGTGATCGGCATGACCGTCTTCGCCGTATCCGAAGCGCTGTTCGGCTTCGCCGAGCAGCCTTGGCTGCTGTTCGCCTCGCGCCTGCTCGGCGGCGTCAGCGCCGCGCTCATCATGCCGGCGGTCATGGCCTACGCCGCGGACGTGACGACCAAGGAGGAGCGCGCGGCCGGGATGGGCTACATCAACGCCGCGATCACGACCGGCTTCATCATCGGGCCCGGCATCGGCGGCTACATCGCCGAGTTCGGCCTGCGCGTGCCGTTCTATGCGGCCGGCGTCGCCGGCCTGATCGCCGCGGCGCTCACGCTGTTCGTGCTGCGCGAGTCGAAGCCGGCGCAGCCGGACGCAGCCGCATACGCGGCGCAGCTTCCGGACGCCTCCTACGGCCGCCGGAGCAGCCTCGCCGGCCAGCTGCTGACGTCCCACCGCGAGCCTTATTTCTTCAGCCTCATCGTCGTCTTCACGCTGTCGTTCGGCCTCGCCAACTTCGAGACGGTGTTCGGCCTGTTCGTCGACCACCGGTTCGGCTTCGAGCCGAAGGACATCGCGTTCATCATCACGTTCGGCTCCATCGCCGGCGCCGTCGTGCAGGTGACCGCCTTCGGCTGGATCCTCAACCGGTTCGGCGAGAAGCGCGTCATCTCGACCTGCCTGCTGTTCGCCGGCGCGTTCATCCTGCTGACGCTGTTCGTGCACACGTTCTGGCTCATCTTCGCCGTGACGTTCGTCGTCTTCCTCGCGATCGACATCCTGCGGCCCGCCATCAGCACGCAGATGTCCAAGCTTGCCGGCGCCGACCAGGGCTACGTAGCCGGACTGAACTCCGCCTTCACGAGCCTCGGCAACATCGCCGGTCCGATCGTCGCGGGCGTGCTGTTCGACGTCCATATCGCGACGCCGTACGCGCTCGCGAGCGTCGTGCTGCTGCTCTGCTTCGTCCTCTCGACGAGGCTGCGGGGCGGGGAGCCGGAGACGGGCCGCTAGGCGGAGCCCTTCTTCCGGGTCCCGCTCGGCTTGAACCGCGGCAGCCCGATTCCTTATCCTGGGGTCAGCGGCGCATTAAACAACCAGCAAAGGAGGGTCTCTCCATGCATTCGAATCTCCGACTGATCGTGGACACCGACACCGCCGGCGACGACGTCACGTCGCTCCTGATGGGCCTGCTCTGGCCCGGCGTGCGCATCGAGGCGATCACCACCGTCATGGGCAACATTCCCGTCGAATCCTGCACGGCCAATGCGCTGACGACGGTCGAGGCGGCAGGCCGCGGCGGCCAGGTGCCGGTCTACCAGGGCTGCGACCGGCCGCTGCTGCGGCCGCTCATGCAGGCGGCCTACGTCCACGGCGCGGACGGCATGGGCGAGTCGAACTTTCCGCCGCCCGAGCATCGCGCCGAGACCGAGCATGCCGCCCATGCGATCGTCCGGCTGCTGAACGAGCATCCCGGCGAGCTGGAGATCGTCGCGCACGGCCCGCTCACGAACCTCGCCGTCGCGTACATGCTCGACCCTTCCATCGTCCATAAGGTCAAGAAGGTGTGGGTCATGGGCGGCAGCTGCCACTTCCGGGGCAACATCACCGCGACGGCGGAGTTCAACTTCTACGTCGATCCGGAAGCGGCCCGGATCGTGTTCCAGGCCGGCTTCCCGATCGTCATGATCGGCTGGGACATCTGCGTCCGCAACGCCCTCGTCGGCGGCGAGGACCTGCAGCGCCTGCACGCGATCGACACGCCGACAGCGCGCTTCTACCGCCAGGTCAACCGCAAGGCGCTCGCCTTCAACCAAGCGAACGGGCTGGACGGCGTCACGCATCCCGACTCCATCACGATGGCGATGGCGATCCAGCCGGAGCTGATGCTGCGCTCGCAGCGCTGCCAGGTGGACATCGAGTGCCAGAGCGAGGCGAACCGCGGCTTCAGCGCCGTCGATACCCGGCCCGCGCCGGAGAATACGCCGGCCTGGACCGGCGGCGAGCGGACAACCGCCGAGGTGTGCCTGGAGGCCGACTACGGACGGTTCTACCGGATGCTGACGGCGGTGCTGAGCGGCGACTTCCGCGAGTTCGCCTGAGGCGCGCGCGGCCCGGCAGCGGCTGCCTGCCTCTGCCCCGCGGAGAACGCGGAAAAAGACGGCGCCGGGATGCTCCCGGCGCCGTCTTTTTCCGCTTGGCGCGCCAGGCTCCGCTCAGTTCGCCGGAGCCATGTTGTTGTAGATGACGTCCGCCGTCACCTTGCCGCCGGCGACATCCTGCGAGGTGTAGCCGGAGACGACGTTTCCGACCTTGAACTCCTTCTGCAGCAGCTCCTCGGACGGCTCTGCGGCCGTCGGCTCCGGGCTGCCGAGGCGGGTCTGCTCCGTGACCGACACCCACAGGTCTCCGACCTTGAAGCTCTTGCCGTCCGCGCTCACCTCGGTGATGACGCCGTCGATGTTGACGGCGACCTTGCCCATGACCGGGGGCTTCGTGCCGACGCCGGCCGAGGCCTGCGGCTTCGGAGCCGGCTCCGGCGCGCTCGGATTCATCAGGAACAGGCTTGCCGACAAGGCCGCGCAGGCGGCCAGGCCGACGCTCCAGCCTGCGATCGTTCTCTTTTTGCTTGCTTCCATATTCATTCTCTCCTTCGCGGGATTGGATTTGATTTCTTCGGCCGTAGCCGCTGCCGCCGTCAGCTTCCGGCATGTCTCTTCCTGAAAGGCCTCGCTCGTCTTGACGCGGTCCATCGCCGACTTATAGACAGACTTCTTCATGGTCCAGACCTCCGATCTTCTGCTTCAGGATCATGCGCCCGCGCGCCAGCCAGGTGCCGACCGTGGCGGGCTTCGCCTGCAGGATCGCCGCGATCTCCTGGATCGAGTAGCCCTCGTAATAATGCAGGTGAATGGGGAGCCGGTACTTGCCGTCCAGAGCCAGCACGGCCTGCAGCACCTCGCTCTCTTCCTTCGGAAGATAGCTCAGGTCCTCGGGCACGGGATGGCGGCTCTTGAACCAGCCCGCCTTCAGCATGTTCTTGCTTTTGTTGATCGCCGTGCGGATCAGCCACGCCTTCTCATGCTCGCGGCTCTCGAAGACGGGACGCTTCTGCAGGTAGGCGAGGAACGTGTCCTGCGCCGCTTCCTCGGCATCCGCCGTGTTTTTCAAATAAGCGAAAGAGACCTTGATCAGGCTCTGCGAATGCTCGCCGATCGCCCGTCGCAGCGATTCGTGGAACGCTTCGGAATCGTGCACCGCCGGCACCTCCTTTCACTAGGAATACAACTCGGGAACGCGTTATTTTTCATGGCGCCCAATCTTTTTTTCCTCTGCCGTCCGCTGGCCCTTGACAGATCCGGCCGTGCGCCTTACCCTGATGTCAGCAACCACTGACATCTATCAGGGATAAAAGAGGAGAGCGAGCTGTGAGCAACCGTCATCTGGAGAGCAGCGGCAAGCTCCTGCGGGCCGCGATCGACCTGATCGCGGAGAAGGGCTACAACGGCGTCACGACCCAGGAGATCGCCGCGGCGGCCGGCCTCAGCGAGAAGACGCTGTTCCGCCACTTCGGGAGCAAGCAGAACCTGCTCGAAGCCGCGTTCGACCGGCACCATTACGCCGAAGAGATGAAGAAGCTCTTCGAGGAGAAGCTGACCTGGGAGCTGGAGGCCGATCTGCTCACCGTCTGCCGCACCTACCACGCGATCATGAACCGCAACCGCAAGCTCATCGAGATCAGCATCAAGGACGAGGCGCATCTGCCGGGGTTCAAGGAGCGGACCCGGCAGCACCCGCTGCAGCTGCTGGAGATTCTGACGCACTATCTGACCGAGATGGGTGCAAAGGGAAAGGCCGTTCCGGGAAATCCGCGGATGCAGGCGTTCACGTTCATGATGGCTCAGTTCGGCGCCTTCTCGAACGATCTGGAGGCCGGAAGAAACTATCCGCAGCTCGAGCTGGAGCCGTTCCTGCAGGAGAGCGCGAGGCTGTTCGCTAGGGCTTTGACCCCCTAGCCTTTTTTATCCCCCTTATGTCAGTAAGCACTGACACCCACACGAAGCGAAGGAGCGTGAACGGCATGAAGGAATCGATCCAAGCGTACGACGCCGCCATCATCGGAGGAGGACTGACGGGGCTGACGGCGGCCGTCTATCTGGCCCGGGCGGGCCGATCGGTGATCCTGCTGGAAAAAGAGCGGCGGCTCGGAGGAATGGCGGAGACGACCCGCATCAACGGGGCGCTGTTCAATCTGGGTCCGCACGCGATGTACGAGGGAGGAGCGGCGCTCCGCATCCTGCGCGAGCTGGATTGCGAGCCTCCAGGGGGCTATGCGGCGAAGTCAGGCATGCTGGGGATCCTCCAGGGACGGATCGTCGACGTCTCCCGCGACCTGTCCGCGGAGGAAAGCGGGGAGTGGAGCGGGCTCATGGGCGGTCTGAGCGGGATCGACACGGATGCCGTCGGCTCGCTGAGCCTGCGGGACTGGTCGCAGAAGAAGATCCGTCACGAGCGCGTGCGGCTCCTGTTCGAGGGCATGTGCAGGCAATGGACGTACAGCGGCGACATGAGCGCGCTCAGCGCCGGCTTTGCCATCCGTCAAGGACAGCTGGCCGCCCTCGGCGTCCGCTACGTCGACCGCGGCTGGCAGGCGGCGGTCGAGCGGCTGCGCGGGGCGGCCGTTCAAGCCGGGGCCGTCCTCGCGGCCGGCCGAGCGGCCGAGCGGGTGCTGCTGCGGGACGGCCGCGTGCGCGGAGTCTCGCTGGCCGACGGGTCTGCCCTGGAGGCGGCAGCCGTCCTCATGGCGGCAGGTCCCGAGGAAGCCTGCCGGCTGGTGCCCGGCAGCGCGCGGATGTCGCTCGGCAAGTGGCGCGGGGAGGCACGCCCCCTCTATGCGGCGTGCCTGGACATCGCGCTGAAGCGGCCCCCTTGCCCGGAGCGCGTATTCGCCCTCGGGCTCGATGAGCCGCTGTATTTCTCCAAGCATTCGGGACCGGTGTCCCTCAGCGACGACGGGTCCGCCGTGTTCCATGCGATGAAGTACAACGGGACGGACGGCGGCTCCGACGCGAAGGCCGACGAAAGCCGGCTGACCGAGCTTCTGGACCTGCTGGAGCCGGGCTGGGACAAGGAAATCGCCGCCATGCGCTTCACTCCCGGCGTCCTCGTCGCCCATGACTCGCGCCCGGCCTGCCGCCACGGCGCCGGCCCCGCGCCCGGCCCGTCGGTGCCCGAGGCGTCCGGCCTGTTCGTCGCCGGCGACTGGGTCGGCGCGGACGGACGGCTGGCAGACGCCGCCATGGCCAGCGCCAAGGCGGCGGCCGAGGCGATCTTGCGCCGCCGCTAGCAGCTCCCGAAAGAGATCCTTCGCCGTTGCAGGCGGAGGATCTCTTTCGGGAATCAGGCAACCCTCCTGCGCCCGAGGCATGCAAAGGGGCCGATACCGCAAGCCATCCAAAACGGCTTGCGGCAATCAGCCCCTTTTTGCTTGACCTTACTCTCCGGTAATGCCGGTCTTGTCGATGCTTTCTACGAACCATCGTTGAACGATCAGATACAGAAGGACGAGAGGAAGGATGGAGACGAGCGTCCCGGCGAAAGCTTTCGCCTCCGTGAAGTTCAGATTCGGGTTCTGATTGAAGTCGCCGCCCTGGCTGGCCTTGACCGCCGCGCCGTAGGAGTTCTGGAGATCCCCCAGCAGCATCGGAACCGTCCGGATCTTCCCGTCCAGGTAGAACGACGTCAGGAACGTCTCGTTCCAGTAGATGGAAAAGGCATACACGCCGACGATGATGAAGGCCGGGCCCGCCATCGGAATCGCGATTCTCCAGAACGTCCGGAATGCGCCTGCGCCATCGATGAAGGCCGCCTCCTCCAGCGCGTTCGGGATCATCTTGAAGAACTGGAAGAAGATCAGGATGAACAGAGCCGCCTGCTCGCCTTGTCCGGTCAAGGCCGGCACGACGAGCGCTCCGAGGTTGCCTTTCAGGCCAAGCTCCAGGAAAATCTGGAAGCGAGGAATGAAGAACAGCGTTTTCGGAACGATGTAGGTGAACAGAAGCAGCATGAGGACCAGGCTCTTTCCCCGGAAGGAGAAGCGCGCCAATCCATATCCGATCAAGGCGGAGGAAACGATCACGCTGACGGTCGAGGCTCCCGCCAGCAGGCCGGTCGTCAGGAACGACCCCGGCAGCTTCAGCGCCTTCCAGGTCATCTCGTAGTTGAACGCATACCACTGGGTGGGCAGCCACTTCACCGTGCTGTCGACCAGATCCATGTTGGACATGAGGCTGGCCGACGCCATATAAAGCAGCGGATACAGAAACACGAAGCCGAAGACGATCAGGACGAGATAGGTCACGGCCTTGTGGAGGAATCCGTCGCTGATCTGCATGCCGAACAGGAATTTCTTCAGGGCAGGGACGTATGTCCCGAGAAGCCGCTTCATCTGTCCTGACCGGTTGAGTTCACCTTGCATACGTGCCATTAGAGCCGCCCTCTTTCGAATTTCGGTTGCGGGTCGCATAATACAGGATCAGGATGAGCGCGATCTGGACGAAGGCATACAGCAAGGACAGGGCGGAGGCGTATCCTTCCCGCCTGGATCCGTCGAACTTGGCCTCCATGATGATCTTGTTGATCGGGTTCAGGTCGAAGTTCGCGAGGAAGACGACCAGATAGATCACGCATACGCTGACCAAGGAGTAGATGGTAGGCAAGGTGATCTTCCAGAAGGACGTCCACGGAGACGCCCCGTCGATCGAGGCGGCCTCGTACAAGTCCTTGCTGATTTTTTGCAGCGCCGCTAGGAAGATCAGGATCGGAACGGCGCTGTACCACAGCAGCTGCAGGATCAGCTCGAACAGGTCGACGATCAGCAGCAGGATCTCCCGGGACGGGATGAGGGTCCGAAGCGTCTCGAGCATGAAGCCATTGGCCGTGATGGACATGCCTCCGTACGTGCTCATGTTCTCCATCAATTTTCCGCTCAGGATGATGATCGGCAGGAAGAACAGCAGCCGGAAGAAGGCCTTGCCCCGGATCTTCTGGTTGAGCAGCATGGCGATGATGATCGACAAGGCGATGATGACCGGCACGTACAGCAGCGTCTCGACGAAATACGTCTGCACTTCCACGACAAAATCCGGCTCTTCGAAAAGGATCCGCTTGTAGTTCTCCGTTCCGACCCAGGCATACCGCCAGCCTGATTTCGATCCGAAGGAGACTTTGTAGAAGCTCATGGAGATCGTCCTGTACAGCGGATAAAGGACGAAGGCAAGAAAACCGACAATCCATGGACTGATGAACAAGATTCCCGTCAGGCTTTTCTTGGTCCTCATGTTTAGTTTCATAGAATCACGAATCCTTTTGATTTGATCCCTGCGTTGCCGTACTTGTAGTCCGCATCCGTGTGGTTGATCAGGATTTTCAGGCCGTTGTCGTACTCGACCAGGACGATCCCGTCGTCGACGATCGTATGGTTGACCATCTCCCTGCCCAGGACTTGGTCCAGCGCCTCGCCCACTGCCGCATGATAGGCGTCGATCCGATCCTCCAGCACGCCCAGCTGCGACACGAAGAAATCGTTGGACGCCGTCCGCTTGATCCGGTAGGTGGATTCGCCGGTCAGCACGAAGGAAGGATACGTTCCGAATTCAATCAGCTTCAGGATCGACTCGGCATCGTTGGAAGAGAAGTTCATATAAGGAGAGTACATCTCCGTATATCCGCTCAGGACAAGCGGCACCAACGGAATGGTCGCATCGATGAAGATCAGGTTGGACGAGGCGATCGGCGTATCGTAGTAAGCGCTGATGTACTTGTACAGGTAGGCATCCGGCCGATACAGGCCCGTCGTGATCCCGCTCTCGTTCAGCTCCTTCAGCGCCTTTTCCGCATAGGCCATCCCTTCGTGAGCGTAGCCGATCGTCCCGTGATCATAATGGGTGAACGCGCTGGAGCCGAATCCGTCCAAGGCCAGCGCTCCGACAGACTCCTTCTTCAGCGGCCCCGCATCCTGCTCGGCCAGCACGGGATAGAATTTCGGATTGTTCAAGTAGTTGTAAAGCGCCTTGTTCTCGTTGACCACGTTCATATCCTGCCGGTTCAGCTTGCTGGCCGTATAGGAGGTGGGATCATGCCAGGATCTCGCATAATCGGCATAGGAGCTGAACTTCACGCCGTTGGAAGAAAAGTAATCCATCGCTTCCCTGAACGCCCCTTCGCCGCCTAGCTGGCTCAATACGCCGAACCGATAAGCCCGTTCCTTCTTGACGAAGGTCTTGAACGATACATCCAGGTCCCCGTAGCCTTTCTCCTTCAGCTGCTTGACAAGCTCCTGCGCCTGTCCATAGGTCGTGACGGGCACATTCTCGACGCCGAGCGTTCCCATCTTGATTTCGTTGTTCACGAAATCAATCTTCATCGGCATCCGCTCTTTGACTTCCTGCATCCGCTTCGGCAAACCGTCCGTCTGGAGCAGGAATTCGCGGAATCCTTTGGCTACTCCGACATAATCGGCTTGCTTGCCGCTCAGGAAGACATAGCGCTGCGTCAGGTCGAACGGATTCGGATCCTTCTGGAAGCTGAGGATCGACTGGTCCGTGTTCGTCCGGCTCTGCACCTGGGCATACTGGGTGCGGTACGTGTAAGAGAAATAGGATTGATACAGATTGGTCTGCAAGTCCCGAGACACGTAATTGTAGGTCGCATACCCGGTGCCGCCCTCCGCGATGACGAGCACGCCCGAACGTCCGGCCTCGTGGACCATGCCGAAGATCGGCAGCGTCACCCGCTCGAGAGGCTTGACGACCGTCCTGCGCGAGTTGAACTCCGGCGTATCTTCATAGCCGGGATCCGGTCCGTAGACGGGAGCGGAATAGCCGGTCGCATAGCTCGGCTTCTCGCTCAGCCTCACCAGCGCTCCCGCTCCGTCCGGCAAGACGATATAGCCGTTCTCCCTGTGCGCGACGCTCCCGAAGAACGGGTAGGGAATGATCTCGCTCAGCCGGACGTCGTTGTTCCCCGGCTTGCCGAGCTTGGGATTGTACTCTTCGATGCTGCTGCGGGGGATGTCGACCAGCAGATCCCCTTTCTGCAGCGAGACGACAAGGTCGAACCTGATCTTCGCCTTGGCGAAGTCGATCGCGGCCTTGAAGCCGTCCTCCCTGTACTCGAACGTCATTTTGGCGCGGTCTCCCAGAAGGGTGCGCCGGCCGGCCGTGAACTTGTTGTACGTCATGATCGAGACGCCGGACTTCATATACCCCGCGATCTCGGCGCTGTACTTGGCTCCTCCCTGATCCATCCCGACATCATAGGAAAACCAGGTTTCCCCGCTGCACTTGTCCTTGACCGCGACGGCCGCGGTCTCTTCTTCCACATAGAGCGCCAGCTGGCTGTTCTCAGCCGCCTTCCGGAAGGAGGCGGGAACCGCTGCAGCGGCGTTCCCGGCAGCCTCCTTGGCGGGACCGATGCAGCCTTGCCCGTCGTTCACTGCGATAGCCTTGTGGCTGCTTTGGGCTGCAGCTATGCCATACTTGACGCTCTGGTGGTCTCCAAGCCGATGAGTCGCGAAGAGAGCCGCCGCAATCAGGATGACGATCGCCAAGCCCCACCATTTCTTCACCATCTTTTGCCCGCCTCCGTAATGACATCTTGCCCGAACCCGAGCAGCTGGCTGCCCAGTGAATACAGCACGAACAGGAACAATCCGACAATGAGCATCGTAAAGGCGCTCTTGAAGACGACGCCGACCGTCTCGCCCACTTCATAGCTGTGGATGTCCTTGATCATGAAGAACATCAGGAACGCGATCCATAGCGTCATCGCCTGAATCGGCAGCTCATAGAAGATCGACTGCTCCAGCGTGAATCCATTGCTGGCCAGGATGAGCGGCGGCAGGATGACGATCAGCGGGCTCAGCGCGTATGCCGTCGCGATGTACACCTCCCTGAAGCTCCCTTCCCCGTCGCTGATCGAGCAGACCAGGTAATTGGAGACGACCCACAGCACGGCGAATCCAAGGATGATCCACAGCTGATGGAGGAAGTAGCCTTGCTTGTCGACAAAAAGGCGGCTCGCAAACTCATGGTGCGCGATGAGCAGGACGAAGATCAGCGCATAGATCAGCGTAGCCGACAGCCGGGAGCCTCTGTTCTCATATTTGATCTCGTAGAGCGAATCGAGAGGATGCTTGAGGATCCGGAAGATCAGCAGGAAATCGTGAAGGAACTTCCTTCGAGACGCGGCCTTCAGCCGTTCTTTGGCCCGAGCGGCATAGCCGTAGGTCCGGTTCGCCCACTTGTGCGCGTAGCGCAGCGCCATCAAGCCCAGCAGGATGCCGAACACAAGGCCCAGATGGTCCCGCAGCCAGATCTGGCGGATTTCCCAGAATGATTCCGACAGGCCCGGCTTGTAGCCGACCTCCTCGAACTCCCGGTAAGCCAGGTCGGCCTCGCCGCTGCGGAGATAAGCCTCGCCCAGGCCGATATGGGCCTTGTCGAAGGTGGAGTTGTAGTGGAGCGTATGCTGCCATTGCTTCCGGCTCTCGGCGTAGTCCCCGTCCTGATAGGCATCCATCGCCTGATGGACGATATGGGAGAACTCCGACGGCCGGTACGTCTGGATCATCTTCGTGCCCTGGTCGACCACGAGCAGCTCGTCGGCCGAATTGGACGCGATGCTGACGGGCCGATTCAGCAGGCCCAGCCGGCTGGAGTTGAAATCCTTGCCGCCGAACATGAACAGCAGGTTTCCATTCGCGTCATATTCGAAGATCCACCCGTCCGAGCTGACGGAGAAGACGGTATTATGGCGCCCGATCCATACGCTCTCCATCGAGAACATGCCGACGATATCATCCGGGAAGTAGTTCTTGCCCGAGACGTTGAATTTCTTGATCGGATTCGTCTCGACGGAGGAAGTGACCGTGTAGAGGAACCCCTTCTTGTCGATGGCGATATTGCTCGGCACGTCCGGGAGCGCCTTGGCCAGCTTATCCTTCTGAGTCTTGGTCAGAAAAGCGGACCGCAGCTGGTCCATCAGCGGCACCTTCAGCGGATTGGCGCCGAAAAACGTAATGAACTCGCCCTCGCGGTTGAGCAGGATGAGGCCGTACGTCGATCCCGCGCTTCGGACATAGATGTTGCCCCTGACGTCGACCGCGACATTCGTCGGGCTGAACTCGTAGCCTTCCGCGAAGATCGGCGAATCGGGCTTGCCGATCTCGGCGGTCAGCGCAAGCGACTCTTTGTCGAAGACAAGGATCTTCTGCGCCTTGGCGTCCACCGCATAGATGGAGGCTTCCGTCACGAAGGTGCTTTTGACTCCGGAAAACTTGTCGCTGGCCAGCTCCTTGTAGAAGCGGAGCTTGCTGTCCAGGATGAAGACTTTGTTCAGCACGCTGTCGGTGACATAGACATAGTCCTGGCTGTCCACGAACACATGCTCCGGCGTGTCGAGCCGCTGTCCGTTGATCTGGCCGATCTGCTGCCCGGGCGTATAGGCGTCCTGCGTCCGGATCGTATAGCCGTCGCTGTCGCTGGTGTACGTGAAGTAAGGAGCATCCGATGCGGCATGGGCCTGCGCCGATCCCAGCAGCGCCAGGACCAGCACCGCCGTCCAAAACCTCCAGCTTCCCTTTGCTATGCGCATTCCCATTTACTTGATCCCCGTATGAGCCATGGAATCCATGACTTTATTTTGTAGAATGATGAACAGCACCAGGTTCGGCACGAACAGGATCATGCCGGCCACGGCCGACAAGCCGGCGCCGGCCACGATGTTCCCCGACTGCGCCACGAGCGTGTTCAGATAGAACGGGAGCGTCCGCAGCGATTCGTCGTTCATGAAGTTGGCCGAGCTTTCGACGTTGCCCCACGTCGCCTGGAACGTCAGGATCGCGACGGTGACGAGAGCCGGCTTCACGAGCGGCAGCATGACGCTCCAATACACCCGCCAGTTTCCTCCTCCGTCCATCTTGGAGGCTTCGATCAGATCATCCGGCACCTGGTCCATGAACTGCTTGAGCAGGAAGATGCCGATCGGCATCGCCAGCAGGGGTACGATATGCGCCAGATAGGTATTGAAGATGCCCATCTTCTCGATGATGAGGAAGCGCGGGATGGCTACGGCGATCGGCACGAACATGAGCGCCAGCGTATTGATCCTGTTGAACGTGTCCTTGCCCTTGAAGGTCAGCTTCGACAAGGCGAAAGCCGCCAGGGAGCTTACCGCGAGGGTAAGCAGGATGACCGCGATCGCCGCGAGCAGGCTGTTGAACACGTACCGCGACAGCGGGAGGCCCGATTCCGTTGAAAAATGAACGAGCAGGCGGAAATTCTCCAGCGTAGGCTGGCTGACGAAAAACCGCGGGGGATAGGCGAACAGCTCCGTGAACGGCTTGAACGAGTTGTTGATGATGAACACGATCGGCAGAGCCATGAACAGGGACAGGACCGCCAGGACCAGATGAAACCCCGTCTGATCCCGGTGCAGCTTGTCGGGATTGATTTTGACCACTCTTCTCACCACTCTAACGGAAGTAGGTTTCAAGCTTCAGGATTTGTCCCCGAACAGCTTGTAGCTGACTTTGTTGAACAGGATTACGATATACAGCAGCACGACCGTAACCGCGGAAGCATAGCCCATCTCGTAGCGGATGAAGCCGAAGTCGTTGGCATGGTCCACGATCAGCCAGCCGGCATATTGCGGAGGAGGCGTCCCTCCGCTGAGCGCCGCGGCCATCCCGGATGCGTTGAACGTGCCGATGATCGCCATGACGGCCCCGAACAGCATCTGCGGCTTCATGGACGGGATCGTGATGAAGAAGATCTCCTGCCATCGATTCCGAATACCATCGATATAGGCCGCTTCATACATCGTTTTGTCGATATTCAGCAGGCCCGCCAGCATCGCCAGGAATCCGACGCCCATGCTTCCCCAGAGCGCGATGAAGATCATGATCGGCACGAGGATATCCGGCGCTTGCAGCCACTGCACCGGCTCCTTGATCAGGTTCATCTTCATGAACCAGTAGTTCAGGTAGCCGGTCTGGTCACCGCTGAACAGCACTTTCCATACGACGGTCATCATGACCGGGCCGGTGATGGACGGGGAATACAGGATGACGGTGTACAAGGTCCGGATCCGGTGGGGAACCTGGGACAGCATCCAGGCGAGAAGGAATGCCAGCATGTATCCGATCGGGCCGACGATCGCGCCGTACAGCAGCGTGTTGGTGACGGCATGCTGCAGGAACACCGAGTCTCCGGTAAACAGGTCGATGTAGTTCTGAAAGCCGACAAACCGGGGAAATTCCACCGTGTTGAAGGAAGTGAAGGACATCGCCGCGGCGATGGCGACCGGCAATACGATCAGCAGCGTGAACAATGCCGCATACGGCAGGATGAACAGATAAGGAGAATCGGCGAGCCGCTTGAAGCGGCTCCGCTCGGTTTCCCCGCTGAGGCCCGGACTCGCCGCGCGCTCGATCGAAGTGCTACTTTCCATCGTCTTTCACCCAATTCCCTACGTTATCGATGGTCGGAACGCGGTATGGCTTGATCAGCTTGCCATCCTTGACATATCCGAACTCCTGCAATTTCCGGTCGAACTCCCGGTTGATCGTCTTCACCGCGTTGTCGAGCGCCGTGCGCGGATTCTGCTTGTTGAAGACGACCGCATTCCAGGCGTTGCTGATTTCCCGCTCCAGCACATAGTCGCCCGGCACTTTGCCGGTCGTCTGGATCCATTTCCACTGCTCGAGAATGGCCTCTTTCGAGTCGGACGGCCATGCGCTGTCCGCGAAGCCTTTCAGGTTGGCGGTCATGTACAGGAATTTCTCTCCCAGAGTCGACTTGATGTTGTACGAGAACGCGCTTTGAGTATCCGCGCTGGCCCACCACTGGATGAACTTCCACGCAGATTCCTTCTTCTCGCTGCTCTTGAAGATGATGCTGGACGATCCGTACGTCGGATCCCAGCGCTCGACGACCCCCTGCTCGTTCCGGACTCCCGGGATCGGCAGGACGGCCCACTGTCCCGCCAGCTCGGGGGCGGCATATTTCAGCTGGATGTACGTGTTCGCGTCGCCGATTCCGACCGGCGTCTTGCCGTTGCGGAAGCTCTGGTAGAACTCGGATGTCGTGATCGGCACGTTGTACACCGTGAACAGATCCGTCATGAATTCGAATCCCTCGTAAGCGCCGCTCGCATTGATCGCCGTCTTGCTGCCGGTATCGTCATACAGCCGGCCGCCGAACTGGTACAGGAACGGCGTCGTCGTATCGAATCCCTTGAACGAGTTGTTCGATCCGAGCGGGGTATAGAAGTTCATGTCGTACTTCTGCAGCATCGGGACGAGGCTGGCGACATCTTCCCAGGTCTGAGGCGGCTCCTCGCCGAGGAACTTCATCAGATCCTTGCGATAGAAGAGCAGCTTGACGTCCTGCGTCTCCGGGAAGGCGTAGACGCCCTTGTCGTAGATGAACGGGATGAACGCGCCGGGGTTGTACTCCTCGGCCAGCTTGTAGAATCCGTCGTATGGCCTCAGATCCTCGATGATGCCCCGGATCGCCAGCTCGAACGGCTTGCCGAAGCTGACGCCCATGGCCGCATCCGGCGTGCTGCCGGCCGCATTGGACAGAACCAGCTTGTTTTCGTCCGGGAGGATGGACAGATTGACCTTGATGCCGGTGGCAGGCGTGAACTCTTCGTCGATCATCCGCTGCATGAGCTCGACATACAGGCGGGACTGGTTCACCCAGACCTGGACGGTCTGGCCGTCGACGGCACCCGCGCTGCCGTATCTCGGATTGGCGAACGAATAGAAGAAGGACTTGACGTTCTCCACCGAGCTTTTGACGATCCCCGCTTCCGGCTTCGGCAGCTCCCCTCCGCTGCCGACATAGATCTTGTCGAGGTGAAGAGGACTGTAGACGAGCATGGGGAGGACGGACTTGATCCTTCCGTAGGCGGAAGTCTGATCTCCGACGAACTTGCCCATGTAATGGGGCAGCTCGTTCGGATCGTCCACGAATTCCCGCACCATCTGCGCGGCGACTTCCAGCTGCGAGAGGGCCGGCAGATCCTCCTTCCCCGTCTGTTCCGCCAAGGCCCGCTTCTGCTCCTCGATCTTGGCGGCGATTCCCAGCAGATAGGCGGAGATCTCGGGAATGTACTTTTCCAGATTCCATTTCCGTTCCCGATCGACCAGTCCGCCTGTCAGCCGGTTGACCTGCTGCGATGCGGCGTCCATCATCTCGGCCGTCTCGAGCAGCTCGTGATAGATGTCCCGCACGGAAGAATTGTCGTTCGACAAGGTCAGGCTATGCATTCCCTTTTCCAAATAGATTTCATAGGGCGTTCCGTGCTCGTCCTGGAGAGTCTCGTTTTTCCAGCCGCTGGAATAAGGGAAGGAATAGCTGCTCAG
This sequence comes from Paenibacillus pasadenensis, assembly GCF_002864175.1. Taxonomy (NCBI): domain Bacteria; kingdom Bacillati; phylum Bacillota; class Bacilli; order Caryophanales; family Paenibacillaceae; genus Paenibacillus; species Paenibacillus pasadenensis. The sequence continues at coordinate 256,451 of NZ_NFEZ01000001.1, read as the reverse complement.
CTCGCGGAACGGAACGTTCCCGTCCAGCTCGATTTTCCGGTGGCTCGGCATCCCGTTGTTCGTATCCTGGGAGTACTTGAAGGTCAGGCGGTAGAAGCCGCTTTCCTTCGCTTCGAAGCGGTACGAGACTTTGTCGCCGCTTTCTCCGAACGAGTAGCCGTCGAGCACGTTCAGCACCCTGTTCTTGTACGAGTAGGGAGTGACGGCCGCATCGCGAACGTACTTCGCCCGGATGCTCGGCCTGCTCTTCCGCGCCATGTCCTCGGCTTCGATCGTGACGGACTGGACTTCGCCCGATGGGGCGCCTGGCTTGGATGCCCGATAGTCCTGATACGGCTGCACGGCTGTGGCCGTGTTCTTCAGCTCTGCCTTTCCGATCAGCAGATGGCCTTCGTTGATCGTGATCTCGACGGCGTTGCGGCCTTTTTTCAGATGGAACTTGAGCGGTTCCGCGAAAAAGAAGTTGGGATCGCGAAGGCCTTCGCTTCTCCAGGCCGAATCGATCTCCGATCCGGGAACCAGCTCATCGCCGTACCGATCCACCTTCTTGTCTCCCTCGCGCACTTTCCAATCCACCGGGAGCTTGATCTCATTCATCTCGTTGTACGGCTTCTCTCCGTTGACCTCCACGCTCAGCTCCGGATTCAAGGCCGAGCGCGCCAGGATGAAGTCGTCCAGCCAGATCTCATACAGCCCTTCTTCCGGCACCTCCGCTTCATAGGCCACCTTGTCTTTCGGAGCGGCATAGATGACATCGCCGCCGTACCCTTCGCTCTCAGCCGATCCGTACACCTGTCCTCCCCCGACCCGCTTCAGGGAAATGCCGGCCGGCCGCTCGGGAGCGGCAAGCTTGGCCTCGGTCCAGCTCCGGAGAACATGCCCATACTGGCTGCTGCCGTCCTTGCCGTTCATGTACGCCTCTACAGCGGCTGCGCTGCGCTGCAGCTCCGCCGGCGAGGCTTGCGGAGCGGGGCTGCCGCCCGGGAGCATCACCGCCAGCGCTCCGGCTGCGGCGATGATTCCGATGCCCGCCCACGCATAGCCGGTTTTTTTGCGTGCCTTCACTTGATCACAACCTAACCTCGTCGAGTTTTACTAAAAAGGATCCGCAGCCGCCGGTCGGAGTACTTGGACCGGCAGCTGCGGATTCCGTCTCGCCTTACTGGGCGTTGTACTCGCGCAAGTAGTCGTCGAGCGTCTTGTTCATCAGCGCGTCCCACTCCGCCGCCACATCGGTGTACTTCTTGCCTTTGTCCCGGATCTGATCCCGGATCTCCCACGGATTCAAGGTCTCATAGGCTTTGTTCACGCCGGGAAGCTGCCTCGGATAAGGCACTGGATTGGACAGCGACTGCTGGAAGTCTACGTTCTGGAAGGCCTTGAAGTTGAAGATCGACAGCTCGCTGTCCTCCGGGAAGCCTTTGACGAGCGGATGGTTTTTAAGCACTTCCGGATTGGTCGTGATCGGCCAGCCTTGGACGAAGTCCATCAGGCTGTCCTCCGCGCGGATCGGCGCATCTTCCGGCAGGCCCAGGTATTCATCGATCAGCGCCCAGCGTGACTTCAGGCCTTCTTCTCCATAGGTCAGCCACTTCAGCAGCTGGAAGGCCGCTTCCGCCTTGACCGGCTCCTCGTCCAGCGCGCTGGAGAGGCTCAGCGTATCGAAGTACCCGTGCAAGGCGGTCACGCCGCCTTCCGGAGCGGCCGGCATCGGATAGATGTCGATGTCCATGTTGCGGGTCTTGATCATTTCATTGACGCTGCTGCTGAGCGAGTAGAGCCAGAAGTTGCCGACCGCTTCGAGGCCGTCTCCCCATGGATTGGTGGAGTCGCCGACCTTCTTCTTGCGCACGTCTTCCGGCAGATCCCAGAACCAGAGGCCTTGCTTATCCTCTTTGGCGAACTGGTCCAGCCACTCTCCGTATTTCGGACTGTTCGCGAAGTCGAACCGCTTCGTCTCGGAGTTGAATCCTTTCCAGCCGTTCGGGACGCCGTCGAAATAATGGGGGCCGTGGTCGATGAAACCGATGCCGCCTGGGAAGACCGGGTTGTTCGGAGTCAGCTTGGCGACTTCCAGCCGCAGGTTCTCGTAATCGGCGTACGTCCAGTTGTATGGAGGCACCGCGATGTTGTTCTCCTTCAAAAGCCCCAGGTTCAAGGCAGGGAACTCCGACACCGACTGGAACGGAATGCCGTACGTCTCCTTGCCGTCATACGTCTTCATGAAGCTGCGCGCATTCTCCGAGATCCATTTCGACTCGGGATCCGCCTCGAGATACGGCGTCAGATCCAGCGTCAGCTCGCGGTCATAGGCTTCGGCAGCCAGCGGAGAGTAGTAGATGTCCGGCAGCGTCCCTTCCATCGCCCGCGCCGTGAGGATCTCCAGCTCATCGTTGTCCGACTGCTCGATCGCCAGCTGCTGGTCGCGGACCACGGTGATGTTCGGGTATTTCTCCATGAACTTGCGGACGTTCAGGAACATCGGATTGGTATCGTCGTTTTCCCCGTAGAACCGCATCGCGTAGGTCAGCTCGATCGGCTGCTCCTGCCAGTCGGCGACTCCGTTCCCGTCTTCATCCGTCCCGTTCGTCCCGGCTTCCGCATCGCCCGTGTTCGAATTCTCTCCGTTCTCGACAGCCGCGTTCTCCACGTTGGAAGAATTTCCAGTGCCGGAGTCGTTGCTGCAAGCGGCGGACAGCATGGATGCGATCACCATGACCGCGGTGACGGCCATCATTCTTTTTTTCATAGGACCCTCCCGGTTCGTTTCCTAAGTTGGATTGGATTCATTCATAGCGGACTTGCAGCAGATCCCAATAATGCAGCTTGGGCAGCTTTACGAATACGCTTCCATCCTTCTGCTCGAATTCCAGCTCGACGGAGGAACCTTCGTAATAATCGGGCGAGGCGAGCAGGATCCGCTTCACCTTGCGTTCCGCCTGGAACTTGATGCCGACGTCCGTCAGCTCGCCAGGCTCGGTCTGGGACGCCTCGTTGTCCTTCCATTCCATCGTCGACGCTTGCGTGAGGTTGATGAAATGGATGACGTCGACGCCTTCCTTCTGTTTGGCGAACGACCACACCTTGCCGGGCTCGGCTCGCGGCGAGACCTCGACTCCGGACGTTCCGGCCGCCTTGGCGTCGAATGCTTCCAAGCCATCCCGCAGCAAGTTCTGGTAAGCCGTCTGGAAGTCGTAGTAATCGATCAGCTTCTCTTCCAGCTCGGCGGGGATGGACAGGTTCCGGTTGGGGAAGTATTCATTGGAAAGCATGTTCTCCCCCAGCTCCAGATGGGAGCCGCCTGCCGCGAAAATGACGGCATCGGCCAGCAGGACGCCCGGCGCATTGAAGGAACCTTTGCCGGATTTGGAATGGTCGTAGTTCATATAGGCGGCCAGCACCGTATTCAGCTTCCCTCGGCCGGACCGGCCGTTCTTGTCGATGACTTCCTTCAGGTCGTCGTAGCGGGGATGGGACCATACCTCGGTGTAGAGGAACTCCACCGGCGCCAGCGCCGCCAGCAGTCCTTGCCCGTACTGGTCGACCGCATTCATGACGTAGTCGACGTCCAGGCTCTTCTTGGCCGCCTTGAGGAAGGAGACGTAATCCTGGGGAAGGTTCACGGCGCGTCCCGTAGCATCGTACAGCGTTCCTCGGGGTCCGAGCTGATCGACATGCCAGCCGTCGAAAGGCAGATGGCGGAACACTTCCTGCTCCTTGGCGACGATATAGTCCTGCCAGCCGGGATTGCCCGGATCGACCAGCATGATGTCGCTCGCCCATCCCGGAAGCGGATGCTTATCCTGCTCCGTCCGGTCCCGGTCCTTGAACAGTCCCCATTCCTGCCTCACGCCGTCCTGCTCGGCATCGTCGTATGCGCCGAAGAGGAGATTGTAGTTCATCGCCTTCATGCCGCGGCTGTGGGCCAGGTCGATATAGCCCTTCACCGTGTCGTAGGCGACTTCCCGGTTCGCGATATCCTTCCATTTCGCTGCCGGCTTCCCGCCTTCCAGCGGGAGCGGATCATGATGCTTGGACTGCCAGTCGTAGAACTGGATTCCGTTGATGTGGAACCGGTTCAGCCGTTCGATCACCCGCTCCATCTGCTTCCGGTCCATGGCCGGAAAGTCGGCCAGATAGCCGTAGCGGGGGAACCTGGCCCAGTCGGACGAGACGTCGACCGCGATGTTCATCTGATCGACGATCTTCTCGTCCCGGGTGACGAACACCTCCGCCATATAGCCTTGGAAGTCCTCCTTCGGCGGAGTCCAGGTCCAGGAAGCCCGGCCTCCTTGCGGCGCGACTTTCCTGCTGCCTATTTTCGTCCCGAGATGGCGGTACTGGACGATCAGCTCCAGCCCGCTCCCGGCCGGATCCAGCTCCAGGGAAAACTCCACGGGCTCGCCGGGCTTGTAGGCGGCTTTTTGCGTGTTCAGGGACATCAGCACCTGCTCGCCGGGATGAGCCGCCTCCACGGCCGACAGCTCTCGCGGCGCGCTGCATCCAGACGCCAGCACCGGCATGAGGCATGTCAGGATGATCGCGGCGCGCCTTCCTCTCTGTACATGAATCTTCATCCTGCTCGAACTCCTCTTGCTCGGATATGAAAAGCGGCTTCCCCTTTCCGCATGCGCTTTCATGTTTGTGGCCTGTTATCAGGATACAAGTAAAGGACGGATTCCTAAGATAGGAATCCGTCCCCTGATCAGGTGGAAAAATGTTTCGTCCCGGCGACATCCTTCCCCCTCCCGTCCGACATCTGTCTACCCTTCGCCTGCCTCATCCTTCTGCCGCTTCCATTCCTCCACCCATCGGTCGAAGGCTTCAATCGGCGCGTCGCCCATGATGATCTGGGTGAACACCTCCTTTTCCTCGTCCAGCAAGCGCCGCCAGGACGGGTCGAGAGCATTCAGGCCATGATCGCCGCTCTGCACCTTCTCCACCTTCGGATCGAGCAGGTTCCGTCCGCCCACGAGCAAGGAATAGGCTCGCTTGAAATTCGCGTCACGCGTATTCCAATCGACGATGCCCGTGCTGGCGTACGGCTTCCGCTTCACCGAACGGATCGTTTCAAGATCGTTCGCGAGCATCGCGTACTCGGACATTCCTTTAAAATCGGCCTTGTCCCGGCGGCCGGCGAGCACGTCCCGCATCGCTTCCACGGACACCTTGATCTCATCGCGGGGAACGAGCACATGCGGCAGGGGCTTGAAGATGTCTCCGTATTTGTAGCTGTCCCTCAGGATCATGTTCACGACTTTGAGGACGGCTTCCGGATGCTCGTACTCCTTGCGGACCACGACATAAGACTGCGTCGGCCGGAACACCTTGGCATTGAACCGGCCCTCCGCGTCGAGCGGCAAGGCGTACGCCTGCCAGTCGGCTCGGGAATTGTTCTTGAGGGCTTCCGGAATCGACCAGTCTCCGCCGAAGGACGGGGCGAAGAAGATGCCCGCTTTGCCGTTGATCACGACCTCCGCCTCCGTCTCCCGCATTCCCATCTCGCGGTCGATCAGTCCCTTGGCATAGAGATCCTGGAGCGCGGCCAGAGCGTTCCTCGTTTCCGGCTGGATCGATCCATAGGCCGGCTGGCCGTCTTCTCCTCGAAGCCAGAAGCCCGGATAGGCCTGGTACGCGGAGAAGATCGGATTCAGGTCGAAGCTGCCCGGGCCGGCATGGAAAGCATCGTAGAGCGAGGCGCCGGCGGCGATGCCGATCGTATCCTTCCGCCCGTTTCCGTCCGGATCCTCCTCGACGAAAGCCTTAGCAACGAGCTCCAGCTCCTTCATCGAGGCAGGCGGCTCGAGGCCCAGCCGGTCCAGCCAATCCTTGCGGATCCACATCATGCTGAAGTCCTCCGGATTTGCCGAGGGCAGCGCCAGCATCCTTCCGTACCGCGTCGCGCTTCGCATCGCGTCTTTTTCCGCGCTCTCCAGGATCCGTTTCATAGCGGGGGAGGCGTATTTCGGATAGAGCTCGGTCAGATCCGCCAGCTCCCCCGCCTCGACCATCTGGCTGAACTGGTAGCGGGACACGACCATCGCATCCGGAAGCGCATTGCCGGATATCGCCAGATCGATCCGCTGCTCCATATTTTCACTGGTGGCGAACCAGTCGATCCGGACGTCGACGTTCAATTCTTTCCGGATCGCTCTGATCCATGGATTGCTGGCCGGCGTCTCCCCGGTATACGATTTGTAGTTGGGGTCTACTTCCATGGCGATCGACAGGACGATCGGACGGCTATAGGGCGAGAATGCCGGCTCTCCCTCCGCTTCCCTTGCCGGTCCGCCGGATCCGGGCTCGCTGCAGGCGGCGGCAGCCGCGGCGAGCAGGATCACGATCAGAAGCGCTCTAGCCTTCGTTTTCAACATGCGGTCCTCCTGGGCGTCTAAAGTTGTCGCGGCGTCCGCTTGCGGACCCGGTACTCGCTCGGGAGCATCCCGGACTGGTCGCGGAAGATGCGGCTGAAGTATTTCTCGTCCATATACCCGGTGTGCTCCGCGATCCATTGGATCGTCCGGTTCGTATGCAGCAGATACTGCCTGGCTTGCTCCATCCGGATCTCGCGGACATGCTCCTTGAAGGTGCGACCCATGATGTCCTTGAAGCATTGGCTGAAGTAGCTTCGGCTCATGTTCATTTCCTTGGCGATTTCGGCAGAGGTCAGGGGCTGGTCCAGCCTGGCCCGCATCATCTGCTCCGCTTTCATGACGCAGTTGACGATATCCTGCGAATAATGGATCTTCGCGGCCAGCAGGCGGAGCTTCTCTCGCACCGCTTCGAGCCACTGCTCGATCCGATGCCAGGATGAAAACGACTCGTCGACTTCCAGCTTGCCGTCCCAAGTCGACGAGAAGATGCGGTTCCGTTCGCTGGCGAAGGCATACAGCAGTCCCATCAGCTTCGGCCGCGGAATCCGCATGCCCTTGATGCCCCCCTTGAGCCGGCCGAACAGCCTGTCGTCATACAGCCATTCTCCGGACAGCAGCAGCTCCTTCAGCGGCTCCAGCTCCTGCTCGCCCCCCTCCGGCTGGAGCGGTCCTTCATCGCCTGGAAGGATGCAGAGCGACAGGACCGGACTCCGAGGGTCGAAGGCATAAAACAGCTCCGTGCCGGCGAACGTCCGGACCCAGCTCTGCAGCTCGGCCAGCGTAAAGCCATGCAGATCCGACCACTGGATCCATGCCGTATCGCGGCTCGACCCGCTATGGCGGGAGACGGCTGCCTGCAGCCGCTCCTCGCTCCCGCGGGCTGCAAGCAGCAGCCAGGCATTGCGGTCGACAGCGATGGCTTCGGCTTGGGCGTCCTGCTTCAGCTGCTCGATCCTGCCGCCCTCATCCTGGCCGTCCAGCCCGATCAGCGCATAGCCGCATTGCAGGCTCGGCTCTCGGATCCCTGCCGGAGAACGGCCGGCCGCCTCGCCCCGCGGCTTGTCGCGGATCCGTTCGGCGATGCGTCCGAGCACGTCCTCCAGCTGCTCCTTCTCCAGCTCCACTTTCGCGATATAGTCGATCGCGCCCAGCCTGAGGGCTTCTTGGATGTACTCAAAGTCCTGGTGCAGGGTAAGCACGACGACCGGAAGCTCGGGAAAGCGGCCGCGCACGACCCGCATGAGCTCCATCCCCGACAGGACCGGCATGCCGAGGTCGGTGAGCATCAGCTCGACGTCGTTGGCTTCCAGAAAGCGAAGCGCCTTCTCCCCATTGGACGCCTCGCCGACAACCTCCATGCCGAAGCGGCTCCAGGGCATCATCGAGATGAGCCCTTTGCGGACCAGCTTGTCGTCGTCCACTACAAGCACTCTAATCATAGTTGCCTTCTCTCCTCTTCAATCGGTACCGTCAGGAAGATGCTCGTCCCCTTGCCGAGCTCGCTGCGGACCTCCAGCTTGGCCCGATCGCCGTAGCGGGTCTCGATCGTACGCTTGACATAGCTCATGCCGATTCCCATTCCTGTCTTCTGCTGCTCGGAAGGCTCGCTGCCGAGCAGCTCCTGGATCTTCTCCTCGGACATTCCCGAGCCGTTGTCATGGATCGCGATCTCGATGCCGCGGTTCTGCCGGACGACGACCTGGATGTATCCTTCGTCGTCCAGTCCATGATAGAGCGAGTTCTCCACCAGCGGCTGCAGGATGAATCGCGGAACTTCCTTCTTGAGCAGCTCCTCCTCGACCTGGATGCGGACATCGAACTGGAAATCATACCGGATCTGCTGCAGCGTCAAATACTGCTCGGTCGCCTGGATCTCCTCTTCGATCGTGGAGGGCCGTCCGAGCTTGCCGAGATTGTAGTACAGCAGCTTGTTCAGCGACTGCACGAGGCGGTCGATCTCATGCTGTCCGTTCATGACCGCCAGCCAGTGGGCGGTATCGAGCGTGTTCATCAGGAAATGAGGATTGATCTGATGGAGCAGCTTCTCCACTTCCAGGTCCACGCGCTGCTTCTCCTTCTCCCCGATCTCATGGAACAGCTCCCAGATATGCCTCTTCATATTCTGGAATTGGCGCAGCAGCGCGTCGAATTCCGGAATGTCGGTCCATTTGGGGCTTGCGCTCGCCTCCGCATGCGTAATCGTCTTGATTTCCTTCTGAAAGACGCCGAGCGGCTTGTAGACCATCTTCCACAACAGCCCGGCCAGCAGCACCGACACCCCCAGCAAGACGAGGGAGAACAGGGAGGTTTGCAGGAACCAGCGGTTCTTCTCCTTGTTGAAATCGGCCTCTGCGAAAAGGGAGACGGCGCTCCAGCCCTGCTTGCTTTCCTGCTTGTACCAGTAGTAGCCCTTGCTGTAATCGGCGCTCTTCTCCGGAGAGAATCCGGGGAAAGCCGTCCCGCTCTTGAACAGTCGCGGCGCCTCGCTGTAAAGAATCTTTCCCTTCCTGTCCAGCAGGACCACCCGGGAAGGATTGTTGCGGGCTTCCTTGCTGTCGAGCATGTTCTTCACCAGCTGGAATCCGGACTCGATATAGACGTAGGCGTCATCCCTCCCGGGAAAATCCACCTTCCGAAGGACCGACAGCACCGGCTCGTTGTCCAGCCGGTTGAAGCTTTCATGCGGTCCATAATAAATAATTCCGTAAGATTGGGCAAAGAGAGGCAGCTTTCCCGAAGAAAAGCTGTATTTCACCGGAAAGTTGGCGAACCGATAGGACTGGTCCTTCTCGAAATAATACATGGCGAGACCGATGTCCGGATTGGTGGACGTGATCAGGTTCAGCTTGCTCTTGAACTGATGCTGCAGCTTCATCCGGTTGAAAGACTCCTCCGTGCGGATCAGCTCGTCCAGCTCCTTGACGGTCCTGCCCTCGTAGGCGAACTGCTGGGAAATATGGTTCAGGCCGCTGAGCGAATTCTCCAAGGACAAGGTGACTTGGCTCAGATTGCTTTGGATGCTGGATTCAAGCTTGTTGGTCAGGATCGAGTTGATGGTATAGTAAGAGATCATGACGATAAAAACGAACGGAACGAGCGAACCGAGGAAATAAATGATGAAAATTCTTTTTTTCAATGTCATTCCGATGACCTCTGCATGGTTATGGATTTCCGTTATGGATTTCCGTTGTGTATTTCGTCAAAATGGCCTGTGGTTCCTGTTTGACGTCTACAATAGTGAAAAATCGAGGCCGAGCCGAGGGATCTGGCCGCGCTCGACTTGCGAGAGGGAGAGGGAGAGGAAAGATGACGGACAAGCTGCCCATCCTCGTCGTCGAGGATGACGACGACATCAGCCGGCTGTTGTGCGGCGTGCTGCGCAAGGACGGGCATGAGCCCCAGCCGGCCTACTCCGGCACGGAGGCGCAGCTCTACCTCGAGCAGCGGCCGTGGGCGCTCGTGCTGCTCGACCTGATGCTGCCGGGCAAGCGGGGCGAGGAGCTGCTGGAGGCGATCAGCGCGCGGCACGGCTGCCCGGTCATCGTCATCTCGGCGCGGGACGGGCGCGAGCCCAAGATCTCCGCGCTGCGGACCGGCGCGGACGACTACATCACCAAGCCGTTCGACCTCGAGGAGGTATCGGCCCGCGTCGGGTCGGTGCTCCGGCGCCATCGCCGCCTGCCGCAGCAGCCGGGTCCGCAGCCGCTGCGGCACAAGGACCTGGAGCTCGATCCCGAAGCCCGGACGCTGACGGCGGGAGGGACCGAGATGGCGCTGACGGCGCGCGAGTTCGACATCATCGCGCTGCTCATGGCTTCTCCGAAGAAGCTTTTCACCAAGGCGAACCTGTTCGAGAGCGTCTGGGGCGAGGAGTTCCTCGGCGGAGGCGACAACGTCGTCGGCGTGCATATCAGCCATCTGCGGAGCAAGCTGGCCAAGGTCCGTCCAGGGGAAGAGTACATCGAGACGATCTGGGGCATGGGCTACCGGCTCAAAACTTAAGCCTTTCTTATGGATTGGCTTTAGGAACGCTTACGAAACGGCCTTTACACTTGAGCCATGACCCGAACCGGGACCAGGAGGCTGAGGCAATCATGCAGGAATACGTCTTGAGGACGCATCAATTGACCAAGCAGTACGGCAAGCAGGTCGCGCTCGACCATGCGGACATGACGGTCCGCAAAGGGGCGATCTACGGCTTCATCGGGCAGAACGGAGCCGGCAAGTCGACGCTCATGAAGCTCGTGACGGGGCTGGCGTTCCCGACGTCCGGATCGGTCGAGCTGTTCGGGGCGGCGAGCGGCTCCGAGCTCGTGCAGGCGCGCCGGCGCATGGGGGTGTCCATCGAGAGCCCCGCGCTCTACCCGCAGCTCACGGCGGCCGAGAATCTGGAGGCGCACCGGCTGCAGCAGGGCATCCCCGGCCGCGAAAGCGTCCGCCGCACCCTCGAGCTGGTCGGCCTGTCCGGCACCGGACGCAAGAAGGCGCGGGCGTTCTCGCTCGGCATGAAGCAGCGGCTGGCGCTCGGCGTCGCGCTGCTCGGGCAGCCGGAGCTGCTCGTCCTCGACGAGCCGACCAACGGACTCGATCCGATGGGCGTCGTCGAGATGCGCGAGCTGCTCACGCGGCTCAACCGGGAGAGCGGGATCACGATCCTCATCTCCAGCCACATCCTGAGCGAGCTCCATCTGCTCGCCACGCACTACGGCATCATCCACAAGGGCCGGCTGCTGGAGCAGCTGACGAGCCGGGAGCTGCAGGAGCGCTGCCGCCAGTTCATCCACATCAAGGTGAATCTGCCGGAGCGCGCGGCCGTCGTGCTCGAGCGCGAGCTCGCGACCCGGGAATTCGAGGTGGCGGCGGACGGCAGCATCCGGCTGTACGCGCATCTGGACCGGCCGGCGGCCGTCGCCTCGGCGCTCGTCGCCGGCGGGCTGGAGCTCGAGCAGCTCATGCCGATGGGCGAGGATCTCGAAAGCTACTTCGCCTCGCGGATCGGAGGCGGCGGCCATGCTTAACCTCCTGCGTTCCGAGAGCTACAAGCTGCTCCGCAACCGCTCCCTCTGGCTGCTCGCGGCCGTGCTGGCCGCATCGGGCATCGCCTACGTCCTGTTGACGTACTTCGACGATCCGGACGGCGGCGGGACGCGGGGCGCGGCGAGCGGGCTCGACCTGCTGGCCACGGCGATGGGAGGCAACAACTACATCATCAAGATCGGGCTGTGCGTGCTGGCCGGATTTTTCATCTCCAGCGAATACAGCGCCGGCACGATCAAGCGCGGCGCCGCTTCCGGCTACAGCCGCAGCCGCTTCATCGCCGCCAAGCTGCTCGTCTTCATCGGCGGCTCCGTGCTCGTCGCCCTCATCTTCCCGGCGGTCATCTTCGCGCTCGGCTCCGCGCTGATGGGCGTCGGCGAGCTGCCGGGCGGAGCGTCCGCGGCGGACTACGCCTGGCGCTCGCTGCTCGTGACGGTCACGCTGTCCGCGGCGTTCGCCGCCGTGACCGGCGCGGTCGCGACCGTGCTGACCGACAGCGGCAAGACGATCGGCACCTTGTTCGTCTTCTATTTCTTCGCGGACGGCCTGTACGCCATGGCCGGCAAGTTCATCCCGTTCGTCGAAACGATGTACCGGCACTCCATCTTCAGCCTGATCAACGCCTACGCCGATCCCGCGATGAGCTCGGCGCAGCTCGCGCAGTCGGTCTATGTCCCGCTGCTCGTCGCCGCCGCCTTCATCGGCATCGGCATCGCCGTCTTCGAGCGCAAGGAAATCCGCTAGACCAAAAAGGAGGAGGCAGCGCATGGCGCCCATCCTGATCATCCTGTCCTTGGGCGCCGCCGCGCTCTGCCTGCTCCGGCTGCTGCGGATGCGCAAGGAGGCGCGGGCGCTCGCCCGCCATCTGCGCCGCTACAACGACGGCGAGGTGTCCGGCCAAGCCGTCATCGGCGGACCGGACCGCGCCCTGGAGGCGCTGGCCGCGGAGATCAACCGCCATACCGGCCTCATCGTCCAGGCGCATGCCGAGCGGCGGCGCACGGAGGACGAGCTCCGCCAGGCCGTCGCCAACATCTCGCATGACCTGCGCACGCCGCTGACGTCCATCTCCGGCTATATCCAGCTGCTGGAGCGCGAGGGCCTCAGCGAGGACGAGCGCCGGGATGCGGTCGCCGTCATCCGCAAGCGCACCGCGCGGCTGAAGTCGCTGCTGGACGACTTCTACGAGCTGTCGAGGATCGACTCCGCCGACTACGCGCTGAAGCCGGAGCGGCTGCGGCTCGACAAGCTCGTCCCCGAGATTCTGATGGGCTTCTATGATGCGATGGAGGAAAAGGGGCTGGAGCCCGCCTTCGAGCTGTCCGAGCGTCCGCTCGTCATCCGCGCGGACGAGTCCGCGGTGCGCCGCGTCGTGGAGAATCTGGCGCTGAACATGATCCGGCACGCCTCCGGGCGGGTCGAGATCGCCCTGGCCGCCGAGGGCGGGCGAGCGGCGCTCCGGCTCCGCAACCGCGCGCCGCAGCTGCTCGGCACCGACCCGGAGCTGCTGTTCAACCGGTTCTACATGGCCGACGCGTCCCGCTCGGGATCAAGCTCGGGCCTCGGCCTGTCCATCGCGCGCGGGCTGATGGTCAAGATGGGCGGCGGCCTGAACGCCGAGATGAAGGGCGACGCGCTGGAGCTGACCTGCGAGTGGCGGCTGGCCTAGCGCTCCGGATCGGCTCCCTGCCGCTCCTTCCACTCGCTGGGCGTCATGCCGGTCTCCTTCTTGAAGATCCGGCTGAAATAAGAGGCGTCGGAGTATCCGACCCGGGCTGCCGCGTCGTGGATCGTCCCCTCCTCGCTGCCGAGCCACTCCTTGGCGGTCTGGATGCGCTGCCGGATCAGCCAGCGCGAGAAGCTCATGCCCATCTTGCGGGTGAACAGCTGGCTCAGGTAGTTCCGGTTGAGATGCAGCCCCTTGGCGATCGCGTCGAACGAGACCGGCTCGTGAAGATGGAGCGAGACGTGCAAGGTGACATACCGGACGTAGTCCGCCTGCTCGATGGCGGCCTGCAGGTCGAGCTGCTGCCGGAGCAGCTTGTTCTCGGACTTCACTTCCTCGTAGTTCTTGAACAGCTCCGTGACGCGCACGATGCTCGTCTCGGTCGGGATGCGCTCGAAGCTCGAGCCGCCGATGCAGCCCATCGCGTCCGTCCCCCGGTAGATCCGGTCGGCGTCCTCGGGCGAGCTTACCGGCCCCCCGTAGACGAGCTTGAACGCATGAGGATTGACCTCGGCGGCCGCCCGGAAGATCGTCCGGGACAGCGCGATGCCCTGCTCCATGGTCATCGAGCCCTTGACGCCGGCGCCGCCTCCTTGGGTGAAGCCGAGGTGGGCGCAGATGATGTCGGCTCCGGCCGCGGCCATCCGCCTGGCCTGATCGGCCGAAAAGACGAAGGCGACCGCGAACAGCCCCTTGCGCACGGCCCGGGCCACGGCCTCCACTTCCTTGTCGAACGAAATTCCGGCTTCGTGAAGGGCTTCCCCGTAAACGCCGTCGATCAGGCCGACGGTCGGAAAATTGGTCATGCCGGCGAAGCCGGCTTCCTTGATCTCGTCCAGATAGGACTCGAGCTCGATCTCCGGGTCGGTCGCGCACAGGCCGAAGATGCACGGCGTATGGCGGACCTGCCTCAGCACCTCCTGGACGCCGATGTCCATCACCATGCGGTTGCTGTTGCCGAACGGCAGCAGGCTCGCCGTCGAGCCGCAGCCCATCAGGCGGAAGCGCCCGGCGTTGAGCACCAGAATGAGGTCCGCGCCTCCCGCCTCCGCGTATCCTGCGAACAGGCCGCAGCCGATCGCCGCGCCGACGATCGGCTTTTGGCTTGCGACGGCTTCCATGAGCTTTTCGCGAATTTGAGTCGAAGTCTGCATGCTCGCCATCCCTTCCCTGCCTAGTATCCTATATTCTACCATTTGAGGGATACGGCGTTCAAAAGGCACGGTTTCAGCGCCGGCCGACGCCAAAAAGGCTCTGCCCCAACGGGCAGAGCCTTGCGGTCTTGGCTCACGCATGAGCCGGGCCTTGCCGTCACGGCTCGCGGCGCAGCTTCGCGAACCGTTCCGTCTGGTCGCGGATCGCCCGCTCGGTCGGCAGCCTTTCCATGGAGCTCGCTCCGTAGAAGCCGTGGATCTCCGGACAGCGCTCCAGCACATAGGCGGCATCCTCCGGCTCGGCGATCGGCCCGCCGTGGCAGAGGATCAGGAGGTCCGGCCGGACCTCCAGCGCCGCGCGGGCGATCGAGCGGACCCTCTCGACCCCCTGGTCGAGCTTCAGGGCCGTCCGCGCCCCGATCGCGCCGGACGTCGTCAGGCCGAGATGCACGACGAGGATGTCCGCCCCGGCGCGCGTCATTTGCACGGCATCGTCCTCGTCGAACACGTACGGGGTCGTCAGCAGATCCAGCTCATGCGCCATGCGGATCATCTCGACCTCCTTGGCGTAGCCCATTCCCGTTTCCTCCAGGTTCGCCCGGAAGTGGCCGTCGATCAGGCCGACGGTCGGGAAATTCTGCACGCCGCCGAACCCTTCCTCCCGGATCTGGCGCAAGAACCGGCTCATGATCCGCATCGGATCGGTCCCGCATACCCCGGCGAGCACGGGCGTCCGCTTCACGACGGGCAGCACCTCGCTTGCCATCTCCATGACGATCGCGTTGGCGTCTCCGTACGGCATCAGGCCCGCCAAGGAGCCATGGCCCGCCATGCGGTAACGGCCCGAGTTGTAGATGACGATCAGATCGATGCCGCCCTCCTCCTCGAACTTCGCGCTGATGCCGGTGCCGGCGCCTCCGCCGATGATGTAGCCGCCTTCCTTGACCTTCTCCCTGAGCCGATTCAGGATCGATCCTCTATTCGAAGCCATGACGTCGCCTTCCTTTCTCGTGCGGCCGTTCGCCGCCTGCATGCCTCCAGTATGAAGGATGAGCCCGACGTTCGACAGGGACGATCGTTATGCTTCCTAGCACTTTCATCGCAAGTTGCGGAAAACTCCCTATCATAATCCTAAAGCAGCCTACCATTCTCTATTTACTCGTCCGCCCGACTTTGAGAAAGTAAAGACATGTAAGCGCAGTCATCATGGGGAGGCGGGAAATCGGGCATGAACCGAAGCGTAATTATCATCGGCACTCTGGATACGAAGGGAGCCGAAATCATGTTCCTGCGGGAACGGATCGAAGGCGCCGGCGTCGCCACGATCGTCCTGGATGCAGGCGTATTCGAAGCGTTGACCGGGCAGGCGGATCTGTCGAACGAGGAGGTCGCCCGCGCCGGAGGCGTTCCGCTGCAGGAGCTGATCGACGGCAGGGACCGCGGCGCCGCGATGGACGTCATGATGAAAGGCGCGGCGGCGCTGCTGGGCGGTCTGCATCGGGAAGGCCGGGTGGCCGGAGTGATCGGGCTCGGCGGCTCGGCGGGCACGACGATCGGCACCTATGCGATGCAGGCTCTCCCGATCGGGGTTCCCAAGCTCATGGTATCGACCGTCGCATCGGGCAATACGCGGCCCTACGTCGGCGAGAAGGATATCGCGATGATGTATTCGGTCGTGGACGTGTCCGGCATCAACCGCCTGTCGGCGAGCATCCTGTCCAACGCCGCCCATGCCATCGCGGGCATGGCGGCAGGCTCGCCTCCACGGCTGGAGGACAAGCCGCTCGTGGCGGCGACGATGTTCGGCGTCACGACGCCCTGCGTCACGGCGGCACGGGAATACCTGGAGCGCAGCGGCTACGAGGTGCTGGTGTTCCATGCGACCGGCAGCGGAGGGAGGGCGATGGAGGCGCTCATCGACAGCGGCTTCATCGCCGGCGTGCTGGACGTCACGACGACCGAATGGTGCGACGAGCTCGTCGGCGGCGAGCTCTCCGCCGGGCCGCAGCGCCTGGAGGCGGCCGCCCGCGCCGGCATTCCGCAAGTCGTCTCGACCGGCGCACTGGACATGGTCAATTTCGGCCCATGGGATACCGTTCCCGAGAAGTTCGCCGGGCGCAACCTGTACCGCCACAACGCGACGATCACCCTCATGCGCACCGATGCGGAGGAAAACCTGCGCCTGGGCGAGATCATCGCCGCCAAGCTGAACCGGAGCCGAGCTTCGTGCGCGATGTTCCTGCCGCTCCATGGCGTCTCCCTGCTCGACGCCGAGGGCCAGCCGTTCCATGGGCCCGACGAGGACGCCGCCCTCTTCTTCTCCCTCAAGCAGCATCTCGACCCGACGCGCGTCGAGATCATCGAGATGGAGAACAACCTCAACGACGAAGCGTTCGCGCTCGCCATGGCCGAGCGGCTCGTCGAGCTGATGCGCCAGGCTGCCGTCCACTGAACGGAATAGGCCGCTTCCGGTCCCCCCTAGCGAAATGGCATCGGATGATTCAGTCCAAGAGGCTGCCCCTGCGGGCAGCCTTTTTCGGTTGCTTTTATTGACAAGCCTTTCAAAAGGGGGCTATCATTGACGTTGATAATCATTATCAGCATCTAAATCCAATACAGACAAGGAAGGGTCATCCACCATGAATGCCTTGAACCGCCGCTTCTCCCTCCGCCTCCCGCTCCTGGCCGCCGCGCTGACGCTCGCGCTCGCCGGCTGCTCCAGCACGTCCAACAACGCCCCGGCCTCCTCGCCGAGCCCGTCTCCGAGCGCCGCGCCTACCGCGGCGGCGACCGCGACGCCGGCTTCCGACTATCCGATCGTCATCAAGCACGCCTTCGGAGAAACGACCATCGACAGCAAGCCGGAGCGCGTCGCGACGGTCCAGTGGGCGAACCACGACGTCGTCCTCGCGCTCGGCGTCGTGCCGGTCGGCTTCTCCGCGGCCAACTACGGCGTGCAGGACGACAGCGGCCTGCTCCCTTGGACCGCCGCCAAGCTCAAGGAGCTCGGCGTGGACAAGCCCAACGTGTACCAGGATACGGACGGCCTTGACTTCGAGGCGATCTCGGATTCCGATCCGGACGTCATCCTCGCCTCGTACTCCGGCATCACGCAGGAAGATTACGACACGCTGAGCCAGATCGCTCCGGTCGTGCCGTACGAAAAGGCTCCCTGGGCCACGACGTGGCGCGAGCAAGTGCTGCTCAACGCGACCGGCATGGGCATGAAGGCCGAAGGCGAGCAGCTCATCAAGGACACGGAAGCCCTCATCCAGGAAAAAGCCGCGGCGTACCCGCAGTTCAAAGGCAAGAAGGTCGTCTGGGTCAACTTCTCCGCGAAGGACATGTCGCAGCTGCATCTGTACACGCCGGCCGACCCGCGCGGCGAGTTCCTCATCTCGCTCGGCATGGACTATCCGGAAAGCGTCACGAGCCAGATCACCGATCCGACGGCCTACTCCCTCAAGCTGAGCGCGGAGAACGCGGATGCGCTGAGCGACGCCGACATCCTGGTCGGCTATGGCGACGAAGCGCTCTATGAGGCGGTCAAGGCCGATCCGGTGCTGGGCAAGATTCCGGCGATCCAGCGCGGATCCGTCGTCTTCATCGGCAACGGCACGCCGCTGGCGGCAGCCGGCAACCCGAACCCGCTCTCCATCGCGTACACGATCGACGACTACCTGAAATTGATCGGAGACGCCGTCAGCAAGAGCAATGGCTAGTCCGGCAGCGGCCATTCCGGATGCGCAAGCGGGCTCTCCGGCGCCGAAGCATTTCGCGGCGGTGCTGATCCTCGGGCTCGTCCTGCTCGCGCTGTGCGTCGTCGCCTCCCTCGCCTTCGGCGCCCGCTTCGTGCGGTGGAACGAGCTGATGGACGGCTTGTTCCATCCGGAGGTGGACACCTACGGGGCGAACGTCGTCCGCAAGCGGATCTCCCGCACCGTCTTCGCCCTCTGCTGCGGCGGAGCGCTCGGCGTGTCCGGGGCGCTCATGCAGGCCGTCACCCGCAATCCGATCGCCGATCCGAGCATCCTGGGCGTCAACACCGGCGCCGCTCTGTTCGTCGTCTGCGGGCTGGCTTTCCTGAACATCAGCACCGCGAGCCAGTACATCTGGCTCGCTCTGGCGGGAGCGGCGATCACCGCCGTCTTCGTCTTCGGCATCGGGTCTATGGGACGTGGCGGCGCCACGCCCCTTAAGCTCGTTCTGGCGGGAGCGGCGACGAGCGCGGCGCTGGCCTCGCTCGTCACCGCGATCATGATCCCGCGCTCCTACGTCATGGACCAGTTCCGGTTCTGGCAGGTCGGCAGCGTCGGCTCGGCGACATGGAGCGGCATCGGCACGTTCCTGCCGTTCCTGCTCGCGGGCATCGGCATCGCCATCCTGTGCGCCCCGGCGCTCAACGCGCTCGCGCTCGGAGACGACGCGGCGACCGGCCTCGGCGTCCGCACCGGCTTCCTGCGGTTCGTCGCCGCGCTCGGCGGCGTGCTGCTGTGCGGAGCGACGACGGCGCTCGCCGGCCCGATCGGGTTCATCGGGCTGCTGGCCACCCATCTCATGCGGCTCGTGCTGGGGCCTGACCTGCGGTACGTCATCCCGATGTCCGCGATCGCGGGCGCCGCCATCCTGACGCTGTCCGACATCGTCGGCCGGCTGGCCGGCAGCCCCGGCGAGCTGGAGGTCGGCGTCGTCACCGCGTTCATCGGCGCTCCGCTGCTGATCGTGCTGGCGATGAGAGCGCGGGTGCGTTCCTTATGAGCGCGGCCTCGATCTCCCTCATCACGGCGGGACGCCGGGTCCGGCGCCGCCGCTGGATCGCCGTCACGTCGCTGCTCGCCCTGCTGGCGCTCGCGCTCTGCTGCGCCATGCTGCTGCTCGGCAGCACGATCTATCCGGTGCAGGACGTCATTCGGGCGCTCACGGGCGAGCCGCTCAAAGGCGTCTCCTTCGCCGTCAACACGATCCGGCTTCCGAGGATGCTGGCCGGCCTGCTGGCGGGACTCGCCTTCGGCATGGGCGGCTACATCTTCCAGACGCTGCTGCGCAATCCGCTGGCGAATCCCAACGTCATCGGCATCACCTCCGGCTCGAGCGCGGCGGCCGTGTTCGGCATCGTCATCCTGCAGGCGAGCGGCGCCGTCATCTACGTCGCCTCGGTCATCGCCGGCCTGGCGACCGTAGCCGTCATCTACCTGCTGTCGCGGGGCAAGTCCTTCTCCATCGGGCGGCTGATCCTCGTCGGCATCGGCATCCAGGCGATGCTGGACGCGGTCATCTCGTACCTGCTGCTCGTCAGCGCGGAGCAGGACGTGCCGGCGGCGGTCCGCTGGCTGACCGGCAGCCTCAACGGCTCCCAGATGGACGAGCTGCCGCCGCTGGCGCTGTCCGTGCTCATCTGCGCGCCGCTCCTCATCGTGCTCGGCAAGCCGCTGCATGTGCTGGAGCTCGGCGAATCCTCCGCCACCTCGCTCGGCGTCAGCGCCGACCGGACGCGGATCGCCCTGTTCCTCGGCTCCGTCTGCATGATCGCGCTCGCCACGGCGACGACGGGGCCGATCGCCTTCGTCTCCTTCCTGGCGGGACCGATCGCCAAGCGGCTCGCCGGAGCCGGCTTCTCGAACGTCGTGCCGGCCGGGCTGGTCGGGGTCAACCTCGTGCTGGCCGCCGATCTGATCGGCCAGTTCGCCTTCGCGTACCGGTTCCCGGTCGGCATCGTCACCGGCCTGCTCGGCGCGCCGTATCTGATCTTCCTGCTTGTCCGCATGAATCGAAGGGGAGAATTGTAACCATGAAACCGACTCCTGTGTTCCAAGCCGAGCGGCTGGAAGCCGGCTATGACCATAAGACGGTCGTCGACGGCGTCAGCCTCGTCGTGCCGTCCGGCCGGATCAGCGTCATCATCGGAGCCAACGGCTGCGGCAAGTCGACGCTGCTCAAGACGCTGGCGCGGCTCATCAAGCCGTCCGCCGGCCAGGTGACGCTGGACGGACGGTCCATCGGCTCGATCGCTCCCAAGCAGCTCGCGCGGACGGTCGGCATCCTGCCGCAGTCGCCGATCGTGCCGGAGGGCATCTCCGTCGCCGATCTGGTCGGACGCGGACGCTATCCCCATCAGCCGCTGCTCGGCGGCTGGTCCAAGAAGGATACGGCGGCCGTCGCCGAGGCGATGGACCTGATGCGCGTGACCGAGTTCGCGGACAAGCCGATCGACGAGCTGTCGGGCGGTCAGCGCCAGCGCGTCTGGATCGCGATGGCGCTCGCTCAGCAGACCGACATCCTGTTCCTCGACGAGCCGACGACGTACCTGGACATCACGTATCAGGTCGAGATCCTCGACCTGCTCACCGACCTCAACCGCGACCACGGCACGACGATCGTCATGGTGCTCCATGACATCAACCTGTCCGCCCGGTACGCGGACTACATCTTCGCGCTGCACGAGGGCAAGCTCGTCGCCGAAGGCAAGCCGGCGGACGTCGTCACCGGCTCGCTCGTCAAAGACATCTTCGGCCTCGACTGCACCGTCATCGAGGATCCTGTATCCGGCACGCCGCTCGTCGTGCCGAGAGGCCGGCATCACGTGTCGGCCGGACGAAGCTGAACGAAGCCGCGGCCGAGGCCGCGGCGGATGCAACGCCGCGACACCAAAAAAGCGCCCCTGCGGGGGCGCTTTTTATCTCTCAGCCCCCTACTCGCGCTGCGAAGGCTTGCGGATCAAGACCGCGCTCGCCGCCGTTCCGATCAGGAGGAAGACGGCCATGAGCAGGCTCGCTTCTTTCATCCCGGCGTTGAACGCATGGAACACGATCGGCTTCGCGTCCTGAAAAGCAGGGAGGGCCCGGAACGCCTCCGCTTGCCCGCGGCCGAAAAGCTGCGAGCCGGCAAAAGCCCCCGCTTCCTGGAGCAGCTCGAGCAGCTTGTTCTTCGATTCGACGTCCATGCTCGAAAGAGCCGCGACTTGCTTGCCCAGCGACTCGTCATATCCTTCCGTCAGCTTGATCCCGAGCAGGACCACGCCGAAGGACAGTCCGACTTGCCGAAAGACGTTCAACATTCCCGAAGCCATACCGACCTGGCTCTTGTCGACGGCACTCATCGCGGCATTGGCGATGGGAGGATTCACGAGCGCGTTGCTGATGCCGAGAAGGATGAATCCCGCCAGCAGATGGCTCCATTCCAGGGGAACTTGAATCCGATGGCGCAGGACAAGGATTCCGATCGCCCCGATCAGCAGCGCTCCGCCGATCAGCCACCGATCGCTGATTTTTCCGGATAAGAACCCGGCCATCGGCCCTAGCACAAGGGTAAATCCGCTGATCAAGAGCATCCTCTCTCCCGTTTCAAAAGCGGAGTAGCCCATATAATTCTGCATCAGAATCGTGAGGTAAGTGAACCCCCCGTACAGTCCCGCTCCCAGAACGAAAGCCGCGATGTTGGCGCCGTTGAACGCCGCGCTTTTGAACATCGACAATTCCATCATCGGCTGGTCGACCTTGCTCTCGGTCACGATAAACGCGATGAAGAAGAGCAGCGATGCGCCGAACAAGCCCAGAACATGCCCGTCCGTCCAGGAATAATCCGGGTGCATCTCCTTCTGGATCAAGGCGAGCACCATCGTGAAGATCATCGCCGTGCTGAATGCGAAGCCTGGATAATCGATTCTCCCCTTGCTGTTCCGAGCGCTCTCCCGGATGAAATGCATTCCTGACAGAATAGCCGCGATGCCGAAAGGAAGATTGACCAGGAAGATGGATCGCCAGCCCCAGCTGTCCACCAATGCCCCGCCGATAAGCGGACCGGCTGAGATCGCCAGACCGACCACGCTGCTCCAGATGCCCAGCGCAAGTCCCCTTTGCCTGTCGGGAAAAGAAGCAGTGACGATCGTCAACGACAGGGACATCATGGCCGCGCCGCCGATGCCTTGCAAGGCTCGGAACAGGTTCAGCCACACATCGCTGGCCGCGAGCCCGCAGGCCAAGGAGCCGATGACGAACAAGCCGAGCCCCGTCAAAAAGACTTTTTTGCGTCCGACGACATCCCCCAGCTTGGAGATCGGCAACAGCAGGGCCGCATAAACCAGCGTGTAAGCATTCAGCACCCATTGCAAATTCGAAAAGTCGGAAGCGAAGCTTCGTTGGATATCGGGCAGCGCGACATTGACGATGGTGAGATCCAGCATGGCCATGAACACGCCTAAGCTGACGATGATCAGAACCCACCACTTTCTAGAATGGCTTTCCATTTGATGTCCCTCTTTTCATGTTTTTGTGCACACAAATGCACTTATTGGCGGAAAAGAAAAGCACTCTAGGGCTGCAGGTTCAAGAGTGCTTTCATGTTGCTCGCCGTCTTTTCGAACCGGTCTACGACACCGTGCTGGTTGGCTTTGTAGTAGATTTCCCGGCCTTCTTTCCTTCTCTGCACGATATCGAATCGATTCATGTAGTCCAGATGGCGAGAGATCACGGATCGGTTCTGGGGGAAGTGCTCGGCGATCTGCCCGATGGTCATTTCCCCATAGATGGAGAGGAAGACCAGCAGCTCGCTTCGGACCGGGTCAAAAATGGCTCGGTAGTATTCAATGTCGATGTTGTCTTCGATCAGCTTCTTGCACTTGTTCGGATCGTGACCAAGTCCCATCCTCTCACCGCCTGCCTTTTATTATATGCATTTGTGTGCACATGTAAACAAAAATCTTCGAGAGCATCCAGCCGGACAGCGGGCTGAACGGGAGATCCAGGTCTTCTTTGCCAAATCCATCCGCAACGGAGCCGCCTGCGAGGACAGCCCGCCAAAAAAGGAAGGCGCCCCTCCAAGGGGCTCCTTCCTTCTTGCCGTCCTTATTTATAAAACACCTTTTCGATGTTGTACTTGGCCTTGAGCTGATTGATGAGATAGGTTTCGTAGATTTCCCGGTGCATGGGCTCCTCGATCAGGCACACCTCGATCTTGGCGACCTCGCTGCGATGGTTCTTCATGACGGACGACGCATCCTCGAAATGCTTCTTGATGCGGGGCCGCAGCTTGCGCGCCTTGCCGACGAACAGCAGCTCGTCCTTGTCGTTGTAGAACAGGAAGATTCCGCCTTCTTCCCTTGTGATCCGATGGAAATCCGTAAACCCGTAAATATGGCTGGACTGAGGATCCTTTTCCTTGTATAGGGTGACGTCCGGTTTTGGAATGGTGATCTGAATCATGCGCGTTCGCTCCTTCTGCTGGGCCTGTCTCATTGGTATTTCTATTATTATACCTGCTTATACTCCGCATGTCCCGCTGCGCCTGCGGACCGGAATCCAGACCTCGCATGCGGATTCGGTGCGGCTCTCATCCGTCCAGGCGTACTTCTCCACGCACGGTCCCTCGACTTGCTCAAACTGCGTGGACGGGAACCACTCCGAGTAGACGCGCCTCCAGACATTCAGGATCTCCAATCCGATCTCTCCCTCCCCCTCCATCGGCTCCCGGCTTTCAAAGACCGCATACGTCTGAGCCGGAAGAGGAAGGATCGCCAGCCCCTCAGGAGCGGCCGCTCCTGCCGGCGCCTCGGCTCCCATCAGGTAGCGCCTGCTCCCATCCTCGCGAAAGTCGAAGTGATAGCCGTTCAACAGCGATCCCGCCGGCCTGCCGGCGGCCTCGTTGATGGCATCATGCGTGCCGTCCCTCCAGATCGTCTCCACAAATGCCGGAATGTCCACGAACGGATCTCCCTCAGCACGATTTCCTTTCCGATGACGGTTGCAGCCGCATCCTCCGCAAGGCGATAGTTCATCTCGCTCTTCCCTTTGATCTGGATTTGAAAGGAGATTCGAGGATAAGCTTTGAGCTTCACATTCCTATGCCGGGCCGCAGACGGCGTCACGCCGTGAAGCCGCTGGAAGGCTTTGGCGAACGCCTCCGGACTCTCATATCCGTAGCCCAGGGCGATATCGACGACCTTCCGGTCCGTTCCGGCCAGCTCTTCCGCGGCGAGCGTAAGCCGGCGATTGCGCACATATTCCGAGATCGTAAAGCCCGTCACGGCATGGAACATCCGCTGGAAATGGTACTTCGAGGACAGCGCCGCCCTCGAGATGCCGTCGATATCCATCGGCTCATGCAGATGGTCCTCCACATAATCGATCGCCAGCCGCAGCATTCGAAGCGACTCCATCCGCTCTCCTCTCCTTTCTGCTATCAGAGTAAAGGAAACGCTCCCCCGCTGCCTGTGCAGACGTGCTTCATCCTGTCGTTCGGCCTCAGCCGCCGGCGCCCTTATCGGGCTGCTCAGCGTAGCAATGGCTTTCAATGATTTGTTCGATCCCCAGCACAATCAGCCTGACCCCGAACTCGAACGCGCGGTCGGTCCCCATCAGCTCGAACAGCCCGTTCGTGAACATCCGTCGGAACAGTCCCGCTTCCGCATCGTTCATGGAGTCGAGCAGGCGGACCATCTCGTCGCCCGGAGCGGCTCCCTTGTCCTTCGAGATGGCGGAGACGTTGCGCTCATGCTGATAGTCGTCCAGGACGAAGTAGAAGACGTAGTTCACCAGCGTCGTGACGACCTGCATCTTCTGCTCCTGCTCCAGCGGCGTCTCTTCCACGCAGAGCAGCATGCGGTTGGTGAATCGGATGATGTCCGGCTCGTGAGGCAGCGTCATCATCATGAGCTGCGTCGAGCAGGGATAGCGGCGGAGCACGCTGCGCACCGCGGCGGCCAGCCCCGTCAGCTGCTCCTTCCAGTCCCCGTCCGAGCGGAATTCCTCCAGGATCCGTATCGACACCTGATTGGCCAGGCGCTGATACAGATCCTGCTTGCTCTTGAAATGCCAGTAGAGCGAAGGCGCCTGGATGCCCAGCCGGTCGGCCAGCCGCCTCATGCTGAACTTCTCGATGCCTTCCTCGCCAAGAAGCTCCCACGAAGCCCCTAAGATCTTATCCTCCGATATCGAAGGCTGCTGCTTTTTCATCTGGCACCCGCCCTCTTATCTAACGGTGTAAGTTTATGCTTTACAGCTTCCTACCGCCATGATATCATCTAACACTGTAAGGCACAACCTAACGCCGTTAGATTGGCTTCAAAAAAATAATCTTAGAAAGCCGTGACCTGTATGGATGCAGAGAACCTTCATTTCTTTGAAAAAGCCCCGATCGCCAAAGCCGTCGCCCACTTCGCCGTGCCGATGATGCTCGGCACGTCGATGAGCGTCATCTATTCCATCTTGAACGCCTATTTCCTGGGCACGCTCCACGATACGGCCATGCTGACCGCGCTCGCGCTGACGCTGCCGCTGTTCGCCGCCATCATGGCGCTGGGCAACCTGATCGGGATGGGCAGCGGCACCTTCATCTCCCGCCTGCTCGGCGAGAAGAGCTACGACAAGGCCAAACATGTCTCGTCCTTCGCCTTTTACAGCAGCCTCGTCCTCGGTCTGATCGTCATGGCGGCCGGCCTTCCGCTGATCGACCCGATCGTCCGCAGCCTCGGGGCGACGCCGGATTCCTTCGGCTACACCAAGGACTACGTGACGGTCATGCTGATCGGCTCGCCGCTTGTCGTCCTGTTCTTCACGCTGGAGAACATCGTGCGCTCCGAGGGGGCGGCCGTCACCTCCATGGTCGGCATGATGCTGAGCGTGGCCGTCAACATCGCGCTCGATGCGATCGCCGTCTTCGCGCTCGACTGGGGCGTGGTCGGCGTCGCATGCGCCACGGTCGTCTCCAACGGGGTCGCGAGCGCGTTCTACGCTTATCACATCGGACGCAAGAGCCGCTTCCTGACCGTCTCCGCCCGATGGTTCAAGGCGAGCAAGGAGATTCTGGCCAACGTACTCAAAATCGGCGTTCCCGTCTTCATCATGAGCGTCTTCCTCGGGGCCATGTCGCTCATCTTGAACCATTATCTCGTGGAGTACGGCGACTCGGCCGTCGCCGCCTACGGGATCTCGTCGCGGCTGCTCCAATTTCCCGAGTTCATCCTGATGGGCTTGTGCGAGGGGGTCGTGCCGCTCATCGCCTTCTCTTTTGCCGCGGACAAAGGACGCATGAAGCAGACGATCGGCTTCACGATCAAGACGATCCTGGCGCTGGCCGCCTCGTTCGGCGTCATCGTCTATCTCGTCTCCGACCACTTGATCGGGCTGTTCACGAACGATCCGGGCTTGATCGAGATGGGCAGCTACATCCTGCATGTGACGTTCCTGTCCTTGTTCATTACCGGCCTGACCACGCTGTTCGTCGGGGTCTTCCAAGCGACCGCGCAAGGAACCGCAGCGTTTATTATGTCCGTGATCCATGGGATTACCCTGATTCCCGTGCTCTACTTCGCCGACCGGCTGCATGGCTTCCATGGCGTGGTCTGGTCGCTCGTCGTCGCGGACGCGGCCGCGTTCCTGGTCGGAGCGGCCATGCTGTACCTGCTACGCAAAAAGCTGCAGCCCGACCTGGACGGTCTCGTGCAGGGATGATCCGACAGGCTCCGCCGACCCGCCTCCGCTCCGACACCGTCGAGCCGCTTCAAGAAAGCCGATGACGGGGGCGCTATGCGCCCTCGTTTTCCTTTTTCAGCCCTTCCAGGAATAGAGCCAGCATCTTCATCGCTTCTTCCTGGGCATCGGGATCCACGGACGCGCCGGCAAGCCAAAGCGCAGTCTCGTTCAGGCCGCCCGAGATGAAGTGGACCAAAGCGTCGAGGGGCATGGGCCGAACATAGCCCTGCTCCTGCATCCGGCCGAGCTGCTCCCTCAGCAGCCGCATGGAATGATGGCGGTCCATCTCTCTCCATGCTTCCCAGCCCACGATCGCCGGGCCGTCGATCAGCAGGATGCGCCGGCTCCGCTCCTCGATCGCCGCCAGGACGAACGCGCGGCAGCCCAAGTAGAGCTGCTCCCCCATCTCCTCGCTTGCCGCCGCCTCGCTCTCCACCCTCTCCGCCACGTCTTGCTGGACGTCGGCGAGCACGGCCCGGAACAACTCCTTCTTGCTGCGAAAATGATGGTAGACCGCCCCGCGCGTCAGACCCGCCTCTTGCACGATCGACTCCAATGCCGCCTCCGCATAGCCGTATTCGGTAAAATGGCTCCGGGCGACCTCCATCAGCTTGCGGATCGTTTCCGCCGCGTCTTCCTTGCTTCTCTTCACATGCGCCCTCTTTCTTCAGTCGTTCCAGATTTTTTCGGAATAGTGCTCGCTGTATTCGCCCGAAGGCGGAATGACCGTGATGACATCGATCAAGACGCCATTGGGATCGACGGTCATGAAATGCCGCTGGCCGAACTCCTCGCTGCGGATCTCGAGCGCCAGCGGCAGCCGGGCTTCGCGGATAAGGCGATCGTATTCGGCATCGACATCTTCCACTTCGAAGTTCAGAATGAGTCCGTTCGTACGCGTCCGGCAGCTCTCGGGTATCGTGGGATGCGTCGCGTCAAGAATGGCCAGCTCGTACGAACCCTTCTCGCCCGACAGCTTCAAGCTGACATACCAGTCGGCCTCGAACACGTTCTGGAACCCGAAGTGCTCCTCGTAAAACGACGCCGTCGAACGAACTTGTTCCGTCAACAGGACCGGATAGAAACTGGATGCTTTCATGCCAAATGCCCCTTTCGGCTTGGAATGCTTTTACCTTAACATACATACAGCATGTATGTAAACGAGCTTTTTTCCAAATCCTCCGGTTGGCGCGGACCATCCATCGTCCGGCTTATCGCGCGCGGCGAACCATCGTCTCCTTCCGTTCAAAGCCATATTGCTCATAGAGTCCATGCGCGTCCAGGGTATTGAGATGGATCGACGTATGCCGAAGGCGGGGATGGGCGATCAGGACCGACATCATCCATTTGCCGAGCCCCTGCCCCCGATGCTCCGGGTCGACGATCACGTCGCACAGCCAGGAAAAGACCGCTCCGTCGGTCACGACGCGCATGAACGCGACTTGAACGCCGTCGGCTCCGTAAACCCCGAAGCACAGCGAATCCTTCCAGCTGTTCAAGACGGTCTCTTCCGACCGTTCCGCGGCCCAATAGCTGCCCTTCAGCCAGGCAAGGACCACGTCCGGCTGCAGCTCGTCGGTCCGGTCGCTCATTCGGTACGGCGGTTCGTGCTGAATCCATTCCATATACAGGCCTCCTCTTGGTTCCGATCGGGAATGAATTCAGTATAAGGGTTTCCATTGAAGCAGAGAACGGAATTATGAAGCAGGAGAAGGTGAAGGACGAGCGGAAGCAGCAGATCGACAGCGGGGCCCCTACGTCCTCGTCCGCTCCGCGAGCCGCCGGAAGGGCAGGCGGCCTGTTTCAGCGCCACGCCGTCATGGTGAAGGATCGCTATCGCTTGGATTCAACTCCTTGGAAAGGGTGAATGCAGATGAAAAAAACCGGCCAGCTTGAAAAAATCAACCTGCTTGAATTGACCAGAGGCCTGTCGGAATACAAGAACTGGATGGTCAGCGAAGTGAACGACCATGCGCTGCGGATAGCGGTCATGAACGGCCCGTTCCACTGGCATAAGCATGATGAAGGCGATGAGCTGTTCCTCGTGCTGGAAGGAGAGCTCTATATCGACCTGGAGGGCGAGACGGTGTGCCTGAAGCCAGGCGAGATGTTCACCGTTCCGCAAGGCGTCATGCACCGGACCTGGTCCAAGGAGAGGACGGTCAATCTATGCGTGGAGAAGACGGCTACCGTTACGAGCGGCTCGGATACATAGGCGAAGGGCCATCCTCTCGAGGATGGCCCTTCTAGCTGTTACTGCTTCACGATCTGCCAATTGACGCCGAACTTGTCTTCGATTTCCCCGTAATAGGATCCCCATGGCTGCCGTTCGAAAGGATACCTTTCGGTGCCG
Source organism: Paenibacillus pasadenensis (assembly GCF_002864175.1). NCBI lineage: Bacteria > Bacillati > Bacillota > Bacilli > Caryophanales > Paenibacillaceae > Paenibacillus > Paenibacillus pasadenensis. The sequence goes on along the minus strand of NZ_NFEZ01000001.1, from coordinate 227,343 downwards.
CCTTGGACCAGGCTCTCGAACGATCGGCGAGCCTCCGCTTCCTCGTCGAAGGTGAGCGCCAGCGAAAGGAAGCGTCCGCCCGGAGACGATCCGTGGGGAGAATCCGAAAGGAACAGGATATTTCCTCCGGCAACGGACAGCACCATATGCATCACTTTCTCCTGGCTCGATTCCGGCGTTCCGGGAACTTGCCCATACGTCATGGTGGAAAGGATCTCTCCTCCCAACGCTTGCGCATAAAAGGCAGCCTGCGTTCTTGCGTCTTCCGAATGAAGGTACGTGTTAAGTTTTGCGGTCATGTTCATCATCCTTCCCTTAGGGCAATTTGGGTTTCTATAAAGACGACGCGCCGAAGACATCGAAATCGACATGACCGCCAAAAAAGAAATGGATTCTCGGCTGCTTATTTTCACGCCGGCGGCTCGGCGGCATGGGCGTGAAGGAGAGACCATCAGGTCCGCAACCGTCGCATGGCCAAGCTGACGCTGCACCGCGTCCTCGGTCTCGCTGTAGATCTCGTTCAAAGCGGGCTGGATTCCCCGGCCGACCAGACATCTCGGGTTGGGATCGCTTTGATGCAGCTCGAAGAGCGGCGCCGGCACGACCGCTTCGTATACGTCATTCAACGTGATAGCAGCAGCTTCGCGGGCCAGCTTCCAGCCGGCGCCGGTTCCTCCAAGTTGGTTGCATCGAATGGAAATGTCAAAGGGGCTTTTCCTTTGTCAGGAAAAGCCCCCGGGTAGATCATCCCGGACCGCCAGAGCCGGGATGCTTCCTCACGATCGAATCATCGCCCTCCAGAAACGGCCAAGCCGGGTACTCGATCGGCAGGCGGCTGACCTCATCCAGCCGGAGCCGCTCGTCGCTTGTTAGCATCATGCCGCTCGCCGCCAGGTTTTCCTGCAGCTGATCGGGACGTTTCGCGCCGATGACGACACACGTTACGGCGGCCTGGTTCAGCACCCAGGCAAGCGCGATTCGGGCCACCGTCGTCTCGCGTGCGGCCGCGATCTCTTGAAGCGTGTCGATGATCGCGTAGGCTTTATCCTTGTCGACCGGAGGAAAGGAAATGGTCGCGTGCCGGTCCTCGGTGTCCCCTTGGCGATCGCGGGTGTATTTACCGGACAGGAAGCCCCCGGAAAGCGGGCTCCAGACGATCAAGCCCATGTTCTGATCTTGAAGCGCCGGAATGATTTCCCGTTCGATCTCGCGCGCGGCGAGAGAGTAGTACGCTTGGCTGCTCTTGAACGCGTGAAGTCCGTGCAGCTGCGAGAGGCCCCGCGTTTTCAGGATGCTCCATCCGGTCATGTTCGAATGGCCGATGTAGCGGACCTTCCCGCTCCGAACGAGATCGTCGAGAGCCCGCAGCGTTTCTTCCCAGTCTGTCACCTGATCGGGGTTATGGACTTGATACAGATCGATGTAGTCCGTTCCGAGCCTCTTCAAGCTGGCTTCGACTTGCTGGATGAGATGCAATCGAGATAGGCCGAGCTCGTTCGGGCCGGGTCCCGTGCGTCCCCTCACCTTCGTCGCGATCAGAGCTTGATGCCGCTTGCTCTTCAGCGCCTTGCCGAGAATTTCTTCCGATCGGCCGTCCGAGTAGATGTTGGCCGTATCAAAAAAGTTGACGCCGGCATCCATCGCCTGATCGACGAGAAGCCCCGCTTCCTTTTCGCCCAGTCCGCCGAAAACGCCCCATTTTTCGCCGCTCCCGAAGGTCATGGTTCCGAGTCCGATCTCCGATACCAGCACTCCCGTCTGGCCAAGCAAGTTGTAGTTCATCGTCTTTACTCCCTCCAATGATTTGGCATATAGTAACGGAGACGAAGCCGAATCGGAATGGACGCAAGATCGAGGAACTTTTTTTGAATTTTTTATGGTTGGGGGGGCCGCGCCGTGAAGGTAGAGCAGTTATGGGAGGAATACCACGAGGCCGTCCGGAAGTTCGTTCTGCACAAGACGAACCGCCATCCGGATGCCGATGATATCGTGCAGATGACGTTCATGAAGGCTTATGAAGGGCTGGCCCGTCTTCAGGACGAGGAAAAACGACGCGCGTGGATCTATCAAATCGCCAGAAACAGCATCGTTGATCATTTTCGGAAAACGAAGAGGGCGGATGCCCTTCCGGAGCAGGTGGCGATGGCCGAGGAAGAACCCGCCGCAGCTTGCAATTCGGAGGCCGCGGAAGGGATGATGAGCATCCTCGCTCGTCTTCCGGATAAATATCGGGAGGCGCTTGAGCTCTCCGAGCTTCAGGGCATGTCTCAGAAGCAGTTGAGCGAACAGCTGCATCTTTCCTATTCGGGAGCGAAATCCCGCGTGCAGCGCGGCCGCGAGCTGGTCAGAGAAATGATGACAAGCTGCCGCGCGATCGAAGCGGATCCGTACGGAAATATCATCGAATACGCCGTCATTCACGAGGAGCCGAAACCAAAAAGGAAGCCCAGACCATGACCTTTCCCGCGGGGAGCCGCTGGACCGCTTCTAAACGGCAAAAGGACGAGAAGAACGCTCGGCGCTCCTCTCGTCCTTTCGCGTTCACCCCCTGCTCTGCCGCTCACTTCGTTCTTCCGTATCCCGCGCCGTAACGAACCACGGTTTTGTACAAACTTTTATCGGGCAGCGTTTTCAACCCGTAAAAGTTGGGCCGGGTGTTGACCTCCAGAATCCATAGCCGCCCCTTGCGGTCGAGCGCCACATCCAGTCCGAGCTCCTTGAAGCGCCGGTTCTTGCCTTCGAAGCATCGGGCTGTCTTCAGGCCCAGCGACTTCAATCTCCGCATATAATCCTCGATCTGCGCCGTCGTGTAGCCTGCCTGGCGAAGCGTCGGCTTTGCAAGAGTCAGCTTTCCTCCTTGATGATAATTCGTGACGACCTTGTTCTTGAGTCCAAGCTTGACGAATACGGCGGTGGCGACCCATTTCCCCTGCTTCGTCTTCTGGACCATCGTCCGCAAGTCGAAGGGCCTGCCGCCGGAGGTTTTCAGGTAGATGCCCTTCTGAAGAAGGTAGCTTCTGCCGCGGGCGGTCTTTTTCAATTCGCGGAAAAGATCTTCGATCGAACGGACGGATACCGTTCTCGTCTTGATCTTCAACCGGAACGTCTTGGAGGGAGCCCTCTCGATCCGCGCGATTCCGTTTCCGCCGGTTCCGGTCGTGGGTTTGAAGTACACCCTTTCATACCGGCCGGTCATCTGGACAAGCGAGGATCGGGCAAAAAGCTTCGTTTCCGGAACAAACGGCTTCAAGTCCCGGCTGGACTGCAGCCATTTTGTCTTTATCCATTTATTGTTCAGGGAGATGCTCCCGCTGCCTTTTCCGCCCATCCCATCATCTCCTTTGCATTGCGGCTCAGGATAATGTACATCCCTTTCCAGAGAAAGGTCACGGCAGATGCACCCGTTCGGAGGATTTAGACTCTGGACTCTCAAGGATCGCTACTTGCCGCGCCGTTCCGCTTCACCTTGCCGATATAGGCCTCCCTCATCCTCCTTAGGTTGGCCTTCTTGCTGCTTGTTCAGCTTTCAGTGCGTCGACGTTTGCGGAAGGCCGCCACGCTCTCACGATGAGCGCATGCTTCGGAACAGTAGCGCTTGGACTTGTTCTTGGATGTATCAATAAAGGCTTTCTGACAGGGTGCAGAGGCACAGATTCCGAATCTCTCGGTTCCAAACTCAATCAAGACAAAGACAAGCCCCATGGTTGTCGTCGTAGCCAGCCAATGAGCGCATCCATCCTCCTCCGATTCAAAATGCAGATGGTAGGGCCCATGCAGCCAGCTTATTCTTGGCGTCGCCCCGCTAATACGGAGTTGCTCATTCAAAAGCGCCGCTGCATCCTGCGCCTTCTGCTCTCTTGCCAGCTCGAACACGGTCCGCAAAGATTTTCTCAGCGATCGGACGATCTCAATATCCTCCGAACGAACAGGCCACGATTGAATGGTATCCCGATGAACAGCGATAGCGGCATCCCAATCAAACCCTTCCTTTTTCCCAGCGGCCGAATCCAGAACATGGTTCTCGCTCTCGACGAGAAATTGCTTCAATTCTTCAGGCGTAGCCAAGCTGTCGGTCCCCTTAACGGGACAAAGCGTATTGATGAGGTCAACCGCAAGACCTACGGAGAGCGATTGGTAATAGGTAAAATTCATTTGACATGTCACTCCCTGGTAATTACAATCGTTACATGCAATATGATTTTAACATGTTACAACACGCGGTGAAAAGGAGGTCTGGGAAGGAATGGTTATGTCGTTAACGGAGGTTGCGGAGAAGATCCCGGAAAGGAGATGGTGGGCGCTCGGTGCTGTTTGCCTTGGACTATTCATGGCCCTGCTAGATGTTACGATAGTAAACGTCGCTTTGCCGGCCATTAGCAGCGATCTTCAAACAAATTTCTCAGGCTTGGAATGGATTGTCAACGCTTATACGTTAGTGTTTGCTGTGGTGCTGGTTCCTGCAAGCCGATTGGGCGATATTTTCGGACGAAAGACGCTCTTTATGTTGGGGATAGCCGTATTTACAATCGGCTCTCTGTTATGCGGATTGTCCGGCGGTATCGCGATGCTGAATATGTCTAGAGGCATTCAAGGACTCGGCGCATCCGCAATGATGCCTTTATCGCTCGCGATCATCTCGGCGACGTTCAGCGGCAAACAGCGGGGAATCGCAATCGGGGTATGGGGCGGTGTCAGCGGATTAGCCACGGGAATCGGCCCGGTAATCGGAGGGCTTCTAGTTAAGCATATCGGATGGCAATCTATTTTCTATCTGAATATTCCCGTCGGCATCGTTGCTATATCGCTGTCTTTATGGGCGATCAAGCAATCCAAGGACGAGTCTGCCGCGCGCAATATCGATCTATTCGGGTTCATTGCCTTCACCGTCTTCATGTTCTGCCTCATATACGGGTTGATTCAAGTTAACCAAGAAGGCAACGATTGGACCTCGCCGCACGTTTGGCAACTGCTCGGCCTATCTCTCCTTGCCCTAGTCGTATTCATCGCAGGCGAGCTTCGAATCAAACACCCCATGGTAGATCCCCGTCTATTCAGGATTCCCAGCTTTACGGGCTCAGCGATTGCCGCCTTCTGTCTAAGCGCTGGGATGTACGCATTGCTATTCAATCTCACGATCTACTTGCAAGGCTTCCTCGGATTGGATGCGATGGAGTCAGGCGTCAGGCTTATCGCATTCACCGCGATGGCTCTGCTATTCGGCCCTCTGGCCGGTGCATTGATGGGGAAAATAGGTTCAAAACGGCTTATCGTCGCTTCCATGGTTTTGCTGACAATCGGGGTTTACTCCATGACTCATCTCTCCCATCATAACGCCCCCTCGGAATGGGTAGTCCTGCTACCCGGATTCATTATCGCCGGAATAGGAAGCGGATTAATTAATCCGCCCATCTCCAACCTGGCGGTCGAAGCCGTGCCGGTTCAACGAGTGGGCATGGCGTCCGGAATGAACAGTGTGGCTCGCCAGATGGGGAGCGCATTCGGGATTGCTCTCTTCGGAGCTATCCTATCCAGCCGTTACAACTCACTGGTTACGGATAGAGTGCAGTCGTTGCAAGACAACCAACTTACTGGATCAGCGAGGGAGCAAGTGATCCAAGCAATCGAGTCGGCGGGTCCCATGGCAGGCAGCAACGGTCTGGCGGGAATAGAGTATGAAGCCATATTCCACAATGATCCTCTTCTTGACACCTACCGTCAGATCGCTCGCGCATCCTTCGTTGATGGAACGATTGACATTATACGGATCGCTTCCGTGATTCTGGCTGTCGGCACGGTGCTCTGTCTGGTTCTGATTCGCAAGAATAGTTCGATCCCATCCTAGTAGAAGGAGTTGATAGCTATGAAAATCGATTCGCCCATTGTAGAAACTTCTCTCGGCTCGCTTCAGGGCATTCGGAGGAACGGCGTCATTCAGTTTCGCGGGGTTCCTTATGCCGAACCGCCGATTGGGGAATATCGATTCGCCCCAGCGCGCCCTGCTGCCGCTTGGACGGGAATTCGAGATGCAAGCGCCCATGGCGTCATTGCACCACAACCTCCTTCGTCATTGCGTCGGATTAGCGGAGATTCTACTGAATTGCCGCAGGGGGAAGATTGCTTATCCCTTACGATCACCTCGCCTGGCATTAATGAAGAAAAACGGCCTGTAGTCGTTTGGCTCCATGGCGGACACTATATGACTGGCTCCGGGTCGCTGGACTGGTACGACGGGTCGACGCTCTCCAAGGAAGGAAACATCGTTACCGTAGGGGTGAATTACCGACTTGGAGCTCTTGGGTTTCTGCATTATCCCGGGGTCAGCGACGGAAAAATGGGGATTTACGATGTCGTAACCGCTCTAAAATGGGTTCAAGCTCATATTGAGTGTTTTGGCGGTGATCCCGATCAGGTCACGGTTATGGGGCAATCAGCAGGTGCGCATATCATTATGTGTCTATTGGCATTGCCGGATGTTCATGGTCTTTTCCAAAGAGCGATTCTACAGAGCCCCCCCGCTAGCCTCGCTCCGTTGTCGGAAGCCAAAGCGGCTGAGAATGGAAAGCGACTGCTGGATCTTCTGAATATTGATCAAAGCGACCCAAAAGAAATAATCGCCCAGCTGCGCGCCTTATCGCCGGTTCAAATCCTAAAGGCAACGGGACAGCTAGGTCAAGAAATCGCAAAATTCGGTCAAATCGTTCTGCCTTTTATGCCTGTATTCGATTCACTCTCTGCTGCCGAGCGTTTTATTGAGATGGCTGCCAAAGGTGCCAGCCAAGCGGGTATTGATCTCATTATCGGCACCAATAGAGAGGAAGCAAATGCCCTACTCTTGAATGCATCTGATCTCGATTCAGCTGTCGTGAAGGATCGCTTCAGGGTTGTGACCGGAAAAGAAGAAGCATTCGAGCAATACCGCATACGCCGCCCTGGCAGCACGCATATCGATCTGCTATCCGACTTGATTACCGATTATGCGATCCGGCTTCCTTCCCTGAAGTTGGCGGAAGCTGTTCATATGGCCGGTTCTCACGCTTGGGTTTATCAGCTTGATTGGGCGCCGCCCGAGTCTCCTTTTAAAGCCTGCCACGGGATAGAATTGCCTTTTACATTCGGAAATCTCGAAGCATGCAGCGAAGCCCCGATGTTCCAAGGGGCTGATCTGGAGGTTGTTGCCGATCTATCAGCTGCTGTCCGCAGCGCTTGGTTAGGGTTTATAATCGCGGGGAATCCCGGCGTCTCCCTCCCATGGCCATCTTACGAACTGGAACAGAGACAAACCATGCGATACGCCTCGGTAATTGGTGTCGTAGGCGATCCGGCCGGGCTGTCTCTATGAATAGAATATTTCTCTTTACTAGTACCTGTCTTGTGCTCAATCGCGAATCAAAGGCTTTGTACGAGAATAGTATGACTTATACAGGCCAACAGTCTTCATCAAGAAGGGTTTCCTTCGGGTAAGCAGCAGCGATTGGATTAAACGTAAAGCTCTATCGGTTTGTGGGCAAGAACCTTTCGCCCTACTTGTGGTACGGTTCACCGTATCTATTGATAGGGTAAACTAACTACAACACCCCCACTTCCTTCGGTTGGGAAATGGGGGTGCCTTTTTATTGATTACTCAAGTGTTATTAATGTGTAGGTAGTCTTTTCTTCTTCGGTGAATACATGAATCTCTGTCTTTTGTTCAACTAATGCTTTAACTTTAACAGGGACCACAAACTGTTGATCTCTCAAACTGTCACCAATAATGCCACTAATATGCTCATCGTCTTCTGCATGTAAATAAAACTTATTTGAATCAGTATTTACCCCAACCAATATACCTTTTACCTCAATTTGCTTTACTTCCGTTTTTGTTTCTTTGATAAGAATGTCTATTGCCTTTTTGATATTTCCAGAGTCGAGTAAAGCTTCCTTGTATTTCTGATTAGGAGATGCCCACTCAACTTTAATCCTTGTATCTTCATTATCTAACTTATTTAGTAATGTATAATATGACTTTATTGCTCTAATACTGAGTCCTTTGACAACTGTTCTAAACTTTTCTTCCTCAGGAGTTGCCTCAAATAGTTCCATTAGTTTTTCCAATGTACTAGACGCATCAGTATCACCAAAAAGCCCTTGTACTGTATCAGACTTCAAACGAACTCCAAAGGATGCTGCAAAAAAACCGCTTGCTTTCAACTTATTTGCGTTAATAATATCCCTTGCAACAGGCCCGCGGCTGCTTGTAGTGTTAGACCCTACATAGTAAGCCAAATTTTGTGTAGTAATCAGAACTTCACCTAATAGTTCTGCATCGATTTCGTTACTATGTTGGTCACTAACATTCAAGGATATATCGAGAACATCTCTTCCAGATCGAGTAGCCGTCATAGTTGTGTCCTCTCGAGGAGGAAGAGTTGGTGCTTGTTGATCTAGTTCTAAGAATGAATCGGGATCAGGTAGTTCTTCCTCAACGATACTACTCAATTCTCTATAATTGATCTCTACAGTATTATCCTGTCCTTTTGGTGTCCGGACTTCCAATACCAATTTATTTTCCGAATGAAGAATGCAGTCACGTAAAGAGACCTTCCCATTCAGAATAAGAAGGTACCTCGTTCCACTCACAGGCACATAAAACCATGTGTCGCTATTGGAATTTGTATCGATCCAATTGACCATGTATTTTTGTCCTGTTATGCTTTCACAAGCAAACACCTTGGGCCCGTCGAAATACTCGAATACGTTAATAATTTTAACGGCCCCAATAGGGAAAGGAAGAATATAATCCATAGAAACCATCCCTAACTTAGGAATTATCCTTAAAATACTTTTTTACATCAATCCCGTTATAGACCCACCAGTTAATATGGGATTTATGGTCTGGTTCTGAGACGACGCCTGTTTCACTAACTATTTGACCTTCAATTATATGGCCTCTATTCTTGAACAAAACAATCTTTTTCTTAGCCTTTTGAATCTGTTCTAGATCTGTAAACACCGAGATAGCACAGGCTTCACATTCTTTATCAGGCGGATAGCGGAGATTTGCCTCTTTATGACTATAAAAATCCTCATCCAGTGGAGGATTGTTTAATGATAATCTATAAACCGGGGCTACATCTTTTGACTTTGCACTTCCAGGAGGGCAAGACACCGGATAGTGGTCTCCCCAATTACCATTATTACCACCGTCGGACATAGTATCCTCTCCCATTTATACTTAACCAACAGAAATAAGATGACAAATACAAGAAACATTTTCCACCTAATCTTAACCTACGATAAGTTCATTCGTAAATAAAAAAATCGCCGCTCTCCACCAATAAGTCGGAGTACGGCGATAATTTATAGATATCTATCCCTTCACAATCTCCATTAGCTTCTCGTAGCTATTAACCACATCGTACTTCAGTTGATCAGAGTTGAGCTTTGCAAAATGCCTTCGTGCACATTCAATCTTCGCCTTCTCGACTTCACGCAGCTCCATAGAGTCTAACGAACCTTTCGTCTCGGCAATAAAGTATATATGCTTCACGTCGCCTTCTTTGAATACAATCGCCCAGTCTGGATTGTAGTCACCAACTGGAGTAGGGATGTAGAAGCCCCGCGGCAACTTAGCGTAAATGTGTACTTCATTGCTCGTATCCAGCTCTTTCGCAAAAGCCCGCTCGATCTTGGAATCCGTCACCACATAGTCGTAAATGTGCTTCTCAACCGCTATCGCGTTTTGTCCAAGCTGTCCCTTCAACGTGTTCTTCGTGAACACATCGGTATCGAACGTATCATTGATCACATCATACGTAATGGATTCAATGATCGTCGTCGCCTTCTGCTCATTGATCAGTCTGGACGCCCGAAGTATAAACTCCTCGGGATTCTTCTGGTATAGCATAAACTTCGCTTGCTTGATACCTTTCATAATGGCCACAATCGTTTTTCTGGTGAGCTTCGTTTCATCCATCAGTTTGCCGATCAAGTCGTATTTGATCTTCGACGCCGCAGCTTGATGAACATAATCCGCGTCCGTCTCTCGAATTACGAACGCTTCTCCCTGCTTCAATTGTTCACGGGATTCGATTTCATTCATTTCCCCATGCTTGATGGAATAACGAATTGAAGGTACCTCCAAGCTCATATCAATCGCCATGATGCTCTTCCGCACTAATTCTTCCGAGTCAAACTGAACCGTGTAAACCGATCTTTTATTGATCCGGCTCCACAACTCCTTGAATTCTTTCTTATGGAAGTTGCTGTTCACCGTGATATTCGGAACTGTATTCTTCCTGTCATCATTCGTCATGTCCGACTTGCCTTCAACGTAGATCGTTTTAACCAGTTCAATAAGCTGCTCTTGATGTGCATTCAACTCGTCGGGCAGTTTAATGGTTTGTTCTTCAACCGCTGCAAAATAAACATCCGTCAGATTATAGTCATCGTCGGTATAGCCGTTACGAATAAACGCGTTTTGCAGCTTGTTTGCGAGTCTCTCATCGATCTTCAATTGTTCGCCGCGGGCATTCACAAGGACTTTTTCCAAGAAGAAGTTATTATCTGCCTTGCGTGGGCGATCCGACAATGTCGCGGCAATCTCGCCCTGAAGTTGCTTGGCAAATTGCTCATAGGATTCACTTGCGACAACGGTTAGTGCATTGATCTCGTGAACGTCAATACCCGGAATACTGGAGTCGATCCGTTCGCCATATTTGTTCACGCAGAGCCGCAATCCACGACCAACTTCCTGCCGCTTCTTGATCGTGGAATCACTGTGCTTGAGCGTGCAAATCTGGAATACGTTCGGATTGTCCCAGCCTTCCTTCAACGCCGAGTGGGAGAAAATAAAACGCGTTGGTTCCTCAAAGCTGAGAAGTTGCTCCTTCTGTCGCATAATCAGGTCGTATGCATCCGCATCATCGGAGTCGGTTTCTCTGGCAGACACTTTGGAATCAACGAACCGATTGCTCTTTTTGTCGATCGAGAAATAACCTTTATGCGTATCCTTTACGCGAATCATATTCAAATATTGAACATACGGGTCATCCGCGAACAATGACAGTTGTTCGTTCAGGAGTTCCATGTACTCTTCCTCAAAGATATCCGCATAATCGCCGTTCCGTTCGTTGCCGTCTTTATCGTATTGTCGATACTTCGCAACTTCATCGATAAAGAAAAGCGAGAGCACTTTAATACCTTTATGAAACAGTACCCGCTCCTTCTCAAAGTGAGATTTCAGCGTCTCTCGAATCTGGATTCGCCGGAAATGAAGCTCGCTCACATCTCCTTGCACGTCTCCGGCGAACAGCGTAACACCATTAATAAAGCTGATACTGTTATTCTGACCGTTGATCTCGGATACCTTGTAACCTTTATACTGCTCCAAGTTCTCGGACAATTGATAGAGGTCATCGCCTGTGACGATCTTCTTGGATACTTTGGTTAATCCGGTTTTGGTTCGCTTTTCATACTCAAGCCGGGCTATTGGGGCATGCTTATTGCTGACATCAATGCCTTCGAGATAAACGTAGCTGTTCGTTCCGCTTGATCCTTTGACTGAGATGCCCTTCACACTGATCTTCTTGACCAGCTTCATGTTGTATGCGTCCAGAGCATCAAGGCGATAGATTTTGTTGTAGTCTTCCCGATGCGTTGCCGAATATCGCAGCGTAAACAATGCCTTGAAATCCTTCAATGCCTCTTTCGTCTTCTGACCTTCAACCGATTGCGGTTCGTCGATGATGAGTATAGGATTGGTGCTTGCAATTACATCAATGGGTTTACGGGATGCAAAGTCATCCAGCTCCATTGTAATTCTTCTTGCATCCTTACCCTTGGCATTAAAAGCTTGGGCGTTAATGATCATGACGTTGATTCCAGCGTCGCTGGCGAACTTCTCTATGTGATGCAACTGCTTCGAGTTATAAACAAAGTAACGTGCCTTCGATCCATACTCCGTCATGAAGTGGTCTTCGGTAATCTGAAATGTCTTCAGAACGCCTTCACGAATCGCGATAGAAGGGACGACGATAATGAATTTGCTCCAGCCGTACTTTTTGTACAACTCGAACATCGTTCGAATATACGTATAGGTCTTCCCTGTACCGGTTTCCATTTCAACCGTAAGATTGAATTTGCCTTCGAGCCGCTCCGATAGTTTTAACCCGTTCTGGCGTTGAACCGTTTGAATATTGCTCAGAACTTCCTGATCGACTAGCTTGATGGGATTGTTCTTAAATCCATATTCAGATTCGTTGCTTGTTGTTTGCTGAAAGAGATCACCGATTTCTACACTCTTTTGCCGCCGACCTTTATCAAGCGTAAACCGAGACGATTCGTTAGGTTGTCCTTGAAATACGTCAACAATGCTCTTTACCGCATCCAATTGGAACTGCTGGTGTTTGAATTTGATTTTCATCGCTGCTCACCTTCCTTACAGCACTTGAATTTCTGTGCTTGGGGAGAGTAGCTTGAACAGTTCTTCAACATTGATGCGAGCAGAATCATCCCGGAACGAACTGTCACGGAATACAACGCGAAGCGGTTGATCTTCTGCGATCTTCTTAATAACCGCCTCGGACACCTCATCATCAAAGCATGCGATCAAGGAATTGCCTGCAACGTAATGAACGGTCTTCCCGTCAACTACTCTGGATTCCATAGGCAAAGAAAGCTCCAGCCCGAATTCTAGCATCACTTGAATAAGTAAGTCCTCACCTGTACGGTCTTCTTTAATGTTGGTACCTACATCTTCAAGGTTCAATTGACCAAGCTTGTCCGGCGTATAGTAGACATCTTTCATGTTGCTAGAGTCTACTCGGTATACACGGTAGCCGTAATCGGTGTCTGCTCCGGTTTCTTCTTTGATTTTTTGGGCTGCTAAACGGATGCGACTTTTACCAATATCACAAATGGTTTTATAACCTTCTTTATACGTTTGGGAATCTTCGTCAATTGCTACAGGATATTGAACCATTATATACTTTCGGTTACCTCCATCGTCTGCATTAATTTGCATCACAGCATCAGCAGTAGTCGCGGAGCCCGAAAAGAAATCCATAACAATTTCTTCCTTGCCCGTTAGTACAGTTAAGAATATATTTAACAACTCTTTGGGTTTTACAGTATCAAAACCATGGTTATTACCAAGCAAATTATTCAGGTAGGTTTTCCCCGATTCTGAACTGCCCGTTTTATCCTCATTTAAGAAAGTGTACAAAGGATCGTGTTCAGCTTCCTCTTCATCTTCGTAGTATTTTCTAAAAGGAGTTCCGTTTTTAAATTCAATGTAACCATCATCGAACAAACTTTGTATAAAACTTTCCCCTCCCTGCCATCTTTGGCCTTCAGGGGGAGTGTATCCGTTTATCTCAAATCTCATAGTAGCTCTTTCATTACCGCCTCTATTTGACTTCAGAATAGTTGTTAGTCTGTACTTGCCCTTAGCATCAGTATGAGGATATGATCTTTCATCTCCGGAATACGTGGGGAGGAACTTTACATTGTCAGCATTCTTGGAGTACATGTAGATATACTCTGAGCAACGTTGTGGCTTGAATTTCGAATCTCCTACATTAATAGGCTTTCTTCTTGATTTCCAAACAAAGGTGGCTAGTAAATTAGTACTTCCAAAAACCTCATCAGCTATTTTTCTAAGATTGTGCATCTCATTATCATCAATGCTTATCAGTATTACTCCGTCTTCTCTAAGCAGATTCCTAGCCACTTTCAACCTCGCATACATCATAGTTAGCCAATCACTATGAAACCTTCCATTAGACTCGGTATTTTGAAAGAGGCGATTACCCGATTCATCAATTTGTCCAGATTCCTCCATGTACTCATCTGTCGGTTCTCTAAAGTCATCCTTATAAACAAAATCCCTTCCGGTGTTGTACGGAGGATCGATGTAGATCAACTTAATTTTGTTTAAATAGGATTCTTGCAACAACTTCAGCACTTCAAGATTGTCACCTTCGATATAAAGATTCTGAGTACTATCCCAATCTAAACTCTCCCCTTTTACCGGTCGCAGAGTCATATCAATTGGTGTATTAGCTGTTAGGATAGCCTCTTTCTTGCCCGGCCACATCAATTGATACCGTTCTTTCTCCGCTTCAACAAGGTAGCCGGATAGCTCCTGTCTCAACAAGTCAAAATCAATCGCACGCTTGATCTTTCCTTGTTCATCTCTTGCTTCTGTAATTACGTTGGGAAACAGTTCCGCAATCTTGTCGATATTGACCTGAGTCAGATCGGTTGATTTCATCTTTAGATGGTTCATGTTATGGTTAGACCTCCCGTTACTTAGTTGAGAAGTTGATTCAATTCTTTGCGTTTCCGTTGCAGTTCTATATTTAATTCGACCTTACGATTAAACTGCTTTTCGCCACGAATCTTAGCTTCTAGCCGCTGGCATTCTTGGGTCAGCTTATCTATGCTTGCTTGCCGCTCCAGAACGGCTGTAAGCTCCATTTCCGACTTCGAGTTAATCGGCAGCAGTTGACGGATGATGTTCTCGTATACGGCCTTTAAATCAAGTCCTTGAATGATGTCCAGCTTCAATTCTTCTACAGGCTGCCATTCCGATTCGTGATACGAACGTACAACGGAGCGGTTATCATCGGTCTGATTCCGCTCCTTGTAGGCGATTGCGAGTTTTGCCTGATCTTCGTATACAATGACGTGCAGTATGGGGTAAGGGATCGCCTTGTCGATGCTCCGCAACAAATCAAGTGAGTAAGTTCGCTCTTTCAAGTGAACCTCAAACACCTGAACTTCCTCAATGTCATCTTTCGGTTCGAGGCGAATCGTCTCTTTGGATAGTTTGTGCTTCCAGATGATCGACTCGACTTGCTCGGTAAACAGTTCCTTTAGATGTTGATTGGCGTGAAGCTTCTCATAGAACTTATTTTTCGGTATTTTGCGATTCACAAGTGTGCTTGATGGTAGCTTGAGCATCATTCACTCACCTGCCGGATGACAACAAAGGTAATGAGTTCAAAATCTTCAAGACCTTTGACGGAATCGATTAAAGCAGTTGTGCCTCCCGAACTGAACAAGCTATCCAGATCGCCTTCTTCCTTCACCTGTACAATAGAGCGGATCGCTTCCTCAAGCAGCATGGAATAGGCATCCATCTTCCTGCCGTCTTTCGTCGCTTGATTGAAGCTGCGACATGCCTCCAAGACAGGTTCAGATTGTCCTCGGCACAGGGCACGCAGAACATCGAGTGTCTTCTTGACATCCATATGATTGGTGACGACTTCGCCATCGTCACTCAAGTAAACCAGATAAAAGGGATGCAGACGATTCTGCTTGTCCGGGTTCAATTCTTCATTCACATTCCGAAGAACGAATATGACGCCGGGCTGCACTCCCTTATCTTCATCAGCAGAAACAACGGCATGCAGTCCGCTTGGAACGGTATCGAGTTCGCCATTCTCTTTGACGTAGTTCACCAAATCCATGCGGAAGTCATTAAGACCTAAATCCGTTATGGATACGCCAGTATTCATGTCATCCAGATCGACAACTTCCTTCTGCAAGCGATTAAGCTGCTGCTTCCGGTATTCCAGATCACTGGACTGATTAAACAGGACGTTGTCGTCGCCGGTTGCCGTCATATCCATGATGATCATGCGATTCTCGACCCGTTCTTTCAACTGAATATATTCATCCAGCGTCATGTTGGGCCAGAAGTTCACGAGCTGAATGGATTTGTTTTGAGAGCCGATCCGATCAACTCGGCCAAATCGCTGAATGATTCGTACCGGATTCCAGTGAATATCATAATTAATGAGAAAATCGCAGTCCTGCAAGTTTTGCCCCTCGGAGATGCAATCGGACGCAATAAGCAGATCGATTTCGCCATCAACATTAGGCATGGTCAGCTTCTTCTCCTTGGATCGCGGCGAGAAGCAGGTGAGCAATGTACTGATGTCATTCCGAAGTCCTGCGGTATTCTTGTTCTCATCGCTGCCGACAATTTTGGCGGTATCGATGTTGTACTTCGACTTCATATACGCAGACAGATGGTTGTACAAATACGCCGCGGTATCCGTAAATGCACTGAAGATGATCACTTTACGATTGCCCGGATTGATTGGCTGTCTGATTTTATCATCGATGACTTGTTTCAAGGCATTCAGTTTTTCGTCATGTTCGGGCGATACCTTTTGCATCTCTTCGTGAAGAGCAGATAGAATTTGGTGATCGCTCATCAAATCTTCTTTCCATCGAAGCACGTCCATATCGGATAGATTGATCTTGATGGTATCCCCGATGGTAAAATCATCGTCCAACCAATCGTCATCATCGAGACTGGCATCTTCAATCTCGGTGTATTCAACCGCATCTGACTTTCCGCTTCGCTCATAAGCCTCAATTCTCTCCAATGTCTGACCGAGCTTGGAGATCATCTTGGACAGCGTGAGCCGGAAAGATTCCACAGAACTCTCCAACCGTTTGAGCAAGTTGATCCGCATCAGGAGCTGCAAGCTGCCTTCCCGGTCCATTTGCTTGAAGCTCCCGCTTCCGCCTTTTACACTCGTATCGTACATCTCTTCATACAGTCGCAAGCGGCTCGGTTGTATGTACTTGAACGGAGCATAAATGCCGAGGTTGATTCTGGACAACTCCATAAAAATATCATTATAGCCGATGACATCCGTTCTGTCTGTCAGGTTGCAGAACTTGGATAAAGGCGGCAATCGCTTAGGGAATTCACCGATCTCCTCCGCTTTGTAATACTTCTGAATATGCTTGCGGGAGCGAGCGATGGTCAGACTGTCCAGCAGCTCGAAGAAATCAAAGTCAAGCATTCCCAGCAGTATCTCTGTCGTCCGTTCAGCGGCATCCAGCTTAGACCACTGATTGAAGGCAGACTGGGCCCGTTTGAAGATGTCGTTGATGCCCCGCTCCGTGCCCAGCTTATTGTTGATCTCCTCGGGATTTCCCTCATAGGCAAGAGCAAGCTGGTTGCGAAGATCCATGAACTTGTTATTTACCGGGGTTGCCGACAACATCAGTACTTTTGTCTTAACACCGCTCTTGAGCACTTTCCGCATCAACTTCTGATATCGGGTCTCTTTGTCCTTCTTCGCTTCGTTATTGCGGAAGTTGTGCGATTCGTCGATGACGAGCAGATCATAGTTGCCCCAGTTCAATCTGTCGAGCGGAATGTCATTGGACTTGCCTCTCTCACGAGAAATGTCCGTATGGTAGAGCACGTCGTATCGCAGACGGTCGGCATACAGGATGTTGTTGGTCACGTTCTGTTTATACGTGAGCCAGTTATCGCCAAGTTTCTTCGGACATAGCAACAAGACCGACTTGTTGCGAAGTTCGTAATACTTGATAATGCCAAGAGCGGTAAATGTTTTCCCGAGGCCGACGCTGTCTGCAAGGATGCAGCCATTGTATTTCTCTAGCTTGTTGATGGCACCGAGCACTGCATCTTTCTGAAAGTGATAGAGCCGCTTCCAGATTTCCGTTTCTTTGAAGCCTGTTGCTTCGTTCGGCAGTATATCTTCCGTAATATCTGACAAGAACTCGTTGAAGATATTGTAGAGAATAACGTAGTAGATGAACTCCGGCGAGTTCTCTTTATAAACGGATGAAATGTGCTCGGCCACCTGATTCGTCACATCTTCAAGTTTGCTCTTGTCGTTCCAGACTTGATTGAACAAATCGAAATACGTTTTGGTAAACGGAACCTCATTGAATTTGTTCACCATCTTGGATAAAGCGTTGCCTTTCTCGTATCCAAGATCGACCGTCGTAAAGCCATCGATTGGCATGTATGTGATGGCATCGTCAGATGTCTGCAAATTCAATATTCCTTGCATTGCACCTGAAGTGCGATTCGACTTGAAAGTAACTTTCTTACGAATCCAATCGCTGCATTCTTTTGCAATCGCTTTGAGGTTCATTTCATTTTTTAGCCGGATTTCAAACTCGGAACCATATAGGCTCTTCTCCCGGTTCAACTTCGGAATGTAAAACTCCCGCTTCTCTTTCTTAATGCTATCCGCAATAAAGGTAGGCGAAGTGAAGATAAATCGCACTTCTTCCACCTGATTCAGCTCTTTCATTAACGCTTCATAGGCGTAGATCGAAAAGCAGGATGCTGCGATCGACAGCCGCGAACCTTTTCGTATCGATTGTTTAAGGTCATCGCCGAGCAGATGGGCACTTCAGTATGGCTGGCCGCGTTCTTTCAACCTACTGCCGCCGGACCTATGGCGTGGATGAAGAAACCGCCGCTCGCTGGACTGTTGCCTACTTTCAACGCGAATTTCCCCAGCAACTGCAACGTCACTGGAAACAACTGGCGGAGGCATGAGGATGTATGAATTTGGAGGAAAGGAGACTGGGGAGATGACTTATGAATCATTCAAGCGTAACAGTCAAAAGGAATACCTCGGATTCTGCGAACGAAAAGGATACATCTACTCTGTGCCACTGGATGCAGGGAAATTTGCTGTTGTCGCACTTCGCAATGGGCAGGTCACGGTACTGATTACTTATGCCGCTCAGACATCCCCGATCTTTAAATAAACGACGGAGCGTCGGAATCCAAATAAGTGATTAAGAGCAGGAAAGTCAGTTCATACGGTCATTGCAGATAGCCGTGCTGTTGTATCGACAGGAAGGTTATTTTCGCTGCCTTGAAGGGAGGTTAGACACATGGAGAACATGCAGGAACTGCTGGCCAGAAAAAAAGGGGTGGTGGCAGCAATGCAGATGATGGATCGAAACGCCCACTTTGATTCGGAGGAAGGTAGGGTGTATGCCCAGACGCTGGTCAAGCTGGTCACGATTGAAATGCAGATTGAAGCTCAAGAAAAAGAAAAAATCGCCCGCTAATAGAGACGGAACGATCAAGAAAAAAGTGTTGTCATCATCATAATTCAAATTCATCTATCACGCAACTGGAGGAGCCACCGCGGCTTCTCCTTTTTGCATTTCTATGGAGGTCAACCACATGAATGTATATGAAATGCCGTCAATCAAAACGCTGTTTACCGAGGCACTTGCCGAAAAGCCGGACTCCTATGTCGTGGATCAAATCTTTTCCCGTTTCCCGTCGCTGACCGATCTGATGAATGTCACGGAGCAGGAGCTGACCGCCATTAAGGGTATCGGCAAAGTGAAAGCACGCCAAATCGTCGCCGCTCTACAACTCGCACGGAGATTGAATGCACCCGTTTACAGTCATCCGCATGTGATCCGCTCCCCCAAGGATGCCGCCGATTTGCTGATTCCTGAAATGCGGTATCTGCAACAAGAGCATTTCGTTGTTCTGTTTCTGAACACCAAGAATCATGTCATTGGCCAACCGGAGACGATCTCGAAGGGTTCACTCAATGCAGCCATCGTGCATCCACGCGAAGTTTTCCGGGCCGCCATCAAACGTTCCGCAGCATCAATCGTAGTTTCGCACAACCATCCGAGCGGCGACTGCACACCATCACATGAAGACATTCAACTTACGGCTCGTCTGGTCGAAGCTGGGGATGTTACCGGCATCGAAGTACTCGATCATATCATCGTAGGCGGAGACCAATTCATCAGTCTCAAGGAACGTGGACTTATGACTTCGTAACAAACAACGGACAGTGAATTTAACTCCATTCGCAGCGGCTCTCTATAATAGCTAGCCGCTGTGTCCCTAGACCATCAAATTCACATTGGAGGAATATACGCATGAACAATCATCAGCATCAATTCCAGTTACCCGCATCAACGAACGGAAGCAAGGTCGAACTTCATCCGCATCCGGCGGTTTCCATTACGACTGTTGTCGTGCTGCAACATACAACATTCCCGGACGCTTCGAGGAGGCTCGTATGTGAATCGGAATGCCGGAATGAACCATTTGAAATCGTGGTGTTGAAGGATGTTCCATTCAGCGGGCTGCGGGTCAAATTTAGGTTCATCCGGGAAACAATCGAGCAATTGAGCGGCTGGAAGGTGTATCTGTTCAAAATGTACAGCCCCGGATCAGCCAGCGGAGGAATGTTCGCTGATCGGCGGATGAAGGAATTGTACATCGATGCGGATTTATTGCGGATGCCTCTTCGGGCAATAGCCAAACTGATTGGCAACTTGCCTGATCTGCTGTCCGCATTATCAGAACGTGTGAAATCGGCTGTAGATGGATTGTACAAACCGGGAAGGATAAAAGGCCTTTCGAGTAAATCAACAAGCCTCTGTGGAGCTCACCGTAAGCGAGAATGGCCTTTGCTTCCCAGCACATTACGTTTTTTCTGCGGATGAACTCTTCGTTCAGGTATCGATCAACGACAATGAGGTTTATCTGCGGTTCGACAACGGTTGGAGAATGTTCTTTCAAACGCATCTGTCGTTGCCGTTCTACGCCTATAAAACCCCCATTGAGGTCAGGAGTCAAGGATACACCATCCCGTTGCCGCTTGATGTTTGCTATGATCTGAAGCGTGATCCGCAGGAGCTACGTTTTATGGTGTATGCGGATTAAGGTCTGCTTATATCCTGCATCAGCAACCGGAAAGGCGGCTCGCTTCGCTCGCCGATTAAAGACCACCCTCTCCGCTCCCTGAGGGAGAACGTAAAGGGTTCCCACCCTTTACAATCCCGTCACTCGCCGTACGGCGTTCCTCAGCTAACGCTGAGGACACGAAGGAGTGTCGTCTCTAGGCACCGCTCAGTCAAGGGTAAAGGCTTCGCCCCTTCGGCCCTTGACTGGCTTCATGCGACTCTCTAACGTGTCATTGTGCAATGCGAATTGATGGAGAGATTGGGCCGCTCGCTTCGCTCGCGGCCCCCCACAAAACATGTCATCTTATTACGTCGGTAAGATAGTTCTGTCGCAGCTTGTATTTCTCTTTGCCGACATACGGTTCTAAATGGGTTCCCGTAAAAAGCAGATTTATCGGATCAATACGCACCGTTTTGTAAGTCAATGTGTCTTTCCCGCTCCAGCCCGCTTTGAGTACCGGGAATATTCTCTTCATCAAATGCAAGTGTGGCGACATGGAGAGCCATTGGTCGAGTTCCTTTTTAAACAACGCACCGACATCAACAAGGGGATGCCGGAATGCTTCATGCAGTTTCAACTTCCGTTTCTCTTCCTTGGTTAATGTCATGTAGGCTTCCTGAAATGTTCCGTACTTGTTGATGCGTCGCATAATCTTGTCTCTGCCGCTGAACTTATTAATATCAACGATGACTACGTGTCTCAAAGCGTCAGCCTGTTCATCCAGCAGGAATCGCGACAGAGTTGGCCTTGCGTGCTTGTTCCGCCTTTTCCTGCGTTTCTCAAGGCGAATCCACTCTTCGCCATCACTGTATTGTTCCTTCGCCTTATCGTAGACGATGACCTGCTGGCTCTTTTTACTACCGAACATAAACGTCTGGTCAAGATCATTGTAGTTTCGCGGTTTCATCTTCTGATAGCCGACGTAGATACGCTTCGCAAACTCCTTCGAGGTCAGAAACCGGAGCCAATCCTGCTTATCGTCGTTGTGAGCGACATGTGCATCGAGATGACTGCCGATAACGAAGTCGATCAATGCAAGTACATCATCGGGTGAGAGTTGGTGCTTCCAAGGATTCAACATGATGGATGTCGTTGGGGCCTCCGGGTTGGCCTGCATCCACTGTACGCTGAACAAGTCATGCACCAGCCTGTATCGGTAAAAGGTTTCATCATCGTCCGTCTCGAATCTCGCGGGCCGAATCAGGTCAACGAACGCTTGTGTTGGCGGCTCGTCTGAACAAAGGATCAGCTTGTCGTAAGGACAGTCAAAGTGCTTCATCTTGCTGGCGGATTGAATGCTTTGAATGATCGGCACGGTGTTCAACAACTCCGCTGCCCTTTGCTTATTGTACAGAAACATACGGTTTCACCCCAAATATCGAGAGGGCCTGAAGCCTTACGTAGCAAGGGATTAAGCCCTCTCGGTTGTCATTCTTGTACACCTGTTGTTAGAGATCCATCTTCTGCTTCCGATGGGTGATCCAACATGCGATTTAAGGCCAGAGCAAGCTGTTCAATAAAGTCTTGCTCTTTCCTTCGTTTGTCGTGAACGATCTCAAACACATCGTCCATCTCGTTCAGGTCAATGCCAATATCGAGGATAAAGTCCATAGCAACCTCCTTTATTTATATATAGGTTTTTATAATTATATATTTGCAAACCATCATAGCAGAGTTTATAATCACTGTAAACCTGCTTGTACAGAAAGGATGATCATCTATGCCAAGGCGGATTCTCACTCGCGAAGAGTTTGAAAATTTGAAGATGAGCGATTTGGGGGAGCGATTAAAGTTCTTCAGAAAGGAAGCTGGAAAGCTTCACTCCAACAAATCATTTACAACGACGGCAATGAGTGAACGCGTCGGTGTCAGTCACCAGACAATCATCTCTATCGAACGCGGGGATTCCAAGAAACCTGCATATCAACTTATTTTCAGAATCACACAGGACTTGGGAATACCATTCGACGCGTTAACAGATGAATTCTACCAAGGGGAGCCCCGATTGATAGCCATCGGGGAACCAACCGAACTCGCTCCTGCCTCTGCTGAGGAAAGTCCGCTGTCTTATATCGGTGCCATCGTCTATCAGGCGTTCACAGACGGGATGATGCGATTTATTCATGATCTCCAATCCTCTCGCCCTCTCGACAAAGAGCAATTTATCGCTTCCATGGGACGCATAATTGGAGAACTGGAGTCACTTAAATCATCTGAGGAATTGTTCAATCAACCGCATCCGGCAGTCAAAGCCAGTGCTCTGTTCAATGACATGGGCAAGTATCCAGATGCATTTCCTGTTTTCCCGCGTGCATCATGGAACGAGCATCAATCCAATTTCATTAACAAGTACGAAAACAAAGGAGAAGATGAAGTATGAGCAAGCTTAAAGCAGCTCTGTACGCCCGCGTAAGTACGGAAGAGCAAGCCAAGGAAGGGTATAGCATCGCTGCTCAAATCTCGGAAATCAGGAAGTATGCGGAGCAGAACGGCCTTGAAATTGTGGATGAATATGTGGATGAAGGTGCGAGTGGCAAAAGCATCTCAGGCCGCCCACAGATGAAACGGCTATTGAAAGATGCCAATCAGCAGAAGTTCGGCGTTGTCATCATTTATAAAATTGACCGGCTCGCACGCAAGCTGAAGGATGCTTTGGAGATTAGCGAAACGCTGGAGAGAAACAATGTCAGGCTGATCAGTCTGAATGAGAAATTCGATACGACAACGGCTTTTGGCCGGACGGCATTCCAGATGATCTGTTCGTTTGCCGAACTCGAACGCAATAACATTGTCGAGCGAGTGAAGCTTGGAATGGAGCAGCGAGCCAAGGAAGGCAAGTACAACGGAGGAAAGGTGTTGGGGTATGACAACATTGAAAAAGAGCTTGTCATCAACGAGTATGAAGCCGTCATCGTCCGCAAAATATTCGATTATGCCAATCAAGGACTTGGATTCAAAGCCATCACCCGCCGTCTGAATGAAGAAGGCTATCGCTCCAAGATGGACAAACCGTTCAATGTCTGCGGCATCAAGACGATCCTCAATAATCCCATCTACATCGGAAAGATACGTTATAACCAACTGCAAGACTGGTCTGAAAAACGCAGGAAAGGAAAGAATCCCGACTTCCTGCTTGTTGACGGAACACATGATCCGCTTATTGCATCCGAGTTATGGGAGAGTGTTCATCAGAAGCTTGGTAAGCGTTCCTACAAGCCGTCCCGCTCCCATCAGCCGTACATTCTGAGCGGATTACTCAGATGTCCTGCTTGCGGTCACGGAATGGTTCCTGCACGTTCCAAAGGTGCTGGAGGCAAATCATATCGTTACTATATCTGCGGACAATTTCACAACAAGGGTAAGACCGTTTGCCGCTCTAATATGATGCGAGCTGACGTAGCCGAACAGCAAGTGATTGATGAACTTGTAAAAGTAGCATCGCGTCCAGATATTCTGATGAAACTGGTCGATAAAATCAATGCCTTGCGATCAAATGCAGACGCTCCGGTCATGGAAGAAAAGAAAGCCCTTGTTGCCGAGTTAAATGCCAACAGCAGGAAGCTTCAGAAGCTGAAAGACAACATCCTGAGCGATCCCGAGTTGGCTGCAATATTCAAAGATGACCTGAAGGAAACACATGCTCGTCAAGAACAGCTTCAGAAACGGCTGGAGACCATCGAAGCTGAACTGGACGAACAATTTAATAGGCCTGTTGATTTCGATTCGTTGCAAAAACTGTTGACGCTGATTCAGGACGCCCTCTTGAAGATCGATGCGGATGAACAAAAGGCGTTACTGCGGCTAATGGTCGAAAATATCCGCATCACCAAGGATTCTCCAAGGCGGGTCGGACGACAGATCACCCAGATCAACTTGCACTTCGATTTTACCATCGAATCAATGCAAATGGATTCTGCCGTCCTCCTCAGTCGCCTAGCGGAAACACAAGCTCTGGATTGCGTTGCACCGCTTGAGCCGGATGTGCTCGCCAGTCTCAACGAACCTCATACCGAAAGCCTCCGGGACTTGATGAAGTCCCTTTTTATTTTACCTTTAGCGATGATACGGTTCACCGTATCATCTATAGAGCGAAATCGAAAGGCACCCATTTGGGTGCCTTTTGCGTTCTGATGAAGAGTTCGCAACACTTCACAACTACAACTTGTTCTCGTCAACCATTCTCCAGTATTGATATCCTAAAGCTGTTAGGCGGCAAGACTTAGTATTCATTGCAGCAAAGTACATAAATTCTTCCCCTACTGGTCTGACCAGTCCCACTGAAAACATCTTTTGAAGTTGTTTAAACAACAAAGCATTCGTTGGGCTATGCCCCTCCACAGTGTCCTCAAAAGACGGGTCAAGTGGATATTCATGTTCAGGGACTGGGAAAAACTCCTTAATTTTGCGGACTGTTTCTATTGGTATGGGTGGGATTACTCTTCTTAGATGTGTAAATCGAGAGACGTTTGTTTTAAATACTGGGCGCTGCTCCCAATCGCCAAGAGCACTGTCAACGTAGGAATAAATTCCGCCTGGGGTAACGAACCCTCTTAGATCGGCTGCTCCCCCGTATAGTGCATCAATAATCAAAGATGTAAATACACCGGAGCCTCCCCTCTCCATTGCATACTCCGAAGCCCTTGATGCGGTCAATACAGTTAAACCGTCTCCTAGTCTAGCAACTTCCCCGCCATCCAGTGCGGGAGATGCAAATTGACCAGAATGGCAGCAGTCCAAAATAATTACTTTTTCTCTTGCTCTTGATCTATTTGCCCAATTTAATATTTGGTCCATTGAAATACCTTCATCACCTGCACTGTGGTCTGGCGTAACAATCAACCCACCTGAAGAATTAACCAACCCATGACCAGAAAAATAAAACAATGCGACATCACTTGGTCCTTCAAACAATTGCTCAATATGCTGTCTGAGAGAGCCTCGAGTGATTGTGTCAGAAGGCTCCGTTAGGAGCCTTACACTGAAATTAGGAGAACCATCCGCATCTCTTTCAAGTACAGTTGCCATCTCAACTGCATCTTTAACGCATCCTTTTAGAGGAGATGTTGGATAGTTATTAATACCAACTATCAAAGCTTTTCTCAAAATATCACCCCAACTCTTTGATAGCTGTAATAACAGAATTACTATTCCATTTAACAATCCTGTCTGCATTCTCTTTTACGATCTTTGAGGTTCTTTCTGATCCCCACGGCTCAATTGCAATAATTGGCTTCACTCTAGCAAACCCATTCTTGGCGATTTCAATCTCCTTGTTAATCCATTTGCTATATGTCGCATATACACCGGCAAGGATTATTACAACATGAGCGTAACTCATCTGGACTCTTATTGCTTCATATAGCTGCCTATCGTTACTCGCATTATGTATTGGACTACTTTGAGGCACTGAGTAGTCTTTGTGTGCAAATCCACTTGTCTGTAACAACTGCATAAGCTTTAAATAAGCATCCGAGTATGCCCATGAGTGGCTGGTAAACAGGTTATAGGTTTTTGACATACTATCTCCTTGTTGTTTCTGAATTTATTTATTTTTACAAAGGACACCCTTTTGGGTGTCCTTGCGAGTCAGTGTATATAGGAAAGCATTGAGTCATTACTTTTTAGGGGAGATAACGCTGGATCCTCCACTAGGTGGGTTCTTACCTCCACTCGAAGAATTTTGTGGGGGCTGATACCCTTTCTGTTCTTGCACTGGTTGATATCCAAAATTTCCGTTAGGTCTCTGGGGTGGTGTAGGGTGTTGTTCTTTACTCATCGTTACTCACCTCCTTATCATCCGAGAAAAACTCAATCCACTTAATCTGGTTCGCTGGAATCCATATGCCTTCTGTATTTTTTCGTTTTATCCAAGCGCCATCTTCATCCATTTGAAAGACTGATTCAAGAAACAAATCTCGTTCTCCCGCGATAGATGATGAAAATGATTGTGACCCATACCAACCGAGTACCTGCGATCCATCATTTAGAGTAACAATTGCCCAGGAACCTGATAGATTGCTCATTTTGTAATCCCAAGCCGTAGGTATTGGATGAAATGCACTTTTGCTTACTTTAAACATCATTTTTCTCAACCATTTTTGTTGTACTAACCAAGAAAAGAACATTCCCAACAAAATGGGACTGAGCAAAACCACGCCAGCCATAAGGGCGAACCACCTCAAAGTATGGTGGATAGAGTAATCTATTTTCGCCAAGTAATAAAAGAGGGGAGACCATAGAGCATAATTTAGGCAACTAAAGAATAAGTATCGCAAAATGGCTGTTTGAAGTTGGCTTTCCCTTGTGGGTACAAATATACTAAAGACCCAAAACATCAAATACCCCGGTACCAAGAAAGCGAAAGTATAATATACCGCGTCAAAGCTGCTCAAAGTCATTGCTTCTCTCTCACTTCCATTCTAACCTTTCTCTTTTTAGCTGGAGCCCACTTCCCCCATCTTTGTAGCTTCTCTCCGACTAACCCACCATGCCAATACTCCACTCGAAATTGCTCTGCTTCCTTTTTCGCAGGCCCCGTCAGGTCCGACGTGGTAACAAGCAAAGTCAGCATGCAATTGTGATTCCGCTTGGCAGCAACAAGTTCTCGAACAGTCTGAACGGGAACCATGTTGTGATCGGCATAGCATTTTGCCTGTACTGCCGTCCTCTCGCCACGCTTGTCCACGATAACTAAATCCACTCCACCGTCATTTCCGCCGATTCCGACTTCGTGAACGACGTAGCCCAGATCTCGAAAGTATAGTGCAAGCAGTCGCTCAAACTCAGTACCATTAAGATCATCGAGTGGCCTGGACAGAATGACCTCATCTGGTCGACAGGATTTCGAACTCCGGTTAAATTTCTGCTGTGTTGATACCGATCGCCGCTTGTTTGCGTTGGCAGGACGTCGAGTTCTGCCCTTTTTCTTCTTCTGAGGCTGCAATAAGCCTGCGATAACACCTAGCGCTACAACTGCAAGTAGAAACAATATGATTTCCTTCATAAGATACCTCGCTCTAGTTGTTCTCTATCCATCTTACTATGTTTGGGTATATTTTCCTACCCGTGATTTCTTTCGCTAAAATTAATCGGATAACCAAAAGGAGAATCAATATGGCTCAATTTCAAACCGTTATATTATCAACGCTCAGGAACAGATTCGAAATTAATGACCTCCAAGGTGCCTACCAGCAAAATGTATGGATAATGGCGCTAGCAATCATTCCTTACATTGAGAGACACGCTATGCCCCTGCCTGGAGATGAGGAACCGCCAACCCACACCATGCGCCTCGTGCTTCGCACTACCGACGAGGCAGGGACCAACGTCTACGTGGATGGAACAGACATTTATATAAGGATAGACAGCGCCACCAAGACAGCAGAATTCGTATGGGAGGACCTCTGGGCAGAGGGTCCTCCCATTTTTCATGGCGGCACCGTCCCCGACGCGCTCCGCTGGGTCCATGAGCTCGCCGAGCCATTCTATGTCCAGTTAAAAGACCCATTTCTGACACCCGAACGGCAGATTGCTCTGAACGGCCACGACGAGGACTACACGGAACCGGCATAGGAACAGCGAAACGAAGTCAACGCAACCAAACGCCTGACTGAAGCCGACTTTGACGGCCACTTCTAGCCACACAAAATTGCGTCACTCCCGTCGATGCCCGTCCGCTAACCCAAAAAGGAGGAATCACCTGAATGACTCTGACCATCAGCGAGAACAAGAAGAAAACTATCGTAGCCTACATCAACGATCACTACGACGAGCACATGTCCCACTTTCCCTACGCCAAGTACCCGACCGAGCCGCTCGACAGGTGGCTCGAGCAGTTCGTTGACCCGAAGGCAGTCAAGCCGGAGACCGTTCGCGCCTCCCTGTCCTGGCGCGGTGGCTTCTGGCAGCGGAAAGATGCTCCCTACGCCCAACGGCAAACCTCCCTGTCCGTCGTCAAGTCCTGGGCGGAGTTCACAGGCACAAATGCCTTCGAGCCCGCCCAGGTGCTTGATTTCTGGACAAGCAGGCTCGGCGACGAGCCGCTTGCTTTCGATACCGCTGCCTTCCTCGCCCATCTGATCCGCCCCGACGTGCTGGAACATGCGGACACTCAGCGTCTGGGAGTGATACGGGACCTTCTCCAAGAGGTCGGGCACGAGGACGGAGAACGGGAGGCCGACCGTAGCCTGGGCGGTCTTCTACGGTACACTGACTTTTTCCGAATGCTGCTTCCCAAGATGCAAGCCAAGCATGGTGATCGGACGCAAGTACATCTAGACCGCTTCCTGAAGGCGTACGGCAACCGACATGCCTTGGCCAAAATTGCGGACAAAACACCACCCACCATCGAGCCCACCGTCCGCTCACTGGACTGGGAGTCCATGCACTGCAAGCACTTCGTCCCCGAGCAGATCGCGGGCAGGGCGAACGCCGACGCGCTGTTCGCCTGTCTGCTCCTTGCGCTGGACGACCAGCCGGAACAGAGGGAACGGCTCACGGTCGGGCAGGTGGCCGAGCTCGTCCCGCTTGGCAGCGGCGGCATTTGCAATCCCGGCAGCTACCACTACGCCATGATCGCTCTGTTCGGCGGACAGAAAGGTCGCGACTTCTTCTTGTTCGAGAATGCCGAACTACAGGCCGCCTTTACCGAGCAGGCCAACCAGTCCAGCCGCGACATGCGCTTCTACCGCAAGCATGCAGACGCCGCCATCACGATCAGCCCGAAGTACGTCCGTTCATGACCTCAGAGTTGCGTCTTTTCCGCCGACGTCGACAACGACGGTACCGGCGCTATTTGGAATGACAACCAGTCTTGCGCAACATCAATTTCTACCGATTAGGAGGCCTCACCATGCCCAATACCAGCGGGATCGCCAGACTATCCGAGCAGGCCGATCGCCTGCTCGAACATGTCGAAGAAGCGCAGAGCCTGCTTACCGCTATCATCCTGCACATCGAGCAACACGCTGCCAGCCTTAGCCCAGCTAATGCCCAATCTGTCACGCTGGAGGCCCATCGCCAATTTTCTCGGGCGGATCGCAAGTTGTTGAAGTGCAAGCTTCGACTAATCCATGAGAGATCGAGACATGAGGACAAATAGAAAGGCGAGCGCCACAGCCTACGCTGCCCGCTCGCCTCCATTTTAAGACTTGCGCCCTTCTTCCCCGTCGTACGTTTCGAACATGTCCTTCGCCATTCGCTGGACGAGCCTTATTTCCGATAGGCTCCGGTCGCGGAGCAGGGACAAATGAATGTCCAGCACATCCTGCTTGTCCAGATCCCCATCCCAGTCCTCCGCTTCGTCCAATCGACCAAACTTCAGCGCTTCCACGGGGTCGGCCCCCAGGGCTGACATGATTTTTTGCAGCGAGTTCAGAGAGATGTTACGTTTTCCTCTCTCCACGCCGCCTATATAGGAATCCTGTAGCTCAGCCAACTCCGCGAGCTTGGCCTGCGACAGTCCCTTTTGCATTCTCAGTTGCTTAATTCTCGCGCCGACGAGCGCCAAAAAATCGGGCATATCCACCACCTCTTACCTTCAAGCGTAGGTAATTGGTAAGGACGAAGACAGAGTACTCAACTATAAGAAAATATTGCCGATAATACTTATAAGTTCTTATAATAGAAATTGTCGAACGAATAGTGCCTGAGTCACAGAAAAATTCGATATAGGGCTCCAACAGAAAGGGAGGTAGGAACATGGTTTCCAAACGATGTGAACTAATCAAACAATATCCGCTTTGTGAAGATCTGATCTCGATTCATGAATTTCTCGGGTACACATTGGCTACATGCCGAGAACTCGAAATGGACAGGCATCATGGCGAGCACTTAGCCGCGCAGGCTCTGCTTCTCCTAAATGAAGTGCAAAGAGAGGATGCCGAAGACGCCTACTTGAACAGCTCAAGTCTCGCTCAAAAGCAAGGCTTGGGAATCAAGGAAATACTGAATTGGAATAAGTCCAAGGCACGTATAAGCAAACCCGTCGGTTCAGACGTCCTGAAAATGATTGCAAGTAACAGGGCTCTGGAAACGGAAACACTCACCGAACAGGAGGCCGCAGGCTACCTTTTGCTCGCAGCCCTCAGGCTGAACTTTATCAGAGAGCAGCTTACCCCGTTGGAGATGGAGTTTAATTATCAACTTCGTGTCCTTGAACCGGACGTGGCACTTGAGGCAGGCCTGCACTTTCTCAAAATCCAAGCTTAATTATTACCAACTAACTCCCGTTAATGAAAGGTGATGAGTATGGATACGTTCCAGACGATACTCCTGTTTGTATTCGCCATCGTATTTTTCGTAATCTTCAACAAAATGTTTCGCATTACATACTTCGGGATCAAGGGCATGGCTACCGTCTTCATCATTTGCCTGCTGATTTCGGCTGCGGTAGTGAACTGGGGGTTTACCTTCGTCGCTAACCACTACGGATGGATCATTGCTGCCGTAGCGGTCATCCTCGTTCTCGTCGCCCTCGGGAAACGCGGGTCTCAGTCTGATGAAACAAAATCTGATGAGCAACCGAGCTAGAAGTCTGGCTAGTTGAACTTCGTTCAGAAAGATGAAGTAGATCGCTTCATCTTCTTTCTCAACTTCCTAATTCCCAACATTTTACTTTTGGTGTACCATTGCCAAAGAATAATTCAGGAGGGCTTACATGGTAAACAAAATTAATTGGTTTAGAAGCATCGTCATCATAATAGCACTTACCGTTTTACCTTTCGGCACTGCTAGTGCCGCCAGCGGGGTAACTCCGAAAAAAGACGATTATTATTTTGTCTACAACAGCTCGAAAGTCGGCGCCAAGGATCTCGCGGCGATCAAGCAATACGTTGCTAAGTTTAAGAACACCAATAACGTTTTGTTCGACGCGAATCCATACAAAGAAGCACCCAAACTCTACGACGCTCTGAAGGCCGACCAGAAGAAGCGCGGCGGCAAGGTTGCCGGAATCCAGATCTTTGGCGTGGCTAGCGATGTGCCTTCCTTCACTTACACCCACAAAATGAAGCCCTCGAAGGGTAACTTCGAGTGGAACGGCGTCGAGGAGGACAAGGGTGAGAAGTACGTTTCCGACCTTCTCTACTCCAACTTCAAGAACGACAGCAAGTACCTGAAGGACGTTTCCGTCTACGGCATCGTGCAGGACAAGCTTCCGATCAGCGTCATTCCCGAATGGCCGGTGTCCCGTCTGCCGCTGACTAAAGGCGAGATTGCCAAGTACATGGGCAGCTACGACGCATACCGCAAGCAGGTCCAAGGGAAATCCATTCCGACCGTCGTCCTTTCAGCTCCGACTGAGTTCCAGCAGGGTCTGGATGAAGCCCAAGACGACCTCGGATTCTTCTTGAAGCGCCTGAAAAACGAGAAGGAGTTCGGTCTCTTTAAGAACACCGATCAGCGCGTATACTACAAGGAACTGGCCGCCAATCTCGCCAAGGAGAACAAAGCCGGAGTGATGGATCTCGTGTTGGGCAGCTCGGGAGACGGAAACGGTGCCTCCCTGAAGAAGGGCGGAAAGGAATACTTCGTCGATCGCAAGAGCGCTGCCAGCCTGAACTCCAACTACTACACGGCGTTCATCTCCGGCTTCCCTTCCGCGAAAGGCCTCGGCACCGAGAGCGTCGTTCACGACGGGATGGCAAAGGGGAAGATGATCAATCCGATTGCCCAGACGATCCCTACCTACAACAGAGGACTCGCTAACCACCTCTGGCTGAAGATCCCCACTCCCGAAGGCGAAACGGGCGACGACTGGCACGGCGACGTTGCGGTCACTAAGGAGCTTCTGAAAGAGGACAATCCGCTCTTCTTCATCTACAAGTACTACGAAGGGATCGACGGCGGGAAAAGTCGCCTGCAGAGTTTCTTCGAGGCGGACGTCGCTTACGCGACTCTAACAACAGCGAACATGACCACTTCCCACATCTCCTACGGAGTCGACATGGTGTGGTCCTCGTTTGGCTTCGAAAACCTGTTCTCCCTGCATTATCTCGGCTTGGCCGACTACTGAGCTGGGTACTCGCCTACCGGAATCTTACGGTGGGCTTTCTTTTTTTCAAAACAACCCCATTGCTTGTGTTAGTGATCTTCGGATTTCCCGCATTCTAACGCAGAAATAAATGTATATTATAATTTGAATGACGCCGAGACGCTCGGCGTGCGGCACGTAGGAACATAGAAGGAACACAGGTATTCTTAGATTAGCCGGATGTTTGGTATATTACTAATTCTCAAAAAAATAAATACCACAGTTCTATTGACAACTCTATTTCTTGTGTGCTAGATTACTAATCGTATCACAAAATCGAATACAACTGTGCCGGGGCGATGAAGAAACACATTGTGTTTGAAAAGCCACGACAAAAGGGAATCTAGGCCGTCACGATAAAATAATATTGATCCTCAATATTCAAAAAGTGACGATAAAAGCTCTCAATGATGAGCGCCAGTTTAAAATACCTGCACTAGTATGTCTATGACATGCTAGATCAACAGGTGTTTTGCTGGCGCTTTTTTGCGTTTTTTTTCAGAGCTCCCCAGCCTTACGGCCTTCATTTCCCGCACCAAGATTCAGCTACATAGAGCCGACAGCACATGTTCCTTGACAATCGCATACGGAAACCGACTACCGTAAGGTTGCCCGTTTCCACCAAACTCAAAAAACCAGGAGGAATTCAAATGAAAAAGCACCTTCAAGACCCTACCAAATTGGTATTTAGGCCCGCAACGAGCGTGCAGAAGTCGAGAGAAGTAGTTCCCGCCAGCATGCTCACGATTGTCAATACTAAGCGTTTTGGCAAAAGAGTCATGATCGCGGCCGAAGTGAGGGAAAAGCTCGGTGATCCGGCTAGCATTCAGGTTGCGTTCGATGACGATGGGGTTTTCCTCGGCGAAGACCTGGGTCTGGATAGCGGCGGCCGCTTTTCGCTTAAGGCAAATGGAAAGAATGCGGTAATCTACTCCAGCGAACTCGTCAAAGAGATCACAGGCATGTTTGGCTTGGATTTCAGCAACAAGACTTCCGTTTCATTTCAGAATGTGACCTACTTGGAAATCGCCGATAGTCCCGCCGCTTATATAACCTTGTTACAGCAGGGCCCGGCATCTGAAGGTACGTTCGAGCAAGATGACAGGAATCCCAGTTCTGTCAGTAATCAAGATAATGACTTGGACACCGACGATGACGCCGAGTCTGACAACGATCTGGAGCCCGACGATGACGAAGAGTCGGATGAAGATCCCGAGCTCGACTCAGATGGTGAGTTCGATGACGACTTGGACACCGACGATGACGGCGAGTCCGACGACGATCTGGACCTCGATGCTGATGACGAAGTAGATGTTGAAACAGAAGGAGACATCTCAGAGGAATACCGACCACTTGCTCTCTCGCGACATAAACGCGGTCGAATATCCTAAAAGCCCGGAATGGCCCCTACATCTTGGGGAGCCATTCCTCCCCACCTGAACAAATTCGGATTAAAGACCCGTCCGGACGGTAGGACGGGCTCTGATGATCCCCATCAAATTACGAAAGGGCTGGTACAAATGAATTTCTTTGAATATCGCTCTCAGAAGTATGCAGATGACTTCTTCAAGGATGAACGCGAAGATATTCCTGCGAACGGTGAACTATCATGACGGATATTACAGAGTCCTTAACCCTTTCAGCAGAAATGCTGAACAGCATGACTACAGGAGCGGCCGCAGAGACGATGGCCTTAGCCAAACTTGGTCCCAGATACCTGCCAGTCTGCCCCCCGGACCACCGAGGCGTGTCCGAAAAACACGAATTGAGCTGTACGAGACCCGGAAAGTGCCCCGCCGTTAAGGATTGGCGCATACAGGCATCTGATGATCCGGCACACATCAACGAGTGGTTCAGACGCCTTCCTAACAGGAACATCGGTATGACACTCGGTAGCGAGGTCGGAGTTGCCGCGTTTGACGTAGATGGCCAGTATGGGCGAGAGAAAATGCAAGAACTCTTCAACGGAGACATTCCGAGTACTTGGCAGTTCTCCACACCCGGTGGCGGAGAACGATTCCTTTTCAAAGTGCCGAAAGGACGAACCCTTCGAAAGTTCACAGTCGCCAAACCGGGCGCCGTTCATGAGGAATTGGCTTTTCTCGCCGATAATCAAATGACGGTCATTCCTCCCTCGCGCCATCAGAACGGCGGACAGTACCTTTGGCTTCCCGGCAGGGGTCCCGGTGACATTCACTTGGCTGAGCTTCCCGCAGGAATTCTGAGAAAGATGCGGCAAGAAAGAAAAGCCGATGCTTCCTCAGAGAATAACGAAATTAACAAAGGAATGTCTGATCCAGACTTGCGGGGACTCGCGAAAAGATGTCGCGTGATTCGGGAGGCAGTTGAGGAGCAGGTTGCAAGCGGTTGTGCTGAGGATCGCTGGCACGCGATAACGTCCATGCTCGTCCGAGCCGGGTTCCCGAACACCGCCCTCGCCTTCTCCAAGATGAGCAAAAAGCATGACGGCCACAGCGAGCGACGAATTCGGCAAATGGAGAGTGAGGGTGACAGCGCCGCCTACGGCCCCACCCGATGTTCGACCTTCGGCTGCGGCGCCGATCAAATGGTATCTTGTCACGGTAAGATCCGAAGAAATCGGCGAACAGGGGAACTCTCCAATTCCCCCGCCGCGTTTCTTCAAAGCCGTGATAAGGGCGTTGTTTCCGCAAAACAAACGGGGCTGGATGCCTACTCGAAGCTACTCGCGAGTAGATACAGCATAAACGGCGGAAATCTCTGTCAGGTAAGGGCCAATAAAGACGGCGGATTAGACCACGTCCCGCTCGCCAATTTTGTGGCCCGAATCGCCAAAACCATAACCAGAGATGATGGTGCCGAGCGAACCGCGCTGTACGAAATCGACGGGGCAATCATTTCACCAGAGAAGAAGTTGCCACCCATCCGTGTTCTCGCTAGCGATTTCGATTGCATGAAGTGGACCACCTCGTGGGGGCCAGAGCCGAACATTCTGCCAGGCTCCCAGATGAAGGATACCGTCCGACACGCCATCCAGTCGACGGCGACCGGGGCTGCGAACGAGCGAATCTTCGCCCACCTTGGCTGGATTCAAATCGACGGGGTTTGGAGGTACCTTCATTCAGGGGGAGCCCTTGGTCTCTCGAACATAAAGGTAGAACTGGATGACCGCCTGCAAAATTACGTGTTGCCTGCATCCTGCGGGCATTCCAAGAAAGCGATGCAAGCCAGCCTCAAACTATTGGAACTGGCCCCGCACCGTGTGACGTTGGTACTGTGGAGCCTTGTCTTCCTTGCACCAATGTGCGAGCTCCTCAGACAGATGCACCTGGAGCCGAAGTTTTTGGTTTGGCTCAGCGGCCATACCGGAACACGGAAGACATCGCTGGCGCTACTGTTCCTCAGCCATTTTGGAGACTTGCTCGGTTCTCCGCCCGCGAGCTTCAAGGACACGGCCAACGCAGTGGAGAAGCGAACTTTCGATACGAAAGACTCACTTCTCCTGATCGACGACTTCCATCCGACAGCCTCACCGAAGGATAAGAAAGACATGGAAACTGTCGCACATAAAATCCTGAGAGGTTACGGAGATCGGGTTGCACGAGGACGGATGAAACAGGACACGACGCTCAGAAAGGACTATATTCCGCGCGGAGTTGCCTTAGCGACTGCCGAAGACATGGTAAGCGGTGGTTCCAGTACTGCCCGGTTGTTTCCTGCCGAACTTCAAAAGGCGGACGTCGACCTCGACAAACTAACGGAAGCGCAGCGGGAAGCTCCTCGGCTGAGCGAAGCGATGTCGGGTTACTTGCAATGGCTCGGTAAAGCAATGAACGCACCTCTGGACAGCAGTCTTAAGGAGCTTTTCCTTGAAAAAAGGAACGAGGCTGGCAGCCTTGGTGTTCACGGAAGACTGGTAGACGCGTCGGCCTTGCTGTACATCGGTCTACGCTCCGGGCTCGGGTACGCCGAAAGCGTAGGAGCGATAACAGTAGATCGGAAAAGTCAACTGCTCGAAACGGCCTGGAATGTGTTTCTCAATGCGGCCAGCGAGCAGGGAGAGAAGGTTGCCGAGGTTAAGCCATCGACACAATTCACAACCATTGTCTCTCAGTTGCTGGCTAACCGAAGCATTCACTGCGACCACGTCCGTCGGGAACCGGTTCCCGAGAGTGTACCGAAGAGCAGTACTCTGATGGGCTGGCAGGATGACAAATACTATTACTTTCTGCCAGATCCGATCTACAACGAGATCAGCCAATTCCTGTCCAAACGTGGGGAGCAATTCCCCGTTTCAGCCGCTACGCTTTGGAAGGAACTGGCCAACGCAGGCATAACGAAGACCGAAAACGGGAAGGAGAACGGCAAAGAGCGGCGACACTCCCTTGCGAAAAAGGTCATCAAAGGCCAGCGGCAAAGATTGCTCTGGGTGAGGGTGGATGCACTTCACGAGAAGGCCAAGGACAAGACTGGAAATAACACTCGCGCAGAGCTTCGAACGGGGAACGCCGAACCAGATGAACTTGAACTGTTGGGAGAGCTCTGAATTTCCCGCCCCGAAATTCGGGGGCTTCACCCCCGAAAAACAATGGCACGGGGGCGCGACGAAACCATGAGGGACAAGGCCTGCGGGGCTAACGCCCCCATTGCCCCCGTAAAAATAAAAAGAAAAGAAAAAAATGTCCCCCCCCCTGACAACGAACGTTCTCCAAAAAAGTTGCCTCTCTCCGCTCCAATCCGGGGGCAACGGGGGCAACACACCAAAGCCTAAGTGCCGCGAGGGTTCTCCGCAAATCACTTTTGGGGCTCACTCACCCGAAGGGGGCTGCGGGTGCTTTTTCGGGAAAGTCCGGGGGCTTCGCCAAGTAATGGGTATGGACAATTCAACAAGGATATTTCACCGAACGACTTGTCCGACCCTTGTAACAAACCGTATTTGTTGGGTTTTCAACCATTTAATATATCCATGATATGGGATTAATAGAGACCAATCATGGAGGCGAATAGAAATGATTCATATCGATACTCTTCAAGACATGCAAGACTTATGTACGACAGAAAATGCGCTGCCAGCACCCGCTTGCCGGTTTCTCGGGGATTTCTTGGGCCAGTTGCAGCTATCACTCGATCACGATGGCGGAGAGTTCCGATTGTCCGACCACGGATATGCGCTACTCGTGCTGCCTCCTGGACAATGCCTTTCCACCTACCAACTTGAAAGCTGGTCGGTCGATGTGGAGTACGCTGAGCGAATCGCTCTTGAAGACTGCCAGCTTTTCAAAGTCTGCCTGATGGAAGACAACGATAGGTTCACTTTTCTGATTTCACTGGTCGGCTCCCAACCCGATACAACAGAAAATTGGTTTGCCGGGATGCTGGATGGGGGTGTCTGTCTGTGACGATCGAACCATCAGATTCTCGTCAAGGGAAACCCGCGAAAAGAATTCAGGTTGTCAGCCTGCGAATGGTACGCGAATCGAGTTCGATTCTCTACCCGAACCGAAAGATCCGCACTCCGGCGGATGCGGCGGCACTTTTTCGCCAGTTCATCGGGGAATGTGACAGGGAGACATTCTGCATCCTTTGCTTGAACACGAAGAACGAACCCACCGCTATCCATCAGGTTTCTACCGGAACGCTGAACGCATCCTTGGTACATCCGCGTGAGACGTTTAAGCTGGCGATCCTAGCGAATTCCGCTTCAATCGTCGCTTGCCACAACCATCCTTCCGGGGAGCCCGATCCGAGCCCGGAGGACGTGGACTTAACAGAGCGTTTGCGAGACAGCGGATGCCTGCTTGGTATCGAACTTCTTGACCACATCATACTCGGAAACGGTAATTTCGTAAGCCTGAGGGAACGGGGACTGATGTAAGTGCACAGTCCCATATCCAATGTAAACCAGAAATCATCGAAGTGAGGAAAACAGCTACGACCAAGGAGGAACTGAACATGGATATCAACCAGCAAACAAACGAGCGAGATCTGTTCATTGACGTTCTTGCCGACATGATCTGCCAGCTTATCGAAGAAGAGAATCAGCGACGCATTGCTTTCTGGGAGCAGTTTATGAAAGACATTGGCGCACGGCGTATCGCGTAGAGACAATCCGGTGGGTATTGAACTGACATCCCTTGCCGGCCTGTACCTTCGTGTCTCGACCGATAAGCAAGCCGACGGATACAGCCTGGACGCCCAGAAGGCTGCCCTGCTCGACTACTGCCGAAAAGCCCAGATCGAAGTGTACAACATCTACGTTGACGCCGGAGTCTCTGGAAAATCTATCGAAAGCCGACCGGCATTACTCGAACTGCTTAAAGACGCCAAGAACGGCTGCTTCGGTCAAGTCTTGTGCCTGCGGCTGAACCGGATCTCCAGAAGGCTAGCCGATCTCCTGCACATCGTCGAACTGCTGGCTCAGCAAAATGTCAAACTGCACAGCTTGACGGAAGATCTCCATACGGACACCCCGGCGGGCAAGTTCTTCTTCCAGATGATCGGCGCAGTGGCGGAAAACGAGCGGCGGCAAATTTCCCAGAACGTACGCCTCGGCATGCAACGGCGAAACAGGCTCGGCAAGTGGAATGGCGGCAATCAAGTGCTTGGGTACTGCTGGATTCCCGATCTTGATGACCAGCACCAAACGGCACAAATCGTCCCCGAAGAAGCCGATCTGGTTAGATCCATCTTCGAATGGTACGCCAGCGGCCTCGGTCTAAAGGCCATCGCTAACCGACTGAACACCAACAGCTACCGTACCAAGCGTGGTAAGACATTCTACTCCGTCTCCGTACGTAGTCTGCTGACAAACGTGAATTACATCGGGAAAATCACCTATCGCGATGACAAGGGAGTGCGAAGAGTAACAGATGGTGAGCATGACCCCATCGTCTCTCTTGATCTCTGGGAAAGAGTCCAGGATCGGCTTGCCGAACAATCCCATCCACCGACCAAGCTCATCTCCCGCCACTCACCTCTGACAGGATTGCTCAAGTGTCCGTCCTGCGGGAGCGGTATGGTCCCTGCCCATGTCACGCGCAAACGCAAGAACGGTACGAATAAGGTCAATCATTATTACGTTTGCAGCCGCTACAATTCTGGCGGGAGCGCAGCATGCCTTCCCAATCACATCCCGGCGGATACAGCCGAAACCTGGGTCAATGAACAGGTTCAGCAGTTCTTATCTCATCCCTCCGTCTCCGAACGACTCGTGAAGGAGATCAATTCCAGAAACGAAAAGAAGATGCAGCCCGTCCGGCAACGTGTGAGGGAGATCGAAACTCAGCTCGCTTCCTATCGGGGCCGAAGTCAGCGCTGTTTCGAGATGTTCGAGGATGGACACATCGACGCCCTGGAACTCAGAAAAAGGCTTGACGATGTACGGGCCGAATCGGCGCTGTTGGAAGAAGAGCGGGAACAGTTGGAGCAGGAATTGGCCAAGCATTCCGAGCGCTCCGTTCCTGTGACAAGCATTCAACAGGCGCTAGCCAACTTCCGCCCGCTGATGCAGAACGCATCGCCAGAGCAACAGAAGAAACTTTTCCGAGGCCTCATTGAAAAAATCATTGTCCCGCAAGACCGGAACATCATGAATACGGTCATTCAGACTAAAGCAGCCTTGCAGAACCTAGAGTTTCCGACATTACAAACAGAAGGAGCCAAAAAAGCATGAATAAGAAAGTTAGAAATACGGTCTATAGAATTCTGGGTATGAACAAGGATGCCAATCAGAAACGGCTTCAGTCACCTCCGGGAAAGTGCAAGGGTTCCTCAAAAAGAGGTTGTCGCGAGATACAATCGTTGAGCCGGGAACAGCTCGATACCGGAACGTCCAAAAATCATTTTCTACTGAAAGATGATTATCGTTGTCAAACCGCTCGAATAAGATCAAGAGACAGCCCATTGCTGAGCTGGAAATGCCGCCAAATGCAACAGAGGGGGGAGGAACCAGCATGAACAGCCCAACCATAAGAGCTGCATTGTATGGGCGGGTCAGTACAGAGGACCAAGCTGAGAACGGCTATTCAATTGATGCTCAACTCGATCAACTGCGAAGATACTGCGAGCTATACGGCAGAGAAATCGCGGGAGAATACGTCGATCGTGGCGTTAGCGGCAAAAGCTTGAAGGGTCGCTATGAGCTTCAGCGGCTTCTCCGTGACGCCGAAGAAGGGAAATTCGACGAGGTGATCGTCTGGAAGTTCAACCGGATGGCCCGCAAGAACATCGACCTGCTTCAGATCGTTGATTTTCTAGAGAAAAATAATATCGCGTTCCATTCGTTCACCGAGAAGTTCGACACAAACACATCTATGGGAAAATTCGCGCTCCAGATGATGGGCGCTGTCGGCGAACTAGAACGTAATACGATCGTGGACAACGTAAAAATGGGCCACAAGCAACGGGCCAAAACCGGCAAGCACAACGGAAAAGTGCCACTCGGCTACCGCATTACAGAGGCACAAGGCAGCGGACGCTCTAGGGACTCCGAGATCGTCATCTTCGAGGAAGAAGCGGCGATCGTACGCAACATCTACGAGCAATATGCCTCTGGCCACGGCCTGAAGGCGATCGCCAATGACCTGAATCATCGGGGATACAAGACCAAGTCCGGCAAGCCCTTCTCAATCTGCGCCATCCGCGACCTGCTCGACAACCCGATGTTCGTCGGAAAGATCCGCTATAACCGCTACGAGAACTGGGCGGAGAGACGTCGCAAGGGAAAAAGCTCTGAAATCATTCTTGCCCAGGGAGATCACCCTGCAATCGTGTCGGACGATCTCTGGGAGAAAGTACAGTTACTACGGAAGAAAAAGAGCACAATGCCGAAGAAGCGCTTCGAAGGCGAGTACCTGCTGACTGGGCTCATCCGCTGCCCCGAGTGCGGCGCGGCGATGACCGCTAGCCGTACGGTGAATCGGGCGAAGGACGGGTCTAAAGTTGTCCGCATGTACTACTCCTGTGGGCGCTTCCGAAGCCAGGGCAGCTCCGTCTGTCACGCCAACAGCGTCCGCAAGGACGAGGCTGAGAGGGCTGTGACGGAGCGCATCCAGCAGGCGGTCGCGCAGCCTGACATCCTCAAGAAAGTCGTCCGGAGCGTCAACGAGCGACGCTCGAGCCGGATCAAGCCCCTCCGCGACGAGCTGGCATCGGTGCAGGCCCGGATCGACATGCTAGAAGAGAAGAAGCGAAAGTATCTCGAGTTGTATGAGATGGACGTGATGGACCGACAAATGTTCGCAGGTCGCCTGAACGACCTGAACAAGGAACTCGACGCCGAGCTCACCCGCCGGTCGAAGCTACATCTGGAGCTCCGGGACGACCAGGCTGAACCCGTCTCCTACGAGCTCGTGCGCTCCTTGCTGAGTAGGTTCGACGCCTTGCTCCGCCGCTCACCGTTCCCGCAACGCAAGACCCTGCTCCACCTGATCGTGAAGCAGATCACGCTGGACGACAGGAAGCGCGTCGGCAACGTTGAACTCGCCTTTAACGAGGAGACCGAGAAGCATTTTTTAAGCGCAGCCCCTTCCGCTGATAACATGGCGAAAGGGGCTTTTCCTTTGTCCGGAAAAGCCCGAAAATTGGATTATAAGTTCTCCATTTTCCTTTAAATAGTTGATCACGACGCTTAACTATCAGTTTCGTATTTATAACCTTCTATGCTCTTAGACGCTTTATATCCTGTCTTGGTGGATAGCCAAACATTCGAGAATATTCACGACTGAATTGCGAAGGGCTTTCATAACCTACTCGAAATGCCACATCAGTAGCATCGGCTGTCTCGGTTAACAGTAATCGACGTGCTTCCTGAAGCCTCAGTTGTTTCTGGAACTGAATAGGGCTCATGGCAGTCACTTCTTTAAAATGCCGATGTAAAGAAGAGACGCTCATATTCGCTTTTTCAGCAAGTTCTTCAATTCGAAAAGGACTAACAAAGTGATTGGCGATATGTTCAATAACGTCATTGATTTGATAAGCTGAGCTACCCTCCACCGCAATTTGTTCAAGAGTAGCCCCATGCTCACCTTGCAGAACCCTATACAAAATTTCCTTGGTAAACAGCGGTGCAAGCATTGGGATATCCTTGGGGTTATCCAACAAACGGGCTAACCTAATGACCGCATCCAATAAAGGCAGCTCCATACGGTTGACAAACATCCCTCGCTTTGCATTTTCTCTCGGCCCTACCCGGATTTCAGAATCACGCAGCACCTCAATAATTTGCTTTGCCGTAAATTCAAGCTTGAAACCCAAATAGGGAACATCGGGAGTGGCTTCAGTGACTTGGGCGGTAACCGGCAAGTGAACAGATGCAACAAGGTAATCAGTAGGACTGTACCTAAATCGCTCCTGGGAGAGCCATACCTCCTTCGCCCCTTGAACCACCATACAAAAGGAAGGCTTATAAACCCCATGTCGTGGTACGGACGCATTCGAGTCACGCATAAAAAATAATGACTGAATAGCGGTCTGGTGAACCCCGTCCTTTTCTGAATAACGTTCGATGATTTTGGCGAGCTCGTTCTGCTCCTTAGTGATGATTTCAGACATCTGATCCTCGCCCTTTCCGGCATATTTATAGTTCGATTATAATCCATATCCGTCTGCCACATAAGTGACCGTGAGAGGATTAGGCAAACATCTGGCAAGAATGGGATAACGGCTACGTTGTCACCTGGTGCATAATAAGGTTGTGGAAAGGGGGGATAATACTTTGCGATGAGCAACACTTGGAAAATTTACATGCTGACCCTTATCAGCTTTTTCGTTGGTACGTCACAATTCGTGATCTCAGGTATTTTAGATAAAGTTGCTACTTCGGTCGGCGTATCGTTATCGGCGGCGGGACAGCTTATCACTGTTTTCGCGCTTGCGACAGCAATTGGTACCCCTATAGTCATGGCCATGACAGCAAAAGCGGGGCGACGTAAGCAACTGTTGCTGGCGCTTGCCATTACGTTACTTGGAGTCATCTTGACAGTCGCCTTGCGGGGGTATGTCTTCCTGCTTCTTTCTCGTATCGTACTCGGGGTCGGATCAGGTGTTTTCGTCGTCACTTCTTATGCAACAGCTGCAAATTTGGCATCTGCTGGACGACAAGCCAGTGCGATGTCCAACGTATCGCTTGGTTTTAGCTCCTCACTCGTTTTCGGCGTTCCCATTGGTCGCGTTGTTGCTGCCGCTTACGATTGGAAGGTGATCTTCTGGGGCATTGGATTGTTCACCTTGCTTGGAATATTCGCCGTAGCAAAGGTGATTCCATCTGCGCAAGGGGAAGCATCTGTCGCACTTGGCAAACAACTTGCCCTTTTGAGGAACCCACGAATTGCGACCGCACTCGGCATAACCTTCTTTGTATTTACTGGCTATTCGGTGGTTAATACGTATATTACCCCATTCCTCACCTCCGTTATGTCGTTGAATGGGGGGATTGTGAGCGTCATTCTTCTCGTTTTGGGCATCGCGAGCTTAATCGGCTCTAAACTTGGCGGGATTTCGGCGGATCGGATAGGCACATCTCGTACGTTGTTTCTTAGTATGATCGTACAAGCTATATCTCTTGTGTTGTTATCAATATCCACAGGGTCAAACTTCTTTGCAATTCCGTTGCTCGCCCTTTGGACAATCGCCGCTTGGACGTTCGGACCGACGCAGAACTTTAACCTTCTGTCTCTCGCTCCCGCAGCCTCTGGTATCATGCTTAGCTTGAACAGCACTTTCGTACAACTCGGATTTGCAGTTGGTGCTGGTATCGGAGGAGTTGCAGTCGGTGGATCGTCTATATTAGCGATCTGCTGGATTGGAGCCGCTGCGGCCGTGGTAGCGGTCGTCGTGGCGTTCGTTTCTTTCGGGCTTACCCGTACGTTCGCGAAACGCGCACCATCAGAATGAGCGTGTTATCGTTGTAATGTAAAAGATCCATAATTTGAAAATTGGAGGGTTTGAAATG
Organism: Paenibacillus pasadenensis; assembly: GCF_002864175.1. Lineage (NCBI taxonomy): Bacteria > Bacillati > Bacillota > Bacilli > Caryophanales > Paenibacillaceae > Paenibacillus > Paenibacillus pasadenensis. The sequence continues at coordinate 182,877 of NZ_NFEZ01000001.1, read as the reverse complement.
CAAAAAGTAACTTTGAACAATGGTGTTGAAATGCCAATACTCGGTTTTGGTGTTTTTCAAATGGCTGATCTAAATGAATGTGAACAAAGTGTCTTCGAAGCTATAGCGGCAGGCTATCGGCTGATTGATACAGCTGCCTCTTATCTAAATGAAGAAGCTGTTGGCAGAGCAATCAAACGGAGTGGTGTAGCACGAGAGGAACTTTTTATCACTACAAAACTGTGGGTTCAGGACACGGGGTATGAGCGCACCAAGAGGGCATTTGAAAATTCACTGAAACGATTGCAATTGGATTATTTGGACTTGTATTTAATTCATCAGCCATTTGGTGATGTACATGGCTCCTGGCGTGCTATGGAGGAGCTGTATCGAGAAGGAAAGGTACGTGCGATTGGCGTTAGTAACTTCCATGAGGATCGTCTGATCGATTTAATTCTTCATAATGAAGTCGTTCCTGCCGTAAACCAGGTCGAAACGCACCCTTTCAACCAACAAATTGAAAATGCGAAATTCATGAAAGAGAACAATGTTCAGATTGAGTCATGGGCACCCTTTGCTGAAGGAAAAAACAACTTGTTCCAAAACGAGGTGTTGGTATCCATAGCCGAAAAGCATAATAAATCGGTTGCTCAAGTGGTATTACGTTGGTTAACACAAAGAGAAGTTGTTGTGATTCCGAAGTCTGTTCGTAAAGAAAGAATCGTCGAAAACTTTAACATCTTCGATTTCGAATTAAGCCAAGAGGATATGGAGTCGATCACTACTTTAGATACGAAGCAGAGCCTGTTCTTCTCCCATCGCGATCCTGAAATGGTGAAATGGATTGGCTCCCGGAAACTCGATATCTAATCATTTTACGAAGGCTACAGCCACTAACAAGCTGTAGCCATTTTCTTATTTAGCACAGAACCCAGACGCTTCCGGCGGTCAGTTCTCATTACATGTTACCCTCGAATCATGTGGCAATGCTTCTTCGGCGACCTCGGCAATGTCCGACTGTTTCGTGATGAAGAATATTTGAAATTGACTCTAAAATTTCGCCCTACTTGTGATACGGTTCCCCCCGATTAATCCGGAACCCGCGATAAATCTGCTCGAGCAGCATCACCCGCATCATCTGATGCGGATAGGTCATCCGCCCGAACGACAGCTTCTTGTCGGCGCGCTTCAGGACGGCCGGCGACAGGCCGAGCGAGCCGCCGATGACGAAGCTGACGGCGCCGCCGCCGTAGACGGCCTGACGGTCCAGATGCGCGGCCAGCTGCTCGCTCGACCACGTCTCGCCGTCGATCGCCAGCGCGACGACATGCGCGCCGTCCCGCAGCGCGCCCAGGATGCGCCCGCCCTCGCGCGCGCGCACCTGCTCCTCCTCCGCCGACCTCATGGAGTCCGGCGTCTTCTCGTCCGGCAGCTCGCGGATGTCGAGCTTGGCATAGGCGCCGAGCCGCTTCGCGTACTCCTCCACGCCGCCGGTCCAATACTTCTCCTTCAATTTCCCCACGCATACGATCTGAATCTGCATGTCCACGGTCCTCCGAACGATTGATCTGCTCCTCCCAGCTTATCCGATTCCAGCCCTCCGTAGCAAAAGATAGACGAATGCTCCCTTATGCCGCTCGCGGATTGCCTCTACAATAACCGTAACCGATCGAAAAAGGCAGGGATTCGAGTGGCGGTCCAAAGAGACAAATGGGAGCAGCATCGCGTCCTTCGCGGCGACCCCCGGATTGCCGCATGGCTGCCCGAAACGCAGCTGCTGGAGAAGGAAGCTTTGGCCCAAATGCTGCTGCGCCATAAAAGCGTCGTCCTGAAGCCTCGCGACGGAAGCTTCGGCACGGACATCGTATTCATCACGCGAAAAGGCGCGGACGCCTTCCGGATGCAGCACGAGAGCAACGCCATCACGATGAGCGGCACCGACGAGGTTCTCGAGTGGCTGTGGACCGAAAGCAAGGGAAGAGGCTATCTGGTGCAAGAACGGATTCGGCTGGCCCGCATCCAGGGCAGGCCGTTCGACATCCGGATCATGGTCCAGCGCAAACGGGCGGCTCGCTCCCCTTGGACCGTGACCGGCTCTTATGCGAAAGTGGCGGCGAAAGGCTATCTGGTCACGAATGTGGCCAGCCGCCCGATTCCGTTGCTCCAAGCGCTGAGAGCGGCCCGGATCGAAGACCGGAGCCTGCCGTCCCAAGTGAAGCAGGCCGCGCTGCAGGCTGCCGAACGGCTCGGAGAGCGTTATCCCGACCTCCGGCAAGTCGGGTTCGACATCGGCATCGACAAGGACCGCCGGATCTGGATCATCGAAGGCAACTATCAACCGGTCCTGCGCCCTTTCCGGCTGTTGAAAGACTCCTCGATGCTGCGCACGATCAAGCGGTACCAAAACCGCTGAAATGCAAAAAGACGGCCTGCCCTGTTGTCAGGGGCAGGCCGTCTTCTCGGCTTGGCATCCGAACTCAGCCGACGACGCGCGTCACCCGGAACTGGTTCACGCCGACCTGGATGATGGCGAACTGGCTGTACGAAGTGCCGGAAGATGTATACGGCTCCGCGGCGATATCGCCGCTGGGCGTCCGGACCGTGGCGCTGATTCGGGTCAGCAGGCAGACTCCGCGGCCGGAAGCTCTCCATGTCTCGTCTCGCGACACCGCATAAGGATCGTTCGCACAAAAGAGCGACGAATACACGACAGTCCCAAACGCAGTAAACGATGTGGAGTTGGTGATCTGAACCGGATCATACCCTTGCACCTCTCGAAGTCCCATCTAAAAGCCTCCCTAGTAGTGATAGACTAGTAGATGCGATAGATTCGATTATGTGCGGGCCAGATGCGGACGGGAGCTCAAAAACGGACGTTTGTCTGCGGGTCGGCCGCGGCTGCGGTCAGCGCCGCCAGCGCGTGGCCGCGATTAGCGCCACCAGGACGTGGCCGTGATCAGCGCCACCAGCGCGTGGCCACTGGTCAGCGCCACCAGGGCGCGGCTGCGATCAGCGCCACCAAGGCGTGGCCGGCGGCTCGCCCTGCCCGAGCTTCACCGTCTCGCCGATGCGCGGCGTGCAGACGGCGACGCCTTGGACGCTGGCGGCCTGGAGCAGGCGCTCGACCGGATCGGTCCAGGCATGCATCGCGAGCCGGAACGCGCCCCAGTGGATCGGGACGAGCAGGCCGCCTTTCACATCCTGATGCGCCTGCACCGTCTCCTCCGGCAGCATGTGGATGTTCGCCCACCGCCGGTCGTACTGGCCGCATTCCATCAGCGTCAGGTCGAACGGCCCGTACGTCTCCCCGATGTCGCGAAAATGCGGGCCGTACCCGCTGTCCCCGCTGAAGAAGATCCGCCTCCCCATGCCCTCGATCACCCAGGAGCACCACAGCGTCGAATTCCGGCCGAACAAGCCCCTCCCGGAGAAATGGCGAGCCGCCGCGCAGGTCAGCGTCAGGCCCTGCAGCGTCACCGACTCCGACCAGTCGCACTCGCGGATCGCCTCGCGCGCGACGCCCCACCGCTCCAGATGCGCGGCTACGCCGAGCGGCACGATGAACGTCCCGGTCTTCTCCTTGAGCTGGAGGATCGTCGGATAGTCCAGATGATCGTAATGATCATGCGAGAGCACGACCGCATCCAGCCAAGGCAGAGCCTGAAGGTCCAGTGGCGGCGAGCCCTTGAACCGCTGCCCTCCGACAAAGGGAACCGGCGACGGCGCCCGCCCCAGCATCGGATCCAGGAACACCGTTCTTTCCCCGAGCTCCAGCAGCACCGCCGAATGGCCGAACCAGGTGACGCGCGCCGATGCCCCCCTCTCCTCCGCAGGCGCAGGCACATACCGCTCCACGGCCAGCGGCCGGTCGGGAACGGCTTGCGGCGTGCCTTTGATGAAGTCGCCCAGAATGGAAAGCTGTTCCTTCCAATCCTCGATCATCGGCGTCGGCAGAGGATAAGCGAACACGCCGTCGCGGTATTGCTTCGAGCGGCGGATGCGCGCCCGCGATTCGGCGGACGGCTTTCCTCCCAGGGCGGGCCGGACCCAGAGGTAAACCAAGATCAAGGCTGCGGCAATCGCCAACGCTATTCCTACCCCTACTCCCATTTCGAGCGAGCCCTCTTTTCTCACGTAAATTGTTCCGAACGATCGACCTGCACCTCCCAGCTTATCCGATTGCCGGCCTCCATAGCAAAAAAACCGCCCGGACGCACGCGTCCGGACGGTCTCGGCTCAACCGATGGCGAGCACGATCTTGCCTCGGCCATGCCTCGTCTCGATCAGCCGGTGGGCGTCTGCAGCCTGCTCCAGCGGGAACGCCTGCCGGATCTGGATGCGCAGCTTGCCCTGGCTGTGCAGCTCGACGAGCTCGGCCAGACGGGCGGCGCTGCGCTCGCCGCGGACGACGCGCAGGCCAAGCTCCTCGATCAGGTCGTAGGCGGCGAACGTGCAGATCCGGGATCGATCTGCGACCAGCTCGACCGAGGCGCGCGCCGCCTCCGCTCCGGCCGTATCGAACGCCGCGTCGACGCCGTCCGGCGCCAGCGCCCGCACCCGCTCGACAAGCCCCTCTCCGTACGTCGTCGGGATCGCTCCGAGCGAGCGCACGTAGTCATGGTTGGCCTCGCTGGCCGTGCCGATGATCGTCTTGGCTCCCCACTCCTTGGCCAGCTGCACCGCAAAAGCCCCCAGCGATCCGGCCGCGCCATGGATCAGCACCGTGTCGCCCGGACCGACGCCGATGGCTTTCAGGGCGATATGCGCCCCTTGGCCGTTGCCGGTCAGCCCGCCGGCCTCTTCCCAGGTTATGCTGCTCGGCTTGCTCACGATCTGATCGGCGCCTACGACAATGTATTCGGCGTAGCTGTTGAGCAGGCTGAAGCCGAGCACCTCGCTGCCGACGGAGAAGCCGGCCACGCCCTCGCCGACTTGATCGACGATGCCTGCGAACTCGTTGCCCGGAATCTGCGGCAGCCGGATGTCGGCGCCTTGCGGCGTCCATCCGCTCCTCACGCTGCAGTCATAATGCTGCACCCCGGCCGCTTTCACCTTGACTCTCACTTGACCCGGTCCAGCCTGCGGATCGGGAAACGATATGACCTCCATTACTTCGGGACCGCCGACCGAACGGAATGCGGCTGCTTTCATTGTAAGCTCCTCCTTTGTCGATCCATCTGCATGAAATAAAACGTCAGAATGCCGAGATGCAAAACCGCCAAGACCAAGTAAAGGTTGCTGTAGACAGCCGCTCCTGCATGGTGGTGGAGCGGGTTCCACTGGCTGACGGCGCCTTGATCGACGACCTTGCCGTACACCCCCGCCGCGATGGCGCCGGAAATGAAGTTCAGCATCGCCAGCAGGCCCATGCCGACGCCGGCCTGCTCTTGCGGCAGCGTTCGGGAAATCGCATTGGACAACGCCATGTAGAGGAACGATTGCCCGACGTTGCCGAAGATCAGCATCCCGGAGAAGAGCCAGGCCGACAGGCCCGCGAACGTGGACAGCAGCAGGAAACAGGCCGTCACCAGCGCCGAGCCCAAGTAAAAGAGCGCGGAAAAGCCTTTCTGATCGGCCAGCTTGCCGCCCTTGCGCCCCAGAGCCGCCGTCACGGCCGCGGCCGGCACCAGCGCGAGGCCTACCCAGCCGGGTTCGATCCGATTGACATGGGTCAGCAGCTGCGGGCTGAGAAAGACAAGCGAATACCCGATTCCCGTCGCCAGGAAAGCGATCGTCAGCCCGAGCGAATACCTGCGGCTTCGGAACAGGTCCGGCCGGATGAACGGATCCGGCACGGAGCGGATCCTCGCCACGAACAGGACGAACAAGAGCACGCAGCCGGCCGCCGGCAGCCACGCTTGGCTGGCAATCGCGAGCAGCAGCAAGGCGACCGTGCCGGCAAGCAGCCCGCCTCCGAGCCAATCCAGCCGGCGCGCATCCCCGGGCGTTTCATTCAGATACTTGCGGTAGGAAGGCAGCGCCAGCAAGGTAAGCAGCGGCATGCCGAACAGCCAGCGCCAAGGAACGGCGCTCACGAGCAAAGCGGCGACGGCCGGCCCCAGGGCGCTGCCGAGCGCAAGGCCGGTCATCGAGATGCCGAGCGCGCGGCCGCGGCTCTCCGGCGGGAAATACCGGACGGGGATGATGCCGGCCGTGGCGGGAATGACTGCCGCGCCGGCGGCTTGCACGATTCGGCCGAGCAGGACGGTCTCGAACTGCTGGGACAGCAGCCCGATGGCCGAGCCGAGCGCGAACAAGCCGAGGCCGAAGGCCAGCAGGTTTTTGAGCCGATACGTATCCGCCAGCTTCCCGTACATCACCGTTCCGACCGCATAGACCAGCAAGAACGCGGAGGATACCCAGCTGACCTGCGACAAGGAGAGGGTGAACTCGGCGGCGATCTCCGGCAGCACGACATTGAACATCGTCGCGCTCATGACGGAGATGGCCAGCGTGAAGGCCAGAATCCGAATCAATTTCTCGCCCGCTTGCCGCTGGACGGCGCCTTCCATGGAGCAGGCCTCCTTTGGTACCGTTTTGCGCAATTCCAGTTGATTCCCTTGCATGCTTTATTTTACAATCGCGTATAGATAAACGAAAATATATCTTAAACCATATCATCGATATACTCCGGTATATGACTCAAAGGAGGGACGCGCATGGAGCTGCTGCAGCTGCGGTATTTTCGAACGGTGGCTCGGATGGAGCACATGACCAAGGCGGCGCAGGAGCTGATGATCGCGCAGCCTGCGCTGAGCAAGACGATTTCGAGGCTGGAGGAAGACGTGGGGGTTCCGCTCTTCGATCGGCACAAAGGACGGATTCGCTTGAATCCGTTCGGAAAGGCGTTTTTGGACAAGGTCGAGCAGGCGCTCGATTTGCTGGAGGACGGCAAGAAAGAAGTATCCGAGCTGGCGGGACTTGAGCAAGGGAGCATCCATCTGGCGACCTCGACGCTGGACCGGATCTCGGATGCGCTGGGCGAGTTCCTCGCGCTTCATCCCGAAGCCCATTTTCGGATCACCCAGACGTCGATGGAAGAGATGGAGCTGTTGGTGGAGGAAGGCGGAGTCGATCTGTGCTTCACGGCGCTGCCGATCCGCCGGCCCGACATCAGCTCGGTATCCATCATGAAGGAAGAGGTGTACTTGGCCGTTCCCAAGGGGCACCGGTTCGCCAGCAGGAAAAGCATCCGGCTCAGCGAGGTGGCGGAGGACCCGTTCATCGGGTACAAGGAAGGGTTTCCTTTTCAGAAGATGAACGATCTGTTGTTTCGAGAAGCCGGCATGGCGCCTGCCTTCGTCTGCCGCGTCGACGAGCCTGCGAGCATCGCCAGTCTCGTCCGGACCGGGCTGGGCGTCGCGCTCGTCGGCAATTGCGGCGGCCCGAACGCGCAGATGAGCCTGCTGCAGATCGAGTTCCCCGTCTGCCAGCGCCATTTTCAGCTCGCCTGGCACGAGAAGCGGTACCTCTCCCTCGCCGCGCGCCGGTTCCGCGACTTCCTCATCGACTACTTCGCCTGATTCCTTCTCCACTCCCCGATGCTGTCCAGGATGGGGAGGAAGCTTCGGCCCTGTTGCGTGAGCGAATACTCCACCTTGGGCGGCACTTCGCGATACACCTCTCGATGCACCATCCCGTCCTGTTCCAGCTCCCGGAGCTGGCTGGTCAGGATGCCTTTGGAAATGCCCGGCACGAGCCGCTGGAGCTCCCCGAACCGTCTCGTCTCCTTCAGCTGCCACAGGATGATGAGCTTCCACTTGCCCGCGATGACGTTCAGCGCATCCGTCACGAGACAGAGCTCCCGCTTCTCCTCCGGGACCTCGCCCTTGAAGGTCGTTCTTGCCATATCGATCTCTCCTCTTCATGGTCTTAAAAAGGCGACTAGGTACTCTAAATGTGCCTACTAGTCCTTTTTGAACTAATGCCATAGTATAGGATCAGATTCTTGTCCACAATCTAATCCTATTGCCTATAGAGGAGGAACCATCATGAATATCGCCATCATCGGAGCAAACGGCGTATCCGGAAGCCTGATCCTGAACGAAGCGGTCGACCGCGGCCATGCCGTCACCGCCATCGTGAGGGATGCTTCCAAGATCTCCGCCGACAACGTCGCCGTCATCGAGAAGGACCTGTTCGACCTGACCGGCGCCGATCTCCGCCCCTTCGACGTCGTCGTCAGCGCCTTCAAGGCGCCGATCGGCCAAGAGTCGCTGTACCTGGACTCGAGCGTCGCCCTGGCGACAGCCTTGAAGGACGCGCCGGACACGAAGCTCGTCGTCGTAGGCGGCGCGGGCAGCCTGTATGCGGATGCCGACAGCACGACGCTGCTGATGGATACGCCGGACTTCCCGGACTTCGTCTATCCGACCGCCATGAATGCCGGCAAGCAGCTGGAGCACCTGCGGCAGTCCGATTCGATCACGTGGACCTACATCAGCCCGGCCGCGTTCTTCGATCCGGAAGGCCCGCGCACCGGCTCGTACCGCAAAGGCAAGAATCACGTCATCCCGAACGCTCAAGGCAACAGCTACGTCAGCTACAACGACTTCGCCATCGCCGTGCTGGATGAGATTGAGCATCCGCAGCATGTGAACGAGCGGTTCACGGTCGTCAGCGACAGCGAATAAGGAAGGGCACGGAGGCGCTCCCATCGCGGAGCGCCTTTTTTATTTCCGTTTTCCACCGCTCACTTCGTCTTCTTCCGGTAAAACCGCTTGGCCTTCTCCTTGTTCCCGCAATCGTCCATCGAGCACCAGCGGCGGCTATGGTTGCGGCTCGTATCCAGAAACAGCCAGCCGCAGGCATCGGCCCCGCACAGCTTCAATCGGGCCAGATCCGGAGACAGCAGCAGGTCCGCGGCCGAGCGGACCACAGGACCGAGCATGCTGTCCATCTCCACGCGCTCCGGGCGGAAGGGCATCGAGAATCGGTTCGCATCATCCGCGATCAGCTTGAACTGCTTCCCGGATCGACTTAGATAAAGATTGATCCGCTCCATGTCTTCCGCCGGAGCCCGTTCCTTGCGCACGACGGAGCACAGAACTCGGAACAAGGCTTCCCGCAGCTCGACGGCTTGTCCCAGCACCCGGTCCGCCTCTTCCGGAGCTTGCCCGGCCAGCTGCAGCAGCTGGTCCCTCTGCCGCTCCTCGTTGAGAGCTCCGGCTTCATAGCTCCAGTTTGCCAAGCGGGTGTAGTCGGTCAGCCACTCATTCGGATGGTCTCCGGTGTGATAGCCCACCGTATTGACAAAATCCAGGCACAAGCGTTCATCCAGCCTGTAAAAAGTCCTCGTCATGCCTTCCTCCCCCATCGCAATACTAACCCCCTAAATCATTATTGACAGTTAGAAGCAACCCTTTTATACTCTAACCACGATTCAGTGTAACCCCTATACATAATTTTAGAGGGTTATAATTACGACGTCAATGCACGGCATTGGCCCAGGAGGCTCTTGATGTCTACCCATCATCGAAAATTAGGGTTCAACGGCTTATGGAAGGACAGCGACTTCATGAAGTTCTGGTCCGGGGAGACGCTGTCCTTGTTCGGGGTTCAGATCACCAGCCTCGCCATCCCGCTGGTCGCGGCAGAGACGCTGCAGGTCACTCCGGCCCAGATGGGCCTGCTGAATGCGGCGCAATACCTGCCGTTCCTGCTGATCACTCTGTTTGCCGGCGTGTGGATCGACCGCAACCGCCGCCGCCCCGTATTGATCGCGGCCAATGCCGGGCGGGCCCTGCTGCTGGCTCTGATTCCGCTCAGCTTTCTGGGCGGGTGGCTCCAGGTGGAGCATCTCTATCTCATCGTGTTCCTGACGGGCGTGCTGACCGTATTTTTCGACCTGGCGTATCAATCCTATCTCCCCTCCCTGGTCACCCGCTCGCACGTCGTGGAAGGGAACAGCAAGCTTCAGCTGAGCGCCTCCATGGCTCAAGTCAGCGGGCCGGGACTGAGCGGCGCCTTGATCTCCATCGTGACCGCGCCGCTCGTCATCGGCATCAACGCCGCGACTTATCTCATATCGGCGATCTTCATGGGGACCATCCAAAGGCCCGAGCCGATTCCCCCTCCCCCTGAAGCACGGGCTTCCGTTCTTGATGACATCCGCGAAGGCATCGGCATCGTGTTCCGCAATCCCTACCTGCGGGCCTTGGCAGGAGAAGCCGCGACGTACAATCTGTTCAGCCAGGTCAGCTGGGCGGTCCTGATCCTCTATCTGACGCGCAGCCTCCACATCGGCCCCGCGCTGCTGGGCATCATCCTTTCCGTTTCAAGCATCGGCGCTCTTCTCGGATCGCTGGCCGCAGGCCGCATCCACGCCCGCCTGCGCACCGGCTCCGTCCTGCTGGGATCCATTCTTCTGGCCTGCATCGCTCCGCTCCTCGTTCCGCTAGCCAGCGGTCCGTTGCCTCTGTCGGTTCCCTTGCTGATCCTTTCCTTTTTCCTAAGCGGATTCGGGGTGGTGATCTCCAATATCCACATCATCAGCTTGCGCCAGACCGTCACGCCGGAGCATCTTCTGGGCCGGATGAACGCGAGCTACCGTTTTGTCGTGACGGGGACTGCGCCTATCGGCGCGCTGCTGGGGGGCTGGCTCGGGACGGGGATCGGACTGCGGCTGACCTTGGCCGTAGGCGCAGCCGGCACCTTGGCCGCCGTGCTCTGGATCTTCTTTTCTCCTGTGCCGCGATTGGATGGATTGCCTGACGGAATCGAGGGCAGGCCTTGACCGCAATCCGCCTTTCATGACAGGAGCTGTCACCAATAAGCCTTACGATAAGGAAAACCCATTCTTATCATAAGGAGTGATTCGCCGTGAGCAAGCATACGCTGCTCTTCTTCCTCATCCTGTTCATGATCGGGACCGATACGTTCATCATCTCTCCCTTGCTTCCCACCCTGCAAGGAGAATTCGGCGTCCCGACCTCTCAGGCGGGATGGATGCTCGGCGCCTACACGCTCAGCTCCGCCCTGTTCGCCTTGATCGCAGGACCCCTCTCCGACGGCTGGAACCGGAGGACCGTGCTCCTGTGCGGCTTGACCGGATTCGCCGTCTCGACGGCTTTATGCGGCTTGGCGGAGGATTTCTGGTCGATGTGCCTGTTCCGCTTCCTCGCCGGGGCCAGCGCGGCGTTCACCGCGCCGCAGGTGTGGGCGTCCATCCCGGCGGTCGTGCCTCCGGCCAAAATCTCGAAAACGATGGGCATCGCCTTCTCCGGACTTGCCGCCTCCCAGGCGATGGGAGTTCCGCTCGGCAGCTGGCTCGCGGGCTCGCATTGGTCCGTGCCGTTCTGGACGATCGCCGGAGCTTCGCTGCTGCTCGTCGCCGCCGCGTATGTCCTGCTCCCGGACATGAAGCCCGACCTCGGCAAGGCCAAGGCCGGGAGGATCTCCATCCTCGCCCGCTATGTTCCTTTGGCGAAGAGCGGCAAGGCCAGGAGCGGCTTCCTGTCCTACCTGCTCCTGCACCTCGCTGTCGGCACGTCCTTCGCCTTCCTCGGCAAATGGATGGCCGACCGCTTCGGCCTGCCGGTCGAGCAGATCGGCACCGTCGTCATCTTCCTCGGCGTCGGCAACCTGCTCGGCAGCATGGTCAGCGCCTACCTCACCCGCCGTCTGGGCGTCATCCCGACGATCGCCGGCGGCATGGCCGCGCTCGTCGCGCTGTACGCGGCGACTCCCTATGCGGACAGCATCCTCGCCGTCAGGCTCGCCTATCTCGTCCTGTTCACCACGCTCGGCATCCTCTTCCCGATCTTCATGCTGACGCTCACGTCACTTGACCCCTCCATCCGAGGGACGATTTCCAGCCTGGCCAACTCGACCATGAACGGCGCGAACACGCTCGGCGCCTGGATCGCCGGGCTGCTCTACATGCAGGCCGGGGGCTACGCCGCGGTCGGAATCTTCTCGGCCGCCTGCATCGCGCTATCGCTCGGCGCCTTGCTGCTGGGCGGCACGCTGCAGGCCAAGCCGGCCTCATCGGATGCGGAGTCCTCGGCCTCGGCATGAGGATCGGGCGAAAAGCGGGACGATGGCGTATGGCCCTTCAGAAAGCGGCTTCCCTCGGGAAGCCGCTTTCGTTCGTCGGAATGGACTTGACGGAAGCGGGGGCCGTCGGTTATTCTAATGTTAGTTACCACTAACTAACATAATCATGACGACAAGGTGGCTGAGACCGTTGACGAGTTCAGACCCTACGGACACGCGCGACAAGCTGATGCAAGCCGCCATCGAGCTGATGGCCGAGAACGGGTTCAAGGGCGTGTCCACCAAGCAGATCGCCGCAGCGGCGGGCTTCAGCGAGATGACGCTGTTCCGCCAGTTCGGCACGAAGCGGCATCTGATCGCAAGCGCGGTTGAACGCTACCATTACGGTCGGGAGATGGCCGGCCTGTTCACAGGCGGCTTCGCATGGGATCTGCGATCCGACCTCGGCCGGATCGGCCGCGCCTATCAGGAGACGATGGAGCACAACCGCAAGCTGTTCCTCGTCGTCCTGAAGAGCGACGAGCTGGCCGACATCCGCGAGGAGGCGAACAAGCAGCCCCGCAAGCTGCTGGACCTGCTGACGGACTACTTCGCGGAGATGAAGAAGCGCGGCAAGCTGATCGACACCGACGCCGAAGCGCAGGCAGCGGCGTTCATCTGGATGAATTACGGAGCGTTCATGTCCGGCTTGTTCACCCCGTCGCCGTTCAAGCCGGACGCCCAGGCCGCGTTTCTCGCGAGCGGCATCGAGCTGTTTGTCCGAGGCTTGACCCCTTAATCCGAGGAGAGAGGTGCTTGAGCATGAGCAGAAGAACCGTAGGCCAGACGGCATCGGCCGGCTACCAGATCGGCGTCCGCCGAACGCTCCCCGCCGGCAGCGAGCGGATCTGGAGCTTCCTGACCTCGCCGGCTGGCCTGAAGCTGTGGCTGGGCGAGGTTCCGCCCTTGGCCCTTCAGGCCGGGGAAGCCTTCACGGCGCGGAACGGCCTCAGCGGCGAGTTCCGGGTCGTCAAGCTGGGCGAGCAGCTCCGCTTGCGCTGGCAAAAACCCGACTGGCCGGCTCCATCGACGCTGCAGATCCGGCTGCTGCCTGCCGGAGAAGGCAGGACGACCGTAAGCTTCCACCAGGAGAAGCTGGATCATGCCGGCACCCGCGAGGCCATGAAGCAGGTTTGGGAAAACGTCTTGGACGAGATGAAAAAGGAGCTGACCAAGGATGAATAAATACAGCCATGTCGATCTGCGCGTGAACGAGCTGGAGCGCGCTCTGCCTTTTTATGAAAAGCTGCTGCCCGCGCTCGGCTTCGTCCGGACCTTCCACAGCGCCGACTGGCGCGTTTTTGCCGGCGAAGGAGAGCTCCCGCAAGCGCCCTATGTCGCGATCACGGAAGATCCCGAGCATCGCGCCAACGCCCATCTGACCGGATTCTGGGCGGACAGCCGGGAGGAAGTCGACCGGCTGGCCCGGCTGGTCGCCGAAGCGGGCGGGACGGTGGCCGACGGCCCGAGGCTGTTCCCGATCAGCCCGACGTATTACGCCGTCTTCTTCGAAGACCCTTGCGGCAACAAGTTCGAGATCGTGCACCGCCTGAACTAGCGTCAGACGCCTTCCCAGTTCCTCCGGAACAACCGGGAAGGACGATGCCCGGCATGGTCGGCATAATGATCGGTCTCCGTGACGAGATCGGCGACCTTCCGCCGGAACGCTGCCTTGAGCAGCTCCTTGCCGAGGATCACCTCATAGACCTGCTGCAGCTCCGTCAGCGTGAACCGCCCGGGCATCAGGTTCAGGGCGATGTCGGTGCCGTTCGTCTGTTCCCGCAGCCGCTCGATGGCGCAGGCGATGATCTTGGCATGGTCGAATGCCAGCCCGTCGTTCGATGCGATCGAGTGGACGACGGACGTGGAGGTCGGCTTGGCCGTCACGGTCCGCTCGACGACCGCCGTCAGCTCTTCCTCCTCCGTGCGCAGCTTGAGCTCGCAGGTCCAGGTCTTGACGCAGCCTTCATCGAGCTGTTCCTTCTGCTCCCGCAGGAGGCGATAGCCGACCTTGAACCAAGCGGCCTCCTCGGCGTCGTCGCCCGCCTGCACCTGCACCCGGGCGCTGTCGATCAGCGCCATGTAGCTGCAGCTCATCACCCAGGCGCGCGGGTCGCGGCCGACCTCGGTAAAGGTCCCCAGCTGCTCCAGGTAGACGTCGCTTACGCCCGTCTCCTCGCGGAGCTCCCGCGCGGCGGCCTGCTCCGCCGTCTCGTCCGGCCGGACGAACCCGCCCGGCAGCGCCCATTTCCCCAGGAAGGGATGCCCTCCCCGGCGGATGAGCAGAAGGCGCAGCTCTTTTTCCGGAAGCTTGCGATAGTTGTCCGTCTCCGCGCTGGTGACGGTGAAGACCGCCATATCCGCCGCCACCGACGGCCGCTCGTACTCTCCCGGCCGGTATTGCTCCAGCCACTCTCGCTCCGTCCGTCCGTCCCGATCGACCGGCTCCACCGGCTCCACCTCCTTCATGCCTTCGTCCCCCGTCGCAGCGCGCCGAAGTAGTTGCCGTAAGGCTCGAATGCCTCCAGCACCTCGTCTACCGTCCGCATCCGCTCCTCCAGCGTTCCCCGGAGCGTGATGTAGGGAATCCTCCGCTCCTTCAGATCGCCGATGATCTGCTTGTGGAACACATGCCGCTTCTGGTCGCCGCTGCGGTCCCAGGTGTCGTCGTAAGGGATGTCGTCGTCGCACAGGAAGAACAGATCGTAGCGCTGCGCGTTCTCCAGAGCGATGCGCGTGAGAAGCTCCGGCGCCCGCCCGTGGTAGTCCAGGGCGAACATGTACGTCGTAATCGCATTCGTATCGACAAATAGATAACGATTTGCTTCCAGCAGTGCCTGCTCTTCCCGCTCGATATGGCCCGCGGCGATCTCGTCGAATGCCTCCAGGCCGATCCGCCGGTCCACCTGATGCTCGGTCCAATAATCCCGCCCGTATTCGCTGGCAAAGGCCGTTCCGTGCCTTTTGGCCAAAGCTTCCGTCAGGGTCGACTTGCCGGTCGACATCGCTCCCACGAACACGACCTTTACGATGAGGTCGCGATACACGAGATCGCTCACGAAATGCCGGTACCGATACGGATCGGAGCGGACCATCGTCGCCGAGACCGGCACCTGCCCGCGGGCTTCGTCGACCCGCCGGTCGACGGCCCCCAAGGCGAGGCTCATATGCTTGCCGTAGAACTCGCTCGAGTAGAAGTTGGTCACCTGCTCGCCCTTCAGCAGCCCCAGGATGTACTGCTCCTCCCGGATCTCATGCTCCCTGTCGTCCGAGTATCCGTCCGGTCCGTCCCAGGCTTCCACGACCCGGACGGACGGGTAGAGCTTGCGGATCCAGCCCGCCCGCACCTGGAGCGGGATCGGAGTGACCGTCGTCTCGTAGATGACCACGATCAGCTCGTCGACCTCCCGCAGCGCCGTCTCGATCATGTACTGATGCCCTTTGTGCAGCGGGGCGAACTTGCCGAGCGTAAGTCCGAGCTTCTTCATGCCGATGCCTCCTTGACCCCTTTGTTCCAATTGTAATAGCCGTAGGCCGCGTTCACCAGATAGGCGCTCCACATGACGATCATGAGCAGGCCGTCCGCGCTGCCCTCCAGCGTCCGGATGCTCCAGAGCAGCACCGTGAAGATGTTCAGCACGATGTAGAGCAGCCACTGCTCCTTGAACCGCCGCACCATCAGGATCGTGGCCGCGATGGACAGCACTGTCGTCAGGGCGTCGATGTAAGGCGAGTTCTGCGCCGGGATGAACGACAGGCCGAGTCCGAGCAGCAGGGTGCCGCCGATGCAGAGCGCTCCGATGAGGAGCAGGCTTCGGACGTCCATCTTCCGCATGGTCAACTGGCCGCCCTGGTAGTTCCTTCGCCACAGGATGAAGCCGACGATGTTCATCGGGACGAAGAACAGCAGATTGAGCATCACTTCTCCGAACAATCCGTTGCTGTAGGCCAGATAGGCGTAGCCGACGGTGTTGTACATGCCGAATCCGTAGCTCGCCAGCTTGCCCTTGGCCGTGAGCACGACGCAGAGCACTCCGGTCAGGAAGACCGTGAACCCGAACCACGAATCCTTGGACAGGACGGTAAAGCCGATCGCAACCGCCGTAAATAGAATCAACCAGGCCACTTCGAACCATCTCCAATGGCCTGCCTCCGCCTTCTTCATGACTCATCCCTCCGCTTTCTTCGCGAGCTGCTGTCCGTTTGTTGTTCGTACCATTTTGATATTTTCAATTTGTTACGATCAATATAGATCAACTTTCCTCCTCTTGCAAGCCTTTTTTTCCTTCGGCTTCCATCCTTGATCTTGAGCGGCTTTTCCGCGATAATGCCAGAGACATCTGCAAGGGAACAGGAGGAGGCCGAGATGCCGCAATTGATCTTCAGAGGAATTCCAGCCGAGGGCGTACGTTCCATCAGCAAGCCGCTTGTCGAGGAGATGGCCGCGATCTGCGGGTGCGGAACCGATAATTTCACCTTGGAGTGCCTGCATGTCACGGCCCTATTCGACGGCGAGTACACCGAGCCCTATCCCTTCATCGACGTGTGGTGGTTCGAGCGGGGAGACGAGGTCCGCGACCGCATGGCCGCCGCGATCGACCGGCATGTCCGGTCGCTCGGCATTCCCGAGCTGGAGCTTTCCTTCCGGGTCGGCCGCGAGGACAATTTCTATGTGAACGGGCGCCGGTACGAAGGGTAGCGGATGCATTCATCCGCCATAGGGACACAAAAAGAAGGCATCCTCGCGGATGCCTTCTTTTTGCTGCTGCTTTTCGCCTTCAAGCTGGACTACGGCCGTCCCGGCCTTCGAGCAGCTGTATCGGTACAGTCCGACGAAAAGCCGGTTGTTCGGACTGCCGACAGAACGTATCTTGAAGGCAACGGCCAAGACGTTCGCGAACACGCTGCCGGATCCAGGAAAGGAACGATCGACTATGATCCAAAAAGAGCTTCGGCTTTCTTATTTCTTTGCCGTATTGAATGCGGTCATCATCGGATTGTCCTTCTTGTTCGCCAAAATCGCGCTTGATCACGCCGGCCCGCTCGACACGCTGGCCTTCCGCTTCGCCTCCTCGTTCCTGGCGATGTCC
The DNA here is from genome assembly GCF_002864175.1 of Paenibacillus pasadenensis. Classification (NCBI taxonomy): domain Bacteria; kingdom Bacillati; phylum Bacillota; class Bacilli; order Caryophanales; family Paenibacillaceae; genus Paenibacillus; species Paenibacillus pasadenensis. Next base: position 165,772 of record NZ_NFEZ01000001.1, on the reverse strand, counting down.
GTGCCCGTGGCGCTCGGCTGGGTCAAGCTGGACTACCGCGGCAAGCCGGTCCATAAAGTCCTGCTGCTCGCCGCCCTGTACCCGCTCGGGTTCTTCACGCTGCAAGCGTTCGGGCTGCTGCATGCCACCTCGGCGGAGGGCGGCATCCTGTACGCCTTCACGCCCATCGTCACGATGATCGTCGCCTCGCTCGCGCTCAAGGAAACGACGACTGCCTTGCAGAAGGGGTCGATCTTCGTGTCCGTCTTCGGCGTCGTCTTCATCTTCGTGATGAAAGGCAGCCGGATCGACCTGTCGAACCTCGCGGGCATCTCCCTGCTGCTGCTGGCCTGCTTCGCCTTTGCCGGGTATACCGTCATGGCCCGCTCGCTGTCGAAGTCCTTCCGTCCTGCCGAAATGACATACTTCATGATGGGAGTCGGCTTCGCCGCTTTCCTGGTCGCCTCGGTCACGGACCATGCGGCTGCAGGTACGCTGGACCGCGTCTTCGACCCGCTCTCCAGCGGCGCCTTCGTCGGGTCCATCCTGTTCCTCGGCGTCGCGTCCTCGCTCGTCACGGCGCTGACCTCCACCTACATCCTCGCCCGGATGGAAGCCTCCCGCATGAGCGTCTTCGCCAATCTGTCCACGATCGTCTCCATGGCGGCCGGGGCGATCGTTCTCGGCGAGGAGCTGACGATCTATCATCTCATCGGATCGGTGATGATCCTGGCGGGCGTCATCGGGACCAACCGGCTCGGCCGAAAAAAAGCCGCTCCGAAGCCGGCGGCCGCGGTTCCTGCGGAAGCCGAGCCTCTCTAGCCCCGCGGGCGGAAGCGCGCGACTTGCCGCCGCTCTAGTCCAGAAGCGTCGTGATGCGGATGCTCTCTATCTTGGCGTCCTTGATGTGGAAGGTCATGTAGTCGACATAGTTGGCCGGCTCGTAGCGGAAATCGTCCTCTTCGTCCGCCGCGCCTTCGCCGATGAGGCGCCCCTCCGGATACGCCTCCTTGAGCTGGTCGACGCTGTCGCCGACCTTCACGTTCCGGATCGTCGCGTACTTGGGGTCGGTGATCTCGATGTTGAAGATGAAGAACTTCTTGCCCTCCGCGGAATTGATCGTCTGGATGACGAGCCCCGGATAGGCGTACGCGTTCTCCGTGAAGCCGATCAAGTTGTCGCGATTCGTTCCGTCGTTCTCGGCATACGTATGCGACTTCTTCTCTTCCGGCTTGCCGAGCAAGCTTTCCAGCTTCGCATCGTCCACGATGTCCTGCAGGGCGATGTTCTGGTCCTTGTAGACGAACGACAGCTCCTTCAGGACGACATTGTCCTCTTTTTCGATCGAGCCTTCCTTGATGACCTCGGAGCCGGGGCTGGCGGCCGGCGTTCCGCTCGGCGCCTCGGTCGGCGCTGCCGACGGCGACGGCGCGACCGCCGCCGATGTCGGTGCGGGCGCGTCGTTCCGGTTTTCCTGACAAGCCGCCAGGAGCATCATCAGAGCCGCTGCGAGCAGCAGCACGGCTGGTTTTCGTCTGTTGTTCATCCTATCTTCCTCCTGAATTCGTTTTGGGCACCGCATGAGGTCAGTATAGGAAAGACGTTTCGCAGACTCATCACAGACTTGTAACGGTCTTGTAACTTCCGGCCAGAGGCAGCGCGATGGAAACCGTCGTTCCCTCCCCCAGCCCGCTTTCGATCGCCAAGGAGCCGCCCGCTTTCTCGACGATCTCCTTGCATAGGGACAGGCCCAGCCCGGAGCCTTTGGCGGAGCTTGCGTTGCTCGCTCGGTAAAACCGCTCCTGGACGCGGGAGATCTCGTCCTCGCGGATGCCGATCCCCTGATCGCGGATGCGGACGACGGCTTCCTGCTGCCGGACATCCGTTTCGATCGATACCCGCGTGCCGGGGCTCGAGTATTTGACGGCATTGTCGATCAGGTTGGCGATGGCATGCGTCATCAAGAGCGGGTTCACCTCGACGAAAGCCCCTTTTCCCGGACTGACGTCCAGCGCGACGCCCTTGCTGTCCGCCTTGGAGCGCATGTCCGCCGCCGCGAGCCGGGCCAGCTCCGACAGATCGGCGCGTTCCGTGGCGATCCCTTCCGGTCCGGCCTTGTCGAACCGGGACAGCAGCAGCAGCTCGTTCACGAGCCGGGTCAGGCGATCCGATTCCTGAACGAGATGGGCATAGATCTTCCGCAGCTCCGGGTCCGACTGTTCTCCTTCGTGCAGGTACTGGGAGAAGCCCCGGATGGCGGCAAGCGGCGTCTTCAGCTCATGCGACACGTTGGAGACGAACTGCTTCTGGTGCTGGATGTAGCCGTTCAGCTGGACGCCCATCCGGTTCAGCCCGTCCGCCAGCATGCCCAGCTCGTCCTTGCGGTTCAAGGCGACCGGCTGGAACTGCCGGTTGGAAAACTTCTCGGTCGCGCCGAGCAGATCGAGGATCGGCCGGGTCGTCGTGCGGGCGATGAACAGGCTGGAAAGCGTGATGAGGATCAGGAATCCCCCTGCCCCGACGATCAGGATCGAACGAATCTGATCCAGGATGGCGTAGAAGTAGGAGAGGTCCTCCACGAACTCCACCACATAGCGGTTCTCGTAATACCGGTCCTGGATGGGCACGGCGAAATACAGCTTCTTCGACTCGGTCACCTTGTAGGCATAGTTGCCCTGCAGGGCTTTTTGGATGTTGTCCTGGAATATCAGCGGATGGCCGTCCTGGATGATGATGCCGTCCACCGCCAGCCCCAGCAGCTTCCGGTCGCGGTCGTAGATCCGCACCTCCTTGAAGGAGGCTTTCAGCGTCTCCAGGGCGCTTCTCGGCACATCCGCGGCCTGCCCCTCGCCTTCGGCCCGCTCCTGCTTGGCCATGACCTCGCGGAAGGACAGCTCGCTCAGATCCGCCTTTTCCATCATCTGCTTCTCGATCGTCACGAAGCTGAAGTAATCGATCGCCTTGTTCACGGATACCAGGATGACCGCAAAGGAGAGCACCGAGAAAAACAAGCAATACGCCATCAATCGCGCGGCATACTTCAGTCGGAGCCACCTCCCAGCCGGTAGCCGAACCCGTACACCGTCTTCACATAAGCGGGGGTGTCCGCGTCGTCCTCCAGCTTCTTTCTCAGCCGCATGATGGTCATGTCCACGCTGCGGCTGTCGCCCAGATAGTCGAATCCCCATACGAGCTCCAGCAGCTCGTCCCGGGTGAATACTTTGCCGGGCCTGCCCGCCAGCGTCTCCAGCAGCTTGAATTCCTTGGCGGTCTCAGAGACCGGGGCTCCGTTCTTGAGGACGGCTTTCGCCTCCAGATCGACCGTCAGCTCCCCGACCTGCACGCGGCCGCTTCCGTTCGGCGGGCTTGGATCGGCCCCCTCCTGCCTTCGAAGCACCACTTTGATGCGGGCGACAAGCTCCCGGTTGTCGAAGGGCTTGGTGACGTAATCTTCCGCCCCGAGCTCCAGCCCCAGCACTTTATCGATGATCTCGTTCTTGGCCGAGACCAGGATGACCGGGACCGCCTGCCGCTTGACGATCTCCTTGCACAGGTCGTAGCCGGAGCAGTCCGGCAGCATCAAGTCCAGCAGCACCAGGTCCGGCTGGAAGGCGTCCAGCTCGCTCAGCCCCTCGGCGCCGTCCTCCGCCGTCCGCACCTGGAAGCTCTCCCTGCGGAGCACCAGCTCCACCAGGTCCCGGATGGCTTCCTCATCGTCGATGACGAGAATCTTCTTCACCTGATCCCTCCTTCGGCAAGCACGCATGGGTGGCGCTTTTCGATGCCGAGCAATCTGTTCGCGGTTTGTTTCTCCTGCCGATGCCGCTGGCGGGACTGCCGTTCAAGGCTGGCAGGAGGAGTCGTTATTTTGTCTTACCCTGCGGGAGAGGAACTATTCAAGGCAACCAAAACAGGACCCTCCTTGGGCGGATGGTCCTGTTCCATGAGCGGGTACATGCTCCGTCCGCCTATTTGCGGGCCTGGAGCCAAAGCTTTCCGATACCCCGCCCGCTTCTCTGGTCGTTACAGGGAGAACTTCGAGACGGCAGCCTCTTGATGCGGACAAGCGCGGCGCAACCCTCTACCCTGCTTGCGTCTTGCCGCCTCATGCTTCCCTCACGCGGAATCCCTTTCTCATCAGCCACACCGCCAAGCTCATCTCATAGACGCCGACAGGCAGAGCCAGCAGCCCTTTGGCCGCGGAGTAGGGCTCGATGGCGCCGAACATCTCCAGCAGCCCCGCCGCGAACACCAGTCCCGCCGTCACCATGCCGAACCCGGCCAGCGGCCCGGGCACCAGCCTCGTCCGCACGAACAGGTAGCTGTACAAGGCCGTGTTGAGGCCGAGCATGAAGTTGGGGCCAAGCATCGATGTCCAGCGGTGGGTTCCTTGAAGCAGATACCCGAGCTGGAGAAGAATTCCTTGATCGGCCCCGGCGTTTGCCTCATAGTGGATACTGAGCTGCACCAAGCCCAGTATGGCCACCGCGCCGATGGCGATGAACACGGCCTCCAGGAATCGAAAGCACAGATAGCCCAGAGCCAGATGCTCGTTCCAGCGGCGGACGTACGGAAACAGCATGACCGCCGTCCCCACCGCCGACAGCACGAGCAGGAGATCGTTCAGTACGCCGGCCAGCACCGTGGCTTTATCTCCTTCCAAGACGGCCAAGTACCACTTTTCGTTCAATACAGGTTCGTAACAAAGAACGGCCACGATCGATGAAGCCGCAGCCAAGATATAGAGCATCCCCGCAACGAGGCCATTCCTTCTGTCTTGCGTCATTCCTTCACCCTCCTAGTCGATTGGAGCTGCCTATGGACCATCATGAGGTTGTCGAGCGAGCATTGATTCATATCGAAGAGCGCCTGGACCAGCCGCTGTCGCTGGATGAGGTGGCGGACGCCTTCCATTTGTCCAAGTTCTACTTCCATCGGCTGTTCTCGGCCATGACGGGCATCTCGTTGAATTCGTACATCCTCTCCCGCAGGCTCAACGCTTCCTTGCCGCTCATCCGGGAAGGCCGAACGTCCCTCACGGATATCGCATCCCAGCTCGGCTTCGGGACGCCCTCCTCCTTTACCCGCGCGTTCCAGCGCCGGTACGGGATCGCTCCAAGCTCGCTGAGGGCTCATCTTCCGCCTCTTCTTCCCGTCCCGATTCCCCCCCTCGTGCGGAGGCCCATCAAGAACATCAACGGCGACGTCGTGGCGGACTTCACCCTGACGGAGTTCGCGCCCATGCGGCTCAGCGGCATCGTCTTCGAGGTGGATCTGGCGTCCGACTACGAGGCGACGATCCGGTCCCACTCGAATCTGCTCCTGCAGGAGCTGGACGCTTCCGTCCAAGGTCCCTGCTACGTCGTCTATTCCAATTGCCAGCCTGACTCCACCCGATTCAATGTGCTGTGCGGCATTCCGCAGGAGCTCCGGATCGAGAAGCCGTTTTATTTCACCGTCGACGTGCCGCAGCTCTTCTGCGCCAAGTTCACCTATACCGGCGATCTCCTCGAGATCGGCGATGTCCTGAAGACGGATTACGCGCGGTTCCTGAAGATCTCCCGGCAAGAAACGGACGATTCCCATATCGAGCTGATCCAACGCTTCGACGATGTGCATGACCTGGGTTCGAGCTATCATATCTTCGCTCCGATCCAGAAGCTGCCCCTCGATTCCGAAGAGGAATAGCGCTCTTCCCATCGGACCGGGGGCACTCGGACCGGGTACGTTCAAGGTACCATCATCAACGAAGACGCACTTTCCCAATCTTGCTGTAAGGACAAAAAAAGGAAGAAGGGTCCAACCATGCCGATCGAAGCGGGAAGAAACCGAACCGAGGGCCTGCTGCTCCAATTCCAGGTCATCACCGATACGCATGTGAAGGCAGACCCCTTGCATCCGTACAATCGCAATCTGGCAAGGGCGCTCGAGGATATCGCACGGGAGGCGCCGGACAGCGACGGCATCATGCACGCGGGCGATATTACAGACCGAGGCCAGGAAGCGGAATATGCGGAGTTCAACCGGATCTGGCGGGAGCATGGAGCGGGATTGCCGGCCAGCTGCTGGGCTTCGGGCAACCACGATGTCGGCTTGGGCCACTGGCCGTCGCGTCTCGGGGCCTATCTGGACGCCACCGGGATGAGCGGGCCCTATCACGATCACTGGGTGAAAGGGTATCATTTTATCTTCCTCGGCACCGAGCAGGAATTGGAGCTGTTCTCCTTCTTGTCGGAGACGCAGCTGTCCTGGCTCGACGCCAAGCTGTCCGAGGGAGGCGACCCGGCTCGACCCGCCTTCGTTTTTTTGCATCAGCCGCTCAAAGACACCGTCGCCGGATCGTACGAGGCTCAGCGCTGGTACGGCGTCGTCCAGGACGAGGCCCTCAAGGAAGTGCTGTCCAAGCACAGGAATGCCGTTCTGTTCACCGGACACACGCACTGGGAGCTGGAGGCGTCCCATACGCTGTTCGACGCGTCGGACTCGCTGCCCCGCATGCTGAACGCCGCGTCCGTCGCCTACTTATGGACCGATGAAGACGAGCATAAAGACGGAAGCCAGGGACTATATATTGAAGTATATGCGGATCGCGTTGTCGTCCGGGGCCGGGATTTCGCCGCAGGCGAATGGCTGGACAAGGTCCGGTTCGAATGGAGCATTGCGGAGCACTGAAGGGAAGGGCAGCCTGTTCGGCAAGGCATGTCCGATTCTCGACGGCAAGCGGAAGGAGATCCCCGAATGAAAGCGATGGTCTACCGCAGCTACGGGACAACGAATGTCCTGCATCTCGAAGAACGGGACCTGCCTTCTGTAAAAGCAGACGAGGTCCTGGTCCGGATTCAGGCCGTGTCCGTCAATTCATGGGATTGGGATCTTCTTCGCGGCAAGCCCTTCCTGTCCCGTCTTGAAGGTCTATTCAAGCCGAAATACAGCATCCTCGGGGCGGATATAGCCGGAACGGTCGCCGCGGTAGGCAGAGACGTGACCGGGCTCTCGGTCGGGGACGAGGTGTTCGGAGACATCTCCTCGTGCGGATGGGGCGGGTTGGCGGAATATGCGAGCGTTCGAGCCGAGGCGTTGTCGCTGAAGCCTGCCTCCATGTCATTCGAGGAGGCGGCAGCGATCCCCCAAGCGGGCGTGCTCGCTCTGCAGGGGCTTCGCGATCGAGGGCAGATTCAACACGCGAAAACCGTCTTGATCAACGGCGCTGGCGGCGGCGTGGGCACCTTTGCCCTGCAGATGGCGAAATCCTACGGAGCCGAAGTGACCTGCGTGGACAGCACAAAGAAGCTGGAATTCCTTGCATCTCTTGGCGCGGACCATGTGATCGACTACGCGAAGGAAGACTTTACACGAAACGGACAGCGGCATGATCTGATCCTCGACGTGGTCGGGAACCGGTCTGTGTCCGACTACAAGCGTTCGCTGAATCCGAATGGAACTTATGTCATGATCGGCGGATCCATGTCCCTCATCCTGAAGCTCTTGCTGCTGGGACGCAGCATCAAGAAAAAAGAGAACAAGCAGATGACGATCCTTATCCATAAGCCCAATCGAAAGGACCAAGAGGTGCTGAAAGAGCTTTTCCTGGCCGGCAAGCTTGCCCCTGTCATCGACAAGCGGTATCCGCTCAGCCAGGCGGAAGAGGCGATTCGGTATCTGGGCGAGGGACACGCGATGGGGAAAGTGGTGGTTTGTGTCGGGGAGGGCGGGGATTAGAACGATTTCTCTCCTGGTGGGATTTCAATTTTGCCTCATTCAATGCTTGGAGCTGCAGCGGGTCTGGAAGTTGGCCTTGCCCTCCAGAACATCGACTAAAAATGTTTTGGATGCTTCCAATTTGGCCTCCAACTCTTGAATATAACTAATTTTGTCCTTCACCAGTGCTTTCTTTTCTTTCGCGGAACTTTCGTTTATAAGCACCAGTACTTCCTCGATTGTAAACCCTAGCGTGAGAAGCATTTTCACATCCTGCAAATACTCCACCACGTCTTTATCATAAACGCGATAATTATTCTCATCTCTTGCAATAAAAGGCTCTGGAATGAGCTGCTTGCGTTCATAAAAGCGTAGAGTGGATATCGGAAGCCCCGTCAGCTTGGAGACCTCATTTGCTTTCATAACCGATCCCCTTCTGAATTTGCAATGATCTGCATTTGCTATGAACCAAGGTTCATAGTTCATACTTGCACCATGATAACCGGAGACATCCATGCTGTCAAAACAACCGGTGCCATCAGAAGGAGAGATCACATGCTGAGCCATATCCAAAATAACGATTTTGCCGACATTGTTGCTGGCCGGCGTTCCGTAAAGCTTTATGATGAGAACGTCAAAATTTCAAAGGAAGAACTGCAGGCTATCCTACAAGAAGCAAGCTTGGCGCCTTCTTCTGCCAATATGCAGCCATGGCGCGTGATTGTCGTCCATACCCCTGAAGGGAAAAACAAACTTCGGCCTCTTGTTCATTCGAATACAAGGCAAAATGATACGTCTGCGGCAATGCTCATTATTTTGGGCGATACTCATAGCGAGCTATATTTAGAAGAAATTTATGATCAAGCTGTAGAATCAGGAAAAATGCCTAGTGATGTGCGTAATATTCAGGTCGCGCAAATCATGAGCATGTTTCCCCCATTGCCTAGGGAACTAAAAGTGGAGATCGCGAAAGTCGATGCCAGTCTATTTGCCATGCAGCTCATGCTGGTAGCCCGGGCGCACGGCTATGACACCAATCCTATGGGCGGCTTTGAACGTGATCAAGTTGTCCGCTCCTTCGATCTGGACGACGAACGGTACGTCCCCGTCATGATTCTCTCCATCGGGAAGGCCAAAGAAGCGGGCCATGAATCGGTACGCTTGCCTAGCGAGAAAATTACTTTTTGGCGCTAGCTTGCTCTCTTTTCATAAAAAAGAGAAAGTCGGTCCGTAATTCGGACCGACTTTTTTCTCGTATGGTTTTATCTAATCTTCGCTGCATATTTCCTGCCTTTATTATCACGGGCAGCGCCTTTCCCCTAGTCGAATTTTCCACCTCTAGCTAACGGTTTCCATATTGGAAAATTCCTACAACATTCAACGCGAAAATTGTCGAATCTTGCGGACTAATCTCACAAGACGCGGTATAATCCGAGTAGAATCCATTCCTCGGAGGAATCTATGAAAACGCTTCGACTACGTCTCTTCCCAGCCCTGGCCGTCCTCGCCCTGCTGGCGGGATGGTTCAGCGGGCCTTCCCTTATATCGGCCGCCGCTGACGACGCCCCGGCCGCCCGAACGTCCCTCGACCGCTGGCAGGTGCTGCCCATCGCGGCCGACGGCATGCCCGGCACCGCTCCGCCTGCAGACGCCGACTGGCAGGACGCCGAGCTCAGCGAGCCGCGCGTCGAGCTGCCGAAGGGCGCCCAGGGCGTCTGGATCCGCCTCCAGGTGCCTGCGACGGAGCCGTGGCACCGCCCCGGCCTGCTGGCTGGACGGATGTACGGCATGGACGTGCAGGTGTACGAAGGCGGCGAGCTCCTCTTCGAGTCGAACCGCGACTTCGACTTCGACCAGAGCCGCCTGCTCATGCCGCTGGACGCGAAGCCGCAAGAGACGGTGCTCGACGTCCGCATCCTCAATAAGGGCGAGCGGGCCGGCTTCCTGACGCCGCCGCAGCTGGGCGAGTTCGACGAGCTCGACCGCGGCTACATCCGCAAGGAGCTGCCTAGCCTGCTGCTCGGCGTCTCGGTCGTCTTTCTCGCGGCGATCATGTTCATCTGCTCGAGCTTCCTCAGCCGCCGCCAGCGCGGCTTCTGGATCTCGCTCTGCCTGATCGCGCTGTCCGCCGGACTGCTGATCGCCGCCTATTCGCCGCTCCTGTATATCTACTTCCCGGAGGCGGCCCCGGTGTTCCTGGCCTGCTTCGAGCTGTCGCTGTTCACGATGTTCCCCGCGCTCGGCTACTTCGTGAACGAGGCGCTGGAGCGCAAGTCGCCGCGGTTCCAGCGCTTCACGCGCTGGCAGACGTACTACTCGGCGTTCGGCGTGCTCTCCTTCATCGCGTACCGGCTGTCGGACGGCGCGCTGTACGGGTTCTACTCGATCGTCTCGGTCGTGGCGGTCGGCCTGCTCATGCTCGTGCAGATGATCTGGATCTCGGTGCTCGCCATCGCCCATACGCGCCAAGGCGACCGCCAGGCGCGCATCCTGTCGCTCGGGCTGCTGGCCTTCGCCGTGTCCAGCGCCGTCGACCTGATCCTGTATTATGCCAGCGGCAAAAGCTACGTCCTCTTCCTCTGGAAGCTCGGCATCATCGCCCTCATCTTCTCGCTGGTCGTCATCCTCGCGCGGCGCGTCTCGTCCGACTACAAGACGCTGGTGTCCTACTCCAGGCAGCTGGAGCAGTTCAACCTGTCGCTCGAGCGCACGGAGAAGCTCAAGATCATCAGCGACCTCGCCGCATCCGTCGCGCATGAGGTGCGCAACCCGCTGCAGGTGACGCGCGGCTTCCTCCAGCTGCTCTCCAAGAAGGAGGACGCCCAGAGCCAGGACTACATCACGATCGCCGTCAGCGAGCTGGACCGCGCGGCCGAGATCATCACCGACTTCCTCACCTTCGCCAAGCCGGAGCTCGAGGTCGTCTCCCGGCTCGAGCTGTGCGACCTGCTGGATCAGCTGGAGCTCATCATGGGACCGCATGCGTCCATGCACGGAGGCCGGCTGACGATCGTATCCGAGGAAGGCATGGCGATCATGGGCAGCGCGTCCAAGCTCAAGCAGGCGCTGATCAACCTCATCAAGAACAGCGTGGAGGCGTTCGGCGAGGAAGGGTTCGTCGAGCTGACCGCGCGCGCCGAAGGCGGAGAAGCCGTGCTGCGGCTGAAGGACAATGGCGAGGGCATGGACAAGGAGCTGCTGGCCAAGCTCGGCGTGCCTTATTTCTCGACCAAGACCAAGGGCACCGGCCTCGGCACGATGGTGACGATGCGGATCATCGAGGTGATGAACGGCAGCATCGTCTTCCGCAGCGAAAAAGGAAAGGGAACCGAAGTGACGATCCGGTTCCCTCTTGCAGGCGATATCGCGGCGGCCCAGACGGCCGCGGCAGCTCTACCAGACTAGCTCGACGTCGCCGTCTGCGCTCGCCGCATCCTCCGGATTCGGAGGCAGCACCAGGTAGAAGTGCTTGTCTTCCTCGGCCACGGCCGTCAAGTTGATGTCGTCCGGCAGCTCGACGCCGAAGGCGTCCTTGATGGCGGTTTTCGGATCGGCCAGCAGCTGCTGCTTGAAGGCCTCGTCCTGCCAGGCTTTCTGAATGATCTGAACTTTCAACGATTGGGAAGACATGCGATCACGGCCTCTCGGAGGGTATGGGTCATTCTTCCCATAATCTATCACATATTATGAAAATAGTCCCTATAATTCTAGTCGGTTCGACAGAAAATGAGAGAATCCCCCTTCGACGGCCAGCTTGCTGGCCGTTTGGCGCATCTTCCGGGCGTCCGCCTCGACGCCGGCAAGCACCGCCTGGTGGAATCCGGCCAGCCCCGGCGGCGCTTCGAGCCGCTCTTCCAGCTCTTCCCGATGGTCCCGCGCGAGCTTTGCCAGCCGCTCCACCGCCCCGAACTGGTAGGCCGCCCGCCGCACGAGCCGCTCCTCCAGCGGCTGCTCCTCCGGCAGCGCCGGCTCCAGCGCCCTCCTCGCCAGCGTCAGGAAGGCGTTCGACCGCTCCTCGCCCGCGGCCAGATCGTCCCGCCAGTCGGACCAGTCGTCGGCGAGCTGCAGCGACGCGAGCGCCAGCTCCGCCGCCTGCTCCGCGCCGGCGATGCGCTCCGGCCGGCCCGCCGCCAGCCAGACGGCGGCCGCCCCGATCTTCACCGGCGCGGACTTGGCCGCCAGGGCGGCCGCATCCTGGGGCTCGGCCCGGTGCCGCCCTTCCTGCGACACGGCCTGCGCCCATTCGCCCGTATAGGCCCGGTAGCGGCTCCACAGCTCGGCCGTGCCGGGCACGGCGCGCTCGTACCGCTCCAGGAACAAGCTGTGCAGCAGCTGTCCCGCCGCCAGCGCCTCCTTTGGCCCGAGTCCGATCTCGTCCCCGTCCATCACGTCGTCCAGCAGGAAGTAATGCAGCATCATATAGACGCTGCCGACGGCCAGCTCGCGGCTGACGTCAGGGCGCAGGCCCGCCTGCTCTCCCGTCCAGACGGGCAGCAGGTAAGCGATGAAGTTCGCTCCTCCCTCTCGGGCCGACGGGTCCGCCCGGTCGATCAGCTGCCGCAGGATGCCGCACAGCGGCTCCGGACAAGCCGCCGTTCCCTCCCGCGCCTGCGCGAAGACCGCGGCGGATTCCCGCTTGGCGCTTTCCAGGCTCCATTCGATCGACATCGTCCCGACTCCCCTTCTCCTGTCTCGTCGCCAGCCGGCGGACGCGATCCGCCGGCCTTGCTCCCTTGGAGCATCCCACATTTCCTGCGCTTTGGAAAGAGGGCCCGCTCCGCCCGTTCGGCGGACGGATGAAGATCGCCCTTCATATACTGGCAAAAACCAGTGAAGGAGCCTGCTGCCATGCTTCCCGGCGTCTCGATCATCGCCTGCACGAACCGGCCGGAGTTCTTCGCGAACATCCTCGCCAACTACAAGCGCCAGCGCTACGCCCGCAAAGAGCTCATCATCATCGTCAACCTCGACTCGGCCGACATCCGCCGGCTGCGGCGCGAGGCGAGCCGGCTGCCCCATGTCTCGGTGTACCGCGTTCCCGAACGCGTCTCGCTCGGCCAATGCCTGAACTGCGGCATCTCCCGCGCCAAGCATGAGCTGATCGCCAAGCTCGACCACGACGACTACTATTCCCCCGGCTACCTGCGCGAGCAGGTGAAGGAGCTCCGGCGCACCCGCAGCTCCGTCGTCGGCAAGCATTCCTGCCTCGTCTACCTGGAGGCCAGCCGGCAGCTGCTCGTCCGCTCGCCCCGGGAGAGGGACAAGGAAGCCGACTTCGTCCAGGGAGGCACGATCCTGTTCCATCGGCGCGTGCTCAAGGACGTCCGCTTCCCGGACCGCTCCCTCGGCGAGGACGTCCGCTTCCTGCGCAGCTGCAAGAGCAAGGGCCACCGCATCCGCGCCACCTCGCCGTATCGGTACGTCTACATTCGGCGCAAGGACAAGGGAACCCATACGTGGCGGGTCGGCGACCGGTTCTACCGGAAAGGAAGCCGGCTGGTGGCCGTGACCGGCAATTACCGTCCGTACGCCGACCGCGAGGCTTGAAGCAAGCGGATCAGCGCGCCTCGGCCAGCTGGCCTTTCAAGAACGCTCCCGTAAACGAGCCCGGAGCCTCCGCCACCTGCTGCGGCGTGCCCGAAGCGATCAGCCGTCCTCCGGCCGCTCCGCCCTCGGGGCCGATATCGAGCACCCAGTCGGCCTCGCGCACCAGCTCCATGCTGTGCTCGACGACGACGACCGTATGCCCCGCCTCCACCAGCTTGTCCAGCAGGCGGCGCAGGCGCATGATGTCCGTCGGATGGAGGCCGGCGGTAGGCTCGTCGAGCAGATACAGCGCAGGCTTCTTGGCCGGCTTGCTCAGCTCCCGGGCGAGCCGGATGCGCTGTCCTTCGCCGCCGGACAGCGTCTTGACCGACTGGCCCCACTTCAGATACCCCAGTCCCACCTCGCACAGCGTCGCCGCCAGCCCCGCCATCTTGGACTCGCTCTCCAGCACCGGCAGGCTCTCCTCGACCGACAGGTCGAGCAGATCCGAGATCGAGTGCCCCCGGAAGCGCACGCTCAGCACTTCCTGCGCGAACCGCTTGCCCTTGCACGCCGGACAGCGAACCTCGAGGTTCGGCAGGAAGTCCAGCTCGACGGAGAGCGTGCCGAGCCCCTGGCAGCGCTCGCAGCGCCCTCCCGGCGTATTGAAGGAGAAATGCTTCGCCCCGAGTCCGGCCGCCTTCGCCTCCGGCAAGCCGGCGAACAGCTGGCGCAGCGGCGTATACAGGTCGGTGTAGGTCGCGACGCTGGAGCGCTGCATGCGCACGAGCGGCGACTGGTCCATGAGGGCGATGCCGCCGACCTTCTCCAGGCCTTCGATCGCCTCCCAGCCCTTCTCGCCCTCCGGCGCCTCATCGAACGCCCGGTCCAGCACGTCGAACACGAGCGTCGACTTGCCGGAGCCCGATACGCCGGTGACGGCAACGAGGCTGCCGAGCGGGAACGAGGCTTCCGCGATGTCGAGGTTGCGCACGCTCGCTCCCCGGATCGTCACCCGCCCGCGGGAGTCCGAACGCGGCTCGCGCGGGCTGAAGCCCGATCGCTCCGCCCGCAGATAGGCTCCCGTGACCGACGTTCCGCTCGCCATCAGCTCCTCGAGCGTGCCTTGGCCGACGATCTGGCCGCCATGCTGGCCCGCTCCGGGACCGATGTCGATGAGATGGTCGGCCGCCCGCATCATCTCGACGTCATGCTCGATGACGAGCACCGTATTGCCGAGATCGCGCAGCTGCCGCAGCACGCCGATCAGGCCGGCCGTATCGCGCGGATGCAGGCCTGTCGTGGGCTCGTCCAGGATATAGAGCACGCCGGTCAGGCCCGACCCGAGCAGCGTCGCCAGCCGCAGCCGCTGCGCCTCGCCGCCGGACAGCGTGGTCGTCTGGCGATCCAGCGACAGATAGCCGAGCCCGACGTCCACGATGCGCTGCAGCCGCTTCGGCATCTCCGCCAGCACCGGCTCCACATACGGACGAGCCGCATCCGGCAGCTCCCGGAGCCGCAGCTGCGCCCATTCCTGCACCCTTCCGAGCGGCCAGCCGGTCACCTCCGTGATGGAGGCGCCGGCTACCGTCACCCGCCGGACCTCTTCCTTGAGCTTGGCTCCGCCGCAGTCCGGGCAGACGCCCTCGCGGAAGAAGCCGTCCTTGTCGGCATATCCGCCTTCCGCTTCCTTTTCCCGATAGCGCCGCCACAGCCCCGGGATGACGCCCTCGAACTTCGTCCCCTGCGCCGGCTTTACGTTCGGATAATGGCGCTTGAACGCCTCGCTCTCCACCCCGTAGTACAGCAGGTCCCGCTGCGCCTCGCCGTACTCCCCGATCGGTTGGTCCGGGTCGAAGGCGAAGCCGAAGTGCTTGCCCGCGGCCACGAGGATCTTGGTCTGGATGTCGCGATGCACGCCTGTGAGCGAGGCGACGCCGCCCTCCCTCAGGCTGAGCTCCGGCCGGAACACGGCCGCCTCATGGATCGTCGTCACGCGGCCGAGGCCGCCGCAGCAAGCGCAGGCTCCTTCGGGCTTGTTGAACGAGAAATGCGGCATGCCCAGCTTTTCCAGCTCGACGCCGCAATGCGGACAAGCCTCGACCTGCCTGGCGCCCCGCTCCTCCTCCTCGTCCGGAGCGGCCGCCTGCGGCTCGAAGGTCGAATGGATGGCGCCGCCGCAGGAAGGACAGCTCCGCTCGCCGAGCCGCGCGAACAGGAACCGGACATGCGTGTACAGATCCGTCGCCGTGCCGACCGTCGAGCGCGGATTGCGGCCTGCCGAGTGCTGGGCGATGCGGATCGAGGGCGACAAGCCCTCGATCGAGTCCACTTTGGGCTTGCCGACGGAGTCCGACGCCATGCCCATCGACTCCATGTACTGCCGCTGGCATTCCCTTTGCAGCGTATCCATCGCGAGCGTCGACTTGCCCGAGCCCGACGGGCCGGTCAGGACGACCAGCTTGTTCTTGGGGATGTCGAGCGAGAGGTTCTTGAGATTGTTCTCTCGCGCGCCCCGTATCCGTATCGTATCGTTCATTGCCGCACCTCCTGCGTCGATTTTCTCCGTTCCGACGGACGAACGGCACGCTTTCCGCCCTTTGCAACCCGTCCGCCGATCCGGTATGATGAATTTATCTTGTTCAGCTAATATCTTGACTATCGAGATATTCACAGCCTAGAGGGGAGGCAAGCTTTTGTCAAGCGAGCGCAACGATTCCATCATCGATCCGAAGGAGCGGTTCACCCTGCTCATGAGGGGGCTCGGCACGCGCAGCGTCCAGTACCAGCACAACGTCGCCGCGTTTCTGGGCCTCTACAACAACGACTTCATTTCCATCGATATCCTGCGGGAAAAGGGGCCGATCACGGCAGGCGAGCTGTCCAAGCTGACCGGGCTCGCGACCGGCAGCGTCACCGCGCTGATCGACCGGCTCGAAAAGAGCGGGTACGTCCGCCGCGAGCAGGACCCGCGCGATCGGCGGAAGGTCATCATCGTCCCGATCTATGAGGAGCGGGAGGAGGTCGGAATGGCCTATGCGTCGCTCCACCGCGCCATGACGGACCTGGCGGGCTCGTACTCGGAGGAGGAGCTCGCGATGGTCTCGCGCTTTCTCGGGGAGGCGAGCGCCGTCATCGAGGAGCAGATCGAGCGGCTGAGCGAGATGACGCGCTCGCGGCGGGAGTCCTAGAGCCCGGCCGAATCCAAAAAAAGCGGCAGCCCCGATCCGGGCTGCCGTTCGTTCGGGACGGAGCGTTCCCGCTTGGTCCGCTCCCGCTCTGCGCCTCCGGCTTCCCGTGCCGGTTCCCGGAGCCTTGCCGCCGCTCCCCTTGCTCAGCTCTCCGGCTGCGGCGGAGAAGCGACGACCGGCTGCTGGATCGGATCGAGCGCGTCGATCAGCCCGCGGCCGACATGCAGGTTGGACTCGACGAGCGCGGGAGGCGTGAGCGCCAGCCACTGGCTCAGCGATACGTCCGCGAAGCGGTCGCTGCGGAACAGCTCCAGGAACCAGATCGAGTCGGTCCCCGTGTTCTGGATGTAGTGTCCATAGGCCAAAGGCACATACCCGACGTCCCCCGCCCGCACGTTGTACGTCCGCGCCGCCCCGTTGCCGGCGAATGCGGTCATCCGGCCTTGGCCGGACAGGTAGTACTGCCACTCGTCCGCGTTCGGATGCCAGTGCAGCTCCCGCATCGCGCCCGGCTTGATCTCGACGAGCGCGGCCGCGATCTTCCTGGAGATGCGGAAGTTCGACGAATCGGCGATGCGGACGGTGCCGCCGGAGCTGACGAGCGGAGCCTGCGCCAGGAGACGGTGCGAGAAGGGCAGCGGCACGCTCCCGTACGGCGACTGCACGCGCTGCGTCTCGATCGGGCCGGGCACGGGGGCTTCATAGATGTAGACCTGCTCCTTGGGCAGATGGCGGAACGTATCTTGCGGCACGCCGAAGTTGGCGGCCAGCACCTCGCGCGGCGTATGGGCCGCCCAGTCCGAGACGGAGAGCGTGTTCAGGTCGGAGAACTGCCCGTCGTCGAAGACGAGCAGGAACTCCGCTCCGCGCTCCAGTCCCTGGATCGAGTGCGGCAGTCCCGGAGGAAAATACCACAGGTCGCCCTGCCCGATATCGGCGATCGTATTGCGCCCCTGGGCGTCGACCGCCGTGATGCGGGCGCTGCCGCAGATCAGGAACGCCCACTCCGCCTGCTGATGCCAGTGGAGCTCGCGCACGCCTCCCGGCTTCAGATACATGTTGACCCCGGCCAGCTCCGTGGCGGCCGGCAGCTCGCGGGCGGTCACCTCGCGGGACCAGCCCCCGCGGCTGAGCTGCATATGCGCATCCGAGAACGAATACACCAGATTGGGCAGCAGCCCGTTGTCGGTGACCGGGGGCACGAGCTAGTCCGGGTTCTCCAGATCGCGCCAGATGTCGCGCGGACCGGCATCGATGCCTCCCGCGCCGTCGGCCCGGATCGGCTGCGGAACCGGGATCCCTCTTTTCGGCTTTTCGCTCAACTCCACTCCCGCCTTTCCCTTGCCTCCCTTACGATATGCCCGGATGGCTTCCCGCACGACTTCGCCATCAGACGTCAATTCCTAGAAATCGAATAGGATTAATCATTTTGGTATTGACATCGACCTTGCGCTTCGATAGGATGGGGCTTAACCGCACATCGCATTTGAATCGACTGGACAGCCGGAGGTTCGACCCATCGCAGGAGACTGCGCTTGGCGTCGGACTTTTTTTTATGGACCCGTCAAGAGCAAGGGGGATGCCATCGAGGAACAGACAGAAGATATGCCGATCAATTTTCGAATCGACTGGACCGCCAGAGATTCGGCGAAACGCTCCGAGCGTTTTTGCCGAGTCTTCTTTTTTTTGGTTGCCAGACACCCACAGAGAGGATGGTTGATTCACATGAACAAATGGACGATTTCAACGGCGGCGGGGGTTCTTCTCTTCGCCGGCCTGTTTTACGCCGCGGTCGCCTTGGACGACAAAAAGCCCGGCGCCCTGGAGGGCACGGCTGCCGCAGCGACGCCGGCGGCGGGAAGCCAGGACGCCGCAGCCGGCCAAGCGGCAGCCGTGACGGACAGTGCCGCGCAGCAGACGGCTGCCGTGACGGAGGCCGCCGGTACCGCATCCGAGCCGCAAGCCTCGGCAGCGCCGGCAGAAGCGCCAGCCGCAGAGGCGGCGCCAGCGGCGGAAACGGCTGCCGCGCCTGCGGCCGAGCCGTCCGCGGCGCCAGCGGCGGAGCAAGCCGCCGCCAAGCCGGCTGCCGAGACGAAGCAGACGGCACCGGCGGCGACGGCCGCTCCGAACGCGAAGACGGCCGCTGCCGCAGCAAAGGCGCCGGCCGCGGAGCAAGCGGCCGCCGTCAAGGCTGCCGCTCCATCCGCCAAGCCGCAAGCGACCGCCAAGCCGGCTGCCGCCGCTCCGTCCGCGAAGCCGGCCGCCGCTGCCAAACCGGCCGCCGCGTCAGCTCCGTCCGCAGCCCCGGCGCAGCCGCAAGCGGCCGCCGAGCCTGAACCGTCCGCAGCCCCGGCCAAGTCGGTCACGTTCACGACGACCGAAGCGGCCAAGGCCAAGCCGACCGCCGCGCCGGCGGCCGCTCCAAGCGCGCCGGCTTCATCCGAGCCTGCGGCTCCGGCGGCGTCCGAGCCGGCTTCGGCGCTCGGCGGCAGCGAAGAAATCTGCCCGTAACGTTCTCCATCCGACGCCGCGACAGCCGATGACGACGGGCCTGCGGAAGCAGGCCCGCCCTGCTTCGCCCTTTTCCCGCTATCTATCCTTCGACCGAGGTGCATCCCATGACCAGAACCTGGACCTTCCGTTCCTCCCTATCCATCCTGCTCGCGCTCGTGCTGCTGGCCCTGCCGGCCCTGCCGGCCGGGACCGCGTCCGCAGCCGAAGCCGGCGTCTCTGCCGCAAGCGCCGCTCCCGCCTCCTCCGTCGACTCGTTCGATTACTTCAGCCGCGTCTACGGGGAGCTGAACGACCCGAACCACGTCCTCAAGACGGCGACGTATGAGGACATCGCGCATCTGTTCGACAGCGAAGGCCGCTTCGCGGTGCTGTTCGGCGGCTCCTGGAGCGCCGAGACGCAAGGCAGCATCGGCTACATCAACGAGGTGGCCAAGCAGTACGGCGTGAAGACGCTGTACAACTTCGACACGAAGCTCGACGGCGACCGGCTGGACATCGCCGACAGCGCCAGCCCGTATGCGTACAAGTACGTGGATCTCGTGAACAAGTACCTGAAGAACCTCTCCCTGTACGACAAGAACGATCCGAGCCTCAACGTCAGCTACACGAACGGCGCGGGCGAGAAAGTGGCCGCCAACAAGGTCGCGGCTCCTTTCCTGTTCGTCTACGACAAGAGCCATGTGGACGCGCAAGGCAGCCCGGCGCCTATCGTCGCTTTCCTCAACGGAGGCAAGTCCCGCAGCGAGCTCGAGACCGGCGGCACGCTCGATCCTGCCAAGGTCGACGCCTTCAAGAACGAGCTCCGCCACGTATTCTCCGCGGCGGGCAGCTTCAGCGCCTATGACGAGTCGGCCTACATCAAGGACGCCTTCAACCGCAACTACCTCGGCGAGAACCCCGGCAAGCCGGCGATCTTCACGGAAGGCGACGGTCCGCTCGTCTACGAGCATGTGACCTACCACCAGCTGAAGCAGATCCTCGCCAGCGACGGCAACTACGTGTTCCTGTTCGGCGGCTCCTGGTGCCCGAACACGCAGGCGATCATCAAGTATGCCGACGCGTACGCCAAGACGTACGGCGTGGACAAGATCTATTTCTTCGACACCAAGCTCGACGGCGGCCTGATCGTCGGCGACCCGGCCAACAACACCGGCGCCGACGGCAAGGCGACTCCGCCGAACCCGCATTACAACAACGAGCTGCAGATCCGCACGACCAACCATCCGTACGCCAAGCTGTACGTCGACCTGGTCCGCACGTACCTGACCAACATCAAGACGGAGAACAACACCGCCGCCAATCCGTCCGTCATCAGCTACGTGGATGAGAACGGCCAGACGGTCAAGGGCGACCGCCTGCAGGTGCCTTACCTGTTCGCCTACAACAAGAGCAACGTCGACGCGGACGGCAAAGCCGCGCCGATCCTCGGCCACGTCGAGCTGATGTACTCCTGGACCAACATCCAGCCGGACTACGCCAGCAGCGGCTACGCGGTCGGCGCGCGCTACACGAACTCGATCCTCGCGCTCAAGTCGCTGTACTCCCGGCTCCAAAGCGTGCCGCAAGGACTGAGCGCGGCTCCTCCGTCGGCTCCGGGAGCCGCAGACGGGCGCATCGACGGCGCAGCCGGAAAAGCGCTGGAATACAAGGCCGCTGCCGACTCCGACTATCGTCCGGTCGACGGGGACCGCATCTCCGGCCTGGCCCCGGGCGCTTACCAGGTGCGCTATGCGGCCAAGCCGGGCTATCAGGGACCGACGACGCCGGCCGGGGCCAAAGCGATCCCGTACGCGGCCGGACCCTCCATCACCGTCACCGTCCCGGCCTATGGCCAGCAGGCGCCTCCGTCGGGCCTGACCGGCGTCGCGCCGACGACTCCGGACAACAAGGACGGGCGGATTACGGGCACGACGGCCGCCCAGCAGTACAAGCTGTCCACCGTCTCCGACTATGTCTACGCCACGGACCGCGAGACGGCCGGCCTCGCGCCGGGCACCTATCAGGTCCGCTTCGCCGCCAAGGAAGGCTACAAGGCGAGCCCGGCGACCGAGGTCGTCGTGCCGGCCTACGCCGCGCCTTCGACAGGCGGCCCTTCCGGCGGGACGCCTTCCGTGCCGACCGCTCCACCGGCCGAGGAGAAGCCTTCGGTCGAGACAGCGGAATCCGGCAACACCGTGACGGCGACAGCATCCGCCAAGGCAGCGGTCGACGCGTCGGGCAGCGTGACGACGGCGACCATCGACGCCGACGTGCTGGCCGGCCTGAAGGAAGCCGCTCAAAAAGCGGAAGCCGCAGGCAAGCAGGCCGTCATCCGGATCCGGATCGATGCCGCAGCCGGAACGAAGACCGCCCAGCTGACGCTTGACCGGGCTTCGTTCGACGCCATCGCCGCCGCGACGAAAGCCTCGATCCGCATCGAGGCGGCAGGCTTCGCCAGCGTCGCCTTCGACGCGGCTGCCGTCCGCTCCGTCAGCGAGGCGGCGGATCGCGGAGCGATCTCCTTGTCGGTCGCCCGCGTCTCGCTCGGCGAGGAAGGCAAGGCCGTGCTCGGCGACCGGCCGGTCTACGAGCTCTCGATCTCCGCCGGCGCCAGCCCGGTCTCCTCCTTCGGCGGAGGCAAAGCCAAGGTCGTCGTTCCTTACGCCCTGCAAAGCGGAGAAGACCGCAACGCGATCCTCGTCTACGCCATCACGGAAAGCGGCGAGCTGGCCGCGCTGCGCGGCGGCTTCAGCGCCTCCGGCGGCTCCGTGAGCTTCGAGACGGGACATTTCTCGGCGTTCATCGTCGCGCACAACAAGGTCGCGTTCTCCGACGTCGCTTCCTCCTCCTGGTACGGCGACGCGGTCGGCTATCTGGCCGCCCGCGGCATCGC
Source organism: Paenibacillus pasadenensis (assembly GCF_002864175.1). Taxonomy (NCBI): domain Bacteria; kingdom Bacillati; phylum Bacillota; class Bacilli; order Caryophanales; family Paenibacillaceae; genus Paenibacillus; species Paenibacillus pasadenensis. The sequence goes on along the minus strand of NZ_NFEZ01000001.1, from coordinate 143,992 downwards.
GGCCGGCACCGACAGCAGCCGCTTCAGTCCGGACGCGGCCGTGACCCGAGGCCAGTTCGCCGTGCTGCTGCTCAAGGCGCTCGGCATCGAGCCGGAAGCGGCCGGAGCCGACAACTTCGTGGATGCGGGCTCCGCCTACTACACCGGCTACCTGGCTGCGGCCAAGAAGCTCGGCATCGCGGCCGGCTCCGGCGACAACCGCTTCCTGCCGAATCAGAGCATCACGCGCCAGGAGCTGTTCACGCTGCTGTACCGCTCGCTGGACACGCTGGGCGAGCTTGGCGGGCCGCCGCAGGCCGAAGGCGGATCGGCTCTGTCCGGCTTCGCGGACGCGGGCCAAGTGTCCGTCTACGCGCAGGAAGCGCTGCAGGCGTTGACGCGCAGCGGCCTCGTCCAAGGCAGCGGCGGCAAGCTGGAGCCGAAAGCCCCGACGACGCGCGCCCAGGCGGCGCAGGTGCTGTACAACCTGCTGTCGACCCCGTAGTCCCTTCCCCTCTCCCCCCTCCGAACCGCTTCTTCCGAAGCGGCCCGGAGGGGGGTTCGCGTTTCAACCTTCTGGACCAGGCGTACGGCCAAGCCTACTGGGCCTATGAAGAGCAAGCGCGCAGCGGGCTGGAGCCGGGCGAGTACGCCGCTTACCTCGTCCGCGACCCGGATGTTGACGACAGGCAGGTCCGCTTCGCCTATCAGCCGCTCCCGCAGGGCAGCCTCGACGAGCTTCGGCTCGAAGCCGAGCGGACCGGAGGTCCGGCCTTCTCTCCGCCTCGCGCCTTGCCGGACGGCTACCGCTTCGACTCCGGCTATCTCCTTCCGTCGGCGCCTGCGGATCCGGCCCTGCTCGCCTCGCTTGGCGAGGAGCTGGCCCTTCAGGCCGAGGGAGCTGCTGCGGACGACGAGATCGCGGTGCGGAAGCTGGACCGGCCGGCACCGGATTCCGTCCTGCTCCGCTACACGAACGGCAGCGACGAGCTCCGCCTGATCGTGACGAAGCAGGATCCCGCCCTGACCAAGACGACCGTCATGCAGAACGAGCAGGATGCCGCGGAGAAGCTGACGGTCGGCGGGACGGAGGCGTTCTACATCCGCGCCGGCGAAGGCGAGCGCGCCCTGGATGCGGGACGCAACCGCCTCGGCTGGATCGACGCGGACAAGAACCTGCGGTTCTACCTGTTCGATACGAATGCGAACACGCTGGGCAAGGCCGACTTCGAACGGCTCGCCCAGGACCTGATCGCCCGCAACTGATGCCGTCCCGCCCGCGGACCGCGGCCGCCTACGTCGGCGGCCGCGTCTGCAGCTCGTCCGGACGGAAGCGGATGATCTTGACCAGCTGCTCCTGCATGTAGGCCGGGGAGCGCGCGAAGCCGCTCTCGATCCAGTGGAACAGGATGCCGAGCAGGCCGTGGATGGAATAGTCCGCGAGCAGCTCGGCATCGATGCCGTCCAGCTCCGGCACCAGCTCGCGGGAGGAGATGTCCCTCAGCGCCCGGAACATCTTCTCGCGCAGCGCGGGCATGACCTGGCTGCGGGTCAGGATGCCGTAGGTCGGCGCATGCTCCATGAAGTGGTCGAAGATCTTCACCGAGCCCGGCGGCAGCTGATGCACGCGGAACACCTCCGTCTGCTCGTACGGATAGCGGAACGCCTCCAGCAGCCCCTCGATGAGATCGTTCAGGATGTCCTCGAGCAGCGCTTCCTTGTTGTCGTAATGCTTGTAGAACGTCCCCCGGTTGTACCCGGACGTCTGCACGATCTCCGTGATCGTGACCGACTCGAATTCCTTGCCCTCCAGCAGCCGGAGCAGCGCCTGCTTGAGAGCCGTCTTGCTGCGCGCGACGCGCGGATCCACTTTTCCAGCCATCTCCATCCTCGCTTTCGTCAACAAGCGCTTCCATCTTGTTCATTAGTGGACAAAAGCGCCTGTTTTACGGATATCCAGGTCCCTTCTCCCGTATTATACTGAAGGCGTCACCTGTATGGTTAGTCAACATCTATTCATAAATGCGAAGGAGGACTTCGGAATGAAGCTGAATGGAAAAGTAGCCGTCGTCACGGGAGCCGCATCGGGCATGGGCAAGGCGATCGCCGAGCTGTACGCCGCCGAGGGAGCGAAGGTCGTCGTCAGCGACCTGCGCCTGGAGGCCGCGCAGGCGGTCGTGGCGGAGATCGAGGGCAAAGGCGGACAAGCGCTGGCCGTCGCCGCCAACGTCGCCAAGGAAGAGGACGTGCAGGCGCTGATCGACGCTGCGGTCGAGACATTCGGCACCGTCGACATCCTCGTCAACAACGCCGGCATCATGGACGGCTTCGTGCCGGCCGGCGACCTGACGGACGAGCTGTGGGAGCGCGTCTTCGCGGTCAACGCGACCGGCCCGATGCGCACCGTGCGCAAGGTGCTGCCGATCTTCCTGGAGAAGGAAAGCGGCGTCATCGTCAACATCGCCTCGGCCGGCGGCCTGAACGGCTCGCGCGCAGGCGCGGCGTACACCGCGTCCAAGCATGCCGTCGTCGGCTTCACCAAGAACGTCGGCTTCCAGTACGCGACGAAGGGCATCCGCTGCAACGGCATCGCGCCGGGCGGCGTGCAGACGAACATCAGCGCCACGATGGGCCAGCCGAACGAGTTCGGCATGAGCCGCGCGATGGCCGGCATGGGCATCAACCCGCGCGTCGGCACGGCGGAGGAGATCGCCAAGGTCGCGCTGTTCCTCGGTTCCGACGAGTCCAGCTTCGTCAACGGCACGGTCATCGCGGCCGACGCCGGCTGGACGGCTTACTAAGCCGAGCTAGGGGCGGGCCTGCACCGCATTCCGTGCGAGCCTGCATCCTATTTCAGGCGGGCCTGGTTCGCATTTCGGGCGGGCCTGCATCCTATTTCAGGCGGGCCTGGTTCACATTCCGGGCCTGCACCGCATTCCGCGCACGGCCGCAGCCGAACGCTGCCCCCCTGCTATCCGCCCGCCAAAAAGGGGCTGTTCCGAAAGGTCCATGGAATGGATCTGACGGACAGCCCCTTTTGGGCGCTTTCGCGGCGCGTTCAGGCATGGATCAGCCGGCAAAGCGGTTCCGGCATGTTCCTCGGAGAAGGAACGGCTTCAGCATCAGTCGGAATCCGCGCTCAGGAAGTCCGGGCGAGCGAAGCTCGGGTCCGGGTAGCGGTAGAAGCCTTCTCCAGTCTCCCGGCCGAGCCGGTTCTGGTCGATATAGTCGCGCTTGAGCTTGTCCGCGACGGCCTGGTAGAGCGGGTCGCCGGTCGCCTTCGCCTTGGCGAGGCCGATGTTGTAGGCGGTGTTGATGCCGACGACGTCGAGGATGGCGAACGGGCCGAGCGGCGCTCCGGTCGCCGCCATCCACGTCTTGTCGATCGTCTCGGCGTCGGCGACCTCCTTGACGAGCAGCAGCTGGGCGGCGTCGAGCAGCGGCACGAGCAGCGAGTTGAGGATGTAGCCGGGCTGCTCCTTGCGCAGCGGCAGCGCGATCATGCCGATCTTCTTGGCGAAGCCGACGACCGCCCCGAACACACCCTCGTCCGTGCCGGGATGGCCCATGATCTCGGCGGTGTTGTTTTTCCAGATCTCGTTGGCGAAATGCAGCGCCAGAAACTTCTCCGGCCGCCCTGTCGCTTCGGCGAACTGGCTCGGCAGCAGCGTCGAGGAGTTGGTCGCGAACACGGTGTGCAGCGGCGCGACCGCCCCGAGCCGGCGGTAGAAGTCCGTCTTGATGTCGACGACTTCCGGCACCGCCTCGATGACGAGATCGGCGTGCTCCACCGCCTTGGCCAGGTCGCTCTGGAACGCCATGCGTCCGCAGGCGTCGTCCACCTCCTGCTGCGAAGCGCCAAGATCCGCCATGTAGCGCGGCTTCAGCGCCTCGATGCGCTCCTTCGCCTTGGCCAGCGCCTCGTCGCTGATGTCGTACACGGTCACGTCGAACCGCTTGAACGCGGCCTGGAACGCGATCTGGCTGCCCAGCACGCCGCTGCCCGCGACGGTGATGCGGCTGAAGCTCATCGTTCATCGTCTCCCTTGTCTGGAATATAGGAGTAAGATGGCCGAAAAAAGAGCGGCTCATCCGCCGATGAGCCGCCTGTCCAAGGCACATATGTGCCTTGGTTCTGGCTCACGGACCCGGGGCTGCCCGTCCAAGGCAGATCTGTGCCTTGATTCCTGGCTTTCGGGCCCGGGGCCCCCCTTACGTCCCGCAGAACGTCCGGTAAGGAAGGCCGCCCTCCGGGGCGGGCGCCGCATACTCCTCCTGCTCCGCAGAATAGGCGTATGGATCGGCCAGAGCCGCCAGCAGCCGCTCCATGACGCCGAAATCGCCCGTCTCGGCCGCCGCCAGCGCCTCCTCGACGCGATGGTTGCGCGGGATGACGCTCGGATTGCTGCGCCGCATCAGCGACTCCGATGCGGCGGCTTCGCCATGCCGGGCGCGGCGCCCGCTCCAGCTTCGGAGCCAGTCCTCATACGCCTCGCCGCACAAGCCCGCCTCCGCCGTCTGCCCGAGCGTCAAGGCGCGGAACGCGTTCGTATAGTCCGCGCCCTGCTCCTGCATCAGCCGCAGCAAGCCGGACACGAGCTCCTCGTCGCCCTCTTCCTCGCCGAGCAGGCCGAGCTTGCCTCGCATGCCCTCCAGCCAGCGCCCATGATAAGCGCCTTCGAACGCGGCGAGCGCGCCCTCCGCCAGCTCCAGCGCCTGCTCCTGATCTTCATGCAGCAGCGGCAGCAGCGACTCCGCGAGGCGCGCGAGGTTCCAGGCGGCGATGTACGGCTGGTTGCCGTAGGCATAACGCCCTTGCGAGTCGATCGAGCTGAACACGGTCGCCGGATCGAACCGGTCCAGGAACGCGCAGGGGCCGTAGTCGATCGTCTCGCCGCTGATCGTCATGTTGTCGGTGTTCATGACGCCGTGCACGAAGCCGACGAGCTGCCACGACGCGAGCAGCGACGCCTGGCGGAGGACGGTTCCCTGCAGCAGCCGCAGCGCGCGGCCGGAGCCGTCCGCTCCCGCCGCCTCCGCCTCGCTCCAGCCTTGCGGATCGTGGCGGCGCAGCGCGTAGTCGGCGAGCTGCCGCAGCTCGTCCTCCGAGCCCCACTGGGCGGCGAACTGGAACGTGCCGACGCGCAGATGGCTCGCCGCGACGCGGGTCAGGATCGCGCCGGTCTCCAGCGTCTCGCGCACGATCCGCTCGCCGGTCGTCACGACCGCAAGGCTGCGCGTCGTCGGGATGCCGAGGCCGTGCATCGCCTCGCTGATGATGTATTCGCGCAGCATCGGGCCGAGCGCGGCGCGTCCATCGCCCCCGCGCGAGTACGGCGTGCGGCCGGAGCCCTTGAGCTGGATGTCGCGCAGCTCTCCGGACGGCGTCCGCTGCTCGCCGAGCAGGACCGCGCGTCCGTCGCCGAGCCGGTTGAAATAGCCGAACTGATGCCCCGCGTATGCCTGCGCCAGCGGCTCGGCGCCATCGGGCAGCCGGTTGCCGGCAAACGTCTCCGCTCCGTCCGCGCCTGCCAGCGCTTCCGGGTCCAGCCCCATCTCGGCTGCCAGCGGCCGATTCAGCACGGCCAGCGCAGGCGCGCGGACCGGAATCGGATTCTGGCGGGTGAACAGCGTCTCGGGCAGCCGGGCATAGCTGCTTTCCAGGTTCCAGCCGGACGATGCGGCGCTTGCCTTCTTTTCGCTCATAGGTTCGATGGACCTCCTTGGCCTAGCCAACGTTTTCCTCCAGTATACCCGTTGCCGGACGGCGCAAGCGAATCCGCCTGGCGGCGGGAACTTGTGCCATATGGCGCATAATTGCCCCGCTTTAGCGGAATTTTAAGCCGAATGCCTTCTTTTCGTAACGAAATGCACGCGGATCCTGTCTGAAATTGCAGGTTCAAAGCCCCTTATTTATGTTAAAATAACGGAAGACAAGCACGGGCCGAGGCCCTACTTTGCCATTCTCATGCCCGCATGAGGAGAAACCAGCTGTAGACACCAGACATTTAGGAGGAGTTACAATGGCACTCGTTTCCATGAAGGACATGCTCAACAAAGCGCTCGAGGAGCACTACGCGGTCGGCCAGTTCAACATCAACAACCTGGAGTGGACGCAAGCGATCCTCGCGGCTGCCGAAGAAGAGAAGTCCCCGGTCATCCTGGGCGTCTCCGAAGGCGCTGCCCGCTACATGGGCGGCTTCAAGGTCGTAACGAACATCGTCTCCGCGCTGATCGAAGAGATGAAGATCACCGTACCGGTAGCGATCCACCTCGACCACGGCTCCAGCTTCGAGAAGTGCAAAGCCGCGATCGACGCGGGCTTCACGTCCGTCATGATCGACGCCTCGCACCATCCGTTCGAAGAGAACGTGGCGACGACCAAGCAAGTGGTCGAGTACGCGCATAGCAAAGGCGTGTCCGTCGAAGCCGAGCTCGGCACCGTCGGCGGCCAAGAAGACGACGTCGTAGCGGACGGCGTCATCTACGCCGATCCGAAGGAATGCTTCGAGCTCGTGCAGCGCACCGGCATCGACTGCCTGGCTCCGGCGCTCGGCTCCGTGCACGGCCCGTACAAAGGCGAGCCGAACCTCGGCTTCAAAGAAATGGAAGAGATCTGCCAGACGATCAAGCTGCCGCTCGTCCTGCACGGCGGCACGGGCATCCCGACCGACCACATCAAGCGCTCCATCGGCCTCGGCACGGCGAAGATCAACGTCAACACCGAGAACCAGATCGAGTTCACCAAAAAAGTCCGCGAGATCGTGACGAAGGACCTCGAAGTCTACGATCCGCGCAAATTCCTCGCCCCGGGCCGCGACGCCATCAAGGCGACGGTTCAAGGCAAGATGCGCGAGTTCGGTTCTTCCGGCAAAGCGTAAGCCTTTTTCATCAACCGCAAAGCCCCTGCCCCGTTCATTCGGCGCAGGGGCTTTTTGGCAACACGACCGAACAAAGGAAGGGAACGGCAATGAACAAGACGGAGCGAATGCTGGCCATCGTCATCGAGCTGCAGCGCAAAGGGATCTTGCGGGCCGAGGATCTGGCCGGCCGGTTCGAGACGAGCGTCCGCACGATTTACCGCGACATGCAGGCGCTCAGCGAAATGGGCGTGCCGGTGGCCGGAGCGACAGGTGTCGGCTATTCCCTCATGGAGGGCTATTTCCTCCCCCCGGTCAGCTTCACGCCCGAAGAAGCGATGGCTCTGCTCGTGGGGGCCGATTTTGTCGAGCTGCTGCTGGATTCCGGATACGGCTCCAGCGCCCGCAGCTCGCAGGAGAAGATCGAGGCCATCTTGCCGGAGAGCGTGCGCGGGGAGACGGCCCGGCTGCGGTCCGTGATCCGGCTGATGAACGATCGGACGGCGTGCATGCGCGTGGCGGAGAAAGCCGCGTTCGAGCAGCTGCGCCGGGCCATCCTGCAGAAACGCAAGGTTCGTTTCCGCTACTCCAAAAGCCTGGCCGAGCCGGACGAAACTCGTCACAGCGAGCGCACGGCCGATCCTTACGGGCTCGTTTTTTCGCAGGGGGCCTGGATGCTTGTCGCATTCTGCGGGTTGAGGCGGAACCTGCGCCATTTTCGGCTGTCCCGCATGAAGGAGCTTGACGTGCTGGAACAATCGTATGACGTCCTCCCCGGCTTCGACCTGCGGAATCGACGGCCTGCGGACGACCGGGACCTGATCGTACGGATGCGGGTCGACCCGGCTGTCGCGGATCTCGTGGAGGGATCGGACAACTACTATATGGAATCGTTCGAGCCGATGGAGGAAGGCTGGCTGGCGACGTTCCGCGTCAGGCGGATCGAGGATCTGCTTCCGTGGACGCTCGGCTGGGGGGCCGCGGTGAGCGTGCTGGAACCGGAGTCGCTGCGGGAGCGCATCCGGGCGGAAATCGAAGCGATGCGAAAAAGGTACTGACATCCTTGTGTCAGGAGCCTTGCGTTACGCTGAAGCCATCTCAGGACAAGGAGTGGTTCGGCAATGGATACAAAGGAAACGCTGCGCAGATTCGAAGACACGGTGAACCGGTACAAGCAGGAGCTGGAAGGCCTCAGCTTGGAGCGGCTGCTATGGAAGCCGTCGGCAGACGAGTGGTCGCTCGGCCAGATGTACATGCATCTGATCGGCTCCGCGCAGCAGATGCAGCTGGCGAATGCAGCGCTCTGCCTCGCGCCGGATGGCGATCCGGCAGATTGTCCTGCGGGCAAGACGAAGCAGGGGGAGGCGCTGTTCCAGGAGGGAAGCTTTCCCCCGGACCGAATCCAAGTCCCTCCATCTCCCGCCTACACGCCGCCGCAGCCGGCCGGCAAGGAGCAGCTCCTGGACGGGCTGCGCCAAACGCTCAGCCGGATGGCCGAGATCGAGCCGGCGGTAGCGGCGGCGTTCGATCCGCAAAGGGATGCGGCTTTCCAGCGCGTGCACAAGACGGTCGTTCATCCGCGATTAGGCGGCTTGAATGCGCTGGAATGGTTTCAGCTGATCGAGATGCATTATCGTCACCATCGGCTGCAGAAGCAACGTCTGGATGACGCTTGGACAAAAGCGCATGGGTCATGCGGCGTGCCGGCTGGCCCACGCCGCATCAGCCCTTCCTGGACGGAGCGCCCCGCATGCACGCCGACCCTTTCTTCCCCATTCTCACCCTTCCTCCTTTATTCTCCCTTTTCCTAGGTAACACTTTGAATTACGAAGTAATTCCATGCGATTTTCTCCCGCCTCCAGCAGCTTGGGTCATGATCCGCGCCAAGCGATTGGGACGAGAATCCCAAATTCGGCATCAAGCTTGAGTAGCATGCGGGCGTTGTCGACGCCATAGACTGAACGGATGACTACCTTTTGCAAAGGCAGGTGGCGCCCATGCCCGGACCGGAGTCTACGGTCTTGTTCATCGCCAACTCGCAAGGCAACGACGTGTCGGTCGTCTCGGTGTTCGCCCGAACGGAAATCGCCCGCTTTCCCGTCGGACAGACGCCGCGTTATGTCGCCGCCAGCGAGAATATCCGCCGAGTCTTCGTGACGCTGGAAGGAGAAAACGCGGTCGCCTTCATCGAGGCCGACGGCTTGTTCCCGTTCTACAACGCTCCGGTCGGCACGGCCCCGCTCGGCATCGACATCACGCCGGACAGCCAGCTGCGGCGATCCGGCCGGGGGCAGCGCCGTCGCCGTCGACTTCTCCAGCGGCCGCGTCTACGCGGGCAGCGCCGAGGGCATCCGCGTCATCGACGCGCTGTCCAATACGATCGTCGCCACGATCCCCGTCCCGGAGCCCGTGAACAACCTGGCGACGCAGCCCTACGGCTCGCGGGTGTATGCGACCGGAGCGGAAGGCACGGTGTACGGCATCGATCCCGACTCCGGCACGATCGTCGGATCGGTCTTTTTTGGCGGCGCCTCGGTGCCCCAGGACATCGTCGCCTCGTCCTTCGGCGAGGTGTACGCGACGCTGCAGGGCTTCAACGAAGCGGCGGCGCTGGACAGCAACGCGCAGTTCGAGTTCGGCCGGGTGCCGGTCGGACCCGCTCCGGAGGGCATCGCCATCCTGGAGAACTTCAACGCGACCGGAGCCGTCGAGCTGTTCAAGCGGGACGAATTCGGCAACCCGCTGCAGGGAGCGTTCATCCGGGTGAGGGGACTGAGCGTGCCGTTCGACTTCTCGGGCATCACCGACTTCAACGGCCGCCTCTTCCTCGGCGACCTGCCTCTCGGGGAATACGAGATCGTCGAGATCATCCCGCCTCCCGGCTATGAGCCAGTCTATTATCCGTACCGGTTCGCCATCCTCAAGCCCGGCGAGATCCAGTTCATCGAGATCTTGAACTTCCGCCGCATCGTCGAGTTCTTCCTGCGCAAGCTCGACGCCGAGACGGGAGCTCCCCTCGCCGGAGCCGAGTTCCGCTTCTCCGGACCGGACGTCCTCGACGTCGTCACCGACGCGAACGGCCAGGCGGTCGTCGTCCTGCAGCCGGGAGTCTACTTCGTCGAGGAGACGCGGGCGCCGGAAGGCTACGAGCCGGTCGAGCCGTTCTACATCGACACCAATTATGAAACCTATCGGGAAGTGCTGGACCAGCGGCGGCTCGAGCCGCGCGTCGAGCTCGTCAAGAGCAGCGGCGGCGTGGCTCAAGCCCGTCCCGGCGATCTGATTCCGTACACGATCGAGGTCATCAACACCGGCAACACCGTGCTCCGCAATCTGGTCGTCTCCGACCTGCTGCTCGGCTTCGAGGAGCGCGTCGATCAGCTCAATCCGGGCGAGAGCCTGTTCTTCTCCATTCCCTATGTCGTCCAGGCGGGCACTCCGGCCGGCCCGCTCGACAACGTCGCGACGGCCGTCAGCGAAGAGGCGTCGGCCGAGTCCGAAGCGTCGGTGGAGATCCTGCCCGTGCCCGTGCTGCTTCTCTCCAAGCGCGCCGACCGTCCGTCTGTCGTCGAGGGGAGCGAGGTGATCTACACGATCGAGCTGGCCAATGGCGGCAACGTGCCGCTGACGGACGTGCGCCTCTCCGACTCCCTGCTGCCGGTGCCGGTCGGCCCGTTCTCGCTGGCGATCGGGGAGACGCGGGAGGTGAGCGTGCCGGTCACGGCCGGTCCTCCGTTCATCGTGGACGGCCGCATCACCAACGTCGCGACGGCGACGAGCGGCCAGACGGCGCCCGTGCAGGATACCGCCGTCGTGCTCGTGCTGGCCGGACCGGAGAGCCTCAGGCTCGTCAAAAGCGTCTCGCCGGATGCCGTGCGTCTCGGGGAGACGGCCGTCTTCGAGTTCGAGCTGACCAATACGGGCAGCGTCCGGCTGACGAACGTCACGCTGAACGATCCCGTGCTCGGGCTCGTGCTGACGTTCGACCAGATCCTGCCCGGCGAGTCGGTGCGCTACGAGCAGCCGTATACGCCGGACGTCGTGCCGCCCGGCGGCGTGCTGACCAACCGGGCCGCCGCGGTCTCCTCGGGACCGGAGGGCGAGGTGCGCAGCAACGAGGCGAGCGCGACGCTGAAGGTGATCGCCGTCCCGGCGCTGGCGCTGTCCAAGACCGCCGACCGCGCCGAGGTGATCCAGGGCAATACCGTCACCTACACGATCCGCGTCGTCAACGTCGGCGACGTGCCGCTGACGAACGTGCGCGTCACGGACGTGCAGCTGAGCCTGAACGAGACGATCCTCTCGCTGCCTCCCGGCCAGGAAGCCTCGTTCATCCGGGCCGTGACGGTGCCGCTCGCCGTGCCGCCCGGCACGCTGCTCATCAATACCGTATCCGCCGTGTCCAATCAGACCGGGCTTCAGGAGGATACGGCCGAGGTGCTCGTGCTGCCGTTCTTCCGGCTGGAGCTGGAAAAGCTCGCCGACCGCACCGTCGCGCTGCCCGGCGAAACGATCCAGTACCGCATCGTCGTGACCAACACGGGCGGAGCCGATCTGACCGCCGTCTCCGTCCAGGACGCGCTGCTCTCGATCTCGGAGTCGATCAACCGGCTCGTGCCGGGCGAGCAGGCCGTCTTCGGCGGGGAGCTGACCGTGCCGCCGTTCACGCCGGAGGGCACCGTCATCGCCAACGTGGCGACGGCCATCTCGGACCAGACGCCGCTGCAGAGCGACGATGCCACCGTGACGGTCGGCCCCCTGCCGGCGCTCGCCTTGCAGAAGGCGGCGAGCGTGCCGAGCGCGCTGCCGGGCGACGAGATCCTCTACACGTTCACGCTGCTGAACATCGGCAACGTCCTCCTGACGAACGTGCGCGTCACGGATCCGCTGACCGGGCTCGACAGCATCGTGCCGACGCTTGCCCCGGGCGGCGAGATCAGCCTGACCGCGACGTTCGTCGTGCCGGCCGACGCGCCGCCGCAGACGGTGCTGGTCAACACCGCGGCCGCCGCCTCCGACCAGACCGCCCCGGTCGAGGCTTCGGCGCGGGTCGCCATCGCGCCGGCGTCCGCGCTGACGATCGTCAAGTCGGCCGACCGCACGGAGGCGGCTCCGCTGGAGGCGATCGCCTATACGATCGTCGTGACCAATGCCGGCCCGGTCCGCGTCGGCAACGTGCTTATCGCGGATGAGGAGGCCGGCGTGCAGCTGCGCGTGCCGGCGCTCGAGCCCGGCGAGTCCATCTCCGTGCCGGCGGCGCGCATCGTGCCTCCCGGCACGCCGGCGGCATTCCCCGGGGAGACGGTCGTCTACTCCGCGACCGTGCTCAATACGGGCAACACGACGCTGACGAACGTCGTGCTGACCGACTCGCGCATCGGGCTGGAAGCCCGGCTGGAGGCGCTGGAGCCCGGTGCGGCGGAGTCGTTCCGCCAGCCGTACGCCATTCCGGAGGATGCCGCTGCCGGCTCGGTCATCGACAATACGGCCTCCGCCGCCTCCGACCAGACGGCGCCGGTCTTCTCGAGCGTATCGCTCGCCGTCCGCGCCGGCTTCAGCCTGACGCTCGACAAATCGGTCGCGCCGGCCTCCGCGCTTCCGGGCGAGACGGTCCGCTACTCGATCGTCGTGCGCAACGCCTCCAACGCGCCGGTCACGAACGTCCGGCTCGTCGACCAGATGATCGGCTTCTCCCAGCTCATCACGGAAATTCCGGCCGGCCGCAGCGTCGTGCTGTTCGCCGATTACCGCGTCCCTCGCACCGCGCCGGGCGGCTCCCTCATCGTCAACCGCACGACCGCCATCAGCGACCAGACGTCTCCGATCCAGGACACGGCCACCGTCGCGGTGCGCTCGCTGCCGAGGATGCAGCTCGCCAAGGCCGCCATTCCGGCGCAAGGACGCCCCGGCCAGACGATCGCCTTCCAGATCCGGCTGCGCAACGTCGGCAACGTGCCGCTGAGCCCGCTACGCGTCACGGATCCGCTGCTCGGCATCGATACGATCGTGTCCGTCTTCTCCAGCGGCTCGCCGGCCTCGCTCATCGGCGCCGGCGGCACCGTCTCCGTGCCGTATACGATTCCCGAGACGGCGGCGCCCGGTTCCACGATCGTCAACACGGTGCGCGCGGACTCGCCGCAGACCGATCCGCAGTCGGCCGAAGCGGCGGTGCTCGTGCTGCCGTCGCTGCTGCAGGTGCGCAAGAGCGCCGATCGGCAGACGACCTATCCCGGCGATGTCGTGCGGTTCCGCATCGAGGCGCGCAACGTCAGCGACCGGCCGCTGTCGGGCCTCGCCCTGTTCGACCGGCTGCAGTCCGGCCTCCAGCTCGTGCCGGGCAGCCTCGCCATCGGCGGCGCGACGGCGCCGCGCCAGTCGCTCGAAGGCGCGGCTCTAGGCGACCTCGCTCCCGGAGCGGCCGTGGAGCTGTCGTTCCAGGCGCGCGTCCCCGCCTCCCTGCAGGCGGGCCTCATCGCCAACTTCGCCTCCGTGCGCTATGCCTTCGTCAGCGAGTCGGGCAGCTCCGAGCGGGCATCGGCGCGCTCCAATACGGTGGAGCTCACCGTGACGGAGGAAGAAGAATAAGCATCGGCGCCAAAAAGGCTGCGCCCGGTCCGCATGTGCGGATGTCGGGCGCAGCCTTTTTTTTGCGGGAATAACCGAAGCGCTTCGGTTCGCAGGAAGAACCGCCGCAGGCTCTCCGATCAGGCCAGTCCGGCGCTCGCCTGCGCGAGCAGCGGCGCCAGCAGCTGCGTCTCCACGGCGTCGCCCTTGCGCAGCTTGATCGTCTTGCGCTCCGGCGGCCCTTCGAAGCGCCCTTCGGGCAGCTCGAGGCCGTCCGCATTGAAGATCGTGAAGCTCACGGCGTCCTTCGACGTCGAGATGACGGCCGCATACTTTCCATTCTTCAGGAAATGCGGCTTCTTGTACTGGATGCGCTCCTGCACGCCCGGAATCGCATCGTGCACGAGGCGGCGCAGCTCGGCGGAATGCTCCGCTTGCCAGGGCTCTTTCAACGCTTCAAGAAACTCGGTCACTTCGGGATTCATCGGTTCATCTCTCCTCGGATTCATAGATTAAATTGCCTCGCAGCTCGCCGCCTGCTCCAGCAGCAGGTCGCGCTCGCGGGCGTTGCGGGCGAGCCCGGCCGCGCGCTCGAACTCGGCGCGAGCCTCTGCGGGCCGCCCGAGGCGCTGCAGCAGCTCGCCGCGCACGCTCGGCAGCAGATGATAGCCGGCAAGCTCGCCGCGCCGCTCCAGCTCGTCGGCGATCGCCAGGCCGATCGCCGGCCCGAACGCCATCGCCACGGCGACCGCGCGGTTCAGCTCGACGACCGGAGACGGCTGGCCCTGCATCAGCGCCTCGTACAGCGCCGAAATGCGCACCCAGTCCGTCTCCGCCTCGGACGGAGCCTCGGCATGGCAGGCGGCGATGGCCGCCTGCAGCAGATACGGCCCATAGCGCCGGCCGAGCGAGCGGCCCCGCTCCAGCGCTGCCAGTCCGCGCCGCATATGCAGCCGGTCCCAGCGGGCGCGATTCTGGTCGCGCAGCCGGACGAGCCGTCCGTCCGGCGCGACCCGCTGGCGGAGCCGCGACGACTGGAGCTCGAGCAGAGCGGCGAGTCCGTGGACTTCGGGCTCGCCGGGCATGAGCTCCGCGAGCACGCGGCTCAGCCGCAGCGCCTCCCGGCAAAGCAGCGGCCGCAGCAGGTCGTCGCCGGACGTCGCCGCGTACCCTTCGTTGAACATCAGGTACAGCGCCTCGAGCACGGCGGACAGCCGCTCCTGCAGCTGCCGCCCCTCCGGCAGCTCGAACGCGACCTGCTTCGCCGCCAGCGTGCGCTTGGCGCGCACGATCCGCTGGGCGATCGCGGGCTCGGCGGCGAGGTAGGAGCGGGCGATCTGCTCCGTCGTCAGGCCGCATAGCAGCCGCAGCGTCAGCGCGACGCGGGATTCCTGAGCGAGCACGGGATGGCAGGTCAGGAAGATCAGCCGCAGCAGATCGTCGCCGACGCCCTCGCCGAGATCCGGCTCATCCTCCGCATAGAGCGGCGTATGGCCCGCCAGCTGCTCGTACTTGCGCTCCCGCAGCTGGCTGCGGCGGATGAGGTCGATGCCGCGCCGCCGCGCCGTCGTCATGAGCCATGCGCCCGGGTTGTCCGGAATGCCGGTCTGCGGCCATTTTTCCAGCGCCGCGACGAGCGCGTCCTGCGCCAGATCCTCGGCGATGCCGACATCCCGCGTGAGGCGGGTGAGCACGGCGATCAGCTTGGGCGCCTCCATGCTCCACACCGCCGCGATCGTCTGGCGGACGCCGGCCTCGCTCATCCTCGGCGCTGCGACTCGACTTGCCGCCGCAGCTCGCTTTCCCGCTCCTGCCACTCGGCATCCGGCGTCAGCTCCTCCGGCTCGAACACCTGCCGCAGCTCGATCTGTCCCTGTCCGCCGCCATGCGGATCCGGCATGCGCATCGCCCACTGGATCGCTTCCTCGCGCGACTTGACCTCGATCAGCGTGTAGCCGGCGATGATCTCCTTCGTTTCGGTGAACGGCCCGTCCACGACCTTCGGCTTGCCGCCGGGATTCGGGTAGCTGATGCGGATGCCGTTCGCGCTTGCCTGCAAGCCGTCCGCTGCGAGCAGCACGCCCGCGCGCGCCAGCTCCTCGTTGTAGCGCTGCATCGCTTCGATCAGCTCCGTGGCCGGCAGCACGCCGGCTTCGGAATCGGCCGTTCCTTTGACGATCATCATGAATCTCATCGTTCATCCTCCTTTGAATGGGAGAGCTTCGGCTCTCTCTCTACGACCACGTCGATCACAGCGCGGAGGAATCGACATCGCGTCTTTTCTTTTTTCGAGAATGTCCTTCCCATCCCTTCCGCTTGCCGTGAGTTCCATGCCGTTTCAGCCGAAAAAGGCTTTCAGCTCGGCTGCGATCCGTTCCGGCTGGAGCTTTTTCGTATGGCCGAGCCCTTTGGCGCTGCATAGCGCCGCCGATGGAAGCGCGGCCGCGATCGCTTCCGCTCCCCGTCGAAGGCCGGCCGGGCTTTCCGTGCCGGCGAGCACGAGCGTCTCCGTCTTCACGGCTTCCCAGTCGGCCGCCCGGAGCGGCTTGCCGTCCATATAGCCGGACATGAGCTCCGCGTCGTAGGGCAGCGTATGCGCGACCGCGAGCAGCCTTTTCCATACGCCGGGCATCATCCGCATCATCTTCACGATGAACGCCGGAGCGCCCAGTCCCTCGGTCATGAAGTAACGCACCGACTCGGCCCGATCGCCAGCGGCGGCAATCCTCCGCGTCCGCTCCACGAAGTCCGCCGGCGGCCGCCGGTCCTGCTCCCCGACGACGAAGGGAGGCTCGTGGAGCGCAAGCTTCTCGATGCTCGCCCCGCCTCCGGCCGCCCGCAGGGCGATCATCGCTCCCGAGGACAGCGCCCATACGCGGGCCGGCTCCCCGGCTGCCGCCAGCACGGCCTCCAGATCCTCGACCTCGCGCTGCGGAGCGTAGACGGCCGCATCCCCGCTGTCTCCTCTACCCCGGCGGTCGTAGTAGTAGACGGTGTAGCGGTCGGACAGCAGGCGGGCCAGCTCGACCTGGTCGGGGAAGTTCCGGTAGCTGAACGCTCCCGTGACGAGCACGACAGCCGGGCCTCTTCCTGTTTTTTCATATGCGATGCGGGTTCCGTCCTTCGAGATGGCGATGTTCATGATCATTCTCCTTCATGCGGAATGGTTGCCTCTATCTATATGTCGAACAAGAAGCGGGCCGATCGACAGCCTCGCCGGATTTTTTTCATCCACATGTGGATAAGCTCTCCGCAGCTGCGCGATTCGGCGTATCCACAGCCCTCGGTGGATACGCCGCGAGCTGTCCACAGGCCGGCCTCCGAACGGGGCGCCTGCGGCTGCAAGCGCAAAAAAAGCCTTTCCCCTTCGGGAAAGACTTTTGCGCTCGAAACGTTTGCTGGGCTCATACGATGAGGAATTCCGCCTTCTCCTCGCACAAGTCACATTTTACCGGCGGGTCCCAGTTCGCGAAGTGCGTCTCGTTCAGATTCACCATGTCCGGCGCATCCTCGTACTCATCCACGAACTTGTCCAATGCCAGCTCAATATGTCCCTTGCACACGCAATACATTCGATGACCTACCCCTATTCTGATTCCTGAAATGATGTCGATTACCGCCATTATACCACAAAAGCGGGGCCGGCATGCCGCCGGCGTCCCGCTTCCGCGCCTATTCTTCCTCTTCGCTCTTGTCCTGCAGCTTGAACGTCACCGCATCCGGCTTGCCGTCGCGGTAGAACGTCACCTTGATCTTGTCGCCGATGCGCTTCTTGCCGTACAGGTACTTGCGCAGCTCCATCGTGCTGCCGATCGACTGGTCGTCGAGCTTCGTGATGACGTCGTTGAACTGCAGGCCGGCCTCGCTCGCCGGTCCGACCGCCTCCAGCACGATGACGCCCGCGGTCACCTCGCCCGGCAGCTTCGGCCCGCCGGACGAAGGCGACTCCGCCGCGGCATCGCCGTCCTCCGCGTCCGGCACTCCGCCGCCCAGCCCTTGCTGGGCGTAGTAGGAGGCCAGATCGAGCGTGTACACGCCCAGATAAGGACGAGGCACGGCGCCGGTCTTCATCAGCTGGTCGACGATCGGCATGGCGTTGTTGACCGGAATCGCGAATCCGACGCCTTCGACGCCGATGTCGGAGATCTTCATGCTGTTGATGCCGATGACCCGGCCCTGCATGTCGATCAGCGGCC
Source organism: Paenibacillus pasadenensis (assembly GCF_002864175.1). NCBI lineage: Bacteria > Bacillati > Bacillota > Bacilli > Caryophanales > Paenibacillaceae > Paenibacillus > Paenibacillus pasadenensis. The sequence goes on along the minus strand of NZ_NFEZ01000001.1, from coordinate 126,393 downwards.
CGCCGCTGTTGCCCTGGTTGATCGAGGCGTCGGTCTGGATGACCTCCTGCTCCCAGTCGTAGTTGCCGTCCTGGCTGAGCGACACCGGAATGATCTGCTTCGTCTTGCTGACGATGCCCATGGACAGGGAATCGCCGAGGCCGAGCGGATTGCCGATCGCCATGACCATCTCGCCGGACTGCAGCTTGGCGGAGTCGCCCATCTCGGCGATCGTCTCGATGCCCTCGCCGTCGATCTCCAGCACGGCCAGATCGGTGATGTAGTCGCCTCCGACCAGCTTCGCCGGGCGCGTCTCGCCGTCGATCAGGACGACCTTGAGCCCGGCCGCGCCTTCGATGACGTGATTGTTGGTGATCAGGTACGCCTTGCCGTCCTTCTTGGCGAAAATGACGCCGCTGCCGACGCTCGCCGGCTGCAGGTCGGCGGAATCCTGCGGCGCTTCGGCGCCGTCCTCGGCTCCTTCCTGCTCTTGCGGCAGGAAAGCCGCCTGCTCGTTGACGACGCTCACGACCGCCGGCCGCACCTTGGACGAGGCGGCGACGGTCTGCTGGATCGCGTCGCCGGGAGCGACGAGGCCGCTCGCCGCCGGCGTTCCCGCCGTCTCGACCGCGGCCTCCGGGCTGCCGCCGCCCAATGCGAGCGCCAGCACGAGCACGATCGCGGCTCCCGAAGCCCCGGACAGGAGGGCGAGCCTGCCGGCTCCCCAGTCCTTGCGGCTGCGTAGCGGGAAGCCGGACATCTTCTGCTTGCGGCTGGTCTTGCTGGCGCGCCGGGAGATCTTTGTCGAATAGAACTCATCCTCGAACAAACCCATGATACCCGCTCCTCCCGTGGTTTGCGCACGCGTTCGATTGCTCTATTTTCTAAGCATACGTGGCTGCTTCTGGTTCGACTACAGGATGTTTTTTCTCTTCTTGGAATGATTTCGGAAGATGCGTCTAGAATAATAATAGAGCAAGCCTATCCTCCCCTTCTTGACGGGAGAGGGAGCTCAATTGTTGCAGCATGGCGCCGATATATCCTCTATCCAGCGCTCTGTCTGCAGCTCCACCAGCCGATACCGGGAAAGGAAGAAAGCCGATGGATATAAAGCTCATTACCACTCCGGACGCCGCCCCAAGCGCCTGGGACCAGGTCGCGGTCATGGGCAAGCTCGGAGATCTGAGCGATACGCAGTACCGGACGCTGCTGGCGCTCAGCGCCATGCTGGAGCTGCTCGTCGACAAGGGCATCCTCACCCGCGAGGAGCTCGAGCGCAAGTCCGCTCAGCTCGAGGCCGGCGACAGCGAGCCGCTCAGAGCGCTTTCCGCTTTATTCGATCCCATGGAGTAGGCTCGTACGGATGCGTGTCCCGCAGCGGATGCTCGTCCTTGCGGAAGAAATGTCCGCGGTCCTCGAGCACGCCGTTCACCGTCAGCCTCGCCAGATCCATCAGGTTGTGGTTGAGGCTCAGATGGGCGAGATACACCCGCCGCGTGCGGTCGGTCATCAGCTCGCACAGCGCTTCGCCGGCCGCCTCGTTGGACAGATGGCCGATGTCGCTCAGGATGCGGCGCTTGATGTTCCACGGATAGCGGCCCATGCGCAGCATCTCGGGGTCGTGGTTGGACTCCAGCACGAGCACGTCGGAGTCGATGATGCTGCGCCGCACCAGATCGCTGACGTAGCCGAGGTCCGTCGCGAGGCTCAGCTTGTAGTCGTCGTCCGTGAACGTGTAGCCGACCGGCTCCGCCGCGTCATGCGAGATCGGATAGGAGCGCACCGTCATGCTCCCGAACTGCACCTCCTCGCCCGTCCCCATCACGACCCGCCGCTCGGGCGGCACGTGGGAGGCATGGCGCTCGAGAGCGGCCCAAGTCGCCTCGTTGGCGTATACCGGCAGCTCGTATTTGCGAGCGAGGGCGTTAAGGCCCTTGATATGATCGGAATGCTCATGCGTGATGAGCACGGCGTCGATGTCATGGCCGGCGATGCCCTGGCTGCCCATCAGCTCTTCGAGCTTCTTGAGGCTGTGCCCGGCATCGACGAGCACCGTCTTGTCCCCGCTCTGCACGACCGTCGCGTTGCCGGTCGAGCCGCTGGCCAGCACGGTAAATCTGAATTCCATTATCCTTGCCTTCCCTTCCATGGCCTGCAAGGCCAATCCAAGCCCTTAAAGACTCATTGTACCATTGTCCGTCCGGCGTCTCCACAGTCATCTGGAAATTTCGCTAGAAAAAAGGAGCCGTCCCGAGGTCCGTTGCGCGGACCTCGGGACGGCTTCTTTTCATTCCAGGCAGCTGCCGAAACCGCCTTTCGGCACGCCCCGTGACGGTAGTCTGGACCCCTTCATCTCTTGTCCGCCTTCCCGGCATGCTGGTTTCTATCGGGCTCGTCGACCAGTAAACCCTTCGACTCAAACTGCCATCGGAATTGTCTTCGTTCCATCTACGCGCGGTTTTTCCGCGTGTAAGCGGCCTTTTTTCGCCTTTTAAGCCTGCTTCGCACGGAATTCCCACGCGTAAGCGGCTCCTTCCCGAGGCTTGGGGCAGCTACGCACGGATTTTCCGTGCGTAAGCAGTCCGTTGCCGCCGTTCGAGCTGGCTATGCGCGGGTTTTCCGCGCGTAAGCGCCCCCTCTTCGTCAGGCCAGGCGGCAACGGCCGCCCCGATTGCTCAAGATCGCGTAGAATCCGCGATAGTTTCCTGAGCTCGCCTCGGGTGATGCTGGAGCAGGAGCGGAGGGGACGGAAACCTCTTGGAGAAGCGCCAGCGGTTCCCTTGAAGGCCGGATTCCTTCCGTTTCGGAAAAGGAGATCAGGGAATCTGGGCTTCAGCGGAATCGGAAAGAGGTTCCGTCACTGCAGCGGGCCTCGCGCACGCGTCACACGTTCCGTCTCCGCAGCGAGCCTCGCGCATCGCGTCTCAGGTTCCGTCTCCGCAGCGGGCCTCGCCGCATCGCGTCACAAGTTCCGTCTCCGCAGCGAACCTCGCACGCGTCCCAGGTTCCCCTACTCTCCCGCAGGCGAAGGCTCCGGCTTGTCGATCAGCACTTCTCCGCTGGAGGCCTGCAGATAGATCGAGCTGCCGTCCTCCATCAGGATGCGCCAGGACGGCGTCGACACCTGCGTCTCCGAATCGAACCGCTGGCCTTCCTTGTAGCCGAGGCGAATCTCCTTGATCGCGGCACCGTCCGGCATGTACTTCTCGACGACCTCCGACCGGATCGCGCGCGAAGCCGGCAGCACCGGCTGCGGCCGCATGCCCTCGTCGGCCGGCAGCATCTCGATCCGGTCCTGGCGGTAGCCGGTGATGCGCTGGTCGCTGTAGTACAGCTCCAGACGCACGTTGAACATGGGCCGGCCGTCCTCCATCCGGTACAGCACGAACTTGCGGTCGTCGAGCCCCAGCGTGTCCAGCTCGTACCGGTCCAGCTCCGGAATGACGCCGCCCAGCGCCTTGAGCCGCTCCTCCCGCTGGAAGACGACGCGGCTGTCCACCGGCGTCTCCAGCGGCGTGATGCCTTCTCCGGCTCCATCCGGCTCCGCGCCGGCATCTTCCGGCTCGTCCGCATTCCCGCTGTCGTTCCTTCCGGCGCCGCTTGCCGCACCGCCGCCGGCCGCGGCTGACCCTCCGTCCTCCGGATCCGCGTCAGCCGACGGCATTCCTGCCCGTCCGACATAGCGGTACGTCAGGTCATGCAGCTCCGGCGTCTCCTTCGGGATGACGCCCGAGAACGCGACGCGCTTCGCCTTCAGCGCCGCCAGCGTCTCCGGCGACAGCTCGGCCGAGTTGCTGCTCGGCTGCACGCGCTCCCGCACGTCCCCCCACAGCTGGTAGCCGAGCAGCAGGTTGAGGAGCAGGAACGCCAGGATCAATACGCTCTTCGCTCTACCCCAATCCACGGGCCGTTCCTCCTTCCTCTTCGCGCGAAGCTCCGACGCCTTGCGGCGGCGTCGGGGAAGGCGTCGCGCCGGCCTCGCCGCTGTCCGTGCCGAGCGCCGACAGGTTCTCCCGAGGCACGGCAGAGCCGTCGAAGCCCTCCTCGAGCGGCCCCGCCAGCGCTTCCTCCGTGCCGTCCGCAAGGCGCACCGCCCAGACCGGCAGGAAGCGCAGCTGGCCGTCCTCGGCCGGCTCCGCCTTGACCGCCGGGTACAGCGCCTCGATCTCGGAGCGGCGGGAGTATGCCGCGAGCGCCTGGTCGAGGCGCTGCCCGCCCGGCAGCCAGCGCGCCGACTTCTGGGCCGGCGACGGGCCGAGCGTGATGAGCGAGCGCTCGTAGGTCGTGACCGAGCCCTGCTGCACCGTCAGCCGGATGAAGCCGAAGCGGAAGTCCGCCGAAGGGACGACCGGCAGCACGCGATTTTCGCCGAAGCGGAAATATTGCCGGAACAGCAGCGCATGCTGCTCCTCTGCCGCTCCTTGCCCGGACGGGCCCCCCGGCCCGGATGCCGCTCCCGAGGCGGCGTCCGCTCCGCCGAGCGAGACGAGCTGATGAAGGCCGTCCCAGCCGCCATGCTGATTGACGAACTGCATCGCGCTGCTCATGCTGCCGGCCGGATTGCTGCGCGCCTGCCCGCTGCCGTTCAGCGGAGCGGCCGGGTCGGTGTAGCTGATCCACTGGCCGTTCTGCTCGACCTGGAGCGCCCTTTTCCCGTCCGTGTATACCTGGGAGCCGTCCCGGTCCTTGATCATGCGCGTCGTGCCGGGATCGAAGAACAGGTTGCGCTGCAAAAGATCGGCCGAATACGACTGGTAGCCGGTCCGCGCCTGCGCCGCCTCGACCGGCTGCCGGGGCACGTACAGGCCGTAGGCGTCCGGCTCGTACGGCGTCCAGTATTCGCCGAGGCCGACATCGTCCTCGACGTCACGCACGGTCAGGTCGGCCTGGGTCGCCTCGTAGACGACGCCTCCAGCCGCGCTGAAGAAGAAGGTGCGCACCTCCTCGGTGCTGCTGCTGCGGAAGATCCAGATGCGGTCGACCGTGTCGCCGAGGAAGCTTTCGTCGCCGCTGTCGAGCTGCAGCATCCGCGACAGCAGCGTCACCGGCAGGCCGCTGCCGAGCCGCAGCTCGAGGCCGAGGTTGTTGTCGCGGATCTCGCTCCAGCGCACGACCGTATCGGCCATCCGCTGGAAGCCGCGGAACTCCCGCCCCTTGAGCTTGCTCATGATGAGGTTGTAGAACGGCAGGTCGCCGGGATTGAGCACCGTATGGCTGCCGTTGCCGAAATGCAGGATGAGCTGCTCGGGGAACAGCGTCTCCTCGGTCTTGCCCTCCGGCCCCATCTGCTCGGTGCTGACGTAGTTCTGCGCGGTGCGCACGGCCGCGCCCGGCGTGCTGTAGGCGAGCATGTAGCTCTGCACGAGGCTGAGGGCGACGAGGGATGCGAGCGCGATCGTCTTGAGCCGTTCCTTCATGTCGCCTGCTCCCCCTTCTGCTGCGGCTGCGGCAGGATGAACGTCACCGTCGTGCCTACGTCCAGCTCGGATTCCAGCGTGATCGTGCCGCCATGCGCCTTGATCATTTCCCGGGCAATCGAAAGGCCGAGGCCGGTGCCGCCCATCTCGCGCGAGCGGGCCTTGTCCACTCGATAAAAGCGGTCGAAGATGCGGGCGAGGTCGCGCTTCGGAATGCCGATGCCGGAGTCCTTGACGCTGACGGCCAGCGCCCCGCTCTCCTCCAGCCGGGCCGACAGCTCGATGCGGCCGCCCTCGAGCGTGTACTTGATCGCGTTGGACATGAGGTTGTCCAGCACCTGGTCGATCTGGTCGCGGTCGAGCACGGCCTTGCCGACGCGCCGGTCGACCAGGACGATGGCGCGGATGCCTTTCTTGCGCATCTGCACCGAGAACCGGTCCGCCACCTCGTCGAGCATCTCGGCGATGTCGGTGTCGCGGCGGCGCAGCGTCGACTGCTGGGAGTCGAGCCGCGACAGATGCAGCAGGTCGGTGACGAGGCGGATCATCCGCTCCGTCTCGTTGCGGATGACGCCGACGAAGCGCTCTGCCAGCTGGGGCTCCGCGAGCGCCCCGTCGCCGAGCGCCTCCGCGTAGCTGCGGATCGTCGTCAGCGGCGTGCGCAGCTCATGCGAGACGTTGGCGACGAACTCGCGCCGCGACTGGTCGAGCTTCTCCTGCTCGGTAATGTCCTGCAGCAGCGCGATCGTGCCGGTGATGCCCCGGTCGCGGCGGTGGATCGGGCTGAGCGTGACGCGCATCACCCAGCGCTCCTCGCCGTCCGGCGATTCCTTGACGAGCACGGCGGCGAGGCCGCGCGAGGCGCGCAGCGCCTCGAGCCGCTCCTGCGGCAGCTCCAGCACGTCGGTCAGCGGGCTGCCCTCGCATTCGTCGACGCCGAGCAGCTCCAGCGCGCGCCGGTTGGAGACCATCACCGTGCCGCGCTCGTCGGCGGCGATGACGCCGTCGCTCATGTTGGAGAGGACCGACTGCAGCTTCTCGTTCTCCTCCTCGTTGACCGACAGCGCCTCGCGCAGCCGCTGCGTCATCTCGTTGAACGCCTCGCTCAGCCGTCCGATCTCGTCGTCGGCCAGCACCGGCACCTGCTGGTCGAAGCGTCCCTCGGCGACCGCCTCCGCCTGGCGGGTGAGCCCTTTGATCGGGCTCGTGATCGTATGCGCGAGCACGATGCCGAGCACGCCGGTCAGGCCGAGCGCGATCAGCGTGCCGGAGACGAAGATCTGGTTGACCCGGTCGACCGTCGCGTTGACCTCGGTCATGCCGGCGACGATGTAGACGGCTCCGATGACGCGGTTGTCCGGCGATTGGATCGGCTGGGTGATGATCTTCTTGCGCACGTTGTCCTCGTCGAGGATGTCCTGCTCGTTGTCCGGGATGCCCTGCAGCGCCTGGCTGACCATGAGCGACGTGTTCTTCTTGCCGATGTAGGCGCTGTAGGCGTCCGAGGTCGCCAGCACGCGGCCGCTCGCGTCGAGCACCTGGAGCTCCGCGCCGGTGCGGCTGAACAGGCTGTTCACGTAGTCGGACAGCGAGATCGCGCCTTCCTCGGCGTCGCCGCCGGCGAGCGAGCCCTCGGACAGCTTGTCCGCGGCGAGCACCGCGAGCGCGCGCGCCTGGTCGTTGAGGCTGTTCGTGAACGTGTCGGTGAGCGAGCTTTTGACCGTGCTGACGAAATAGACCGCGATCAGCTGGATCGAGATCAGGATGAGGAGCATGTAGATCGCGATCAGCTTGACCTGGATCGTGCTGAACCAGCGCCTGCCCTTCATCCGCCGCCCAGTCCTCCCTGCTTCGGATTGCGCATCAGATAGCCGAGGCCGCGCCGCGTCAGGATGTACTCCGGACGGCTCGGATCATCCTCGATCTTCTCCCGGAGGCGGCGGATCGTCACGTCGACCGTGCGCACGTCGCCGAAGTACTCGAAGCCCCATACCGCCTGCAGCAGATGCTCGCGGGTCATCACCTTGCCGCTGTGGCGGGCCAGGTAGTAGACGAGCTCGTACTCGCGATGCGTCAGGTCGAGCGGCTGCTCGTCCTTGTAGACGACGTACATGTCCGTATCGATGAACAGGTTGAACAGCTTCAGCCCCTGCTTCTCCGGCTCCGCCTCGGCCGCGCCTTGCGCCGCGCCGGCGGCCAGCGCCTCCCGCGTCTTCTGCGTGCGGCGCAGATGCGCCTTCACGCGCGCCAGCAGCTCCCGCGTGCCGAACGGCTTCGTCACGTAGTCGTCCGCGCCGAGCTCCAGGCCGAGCACCTTGTCGATCTCGGTATCCTTGGCCGTCAGCATGATGATCGGCGTCTGCAGCCGGGTCCGCACCTCGCGGCAGACGTCCATGCCGTCCTTGACCGGCAGCATGAGGTCGAGCAGGATCAGATCCGGCTCCTCCTCGAAGGCCGCCCTCACCGCTTCCCCGCCGTCGAAGGCGCAGATGACCTCATAGCCTTCCTTCTCCAGGTTGAACTTCAGTATATCCGCGATCGGCCGCTCGTCGTCGACCACGAGAATCTTGCCCTGCATCCGCGTCCGCTCCCTTCCTCGCTGCAGCCCCTGCTCCCTGCCTGCGGAGCGCCGCTTCTTTCTCCCTAGTTTACCACAGCCGGCAGGCGCGCGAAAAAGCGCGGCCTCGGAAGGCCGCGCTCGCGGATTAGGAAGAGATGATTGCCGATTAGAGGTATTTCAATGGATTCTGCAAAGAGCCGTTCTTGTAGATCTCGAAGTGCAGATGCGTGCCGGTCGAACGTCCCGTATTGCCCATGACGCCGAGCTTCTCGCCCCTCTCGAGCGTGTCGCCGACGCGGACCGAGATGCTGCGGAGATGGCCGTAGAGCGTCTTGTAGCCGTTGCGGTGGTTGACGATGACGACGTTGCCGTAGCCGCTCTTCGTGCCGGCGAATTCCACGACGCCCTCGTCGGCCGCCTTGATCGTGCTCGCGCCGACCAGGTCGATGCCCTTGTGCAGCCGGCCCCAGCGGGTGCCGTACGTGCTGGTGATACGCGCGCCGGATACCGGATAGCTGAACGTGCCGCTGCCTTCGCCGACGACCTTGGTGCCGCGCACGATGATCTTCGGCACCGACTTCGCGATGACGTCGATGCTGACGAGATCCTCGCTCATCTTGTAGCCGTTCTGCTTGACGACGGAGTAGGTGAGCCGCTTGGAGCCCGCCTGGCCTTCCTGGATGACCTTGGACTCGCCTTTTTTCAGCGTCGCCTTGTTCTGGATGATCACCTGCGGCTCGGTCGTGATGACCTCCGACTGGCTCTCCGTCGTCACGACGTTGATGGCCGGCTTCTGCACGGTCAGGTCGAGGACGTCGCCCGCCTTGATGAGGTCGTCCTGGATCGACGGGTTGTTCTTGTAAATGACTTCGGGCGAGATGTCGAACTTGGCCGCGATGCAGCCGACGCAGTCGCCGGCCTGCACGGTGTATTTCGCATCGGTTTCCGTGCCGCCGCTCAGCAGCCGCAGCAGCTGCTCCTGGCCGAGCACCTCGGACGGGTCGATCTCGGCGCTGCCGACCTCGACCTTCTCGGCGAACTTGACGCCGCTGATGCGGTTCACCGGAGCCGCCGGCGCCTTGGCCGCGGTGGACAGCGCCGTCACCTGCGGCTGGGCGCTCTTCATGCGGGACGGCGGAGCGTACTTGTCCTGCAGCTGCTTGAGCACGGCCTGGGCCGTCTCCTCGTTCTTCACGACGCCGATGACCTTGCCGCCGACGACCACCTCCGTGCCGACCGCGGTCGACGTGAAGGAGGAAGCCAGCTTGTCCAGCGCCGCCTGCGTCTCGGGCGCGCCTTTGTACTCCCGGACCTCTTCGTACGAAATGGCGCCGGCATGCAGCTTCATCTCCAGATTCGGGTACGTCTCCTTGAGCTTGGCCGTCTCGCTCCGGAGGAGCTCGTCGACCTGGGCCGGATCTTCGACGGTGCCGACGGCCTGTCCGTCGAGCAGCACCTTATAGTAACTGAACGTATGGGCGTTGATATAGTGCTTCGTTCCGATCGTCGCCGCGACAGCCAACGCTGCGATCGCGACTGCGGCGATCAAGAGGATTCGGATCCAGCGCCGCCGCGAAGGCGGGTTCGGGAAGGATGGATTCGAGGGGTGCTCGTTAGGCTTAAAAGCAATCATCTTCAAGGTATGCTCCTTCTGTCGTATGCTCGCTGCTTCGGCTTCGTTCCCCATGCTTTCGCTTCCGGCAGACGCCGTCGGCAAAAAAACGACGAATCCTCCCCGGAGGAAGAATTCGTTTCTAACTTTACCATAGCCCGTTTTGCCCGTTCAACCGCTTCTCGGCCGGTGCGGATTAAACTTTTATCAGAATTAAACGACAGGATGCGACAAGCGGCCCTGCCGCAACTGGGCACCGAGCCGCTTTCCCGATGCGGAAATGTTTTTCAGGACCTTGGTTCGCCAGAGGCCGGTCTTCGCCCGGAGGCCAAGCAAGCTAAAAACGCCTCCGGAGGGAGGCGTTTCAGGCCATATATGATTCGGTATTGCGAAGCATTACCTGAAGCCTACATGTTTTGCGGCTGCTCTTTCCAGGAAGGACGAGCCTCGGCCTCAGGCAGCTCTCCCGCAGAGGGCGCCGGGCTCGCGCCGGACGCCGAGGGATCGGCGTCTTCGGTCCCGCCTTCGCCCGGGCCGCTCAAGCCGGTCCCTTCCGAAGCGCCGCCGCCTCCGTCAGCCGGATGCGCTCCTTGCTCGTCCTCGCGGCTCTGCCCGTCCGACGATGGCGGCCCGCTTGATTCCGGAGCTCCGGACGCATCCGGACGCCATGCCGGATCCGTCGATTCGGCCTCCGTGGCCGGATCCAGCGGATCCGTCGAATCGCCGCCTGCTGCCGGATTCCAAGCTTCCCCGCCGGCGCTTCCGGGCGCAGGGGATGCCTCGGCGGCCGGCTCTGGCTCGAGCGTCGGCGTCGGTGCCGACGATGGCTGCGGCGAAGGCTCCGAAGCGTCGGTCGGCGCCAGAGCCGGCACGCCCGCCTCTGGCCGTTCCGCTCCCCACAGCGTTCCCCATACTCCGCTCATCGACAGCGGCTGCATCTGCAGCGGTATGTGGAACTGCTTCAGCAGCACCTCCACGTAGCTGGTCACGATATAGCCCGTCGTCCAGATCGACAGCACGCTTACGAGCAGCGCGCCTGCCGCCAGCTTACCGAGCCAGGCGGCCGTCTTCTTCATGTTCATGGGCAGGAGTCCTCCTTCCTTGCCTAGCTGATCTCTCTATCAGTATGGGCAAGGGCGAAGCGCCGCATTCTCTCTCTCTTCCAAAACAAAAGAGCCGCCGCTTCCGGAAGGAAGCAGCGGCTCGGCCGAAGCGGCCTATTCGTAGATCGGACGGACCGGATTCGTCTGCTCGCGGTTGCGGCCGACGGAGAAGATCGCGATCGGGATGCCCGTCAGCTCGGAGACGCGCTCGACGTAGCGGCGCGTATTGGCCGGCAGGTCGTCCAGCGTCTTGGCACCGGAGATATCCTCGCTCCAGCCCGGAAGCTCCTCATAGACGGCCTCGCATTCGGAGAGCAGCTTGAGGCTGGCCGGATAGTGCTCGATGATCTCGCCGCGCAGCTTGTAGCCGGTGCAGATCTTGACCGTCTCGAGGCCGGTCATGACGTCGAGCGAGTTGAGCGACAGTCCGGTGATGCCGCTGACGCGGCGGGCATGGCGGACGACGACCGTGTCGAACCAGCCGACGCGGCGCGGACGCCCCGTCACCGTGCCGTATTCGTGGCCGGTCTCGCGGATCTGGTCGCCGATGGCGTCATGCAGCTCGGTCGGAAACGGACCGTCGCCGACGCGCGTCGTGTAGGCTTTGGCGACGCCGATGACCTGCTGGATCTTGGACGGGCCGACGCCCGAGCCGATGCACACGCCGCCTGCGGTCGGGTTGGACGACGTGACGTACGGATAGGTGCCTTGGTCGATGTCGAGCATGACCCCTTGCGCTCCCTCGAACAGCACCCGCTTGCCGGCGTCGATCGCGTCGTTCAGGACGACCGAGGTGTCCGTCACGTACGGCCGCAAGCGCTCCGCATGCTGGAGGTACTCGGCGAGGATGTCGTCGGCGTTCAGCGTCTCGCCGCTGTATACCTGCTGGATGACATGGTTCTTCTCGGCGACGAGGCGTCGCAGCTTGCCCTCGAACTCCTCGGCGTCCATCAGGTCGGCGATGCGGATGCCGTTGCGCGCGGCCTTGTCCATGTAGCAAGGACCGATGCCCTTGCGCGTCGTGCCGATCTTGTTGTCGCCCTTGCTGTCTTCCTCCAGCCCGTCGAGCACGAGGTGGTAGGGCAGGATGACATGCGCCCGGTCGCTGATTTTCAGGTTTTCCGTCGAGAAGCCGTTCTCGTGGATATAGTCGATTTCGTCGAGCAGGGCAGCCGGATTGATGACCATCCCGTTGCCGATGACGCACGTTTTATTATGATTGAAAATGCCGGATGGAATCATCGTCAGCTTGTATTTCTTGTTGTCGATGAGAATGGTGTGACCGGCGTTGTTACCGCCTTGATAACGGGCGACGACTTCCGCTCCGTCGGCCAGATAGTCGGTAATCTTGCCTTTTCCTTCGTCTCCCCACTGCGTGCCGACAACTACAACCGTAGACATGATCATACCTCCGCTTTGCTTGCTTGGAATTTGCTGCTTTAGCGTTCTCATCCGCCCGGAATGCCATACGGCGCTGTGACACGTTACCAGGCGCAAGTAAGGAGGCAGCCCGAAAGCAGCAAACCCAGTGTATCAGCCCTGCCATGGCATGTCAACTAAAAAAGCGAACAATCCTAATTAGAGGCGACTGATTGTTCGGAAAATAGACGATTGCCGCGCGTCCCGCAACGCCTGCGGCAAGAGAAGCGGAAAAACCGGCCGGGTCCGAAGGACCGGCCGGTCGATGATGCGGGTTCATGAGTTCGGCTGATCGAACTCACGAGCCTATGATGCCGGTTCATGAGTTCGGCTGATCGAACTCACGAGCCTATGATGCGGGTTCATGAGTTCGACTGATCGAACTCCCGAGCCTATGATGCGGGCTCGTGAGTTCGATCCAAGCTGACAAACTTATTGAAATTCTTGAGGAAAGCGAGCTCCACCGTGCCGACAGGACCGTTACGCTGCTTGGCGATGATGATCTCGATGATGTTCTTCTTCTCGGTTTCCTTGTCGTAGTAGTCGTCCCGGTACAGGAACGCGACGATGTCGGCATCCTGCTCGATCGAGCCGGATTCGCGAAGGTCGCTCATCATCGGCCGCTTGTCCTGGCGCTGCTCGACGCCCCGGCTCAGCTGCGACAGCGCGATGACCGGCACCTCGAGCTCGCGCGCGATCTGCTTGAGCGTACGCGAGATTTCGGAAACCTCCTGCTGCCGGTTCTCGCCGGCCTTGCCGCGGCCCTGGATGAGCTGCAGGTAATCGATCAGGATCATGCCGAGGTTGCGTTCCTTCTTGAGCCGCCGGCATTTGGCGCGGATGTCGCTGACCGTGATGCCGGGGGTGTCGTCGATATAGATCTCCGCCTCCGACAGGGCGCCGATCGCCATCGTCAGCTTTTCCCAGTCGTCGCCTTCCAGGAAGCCTGTCCGCATGCGGCCGGCATCGACGTTGGACTCCGCGCACACCATACGCTGCACGAGCTGGGCGGCGCTCATCTCAAGGGAGAAGATCGCGACCGTCTCGCGGGCGCGGACGCCGACGTTCTGGGCGATGTTGAGCGCGAACGCCGTCTTGCCGACGGAAGGCCGCGCGGCCACGATGATGAGGTCGCTGCGCTGGAAGCCGCTCGTCATCTTGTCGAGATCGACGAAGCCCGACGGAATTCCCGTCGATCCGCCTTTGTTCGTATAAAGGAACTCGACGCGCTCGAACACTTCCATCAGCACGTCGCGGATGGAGACGAAGCCGCTGCTGGAGCGCCGGTTGGCGATCTCCATGATGCGCTGCTCCGCCTCGCTGAGCATGAGGCCGATGTCGTCCGCCGCGCCGTAGCCGTCGGAGACGATCGTCGTCGCCGTGCGGATCAGGCGCCGCAGCATCGACTTCTCCTCGACGATCTGGGCGTAGTGCTCCACGTTGGCCGCCGTCGGCACGACGCTCGCCAGCTTGGCCAGGTAGCTGACGCCGCCGACCTCCTCCAGCTGCGAACGGTCGCTCAGATAGGCGGTGAGCGTCACGAGGTCGATCGGCTGATTGTTCTCGCCAAGCTCGATCATCGCCTCGAAGACGAGCTGATGCGAGCTCAGGTAGAAGTCCTCGGGGCGGACTTTTTCCATCGCCGTGATCAGCGCTTCGGCCTGCAGCAGGACGGCGCCCAGCACGGCCTGCTCGGCTTCGAGATTTTGAGGGGGGACCCGGTCGAACATCAAGCCGTCTTGACTCATCCCGCCTGCGCCTCCGTTCTCATTCTTCGGCCGCCTGGACCTTCAGCTTGCCCTTAACCTGCGGGTGCAGCTTGACGTCCAGATTCGTGAAGCCGAGCGAGCGGATCGGCTCCGGCAGCTCGAGCTTGCGCTTGTCGAGCTTGATGCCCTCCTGCTTCTCCAGCGCCTCGGCGATCTGCTTGGTCGTGATCGCGCCGAACAGCCGGCCCCCTTCGCCGGCCTTCGTCCGGACGACGACGGTGACCTGCTCCAGCTTGGCGGCCAGCGCCTCGGCGTCGGCCTTCTCCTGAGCCTTGCGCTTCTCCTCCGACGCCTTCTGCATCTCCAGCGTCTTGATGTTGCCTGCTTCCGCCGGTTTTACGAGGCCTTTCGGCAGCAGGAAGTTGCGGACGTACCCTTCCGATACTTCCTTGACCTCGCCGCGTTTGCCCTGTCCCTTTACATCCTGCAAAAAGATGACCTTCATTCGAACAACCCCTCTTCCTCATGAATTTGCTGCAGCACGCGCTTCAGCTTCTCTTCGACATCCTGGACGCTGCCCTCCTGCTGGCAGGCGGCGTTGGTCAGATGGCCGCCTCCGCCCATGCGCTCCATGACGACCTGCACGTTCATCTGGCCCAGCGAGCGGGCGCTGATGCCGACGAGGCCGTCCTGGCGCTCGCCGATGACGAACGACGCGTAGATGCCCGTCATGTTGAGCAGCGTATCGGCCGACTGCGCGATCAGCAGCTGCGAGTAGCGCTTGCCCGGCTCCGTCACCGCCAGCGCGACATGGCCGTACAGCACTTCGGCATGCTTGATGATGTCGGCTTTCTTGAGATATTCCTCCAGATCCTCCTTGAGCATCCGCTGCACCATCGCGGTGTCCGCTCCGTTGCGCCTCAAGAACGAGGCCGCTTCGAACGTGCGCGCGCCGGTCCGCAGCGCGAAGCTCTTCGTGTCGACGGTGATGCCCGCGAGCAGCACCGTCGCCTCGCGGATGTCGAGCACGAGGCGGTCATGGATATATTGGAGCAGCTCCGTCACGAGCTCGCATGCCGACGAGGCGTACGGCTCCATGTAGACGAGCACCGCGTGGCTGATGAACTCCTCGCCCCGGCGGTGATGGTCGACGACGACGACCCGACCGGTCTGGCTGAGAATCCGGGGCTCCTTGAGCATCGAAGCCTTGTGCGTGTCGACGACGACGACGAGCGTGCGGCCGTCGACGAGCGCGAGGCTCTGCTCCGGCGAGATGAAGCGGCGGTACAGCCGCTCGTCCTCCTTGATCATCTCCATCATCTTCTGGATCGCGGGATTGATTCCCTCGAGCACGATGTACGCTTCCTTGCCGAGATGGGACGCCATCTTGGCCACGCCGACGGCGGCTCCGATCGCATCCATGTCCGGCATCTTGTGCCCGACGATGACGACCTTCTCGCTCTCGCGGATCATGTCCCGCAGCGCATGCGCGACGACGCGCGCCCGCACCCGCGTCCGCTTCTCGACGGCGTTGGACTTGCCGCCGTAGAAGCTGGTCCGCTCGCCGACCTTGACCGCCGCCTGATCGCCGCCGCGGCCAAGCGCCATGTCGAGGCTGACCTGCGCCCACTGGCCGAGCTCCTGGATGCTGGACGCCCCGGCCGCGAAGCCGATGCTCAGCGTCATCGGAATCTTGAGGTCGCCGGTCATCTCCCGCACTTCGTCGAGGATGATGAACTTGGACAGCTCAAGCTGGCGCAGCGCCTGCTGGTCGGTGATGAGCAGGAACCGGTCGGAGTTGAGCCGCTTGAGATACAGGTTCTCGCGCTGCGACCATTCCGTAATCTCGGACGTGACGCGGGAGAGCAGCGTCGTACGCTGCTGATCGTCCATCGACTGGGTCACCTCGTCGAGGTTGTCGATGAAGACGATGCCGAGCGCCGGCTTCTCTTCCTCGTACTGCTTGGAGAGCTGCCACATCTCCGTGATGTCGCGCACGTACAGCAGCTTCTCCGCCGGACGATAGAGCAGCTCGTAGATGTCGGCTCCGATCGCGATCTCCATCTTGCCGGACCGGTCCTTGGCCTGGGCAAGCGTCGGGAACAGCTCCATCAGCGGCACGCCGATGACCGATTCCTGCTCCATCATCTTCGCTACGAACGGATTGTGCCATTCCACGACGCGCTCATCATTGAATAGGATAATGCCCAAAGGCAGCTCGTGGATGACCTCGCTTCCGACTTTCTTGATGCGGTAGGACATCGTCCCGAGGTAGTTCTTGAACTCGCGGCGGAACGCCCTCTCCGCCAGGTAGGTGTAGAAGCCGCATCCGGCCGCCAGCACCATCCCCGCGATGCCCAAAGGCAGGTTGTAGGCCATCAGCGCCGCGGCGATCAGGACGAGGACGGCCGCCCACGCGATCCCGTGCATGCCATGCCAGCGCTTGAGAAGATTCCTAGGCATAATTCACGCCCCTGTTCAAGGTTTCTGGAACGACTTGCGGATCGGAAACGCCGCGTCCAGCACGCCGATCAGGCTGAGGGGCGGGAACAGCAGCACGATGAATCCGATGAAGATCGGCACGCCCTTCGGCCAGCGCTTCTGATGCGCCAGGTAGAAGAAGAAGCCGATCGCCTGGACGGTGAAGACGAACCGCAGCAGCGGAACGAGATTCGCCACCGCCGTCGTCAGAAACGAGCTGTCTCCGGCCGGAAGGAGCAGCTGGAGCAGCAGCACGATGAGGTAGTACGTCACGAGGATGCGCGGCACCCGCCAATCGCGGGCGGGCGGCATGCCTGCCGGCTGCAGGCCGTAGGCCCGCAGCGCGATCCTCGATCCGTACTGGGCGACCGCCGTCAGCAGGAAGGCCGACAGCAGCAGCGCCTGCGGAATGACCTGCACCGTCGACTCGACGAGCTGGTCGACCATGTCGGCCGTCCACAGGTCCTTCATGACGCCTTCGCTGGCGACCCGGTTCGCTGCCGACCGCAGCTGGTCCTGCAGCGCGCCGATGACCGACAGGTCCAGCACGAGATCGAACAGCACCAGCTCGAGCAGCACGATCGCGACCAGGCTGACGAGCACGGCCGTCATCCGAGAGCGGACGGGCTTGCCGGTACGGTAATAATGGCCCATGACGATGGAGGGCACGAGGAAGAACAGGCCGACGATCAGCGGAGCCGGTCCGGCCGCGAGATAGACGATCAGCCACACCGGAATCAAATGGGCGGCGAACATGCGCTTGGAAAGCGTCGTGTAGAGCACGACATATGGAACCATCAGCAAGGCGATGGTCAGAACGTTCAGCAGCGGCACTCCGATCGAAAGCAGCAGCAAGAGAGCGGCGACGCTCCAGAGGATGGATTTCCCATCGGTTTTCAAAAGCCCGTTCACCTCAAATCTGCGATTCCTCTTGGCCCGACCTAGGCATGGCCGGCCAGAAGCTTTACCACCCATTATACCACAAATCCAAGGCCGGCAAGCGAGCGGAAGGCGCCTTGGACGGCGCTGCCGAAACGAAAAAAACCGGTTTTCCGCCGATGCGGAAATCCGGTTCTGCGCTATTCCTTTACGGCGGCCGTCTCTTCCTTGCCCCGGAAAAGGCCCTTGGCGCAATAATCGATGATGTCGCTCCGGCGGACGATGCCGATGAACCGGTTCATGTCGTCCACGACCGGCACGAAGTTCTGCATCTTGGCCAGCGAGATCAGGTCCTCCATGTTGGCGTCGATGCGCACCGGCTTCAGCCGCACGCGCATCGGCACCTCGGAGAGGCTGACGCGATGCGTCTGCTCGAAGCTGAGGTTCTCGTTCTTCATGAACCAGAGCAGATCGCCCTCGGTGACGGTAGCCGCGTAGCCGCCCTTGTCGTCGAGGATCGGCACCGCCGTGTAGCGATGATGCTCCATCTTCTCCAGCGTCTGCCGCAGCGTCGCTTCCTGCGTCAGCGTGATGACTTCCGCTTTGGGAAGAAGGAAAAACGCAATGTTCATCTTGGCCTGCACTCCATTCTCTAGCGGGAAAGCTTACTCGTCCGCGCCGGCCGAGGCCGTGGACACTTCCCGATCTTTGCCGCTGCCCGCGACATCCTGCTTATCCGCAGCCGACGCTCCGGTTCCAGTCAGCTCCGCCAGCGATTTGGCCGGATTCATCCAATCCTCGATGAGCGTCTTGCTCTTGGCGACATCCTCTTCGTCGGCAAAGTAATACCAGGCGCCGTTGCTGGCGAGCTTTCCGCCCTCGCCTTTGAGCGTATGCGTATAGATGGAGCGGTTTTTGCCCTGCATCATCGCCTTGGCCATCTCGATCATCTCGCTCGGAGGAATGTCCGTGGCGAAGTTCTCGCCCATGATGCCGACGTACTCCGGAATTTTGGACCAGGAGGACATGCTCGACGCTTCGTCCATGATCGACTCGACGAACGTCTGCTGGCGCTCCGTGCGGCTGACGTCGCCGCCCGCGTCCTCGCGGTAGCGGACGAAGTTGAGCGCGTCCTG
Organism: Paenibacillus pasadenensis; assembly: GCF_002864175.1. Lineage (NCBI taxonomy): Bacteria > Bacillati > Bacillota > Bacilli > Caryophanales > Paenibacillaceae > Paenibacillus > Paenibacillus pasadenensis. Next base: position 108,098 of record NZ_NFEZ01000001.1, on the reverse strand, counting down.
GCCCATGTATTTGTCCTGTCCGGCCTTGATCGTGAACTTCTCATGGCCGGGATCCTTGTTGACGATATCCTCCTCGATCGGCAGGGAGATGCCTCCCATGGCGTCGATCAGGTTCTTGAATCCATTGAAGTTGACGGCCGCATAATAATCGACCTCGCTGCCCAGCAGGTTCTCCACCGTATCGATGGCCATCTTGGCTCCGCCGAAGGCGTAGGCATGGTTGATCTTGTCCTCGCGGTCCCTGCCGACGAGCTCCGCATACGTATCCCGCGGGATCGACACCATGAGGATCGCGCCTTCCTTCGGCCGGATGACGGTGTACATGATCGTGTCCGAACGTCCCTGCTCCGCGTCGCGGGCGTCCACGCCCAGCAGCAGCACCGAGTATGGATCGGCCTGCGTATACTTGATCTGCTCGGCCGCCGGCGGCTTCGGCTTGCTGTCGACGGTCGGCTTGTAGGATTTCTCAAGCTGCTTCTCCACGTCCTTCGCGAGGAAAAGATCAAAGCCCCACAGCGCCAGCGTCGTGCGGTTATAATATCCCGCCGCTCCGAGTACGAGCAGCAGCGCCAGGACGGATGCCGTCCATGTCCATGCCTTCCGGGCGCGCGATTTTTTTGGCTTCATCGGAAAAAGTTCCTTTCTATCGGTCGAATAGATTCATTTAGTTTAGCCTAAGTGTAGACGAGTATCCTTAAAAAATAGTTACAAGAAGATTAATGCAGGAAGAGCGTCGCATTGCAGTACCGCCGGGTGAGCGCATGGAAATACGCGGCCTGCACCGAAAAGACGGCGATCAGCAGCATATTTTCCAGCGTGACGCGCTCCAGCTCGCTCAGCCGCTCGAGGCCGTCGAGATAGGCCTTGGCGGCATCCCGGACCCGAGTCTCCAGCGGAGCCGCCCCGTAGCCGGTCAGAGCGGGCCCGCTGTCGAGGATCTGGTCTCCGTCGGCGTCCATATCCTCAAAAATCGAGGAATAGGCCAGATAGAATTCCAGCGCCCCGAGCAGCGGCCGGCACCGGCCGTCCTCGCCGCAGCCGAAAAGACGTTCGAACAGCTGGCGGATCGACTCGAAATCGAGGCTCGCCTTGAGATCGTCGATGATATAAAGCAGCGCCGCCTGCTCGAGCGAGTATTTTTTTCCGGCCTTGGGCGACTCGAAGAACGGCTTGAAATCCCGCTTCACCCAATTCTGCATGGCCGTGATCGACAAGGACGAATATTCGACCCTTGCGCCGAGCGTCGCCGCCTCCTGCAGCGAGACGCCCTTGATGCCCTGCCCCTTGATCAGCTTCTCCAGCACCGCCGGCCAATCCGTCGAGAGGAAAGCCGGCAGCGCCTTGCCGGAATCCACCTGATCGCGATGCTCCTTGCGCCATGCGTCCTGAACGATCTGGATCGGGCTCTCCGCCCGGCGTCCGCAGAGCGAGAGCAGCAGCTCCGCCATCTGGCGCCGAGTCAGCATAAAGGCTTCCATGCCGTTTTCCTCCTTCCGTTCCAGGGTATCAAGTTCATATGAACCTATCATAAGTCCCCCTCATGCGGCTGTAAAGACTGGCATGAAGGAGAAAAACGCCGATTGAGCCGCTCTCTTCGGCTCCCACAGCCTTATACCGTCAGCCAAAGGCTTTGAAACAGTTGATGGACAGGCGATAGGTTCGTTATACTGGTTCAAAAGAACTCATTTCATAGGTAAAGGATGTCGATGATTTAGAATGGACAGTATAGGCTTGAATTTGGCTTTGGTCGCACTGCTGATTTTTCTGACCGCCTTTTTCGTGGCGACGGAGTTCGCCATCATCCGGATACGGCCGAGCCGCGTGAATCAGCTCGTCGTCGAAGGACGCAAAGGCTCGTTGGCCGTGCAGAAAGTAACGAGCAACCTGGACGGATACCTTTCCGCCTGCCAGCTCGGGATCACCATCACCGCTCTCGGACTCGGCTGGCTCGGCGAGCCGACGATGGAGAAGCTGCTGCATCCCATCTTTCACCAATTCCATCTGAACGACAGCCTGGCCGGACTTCTGTCCTTTCTGATCGCGTTTCTGGTCGTCACGTACTTGCACGTCGTCGTCGGCGAGCTCGCGCCAAAGTCGTGGGCCATCCAGAAAGCCGAATTCATCAGCTTCCTCGTGGCGAAGCCGATCATCTGGTTCCACCGCATCCTTTATCCGTTCATCTGGCTGCTCAACGGCTCCGCCAACGCCCTCATCCGCCTGTTCGGCCTGCGCGCCGTCAGCGAGCATGAGAACGCGCACTCCGAGGAAGAGATCCAGATCATCCTCAGCGAGAGCCTGCAGAGCGGCAAGATCAACAATACCGAGTATGGCTACGTGAGCCGCATCTTCGCCTTCGACGAGATGGTCGCCCGCGAGATCATGGTTCCCCGCACCGACATGGTGTGCCTGTACACGAACCACAGCCGCGAGGAGAACCTGGCGGTCATCCAAAAGGAGCAATATACCCGCTTCCCGGTCGCCACCGAGAGCAAGGACAATATTGTCGGCATGATCAACACGAAGCAGCTCTTCCTGACGTATCAGGAGGACAAGGAGTTCAACTTCAAGGATCTGATCCATCCCGTCGTGTCTGTGCCGGAGAGCATTCCGGTCAAGCAGCTGCTCAAGCGCATGCAGCTCGAGCGCGTCCATATCGCCATTTTGGTGGACGAGTACGGCGGCACGTCCGGCTTGATCACGATCGAGGATATCCTCGAGGAGATCGTCGGCGAGATCCGTGACGAGTTCGACGAGGACGAGCGCCGCGAGATCGAGAAGCTTGAGGAGAACTGCTACCTGCTCGACGGCAAGGTCTCGCTCGACGAGCTGGGCCAGCTGTCGGGACACAACTTCGACAACGAGGATACCGATACCGTCGGCGGCTGGCTGTACACCCGCCTGCAGTCGCCCAAGGTCGGCGTGCAGCATGATTATGAGAACCTCACGTTCATCATCCGCGAGGCGACCAAAAACCGCATCCGCAAGATCGAGCTCATCATCCATACCGAGGACGAGATCTCCTCGGCGGAAGCCCAGGCCGCGCAGGCTCAAGCCGAGCTGAACGGAGAGCCTTCCTCCTCTTGATCCCCTATGCACGATTCTCTCCGCCACCTGCCGCAGGGCAGGTGGTTTTTTGCGCCCTCGTCGTCATGTTCATGCTTCGCCTGCACCCAAACGCAAAAAAGCAGCCCTCCCGGAAGTGGAAGAGCTGCTTGCTCGGAACGAGGCCCGCATCGCCGTCGAGGACGACGGATGCCGGTTCGTCTTGACGGCCTAGTTGTCCGTCGTATATGGCAGCAGGGCTACTTGGCGGGAGCGTTTGATCGCAACCGTCAGAGCACGCTGAAATTTCGCGCTTGTGCCCGTCACACGACGTGGCAGAATTTTGCCGCGCTCGCTGATGAACTTGCGAAGCAGATCCGTGTCCTTGTAATCAATATGCTTGATTTTGTTCACGGTGAAGTAGCAGACTTTACGGCGCTTGTTGCGGCCGCCTTTGCGGAACTTGCGCTCTGGGCGCTCGCCGCCGTCTTCTCTTTGCTTGAATCCCATGGTCTATCCGTCCTTTCCTTTAAAACGGCAATATTGAAGAACGTACACTGTGTAATTCCCCGATACCCCTTGTTCTAATTGAGTTTTTATTGATTACACACACGTCGCTGTGTAAATCGTGAATTCACTTTTCTTAAATTACCACAAATACATCTAAAAATCAAATGTTTAATCGGGCCACGTTCCGCCTCGATAATTGTACGTACTTATACAACCTCCTCGGTGTATATACTAATGGTGGGGTACAGTCCCCTCCTTGCATTTAGAGCAAATAGGCTACCACGATTGTTAGTTATGGTAGTCTATTTGTCTCTCCAGAACTAAACAGGCAGAAATTTAAACGTTCCCAGACGAAAGATGTATATGTAATTTTTGTACTAAGCCCTCGTTGTCCTGTTATTTTTCATACTATACGCTAACTTTCCGTAGACGGTTTCCTGTTTTTCATCCTCTCCTTCAGCGATACTTTAATGCGATAAAAGCTGTCGGCGCCAGCGCCTTGGTAGCCTGTACGAGAAGTGATACAGCGACTCTAATGGTATCCTTCGCATATGCGGGTGGCGGCATCGGTTAGTTCGTCGTCGGTATGAGCGGCCGACAGAGAAAAGTGGACTGCGCGCCGTCCCGGCGGGCAAGCCGGTTATCAATCATACCACGCCCTGGCCAAAGAAGGCTTTGAACACGTCGCAAAAAATACGAATTAGCCGCGAGATGAAGGACGAAGTGTACAATCTGCTTTTTCCTAGCACCAAAATCCCTAATCAGATAGGCGAAAAAAATCCCCCGCCTATGAAGGCAGGATCCTCATTCAATTTACTCTGGACATTTGGAAAAATTCGCTGAACCATATCGCTAAATTCTTCGAAAAATCCGCTAAACGGGTCTTCCTTGCTCAACATCCCTCACGTATCGGTTCACGTGTTCCACAAAATCGGGGTTCGTGGTACATACACATTTTTAATGGTCAGATCCTCGCCTCTTGCTGGGCAATTCGGCATGGTTCAACAATTCAAGTTTCACGGGAGTGAAATTCCTTTTTGCAACCAGAAAAGCGATGGACAAATGTCCGCCGCTAAAAGCTTACCCTGTTTTCTTTGCAAATAGTCGCAAATGCCGCGCAAGAGGCAGCATGCCGAACGTGACTTGCACCTCTGCCTCGCCCAGCGCCTTCAGCATCCCGGGCAAACCAGCGCGCCTTGGCTTGGATGGTTTTGGGGTATACGCATCGTCAAGTGAAAAAACGACCGCCTTCTTTTTAAAGAATACGATCGTTTTCACTTGCTGTTTTATTGATATTGCCGTGGCTGCAAATTCTGATTCTGCCAGCTCTGAGCCGTTGGCCAGCCCGCACTCTGCAAGCCGGGTTGTTGTTGCGCTGTTTGTTGAAGCTGAGAACAAATTTGCATCGCCTGCTGCATCTGCTGTATGGCAGTTTGATGTCCTTGCAGAACAGATTGAATGGTTTGAACCGCTTGACGTTCTTTCTGGGCCAGCTGATCCAGTTGGGCGGCGTTTTGCTGCTCCTGTTGCAACATTTGCTGATACATGTTGCTCGATTGCTGGGTTTGCTGGATCAACTGTTGAATAATTTGCGCGCATTGGCTTGCTTGCTGTGAAAGGTTTTGTTGATACACGATTTTTGACCTCCTTCAATATGGTAGGACTTCATCCCCCAAAGCTTATTATGTGCAAGCGCCCATTTTTCATGTAACGCCTATATTGTGATCTCACAATTCATTTTAATGAAACTGCACATCAATTTGCCGTTGGGTATCGGCTTTTAATTTCGGCATGCGAACTTCAAGGACACCGTTGCGATACGTTGCTGTCGTTCCTTCCGTTTGAACGCGTGATGGCAAAGACACCGACCGTTGGAACCGTCCGACAAACCGTTCTTTGCGATGTATTTGTTCCTGTTTCACTTCATTCGCTTGCTTTATGGTCCCACTAATTGTAAGCATGTTTTCATCCACATCGATATGAAGGTCTTCTTTTTTATCCAAACCAGGGATTTCACAAGAAGCAATCACTTCATGTTCAGTCTCAAATACATCAATACGAGGGGTTGCAAATCCCAGACGCGCGCCGATTTCAGGAAAACCTTCGTTAAAAATTTTTTCCAAATCCCTTCTCCATAGATCGGTATTGCGAAACGAATCCCAAGGAATGAGCGGCATGTAATTTCCTCCATTGTCACATTATCTTTGTTTCAGCTTTGTTTTGTACTCTTCGGAAAATATTATTCTTTGCTACCCTGCATAGTTGATTGGAATATGCCTTTGGTCGGATACTCCCGGCAATAGCCCCCGAAAAGAATTTTTGAGGGTTTGTTGTGTAGCCATTGGCATTTACAGCAATGTTACCGACAATTTTAAGTTGTTCCCGTAAATGTCGGTAATTGAACGATAACATTTGTGCCGGTCTCCGAGCTTTCGAAATTCAAAGAGCCCCCCATTTTTTCGATCATAGCATGACTGAAACTAAGCCCAAATCCGATAGCGTCCGGTTTACTTGTAACAAACGGTAGGATGATTCGGGACTGCAGATCTTTTGGAATTCCTGCTCCTTGATCGCGAACAATGATGTGGATATAATTATCCGTAATGTTTATTCGGAGCGTTAAGACAGAACCTGGGGGACTTGCATCTAATGCGTTGTCAATGATTTCTTGCAGCGCCGCTCGCAGCAGCTTGGGGTCTCCTAACACAAAGCCGTTTCGCTCCGGATATTCCAAAGCGAAACGCACTTTTTTGTCTAGTGCTTGGATTTGTATACCGGGAACCCATTCCTGCATGAACGAAATGACGGAAACAGGAACAAATTTCAATTCGGAAGGCTTTCCAAAGAGCAAAAACCGCTGCAACGCTTTGTCGATCGTCTGAATTTGCTCATCGAGCAGCTTAAAGTATCCGGTCATTTTCTGATGAGGCAGAGATGCCGCAAATTGCAAAACGGAAACATGATCCTTCGAACTTTTTTCCAGAAGTTGAAGCGTCCCTTTGATTACCGCTAAAGGATTTAAAATGATATTGGCTGTGCCCGCCGCCATATGCCCAATCGTTTCCCTTCTTTCTTTCTCGCATTGAATTTGCACGTACTGTTGAAAATCTTGGATATCGGCCATTAGAACAAAACATTCCCCTTTTAACTGAGGGTATACATAGGCGATCATGGATCGCACTTTGCCATCTAACTTCTCTTGTACGAGTACTCCCGGGTAATTCTTTTTATCCTGCAATACTTGCCCCACGATCGCTTGTATTGCCGAGTGTGCAGGGAATTCTTCTTCGGGGGTTACTGAGTACCATGTGTTCATGGTTGTATTTAACCATAAAATTCTGGCTTCTGAATCAACGACAGCCAGTCCAATATCCATTTGATCGGAATTCATAAGGAACTCTACGATTTGCTTCATCTCTATTAACGTCCTCCATTTGCTTCCTCCATTAACTCCCTTCCCGGCCACTTATCATGTGCAAACTGCAGTAAACAAGCGAGCGAATTTCTCGTCACGAAGTGGATGGGTTATGAAGAAAATTAAACCCACTTTCAAAGAAGTTATTAAATTCGCTGTTACAGAGCGACGGGAAACGATACGGTGAAAGTTGTACCTTCACCAACCTCGCTTGCAACCTCAATATTCGCATCGTGATACTCTGCAATCTGATAACAAATGGATAGCCCGAGACCCGTTCCTGTCTCTTTCTGTGTAAAAAAAGGTTGGCCGATCTTTTGCAACAATTCTTGCGGAATTCCAACCCCGTTATCCCTTATGCTTACTTTAACCCATTCATCGCATCGCATTTGTTCGATCCAGACAGTTCCCCCTTCAGGCATCGCTTCAATGGCATTCTTAATCAAATTAATAAATAACTGTTTGATTTTATTTCCATCGCACCGGATCTGCACGGATTCCTTGGTTGGATGAAAGTGAATTTCAACATTATGTAAAGTGGCCTGCGCCTGAAGCAGCACGACGATATCCTGAATCAACTCGGAAAGATCATGCCGCGTCATGTTCATCTCTTGCGGTTTGGCTAAGGCCAGCAGTTCATTTAGAATAAGTTCGATACGAGTTAATTCTTCCTTCATAATATCGTAGTACTTACTTCCATTTTCGTTGCCGGCGCTTAACAATTGCAGAAATCCTTTCAGCGCGGTAAGCGGGTTTCGAATTTCATGCGCAATTCCCGCGGCCATTTGACCCGCTATGGATAATTTGTCTGCCTGATGAGCAGATTGCTTGGCTGCATCAAAATCGGTAATATCGTGCATGACACAAATGCCGCTCACAATTTTATTGTGAACAATGATCGGCTTCCCATGACAGAGAACGAGGCGATGCTCGCCATTCGACTTTTTAACGACCATTTCCAGATCGCGGAAACTTTCGCCCCGATACGCCCGATAAAGCGGGACGCGTTCCTTGCTCAACGGCGTTTTTCCATCCGATTCATACAATCCGTATGTAGAACTCCAGTGTTCGGATGAAAGAGGTATCTGTACAAATTCGTGCAATTGTCTTGCGGCTCTATTCATGCTTGTCAATATCCCATGTTCATCACAAATCACAACGCCGACATCCATCATTTCGACAATACCACTCATGACACGTTCTTGAGTAGCCAGGACGTCTTCCAGTGTCTTTCGGCTCGTGATATCCCGAAAAACCTTTACGATTTCACGAACATTGCCCGAATCGTACCGCAGCGTGTTGCTTACGACCTCCACCCAAACAAAGGAGCCGTCTCTTCGGCGCAATCGCAAAATGTTGACATGACCGTCTTCATTCATCCACTCTTGCGAGTTGTCCAATTTTTCTATATCGGGAGGATAGAACAGTTCCCAGACAGGTCTTCCTATCAATTCTGTTGCATCATAACCCAGAAATGGTTTGCACGCCGGCGATATGTAGTAGATAATGCCATTGATATTCAGTGTAGCGATCATTTCCCCCGTGTGATCCGCTAACAAACGATACTTTTTCTCGCTGTGCTTCAGGGCCTTTTCCATACTGGATTGCAGGGTAATATCCCTTGCGATGCAATGCAGCCCTACGAGTTCATTCTGAATGAAATTCGGAATATGCAATACGCTGAATTTTAATATTTGGCCGTCTTTCGCTTCAATTGAAGTTTCCATCTCAAACGGGGCATTGGTATACGTTTCCGTCACGTGCTCCAGACTTTTCCGAATGATGTCTCCAAGTGTTCTTTCCAATTCGTATAAGTCATAGCCCAATAATTTCGTGCAGGCGCGGTTCACATAGCTGATACTTCCATCCAACATGACGTCGTAAACAAGATCGGAATGATTGTCAGCAAGCATTCTGAATTTATCGGCGTATTCCTCGTTCAATTCAACAAGCTTTTTGCGATACGTAATCTCCTGGATCTGGATCAAGAATACCCTTTCCGGATGTCCCTCAACTTCGATGATCGAAAGGGTTGTCGTTCCCCATTTGTGTCTGCCGTCAAGACAAATATAGCGATTCTCCATTTCGACATAATCGGAATTACCTCCTAACAAGTCATTGATGGATCCGTTGTATAATGGAACGTCTTCCGTATAAATGATGTCATGTATTCTCATTCGCAGCAGTTCTTGTTCTGTATAGCCCAGCATGTTGCATAGCGAGCGATTGACCATTTCCACTTCCCCGCCGAGCCGAACCAAAGCTTTTCCGACAAGTGTATAATGAAATGCGTGGTGGGCGACAGGATGCGAAAGCAAATCTGAAATATCCATTGTGCAAGTAACCTCCGACTGTGCAATAAGCGTATAGGTTTGCATACTTAACGTTCTTCTGCAAAGCACCTACGTATATACACCATTATATAGGCAATTTGTAACAGTTGGAACACATTCCGAGACTAGCTTAACTTGGAATCCCCCGAACGCTAGCCATGGAAACCGACTTGTGATCTACGAAAGAGCCGCTTCACCACGCGCTTCATCATCCGATTCTTACGAAAATCAGAACCACCCGTCAAACGGGTGGTTTGCTCTTGGGGTATAACCCCTTGTTGCCAAACTGCGCCTAAAGACGCTAGCCTGACAATAAAATTGTTCAGGCTCAGTGTAATTTGTCACTTTCACTTACCAGTTAAACTGGTTTACTTCTTCTTGCTACTGTTTTTGCTGAATGGATCTTCATACTCTTTCACACTCAGTTTATCAATTGCTTGGTCGTGTGCTTCTTGCTCACGGATATATTTTGCCACGGTGGCTTCATTCAAGCCCACTGTGCTGACGTAGTATCCCTCTGCCCAAAATTTCCGATTGCCGTATTTATACTTCAAGCTAGCATGCTTCTCGAATATCATGAGTGAACTTTTTCCCTTCAGGTATCCCATAAATGATGATACTGAGATCTTTGGGGGAATTGCTACCAACATATGTACATGATCGGGCATCATGTGGCCTTCGATTATCTCCACTCCCTTGTATTTACATAATCGTTTGAAAATTTCGATTAAGTCTTTCCTCACTTGATTATAAATCTCTTTCCGTCTATACTTCGGGGTGAACACAATGTGGTACTTGCACATCCACTTCGTGTGAGCTAGGCTATAGCTCTTGTTTGCCATCTAAGACCATTCCGTCTTGTTGGTCAAACCCTCGATCCCTCCACCCGCATAGCGGGTGGTTTTTTGTTTCGCACGCTTCGCGAGCTCAACTGACTAAAGTCGCAATAAGACAGAGGCCGGCAAAGTGCCGGCCTCTCAGACTGTCGACAAAGTACCTTTCGACAGTTTCTTTTTAATCAAAAACTTCATCCATTCACCGCGTTAATATGATATAATAGTATTAATCACTGATGAATGGGAGTGCTTGCAATTGCTGCGGAAAACAGGCTATGAAGGACGTACACAAATATCCTTGGTCTCTCTGGAGGAGTTGGTTCCGGGAGAGCATCTTGTTCGTCAAATTGAAAATGCAATTGACTTTAATTTCATTTACGATCTCGTTCGTGACACTTACAGCGAAGATACCGGTCGTCCTAGCATCGATCCTGTCGTTCTCATCAAGATCGCTCTTATTCAGTGTATCTTTGGCATCCGCTCGATCCGTCAGACGATCAAAGAAATCGAAACCAACATTGCTTATCGTTGGTTCCTCGGCTATGACTTTAGCCAGCCCATTCCTCACTTCTCGACGCTGGGTAAAAACTATGTCCGCCGTTTCCGGGATACAGGGCTCTTTGAATCGATCTTCGCCCGGGTTTTAGAAGAAGCCGTGAAGCATGGATTTGTGCACCCTGATGTGCTTTTCATCGATGCCACTCACGTGAAAGCTAATGCGAACAGAAACAAATACGTGAAAGAGCTAGTCCAAGAACAAAGCAAAAAGTTTCAAGATCTGCTGGATGATGAGATTAATCAGGACCGTATTGCGCATGGAAAGAAGCCTCTGGAAAAAAAGTCGGAAGTCTCCATGAAGGAGGTGAAGACCAGCGCCACTGATCCAGAGAGCGGGTTGTTTGTAAAAGGGGAAAAAGAACGGGTATTTGCCTACAGCTTCCATACCGCGTGTGATCGGAGTGGGTTTGTACTGGGCGTCAAGGTAACTCCAGGCAACGTTCACGACAGTCAAATGTTTGAGGATCTACTAGGCGAGGTGGCCCGGAACCTCTCGACTCCAAGGGCGGTTGCCGCGGATGCAGGATACAAGACACCCTACATTTGCAGGACGCTGCTCAAAGAAGGAATTCGCCCGGTTATGCCCTACACCCGGCCCCATACGAAAGATGGCTTTTTCCGAAAGTATGAGTATGTGTATGATGAATATTATGACTGCTACATTTGCCCGGCGAACGCTGTACTGTCTTACGAAACAACCAACCGCGACGGGTATAAAATGTTCGGTCCGATCCGAGCATTTGTCAGAACTGCCCACTTCGAGATCGGTGCACAGAGAGCAAGGATGCTGTAAAGCGGATCAGCCGGCACATCTGGGCTGAATACGTAGAGGAAGCTGAGCACCTCCGACATACGGAAGGAAGCAAACAGCTTTACCAAAAGCGAAAAGAAACAATAGAACGAGTATTTGCGGATTTGAAAGAAAAGCATGGCATGCGTTGGACGACCTTACGAGGACTTAAGAAGGTGACGATGCAGGCGATGCTTGTTTTCACTGCTATGAACCTGAAAAAAATGGCGACCTGGCTTTGGAAGTCAGGTCGCCGGATAAATAGAACGCACGCTCTTTTTCAATATGTGCTTCAAATTCACAAAAACTCCCATTGCTTTTGAATCAGCAAGGGAGTTTGTCTTCACTCTGAGAGGCCGGCAAAGTGCCGGCCTCTCAGATCAAGTATAAACAAGTAATGACGCCTCCAAAGGATTCGTTTTACAGTGTTCGCTATCTCATATCCCGGAAGGACAAGCAAGTATATCCATTTGCTCTCGATTTTGACTCCGTTCGTCCTGGATCAATTGACATAACGTTCTCGCCAATATACGTCCAGCCGTTCTTGGGGCGACCAATCCCGGTAAACTTGGTGCCAACAAGGCCTTGATTCCACGTTTTTCGGCAAAACGAAAATCGGTCCCACCTGGTTTGGAAGCCAAATCAATAATAATAGCGTGATGCGGAATACGGGTCAACACACGAGAAGTAAGGATTTGCTCCGGAACCGTGTTAAAAATAATATCCACATTTACGCCTTCATCGTACAAATCTTTCGTATAAAACGGCTCAATCCCCATCTCCCATGCACGTGCAAACTGCTCCGGTTTCAGAACCCCCGCTTTGACGTGTGCTCCCAGGCGGTGAAGCATGCCGGCTAACGTAAGACCGATTCTCCCCAAACCCAGCACCATACAACGCGAACCATGTATGGTAATGTCCGTATGTTGAATGGCCATCAATAAGGCGCCTTCCGCAGTGGGAATGGAATTGTATATGGCAACATCGTCCCTGCTGAATAATTCAATCAGATCTATTCCTAGTTCTACGCAAAGGTTCCTCAAGTAAGACTTGGCTATGCCAGTACAGACTTTTGCGTGTTTCGGCAAGGAAGACATATATTCCTTGTTCAGCAATAACGTTTCAGATGAAAATGAAGACTCTACTCTGCCATGGTCGTCTGTACCGACAACCGGTAATATCAATACATCAGCATTGCGAAGCACCTCCCTCGTAAGCTTGGAATGCTGAACTTCAAGAAGTTGTTCTTGCAAATCTTCATAACCGATTACCACAACATTTGCATCCAGGTCTGTGAATGACCGAATGATTTCAAGATGTCGGGCATCGCCTCCAAGGAAAACAATATGCAGACCCGTTAACAAAAAATCCCCCTACTTTCCTTAAGTATGGATTTAAAATTAACTAACCTCGTTTACCATCTTTAAAAGCGCATCTGCTCCTTTCATCCCAGGGCAAATTCCGCGTAATTCCGCCTCTGTGGTCACCATATCGAGTGGGGCATCCAGCAATTGCTCTATTGTTCGTACCCCGGTTGCGCGTCCTGCCACAATGCGGCGATCGTTTAATTTCTCATTTAACAAACGAATATCAAGCGCTCCGCACATGATATATCCGTGATCGGTTGTGATGGCCAGAAGTGTTGTTTTGGGCAGGGCGACCTCGATACTTATAACCTGATGACCTTCAACTTCAATCGGTTTCATCATGATCATCTATGATGCAGCTCCTTTTTTTCTACACTATATGCCGGGCGTGATATTTGCACCATAGACTGTTGCCCAAATTCGATATTACTTGTATTCGTTGGAGGCGCCTTCTCCCCTTTCGCCATATACATGTGTAATTGGACTTCGATTCAATTCCATGTAATTTTTGAGATTTATAACAAAGGAGATAACAAACGCGCTGCTTGATCAAGCATGCGCTCGGAAGAGGTACGATGCATATGATCTTCCAAACGATATGGAGTAGCCTCGGTGAGATCCCGTTCGAATTGTTCCGTAAGCACCCGAGCCACATCGGAATTATACAGCACTGCACACACTTCGTAGTTTAAACGGTAACTACGGAGATCGTAGTTGGAAGAACCCACTTCGGCAATCTCGCCATCGATAATCATGACTTTCGCGTGCAGCACCCCTTTGTTGTACTGAAACACATCGATCCCTGCTTCCACGAGTTCGCCATAATACGTACGGCTTGCAGCTCCTGCAACTTTAGGAATCACTTGGCGCGGCACCAGTAATCTCACTCGAACGCCACGCGCCGCGGCTGTTTTGATGGCCATCATGATATCCGCATCGGGTATAAAATAAGGGTTGGTCACGTCGATGGTTCGGGTCGCCTGCGTCAGGCAGATGAAATGCATTTCCCGAATGACCGGGGTAGGCAGCCCGGGATTGCCTTCAAATATCTGTATATAGACGCTATGCGAATCCTCGGATGGGGAAGCTTTTCCAGTTTGGGTGCTCTCCATCGTTCCCAGCTCCGATCCCCATTCCCATCCGTATCCGGATCGTTCCGTTTTGCCGGATGGAAAGGGATGAATGGCTTTATCGTCTGAAAGTTGAGCCAATTCAGGGATAAATTTTGCCTTTCCCGTTGAATGGAGCATGTCCGGTGACGCCATTTTCCAGTGAGCCTCAAAAACGGCTTTCACATCATCCGCTGTTTCGCCGGTTAACCGCATATGAGTGTCGCGCCAAAAACCGACATCCGGCTTCATTCCGGTATACTCGTCCCCAACGTTGATTCCTCCCATGAAAGCTTCCTTTCCGTCGACGATGACGATCTTGCAGTGATCCCGGTATGTCAAGTTGGATAGTACCCAGGGGAATCGCATAGGAAAAATAGTCCTGCATTCAATGCCTGCTTCCATCATCCGGCGAACCGCATGTTTGGGAAACGACCGACTTCCCCAGCCATCCCTTATAAAACGAATTTTCACACCGGATAAAGCCCGGTCAATCAGCACATCTGTGATACGTTTACCGATATGGTCATTCCGGTATATGTAATATTCAAGATCGATTGTCTTTTGTGCGGCCTGAATTGATTGAAGGAGTTTTCCGTAGGTTTCCATCCCGTTCGTGAGGATTTGGACGGAACCGGTTCGAAGGCCACTGACAGACAAAGGTTGCAAAGCCCGGGCGATAACAAAAGCGGAGTGACCGCATGCTGGAGGCAACGCTATCGGGTTATTGTGCGAAGAAACGAGCTTGTCCCGCCGCATTTGCACAGGATTCGTGACGAACAGGTAACAAACGAATCCGATAATCGGTAATAAAAGTCCGACTGATATCCAAGTCAACGCTTTGGCGGGGCGGCGCACCTCCCGAACCGCAATAATGATCAACAGTGCCGTATTTACTAGCCATAATCCTGCTATCCATGCCAAGAAAATCAGCCTCCCAATCAAGTCATCTACGATGGAATAAAGGGGCAGCCATGCCGAGAAGAGATCGGCATGGCCTTTTTTAGAACCCTTTATACTGCGGTTCTTCCTGTTCAATTTGTTGTAACCGTGGAATGACCTGGTCAATGATGTTTTGTGTCTGTTGCGCTGCATTTGTGAACGTGGTTTTGGCCTGCTGGTTTTGTGTATTTAACGCAAATTGTTCAAAACTCGCCTGCGCGCTTTTTAATGAAGCTACAGCTGTTTTCAATTGAGAAGCTACCGTCATGTTGATCACCTCCTGAAATGGCATCCATATGTAATATGTCAACCCGTCAGAAAATTAATGAATGGTAAAATTTGATGATCGGCGATTGTCAGGGGTTAGAGTCTTCCTGAAAAGACTTACCGCAATCTATGCCCTTCTTGGCAATGCTTGAAGCCAGCAGGTACAGCCCAACATAGATAGGAAACGAATATATATGTTTCCAGTGAACGGGGTGGTATAAATCGGCCATTTGTGAGATCGGCTCGGCCACAAAAGCGGAAAATCCCCCAAATAGGAGAGCTTTGAACAACGGATGTATGCCAGACTTATACTGGTGTAAGAACATAACCGTGACGGGAAGAAGTGAAAAATTCCATGGAAAATTGGCCGGCATGAACGGTATGACTTCCCAGTGATAATGCCAGAGTCCAATGGCAATCCCGAGCTGGTCCAGCCACGATGACACGATAATCATCACTGTCCCGTAGCTCTCTTGTCCCGGAATCCGATCCAAAATAGCCAGGGGCATATCGATAAACCTACTCCCAACCACCATTGCCGCGTAAACAGTACGTGAGTGCGCCAAATGTCAGTCATGTTGCGGTGTGCTTCAACAATCAATTGATAGGCTTGTTCGATTGCATGATGAATCTGATTTTCGTCCACCGATGCCACCCCTTTCCGTTATCTGGATACCCATCATTTGCTCTTCTGTTGACAAGACGATGCACCAGCGATTTCATTTCCATACCCTGCACAGAACCCGGCACCGGTCATTTATTATCCGTCAAGGCCATATTTGGGGACAATGACGGATATGTGCCTGCTTTATAACCGCGAGCTTCCATACAGTATATTCGACGTGACAAATACGCCGACCGGCGGCAGCGAAGTGGAAGACGGTTGGGGCGGGACATAGCCGCTATACCCCGGCAAACTTATATCTGTTGTCGCTACCCAGGTTCCATATTCGCCCGCCTGTAACGAAGGGGGGAGCATCTGGAGGCGTCCGGTGAGGACCAGATGCCGAAGTTGAATCTGGACATCGTCATAGATGGATAAGTGGCCGGAGTAGGCGGCGTAGGGGGAATGAAACACGATCTGCTGCGTGCTTTCATTCCAGCTTCCTTCAATCGGAATCGGTGTTCCGCGAAATTGGATGGTGCCTTGAATTCGTTGGTCCGGCAAAACACGCATCACGAGTTTGCCCCACACAACCGGTCTTCCGGCCACCGATGCATGAACTCCCCAAATGGAAAAGGGAGGTACACTCTTTGTACTTGTTTGAACCGCAACGGACATGATTCATCACTCCTCAAAGTTGGATCACGTCATTATATGCGTCCTCGGCAAAAATGCCAGTCACGGGGCATGAATTCTTTACAGATAACCGAACAGGATCAAGTAAAAGAAGATGGACAGTATCGTCATCGGGATTGTTTCAGTCCATCCCAGTTGCCCCAGATGCAATTTTTGCATCGATTCGGTTGTCTTGGGCCGGATATAGTCCGGTTTTCAACGCTTGTACTGAATGTTGGTGACATGCAGGCATCCGCCTTTCCAGATTTATGCAAACAGCATTTAATTTGTCCAGAAACGAATCATCCTATTCCGCCAAGAAGCAATCCGCATCGTGAAAGTTCCGCTTTGATCCCACCTATGCGTGTCCCTACCGGATCAAAACTCAGCTACAGGCTGGTCGCTGCGCATGCGAGATCTACAATCCGCAGGGGACTTGCTGTTTGGGGAATGTGAGCGCTTTTGTACGCGGCTTCAAACGTTCCATGTCATGAAGTCGCGATCATTGGCGAGTGACACAGGGCGCGCGAGCTGCGTCTTCATCGCCGGTCCGCATGCGAATCGAGCATCCCGGTATGCTCCAACTTCAGCGAAGCATGAATCGTTACGTCCATATCCGGCCATCGTTTGTTCCACTGCTCACGGGTGAATGACCGTTCCTTCCATCCTACCGTGTACATGCCCAGCCCGAACGGGTCGACACATAACGACTGCGTTCGATCGATAACTTTCTCCAGCTTCTCCTGGATTCTCCGTTCAAGCGAACGCTCGAACTCCTGCAATTCCCGTGGGCTGTCCGTCTTCTGTCCGGCGGGGACTTCTTCCACTCGTCCTTTAAGCATCACATCAACATAGACTCTCCGGAACGAATCGGTGAAACGAATTTGCCGCTCGGTTTTGATACTGCCGAGCACGACATCCGCCGCTGGCAGCGGCACCGTCTTTTGAACGCCTCTCTTTTCATGCAGCATTTGGAAAAAGACGTCATCGGGCAGCGAAACCGTCCCGACCATCTTATCCCCGCGGAACAGCGCCGTCCCGGAATAACGAAGTTCATTGTTCGCGACGGCGTAATAGGGAAGAACCGGATCGGCATAAGGGTTGTACATCCTGGCCAGGAATTCATGCACGTTGCTTGTCGTCAATTGCCCTTGCTTTTCGTAGTGCGCAAACATTTTGTACAGATACAAGTCGATTTCCTCCTGCCCGCTCTGCAGCTGCCTGTTCAAATATCCGATCATATCGCCACGCACAACAGAGAGAAACACGCGGCTGGAAATTTCGGGATCACGCAGTAACGTATCGAGCAGAGACGTCAGCCCCCGGTTAGCCATGGCTTCGGAGAAAAAAATCATTCGGATCTGCCCCCCTTTCGTTTCCCGGTAATACTTCAAGTTTCGTAAGTATCTTCCTTCGATTAACGTATTGGAGGACGTGGTAATCACGCTCTTTTTCTCTTTCTTCAGCGGGGGAATGATGGTAGACAGCTTTACGGATCCGTCGTTCCCTTCATCCAGATAAAGCAATACAACCGGCGATATTTCCTCAATGGTATTGGTTTTATCGACAAACGAGCAACCGCCGAGAACAAGCAACGACAGTAATAGAAGAAGCGGTTTATGACGAGCCGCCGGCATGTCGATCCCTCCATTTCCTGCGAATCATGATCCATCCCAAGAGGAAGAAGCCAAAAGGCAAAACGGTATAGGTGCTGGCATCCAGCCATGAAAGCCAGGTGATCCACTCCTTGGCTTTCCATTCATCCGGCCATATCCAGCGACCGGCCATCCATGTCAGCAGAAGCATCATCAAAAACGCCAACCAAAACGGCGCTCTTCCTGCTGAAAGACGACTGCGCGCAAGACATTGGATTGCTCCCGCCGCATACAATAGAAGGATGGCGACGACGTAAACGACGGAAATGGCGTAGGCTGGAATCAGAATCATTTCCAGCCGTTCGGCGAAAGGAAGCTGAATATACCGGATCAGATCGACGATCGGCAAGTCTTGCCGCTGCAAATAATCAGATCCGTAAAACGTCAGGCAAATGACAAAAAAGAATATGTATTCGAATGCGGTAAATGCATTGGCGGAAATCAGAGCCGTTTTCAATTTCTTCGCGTCTACCGCCTCTTTCGGCAATGCCAGCATATATTCGGGACCGGAGAACGCCGCCCATATCGTAAGAAAGGTTTGCCAATCTCCCTTGGGCATGTGCTCCGGAAGAAGAGGGAGCAGATGGCGGTATTCGGCAGCCGGCGGAAACGCAAACGGCACGTACAGGAAGGTAACCCATATCGTGCCGACAAACGCAACGATCGCAAAACGAACGGTCTTCTCCATGCCCAATCGAGCCAGGTATACGCAAGCACACAATAGCAGGATGCCAAACAACGTAGCATGTAAGGCGGGAAACAAAATATGGTGCACAATATCGACATAACCCATCATCAGCACGATGCCTTTCATCAAAACAGCGAACAGCCCCGCAAGCAAAAACAGGAAAGACACCGCCGTTCCCAACGTGCGGACGATGCCGAGATAACCGCCGGGCGTTTCTTTCCATGCAAAACAGCGGGCAATCATCAAAATGTTGAGGTGCGAGCATCCCGCCGCCAGCAGGATGAGGCCGATCATAACCGGCTCCGCAAGCACACTGGGCAAATATAAAAGATAATATAACGTTTGCATCCGGTTCGCCCAGAAGGCGAGGGACAAGAAACCGAAGGGCGCTGAAATCGAAAACAAACCGGCCGAACCTACACGAGAAGCCATCACGGTTTCCTCCCGGTAACGCGCATCCGCTGCAGCGGCTTCAAATAAGCCGGCCTTGTGCGCATCCTGGACAGCGGAGCACGAAACACCGTATCTTTCCAGTCGCTTGCAAAAAACGGGCTTAGCGGGGACAAATACGGCTGCCCGAGCGAAGTCAGCCCATGCAGGTGGATGCACAGCCAGAGCAAACCGAACCCGATGCCCCACATGCCAAGCCATGCCGCCAGAACGAGCAGGAAAAATTGGAGCAGTTTGCTCGCGTTCGTCATCAAATAGTTGGGAACGAGAAACGAGGCGATGGCGGAGATGGCGATCACAATGACCATCACATTGTTAGCGATTCCTGCTTCCACGGCCGCTTGACCGATGACAATACCGCCCACGACGCCGAGCGTTTGGCCGGATTTGGTTGGCATGCGCAAACTGGCTTCCTTTAATATCTCCAGCGTCAGCAGCATGAGCAGCGCTTCCCAGAACGGAGGATACGGAATTTCACTGCGGGATTGCATGAGGACAAACAGCATCTCCAGCGGAACCATCTGATAATGGTGAACCGTCACCGCCACGTAAGCCGGGGTCAAAAACAGTGCAGCCACGAACGCGACAAAACGAAGCCCCCGCAGGAAGCTGCCCACCATCCATCGGTGAATATAGTCCTCCGGGGACTGAAACAGATCAAAGAACGTAATGGGCGCTACAAGCGCAAACGGCGTGTTGTCCACCAGCCAGACCACTTTGCCGCTGGCCAGCGCCGCGGCCAGCACATCCGGACGGTCCGTCTGTTGAAATTGCGGAAAAACGCTGTTGACGTGGTCCTCCATCAAAGCGGAGATATGGGAAGAATCGAGAAGCACATCGAAATCAATTTGTTTCGTCTTCATATCTGCGATCCGCACCAGTTCCGGATTGACAATACCTTCCATGTACAGCAGCACAACAGAAGTTTTGCTTAACGATCCGGCGGTCCATTTCTTTGACTTTAGGCTTGCTACGGGCAGCCGGCGACGGATTAAGGTCAAGTTTTTGTCAAGCCGCTCGTTCAGGCTGTCTTTGGGACCGTAAACAATCGATTCCTGCTCGGAAGACTCGATGGCGCGGCCGAGCTGATTCTGCTTTTTGATTGCGCAAACGTTCCCGGTTTCATCAAAAACAAGAATTCCTCCCTGCAGGATGAGCTCTTCGGCTTGCTGCAACGTCGTTACGTCCACCCGATCTTCGGAAATCACCTTTTGTCCTGCTTGTTTGTCCGGGGCGTGCAAAAGGGGAAGCGCGATGTCGCTTTCGACCTGTTTTTGATCCACAAAGGAACGGATGTAAAACAGCTTGACTTTCCGCCCTCCCGCATCCAACTCATGCACCTGTGCATCGTGAATATCGTGAAACAATTGCTGCACGTGCTGCGGAGACAAGTTGCCTGCGGGAGGTTGAGTGTCGGCTTCTTTTGGCGTATCGCTTTTGTCTTGCTTTTTAAACCAGCCGATCCAACGCATCGGCTCCCCCCTTTCGCGTTTAGTCCATATATTATTTTTCCCGATATGACAAAAAACATACCTCGCAGTTCCGGGCTGTTGGCAGTCCTGCGATGATGAGTCGGTTCGTGAAAAAACCACGGGCTTCCTGCGAGGCCACTGAAAAAAGTCCCCTCGCCTTCGTTCTGCGATGCAAAAAGTCCGTTTTTAGCCTGTGAGACGGCTTTAAACGGACTTTTCCTTATTTTTCTGCAACATCAAACTTAAAAATCGATGCATCACAGAAAAACGTGTCTTTTTCAGTGGCCTCCTTCCCACCGGTGGCTTGAATCGTGAACATTTCGCAAACACTGATTCTCCCAGTTGTTGCAGAAGTCCTCATACACTTGCTCGACTCCGCTGTCGGATATCATGTGTCTGGCCAGAAAGTCGTACCAGAACTGATCGAAAGACAAGGGCATCCGGGTTCCATATTGGGAACGAAGGGTTACATAACGGTCCCAGATTTTGATTCGGAATGCTGCCAATTCATCACATCGCTCCATGTCGGTTCGCCTTTAAGCGGCGCTGGTATCGCTGGATATTTCTAACGTTTTCGCTCTTTCTTCGGCCAGCTTTTGAAATTGTTTTGCTCTTTCCAGATGAAAGGCACGCAATTGGTCGTGATATTGAGCCATTTTCATGTGCCAGTCGTACATTTGCCTGACATAAGCGGCGTGGTCATGCGTAAACATGGGCATTGCCTGTTTAGTAAACTGCATTTGAAAACATTCCTCCTTGGGTTAGGTAAAGTTGAACTTACAGCATTATTCTATGGCAGGCGCATAGAATTCCGCCCGGTTTCCGGTCATTTTATCGGGTTGGTTGTCTATATGCAGGCGGAAACACAGCCTTTGGGGGACCTGACTCCTATGATGCATAAAGGATATGAAAATCGGAATAATATCAGTTGCATATTCTGAAAATGGCGAATGAAAAGGAGAAAGTATGGAAAAAAGCGAACTTAAATCACAATTTAAACAGCGAATCAAAACGACAAGTAACAAATCTCCAATAATCTTGGATGGAAAGGCAAGTGAAAATGTTCCAACCGAGCCGAGTTTAATGGAGCGAACCAAAGAAGTGATGGAGAATATAGGAACCGAAATAAATAGCGTCTGACAGTATATGGCTTTTATAGCTTGGTCAACGTAACCTTTGAGATTATCGATGGGGACATTCCGTACAGATTGGAACAAGTAAATGTTTCTCATAATCAAAACCGGCCGGTTAGGGATCGCCCTGACCGACCGTTACAGTGTATTTTAGCCAACGAAATTCGGATTGGGCCCCGTATTATCCTTTGGGTTTTACGAACAATGCAGCGAGAAACGAAAAAATAATCGCTGCGGATATTCCGGCACTGGTCACTTCGAAAATTCCGGTGATGATCCCAATCCAGCCATTGCTCTTTAGTTCTTGAAGCGCACCATGGACAAGCGCGTTACCAAAGCTTGTAATCGGGACCGATGCTCCTGCCCCGGCAAATTCAATCAGCGGATCATACCATCCAATTCCGTCGACAATCGCGCCCAATACAACAAGCAGGGTCATGGTGTGGGCCGGTGTAAGTTTCAAGACATCAAAACAAAATTGTCCGAAAACACAGATTGCACCTCCCACCAAAAAAGCCCAAAGAAAAATCATAATATCTCCCTCCCTGCCTCTATGGATACGGCATGAGCGATACAAGGAATGCTTTCCCCTTGTTGAAATGAAATCGGGGATAGCAGCGCCCCCGTAGCGACAACGAGGATTCGTTTCAGTTCACCTCTTCGCATCCGATTTAGCAAATGTCCATAGGTAACAACTGCCGAACAACCGCAGCCGCTTGCTCCGGCTTGAACCATTTGGGTTTCATAATCGTAAATCATCATCCCGCAATCGGAATATTCGGTTTGTTCGATGGGAAAGTTATGTTTCTTAAACAATTTACAGGCGATTTCATATCCGACTTTCGCAAGATCGCCGGTAACGATCAAATCGTAATAACCCGGTTCAATTCCCAAATCTCGAACATGCGCCTCAATGGTGTCTACCGCTGCAGGAGCCATCGCTGCGCCCATATTAAACGGATCTTTAATGCCCATATCGATAACCCGGCCAATGGTGGCAGATGTAACAACCGGTCCGTCACCTTCCATGGATACGATGGCAGCACCGGCCCCGGTTACCGTATATTGAGCGGTTGGCGGTTTTTGCGAACCGTACTCGGTCGGATATCGGAACTGTTTCTCCGCACTGGAATCATGGCTGCATGTCCCCGCCAACACAAATTTCGCCGAACCGGAATTTACAAGGTTAGCTGCTAATGCCAGACTTTCCATCGAGGTTGAACAAGCGCCAAACACACCGAGGTAAGGGATCGATAATGTTCGCGCGGCAAAACTGCTGCTAATGATTTGATTCATCAAATCCCCGCCTATGTAAAACTGTACTTGTTCCTTTCTCAACCCCGCATTTTCAATAGCCAGTTTTGCTGCTTCTTCAATCAATACCTTTTCTGCTTTCTCCCAGCTCTTTTGTCCTATCATGGATTCTCCATGGACAATGTCAAAATCTTTGGCCAGCGGGCCTCTTCCTTCAAATGGACCCACTACCGTTGCTGTTGATCGGATGAACGGCTTGTTCTCAAATAGCCAACTCTGGTGTCCCTTTAACATATTAAGAGCCTCCCCCGCCTTTGATCAGCAAATGTACAATTCCTACCGCAAAGGCGGCGACTGTACCAAATACAATAACCGGTCCAGCCAGTTTAAACATTTTACCGCCAACACCGAGCACCATACCTTCACTCTGATGTTCAATCGCAGCGGATGCCATCGAATTCGCAAATCCCGTCACAGGCACTGCGGAACCTGCACCAGCCCATTGGGCAAACTTATCGTACACCCCCATGCTGGTCAGAATGACAGAAAGGAGTATCATAACCGCCACGGTAGGGTCTCCAGCTTTTTTCTCATCAAAGCCGCCCCAATGCACAAACATTTCCTGGATGGCTTGTCCAACCAAACAAATGGCCCCGCCAGCTATAAACGCACGAATGAAGTTTTTGAGTATGGGCCTCGGAGGTTCGACGCTTTGCGCCAATTCTTTATATTCCTGTTGTACCCGCGTTAAATTTTTCTTTATATTATTAGCCATGAACATTCTCCTCGTATTTTTTCAGCTGGCGTATAGTTAACGAATCAGCAATGGTTTCACTTCACCAATAATCTCTTCTAACGCTTTTGAACATTGCTCGTACATCTGCTTTGTATTTTGTTCTTTGGTAGATAAGCCAAACATTTCGAGATCCGCTTCACACTTTTTCAATGTTGCAAGCAACGCGGCTTTTTTCTGGGGTTTCGGTACTTTGATCTGATCATCAAATAAATCAACGTATAGCTGGCCATAGGAATCCACCTGTCCAAGAAATACGTTATCAATCGAAACACCTAATTTCTCCAGTTCCGTATCCAGCCATTTCCTGTTTAGACCTATCGTGGCAAGCGGTTCGTCCATTATTTTTCCATCCATAATGACCGATTGAGGTTCTTGTTCTGGCCCGACATTTATTCCCAGGTGTTTAGGCGTTAACGGTTGATTTTCCTTGGTTAAAAGAACGCTAACGTCACCGCTTGACTCCATGATGGCGAATTCAACATCGGCAGCTTTGAACACATTCTTTATTCGAAGCTGTTCCATAAGTTCATCCGTGGTAATCCTTTCTTTTTTTAGGTTATCCTCCATGATCTTGCCGTCCTTAATGAGCACTGTTGCTTTGCCGTCGAATAGGTCTCTTGCCGTTTTGCTTTTCAGCTGTAAAAGTTCAATCCCTAAAGAAACAACGGTCCAAACAGTCATCGAAACCAAGCCCAGATACCAAGTGGACTCCAGATCCAACGAAACGTAAGCTGCAAGGTTGCCGATCGTGATTCCGGTGATATACTCAAACAATGAAAGCTGTGATACCTGTCGTTTACCCAATATCTTCGTTAGGACAAAAAGAACCCCCATAGCCAATAACGTTCGCAAAGCGATTTCTACCCAATCCGGCATAATATCACCATTCCTTTCCAATCACATTAATCGACAAAGGTTAATATGTCCCTATTCCATTATTTTCATGCATTTCCATCTGAAAATTTTTCTAACGTATGCTTTTGTTGCGAGACGGAAATAATAATTTCGGTATTGGGAGAATGCAAGCATCTATTCCTATTACCCGTGAAACATTATCCTATCCTAAGGTAAAGGAGGTGACATTCCGTGACAGTTGCTTCTCAAGTGAAAACGTGCGTAGCATCTTTAAAAAGTGCTCAGGCGAGTCTGGAACAATTTGCTTTGGAAACACAAAATCAAGAAGCAAAATCGCTCTTTACGAATGCGGCCCAACAAACCCAACAAATCGTGCAGCAAGTAGAAAGCCGCGTACAACAGTTGGAAAATGAAGAGCCTCAATATAAGGGGTTTTAAGAAAAACAGACAAACCATGAATATTGAGGACATGGCTTGTCTGTTTTCATCGGTGAACAGATTAGAAAAGAGATCAAACCCTACAAGTTGAGTAGGGTTTGATCTCTTTTCGCCACTATTCTATTGTTTAGACAGCTAACCTTGGATAAACCTAAACACTGCCGCCCCCATCGCCACTGCTAAAGCTGACAGTATCCAAGTTCCCCCTAGGCCCAACGCACGCCCATGGCTACGGCCGCCAAATGATGAAGGTTGGAATTGAATGCCGATCTTTTTTCCCCATTCGCTTCCCTTGGGCGCTGTCCTATTGGAGTTGCCGAAATCATTGTAAGATTGTTGTATTCGATGGTCAGGAAGCTTTTACTGGAGGCATCAATATCGGGGATGAATATACCGGATTAAAGGTTCGAATGTCGCTTTTGGCGCGACACCCATACTGAATAAGTAGGTAAACCTGAAAACGAACTGCAAGCAGTATTCGACGCCCATTTGGAATATTGCGGTGCGGAATCAACAAAGACTGGTAAGAACATTCATACTAAAGATGCACGAACGCTTGTACCAATACGAATTTACATTAGAGGTTGAAATCGGTTCGCAGAGTTGAGTACTGAGTTCATTGCCTTGAATGAAATGAATGCCATTTAGGTACAAGAAGTCTTTGGAATCTTGTGCCTTACTTCCGATAGTAGAAAAATTACCATCTTCTTTATAACGGATGTGACTTTAAAGATCATCGGCAAGTTTCAGGAATTAGATGGCGAGGAATACTCTATATCGGAGTCCGGCATTTGTTGCAGGAACTTTTTAAAATTAGTCATGATAGAAGAGCTAATAGTTAGATTTCGTGCCGAAATCAACTTATAAAAATATGGAGACTTAGTCCCTGGGCATCCGTTGAACTGCTAAAAAAATAAGAAGTATCAAACCCATATACCCAAATAGCGGATAAAGATAAGCAAGTAAGGAGGTGAACCCGGCTTGACTAATCAAAAAACTAGCAAGTAATATGCCAAGAACCAACCAACTTTTAGGAAGATTATAAAGACTTTGGATTTGACGAGAAATTCCGAATACATTGCCTATCAATGTGGTGAATATTTCTCCATAGATTACGAGCAAAAACAATACATGAAAATACCGCCCGAAATCTCGAATAATCTCGGCCATCGGAATATCGTATTGAAGAATCTCGGGCATCTTTGAGCTCATTGCAAAATGGCTGACAAGAAGCATAAAACCAAGACCAATGCCTCCCCAAAACCCTCCCCATTTTAATGCGCTTTCGTCATCCACCTCACTCCCCAGAGGAACCATAACGGCTAGAATAAAAGCAAAATTCAATCCTGCATACACAAACGGACTCACGAACCACTTCAAATTGTACAGTTGTTGGTTCTGCCAACCGACAGTCTCAAAAATATTGTCTACATTGACAACCTTTACGACAAGGAGAAAAGTGAAAAAAAGCATCATGGGAACAACTAACGAGTTTACGAACATAATTCCGCTGATTTCCTTCGTCATCACCAGATAACACAAAACGATGCTGATGATAATACCCAGTTGATAGGGTAGACGGAGTTGTTCTTCGAAAATGGTACCGGTTCCTGAAAGCATCACGGCCGTTACCCCAAATAGAATAATTAAAGTCAAGGCATTTGCGACTTTGCCGAAAATCTTGCCAAACAGATAAACATTAAACTCCTGATATGAAAATGCTTTGATATGGTGAGCTAGAATCATCATTTTAGTGCCGATCCACACAAAAAGAAAGGTGCTGCATAAAATGCCTAATACCCCATAGGCTCCGTATACCGTGAAAAACTGCATAATCGACTGTCCTGAAGCAAATCCGGCTCCCACCACGGTTCCCGAATATGTTGCGGCGATTTGTATTATCATACTTGTATTTTTCTTCATATTTCACCCATGTCCTGGTATAGTATAGAATCATTAAATTCTATGCTTAAAAAAAATGCTTATTCCAAAAGGAACTCGTTGTCAGCCGTTATGACGAGAATCGATAGTGGTCCGGTAGATCATCAATTAACAAACTTGAGTCTTTAACAATGACATGGTAAATATGCAGCTCATGAATCTGGGCATGATTTTTGGAATCGGTAAACTTATGGTTTTGGCCTTTATTTATCTACCGAGGATGAATCTGTGCAATCAACGCCCCGCTTGGCGATGCTCGAAGCCAGCAGATATAGCCCCACATAGATAGGAAACGAATATGTATGTTTCCAGTGAACGGGGTGGTATAAATCGGCCATTTGTGAGACCGGCTCGGCCACAAAAGCGGAAAATCCCCCAAATAGGAGAGCTTTGAACAACGGATGTATGCCAGACTTGTACTGGTGTAAGAACATAACCGTGACGGGAAGAAGTGAAAAATTCCATGGAAAATTAGCGGGCATGAATGGTATGACTTCCCAGTGATAATGCCAAAGTCCCATGGCAATCCCAAGCTGGTCCAGCCACGACGACACGATAATCATCGTAAGCCCGGATAGTAGAAACTGTCCCGTAGCCCTCTTATCCCGAAATCCGATTCAAAATAGCCAGGAGTTCGAATCGATCGAAGAGCTTGCTGAGATGTCTGTCCAACGTCTTGTCGACTTCTTGGTGCAGCACGGCAGGAACCGTTTCGAAAATCCTGAAGCGGTCGCCAAGCCTTGCAGAAAGCCGCTCGCTCTTCGTATCGATTGCCCCAAGCGATGGCGGACTCTTTCAATCTCGCTATGGCTTCGAGTATCCCGTTCCTGCAGGCCAACATAATGAGGACGCATCCTTTTCGATTCCTGTGAATACGGTCATTATATTCAGCAACTTCTGAACAGGCAATCCCGCCAGAAGTTGGACGTTACCTTTCAGCGGAAACACAATACTGTCCACAAAGCAATGGCTAAATGGAAACTCATCCCTCTCCTTGACATTTGTTGGCGTTTTTCAATTATAGCGGTTGATTCTTAATGCAGACAGGTTTTGAACAAAATTGTTTCAGTCCATCCCAGTTGCCCCAGATGCAATTTTTGCATCGATTCGGTTGTCTTGGGGCAGAGGTAGTCCGGTTTTCAACGCTTGTACTGGATGTTGGTGACATGCAGGTATCCACCTTTCCAAATTTATGCAAACAGCATTTAAGTTGTCCAGAAACGAATTATCCTATTCCGCCAAGCAGCAATCCGCATCGTGAAAGTTCCACTTTGATCCAATCTACTCCAGCCCCCGCATACAAATATCAAAGACCGGATCTGTCCATATTGGACAACAGCCGGGCTTTGGTCCTATTTCGCAGGATAAGTTGTCTTCGAAAATTATACTTTGAATTTTCCAACTAACGCGCGAAGCGAGCAAAGCAATCACTTTCTCTCCGGCGACTTGAATTTCAGTTTTTCCTGCTAGTCCGGGTTATCGGCGACAAGTCCGAACAGAGCGTCATAGTACGTCTGCCAGTTTTAATTCCCGTTATTATAAGGATCCAAATATTGCGCTTCTCCGATTATCACAAAACCACGCTGGCCCGTTTCCATATCGACAAGATCTTATTCGATGGATTGAGCCAGGCTGTGTACTTCCATATCATGATTCGTAATAAACTCGGTTTCCTTCTGGAATGCAGCCATCTGCATCCGGTTTGCCCAGAAAGCGAGGGACAAAAATCCGAAAGGCGCTGAAATCGAATACAAACTGACCGGACGCACAGGGGGGGACATCACGGTTTCCTCCCGGTTACGCGCATCGCCGTTGCAACGTCTTCAAATAAGCTGGCCTTGTACGCATTTTGGATAGCGGCAAACGAAGCACTGTATCTTTCCAGTCGCTAGCAAAAAACGGGCTAAGTGGTTGCAAGTACGGCTGCCCGAGCGAAGTCAGTCCATGCAGGTGGATGCAGAACCAGATCAAACCAAGACCGATACCCCACATGCCAAGCCATGCCGCCAGAATCAACAGTGAAAATTGAAGAAGCTTGCTCGCATTTGTCATTAAATAATTGGGAACGAGAAAGGAGGCATGGCGGAAATGGCGATTACAATCACCATCACGTTGCTTGCGATTCCCGCCTCCACGGCTGCTTGACCGATGACAATACCGCCTACGATGCCGAGTGTTTGGCTGGATTTGGTGGGCATGCGCATACTGGCTTCCTTTAATATTTCCAGAGTCAGCAGCATGAGCAGCGCCTCCCAGAACGGTGGATATGGAATTTCACTCCGTGATTACATCAGAAGAAATAGCATCTCCAAAGGAACCACCTGATAATGATGAACCGTCACCGCTACGTAAGCCGGGGTCAAAAACAAAGCAATTACAAACGCGACAAAACGAAGTCCCCGCAGGAAGGTGCTTACCAACCAGCGATGTACATAGTCTTCTGGGGATTGAAACAAATTAAGCTCAAGCTTTTGTCCAACTGCTCGGTTAGGCTGTCTTTAGGGCCGTACACAATCGATTCCTGCTCGGAAGAATCGATGGCGCGGCCCAACTGATTCTGCTTTTTGATTGCACAAACGTTCCCGATTTCATCAAAAACAAGGATTCCTCCTTGCAAGATGAGCTCTTCGGTTTGCTGCAGCGTCGTTACGTCCACCCGATCTTCGGAAATCACCTTTTGTCCTGCTTGTTCGTCCGGGGCGTGCAAAAGGGGAAGCACGATGTCGCTTTCGACCTGATTTTGATCCACAAAGGAACGGATGTAGAACAGCTTGACTTTCCGCCCTCCCGCATCCAACTCATGCACTTGTGCATCGTGAATATCGTGAAACAATTGCTGCACGTGCTGCGGAGACAAGTTACCTGCAGGAGGTTGGGTATCGGCTTCTTTTGGCGTATCGCTTTTGTCTTGCTTTTTAAACCAACCGATCCAACGCATCGTCTCCCTGCCTTTCGCGTTCAGTCCATGTATTATTTTTCCCGATATAACAAAAAACATGCTTCGCAGTTCCGGGTTGTTGGCAGTCTTGAGATTATGAGTCGGTTCGTGAAAAAACCACCGATTTTACTACCGGTGGCTTGAATCGTGAACATTTTGCGAACACTACTTCTCCCAGTTGTTGCAGAAGTCCTCATACACTTTCTCAACCTTGCTGTCGGATATCATGTGCCTGGCCAAAAAGTCGTACCAGAACTGATCGAAAGACAAGGGCATCCGGGTTCCATATTGGGAACGAAGGGTTACATAACGGTCCCAGATTTTGATTCGGAATGCTGCCAACTCATCACATCGCTCCATGTCGGTTCGCCTTTAAGCGGCGCTGGTATCGCTGGATATTTCTGACGTTTTCGCTCTTTCTTCGGCCAGCTTTTGAAATTGTTTCGCTCTTTCCAGATGAAAGGCACGCAATTGGTCGTGATATTGAGCCATTTTCATGTGCCAGTCGTGCATTTGCCTGACATAAACGGCGTGGTCATGCGTAAACATGGGCATTGCCTGTTTAGTAAACTGCATTCGATACCATTCCTCCTTGGGTAGGTGAATTTTGAACTTACAGCATCAGTCTATGGCAGACGTGTAGAAGCGACAACGGCATCCGCCCGGTTTCCGGTCATTTTTATCGGGTTGTTTGTCTATACGCAGGCGGAAACACAACCTTCCTTACTTCGGCATAGGCTAAATGGTAACGAGAATGAGGAGGAGATTTCATCGTGTATGCTTATCCGAATGGAATGTACAGGGAAACGGCAAATCCCGCATTATCCACAGTAACCTTGGTTGACCCGTATTTTTATCACACCTTGCGCTCGCTTCAAGGAAAGCCGGTGGTTATTGAAACGTTTCGGGGCCCTGTTCGGGGTACGATAACCGACGTGAAACCAGATCATGTCCTGCTGCAAACAGACAATTCCTCATTTTTTCTGCGTACGCAGCAAATGATTTGGGTTATGCTCTCTTAGCGCTCCGGCGCGGCATGAGACAAACGTCCCCTGTCATAAAGATAATAAGAACCATCAATTTGGTAAGGGGATGATGTCCGCCATGTTCAAGCGCATCAATCGATTGCCCATTGCATTGCCTGTTCCCAAACATCCGGACGCTAACGCCGCCGCGGCCGTGCAGGAACTATTAGGCGGCCGTTTCGGGGAGATGTCTACGTTGAATAATTATTTGGTCCAATCTTCGAATTTTCGCAGCAAAAAAAAGCTGAAGCCCTTTTATGAACTTGTGGCCAGCATTACGGCGGAGGAGGTTGGCCATGTGGAATTGGTGATGAATTCCATTAATTTATGCCTGTCCGGTTCCACATTTCCGGCAGATCCGGATGAGGCCCCTCTGCGCAACGGGGTTGACAAACGCAATACCTACCATTTTATTGCATCAGCTCAAACCTCGTTGCCCGGCGATTCGATGGGCAAAGCATGGAACGGTGATTATGTCTTTAACAGTGGCAATCTGGTACTTGATCTGCTGCATAACTTTTTTCTCGAATGCGGCGCCCGCACCCATAAGATGCGCGTGTACGAGATGACAGATCATCCTGTCGCCCGCGAAATGACGGGTTACTTGCTGGTCCGCGGGGGAGTTCATGTGCTTGCTTACGCGAAGGCGCTCGAAATCATGACCGGAGTCGACGTAAAAAAAATGCTCCCTATTCCCAATCTTGAGAATCGGGCATTTGATGCGACCCGCAAATACGAAGAACAGGGAATTCATCGAAAGTTATATACGTTTAGCGATTCAGACTATGAAGATATCGCTCAAATCTGGAAAGGATCCCACCCATCCGACGGAGAACGATTGGAAGTCGTCAGAGGAGTTCCCCAAGGAGGGGAAGTGCCCGATCTTGAAGAAGTGCCGGAAGAATTTGCCCCTGGCATCTCGAATGAGGATTTTATGCAGATTGCCCAACGGCTGCAAAAGCTCGCCGGATTGTAAGGTGTTGCGTTCCTATACGGGTAAGGGTTGCTGCTTATATGGCATGTATACGAAACCTTTATTTATTTCTATTAGCCGTGCGCGACTCCCAGCGTGCGGCTCGTCACATGGTGGCGGTCAAGCACAGGCCCTTATTTGAATGGTTTCAATTGCCTATCCCTTAGTTCTTGAATTTTATTTTCTAAATATTCGATACGAGATTTTAGTTGTGCTTTCTCTATGACATGTTTTCTGCATATTTCCAGAAGTTTCTCGTTCTTTTCCTTCTCATTCTGAAGCGCCTGCTTAACTTTTTCATACCGATTCTCAAGCAGTCTTTTGCCGCTTGGTCTGGTTGACGTTTCGGTTACAGTAGCTGCAATTTCTTCCGTCCCTTTTTCAATTTCCATCTGCAACAAAATGGCTTGATCACAGCGTTCCTTAAGATCAGGACGATTATAGATCGTCTTTCGCTCAATGCCAGCTTTCTTCGCAATTGCCGATATGGAGAGCTTTTTCTTCCCTTTTCGAAGATTGGTTATCGCTTGTTCGATACGCTCCAGCGTAACGAGTTTATTTTCTTTAGAAGGGTCACTCATGCCATTCCCTCCCATTCGCTTGGTGTGATATTGTAATCTGAATGATTATCAATTCCGGAATAATTCACCTCGGTTTCCAACTCATCAATAATTCCTACGAGGTATTTTTCAATTGTCTTTAACTTGTTCTCATAAGGACCCCCAGCAGGTGCAGATGCCAATTCGCTACGAATTTTTTTCAACCGGCCTTTATGAACTTCAAGAAAGTCCGGAGTAGTCAAAAAATTGCGGCATCCTAAACATACCCCGTCGCCTTCACAAGGTTCATTTCGCATTGGATGGTGAAGACAAAGTCCATGTGACAAAATTTGAATCTTATGCGCTTTACGCAATTTATCAACTTGTTCGATGGTCTTTCCTTTGAATGGGTTATTTACTTTAAGTTTTTCTTTTATTTGAAGAGCCTGCTTACCAACAAGAACTGCGCCTTCATTGAATACTTTCGCGAACTTGTTCCTTACATCCTCTTGAAGCAGGTGTGTATAGTGCTGTGTACCTCTAATGGACTTGTGATTTAACAATTCCCGTATGGTTTCCAGAGAGGCCCCGCCTTTTAAAGCATACGTAGCGCAAGCGTGGCGGAATGTATGAGATGAAAAATCAGCAATATCTCCATTTTTATATCGGAGATTGTGTTTTTGAAGCCAGGGTCTTAGAAAATTCTTTGACCAATTTGCATGGGAAACTATACCCACGGGATATCCTTTGACATTACGTATTCGATTAAGAAATAAATACGGTAAGCCCGATTCTTTTCTTAACGGATCCGTGTATTTTTCAACTTTCGTAATAGCTTGTACGACAAGGGCATTCGCTGGTTTATACACCCTCGTAGGTTCGGCTTGCAGTTTACCGGTGTTGTATACTAATTTTGTTTCTCCGCCAATTGGCTCAATGGAGGCATTATACATCGTAATGATTTCGCTAATGCGAAGTCCAAGCTGCAATCCAACTACTACGCTAGCTGCAACAAGTATATTTTCGTCCATATCTAAATCACTTACTGCTTTACGCAATATCCGATCGATCAACTGTTCGTCCGATATTTTATCAATGTTTACTTGCTCTGCTTGCTTGGCATCCTTCTTTAACGCTTTGTTATTAATAATGAGCTCATTGTACATGCCCTGAACAAATCGAACATCTTTTGGAACATCCCAGCCTTTAATATTTCCCTTTAATAAGATTTCTTTTAACGCCAATGCACTTTTCTTGATTGAAACAGAGCTTATTAACTGACCACTTGTCTCGCTTTTCGCTTCAGGCAAATACGTAAAATACGTCTCCAATAAACTCTGATCAATTTCTGAAAACGACTCCACTTCCGGCGCATATTCTTTTATAAATTTAGAAAATCGAACAACACCGTCTAAATTTCGTTTGGCAGTTGAAAACTTGCCCGTGGTTAACTCATGATGCATAAACCATTTTATTACTTCTAGCATTTTGGGCTTATCAACAACAAATTCAAAATCAATCATAAGCCTCTTGCCAGACAAATGCTCTACATTAATAAATCCGTTAAAATCCCATACATTGTCTGAGAATTTACTATTACCGCAGCGGAAATCTGATTGGGGGGTTAAGGGATCGTAATCAAATAATTTAAGTTTTATTCTCTCGACCACTCTGCATCGCCTCCAAACGCTCTATAATCGTTTCTAAGGCGTATTCAACAGTCTCAAGATGATTCGTCGTCCCGATATACTCCTGAGCCATATATGCCTCTCTGTTGGCTCTGAGACGATCCAAATGGTCTTTATGAATTGGTAAGTGTTTGGGAGTCGTGATAAACTTAGGACAGATCACGCACATATTAAATTTAGAGCATATTTTGCCCTCATTATTAATCGGCTTCTGACAAGCTCCATCAGGCAATGAAGCAGACAATAGCGTTTCCGTGTCGAGATTCTTTCCTTGACCAAGTTCCTTATCACTGATTTCCTTGACTATCATGCCGATAAATCCAAGCATTTTATATTCGCTTTCAACTTTTGGATTTTTGACTTTTGCATATAAGCTTGTGGAGTGCAATGATTCGTGACCTAAATATTCTTGAATTTCAAACATGCTCATGCCCTTATTTAGCATGTCCGTTCCAAGCGTATGCCTAAATGCGTGAAAGGTTAATGGGTATAATTCGCCATCGTTATCTCTGATATCATGCTTTTTGACAAACCGATAAAGTTTATCTCGAAATATTTTTTGGAGCAGTCTGGCGTACCGTATATTCCGTTTTTGCCAGTAAAGACAAATGTAATTTGTTGCAAGTTCTTTCCTGGCCACTTCTGAGTATTGTTCAAGTAGTTGAACTGCCCGTTTGACTCGATTTGATACGGGGATATATCTGTCAGCCTTATTTTTCGGAGAGAAAACATACAATACGGGTTTTCCTGTAAAATCTTCAGTTATACACCCCTCGGTTAGGTCCAAAACCTCTGAAAGCCTGATTCCCGAATCGATGCCGATCTCCACAATAGACTTCAAGAGGATGTTTTTCTCCTTTTTTAAAGCTATTTCAATCTGTTCCATTACATTATCGGGTATATACCTTGTCCTTAAAACATCATCTTGCTTAAGTGCTTGGTACTCATCTCCATCAAAAACCTGTCCCTCCGGAAAACCATCATACTCAAAAAACTGCCCATGTTCTACTACCCATTTTAGTGCAGATATAGCAACCGATCTTGTAGAGTTTGCTAATTGAATCTGTTGTAAATAATAAATATACATTTGAGTGATTTGGTGCGATAAATCGGCATAATCCATAATTTTCAAATTGTATTCTTTCACGAATTCAAAGAACCGTTTCAATGAATAATTATATCGATACAGTGTTTCAACGCTCGGCTTCCCTAGACTCATGCATTCAATTGTTATTTGCTTATGTATTTTCTTGAACCATTTATTTGGCAAATATGAAAATTCAAAAGATAATTTATCACCATAACTCGATTGATACGGAACCTCCCATCTATCAGTTTTTGTATCAACTGTTGAAATATACGCTCTACTCAATTCAACTCCGCGCTCCTTCTCTGACGCATGAAGCTTTCATATGCCGTTGTTTTCGCTTCAAGCGACAAATGTTGATACTTACTCGTAGACTTAACATCATTATGACCTAACCTATCTTGGACATAACGCATATCAAATCCCGATTCGGTGAGTTCGGTTCCATGGGTGTGCCTAAGCATGTGAGGAGTGCATTTAATACCCACTTGTTCAGATAGCTTATTGAAGAGCTTTGTTATCGTATCGCGGATCATATATTGGCCAGGGCTGGTTTCATGATTCACAAATATCGTAAGATGTTTTCCATCATCAGGGCGATGATACAAGATATAATCCTCTATGGCAAAGACAATATCTCTGCTGACGGGTATTTCCCTTTCTAGTGATTTGATGTTGTGGTCTTTATGGTATAGTGGATCATGCTCTTTTACCTTTATAACCCCAACTTTTGTTTGAATCTCATAATCACCTATACGAAGACCTAGTGCCTCACTAATCCGGCAACCCGTTTCATAAAGAAATCTGAACAATAACCGATTTCGGGCATTCAAGCTCTCATCTGACTGTAACATCTCAAGTCCTTGATAGAGCTTTTCAACCTGTTCCCGAGTCAAACGCTTACCCTTAACTGATTTTTTCTCTTTAACTCGGAAGAAATTAAAACCCATATCTTTACGACTAACTTTCTGAACTAGGAAATGTCTGTTTTTTGAATCATCTTTATAAGTTAATGGGTTCTCCGTCACAAAGCCCCCAATCACTTCATAATATCGATAAAATGAGGCTATTGTTGCCATATACTTATTCTTTGTCTTTGCAGATTTCTCTTTGTCCGTCTTTCCGACTTTCGTTTTCAAATACTCAAGCCAAGAAAACATATCCGCTTTCCTAACCTCGTAAAATTTAAGCCCCACTTCGTTTAACCAAGTGAAATATTCCTTTAAGTCTCTACTATAACCTTCGATTGTGTTCTCAGAGTGCCCCTTCTCTTCTAAATAGTGAAGAAACAATGTTATTTCCTCGACAATGTTGTAGTCCTCATCCACAACTACTACATTTCGTTTTCCGGCCTCATTGAGAGTTTTTTCAATTTTCAGATTGCCCATATTCATCACCACCAAGATCAATACTATATGATGTTCAGCCAATGTTTTCCCACTTTAACCGAACTTGAGTGTATATATCATCCATCATCTATTATTATGGAGCTAATTGTCAATTATCATAGTTGAGTTCCGGACTAAACTCAAGAAACAAAAAGAACGATTCGCACATGCAATGCTCTTCCGCCGCGGGTACAATGAACTCTTTTGTGCTGCCATAGAAAAAGGTGTGTTGCCATAAGGCCAACACACCTTTTTCCTAGATATTATCCGTTGTGTACGGAAGCAACGCTACCGCCCTAGCACGTTTAATTGCAACTGTTAAAGCACGTTGATATTTTGCGCTTGTTCCAGTCACACGGCGAGGAAGAATCTTCCCCCGTTCACTAATGAACTTTTTAAGAACTTCCGTATTTTTGTAATCAATATGAGTAATTTTATTAACTGTAAAGTAGCAAACTTTTCTACGTTTACCTTTGCCACCTCTACGTGGAGCAAACTTTCTTTCGCCACGTTCTTCGTCATTTCTTTGTGCAAATGCCATTGTTATACTCTCGTTCCTTTCATTATGCATATTGGTCAAACGTAATAAGCTTTCTCTGGCTATCCCCTAGTTCAAAGTTGGGTGTGGATAAGTCTTACGACTTACCCACACCCAACTTCTCACTACGGGGCTGCACCCACATCTTGAAATAAGGATGGTCATCATCACTAGACTACATTGACTGTCATAACGTATTACACACTTTACTCAACATCATGCGATCTTAATAAACCGTGGATGCTGGTCGTAAATGAAGATTACCATTACACAGTTAAAATGCTTTAAAACCCCTTGATTTTACTGAGGTCTTAAAGCATTTTCTTGCTCTCAGATGTTACGCTCTCTAAAATGGCAAATCATCTTCGGAGATGTCGATCGGACGTCCGTCATCCGAGAATGGATCCCGGCTGTTCGAAGAACCACCGCCGCCGCGATTGCCCCCGTAGGAACCTCCGCCTTGGCTTCCGCCGCCCGATTGGCCGCCGCCACCGCCATAGCCTCCGTTGCCGCCGCCGTAATTTCCGCCGCCGCTGTTGCCGCTGCTTCCGCCGCCGCTGTAAGAGCCTTCCTCACGCGGAGCGTTTTCACGGTTTCCGGACTCCAGGAACCGAACGTTGTCGGCAATGATTTCCGTCACGTAGACGCGCTTGCCTTCGTTGTTCTCGTAGTTCCGGACTTGCATCCGTCCTTCGACTGCTGCCAGACGACCTTTGCGCAAGTAATTGGCACAGGTTTCGGCGAGCTGCCTCCAGGTGACGATCGGAATGAAATCGGCCTCGCGCTCGCCGGATTGGCTGTTGAAGGGCCGATCCACCGCCAGCGTGAATTGCGTGACCGCAACTCCCGAAGGGGTATAGCGAAGCTCCGGATCTCGGGTGAGCCTGCCGATCAGAATGACACGGTTCAACATCGATACGCACCTCCCAAGTCAGCTGAGTCTTGGCTTACGCTACGTCTTTGACGATCAGGAAACGGATGACGTCATCCGTGATCTTGATGACGCGGTCCAGCTCGTTGACCACTTCGGTCGGACCCGTAAAGTGGACAAGAACATAGATCCCGTCACGGATCTTGTTGATCTCATACGCAAGACGGCGCTTGCCGAGAACGTCGGACTTGGTAACTTCTCCGCCATTCGCGATGATGCCATTGAATTTTTCGACGAGAGCTTGAACTGCTTCTTGCTCCGTCTCCGGACGAATGATGTACATCAATTCGTATTTGCGCACTTTGATTCACCTCCTCTTGGACTAAGCGGCCCTTCTCATCCTTGCGGATGAAAGAGCAAGGAGCGAGGATTAACTCGCATACCAACCTACTATACCAGAACAGCCTGTCTGACGCAAGGCTGACGAAGACTGACGCAAGCCTGACGAGGAATGACGAAGGCTTGACGAAGCCTCGCTGCAGCATGCCGACGATACGGCTGGCGGCATCGGCGGACGCCGCTCGCGTGCTTCCGAGCGCTATGCGTGCGAAAAATTCCCGCTGATGATTCGTTTCCGCGCGGCAGACACTAAGCGTCCGGCCCCGAAGGATGCCAGGCAGGCGCCAGGCCCGTACGCTGAGCCTGCGCCTGCCTGGCGCGTCCGCGGCGGCCGAATTCCTAGCTGAAGGTGGAGAAGCGCGACATGGGCGAGCGGACCAAGTTTGTAGCGGGCTTCAAAGCGCCGAACGACGGCTGGTACATGGAGGCGGGAGAGGATTCCTTCCATATGGGCATCTCCCATCCGAAAAAGATCTCCCTCAAGAAAGGCCAGCATTTCCCGAAAAACTCGAACCACAATCGGGTCTGGGTCAAAATGCCGAAGGACTGAGCTGAAGCCGAATTCGGCATGCGGCGCATAATCCCGCCGGTCCCGGCCATACTATCCTCGACGGCGCGACAAGATGAGGGTGTGGTTCCGTTGGCCGTAACAAGCGCAAGGGCACAGACACAGCCAAGCATTCATGTTCACGAACGCAGAGAAGCGAGGGGTTGCGCCAAAGACGATTGTCTTTAAGGCCTTCGCCGCAGCAGGCTCAAAAGTCTTTCGACAGTTGAAGCCGGGCGGCTTTCCGTACGATTCGATGAGGAGTGCAGCTTGATTGATCTTGCAGCCCATTAAGCGCCGTCAGCAAAAGCCCAGCCATCCCGGCTGGGCTTTTGCTTTTTTGGCCTGCTGGAGCCCTTCCGGATGCAGGCGGCAGGCATGAAAAAAGCGGCTCTCGACAAGAGCCGCTGGCTGTTTGGCTGTGGGTGGCGGAAAGGGTGGGATTCGAACCCACGCACGCCGTGAGACGCCTAGCTGATTTCGAGTCAGCCCCCTTGGGCCACTTGGGTACCTTTCCGCAGCATGATAGATCATATCATGGATCTAGCGATCATGCAAGTCTTTTTCGAGCGGCTAGGAAGAAGCCGTCTCGCCGTCCGCATTTTCCCGCTCCGCCGCCGCCCGAAGCACCTTTTTCAGGTTCTTCTCGAATTTCGCCCGCGGAATCAAGACGCTATGCTTGCAGCCGACGCACTTGATCCGGATATCCATGCCCATGCGGATGACTTCCATCTCGTTCGTCCCGCACGGATGGGGCTTTTTCATCTGGACCACATCGCCCAGCTCGAACTGCTTGCGCTCCATACCCGTCACCTCTTCCTCTGCCCGCCGCGCCGACTCCAGGGGCGGCGGCCGCTCCTATCCATCTTACACTTCCCGCCGCTTCTAGGCCAGCGCTTCTTGCGGTCCTTCTCCGCTGCGCAGCAGCAGCTGCAGCTCGCGGTTGATCTGACGAGATACCGTCGCTTCCGTATTCGGCATGCACTCCGCCACGATGCGAAGCTTGTATTCCGCCGTCGTCATCGAGGTGACGCCGAGCAGATCCGGCACCTTGACGAGATTCGGATTGTCGATCTTCTCCAGCATGTCGCGGATGCGCTCCGCCGCTGTCTCGATCGGCACATCGTTCGGCACGTCGACGTCAACGACGGCAAGCGAATTGTTGAGCGAATAATTCGTCACCTGCGAGATCGTGCCGTTCGGAATGATATGCACTTCCCCCGTCCACGTCTTCAGCCGCGTCGTCCGCAGTCCGATCAGCTCGACCGTGCCTTTGTACGTACCGGTCTGAATGACGTCGCCGACGGCGAACTGATCCTCCAGCACGATGAAGAAGCCGGTGATGACGTCCTTCACGAGGCTCTGCGCGCCGAAGCCGATCGCCAGGCCAAGCACGCCCGCGCCCGCCAGCAGCGGCGCGACATTGACGCTCAGCATCGACAGCACGAGCATGCCCGTGATGAAGTAGACGACATAGTTGGTTACGTTTTTGAGCAGCCTCCCCATCGTCACGACGCGCCGCGTGCGCTGCTGCACCCGCGTCTCCCGCTCCATCACCTTGTCGATTCCCTTGCCGACGACGAAGATGATGAGCTGGCCGACGAGCAGGATGAAGGCGACCTTGATGCAGATGATCGTCGCGTTGATCCAGAACTGGCTGTCGAAGTAGCTCGTCATCGCATCCCAGTACGCGCTCGTTTTATTCGCCACCTCTTCCTTCATCCCCTCCAGGTCCGTTGGAAGCGGAGCGACGGACGGCTCCGGGCTGGCGGACGGCCCGGGGCTGGCGGAAGGCGGCGGCGATGCCGCAGGATTCGCCGCTGCCAGCGGCTGATGCAAGAAATTCATCGGATTCGTTCTCCTCTCCATACAGGGCGAAGCGGCTCTCGTCGTCCTCTGGCGGCGAGGCCAGCCTCGTTCCGAGCAAGATACGATCACGGAAGCGATTCGCTTCTCGTTTCTTATCGTTTAAAAAAGCCTCTCCGCATCGGCTGCGGGAAGGCTCGTCTCATTAGACCTTATAACCGCTTGTCCTTCCTCTCAACCGCCTGCCGCCGCCCGGCACCCGAGCGGCAGGCAGGCTTCCATGACGGCCGAACGGACCGCCTGCGCTACACCGGCTCGTAGCCGGTGCCCGTCTCGCGGAAAATGCCGCGGATGTCGACCGTCTGCTCCTGCAGGATCGTCCGGACGCGCTCCAGCTCTTCATCAGGAAAATCGATCGACAGCGCGCAGCCTGCCGTAATCGTCTTCGGCGTCGGCCGGATGTCGATCTCGATATCGGCGTATTCGAGCAGCATCTCGGTACGCAGCGCCTGCTGCGTCGAATCAAAGGCGATCAGCATCGTCGGGACTCCTTTTCGAAGGGACAGGCAAGTATAAATCCCCCGTCTCTACCATATACTATTAGTAGTTCATTTTAGCGGAGGGGAATCTATGAAACGTCCTGCTGCCATGCATGAAGTCCCGCTCAAGGTGCCGCATACCGACCCCGGCGCCTCCCAGCAGCTGGCCAGCCGGCTGCTGCTGCATCTGCTGAACGTGCCGGCGGATCGCCGGATTGCCGTCGTCTGCATCGGCACCGACCGCTCCACCGGCGACGCGCTTGGACCGATCATCGGCTCCCGCCTGGACAAGCTGCGCAGCTCGCAGTTCGAGCTGTACGGCACGCTGGACGAGCCCGTCCATGCGATGAATCTGGAAAGCACCCTCCAGGACATCCATCGTGCCGACTCCAAGCCGTTCATCATCGGCATCGACGCCTGCCTCGGCCAGCTGAGCAGCGTCGGCAGCATCCAGCTCGGCTCGGGCCCGGTGCGTCCCGGCGCAGGCGTCAACAAGGACCTTCCTCCCGTCGGAGACATCCATATGACCGGCATCGTCAATGTCGGCGGCTTCATGGAATATTTCGTCCTGCAGAACACGAGGCTCAACCTCGTCATGCGCATGGCCGAGCTGATGGCCGACACGCTCGCTCTCGCTATCCGCGACTGTCGGCCTTATCCGATGCATGCGGCGACGCAAGAATAATCGCCTGACGCTCCTCCGGAGTCAGCGGATAGGACGAGCCTCCCTGCGCCAGCGGCTTGGCGTACATATAGGTCTCGTCTCGTCCATGCAGTCCGGTCAGCACGACCCCGGAGCCCGCCTCGTCGATGATCGCGACCGAAAAGCTCATGTCGCTGCCCTGATTCGAGAATGCGTTGTAGCGCACGACGCCGACCTTGCCCTTCGTTTGCCGCAGCAGCTCGCCGAACTCGGCCAATTGACGGTCGAACCGACCCAGCCGCTCCTCTTGCTCGTCGAGAGACAGCCGCAGCCCGACGATGACCTCCTCCAGATTGGTTACGCCCGTCTGCCCCATCACCTGCACGTATTGCTTCCGCAGCTTCTTCAGCCTGCGGCCTAGCGCCGCGATCCAGACGACCAGCAGCAGCAGCGCCAGCGCCAGCAGCCCGATCGCAATGCCGTAAAATGGCTCTTCTGTCCACGACTCGATCCAATCATTCATGATTCCAAGTACGCTCCTCATCTTTCCCTACAGGGGATAATGGATCCGGATCTCGCGCAACGCGCGCACGAGCGCGTCGGCTTCGTCCTCCGTCGTGGAGAAGCCGACGCTCGCCCGGACCGCACCGCTTTCTGCCGTGCCTGCGCTTCGATGAGCAAGCGGGGTGCAGTGATAGCCTGCCCGGACCGCGATGCCGTAATGCTGATCGAGGATGAAGCTCAGCTCCGATGCCTCGACGCCTTCCATCGTGAATGCGCAGATGCCGGTCCGAGGCTGCCCGATGTCCGGCCCGAGCAGCCGGACGCCTGCCACTGCGGACAGCCCGTCCATGATCCGGCCGACGAGCTCCGTCTCGCGAGCGTGTATGGCTCGCGTCGTCCGCTCCAGCACGAGGCGGACGCCTGCAGCCAAGCCGGCGCTTCCGGGGGTGTTGGGCGTCCCCGCCTCGTAGCGGTCCGGCCGCACCGTCGGCTG
This sequence comes from Paenibacillus pasadenensis, assembly GCF_002864175.1. Classification (NCBI taxonomy): domain Bacteria; kingdom Bacillati; phylum Bacillota; class Bacilli; order Caryophanales; family Paenibacillaceae; genus Paenibacillus; species Paenibacillus pasadenensis. Next base: position 64,990 of record NZ_NFEZ01000001.1, on the reverse strand, counting down.
CTCCGCAGCTTCCGATTGGCTGCCGGTGCCCCCATGAAGCAGCGGCAGCGGATCGAGCCTCGGATGGATATAGAGCCCGCCGGTCCCTTGCGGTCCCAGCAGCGCCTTGTGTCCGGGAAAAGCGAGCAGATCGATGCCCATCGCCTCGACATCCAGCTCAAGCACGCCGGCGGACTGGGCCGCGTCGACCAGAAACGGCACGCCGCTGGCACGGGCAATCTCGCCGATATCGGCTACCGGCAAGATCGACCCGAGCAGGTTGGAGCTGTGCGTGGCCACGATCAGCGCCGTTTCCGGCCGCAGGGCTTCCCGTACTCGAGCCGCATCGAGACTGCCGTCCGCAGCCGTCTCGACATAAGTGACGGAGATGCCGATCGCCGCCTTCAGGAACTCCAGCGGCCTGCGCACCGAGTTATGCTCCACCGCCGTAGCTACGACATGATCCCCAGGCTTCAGCAGCCCTTTGATCGCAAGATTGAGTCCCTGTGTCGTATTCGCCGTCAGGGCGATATCGTTCGGATTCGCGATCCGAAACAGCTTGGCTAGGCTCTTTCTCGCCTCGAACAGCACCCTGCCCGATTGCACCGCCATGCGATGGCTTCCTCGCCCTGGATTGGCGGCGCCTTGGCGCATCGCCTCCAGCACGGCCGCTACGACCTCCTCCGGCTTGGGCCAGGAGGTCGCGGCATGATCCAGATAGATCAAGGGCCGATCTGCCGTCATGGTCGCTCGCATCCTTTCCTCGAAGCAGGCCCTCTGGCATCGGCCGGCTCTCATCTGACTTTCTTCCAAAAACAACAATAGCATACCTAAGTTTAATCTCTCGGAAAGCAGATTACAACCAAGGTATGCTCGTTCGACGACTGAAGCGGCGCTTCGGCTTCGAAGCTGTAGAAGCGGGCCTGACCGCGCTCTACAGCTTCAGCAAATCCAGTATCCGCTCCAGATCTTGCTTGTTGTAATAGGCAAGCTCAATCTTGCCTCGCTCGCGCGAAGCCTTGATCTTGACCGATGTTTGGAACCGCTCCCTCAGGTTTTCCTCCAGCGCCTCCAAATACGGATCGCGCTTGACGGCTTTGGCCTTCGGCGCCGGCTCCGGCTGCTTGCGGTCCAGCTCCTGGATCGCCTGCTCCAGCTCGCGCACGCTCCATTCGCTTTCTATCGCCTGCTTGGAAAGCTCCTTGCGCAGCTTGTCTTCCTTGACGCCGACGAGAGCTCGCGCATGGCCCATCGACAATGTTCCACGTGAAACATTTTCCTTGATTTCCGGAGGAAGGGTGAGCAGCCGCAGGAAGTTAGCGATATGCGAGCGCGACTTGCCCACTTTGAGCGAGAGCTCCTCTTGCGTCAGCTCGAACTTGTCCATAATCGCCTGATAGGCCGCTGCAAGATCGATGGCGTTGAGATCCTCCCGCTGCAGGTTCTCGATCAACGCGATCTCCATCGTCTGCTGGTCGGTGAAGCTGCGGATGACCGCCGGAATCGTCTTGAGCCCGCACAGCTGCGAAGCCCGGAATCGTCGTTCGCCTGCGATGATCTCGTAGCCTTTGAGCACGGAACGGACCAAAATCGGCTGAATGACGCCATGCTGGCGGATCGATTCGGCCAGCTCATGGATCGATTCGTCATGGAACGTCAGTCGAGGCTGATACGGATTCGGCCTTAGCTGCTTGAGCTCGATCTCGACGATTTTGTCGTCCTCTTGGATCGAAAGGGAGGGAATGAGCGCATCCAGTCCTCTACCTAGCCGCTTGCTCATATTGAATCACTTCCTTCGCCAGTTCGAGATAAACTTCGGCGCCTTTGGAGCGGGGATCATAAGTGATGATGGCCTGACCATGGGACGGCGCCTCGCTCAGCCGCACGTTACGCGGAATGATCGTCTGGTACACCTTCTGCTGGAAGTATTTTTTCACTTCCTCGATCACCTGGATGCCCAGGTTCGTGCGCGCATCGAACATCGTGAGCAGCACGCCCTCGATCTGCAGCGACGTATTGAGATGCTTCTGCACGAGCCGCACCGTATTGAGCAGCTGGCTCAGTCCCTCCAGCGCGTAATACTCGCATTGAATCGGGATGATGACCGAGTCGGCGGCCGTCAGCGAGTTGATCGTCAGGATGCCGAGCGACGGCGGGCAATCGATCAGCACGTAGTCGTATTCGTTGCGCAGCTGGGAAAGCGACTTTTTCAGCCGCACTTCCCTCGAAATCGTCGGAACAAGCTCGATTTCGGCTCCAGCCAGCTGGATGGTCGCCGGAATGATGCTCAGATTCGGCACCGCCGTCGGCGCTACCGCCTCATGAGGATCGACTTCGTTGATCAAGACGTCGTAAATGCTGTTTTCCACGTCGGCTTTGCTGATGCCGACACCGCTGGTCGTATTGCCCTGGGGGTCGATGTCGACCAGCAGCACCCGCTTCCCGAGAGAAGCGAGGCAGGCCCCCAGATTGACGGAAGTGGTCGTTTTTCCGACCCCGCCCTTCTGGTTCGTTATGGCGATTATTTTGGACAACCTTGTCACCTCAATATTCCAAATCTTCGGACCTGCATCCCGTCGGAGTCGATCCGGCGGATAGCGCTTGCATAGGAAAAGCAGAGCTTGGATGATAAAAAAAAGCGGCTGCTGCCGCTTTATGCGCTCCCAGGACGTCGGCGGCATCGTTCGGGCATCGGAGAGTCGATCATGGTGTCGGTAGCCGCAGGACGCCGCGCATCCATCGCAGGGATTGAAGCCAGTATAAAGGAATCCGCCGGAATTGGGAACCGCTCCCGGGCGGCGATATCAGCGTTTGGGAATTTGGATGACGATTTCGTAGTGATCTTCGAAGTCCTTTTCGTCGGTCTTGATCTGCAGCCCGGAGCCGGACACCATATCGATCGATTGGCGGATCGTATTCAGAGCGAGGCGGACATCCTTCGTGAAGGAGATGCGCTTCGCTTTTTTGGCCTTGGTCGCTTCTTTGTAAAAGGCGACCCTCGCCTCTGTCTGCTTGACGTTCAACTCCTTGCTGAGTACGTCGTCGAGCACTTTCTGCTGCAGCTCCTCGGAATCGAGAGCGAGCAGCGAGCGGGCGTGCCGCTCCGTAATCTTGCGGTCGGTGAGCGCCGACTTGACCGGATCGCTAAGGCCGAGCAGACGGATTTTGTTGGCGATCGTCGACTGGCTCTTGCCGAGCCGCTGCGCCAGACTTTCCTGCGTCAGGCTGTGCAGGTCGATCAGCTTCTGGTACGCGACCGCTTCCTCGATCGCGCTCAGCCCTTCGCGCTGCAGATTCTCGATCAGCGCGATCGAGGCCGCCTGCGAGTCGTTGAAGTCGCGTACGATCGCCGGAATCGTCTCCAGGCCGAGCTTGCTGACCGCCCGCCAACGCCGCTCTCCAGCGATGATCTCGTAGCGGCCATCCCGAATCCGAACAACGATCGGCTGGATGACGCCATGCGTGCGGATCGTCTGGCTGAGCTCCTCGATCCGGTCGTCGTCAAAAATCGTTCTCGGCTGATAAGGACTCGTATCGATGCTGCCGACGGGAATCTGCTTTACTTCATCTTGAACAGCTTTCGGGTCGGACAGCCCGAACAGCCGGGAAAATTGTTCCTTCATCATTCTACAACCACCCGAATTCAATGTGCCAATGTCCTTGCTGTAGGATCCGTGTGCGTCTGCCCCGACCCGCCGACATTGTGCTTCCGCAGCTTCGCGTCGCGGCGGCGGAGGCGAGCCGGTCGCGGCTCTGGTTCATGCAGCACGGGCAGGTCGGTATGCGGTTCCCGCAATGATCGGCCGAATAAGGTCGCGTCGCGTCGCTTCCGCCGGACGGGCAGCCGCGTCGACGCTCCTGACGGAGGACGACAATCCCTTTCCCTACTTCCAATTCGTTGAAGGCTCGGAAATTTCCTGCTGGATTTCGCGCTTGCACGAAGTTTTCACCGGATGGATACAAAATGTTCCACGTGAAACATCGTCATCCGCGCCGTTTGAGCATCGGCTGCTTCAGCGGAACGCCCGCCTTGCGGGGATACGCTTTTGGCGTGGCATCCGTCTTGGCGATCAGGATGATCGCCCGCTCCGATTGCTCCTCCGGCAGCCGCAGCGTCTCGACGCGATCTACACGGCCGCGAAGCTCGCGGATCGCATGCTTGGCCTCCTCGAGCTCCTCCTGCGGGTCGGCTCCCTTCATCGCCGCGAACAGTCCGCCCTTGCGGGCGAACGGCAAGCACAGCTCGCTAAGCCCGGCCATACGGGCGACAGCGCGCGCCGTCACGATCGCATAGCGGTCGCGATGCTCCGGCAGGCGTCCGATATCCTCGGCTCGGCCGTGGACGCATTGCACGTCCTCCAGTCCGAGCTGCTCGCATACATGCTGGAGGAACGAGATCCGCTTGGCCAGCGAATCGACGATCGTCACCTGCAGCTGCGGGAAGCAGATTTTGAGGGGCAGGCTCGGGAAGCCCGCCCCCGAACCGATATCGGCGAGCCGGTCCGCGGATGACAGGTCGGCATAAAAGGCGAGCGTGACGGAATCGTAGAAATGCTTCTCGAACACCGCCGCGCGCTCCGTGATTCCGGTCAGGTTCATCCTTTCGTTCCAGTCGACGAGCAGCTCGTAGTAGCGCTGGAACTGCTCCAGCTGACGGGGCGCAAGCGGAATTCCCCGCTCCAGCAGCCGGGCGGAGAACGCATCGATCACCTTGTCCATGCGTTATGCCCTCGCCGCGCCGGCGCGGTTGAACTGCTCGAGATGCACGAGCAAGATGGATATGTCGGCCGGCGTCACGCCCGCGATGCGGGAAGCCTGTCCGATATTCAGCGGACGGATGGCGGCGAGCTTCTGCTTCGCTTCCGATGCGAGGCCATGCACGGCGCTGTAGTCGATGCCTTCCGGAAGCTTCTTCTTCTCCATCTTGCCGAGCCGCTCTACCTGAGCGAGCTGCTTCTCGATATAGCCGGCATACTTCACCTGGATCTCGACCTGCTCCTTCATGTCCTCGCTCAGCTCGTACGGCGCGGGAGCGAACGGTTCCAGATGGGCGTAGGAAAGCTCGGGACGGCGCAGCAGCGTAAGCGCGTCGGTCGTGGACTGAAGCGGAGCGGAGCCGGCTGCCTGCAGCATCGCCTCGGCCTCCTCCGGACGGATCTTGATCGTCTTCAGGCGGGCAAGCTCTTCCTCGACGCGGGCTTTCTTCTCCAGAAACTTGGCGTACCGCTCTTCGCTGATCAGGCCGATCTCGCGGCCGATCGGGGTCAGGCGCAGATCCGCGTTGTCATGACGGAGCAGCAGCCGATATTCGGCGCGGGAGGTGAGCAGGCGATACGGCTCGTTCGTGCCCTTGGTCACCAGATCGTCGATGAGCACGCCAATATAGCCTTGCGAGCGCTCGATGATGACCGGCTCCTTGCCTAACGCCTTGCGGGCGGCATTGATGCCGGCGATGACGCCTTGTCCGGCCGCCTCCTCGTAGCCGGACGTGCCGTTGATCTGGCCGGCGGTGAACAAGCCCGGCAGCACCTTCGTCTCCAGCGACGGCCACAGCTGGGTCGGCACGACCGCGTCATACTCGATCGCATAGCCGGTGCGCATCATCTCGACCTTTTCCAGGCCGGGAATCGAGCGCAGGATGCCGAGCTGCACGTCCTCCGGCATGCTCGTGGACAGGCCCTGCACATAATACTCCGACGTATTCATGCCTTCCGGCTCGAGGAAGATCTGATGCTTCGGCTTGTCGGCGAACCGCACGATCTTATCCTCGATCGACGGGCAATAGCGCGGTCCCGTGCCCTCGATGACGCCCGAGAACATCGGCGCGCGATGAAGATTCTCGTTGATGATGCGATGCGTGTCCTCCGACGTGTACGTCAGCCAGCACGGCAGCTGCTCGTTGTCCGCATATTCCGTCTCGAACGAGAAGAACTTCGGCTTCTCGTCGCCCGGCTGGATCTCCATCTTGCCGAAGTCGATGCTGTCCTTATGGACGCGCGGCGGCGTGCCCGTCTTGAAGCGCACCAGCTCGAAGCCGTTCTCCTTGAGCGACTGGGACAGCCGCACAGACGGCTGCTGGTTGTTCGGACCGCTCTCGTAGATCAGCTCGCCCATAATGACCTTGCCCCGCAAATACGTGCCGGTCGTCACGACGACGGTTTTGGCGCGATACACGGCGCCGGTCTTGGTGATGACGCCGACGCAGGCGCCGTCCTCGACGATCAGCTCCTCCGCCATGCCTTGGCGCAGCGTCAGATGCGGCGTCTCCTCGATCGTTTTCTTCATCGTATGCTGATAGAGGAATTTGTCCGCCTGCGCGCGCAGCGCATGCACGGCCGGGCCTTTCCCCGTATTGAGCATCCTCATTTGGATGTACGTCTTGTCGATGTTCCGTCCCATCTCGCCGCCGAGCGCGTCGATCTCGCGGACGACATGACCCTTGGCCGGTCCCCCGATGGACGGGTTGCACGGCATGAACGCCACCATGTCGAGATTGATTGTGAGCAGCAGCGTCTCGCAGCCCATCCGGGCCGCCGCCAGCGCCGCCTCGCAGCCTGCGTGGCCGGCGCCGATGACGAGGACGTCGTACTGTCCTGCCTCGTAATTCATTTTGGATTGCCTCCTGGTCGGAATCGGCCGCTTTTCAGCCCGCCTCTCCCTCTTTTATGAAAATAGGGTTTCAAACCCAGCATCCGACGGCATTCGCTAGCCTGAATTGCCCTCTGCCGTCGCCATGCTGTCCATTGCCGGCGAATCTTCTCGATTGATCCGGCCTTCCTTTATCGTTATTCACATGTGGATAATCTATTTGCCCAAGCAGAATTGCGAAAAGATCTGGTCGATCAGCGAGTCGGCCGCCGTATCTCCGACGATTTCGCCCAGCAGCTCCCACGCCGCCCGTACGTCCAGCTGGACCATGTCGATCGGAATGCCCGCCTCGGTGGCGCTCACCGCATCGCGCAGCGCATCCGTCGCCCGGTGCAGCAGCGAGATATGGCGCGCATTGCTGACGTACGTCAAATCGGCGCTTTCCAGCTGGCCCTCGAAGAAGAGCTCCCGGATCGCCTGCTCCAGATCGTCGAGCCCCTGCTCCTGCAGCACCGACATCGGCACGATCCGGCTGTCCGGCAGCGCCTCGCGGACCTCGGCCAGCTCGAGCCGCTCCGGCAGATCCGTCTTGTTCACGATGACGATCACCTGTCGGCCAGTCAGCTTGCCGAGTAGCTCGCGCTCGTCCTCGTGCAGCGGCTCGTTATGGCTGAGCACGAGCAGCAGCAGCTCCGCCTCCGCGACCGCCGAGCGGGAACGCTCGACGCCGATCCGCTCCACGACGTCCGTCGTCTCCCGGATGCCAGCCGTATCAAGCAGCCGCAGCGGAATGCCCGACAAGGTCACGTATTCCTCGATCACGTCGCGGGTCGTACCCGGTATGTCCGTCACGATCGCCTTGCTTTCCTGCACGAGCGCGTTCAGCAGCGAGGACTTGCCGACGTTCGGACGGCCGACGATCGCCGTCGTGATGCCCTCGCGCAAAATCTTGCCTTCGGCCGCCGTCCGCAGCAGCCGCTCGATCGAATCCAGCGCGGCGCCGCAGCTGTCTCGGATGTACCGGCTCGTCATCTCCTCGACATCATGCTCCGGATAATCGATGTTCACCTCGATATGGGCGAGCAGCTCGATCAGGCTGTGCCGCAGCGCGTGGATCCGCTTGGACAGCGTGCCCTCGGCCTGCTTGAGCGCGACCGTATAGGAGCGGTCCGACTTCGAGCGGATCAGGTCGATGACGGCCTCCGCCTGCGCGAGGTCGATGCGGCCGTTCAGAAACGCCCGCTTCGTGAACTCGCCCGGCTCGGCGACGCGCAGGCCCGGCTGCCGCAGGACGAGCTCAAGCACCTTGCGGACGGCGATGAGGCCGCCATGCGCGCCGATCTCGACGACATCCTCCGCCGTGAAGGAGCGCGGACCTTTCATGACCGTCACGAGCACCTCCTCGATCACCTCGCCGCTGGCGGGATCGACGATATGCCCGTACGTCACCGTATGCGACGGAGCTTCGGCCAGCGGCTGTTTGGACCGCAGCACGCCGCCTACGCTCGCGATCGCCTGCGGACCGCTGACGCGGATGACGGAGATGCCGCCTTCGCCGAGTGCCGTCGCGATGGCCGCGATCGTATCTTGAGTCATCATGATGCTGACATTCACCTCGTTTGATCGGTCCGGCGGAGGCCCGAGGGTCGGAGCTCAGCCGCAGGCCGGATGATGGCAAAAAAGCAATGACTGTAAGAGCCATTGCCGCCAAATCGATTCTTTATGCATGGAGAGCCGGCCGGCCTCTCCTCCTTATTTGTTCTTGGAGGATACGGCAGCCTTGCCCTTGCCTTTGTTTTTCTTTTGGCTGCCCTTGCCCTGGTTCTGGCCGCCGTCTTCTTTCTTCGGCTCCTTCTTGTCCGCGTTGCGGACGTACAGGAAATAGTTCTGCACGATCGTGTAGATGTTCGTGTAGATCCAGTAAAGCGGCAGCGCCGACGGGAAGTTCCAGGCCATGACGAGGATCAGGATCGGGAAGATCATCATGATCGTATTCATCATCTGCATCTGCGGGTTGTCCGGCTGGGACTTCTGCATCATCTTGGTCTGCACGTAAGTCGTGATCGCCGCGATGATCGGCAGGATATGCCAATGGTCCGGCTCGCCGAGCTGCAGCCACAGGAATTCATGCGTCTTGATGTCGCTGTTATAGTAGATGGAATTGTAGAGCGCGATGAAGATCGGCATCTGGATGAGCAGAGGCAGGCAGCCCGCCATCGGGTTGACCTTGTTCTGCTGGAACAGCTTCATCGTCTCTTCCTGCTGCTTTTGCGGGTTGTCCGCGAATTTTTTGCGGATTTCCTGGAGCTCGGGCTGGATCGCCTGCATCGCCTTGGAGCTGCGGTACTGCTTAAGCGTGAGCGGCAGGATCAGCGTGCGGACGATGATGACCATCAGCAGGATCGCGAAGCCGTATTGGCCGCCGAACCAGTCTGCGAACGTATCCAGCGAGTAGGAGAAGTAGTAGACGACGTTGCGTTCCCACCAGTTGCCGTTCGCCTTCAGATCCTCGGTCGTCGTCGCATGATCCGTATTCGGCATGCATCCAGAGAGGAGCGCCACCAACGTAATCAGGGAGACTAGGACGAGCCATTTGCGTTTTGAAGCCAAGCGCGAAAAAAACATGTAAATCTCCTCTCTGACAGCCTGTCGCGATTCAACCTAAACTATACCATACAAAAAGGGGCAAAGAAACAAGCCCGTCCGGCTCTGCGCCTCGGAAAAGAGCTTTCACCGCGGCTTCAGCAATCCCGCTTTGCGAAGGACGTGGAGCACGTTCTTTTCCAATTCCTCGGTCGGCTTGCCGACCGCGCCCGCGCGGACGATCAGGATCATGTCGGTCCGCTCGCAGATCCGGTCGGCATGCTTGCGCACGATTTCCTTCAAGACGCGGCGCATCCGGTTGCGGACGACGGCGTTGCCGATTTTTTTGCTGGCGGAGATGCCGAGCCGGAACGGCTCGGCAATCGGCTGCCGCGACCAGTAGACGACGAACTGGCCGTTGGCGAAGGACTTCCCGCCCCGGTACGTCCGGGCAAAATCCTCGCGCCTTCTGAGGCGCCATTTTCTTTGCATCGTTCACCGACTCCATGAGTTTTCGGCGCCGCTCGGCGCCATATGCGCTGCCTTACGAAAAAAAGACCACGCCAGGTGGTCTTTTTTCCACAAGCCAGAACTATCGTTCATTCTCGCTTTGAAGCGGCTAAGCCGCTTTTATGAAGGAAAAGAGCTTACGCGCTCAGCTTGGCGCGGCCCTTCTGACGGCGTGCAGCCAATACTTTGCGGCCGTTTTTCGAGCTCATCCGCTTACGGAAGCCGTGAACCTTCTTGCGCTTGCTCACGTTCGGTTTGAAAGTCGGTCTCATTACATGCACCTCCCCGCTTTAAAGGTCGTTCGTCCAACTCGGCTGCTCCTCGGCGCGAAGCCGCGGAACGGCTGGACGAGCGATCTGTTCGTCCGTGCCCAAGTAAAAACGCCTTTTTCCATTTAACCATTTCACGCCCGCGAAGTCAACCGGCATCTCGATCGTCCACCACCTCCAGGGCTCCGCTCTTCCCGTCCGCAGCCCGCTCCCTTCATCTAAATGGATGTGGATAACCGAGGAACGGGTCGGGAAGCGTCGCAATTTAGTAACATGTGCATAATAAAAAAGAGATTTGGCGCCTGCTGTCGAACCTGCGCACAAGCTGTTAACAATATCTTGTGCTGTAGATAACTCTTATACACAAGCAGTAGCGATTGTGGATAATATTCCGCCACGCGTTGAAATAGAGCCTTTCTTTTGCTATGATAGATTTGTTTTTGTTGTGGACGGAGAGCAATGACGGCTTGATTTATCAACAGCCTGTGGATAAGAATGTGAACAACATAATCCCCCTCTGTATAACCTTCATCAACAAGTCCCTGCATCTGTGGATGGATGAGCGGCTTACCCCAATAGAATCGACTAGCATAGCGGCATCAGGTTTTGCCATCGTACCAACAGGGATAGGAGTGACCGTCAGTGGACAGCCATACCGTTGATTTGTGGCAGCAAGTGCTGTCAATCATCCAGACCAAATTGAGCAAACCGAGCTTCGACACTTGGTTCAAGGCGACGAAAGCCAATTTCTCGGATGAAGGACAGCTTGTCGTCACGGCGCCGACAACGTTCGCGGTGGAATGGCTGGAGAGCCGCTACACGAAGCTCGTCCGTTCGACGGTGTCCGACTTCGTCGGCAAATCCGTCGATATCCGGTTCGTCATCGAAGAGAACCGGCCGCCCGAGCCCGCGACTCCGGCCCAGCCGCCCGTCAAGCCGGCTCCGGCCGTGCCGGGAGAGACCTTTTCGCATATGCTCAATCCCAAATACACATTCGACACGTTCGTCATCGGGGCGAACAACCGCTTCGCGCACGCCGCATCGCTGGCTGTCGCCGAGGCGCCGGCCAAAGCCTACAATCCGCTGTTCCTCTACGGCGGCGTCGGCCTCGGCAAGACCCACTTGATGCATGCGATCGGCCATTACATCCTGGAGCACAACCCGAGCACGAAAGTGATGTACATCTCCTCGGAGAAGTTCACCAACGAATTCATCAACGCGATCCGCGACAACCGCGGCGAGAGCTTCCGCAACAAGTACCGCAACATCGACGTCCTGCTGATCGACGACATCCAGTTCCTCGCCGGCAAGGACGGCACGCAGGAGGAATTTTTCCACACGTTCAACGCCCTGCACGAGGAGCGCAAGCAGATCGTCATCTCCAGCGACCGCACGCCCAAGGAGATCCCGACGCTCGAGGAGCGGCTGCGCTCCCGCTTCGAATGGGGCCTCATCACCGATATCCAGCCGCCCGATCTGGAGACAAGGATCGCCATCCTCCGCAAAAAGGCGAAGGCGGAAAACCTGGACATCCCGAACGAGGCGATGGTGTACATCGCCAATCAGATCGACACGAACATCCGCGAGCTCGAAGGCGCGCTCATCCGCGTCGTCGCCTACAGCAGCCTCATCAACGAGGACATCAGCTCGCATCTGGCTGCGGAGGCGCTCAAGGACATCATCCCGTCCAGCCGTCCCAAGATGATTACGATCCATGACATCCAGCAGCGCGTCGGCGAGTTCTACGGCCTCAAGCTCGAGGAATTCAAGGCCCGCAAGCGCACCAAAGCGGTCGCCTATCCGCGGCAGATCGCCATGTATCTCTCGCGCGAGCTGACGGACTACTCGCTGCCCAAGATCGGCGAGGCTTTCGGCGGCCGCGACCATACGACCGTCATCCACGCGCACGAGAAGATCTCCAAGCAGCTCAAGCTGGACCAGGAGCTGTTCAAGGTCATTCAGAACCTGACGGAAAAAGTCAAAAATCATATGTAATCTTATCCCCGAAAAAGGGACAAGAACCGACAAGCCTATGCACAAGCTGTACACATGTGGATAGGCTTGTCGCATCCCCCTTTGGCGGGCTTATCCACATATTCACCGCCCCTACGGCTACTACTGCTTTTTTCTTTTAACTAAACATCATCTAAAAAAAGTACGGCTCCGCCGCAGGTTGAACCCCAAGGACGAGTGCCGCCCAAGCCGCTCAAGGAGGAACGCATGAAACTTACCATCTCGAAAAACGAACTCAACGACGCCATCCAGCAAGTCGCCAAGGCCGCCTCGGTCCGCCCCGCCATCCCGATTCTCGGAGGCATCAAGTTCGACGTGACCCATCAGGGAGTCACGCTTACGGCAAGCGACACGGACATCTCCATCCAGAGCTTCATTCCTGCCGAAACGGACGAGACCGTCATCGCCAAGGTCGACAAGCCGGGCAGCGTCGTCATGCCGGCTAAGTTTTTTGTCGAAATCATCCGCAAGCTGCCGGCGGAGGACGTCCAGATCGAGGTCGGCGACAACTATCAGACGATGATCCGCTCCGGCTCGACCGACATCCAGATGGTCGGCCTGGATCCGGAGGAATTCCCCGTGCTTCCGTCCATCGAGGAGAACGAAGTGCTGCAGCTGCCCGGCGACCTGCTCAAGGCGATGGTCCGCCAGACCGTCTTCTGCGCTTCGACGAGCGAGCAGACGCCGGTGCTGACGGGACTGCTCTGGAACCTGATCGAAGGCGAGCTCAAGTTCGTCGCGACGGACCGGCACCGGCTCGCGAGCCGGATTTCCCGCGTCGACACTCCTGACGGCTACCGGCTGAGCAATGTCGTCATCGCCGCCAAGACGATGGTCGAGCTGTCGAAGCTCGTGCCCGATGGAGCCGGCCTCGTCGATATCGTCGTCGCCAGCAACCAGGTGCTGTTCCGCCTCGGCCATACGCTGTTCTACAGCCGCATGCTCGACGGCACTTATCCCGATACCTCCAAGATTATTCCGCAGTCGTTCAAAACAGAACTCGTCCTCGAGACGCGCAAGCTGATCGACGCGATGGAGCGCGCCTACCTGATGTCCCGCGAGGAAAAGACGAACATCGTGCGTATCGTCACCCTCGAGAACGGAACGATCGAGATCTCCTCCAGCTCCTCGGAGCTCGGACGGGTCACGGAGCAGCTCGAGGTGATCCGCCAAAGCGGCGAGCCGCTGCGGATCGCGTTCAACTCCAAATACATGCTCGACACGCTCAAGGTCATCGACAGCGAGCAGCTCGTCATCAGCTTCACCGGCGCGATGAGCCCGATCATCATCCGCCCCGCGGACCACGACAACAGCCAATACATCATCCTGCCTTACCGCACGACCAACTGAATTTTCCGCGGCGGCGGCGGCACACGGCGGGCGACCTTCCGGTCGCCCGCCTTTTCCATGCGCCGCTGCGCTCTCCCTCTTTTCCCATCCCATCACGCAGGAGGCATCCACGATGACCACGATTACGATCAAGACCGACTACATCGCGCTGGGCCAGTTTCTCAAGCTGTCCGACTGCATCGATTCCGGAGGCCAGGCCAAGTTCTTCCTCCAGGAAACGAAGGTCGTCATCAACGGCGAGCCCGACAACCGGCGCGGACGTAAGCTGTACGACGGCGACACCGTAGAGGTGGACGGCTTCGGCAGCTTCAAGGTTCAGAGAACGTGAACCTGTGCCGACGGCGCTGTCCGCCTGGGGCGGACATTTCAAGACAGGGGGCTGAGCGGTGTTCCTGAATGTGATCGCGCTTCGCAACTATCGCAACTACGAGCAGCTGGAGCTCGAGACGGACCGCAAGGTGAATCTGTTCATCGGCCCCAACGCCCAAGGCAAGACGAATTTGCTGGAATCGATCTTCGCGCTTGCGCTGACGAAATCGCATCGCACCGCCAAGGACCGGGAGCTGATCGGCTGGAACGGCAAGGAAGCGTCGGTGCACGGCGAGGTGGACAAGCGCTACGGCCGCGTGACGCTCGATCTCGCCTATTCCGCCCAAGGCAAAAAAGCCCGGGTCAACGGGCTCGAGCAGCGCAAGCTGAGCGGCTTTGTCGGCACGCTCAACGTCGTCATGTTCGCTCCCGAGGATCTCGAGATCGTCAAGGGGACTCCGGGCATCCGCCGGCGCTTCCTGGACATGGAGATCGGCCAGGTGCAGCCGGGCTACCTGCATACGCTGCAGCAGTACGGCAAGGTGCTCGTGCAGCGCAACAATTACCTCAAATCGACGGGACCTTCCGGCGTCAAGCCGGGGCTGCTGGAGGTATGGGACCTGCAGCTTGCGGAGCATGGTGTTAAAATCATGAAAAAGAGGCAACAATTCATAGAAAAGCTGAAGACGTGGGCGGCCGCCATCCATTCCGGCATCACAGCCGGGAGCGAGGAGCTGTCGATCGAGTACCGTCCGTCGTTCGACATCGGCGCGGACGAAGAAGAATCTGTTTTATTCGAGCAATTTATGATAAAGTTAACCCAGGTAAAAGATCAGGAAATCCGCCGCGGCGTTACGCTTGCGGGCCCTCACCGCGACGATCTGGCCTTCTTCATCAACGGCAAGGAGGCGCAGGTATACGGCTCTCAGGGGCAGCAGCGCACGACGGCGCTCTCGCTCAAGCTGGCGGAGCTGGAGCTCATTCGCGAAGAGATCGGCGAATACCCGCTGCTGCTGCTCGACGACGTGCTGTCGGAGCTCGACCAGCACCGTCAGACGCAGCTGATCGAGACGTTCCAGGGCAAGGTCCAGACATTCATAACCGCGACGGGGCTGGAGAGCGTCAATACGAGCCGGCTGTCCGACGCGGGCATCTACCGGGTTGAAGGCGGCAAGGTCACCCAATAGGCCGCCTCAGCCCTTTCTTGGCGATTCTGCCTCCTAGCGGGGCTTTGCATAGAGGAGCGTGAAGGAGATGTACATCCATCTGGGCGGGGAGAAGATCATCCGGGCATCCGAGCTGGTCGCCATCTTCGACATATCCATCGAGCAGTCCTCCAAGCTCTCCAAGCAGTTCGTCGCCGGCGCCAAGAAGCGCAAGGACGTGGAGCTGATCGGCGAGGAGGAGCCGAAGTCGATCGTCGTCACCAAGAGCCGGGTGTATTACTCCCCCATCTCATCATCCACGCTGAAGAAGCGCGGCCACAACTTCGCCGCCAACGGATAAGGCGGCAGGGCATACCCGGAGGCGGCATGCCCGCATCAGTTGCTTAGCGCAGTCGAGAGGAGCAGTGAATCATCGCATGTCTACGAACCAACAGCATACGTACGACGAGAACCAGATCCAGGTGCTCGAGGGCCTGGAGGCGGTCCGCAAGCGGCCGGGCATGTATATCGGCTCGACGAGCGGCAAGGGGCTCCACCATCTGGTATGGGAAGTCGTCGACAACAGCATCGACGAAGCGCTAGCCGGCTACTGCAGCCGGATTACGATAACGATCCACGAGAACGACAGCATCACCGTCACCGACAACGGCCGGGGCATCCCGGTCGGCGAGCATCCCAAAATGAAGCGGCCGACGCTCGAGGTCGTCATGACCGTCCTTCATGCGGGCGGCAAGTTCGGCGGCGAGGGCTACAAAGTGTCGGGCGGCCTGCACGGCGTCGGCATCTCCGTCGTCAACGCCCTGTCCGAGCAGGTCGTCGTCCAGGTCAGCCGGGACGGCAAGATCTATCAGCAGGAGTACCGCCGCGGCGTGCCGCAGTACGACATGAAGATTGTCGGAGAGAGCAGCGAGACGGGCACGCGCACGCTGTTCAAGCCGGATCCCGAGGTGTTCACCGAGACGACGGTCTTCGAGTACGAGACGCTGCAGTCCCGCGTGCGGGAGCTGGCGTTCCTCAACAAGGGCATCGAGCTCGTGCTCGAGGACGAGCGTACCGGCGTCAGCAACACGTTCCGCTACGACGGCGGCATCATCGAGTTCGTCCAGTACCTCAACCGCAACCGCGAGCCGCTGCATGAGCAGCCGATCTACGTGGAGGGCGCCAAGGACGGCATCCAGGTCGAGGTGTCGCTGCAGTACAACGACAGCTACAGCGAGAACATCTACTCGTTCGCCAATAACATCAACACCCATGAGGGCGGCACCCACGAATCCGGCTTCAAGAGCGCGCTCACGCGGATCATCAACGACTACGCCCGCAAGTCCGGCGCGATCAAGGACAGCAACAGCAATCTGTCCGGCGACGACGTGCGCGAGGGCCTGACCGCGATCATCAGCGTCAAGATTCCGGAGCCGCAGTTCGAGGGTCAGACCAAGACCAAGCTCGGCAACAGCGAGGTGCGCGGCATCGTCGAGTCGTTCTTCGCCGAGAAGCTCCAGGAGTTCCTCGAGGAGAACCCGTCCGTGTCCCGCAAAATCGTGGACAAGGGCCTGTCCGCCTCCCGCGCCCGCGAGGCGGCGCGCAAAGCCCGCGAGCTGACTCGCCGCAAGAGCGCGCTCGAGGTGAGCAGCCTGCCCGGCAAGCTGGCCGACTGCTCCTCCAAGGACGCGAGCATTAGCGAGCTGTACATCGTCGAAGGCGACTCCGCCGGCGGCTCGGCCAAGCAGGGCCGCGACCGGCACTTCCAGGCGATCCTTCCGCTGCGCGGCAAGATCCTCAACGTCGAGAAGGCGCGCCTGGACCGCATTCTGTCCAACGCCGAGATCCGCGCGATCATCACCGCGCTCGGCACCGGCATCGGCGACGATTTCGACATCGCCAAGGCCCGCTACCACAAGATCATCATCATGACCGATGCCGATGTCGACGGCGCGCACATCCGCACGCTGCTGCTGACGTTCCTGTACCGCTACATGCGCAAGGTGCTGGAGGCCGGCTTCGTCTACATCGCGCAGCCGCCGCTGTTCAAGATCGAGCGCAACAAGGTCGTCCGCTACGCCCAGTCCGAACGGGAGCGCGACGACATCCTCGCCGAGTTCGGCGAGGGCGCCAAGGTCAACGTGCAGCGCTACAAAGGCCTCGGAGAGATGAACGCCTCCCAGCTGTGGGAGACGACGATGGATCCCGAGAGCCGCACGATGCTGCAGGTGCAGATCGAGGACGCGATCAAGGCCGACGTCATGTTCGACACCCTCATGGGCGACAACGTCGAGCCGCGCCGCGACTTCATCCAGCAGTATGCCAAGTACGTCAAGAACCTCGACATCTAGCGCAAACCGCAAAGCAAAGCCGGCCCGGAGCGATCCCGAGCCGGCTCTCTTTTTTCGGACCTATCGGTCCGGAGCGGCCGTCCGCCCTCAGCGGGCGCTGCGCTTCGGCGCGTAAGCGGCGGCATAGCGCCGCATCCGGCGGAAGATCCCCTTGTCCTGCAGCTTGCGGAAAATATACGGATCCGGCTTCGTGTTCACTTCCAGGATCCACGGCTTCAACGCCGTATCCACGGCGACGTCGAGCCCGATCTCCTTCAGGCGCGGCCAGCGCGTCGCCAGCTGCTCGCCCGTCTGGACGCCGAGCTTCTCGAGGCGGCTGCGGAACTCCTTCTGCGCGGCGGCGTCCATATGGCTGCCCAGAAGCGTCTCGAACGGCGTGATCGTGCCTCCGCTGTGGTAGTTGGTGACAATTTTCGACGGGTGGCTCAGCCTGCCGATGATGCCGGTCGTCTCCCAGGCGCCGGCCGGGTTCCGCTGCACCATGACGCGCAGGTCGAAGCGGCGGTTGCGGTGCCGGAGCAGATGGATTCCCTTCTGCGCCAGATAGCGCTTTTTCGGCCGGATGCGCTCCAGCGACTGGAACATCGCATCGTAGGCGGCATGCGTTTGGACGCGGGTGCCGCTTTGGAACCGGTAGCCGCCTTCTTCGAGCTTCTGCACCTTGATGACGCCGTTGCCGAAGGTGCCGGAATCCGGCTTGATATACAGCATGCCGTATTGGTCAAGCATCGCCTTCAGCGAGTCTTTCGTGTAGACTCTCGTGTCCGGCACATGGAGCGAGAGCTTCTCCGACTGCAGCAGGACCTCCGTCTTTCTCTGCTTGCTCACAACCCGTTGGATAGCCAACCGTTCCTCATCCTTCCTTGTCTCCGAAAAGCGCGCCGTTCCGCCGCTTTCGGCGGTTCGGCTTCCGGATATTAGTGCAAATTCCGATATCGTAAGCGATCAATCAATGCTATAATAGACTGTATTGTCCTATCCGCGATCCATCGTCTTATTTTATGGATTTCGCGAACGGATGGAGCACGGCATCCACCTATTTTTCGACGGTCCCGACGTTTATTTGTCCGCTTTTTGTGCCACACAGATAAGATCGGACAGCGAGCGAGGCGGGCCGCGATCATCAGGCCAGAGCCGCTTGGAGGCCTGACCGCACAGGAGGTAAGTATGGCGGAAGAACAACGTTCCCAAATCAAGGACCGGGATATCGGCACGGAGATGCGCGAATCGTTCATGGATTATGCCATGAGCATCATCGTCAGCCGCGCGCTGCCGGATGTGCGCGACGGGCTCAAGCCCGTGCACCGGCGCATCCTCTTTGCCATGTCGGAGCTCGGCATGGCCCCGGACAAGCCCTATAAAAAATCGGCCCGCATCGTCGGCGAGGTCATCGGCAAGTACCATCCTCACGGCGACAGCGCCGTTTACGAATCGATGGTCCGGATGGCGCAGGACTTCTCCATGCGCTACATGCTCGTCGACGGGCACGGCAACTTCGGCTCCATCGACGGCGACATGGCCGCAGCCATGCGGTATACGGAGGCGCGCCTGTCCAAGATCGCCATGGAGCTGCTGCGCGATCTGGGCAAGGACACGGTCGACTTCGTCTCCAACTATGACGGCGAGGAGCGCGAGCCGTCGGTGCTTCCGGCCCGGTTCCCCAACCTGCTCGTCAACGGCGTGTCCGGCATCGCGGTCGGCATGGCGACCAACATCCCTCCGCATAACCTGCGCGAGATCGTAGACGGCGTCCAGGCGCTCATCCGCAATCCCGACATCACGTCGCTGGAGCTGATGGATTACGTCAAAGGGCCGGACTTCCCGACCGCCGGCTTCGTCATGGGCCACTCGGGCATCCGGCAGGCGTACACGACGGGCCGCGGCTCCGTCACGATGCGCGCCCGCGCCGAGATCGAGGAGAACGGCGGCAAGGCCCGCATCGTCGTGCATGAGCTGCCGTACCAGGTGAACAAGGCCCGTCTCGTCGAGAAGATCGCCGAGCTCGTCCGCGAGAAGAAGATCGAGGGCATCACCGATCTGCGGGACGAGTCCGACCGCAACGGCATGCGGGTCGTCATCGAGCTGCGCCGCGACGTCAATCCGAGCGTGACGCTCAACAACCTGTACAAGCATACGCAGATGCAGTCGACGTTCGGCATCAACATGCTGGCGCTCGTGAACGGCGAGCCTCGCACGCTGACGCTGCGGGACATGCTGTACCACTACCTGCAGCATCAGATCGAGGTCATCCGCCGGCGCACCGAGTTCGATCTCAAAAAAGCCCAGGCTCGCGCGCATATCCTCGAAGGCTTGCGCATTGCTCTGGACCATATCGACGAGATCATCTCGCTCATCCGCTCGTCGCGCACGGCCGACGAGGCTCGCGAGGGGCTGATCAGCCGTTTCGCGCTCAGCATCGAGCAGGCGCAAGCGATTCTCGACATGAGGCTGCAGCGCCTGACGGGCCTGGAGCGCGAAAAGATCGAGTCCGAGTACAACGAGGTGCTGGCCCGCATCGCGGAGTACATGGCGATTCTTGCCGACGAGCAGCTCGTGCTGAATCTGATCAGCGAGGAGCTGGCCGAGATCAGCGAGCGCTTCGGCGACGACCGGCGCACCGAGGTGACGATCGGCGAGGACGAGATCCTCGACGAGGACCTCATTCCGCGCGAGGACGTCATCATTTCCATCACGCACTCCGGCTACGTGAAGCGGCTGCCGGTCACGACCTACCGCAGCCAGCGCCGCGGCGGCAAGGGCGTCATGGGCATGGACACGAAGTCCGACGACTTCGTCGAGCATCTGTTCGTCTCCAACACGCATCACTTCCTGCTGTTCTTTACGAACAAGGGCAAGGTGTACCGGCTGAAGGCGTATGAGATTCCGGATCTGA
>NZ_NFEZ01000001.1:0-40000 GCF_002864175.1 Paenibacillus pasadenensis | reverse complement strand
CTAGCCTCGGTGTTGAGCATGCTGGAGGTAGAGCACTGATTGGGTGCGGGGCCCGCCAAGGGTTACCAAGTCCAGTCAAACTCCGAATGCCAGTCATGTATAACCGGGAGTCAGACGGTGAGTGCTAAGATCCATCGTCAAGAGGGAAACAGCCCAGATCATCAGCTAAGGTCCCCAAGTGTGTGTTAAGTGGGAAAGGATGTGGAGTTGCCCAGACAACCAGGATGTTGGCTTAGAAGCAGCCACCATTTAAAGAGTGCGTAATAGCTCACTGGTCGAGTGACTCTGCGCCGAAAATGTAACGGGGCTAAACACACCACCGAAGCTATGGCATGTACCTAGTGTACTTGGGTAGGGGAGCGTTGTGTATAGGTTGAAGTCAGACCGCAAGGACTGGTGGACGGTACACAAGTGAGAATGCCGGTATGAGTAACGAAAAGATCAGTGAGAATCTGATCCGCCGTAAGCCTAAGGGTTCCTGAGGAAGGTTCGTCCGCTCAGGGTAAGTCGGGACCTAAGGCGAGGCCGAAAGGCGTAGTCGAAGGACAACAGGTTGATATTCCTGTACCACCGTAAGCCGTTATGAGCAATGGAGTGACGCAGAAGGGTAGTGACGCGGACCGATGGATGTGTCCGTCCAAGCAGTGAGGCTGGTTTGTTGGCAAATCCGCAAACCGTAAGGCTGGGCTGTGATGGGGAGGGAAACTTACAGTACCGAAGGTCATGATCTCCAGCTGCCAAGAAAAGCTTCTAGCCAGGCGAAGGTGCCCGTACCGCAAACCGACACAGGTAGGCGAGCAGAGCATGCTAAGGCGCGCGGAGTAACTCTCGTTAAGGAACTCGGCAACATGACCCCGTAACTTCGGGAGAAGGGGTGCCTCGGTAGGGTGAATAGCCCGAGGGGGCCGCAGTGAAAAGGCCCAAGCGACTGTTTAGCAAAAACACAGGTCTGTGCGAAGCCGTAAGGCGAAGTATACGGGCTGACGCCTGCCCGGTGCTGGAAGGTTAAGGGGAGCGGTTAGGGGCAACCCGAAGCTGTGAACCGAAGCCCCAGTAAACGGCGGCCGTAACTATAACGGTCCTAAGGTAGCGAAATTCCTTGTCAGGTAAATTCTGACCCGCACGAATGGCGTAACGACTTGGGCGCTGTCTCAACGAGAGATCCGGTGAAATTTTACTACCTGTGAAGATGCAGGTTACCCGCGACAAGACGGAAAGACCCCATGGAGCTTTACTGCAGCTTGATATTGGACTTTGGTACGATCTGTACAGGATAGGTGGGAGCCTAGGAAGCCGGAGCGCCAGCTTCGGTGGAGGCGCCGTTGGGATACCACCCTGATCGTATCGGAGTTCTAACCTGTCACCGTGAAGCCGGTGAAGGGACCGTGTCAGGCGGGCAGTTTGACTGGGGCGGTCGCCTCCTAAAATGTAACGGAGGCGCCCAAAGGTTCCCTCAGAATGGTTGGAAATCATTCGAAGCGTGCAAAGGCATAAGGGAGCTTGACTGCGAGACCAACAAGTCGAGCAGGGACGAAAGTCGGGCTTAGTGATCCGGTGGTACCGAATGGAAGGGCCATCGCTCAACGGATAAAAGCTACCCTGGGGATAACAGGCTTATCTCCCCCAAGAGTCCACATCGACGGGGAGGTTTGGCACCTCGATGTCGGCTCATCGCATCCTGGGGCTGAAGTAGGTCCCAAGGGTTGGGCTGTTCGCCCATTAAAGCGGTACGCGAGCTGGGTTCAGAACGTCGTGAGACAGTTCGGTCCCTATCTGTCGTGGGCGTAGGAAATTTGAGAGGAGCTGTCCTTAGTACGAGAGGACCGGGATGGACGTACCGCTGGTGTACCAGTTGTTCCGCCAGGAGCACCGCTGGGTAGCTACGTACGGACGGGATAAGCGCTGAAAGCATCTAAGCGCGAAGCCCCCCTCAAGATGAGATTTCCCAGTATGTAAGACCCCTGGAAGACGACCAGGTTGATAGGCTCGAGGTGGAAGCGCGGCAACGTGTGCAGCTGACGAGTACTAATCGGTCGAGGGCTTATCCTATTCAAGCAAGAACCAGCCGGTCAGCACGGCATTTCGTTCGATCCAGTTTTCAGGGCGCAAGCCTACGCCTTGAGCAAGCAGGACGTTTGGTGGCGATGGCGGAAGGGAACCACGCGTACCCATCCCGAACACGACCGTTAAGCCTTCCAGCGCCGATGGTACTTGGACCGCAGGGTCCTGGGAGAGTAGGACGTCGCCAAGCACTTGCAACCACGAGCCGCCGCATCTTCGGATGCGGCGGCTTTTTGCATGGATCGGGCTTCATTCGATCTTCTTCAGGTTATATAAAAGAAGACCAGGCATCGGCCTGATCTAACGATGATAGTAAGAGAAGAACGGCTCCTCGAAGGGGAGCTTGATGACGCCGTCCCTGTTCTCCTTATGGAGGCGGACGATGGCATAGACGAGCGGAGCCAGCAGCCATAGATGCAGCAGCAGATAAGCGGAGAGCAGCCATGGAGACAGCCACGGGTAGAAAGCTCCGATGGCGCAGGCTCCGATCCAAAGCTTGTGGAGCTGAAGCCGCTGGAAAACGGACAGTTCCATCGGCAGCACCGGCATATAGCCGGGAAAGGGAAGCTTCCATCTCCATTGCCAGCGGCGGGAAGTGGACTCCAGCGAATGCCTGCGTAGGAGAGCCATGCGGATAATGGCCGCATGCATGGCGGGAATCAACATAAAGCCCGTCATCAGGCCGAGCAGCGACGGCCAAGGGTCGGCGATAAGCAGCGCGAGCGCAAGGGTCGCGCCGGAGATGTAGTAGAACCGCTGAAAGCCTTGCTCGAAGGCTAGCTTGCGGACAAGCTTATATTGATAGATGGTCGCTTCCTTCTGCTCGGATAGAGGCTGGAACATGGAATCCTCCTTGGAATGAAGCCCGTCTGCTCGGAACGGCGCCAGCCGTGGACCCGATGCGCCAATCACCCTTGGCGAGGAGCGGCATATCTTATAGAAGCGCGGATGGGCTGATGTCATCTTCCTGCTTATTATAGCGAAGCGCAGGTATGAATTGCTAGAATGAAGGGCATAATGCTACTATCATTGCAAGGAAAGAAAGGCGGATGGGTGATGCATGAGGAAGCCATGTGCAACTGCATCGTATGCGGCGAGCTGAAACCCCATGACCAAGGATTGCGAATCGTGACTGAATTCATATGCGGGAGCTGCGAGAGGGAAATGGTGCAAACCGATGTGCTGGATGAGAAATATCCGTTCTACGTCCATCAGATGAGACAGATCTGGATCCATAAAAATGCTTGAGCTTCCGCCATGAACGGCGGGAGCTTTTTTTTGGACGGGCGGACCGCTACAATGAAGAAAAAGATCCGTTGAGCGGGAAAGGAAGCCGTTTCTTTGAAGAGAATGATGCCGATCGTAGACATGCTGCAGCGGCACGCCGCTGCCCGGCCCTTGTCTTTTCATGTCCCTGGCCACAAAGGAATCGCGAGATCGCTGGCGGCATCGGAACGCTGGAACGACGAGAGCGACGACGGAGCGCCATCGTTCCTAGCCGCCCTAGGCGGACTGCTGCCTATGGATGTGACGGAGCTGAGCGATACGGACGACCTGCATGATCCGTCCGGAGCCATCGAGCAGGGGCAGCAGCTTGCTGCCCGCCGCTTCGGAGCCGAGGAGACGGCGTTCCTCGTCGGAGGAAGCACGGCCGGCAATCTCGCTCTTCTGCTCGGCTGCACGGGGCCAGGGGATATCGTGCTGGTCCAGCGCAATGTCCATAAATCTGTCTTGAACGGCATCCGGCTGAGCGGCGCGGAAGCCGTCTTTCTGGAGCCGCGCATCGAGACGGCAAGCGGCCTGACGGAGCTGCCCGAGCTGGCAGCGGTCGAACAAGCGCTTCGCAGCTGGCCTCAGGCCAAGGCGCTTTTTCTCAGCACCCCGAGCTATTACGGCTGGTCGCGCGACCTGCATCCTTATGCGGAGCTCGTCCATCGGACCGGATGCTTGCTGCTCGTAGACGAGGCCCATGGCGCGCATTATGGCCTTCACCCGAGCTTGCCGTCAGGAGCGCTGCAGGCCGGAGCGGATGCCGTCGTCCAGTCGACGCACAAGACGCTTCACGCGATGACGATGGGGGCGATGCTGCACATGCAGGGAGAGAGGCTGGATCGACGGAAGGTGAAGGCGATGCTCGCCGCGCTGCAGAGCTCCTCTCCATCGTACCCGATTATGGCTTCGCTCGATCTCGCGCGCGGACTGCTCGATGAGCACGGGGAAGAGTGGTTCGCTCCCGGCCTGGAGGCTGCGGCGGCGATCCGCAGCGGCATTCGCCGAAGCGCGCGATGGGGGCTTGCGGAGGATCTTCTTGAGGACGGGGAGATTCGCACGGACCCGCTGCGACTGGTCGTTCATGACCGGCTGGGCGGAATCCAAGGCTTCGAGCTGCTGCGGCAGCTGGAGGAACGGGGCATCTGGGCGGAGATGGCCGACGAGTCCTATGTCGTGCTGCTCGTCGGCGCGCGTACCGGCATCGAGGAAGCGGAGCGGCTCCTGGCCGCTCTTGCGGAGCTGGAAGCGCTCGTAGACGAGGGATTGTCCGCGGTGGAAAGAGCCTTCGGCCGCGCAGAGGCGCGGGATGACGAATCGGATACGGATAGCGAACAGGCGCATGGCGCAGAAGCTGCCTCCGGAGATGATGCCGAGGCCGGCTCGAACGAGGCTGCCTTTCTTTTCTCCAAGCCGACCAGGCTGGAACGCTTCCCGCCGGAGGAAAGGGAAACCGAGCTGGTGCCGCTGCTGGAGGCAGCTGGCCGCATCAGCGCCGAGACGATCATTCCCTACCCGCCGGGAATACCGCTCGTGCTGGAGGGAGAGCCGCTTACGGATCGGGCAATCGCAAGCATGCAGCGGCTGAAAGAAGCGAGGTTTCAGGGTAAAAATGCGTCTGAACGAGGCTGGATCCGGGTAAGGCGACAATAAGCCTTTCGGCGGAGCCGCGCGGTTTCGCGCCCGATCTATGGTATGATAAAGGGAAACCAGATGCAGGGAGCATGAACGTGTCTAAAGGAACCTTCATTACAATAGAGGGCGGAGAAGGAGCGGGCAAGACGACGCTGATCCGCTCCCTCGCGGCGGAGCTGCAGGCGAAAGGGCAGTCCGTGCTGACGACCCGCGAGCCGGGAGGAATTCCGATCGCGGAGAGGATCCGTTCGGTCATCCTCGACAAGGCCCATACGAGCATGGATGCCCGCACGGAGGCGCTGCTGTACGCGGCCGCCCGCAGGCAGCATCTCGTCGAAAAGGTCGTGCCTGCGCTTGAAGCGGGGCAATGGGTCATCTGCGACCGCTTCATCGACAGCAGCCTCGCGTATCAAGGCTATGCCCGGGGGCTCGGCATCGAGGAGGTCCGCGGAATCAACCGTTATGCGATCGGCGAGTGGATGCCCGACGCGACGCTATGGCTCGACTTGCCGCCCGAGCTCGGCCTTGCGCGGATCGCGGCTTCGAGCGAGCGGGAGGTCAATCGGCTTGACCTCGAGGCGGAGTCGTTCCACCGCCGCGTCCGAGAGGGCTATCGGCTGCTCTTCGAGCAGGAGCCGCGCCGCATTTTCCGGCTGGACGCCTCTTTGACGCCCGATTCGATTCGGGATGAGGCGATGCGGGTCCTTTGGCCCCGACAGCAGGAATCCTTGGGAAGCATGTCGAATTTTTAACCCAAATATGATCTGGAGGGATGAGGATGAAGCTCGTCATCGCCGTCGTACAGGATAAAGACAGCAACCGCCTTTCCAACGCCTTGGTAAGCGCAGGCTTCCGGGCGACCAAGCTGGCCAGCACAGGAGGCTTCCTCAAGGCCGGCAACACGACGTTCATGATCGGAATCGAGGATGAACGGGTGCATGAGGTGCTTCATTGCATCCGCTCCAACTGCAAGGTGCGCGACCAGCTCGTCACTCCGGTGTCGCCGATGGGCGGCACGACGGATTCGTATATTCCTTTCCCCGTCGAGGTCCAGGTGGGGGGCGCGGCGGTGTTCGTGCTTCCGGTCGAGCGCTTCGAACACTTCTGACAGGAGACGGTAGGCCATGAAGATCGATCCAGGATACCGCGCGCTCGGACAGGACCGCGTGTCGGGCGGTGGAGCGGGCCGGGCGGTGCAGCCGAAGTCGTTCGCCGATGTCATGCAGCAGCAGAACGGCAGCCGGACGCGCGAGGAGCTGCAGCAGAAGCTGCAGGACATCCAGGCGCAGGGCGATCGGCTCGCCCGCTCCATGACCGTGCGCGAGCTGCAGACGTACAAGGCGATGGTCAAGCAGTTCCTCGAGCTGACGGTGCGGCGCGGCGTCGGCATCAAGGACGTGCGCAGCATGGACCGCAGAGGCCGGATCAAGCGGCATAAGCTGCTCGACGAGGTCGACGACAGCCTGCTCGCGATGGCGGAGGAGCTGCTGCAGACGGAGCAGGGACGCATGCAGCTGCTGCAGAGCGTAGGCGACATCCGCGGCCTGCTTATCAATCTGCTCTTTTAATAGAAAGGATTCGATCCGTGAAACTTTCCGATATCCCCGGCCAGGGCAAGGCCAAGCAGATTCTTCAGCATGCGCTGCGCACCGGCAAGGTGTCCCATGCGTATTTGTTCGCCGGGCCGAACGGCACCGGCAAGCTGCAGACGGCGCTCGCGTTCGCGCAGGCGCTTTTTTGCTCTTCCGGCGGCGACGACGCCTGCGGGGAGTGCCTCGAATGCCGCAAGTTCGAGCATGGCAACCAGCCGGATCTGCACCGCATCGCGCCGGACGGCCAGTCGGTCAAGCTTGGCCAGATCCAGGAGCTTCAGCGGGAGATGTCCTATCGGACGGCCGATGCCGGCAGCCGCAAGGTCTACCTCATCGAAAAAGCCGATGCCATGACGCCGCAGGCCGCCAACAGCCTGCTGAAGTTTCTGGAGGAGCCGGTCTCGCCGACGGTGGCGATCCTGCTGGCGACGCATCCCGGCTCGGTGCTTCCGACGATCGCTTCCCGCAGCCAGCCGGTGCCGTTCCTCCCCTATTCCACGGAGGAGATGCTGGAGCAGCTGATCGCCGCAGGAGAGCCTCCGCTGCTCGCTCGAGCGGCCGTCCATCTGGCCTCCGGCAAGGACGCTTCAAGGGCTTTGGCGGCGCAAGTTGGGTTTGCAGAAATCCGAAATGTAGTGATACAATTAGGCAAGGAGAGCTTGTCTCGATTCACTGCGGCTCTGGTCACCGTTCAGCAGCGCCTGTCCAAGACAGACCTGGGTGCCGATCCGCAGCTGCTTTTGTCCTTATTGGTGTTATGGTACAGAGACATGATTCATTTTCAGGCCGGACGGTCTGACAAGATGGTTTTCATAGATCAGCTGGATTGGATAAGCGCCCATGCCTTCACGAAGCCGGCAGCCTACTGGGTGTCGTGCATGGAGCATACGATGCGGGCAGCGGGGATGATCAAGGCGAATGTCGCTCCCCAGCTTGCCCTCGAGCAATTAATGGTACGTCTACAGGAGGGTTAATCCTTGTATAATGTCGTCGGTGTCCGCTTCAAAAAAGCGGGCAAGATCTATTACTTTGATCCCGTCGATCACCCCGTAGGCACGGACCATCATGTCATCGTGGAAACGGCCCGGGGTGTGGAATACGGCAAAGTCGTAGTCGGACAGAAACAAGTAGACGAATCAGACGTAGTTCTCCCGCTTAAAAAAGTCATTCGCATCGCCAGCGAGCAGGACGCCAAAGTCGTGGAAGAGAACCGTGGCGCCGCCCAGAACGCCTTCGCGACTTGCTTGGACAAGATCCGCGCGCACGGCCTCAAGATGAAGCTGGTCGATGTCGAATTTACGTTCGATCGCAACAAGATCATTTTTTACTTCACGGCCGAAGGCCGGATCGATTTCCGCGAGCTGGTCAAGGATCTGGCCAGCGTATTCCGGACCCGGATCGAGCTGAGGCAGATCGGAGTCCGCGACGAAGCCAAGATGCTGGGCGGCATCGGACCTTGCGGACGCGTGCTCTGCTGCTCGTCCTGGCTCGGCGACTTCGATCCGGTGTCCATCAAGATGGCCAAGGATCAGAGTCTCTCGCTCAATCCGACCAAGATTTCCGGATTATGCGGCAGGCTGATGTGCTGCTTGAAATTTGAGCATGATAACTACGAGAGCATCCGGGAAGAAATGCCTTCCGTCGGCAAGACGGTCGTCACCTCGCATGGAGAGGGACGCGTCACCGGCATCAATGCCTCGTCCAAGAAGGTGTTCGTCCAGCTCTTCGATCAAGGCGGACGGCCGAAGGAAATGCCGATCGACGAGGTTGTAGTCAAGTAAGGCCGGCGCCAGCCGGGCTTGAATGATTTGCAGCAAAGCTCTGGGGTGTGAGTTCTTGGACAAAAAAGATCTTTTCCTGCATTTGGAGGAGCTTGAAGCGACGGTTGGCGCCTTCCATCGAGAGCTGGGAGAGCTGAAGCTCAGCGTCAAGCAGCTGCTCGAAGCGAACCAGCAGCTGACGATCGAGAACCGCCAGCTGCGCAAGGTGCTCAAAAAAGAAACGAATCCGCACGGAGAACGGCGCAAGGCCGATCCGGCCGGAGCGGCGCAAGCCGTTACTGCGGCGGCGGCCGTCCTGACGGACGAAGCGGATAGGGAGGATGCGCCTGCAGTCGGAGAAGGGCATGACAATCTGGCCCGCCTTTATTACGAAGGATTCCACATCTGCAACGTGAACTACGGTCATCTCCGCACCGAGGGAGACTGCCTGTTCTGCCTCTCCTTCCTGAACAAATAACCCTTCCAGGACCCGCTTGCGGGTCCTGTTTGTCGTCATGGACCATTTATGATTTTATCCTGGAAGGAGAAGCTATGCATCATGGAGCTTGATTTGCTGCCCAGCGAAAGGCTGGATGATCTATTGACCCATCGGCTCCGCATCATCCAAAGCCGGGAGGTGTTCAGCTTCTCGATGGATGCGGTGCTGCTGGCCCGCTTCGCCGGCGTGCCGAAGCGCGGCCGAATCGTCGATCTGTGCACCGGCAACGGCGTCGTGCCGCTGCTGCTCTCGACCCGCTGCGAAGCCGGCATCGACGCGGTGGAGATCCAGCCGCGCCTGGCGGACATGGCCCGGCGAAGCGTCGCCCTCAACGGGCTCGAGGAGCGGATCCGGATCGTCGAAGGCGATCTGCGGCTGCTCGCCAAGCAGCTCGGCTACGGCAGCTATGACGCGGTGACGGTGAACCCGCCTTATCTGCCTCCAGCGAGCGGCGACCGCAATGAAAATCCGCATGTGGCGGCGGCCCGCCATGAGATGAACGGCACGCTCGAAGAGATCGTCGAGCAATGCGCGCGCCTGCTCCGCACCGGGGGGCGAGTCTCCATGGTCCATCGTCCGGGTCGCCTGATCGAGATCGTCTCGGCCATGACCCGTCACAAGCTGGAGCCGAAACGGATCCGTTTCGTCCATCCCCATGCCGGTTCGGAGGCCAACATGGTGCTGATCGAGGCTGTCCGCGGCGGACGCCCGTCCGTGCGCCTGCTTCCGCCGTTGATCGTGTATCAGGACGACGGGCAGTACAGCGACGAGATCATGGACATTTATTTTCATCAAGGAAGGGGGAAGCCGGATGCAGCTGCAGAAGAGCTTCGAACCGACGGATAAAGGAACGCTGTACCTGGTGGCGACGCCGATCGGCAATCTGGAGGACATGACGATGCGGGCGATCCGCATCCTGAAGGAAGCCGCGCTGATCGCGGCGGAGGATACGAGGCAGACGCGCAAGCTGCTCAGCCGCTTCGAGATCGACAACCGCATGGTCAGCTATCACGAGCACAACAAGGCGAGCAGCGGACCGGAGCTGCTGCGGCTGCTCGAGGAAGGGAGCTCGATTGCCCTTGTGAGCGATGCCGGCATGCCGGCGATTTCCGATCCGGGAGCGGATCTCGCGCGCGAGGCGGCCGCTCGGGGCATCCCGGTCGTGCCGGTGCCTGGAGCGAACGCCGCTTTGTCGGCGCTGATCATGTCGGGGCTGTCGACGGAGCGCTTCACCTTTGCGGGATTCCCGCCGCGGGACAAGAAGTCGCTGGAGAAATGGCTGGAGCCGCTGAAGGCGCTGCCGGGAACGCTGCTGCTGTACGAGTCGCCGCATCGCATCCGCAAGACGCTGCCTGCGCTGCTCGAGCGGCTCGGCGACCGGGAGGCGGCGATGATCCGCGAGCTGACCAAGCGCCATGAGGAAGCGGCGCGGGGAAGGCTGTCCGAGCTGATCGCCCATCTGGAGGAGCAGGAGCCGCTGGGCGAATACTGCCTCGTCATCGCCGAGGGGGAGGCGGAGAAAGTCGAGGCCGGCACGGAATGGTGGCATGCGCTGGAGCTCGAGCAGCATGTCGAGCATTATGAGCGTCTTGGCCAGGACCGCAAGGAGGCGATCAAGCAGGCGGCCGCCGACCGGGGCCTCTCCAAGCGCGACGTCTATAATGAAGTCATGCGTAAATAAAAAAAGACCTTCCTGAGCCGCGAGCGGTTCAGGAAGGCAAGTAAGGAGTATAAAAAGGTTAGAAATACCTTGGGTTAAGTTGCTAAAACCTAGTATACCTGATTTATTCTATTTTGTCACAGGGGAAGGCATTTCGGAAAGGCAAGAATTGCAGACGATCTTTCCTTTGAAGTAAGCGACGTTCTCCGCGTTTCCGCAGAAGATGCAGGCAGGCTCGTATTTCTTGAGCATGATGCGCTCTCCGTCCACGTAGATCTCCAGGGCGTCCTTCTCCCCGATTCCGAGGGTGCGGCGCAGTTCGATCGGGATGACGACGCGTCCGAGCTCATCGACTTTACGTACAATTCCGGTAGACTTCATCATAGGGCAACTTAACCCCTTTCGTAGGTTCATGTATCGTCATGTTTCGACAAAAAGCTACTTTTTATGATCCCTATCATACCAACCATTCCCAAAACAGTCAACCTGCCTTTTTGGCCGCGATTCGCGAAGAAATAAGGCATTGCAGGCGGTACAAGGGGTTCCAACTTAGGCTATCTTACTATAGACAAGTTTCAATTGGAAATATATTTGCGACATCATTCGACAAAAACCTGGGGTTTTTGTCGAAACTATGAACAGAAAGCAAGGTGGGGCAATGGCGAGGCTGGAAGAAGAAAAGGTGTTCAAGGATCCTGTCCATAAGTATATCTACGTGCAAGATCAGCTGATCTGGGATCTGATCGATACGCCGGAATTTCAGCGGCTGCGGAGGATCCGCCAGCTCGGCACGACCTACCTGACCTTTCACGGGGCGGAGCATAGCCGCTTCAGCCATTCGCTGGGCGTATATGAGATTACCCGCCGGATCATCTCGCAATTCGAGCGGAGCGAGTACCCGGATTGGCCGAGGGAAGAGAAGCTGCTCTGTCTGTGCGCGGCCCTGCTTCACGATCTGGGGCATGGACCGTTCTCCCACTCGATCGAGGAAGTGATGGAGTTCGACCATGAGGAATGGAGCTGCCATATAATAGAGGGAAAGACGGAAGTGAACCGGCTCCTGCGCACGGTGGAGGCCGATTTTCCGAGCAAGGTGGCCTCGGTCATCCGCAAGAACTACGAGAAGCCGATCGTCGTCAATCTCGTCTCGAGCCAGATGGACGCGGACCGGATGGATTACCTGCTCCGGGACGCCTATTTTACCGGAGCCAACTACGGCACGTTCGATCTGGACCGGATCCTGCGCGTGCTGAGGCCCCATCAGGGGCGGATCGTCGTCAAGGGGAGCGGGATGCACGCGGTGGAGGATTATCTCATGAGCCGGTATCAGATGTACTGGCAGGTGTACTTCCATCCGGTGACCCGCAGCTCGGAGATCATCCTCCGGAAAATCTTGCTTCGCGCCCAGGAGCTGTGCCGCTCGGGCTATCCGTTCGGGTGGATTCCGGATCCGATCGTCAAGCTGTTCCAAGGCCAGCTCGATGTTCCTTCCTACCTGAAGCTCGACGAGGCGCTCGTGCAGACGGCGTTCGTGGCATGGACGGAAGAGGAGGACAAGCTGCTGTCGCAGCTGTGCTCGCGGTTCCTTCATCGCAAATTGTACAAGTATATAACCTTCGAGAAAGAGCATGAATCAGAAGCGCAGCTGTGCTTCGAGGAAATGGCGGCGGCGGGAATGGATCCGGGCTATGAGCTTGAAATTGATTTCCCGTACGATCTTCCTTATCATGTGTATCGATCCGCGACCGAGGGCCTGACCGATGGAGGAAGGGGCAAGCCACCCATCCTGCTGCTCGAGCCGAGCGGAGCCGTAACGGAAATCTCGCTGCGCTCCGATGTCGTTCCCTCGATCACGGGCATGCACCGAGGCCATTACCGCCTGTATTATGATGAAGAAGCCGCCGGACGGATCCGGCATAAGCTGAAGCCGCGTACGGCGGCCCGTCTGGGCTTGGAGCAGAGCGGCGAAGCATGAAAGGAGTCGAACCATGAAAGGAATCATCGACACGCACACCCATATGGACTCACCGAAATTCGACAACGACCGCGCCGAAGCGATTCAGCGCGCGCGGGAAGCCGGCGTGGAGCTGCTGTTCAATGTCGGCTTCAACCGGGAAACGATCCCGACGACGCTGGAGCTTGCCGAATCTTATCCCTTCGTCTACGCCATCGTCGGCTGGCATCCGACCGACACGGCCGATCTGCGCGAGGGCGATCTGGCCTGG
The DNA here is from genome assembly GCF_002864175.1 of Paenibacillus pasadenensis. NCBI lineage: Bacteria > Bacillati > Bacillota > Bacilli > Caryophanales > Paenibacillaceae > Paenibacillus > Paenibacillus pasadenensis. Next base: position 27,299 of record NZ_NFEZ01000001.1, on the reverse strand, counting down.
ATCGAGTCGCTGATGAGCAATCCGAAGGTCGCCGCGCTCGGAGAAATCGGGCTCGATTATTACTGGGACACCTCGCCGAAGGAGGTCCAGCAGCAGGCGTTCCGCGACCAGATCGCGATCGCCAAGCGATGCCGCAAGCCGATCGTCATCCATAACCGCGACGCCCATGAGGATGTCGTCCGCATCCTCCGCGAGGAGAAAGCGGAGGAGGTCGGAGGCATCATGCACTGCTTCTCCGGCAGCTGGGAAACGGCGAAGCAGTGCCTCGACATGAACTTCTACATCTCCTTCGGCGGACCGGTCACGTTCAAAAATGCAAGGGTTCCCAAAGAGGTGCTCGCGCAAGTGCCGATGGACCGATTGCTGCTCGAAACGGACTCTCCTTACCTCGCTCCGCACCCCCATCGCGGCAAGCGGAACGAAACCTCTTTCGTCACGCTCGTGGCCGAAACGGCTGCGGAAATAAAAGGTAAATCTGTAGAAGAAATCGTTTCCATCACATCGGCAAATGCAAGAAAATGTTTCCAAATTTCTTAAAATGGCGTGATATCGGATGAAAAAAGACTTGTGGAGGAGAAAGATTGACCTTTCCTTGAATAAAACGTCCGTCATCGCCCGAAAACCCTCGATTTTGAATCTCAGAGGATTTTATCGTGTCTTTACAATCGCTTGAAGGAAACGGTATGATTCAACACAGAGCTTTGAGTGATGCAGGATTTTCATCATTCGCTTAATCTCCCCGAACGGGGGGAGCGGGGGAACCATCGCAGCAGAAGGGGACGCAAGCCGTACATACCGAAGGGATGACGCTTGACCGCCAGACAAGCTGTACTTTTCCAGGGGTGAATTCGCCGGGACCACGAGCAGGGTCCTTGAGCCGATAGGGCAGCTCTCTTGCCCGAACCCGTCAGCTAACCTCGTAAGCGCATATAAGAGAGATCAACCTCGTGCTCCACTTCCACCTGATCGTGACCACCCGGGAAGCCACGAAACAGATCCTCTGTCGACGGCTTCTTTTTGTTTGAATAATGAATTATACGTCGACATAGGGTTAACGGTGGAGGTGAGGCGAGGCTGCCAGCGGCGTGCTGCTCGGCACGTACAAAACCTAATAGTCGCGTCTTGAATTATCATGCGTAACACGAGGCGGCGGGGCTATGTAAGGAGGACCGAAGAAGTGGGCGCTATCCCTTTAAAGGAAACCCATGTACAACGATCATCCAGCAAGTCTTTCCAATGGCGATGGAAGCATGACAACCTGCGTTTGATTATCCTTAGCATAACGATCTCACTCGCAATGACTTTCATGTTTTTGGTGTTGCTGAAAGGGACGTCGGAAAAAAGCGTCTCTCTGGTGCTGAACGGGCAGGAGAAAATCGTAAGCACGAGCCATTCCTCGCTCCAGCAGCTGCTGGAGGAGCAGGCGATCGCGGTCGGACCGCATGACGAGCTGTCGATTCCGCTCGGCGCCGCGCTTCAGGAGGGCGACCGCATCGTGATCGACCAGGCGGTGCCGGTGACGATTCTTGCCGACGGCAAGGCCCTGCAGGTGAAGACCACCAAAAAGACCGTGGAAGCGGCGATCGGAGAATCCAATATTGCCGTACGGGAGCAGGATAAAGTATTCCCGAGCTCCGAAAGCAAGCTGAAAGCCAACATGACGATCCGCGTCATGAGAATCGACAAGCATCAGATTACGACCAAGCACGACATCCCGTTCACCGTCGTCCGCAAGCAGGACGCTACCCTGGAAAAGGGGCAGCTCAAGATGGTGAAGGCCGGCCAGAACGGCCAACTCGTCAAAACCTTCGAAAAGGTGTACCAGGACGGCAAACTGGTCACGAAGACTCTGCTCGCCAAATCCATGGAGAAACAAGCCGTCAGCAAGGTCGTGGCGGTGGGAACCAAGGAAAAGCCCAAACCGAAGCCAGCGGTCCTGACCGCGGCATCCTCATCTCCAGCCCTAGCTCAGACCAAATCCGGTCTCGATCTCAAAGCCAAGAAAGTTCTCACCAACGTTACCCTGACCGCGTATACCGCCGGATTCGCCTCCACGGGCAAATCCAAAGGCGACCCCGGTTACGGCGTCACCGCCTCCGGAGCGAAAGTGTCCGAAGGGCGCACCATTGCAGTCGACCCGGACGTCATCCCGCTGGGATGGTGGGTGTATATAGAAGGCATCGGCTTCCGCCGCGCCGAAGATACGGGCGGAGCGATCAACGGCAAGAAAATCGACGTGTTCTACGAAAGTGAATCCTACGTGAAAAAATTCGGCAAGAAGCGAGGCTATACGGTCTATGTCCTTGGACCGACCAAGCCGAAGCTGAGCTGATCTTTTGCGAGCGGGCCCGCTGTTTTTCAGCGGCCCGTTTTGGGCGTTTATAAGGAAATAGCGGGGAGTAAGGGACGGCGAAAGGGTCAAAGCTAGTTGTGATCTTTTACCCTGTCGCAAGCAAGCGGAACCAAAGGAGACAAGCCAGTGATCAAGGAAATCATCGTGGTCGAGGGCAAGGACGACACGACGGCGGTCAAGCGGGCCGTCGAGGCCGATACGATCGAGACGAACGGCTCGGCTGTCGGCGAGGAGGTGCTCCGCCGGATCGAGCTGGCGATGGAGCGGCGCGGCGTCATCATCTTCACCGACCCCGACCACGCCGGGGAACGCATCCGCAAGATCGTCTCTCAGCGCATTCCCGGCTGCAAGCATGCGTTCCTGCCTCAGGAGGACGCCCTTTACCGCGGAGACATCGGCGTCGAGAACGCTTCGCCGGAGGCGGTGCGGCGCGCGCTCGCATCCGTGCGTACGGAAGGCGCGGCCGGCGAGCCGGAAATCACCCATGCCGATCTGATGGAGGCGGGGCTGCTCGTCCATCCGGATGCCGCGCGGCGCCGGCTGCTCATGGGCAATCGGCTCGGCATCGGCTATTGCAACGGCAAGCAGTTCATGAAGCGCTGCGCAAGCTTCCGGATCAGCCGGAAGGAGTTCCGCGAGGCGCTGGAGCAGATGAAGGAGGAAATCGGATCATGACCGATGTAGCGACACCGAGAAGGACGAAGGAAATCATCGAGCGGCACGGATTCTCCTTCAAGAAGAGCCTGGGCCAGAACTTCCTGATCGACCCGAACATCCTGAACAAGATCGTGTCGGCCGCAGGGCTCGACAAGACGAAAGGCGCGCTCGAGATCGGTCCCGGCATCGGCGCCCTGACCGAGCAGCTCGCCCGCCAGGCGAAAGCGGTCGCCGCGGTCGAGATCGACCAGCGCCTCATCCCGATCCTGCAGGAGGTGCTCGGAGCGGAGGAGCATGTCTCGGTCGTGCATGCCGACGTGCTGGAGCTCGACCTGCAGCAGCTGTTCCGCGACAAGTTCGCGGAGACGAGCGCGGTCAGCGTCGTCGCCAACCTGCCCTATTACGTGACGACGCCGATTCTGATGAAGCTGCTCGAGCAGCGGCTGCCGCTGGAGAACATCGTCGTCATGATCCAGAAGGAGGTCGCCGAGCGGATGGCGGCGAAGCCGGGCACCAAAGCCTACGGCAGCCTCAGCGTGGCGGTGCAGTACTACGCGGTGCCGGAGCTGGTCTGCATCGTGCCGCATACGGTGTTCATCCCGCAGCCGAACGTCGACTCGGCGGTCATCAAGCTGGCGATGCGGGACAAGCCTGCGGTCGAGGTGGCCGACGAGGACTTCTTCTTCCGCACGGTGCAGGCGTGCTTCGCGCAGCGGCGCAAGACGATCCACAACAACCTGTCGTCCTGGCTCGGCAAAAACCGGCGCGAGGAGCTGACCCGCGTCCTGCAGGAGACGGGCATCGACCCGGTGCGCCGCGGCGAGACGCTCTCGCTGCCGGAGTATGCCGCGCTCGCGGCGGCCCTCGAGCGGGAAGGCCTGAAGCAAGCCTGACCTGATGATTTGAACCCCCCGGTTTCCGATCCGGCTGTCACCATTCGCCCTCATTGCCCATAGGCTGAGGCTAGAGGTGATGGCACAGTGGAAACTGGGGATTTTGTCGTTCGGCGATCCTATGGAGGAGACGTGCTTTTCCGGGTGGAGGCGGTTTATGGGGATACGGCCATACTTAAAGGATCGGATTACCGTCTGCTCGCGGACGCGCCGCTCGCCGACCTGGAGAAGGTAGCGAACCCGGAGGAGCTGGGCGTCACGAAATCGCTGAGAAGCAAGGTGAAGGCTTCGAACCGGCGCATGAGCGCGGAACTCATCGACCATGCCTTCGCCAGCGAGCTCGACTACCGACCGGAAGAGAAGCATGCGTATTTCGACCTGCCGGGCAAGGTGCTGCATCTCGATGGAGATGCGAACTACATGCGCAAGAGCATGCAGTTGTACAACCAGATGAACGTGCCTGCTCAAGGGCTGCACGTGGCGGAGAACCAGATGGCGGACCTGCTCTATCGTCTGCTCCCGCAGGTCAAGCCGGACATCGTCGTCATCACGGGCCATGACGGGCTGCTCAAGACGCCGGGCCGCAGCGAGCTGTACAGCATCGGCAGCTACAAGAACTCGCAGAACTTCGTCAACGCGGTGCACGTCGCCCGCGAATATGACAAGAACCGCGACAACCTCGTCGTCGTGGCCGGCGCCTGCCAGTCCTATTACGAGGCGCTGCTGCAGTCCGGAGCGAACTTCGCCAGCTCGCCCGGCCGCATCCTGATCCATGCGCTCGATCCGGTCTACATCGCGATCAAGGCGAGCTACACGTCGATCCGCGAATGCGTGAACCTGCCGGATGTCATCCACGGCACGATTTCGGGCATCGATGGCGTCGGCGGCATCGAGACGATGGGACGCTATCGGGTCGGCTTGCCGAAGCCGATCGAGGTCAAGCAGGTCAAGCCGAATCCTTATTATATGGGAGGGTGAAAGCCCGCTCTTGCGCCTTGAGAAAGTCGAAAAATATTCATTGACACTAAAGTTGGTACGATGATATAATTTTCGTTTATTTGACATTGCCATCCTTCTTGGGCTATAATGGACAAGGAAAGAGGTGGTAGTGCCAATGGCTAGAAATGCTTTGTCGGAAATCAAGCGCAGCATGGAAGCTCATATTGGAGCCAAGATCATGTTGCGGGCCAATGGAGGCCGGCGCAAGACGGTTGAACGTTCTGGTGTTTTGGAAGAAACCTACCCATCTGTTTTCATCGTGAAGCTTGACCAGGATCAGCACGCATTCAAGCGGGTATCCTACAGCTATGCGGATATTTTGACGGACTCGGTCGAGGTTACCGTCTGCAATGACGAAGGTCAGGTGCGGATCAACCCGCTGCATTGACGAATAGATCAGGTTTCACGGGGAAACCTTCGCGCGCGGCCGCTGCCAGCGCGTTTTTTTTGGCTGTTTTTCCTCCGCATACTCGGCTGGGCGTTCCCTCATACTACGGAGGGCGATAGCGGCAAGAGCTTGCCGTCCGCACCTGAGAGCGAAAAGGAGGCATGCAGCATGAGCCGCAGAAGGCGCAGCACGATGTCGGAGCAGCTGAAGGTGGAGCTGGCCAAGGATCTGGGCTTCTACGATACGGTCCAGCAGGAAGGCTGGGGCGGCATCAAGGCGAAGGATGCCGGCAACATGGTGAAGCGGGCCATCCAAATGGCGGAGCAGGCCGCTTCGCGCCAGCAGCGATAGCAGGAACGAGGCGGATCCGGACGCGTCCAGCGGCGGGCCGCCTTTTCGCTTTTCTCCCGGTCGGATGCTATAATAGATGCAGTTTATCTAACGAACGGGTGGATCGGACGACATGAAAATCTACGAGAAGGCGCCGGCCAAGATCAATCTGCTGCTGGACGTCCTGCGCAAGCGCGAGGACGGCTTCCACGAGGTGGAGATGATCATGACGATGGTGGACCTTTCCGACCGGCTCGAGATGGAAGAGCTGCAGCGGGATGCCATCATCATTTCCAGCCAAGCCGGGTACATACCGCTTGACGAAAAGAACCTCGCCTTCCAGGCGGCCAGGCTGATCAAGGAGCGCTATGACGTCAAGAAGGGCGTCTACATCCATCTGGACAAGAAGATTCCCGTCGCGGCCGGCCTGGCCGGCGGGAGCAGCGATGCGGCGGCGGCGCTGCGCGGCCTGAACCGGCTGTGGCGGCTCGGCATTCCGGACGAGGAGCTCGCGGTCCTCGGGGCGGAGCTCGGCTCGGACGTGCCCTTTTGCGTGACGGGCGGGACGGCGCTGGCGACGGGCCGGGGAGAGAAGCTGGAGCCGATCGAGAATCCGCCGTCCTGCTGGGTCGTGCTGGCCAAGCCGCCGATCAACGTCTCGACAGCGGACGTATACGGCCGCTTCCGGGTGAGCGCGATCGACCGCCATCCGTCGGTGCCGCGCATGCTGGACGCGATCCGCGGAGGATCGTTCACCGGCGTCTGCGAGGAGCTCGGCAACGTGCTGGAGGATGTGACGCTGCGCCTGTACCCGGAGGTGCGGATGCTCAAGGAAAGCATGCTGCGGCTCGGCGCGGACGGCGTGCTCATGTCGGGCAGCGGGCCGACCGTATTCGGCCTTGTCTCCAAGGAGGCCAAGCTGGCGCGCATCTACAACGGGCTGCGCGGCTTCTGCAAGGAAGTGTACGTGGTAAGAATGCTCACATCTCCAGGAGTCCAATCTTGATTAAATCCGTATAAAGATGGTATATTGTCTTTACAATATTCGGATTTAGCCAGGGGGACCCCAAGGTGAAGAAGCTTAAGCGCAGCGCGCGATTGGTCGAGATGACCCAGTATTTGCTCAATCGTCCCCATACGTTGATTTCTCTGACCGCATTCGCGGATCGTTACCAGTCGGCCAAGTCCTCGATCAGCGAGGATCTGGCCATCATCAAGGAAGTATTCGAGGAAGAAGGCATCGGCCAGCTGCAGACGCTCGCCGGCGCGGCGGGCGGCGTCAAGTTCATCCCGCGGATGGCCGCCGAGGCGTCGCTGGACATCGTCCGGCGGGTATGCCGGGAGCTGGAGCAGCCGGAGCGGGTGCTTCCGGGCGGCTACCTGTACATGACGGACATGCTCGGCCAGCCGAATCTGCTGAACGACGTGGGCCGCATTTTTGCGACCGCTTTCGCCGATCGGCCGATCGACGTCATCATGACGGTGGAGACCAAGGGCATCCCGCTCGCCTACGCGACGGCCTCCTGCCTCAACCTGCCGGTCGTCATCGTGCGCCGCGACAACAAGGTGACCGAGGGCTCGGCCGTGAGCATCAATTACGTCTCCGGCTCCAACAAGCGCATCCAGACGATGTCGCTCGCCCGGCGCGCGCTCAAGGAGCAGTCGCGCGTGCTCATCATCGACGACTTCATGAAGGCCGGCGGCACCGTTCAGGGCATGATGGACCTGCTGCATGAATTCAATGCGACGGTCGCGGGCGTCGGCGTCTTCGTCGAGTCCGGCGAGGTCGGCACCGAGGACCGGCTGCTCGAGGACTATGTGTCGCTCGCCAAGCTGACGGCCGTCGACCTCAAGACGAAGCAGACGACGATCGTGCCGGGCAATTATTTCGATACCGAATAGGGGGCTGCTCTCCATGTCCAAGCTTGAACCGATCATCGCCGCCGGCGCTCCGGCCGCGATCGGACCGTATTCCCACGCCGTGAAGCTCGGCGGACTGCTGTTCACCTCCGGCCAGATCCCGCTGCTGCCGGACGGCACGCTGGTCGAGGGCGGCATCGAGGAGCAGGCGCGGCAGGTGTTCCGCAACCTGGAGGCCGTGCTGGCCGCAGGCGGCTCCTCGCTCGCGCAGGTCGTCAAGGCGACCGTCTTCCTCAAGGACATGAACCAGTTCGCGGCGGTCAACGAGGTGTACGCTTCCTTCTTCGGCGACCACAAGCCGGCCCGCTCGGCCGTGGAAGTGGCGCGTCTGCCGAAGGATGTCCTTGTCGAAATCGAGCTGATCGCATCGACAGATGTCGAATGATCCCGAACTTCGTTTATTTCCAAAATTTATTTTATAAAACGGCTCTGAATTGGCAGAATCAAGAAGGAATCGGTACGGATTTGTGGAATAATACACCAAGTCTTCGATAGGCAAAGGTGGTGAACACAAGTGCAGATTACTGATGTCAGACTCCGCCGCGTTAATTCCGAAGGTCGTATGAAGGCTATCGCATCCATCACCATCGATAATGAATTTGTCGTTCATGACATTCGCGTCATCGACGGGAACAATGGCATGTTTGTCGCGATGCCGAGCAAGCGTACGCCTGACGGGGAATTCCGGGATATCGCCCACCCCATCTCTTCCACCACCCGGGAGAAAATTCAAGCCGCTGTGCTCGCCGAGTATGAGCGAGCCGCAACGGAAGAGGAAGTTGCAATCGAAGAAGGCGCCTGATCCCATCGGGGCCGGAACAGTTCAGCATGGTTGGGGGGCCTTCGGGCTCCCTTTCTTTTTTGCGTGGGATGGGATATATATATAGGAATGCTAGTCAAACGAGAACAACGGAAATCAGGGAGGTCGGTCAGCTGTGAATCGGATGGCGGTCGTGCTTGCTGCAGGACAAGGCAAGCGCATGAAGTCGAAGCTGTACAAGGTGCTGCATCCCGTATGCGGGAAGCCGATGGTAGGGCATGTCGTCGATACGGTGGAAAAGGCGGCTTGTCAGGAAATCGTCGTCGTGACGGGACATGGAGCGGCCCAGGTGCAGAGCTACCTCGAGGGACGGGCTCGGTTCGCGCTGCAGGAGCAGCAGCTGGGCACCGGCCACGCCGTGCGCCAGGCCGAGACGCTGCTGGCCGGCAAGGAAGGCACGACGATCGTCATCTGCGGCGACACGCCGCTCGTCACGGCCGAGACGATCGAGGCGATGCTGGAGCTGCATGAGGCGAGCGGAGCGGCGGCGACGGTGCTGACGGCGGAATTCGCCGATCCGACCGGCTACGGCCGCGTCATCCGCGGCGACGAGGGCGCGGTGACGCGCATCGTGGAGCAGAAGGACTGCTCGCCGGCGGAAGCGGCGGTCAAGGAGATCAACACCGGCACGTACTGCTTCGACAACCGCAAGCTGTTCGAGGCGCTCGCCCGCGTCACCAACGACAACGCCCAGGGCGAATACTACCTGACCGACGTCGTCGGCATCTTCGTCTCCGGCGGCGAGACGGTACAGGCGTACTGCACGTCCGATCTGGCGGAGGCGATCGGGGTCAACGACCGGATCGCGCTCGGCGAGGCGGAGCGCCTCATGCAGGCCCGCATCGTGCGCCGCCACCAGGTGAACGGCGTGACGTTCATCGACACGACGGCGGCCTACATCGAGGACGGCGTAGAGATCGGCGCGGATACGGTCATCTATCCGGGAACGGTGCTGCGCGGTCGCACGGTCATCGGCGAGGACTGCGTCATCGGACCGCAAGCCGACATCAAGGACTCGACCCTCGCGAGCGGCGTCACGGTGCGCTACAGCACCGTCGACCAGTCGGAGGCGGGCGAGGGCAGCTCCATCGGTCCATATGCGAACCTGCGCCCGGGCTCCAAGCTCGGCAAGGCGTGCAAGATCGGCGATTTCGTCGAGCTCAAAAACGCGGTGCTCGGCGACGAGAGCAAGGTGTCGCATCTGAGCTATGTCGGCGACGCCGAGGTCGGCAGCGGCGTGAACATCGGCTGCGGCGCGATTACGGTCAACTACGACGGCTTCAACAAGTCCAAGACGATCATCGGCGACGACGCCTTCATCGGCAGCAACGTCAACCTGATCGCGCCGGTCACGATCGGCGACGGCGCGTACGTCGTCGCCGGCTCCACCGTCACGCATGACGTGCCGGGCGGAGACCTGGCCATCGCGCGCGAGCGCCAGGTCAACAAGCCGGGCTACGCGGACAAGATCCGCGCCCGCGCCAAGGCGAAAAAGGAGCGCGGCAAAAGCTGAGCGAAGGGCCCGCTCCAAAAGACACGAGGACAGAGCGATTCGTTCCTCCTGTCTTGTCAGGCCAAAAAGCCGTCCCGGCCGGGACGGCTTTTTTTGGTCGTCCGGGGGCGCTGGCCGCCGGACAGCCGGACTCAGTCCTCGAAGCGCAGGTTGACGGGACCGGCAGGCAGCTCCGGAACCGCCGGCTGGCCTGTCGTCGGCACGCTGGAGTCGACCTCCTCGAAACGCAGGCTGTCCAACCAGACGCGGCCCGGACCGTACAGCAGAAGTCCGAACGAGACGACCGCGCTCTCTTCGGGGACATCCAGCACGATCGAGTAGTGGTTCCAGTCGAGGTCGCCGGCCAGCGGACGATCGTTCATGTTGTCGAACTGCAGGACGTCCTCAGCCGCGTTGTCGACGCGCATCCAGAGGCCGCAGAAGCCGCTTGCTCCGCGTGTCCGGACAAATCCGGAGAGGCGCATGCGTTTGCCCCGGTACTCGTCCGCCCGGAATTGCTGCATAAGCGTGGCGAAGCCGCCGGGAGCTGTCTCGCCAAGCGATTCGAGATGGCCGGAGGCGCTGCCTTGATGGATGATCGAGCGGTCCAGTGAGATGCGGTATTGATGCGGATGGCTTCCGCTGAGGAACCAGCCTTTCAAGGGACTGCCGGCAAGGGCTTCGTTCGTCGACATGGAAGGATCAATCCTTTCGAGTGTAGAGTGGTGGTGGCGGAACAGACGGCGGTAGCGGCCTGGAGGCAGTCCGTACAGACGCTTGAAAGCCCGAGTGAACGCCTCCTGGCTCTCGAAGCCGCAGGAAAGAGCGAGGTCAAGGATGCCGAGCTCCTCCTCCAGCAGCCTGCGCGATGCCAGCGCCAGCCGGCGCATGCGCAAGTATCCGCCGATGCTGTGGCCGGTCTGCTCGCGGAAAAGACGGTGGAAATGATAGGCCGAAAATCCGGCTTCGGCGGCGATGTCCTTGAGCCCCAGCGGCTCGTGCAGCCGGGCTTCGATGTAGCGGATCGCCTTTTGGATGCTCTGCTGCTGCGTCATCGTTTTGCCTCCTCTGATTCCAGCATAGCCGGAGCGGAGCGGAATGGTTTGACCGTTTTTGCGGACTTCGGTTGCTTACGTCCGGGGGCGCCGGCGGATGCGCGGAAGCTCTTCTTTCCACCGCCTCCGTGTTTAAAGCTCGCCGCGCATGGGTATAGTTAGGGAAAGCTGGACATCTTGTCCACAGGTGCAAGGGACCTAAAGAGGAGGAAGACAATCATGGCGATTACCATGCAAGCCGAAGCCCGCAGCAACGCGTCGAAGGGAAGCCTTCGCAAGCTCCGCCAGGAGGGCCGGGTTCCGGCAGTCGTGTACGGCAAAAAGCTCGAATCTTCGTCGGTTATTTCCCTGGAGGAGAAGGCAGTGCTTCATCTGCTTCGCTCCCAGCCCAATGCCATCATCGAGCTCTCGATTCCGGAGGCCGGCAAGCAGCCGGTCATGATTACGGACGTGCAGCGCGACGCGCTCTCACGCAGGCTGATCCACGTCGATCTGCATCAGATCAATATGAACGAGGAGATCAAGGCTTCGGTTCGCGTCGATCTGACCGGCGACTCCACAGGCGTCCGCGAAGGCGGCGTGCTGTCGGTGACGCTGCACGAGGTCGAGGTGCAATGCCTCCCGAACGATATTCCGGAGTCGCTTGAAGCGGACATCTCCGGCCTCGGGGTCGGCGAGAACCTGTCCGCAGGCGAGCTGAAGCTGCCGGACAAGGTGCAGCTCGTCACCGATCCGGAGCAGATCATCGCCGGCGTGCTGGCGCCGCAGAAGGAAGTTTCCGAGGACGAGGCCGAGGAATCGGCGAAGGAAGACGAGAAGGCGGCGGCCCGTTCCGAGGATGCGAACGCGGTCGACGAAGAATAGAGCTTGGCCGCACGGCGCGCCCCGCACGGGGCGCGCTTTTTTGTGCGGACGGAAAGGGCGGCAGCGGCCTGCCGGACCGGCCGTTCCTGCCGGAGAGGCTCGGCGGTCCGCAGTGGGCGAAGCGGCCGCGGATATGGTACAGTGGTTCGTAGACGACGAACAGAAAGGTGCAGCGACAAATGAAATGGATCGTAGGGCTCGGCAATCCCGGGCCGCAATACGCGGATACCCGCCACAACATCGGCTTCAAGGTGGTCGACGCGCTTGCCGAGCGATGGGACATCAAGGTGACGCAGGCCAAGTGCCGCGCGCTGATCGGCGACGGCCGCGTCGGGAGCGAGAAGGTGTGGCTCGTCAAGCCGATGACGTACATGAACCTGTCCGGCGAGTCGATGAAGGCGTTCATGAAGTATTTCGACGCGAAGCTCGAGGATGTCATCGTCGTCTACGACGACATGGACACGGAGACGGGCAAGATCCGGCTGCGCTATCAGGGCGGCCCGGGCGGCCATAACGGCATCAAGTCGATCATCCAGCATATGGGCACGCAGAGCTTCAACCGCATCCGCATGGGCGTCTCGCGGCCGACGAACGGCATGGTCATCGCCGACTACGTGCTCTCCAACTTTCCCAAAAGCGAGCGCGAGGCGGTGCTGGCGATGACCGAACGGGCCTGCGACGCGGCGGAGCATGCGCTGGTCCACCCGTTCGACGACACGATGGGCAAGTTCAACGGCTAGCGGACTGCGTTAAAAGAGCCAGAAAGTGGGCATACTGGAGCCAAACCCTTGGACAGGAGGCCCCTTTCATGGCGATTCATTACGAGTGCCGGCATTGCCGGACGCCGCTTGGCACGATCTCCAGCCTGCACGGCATTCCGGAGAACCGGCTCGGCCTGCATTTCTTGACCCTCGAGGAACGCAGCGATATAATAGCGTATAATCCGCAAGGCGACATGGTCGTCAAGCTCGTCTGCGACTATTGCAGCGAGGCGGCGCTGCGGCATCCGGAGCTGCTTCTCGTATCCAGCCCGCTGCAGTAGCGGATTCGATTCCCTTCGACAACAAGTACACAAGTACGACAACATAGGCAAGAGCCTTGGCGGGTAGCTGAGGCTTCTTTGCGTGCTGCTGCCCGTTGTCGCCCCAAGGCCCCTCGCGGATCAGGAGGCCTTTGTTGCCGTCTCCGGCTCCGGATGCTCTCCGGCAGGAGCGGCGTCCGGGGGATCGGCGGGAAGCGGGCTCAAGCGAAAGAGAGGTGCTCCATTTGAAAGCGTTAATCGAGGCATTCGCCGCCGACCGCGACTACCAGTCCGTCTTCGCCGGCTTCCGCAAGGGCATGAAGGAGCAGATGGTCTCGGGCCTGGCCGGCTCGTCCCGCCAGGTGCTCATGGCGGCGCTCCAACGGGATCTGGATCAGCCGATGCTGGTCGTCACCCACAATATGTTCTCCGCGCAGAAGATCGTGGAGGATCTGCAGGAGCTGAGCGGCGGCGAGGACGTGCTGCTCTATCCGGCGAACGAGCTGGTCGCGGCCGAGTCGGCCGTCTCCAGCCCGGAGATGCTCGCCCAGCGCATGGAGGCGCTGATCCGCCTGTCCCGCGGCTTCCGCGGGATCGTTGTTGCGCCTTTTTCCGGGGTGCGCCGCTTCCTGCCGCTGCGGGACGTGATGGCGGAGGCCAAGATCGACCTGCAGGTCGGGGCCGAGCTGCCGATGGAGGCGTTTCTGCAGCGGATGAACGCGCTCGGCTACGTGCGCGCCGACCGCGTCGAAAACAGGGGCGAGCTGAGCGTGCGCGGCGGCATCGTCGACTTCTACCCGCTGACGGCCGAATCGGCCGTGCGCGTCGAGTGGTTCGACGACGAGATCGATTCGATCCGCACGTTCGATCCCGAGGGGCAGCGCTCCAACGCCAAGCTGGAAGCGTATACGGTGACGCCGTGCCAGGAGCTGATCGCGGACGGGCGGCGCTTCGCCGCGGCCGCGCAGCATGCCTCCGAGCTGCTGGAGCAGCAGCTCGAGCGGATGACCGACCGCACCGCCAAGGACCGGCTGCGCTCCGAGCTCGGCGCGGAGCTGGAGCGGCTGCGGCAGCAGATCTATTTCCCCGAACTTTATAAATACATCGCCCTGCTCTACCCGGAGCGCCAGACGCTCTATGACTACATGCCGAAGGACACGCTGCTCGTCCTCGACGAGCCGACGCGCCTCATCGAGACGGCCCGCCAGCTCGAGCGCGACGAGGCGGAGTGGCAGGCGCATCTGCTCGGCACGGGCAAGTCGCTGCCGAGCTTCAAGCTCGCGCGCGAGAGCGACGACGTGCTGCATCACCGTCCGTTCCCGACGCTGCTGCTGTCGCTGTTCCTGCGCCAGGTGCCGCATTCGCAGCCGCAGAACATCCTGAACTTCATGTGCCGCGGCATGCAGAACTTCCACGGCCAGATGAACGTGCTGGGGGCGGAGATGGAGCGCTGGAAGAAGGCGGGAGCCCAGGTGCTCATGCTGGCCGGCAGCGGCGAGCGGATGGACCGGCTGCGCCGCGTGCTCGGCGACTATGACATCGAGCCGCCGCAGCTGCTCGAGGGCAGCCTCGGCAGCGGCTTCGAGCTGCCCGGCTCGCATCTGGTCGTCATCACCGAGGGCGAGCTGTTCACGCAGAAGCAGCGCAAGACGCGCCGCGTCGACAAGAACATGGACAACGCCGAGCGCATCAAGAGCTACACCGAGCTCAAGGTCGGCGACTACGTCGTCCACCAGAACCACGGCATCGGCAAGTACATGGGCATCGGCACGCTGGAGATCGGCGGCATCCACAAGGACTACATGCATATCCTGTACGCCGGCGGCGACAAGCTGTCCGTGCCGATCGACCAGATCGACCTCATCCAGAAGTACGTCGGGTCGGAGGAGAAGGAGCCCAAGGTCTACAAGCTCGGCGGCAACGAGTGGACGCGCGTCAAGAACAAGGTGCGCAGCTCCGTCAAGGACATCGCCGACGACCTCGTCAAGCTGTACGCCCAGCGCCAGGAGGCCAAGGGCTTCGGCTTCGGGCCGGACACCGCGTACCAGAACGAGTTCGAGGCGATGTTCCCGTACGACGAGACGCCGGACCAGCTGCGGGCGATCCGCGAGATCAAGAAGGACATGGAGACCCAGCGTCCGATGGACCGGCTGCTCTGCGGCGACGTCGGCTACGGCAAGACGGAGGTCGCCGTGCGGGCGGCGTTCAAGGCGGCGATCGAGGGCAAGCAGGTCGCCATCCTCGTGCCGACGACGATCCTCGCCCAGCAGCACTACGAGACGTTCCGCGAGCGCTTCGCCGACTTCCCGTTCAAGGTGCAGGTGCTGAGCCGCTTCCGCTCGCGCAAGGAGCAGACCGAGACGATGAAGGGGCTCAAGAGCGGCGCCGTCGACGTCGTCATCGGCACGCACCGGCTGCTCAGCCAGGACATCGTGTTCAAGGACCTCGGCCTGCTCATCGTCGACGAGGAGCAGCGCTTCGGCGTCTCCCACAAGGAGAAGCTCAAGCGGCTCAAGACGAACGTCGACGTGCTGACGCTGACGGCGACGCCGATCCCGCGCACGCTCCATATGTCGATGCTCGGCGTGCGCGACCTGTCGGTCATCGAGACGCCGCCGGAAAACCGGTTCCCCGTGCAGACGTACGTCGTGGAGTACAACACCGCGCTCGTGCGCGAGGCGATCGAGCGCGAGCTGGCGCGCGGCGGCCAGGTGTACTACCTGTACAACCGCGTGCAGGGCATCTACCAGATGGCCGAGCTGCTCGGCTCGCTCGTGCCGGAGGCCAAGGTTGCGGTCGGCCACGGCCAGATGTCCGAGCAGGAGCTGGAGAAGACGATCCTCGACTTCCTCGACGGCGAATCCGACGTGCTCGTGAGCACGAGCATCATCGAGACGGGCGTGGACATCCCGAACGTCAACACGCTGATCGTGCATGACGCGGACAAGATGGGCCTCTCCCAGCTGTACCAGCTGCGCGGGCGCGTCGGCCGGTCCAACCGGATCGCCTACGCCTACTTCACCTACCAGCGCGACAAAGTGCTGACCGAGGTCGCAGAGAAGCGGCTGCAGTCGATCAAGGAGTTCACCGAGCTCGGCTCCGGCTTCAAGATCGCCATGCGGGACCTGGCCATCCGCGGCGCGGGCAATCTGCTCGGCGCGGAGCAGCACGGCTTCATCGCCTCGGTCGGATTCGACCTGTACTCGCAGATGCTGGCCGACGAGATCGCGCGGCGCAAGAAGGAGATGTACGGCGAGGAGGAAGCGGAGGAGAAGCCGGTCAACACCGTCATCGACCTCAGCCTCGACGCCTATCTGCCGTCGGACTACATCTACGACAGCATCCAGAAGATCGAGATCTACAAAAAAGTGGCGGCGCTCTCCTCGCTGGAGGAGACGGACGATCTGTTCGACGAGCTGACCGACCGCTTCGGCGACCTGCCGGACGCGGTCGCGACGCTGCTCGACGTCGGCCGGCTCAAGGTGTACGGCGCCCGCTACGGCATCGCGTCGATCAGCGCGAACAAAAACGACGAGTGGACGCTCAAATTCAGCGAGGCCGCTTCCCGCAGCGCCGAAACGCGCACGATCGACGGGCTGTGCCTCGAGTTCGAAAACCGCTTCCGCCGCATCGGCGGAGGCGGCAAGGGCGAGCCGATGGAGCTGACGCTGCGCGGCAAGGGCCTCGGCAGCGCCGAGCGGCTTGAGCTGACGCTGCGCCTGCTGCGCCGCTGGGGCGAAGCGCTGCTCCCGGCCGGAGCGGCGCAGGCGGCGGGCAAGTAGCCGCCGCAGGACAGAGGAGCCGGAGCCGGGCCCGAAGCCGGGCTCCGGCTTTTTCGCGGCGTCTTTAAGGCGACGTTAATGCGCGGCTGGTCCACATCTGGTAAACTGGACCCATGCCTGAACGAACCGAGAGGAGACCATTATGAAGATTTCCATCAAGCGCCCGGCCGCGAGCCGCATGCTTCTGCTTGCGCTGGCGGCGGTGCTGGCGTTCACTTTAGCCGCGTGCGGCAAAAAAGAGGACGGCTCCGCGGGCGGAGACGACAGCAAGACGATCGCCGAGTACAAGGGCGGGACGGTGAGCGAGAAGGACTTCACGACATTCACGAGCGTGCTGCGCGTCGTGAATCCGCAAGTAGCCGCCTACCTCGACATGGCCGCCTACAAAAACATGATCCTCGACCAGTACATCGGCTACCAGCTCGTGTACAAGGACGCTTCCAAGGAAGTGAAGGACAAGGCCGCCGCGGAGGCGGACGAGCAGTACAAGCAGATCGAGGAAGCCTACACGAAAGAAACGCTCGAAACGAACATGAAGGACAACAACATTACCGCGCAGGACATCAAGGACTTCATCAGGCTGTCGATCGGCGTGTCCGACGCGATGGCCGCCAAGGTGACCGATGCCGACGCGCAAAAATACTATGACGAGAACAAGGAAGGGCTGACCAAGGTCACGCTCCGCCACGTCCTCGTCGGCTTCACCGATCCGGAAGGCAAGGAGCGCAGCAAGGAAGACGCTCTCGCCCGCGCCAAGGAAGCCAAAGCGAAGCTGGAGGCGGACGGGGCCGATTGGAACGCTCTCGCCAAGGAATACTCCGAGGATCCGGGCTCGGCCGAGAATGGCGGCCAGTACGCCGACCAGGCGGCCGGCGGCTGGGTGGAGAACTTCAAGAAGGCGGCGATCGCTCAGGAGATCGGCGTCGTCGGCGAGCCGGTCGAGACCGAGTACGGCTACCACGTCATCCAGGTCGAGAAGCGGGAGCTGCCGACGTTCGAGGCGGCCAAGGAAGAGATCAAGCAGACGCTCGCCCAGACGCAGCTGAACGACTACATGCAGAACGAGGTTCCGGGACTCATCACCAAAAAGGAAGAGTTCAAGGATCCGGAGCCGAGCCCGGCCGCCAGCGGCGGAGCGGGAGAAAACGCCGAAGCGCCGTCGAACGATGCCGGCGCGGAAAATGCCGCGCCCGATGCGGCGAGCAATACCGGCAGCTAAGCCGATGGATGGCGGGCGGCGCGCTATGCGTCTGGCCCGCCGGCGATCCGGCAATCGCGCGTAAAACCTGATCCATGCAAGCTAGAAGCGTCTTTTCGCGGCCCCTGGCCCCGAAAAGGCGCTTTTTTCATGGTGCAGCCGGTGGCGCAGGCCGCGCAACAATTGCCGCAGCATCGAGCAGGATTAGGCCGTCGCCATGATTGAAACCCCCAGCTTCATGACGCTCGCGAGCAAAAGGATGATTCGTTTTTGTTTATGCGTTAGATAATCTGACGTGAATGAGGCGGTTAAACACGTTTGATAATCAAACCGATGCTTTCAAGGCAGGTTCGATTCGTTTTTCGTCCGGATTTGGAATCGAATTGTCGAAAACAAGGCCTAAAGTCCTCATTTCCATATTTTTATGTAAGATATATTGACATAGAATTTGTCCTCCGCCTATACTACAATCACGAACGATAGAACGAAGCCCATACATAACGTTCGGATTCGCGAAGGGGAGTGGAGAGAGATGAGACAGACGGGAACGAAGATCAAGAAGAGGCATATGGGGAAGGGCTTGCTGGCGGCGGTATCGCTGGCGCTCGTGCTGAGCGGCTGCGGCCAGAATGAACCGGCTGCGGGAAGCGCGTCTCCGGCAGCTTCTCCGGCGGCTGGCGCTTCATCGGGGGAAAGCGGCGATGGGATCAAGGTCGGCATCCTCCACTCGCTCAGCGGCACGATGGCGATCAGCGAGGTATCGGTCAAGGACGCCGAGATGATGGCGATCGACGAGATCAACGCCAAAGGCGGCGTGCTTGGCAAAAAGCTGATTCCGGTCGTCGAGGACGGAGCCTCCGACTGGCCGACCTTTGCGGAGAAGGCGCGCAAGCTGCTGTCCGAGGACAAGGTCGCGACCGTATTCGGCGGCTGGACGTCGGCCAGCCGCAAGGCGATGCTGCCGGTGTTCGAGGAGCTGAACGGGCTGCTCTGGTATCCGGTCCAATACGAAGGACTGGAGTCCTCGCCGAACATTTTCTATACCGGAGCGACGACGAACCAGCAGATCGTGCCGGCCGTCAGCTGGCTGCTGGAGAACCGCGGCAAGAAGATGTACCTGCTCGGCTCCGACTACGTGTTCCCGCGCACGGCCAACAAGATCATCAAGGCGCAGCTCGCGGCGGAAGGCGGAGAGCTGGCCGGCGAGGAGTACACGCCGCTCGGCCATACCGACTATACGACGATCATCAGCAAGATCAAGGCCGCCAAGCCGGACATCGTGTTCAACACGCTGAACGGCGACAGCAACGTCGCGTTCTTCAAGCAGCTCAAGGACGCCGGCATCAGCGCCGCCGACCTGACGACGCTGTCGGTCTCGGTCGCCGAAGAGGAGATCCGCGGCATCGGCGCGGATGTGCTGGAGGGGCATCTGGCCGCCTGGAACTACTACCAGACGACGGATACGCCGGAGAACAAGACGTTCGTCGAAGCCTACAAGGCCAAATACGGCGCGGACCGCGTGACGGCCGACCCGATCGAGGCCGGCTATGATGCAGTATACCTGTGGGCGGCTGCGGTCGAAAAGGCCGGCTCCACCGACGTGGCGGCCGTGAAGGAAGCGGCCAAGGAGCTGGAGTGGGACGCTCCGGAGGGCAAGGTCAAGATCGACGGCGAGACGCAGCATCTGTACAAGACGGTGCGCATCGGCGAGGTGCAGGCGGACGGCCAGTTCAAGGAAGTGTGGAGCTCCGGCGAGCCGGTCAAGCCGGACCCTTACCTCAAGACATACGCCTGGGCTTCGGGCCTGAGCTCCGGCAGCTAGCCGCAGCCGGGTTGGCAGCTAAACGCCGCCGGGTCGGCGGCTAAACGCCGCCAGTCGGCAGCGAAGCATCGCCGCCGGCCGAGCCGCATCGATTTCACCCTGCACCCAAGCGTCGGGGCCAGCCGCGCCGCCGTCCCGAGAGGGCGGCGGTCCTGCTGGCCCCGGCGCGAGAGAGGAGAGCCGCGCATGGACGTATTTTGGCTGCAATTGTTCAACGGCATCAGCGTCAGCTCCATCCTGCTGCTGATCGCGCTCGGCCTGGCGGTCACGTTCGGCCAGATGAACGTCATCAACATGGCCCACGGAGAACTGATCATGGTCGGCGCCTACGCGACCTACATGACGCAGAAGCTGTTCCAATCCTATTTGCCCGCTTCCTGGTTCAGCCAGTATTTCCTGCTGTCGATCGCGGCCAGCTTCGCGGCCGCATTCCTGATCGGCCTGCTGCTGGAAAAGACGCTCATCCGCTTCCTGTACGGCCGCCCGCTCGACAGCCTGCTGGCGACCTGGGGCGTCGGCCTCGTGCTGCAGCAGCTCGCCCGCTCCATCTTCGGCGCGCCGAACGTCGGCGTCAAAAGCCCGTCGTGGCTGGAGGGCGGCCTATCCGTCACGCAAGGGCTCGTGCTGCCGTACAAGCGGCTGTTCATCCTCGCGCTCGTAGCCGTCTGCCTGCTGGCGATGTTCCTGTACATCTACCGCACGACGGCGGGACGGCGCATGCGGGCGGTCATGCAGAACCGCGACATGGCGGCCTGCCTCGGCATCTCGACGCGGCGCGTCGACAGCCTGACGTTCGCGATCGGCTCCGGCCTCGCGGGCATCGCCGGCTGCGCGCTGACGCTGATCGGTCCGATCGGGCCGACGATCGGCACCTATTACATCGTCGACGCCTTCATGGTCGTCGTGCTCGGCGGCGTCGGCAAGCTGGTCGGCACCGTGTTCGGCGCGCTCGGCATCGGCATGACGAACACGCTGTTCGAATACTGGACGACCGCATCGCTGGGCAAGGTGCTCGTATTCCTGTGCATCGTGGCTTTCCTGCAATGGAAGCCGAAGGGATTCGTCGCCATGCGCACCCGGTCGCTGGACTAAGGAGGCGATAGACATGACGCAGTGGATGATCAAGACGGGCGCCTCCCGGTATGGGCTGGCGATGTGGTATTTCCTGGCCGCCGCGCTGCTGCTGGCCGCGCCGCTGTTCACGAGCGACTTCCGCCTGAACCTGCTGGCCAAGTTCCTGGCGTTCGCGATCGCCGCGGTCGGCCTCGACCTGCTGTGGGGCTATACCGGCATCCTGAGCCTCGGACATGGCGTGTTCTTCGGCCTCGGCGGCTATGCGATGGCGATGCACCTGAAGCTGCAGGCGAGCGGGGGACGGCTGCCGGACTTCATGGACTGGAGCGGCCTCACCAAGCTGCCGTGGTTCTGGACGCCGTTCCAGAGCTTCGGAGGAGCGGTATTGCTCGGTATGGCCATACCGGCGACGGTGGCGCTGTTCCTCGGCTTCTTCACGTTCCGCAACCGCATCCGAGGGGTCTACTTCACGATTTTGACGCAGGCGCTCGTCATCATCAGCGTCACGCTGATCACCGGGCAGCAGGCGTTTACGGGCGGCACCAACGGCATTACCGGGTATGGCCAGATCCTCGGCCATTCGCTGGCCGCGCCGGAGACGAAGCTGGCGCTCTACTATGTGACGGCCGGCGTCCTGCTGGCGACGTTCGTGCTGGCGCGGATCGTCGTCAAGAGCCGCTTCGGCAAGGTGCTGCGCGCCATCCGGGACGGCGAGAACCGCGTCCGCTTCCTCGGGTACGATCCGGCCCGCTA
Organism: Paenibacillus pasadenensis; assembly: GCF_002864175.1. Taxonomy (NCBI): domain Bacteria; kingdom Bacillati; phylum Bacillota; class Bacilli; order Caryophanales; family Paenibacillaceae; genus Paenibacillus; species Paenibacillus pasadenensis. The sequence continues at coordinate 5,878 of NZ_NFEZ01000001.1, read as the reverse complement.
CCAGATGGGGGTGTTCGTCCTGTCGGCGACGCTGTCCGGCATCGCGGGCATGCTGTTCGTGCTGCATGTCGGCATCATCTCGCCGTCGATGATGGGCATCGTGCCGTCGATCGAAATGGTGCTGTGGGTCGCCATCGGCGGCCGCGGCACGCTGATCGGAGCCGCTCTCGGCGCGCTGCTGCTGAACGGAGCCAAGAGCGCGTTCAGCGAATCGTATCCCGACATCTGGCTGTTCTTCATGGGCGCGCTGTTCATCGTCACGACCGTGTTCCTGCCGCGCGGCATCGCCGGGCTGGCGGTAGACGGCTGGCGCAAGGCGAGGCGGATCGTCCGCAGGCGGAAGGAGGTGCCCGAGCATGAGCGAAAAGGCTATTCTGCAGTGTGAGGACGTGACGGTGTCGTTCGACGGCTTCAAGGCGGTGCAGGGCATGAACCTCTCGCTCGAGGCGAGCGGCCTGCGGTTCCTGATCGGACCGAACGGCGCGGGCAAGACGACGCTGCTCGACGCCATCTGCGGCAAGGTGAAGCCGTCCGGCGGCAGCATCCTCTACCGGGACGGGATCGACCTCGCCCGGCGCAAGGAGCATCAGATCGCCGAGCTCGGCATCGGCCGCAAGTTCCAGGCGCCGTCGATCTTTCCGACGCTGACGGTCGAGGAGAACCTGGAGCTGGCGATGAAGCAGAAGCGCGGCATCCTGGCGACGCTGCGGGCGAAGCTCGCCGCGGCCGAGCGGGAGCGGCTCGCCGAGCATCTCGAGACGGTCGGACTCGCCGGCAGGCAGCGGGCTCGCGCCGGCAGCCTGTCGCATGGCGAGAAGCAATGGCTCGAGATCGGCATGCTGCTGCTGCAGGAGCCGTCGCTGCTGCTGCTCGACGAGCCGGCGGCGGGCATGACCGACCGCGAGACGGAGAAGACCGGCGAGCTGCTGCAGGAGATCGCCAAGGACCGCGCGGTCGTCGTCGTCGAGCATGACATGGAGTTCGTGCGGAATTTCGCCAGCCTGGTGACGGTGATGCACGAGGGGCGGCTGCTCATGGAGGGCACGATGGACCAGGTGCAGGCCGACGACCGGGTCGCCGAGGTGTACTTGGGCAAAAGGAGGGAAGCGGCATGCTGACGGTGGAAAAGCTGGAATCCGGCTACGGCGAGAGCGCCGTGCTGCGCGGCGTGACGCTCCAGGTGCGTCCCGGCCAGGTCGTCTGCCTGCTCGGCCGCAACGGCACGGGCAAGTCGACGTTCGTCAAGAGCGTCATGGGCGTGCTCAAGGCGCGCGGCGGCACGGTCAGCTACGGCGGCCGCGACCTGACGCGCAAGGCGCCCGGCGAGCGGGCGCGCAGCGGCATCGGCTACGTGCCGCAGGGCCGCGAGATTTTCGGGCAGCTGTCCGTGCGCGAGAACATCCTGATCGGGCTGGAGGCCGCGCGCGGCAAGCGCCGCGGCGACGACATCCCGCCGGCGGCGGTCGAGCGCTTCCCCGTGCTGCCGACGATGTACGGCCGCCGCGGCGGCGACCTGAGCGGCGGCCAGCAGCAGCAGCTGGCGTTCGCGCGCGTGCTGGCGGCCGAGCCGGAGCTGCTGCTGCTCGACGAGCCGTGCGAGGGCATCCAGCCGTCGATCGTCGACGACATCCGCGACGTGATCCGCTCGATCAAGTCGGACGGACGGACCGCGATCCTGCTCGTGGAGCAGAGCCTCGAGTTCGTGCGGAGCGTCGCCGATTACGTCTACATCCTCGAAAAAGGCGCCATCGCCTGGCAAGGGGAGCTCGGGGCGCTGGACGACGAGACGGTACGCCGGTATTTGACGGTATAGGAACGGGATGATTGGGCAGGAAAGAAGAGGCTGCGGACGTTTCCTTTGTCCCGGCAAGGCAAGCCAGGATCGCGCGCATCAGCGGAAGCCGCGCGGTCTTGGCTTGTTTGCGTCCCGCATCCAAGGGAGGCCTGTCCTCAAGCGGTACCGGCACCCCCATCAGCCGTTGTGGGTGCAATTCCCAGCCTGTGCAGGAAGGGCGGAAACCCGCGCCGTAAAAGGCGGAAATCGCCTTTCCGGCCTCTGCCGGCGCGGGCTGGCGCGGTGCATAAGAAACTGGGAGCGGATGAATACTATGGTCAGATTCGAAGGTGAACGCCTGAACGATCCAATCCCAACTCACGAAATAAATCAGTCGGAGCTAGGCATCCAGTGGACTTACCATTCTTCGAGGAAAGTGGGGCAACATGACAATGAAAGCAACTGGAATTGTGCGTCGAATCGACGATCTCGGCCGCGTCGTCATCCCGAAAGAAATCCGCCGTACGCTTCGCATCCGCGAGGGAGATCCGCTTGAAATCTTCGTCGACCGCGACGGCGAGGTCATCCTCAAGAAGTATTCCCCAATCGGCGAGCTCGGAGACTTCGCAAAGGAATATGCCGAATCGCTGAGCGAGAGCACCGGCCACATTACGCTCATCTCCGACCGAGATACGGTCATCGCCGTTGCCGGCGCCTCCAAGAAGGATTATATGGACAAGCCGGTCGGCCAGCTGCTGGAGCAGGCGATGGACAGCCGCAAGACCGCCACCGAAACCGCCAGCGGCGAGCATGAGATCATCAAGAACGCTCCGGAAACCTACACCTCCTTTGTCGCGGCTCCGATCATCGCCGGCGGCGATCCGATCGGCACGGTCGTGCTGGCGAGCAAGGAGGATTCGACCAAGATGGCGCAGATGGAAATCAAGATGGCCGAGACGGCCGCGGGCTTCCTCGCCAAGCAGATGGAGCAGTAGGCGGAATACCGCCCTTCAGGCAAGCTTCCTTTTCGGTGGAATCCCGAGCGGAAGCTTGTTTGCCGTCGAACGGGAAGCGGCAGAGTCCGCGCGGCCCGCGTCAGCTCAGCCGTCCTCGAAGGCCGTCAGCTGCGGCGGCTCGCCGGCCAGCAGCAGCGTGAGCGCTGTCGCTCCCGGCAGCGGCAGCGGGGGCGCGGCATGAAGCAGACGCAGCGAGCCCGCCTCGGTCAGCTCAAGCTCCGGCTCGGACGGAGCCAGCGTGATGTAGGACGAAGCGCTTCCCGGCGCGACCTTGCGGAACAGCGTGCCGCCGTCGCGGACCATCAGGTCGACGGGGCCGGTGCGGGCGAGATGGAGCAGGCGCAGCTTGACGCAGTCGTCGCGAAGCTCTTTGCCGTCGAAAAAAACGAGCAGCCGCAGTCCGTCTCCCTCCGGATCGGGGCAAGCCGCCGCCGTATAGCTTCGGCCCGCCTCGAGCGACAGCTCGAAGACGTCGCCGTCGTCCGCCTGCTGCGGCGTCGCGGAAGCGGCGGGAGACAGCCGGACGCTCAGCGGACCGGCAGGCACATCCGCGTAGGAGGAGGCGGAGAGATAGCCGGCCTGCGCAAAGGCTTCGCCGGCCTGCAGCGCCAGCGGCGGCTGTCCGGGAGCGGCGTGGATCAGCCGCAGCCGCGCGTAGGAGCTCGGCCGGGGCAGCGCCTGCGTCGAAGCGGATTCGGCCGCGGGCGGGCGGATGCCCGGGCCGGCGAATTCTGCGGAGGAGCCGGAATCGTCAGCCGCGTCCGGCGGGTCGGGAGCGGACGCTGCCGGCTGCGGAGCCGGCGAAGCGGGCGCGGCGGCCGGTGGAGGCGCGGTCCAGCCCGCTGCTGACGGGGCGGCGCCGGCGCTGGAGGCCGGCGTTTGCATGCCCGGCCAGCCGGGATGGCCGGCCGCGGCCCCCGATCCGGACGCCAAGCTCCAGCCATACGGCTCCGGAATGGCCGGCTGCTGCGCGAGGGGCGGTCCATAGCCGCCGGGCAGCGGCGGCGCGAGCCCCGGCAATCCGCTGCCGGACAGCGGCTGCCAAGGCGAGGTCGGCAAAGGGCCGCCATAGCCCGGCCAGGGCGACGAAGCTCCGGAGGCGTAGGACGGCCAGGCCGACCCTGGCGGAGCGGCCGCCGCGGAATAGGCGTCCGGCGGCGGGTACGCCGCCTGCGCGGGATAGGGCGGGAAATCGGCCGGCGCGGCATAAGCGCCGGCCGGGTACGCCGCCGCTGGCGCCGCATAGGGCGGCAAGCCGCCCGACATGCCGGAGAACGCCGCCTCCGGCGGCCAGCCCGGCGCGGCGGCGCCGAGGCCAGGGAGCGGCTCTCCGAACGGATTGCCGTAGAGCCGGACGAGCCCGGCGAGCCGCTTCACGGCTTCCCGGTAGAGGCCTTCGTAGGAGCCCGCCGCGGCGGGCTCGGAGTCGCGGTGATAGTCGGCCAGCATGCGGTAAAGGCTGGCTTTTTGCCATTCCGTCCAGACGGGATGCCGTTCCATTTCCATTGGCTGCTGCCTCCTTGCGGAATCATGCCGAAAAACGTCCTTTCCCAGCCTATGCGCCCGAAGCATGGCTCATACGGACGCCCGCCGCTATAATGAGGAGAACGAACGAGTCGAAAGGAACGGGACGATGGACGACAAGGAGCAACAGGCGGGGCGGGGCCGCGGGGCGCTCGGGGGCGCGGCGCTGCTGGCCGGCGCGGCCCTGCTCTCCAAGCTGATCGGGACGCTGCAGAAGATTCCGCTGCAGAACGTCGCCGGAGACCGCGTGTTCGGCATCTACAACGCGGTTTATCCGTTCTACCAGCTCATTCTCGTGCTGGCGACCGCCGGCCTGCCGGTGGCGGTCTCGATCCGCACGGCGGCGCTGCTCGAGCAGGGCGATCGGCTCGGCGCGCGGCGCGCGGCCGTGGCCGGAGTGACGCTGCTCTCGCTGCTTGGGGCGGCCGGCTTCGCCGCGCTGTGGCTGCTTGCCGATCGCCTCGCCGCGCTCGTCGGCGACCCGGCTGCGGAGCTGTCGATCCGCGCGGTGGCGTCGGCGCTCTGGTTTGCCCCGGCGCTGGCCGCGCTGCGGGGCTATACGCAGGGGCTTGGCGACATGCGGCCGACCGCCTGGTCGCAGCTCGTCGAGCAGGTCGTGCGCGTCGCCGCCATGCTGCTGCTGCTGCGCATCGGCTGGTCGGCCGGCTGGGGCGACGACCGGCTCCCCGCCGGCGCGATGTGGGGGTCGTTTTTCGGCGGCGCGGCGGGACTGGCGCTGCTGGCCGTGTTCCTGCGGCGCGGGGCGTCGGCGACAGGCGCTGCAACGGGAGCTTCGCCTCCTCTGGATGCGGATAGCGTTCGTGGAGTGGGCCGGCTGACTGGCTTCGGGCGGCGATCCGACTCGGACGCGGCTCCGGTGCGGACGGCGAGCGAGGAAGGGGGCAGAGAGCCGGCGTTACGGGCCTCTCGGGTCTCTGGGTTCTCGCGGCTGCGTCCGCTCGCCCGCGAGATGCGCGCTCTCGGAGCGCTCGCGCTGCCGGCGGCGCTCGGAGCGATCGTCGCGCCGGTGCTGGGGGCGATCGACGCGTTCACCGTGCCGCGGCTGCTGCGAGGCGGCATGGACGCGGCCGAGGCGATGGCGGCTTTCGGCTTGTACAGCCGGGGCCAGCCGCTCATCCAGCTCGTGGCGATGGTCGCCGGAGCGGCCGCCGGAGCGCTCGTGCCGCAGCTCGTGCGGCATCGTCGCTCGGATCCGGCGCAGGCGGCGGCGCTCGCCCGGCTGTGGCTGCGTTCGTCGGCGCTCGTCGGCGCGGCGTCCGCGCTCGGACTCACGCTGCTGGCGCGTCCGCTCAACGTAATGTTCTACGCCGACGCGCAGGCTACCGGCACGCTTGCGCTCGTCGGCAGCACGGCGCTCGCCGCCGCCGTCAGCGCGGTAGCCGCGCCGCTGCTGCAGGGCCTCGGCGCGCTGCGCCTGCCGGCCGCGCTGCTGGGGCTCGCCGCGCTCGCCAAGGCCGCGCTCAACGCCGCGCTCGTGCCGCCGCTCGGCATCGCCGGCGCGGCTGCCGCCGGCATCGCCGCCACGGCGCTCGCCGCCGGCCTC
>NZ_NFEZ01000003.1:1132500-1389597 GCF_002864175.1 Paenibacillus pasadenensis | reverse complement strand
GGCCGGCCGCCTCGCCGGCAGCGCCGCCAGCGGCGGGGGCGTCGCCGTCCGCCGCGCCGGCGAGGACGGCGCCGCCGCCCTCAGGCGCCAAGCCGGGCGGCGGCTCGGCTGCGGCCAGCCCGGCGGCGAAGCCGTCTCGGGCGGACACGGTGTCTTTGAGCGTGACGGGCCCGGCGGAGACGGGCGCGATCTTGTCCAAGCAGGCGATCGCGGTCGAGAAGGGCGACACCGTGCTGGACGTGCTCAAGAGGGCGACGCGCGCGGCGAAGGTGCAGATGGAGTACAGCGGCGAAGGGGCGGGGGCGTACGTGAGCGGCATCGGCAACGTGTACCAGTTCGATGAAGGACCGGGCAGCGGCTGGCTGTACAGCGTTGGCGGCGAGTTCCCGAGCAAGAGCGCCGGCGCGGTGAAGGTGGAGCCGGGCGACGTCATCGAGTGGCGGTACACGCTCGACTACGGCGACGATCTCGGCGCGCCGAGCGCCCAGCAGGGCGGCGGCTGATGGTTTTCGGCTTCGCCAGCCTGCATCCGCGCGTCTCTTTCGCCTACTTCGCGCTGCTGCTGCTCTGCTGCATGCTGCTGAGGCACCCGGTGCTGCTCGCGGCGACGCTGGCGGCGGCGCTGCTGCTGAACCTGTCGCTGGACGGCGGCCGCAGGCTGCGCCGGAGCCTGCCCGCGTATCTGCTGATCGCGCTGCTCGCCGCCGTCGCCAATCCGCTGTTCTCCAGCCGCGGCGAGACGATCCTGTTCTATCTGCGCGACCGTCCGGTGACGCTGGAGGCGATCGCGTACGGCGGACTGTCGGCGGCGGCGCTGCTGAGCCTGCTGCTCGTCTTCACGGCGTTCAACCTCGTGCTGGACTCCGGGCGTCTGCTGCGCCTGCTCGCGCCGGTCGCTCCGCAGACGGCGTTCGCGGTGACGGTGTCGATGCGCTTCGTGCCGCTGCTGACGCGCCGGCTCGGAGAGATCCGGTCCGTGCAGCGGGCGCTGGGCGACCTGCCGGAGGGCATGGGCCGCCGCCGCTACCTGCGCGAGGGGATGGAGACGCTGCATGCGCTCGTCGCCTGGTCGCTCGAGGAGGCGCTGCAGACCGCGCTGTCGATGCGCGCCCGCGGCTACGGCATCGGCCCGCGCAGCAGCGCCGACGTCTCGCGGCTGGACGGCCGGGACTGGGCGTTCCTATGGGCGCTGCTGCTGCTCGGCTGCAACATCCTCATCGGGCGCGTCTCGGGCGTCCATGCCTACGAGGCGTACCCGCGGCTCGAGCCGTTGCAGGAGACGCCGCTCGGCTGGGTGCATCTGGGCTGCTATCTGCTCTTTCTGGCGCTGCCCGTCCTCATGAACGGAAAGGAGAGGCTGCATTGGCGTCTTATCAGATCGAAGATGTAAGCTTCCGCTACGCCGGCTCGGCGGAGCCGAGGCTGGAGGACGTGCGCCTTTCCATCGGGGAAGGCGAGTTCGTGCTGCTCTGCGGGCCGTCGGGCTCGGGCAAGACGACGCTGCTGCGCCAGCTCAAGCGCGAGGCCGCGCCGGCGGGCGAGCGGACGGGCGCCATCCGCTACGCCGGCGAGCCGCTGGAGGCGCTGGACGAGCGCCGCTCCGCCGAGGAGATCGGCCTGGTGTTCCAGGATCCGGACAGCGGGATCGTCATGAGCACGGCGTGGCAGGAGCTGACGTTCGCGATGGAGAACCTCGGCTACCCGGCGGCGGCGATCCAGCGGCGGCTGGCGGAGCTCGTGCCGTTTTTCGGCATCGAGAGCTGGCTGCATCGGGATGTCGGCGAGCTGTCGGGCGGGCAAAAGCAGCTGCTCAGCCTGGCGTCGGTCATGACGCTGCGCCCGCGCGTGCTGCTGCTCGACGAGCCGACGGCGCAGCTCGATCCCGTCGCCGCGCGCGAGTTCATCGGGCTGATCGCCCGGCTGAACGAGGAGCTCGGTTTGACGGTCGTCATCTCCGAGCACCGGTACGAGGATCTGTTTCCGCTGGCGAGTCGCGTCGTGCTGCTGCGCGAGGGCCGCGTCGCGGTCGACGCGCCGCCGCGCGAGGCGGCGCTGGCGATCTGGCGCGAAGGCCGCGCCGAGTCGGCTCGCGTGCTGCCGTCGGCGGCGCGGCTTTGCCTCGGCGCGGAGCCGCTGGCGCCGTCGGCGGAGCGAGTGCCGCTGACCGTGCGCGAGGGCCGCGCCTGGCTGCGCGATGCGCTGGAGCGCCTCGGGCCGGAGCTCGGCCGCGGTCGAGGCGGCGGGCCGGCGGCGATGGCGGCCGAGCGCGCCGGCGCCGCCGCTTCGGCGGGGGCCGCCCCGAGCGGGGACTCAGCCTCCGCTGCTCCCGACGAGCCTCCGCTGCTGGAATGCCGCGACCTCGTCTTCGCCTACGCCAAGGACGAGCCGCTCGTGCTCTCGCGGCTGTCGCTGCAGGTGCGGCGCGGCGAGTGGATGGCATTGTTCGGCAGCAACGGCGCCGGCAAGTCGACGCTGCTCAAATGCATCGCCGGCGCGCTCGAGCCGCAGCGCGGCCGCATCCTGCTCGGCGGCGAGCCGCTCTCCGCCGGCAGCTCGCTGCGCAGCCTGCTGCGGCTCCGCAAAGGCTCCGGCGAGCCGCCGCAGCGCGGCCTGGCCGCGCCAGACGCGCGTCCGGCAGGGCGAAGCGGCGGGGCTGCCGGCGCCGACGCGGACGCTGCACGCGGCCCCGGCTCGCCGGACGCCAGCGCCTTGGCGGGGCGCGAGCCGTCCCGCGGCGCGGCCTCCTTGCGCCGCCGCATCGGCTACGTCGCGCAAAATCCGCTGCTTTATTTCACCCGCGATACGGTCGGCGCCCAGCTCGAGGACCGGCTGCGCCGGCTCGGGCTGGAGGAGGCCGCCTCGCCGCTGGCGGAGCTGGAAGCGCTGCTGGAGCTGGAAGGGCTGCGCGGCCGGCATCCGTACGACATCAGCGGCGGCCAGCAGCAGAAGCTGGCGCTGCTGCTCGTGCTGCTTGGCGAGCCTGAGCTGCTGCTGCTCGACGAGCCGACCAAAGGGCTCGATCCCGAGTCCAAGCATCGTCTCGCCGGTCTGCTCGGCCGCATCCGGGAGCGCGGCACGACGCTGCTCATGGTCAGCCATGACGTCGAGTTCGCCGCCGCCCATGCCGACCGCTGCGGGCTGCTGTTCGACGGGCGCATGGCGGGACTGCAGCCGACGCGCGCGTTCATGAGCGACAACTACTACTACACGACGTCGGTCCGGCGCGTCGCCGGAGAGCTGCTGCCGGAGCTGCTGACGCTGAAGGATCTCGGCCATGCCTAAGCGCTCCGCGGAAAGAAGCTCGTCGCTGCACAGCTCCGGCATGGGCGGAGTCTACGCGCTCTGCCTGCTCGGCGCGCTGGCGCTCATGGGGCTGGCGATGTGGCGGCGAGAGCTGTATTTGCCGCTCAGCCTGGCGATGATCGCGCTGGCGATGCTGCCGTTCTTCATCCGCTTCGAGCGGAGGAAGCTGCGGGCGGAGGAGCTGCTGCTCGTCGCCATGCTCGGCGCGATCGCGGCGGTGAGCCGCATCCCGTTCGTCGCGCTGCCGAGCGTGCAGCCGGTATCGTTCATCGTCATCATGGCGGCGCTCGTGTTCGGAGCCGAGTCCGGCTTTCTCGTCGGCGCGATCGCCGCGATCGTCTCCAATCTGTTCCTCGGCCAAGGCCCGTGGACGCCGTGGCAGATGTTCAGCTGGGGCATGATCGGCTTCACCGCCGGGCTGCTGCGCCATACCCGACTCATGGGCAGCGCGTGGGGCAGGGCGGCGTTCGGCTTCGCCTGGGGCTTCCTGTTCGGCTGGGTCATGAACCTGTGGGGGCTGCTCGGCTTCATCGGCGACCTGAGCTGGCCGGCGATCGCCGCCTCGTATGCGGCGAGCTTTCCGTTCGACCTGGCGCATGCGCTCAGCAACGTCTTTTTCCTGATGCTGTTCTCCGGCATCTGGCTGAGGATTCTTGGCCGCGCCAAGCGCAAATACGGGCTGCTCGATCCGTAGCGGCAGGCCGCAGGCACGCTGCAGACTTGGGCCGCATGCCGCATCAATCCCCTAATCAGGACCGAAAACGGCCCTGGACGAGCCGCCCTGCGCGCATCGCTTTTCCGCCGCGAGCGCAAGCGCAACCGTAAAAAACCGTTTCCGGCCGCGAGTGGCGGGGAAACGGTTTTTCGGCGTTCCAGGCGCGGCCGAGCCGCCGAAGCATGGGCTCAGCGCTAGAGCTTATACCCGAGCGAATCCAGCAGCCAGTTCAGCGAGATGATCGCGACGGCCAGATGAAGCAGCAGCACCAGCCAATCCTTGCGGGACATCTTCAAGTCCTGGACGAAGCTGTAGACGGCCCAGACGAGCAGCACCAGATAGGAGAGCTGAAGCAGGATGGTCGGCATTCGTCATTTCCCCTCTCGGCAAGTTGTGGAAGCGGACTTGCTGGTATAGCATATGTGGAGACGACGAGCGATAGGACGAAGGAGGAAAGAAAATGTGAAAGCGCTTGCGATCGGCATCGCCGGAGGAACCGGCAGCGGCAAGACGACGCTGGCCCGCTGGCTGCAGGAGCAGCTGTCGGGCTCCGGCCGGAGCCTCGAGGTCCTGCAAATGGACCGCTTCTACAAGCCGGTCCGCCCGCTCGGCAAGGGTCCTTTTTCCGATGCGGCCTACGAAGACTTCAACACGCCCGAGGCGGTCGACTGGGGAGCGGTGTCCGCCCGTCTCGACGAGGCGCTGGAGAAGAGGGACGCCGTCATCGTAGAAGGCTTCCTCGCCTTTCACGACGAGCGGCTGCGGGAGCGATTCGACCTGCGGGTATTCGTCGACTGTCCGTCGGACGAGCGGCTCGCCCGCCGTCTGGCCAAGTTCAAGCCCGGGCGCTACAGCCAGGAGCAGCTCATCCGGGAGTATCTCGACCTCGTCCGTCACCGTCACGACCTCTATGTCGAGCCGACCCGCTGGCATGCCGATCTCGTGCTGAACGGCTCGGCTTCCGGCGGACGGGGAGCGGCGGTGCTGCTGGAGTGGATGGAGGAGGAGCTGCGGAGGCGGCCGACGAATTCCACCAGAACGAAGGTGGAGTAGCGATGATTCCGCGATGGTGCCGCCATGCCGGCTTCCATGTGACCACCACGAAAAGGAGGGCATCTTCATGGAAAAGAAATGGATCCACGCTCCGTCCGCTTGCGGGACGGAAATCCGCTGCCGCCTGGTCCGGCAGGAAGGCGGAGGCAGCCGCTCGTTGGCCGTCCTGTTTCCCGGCCGCGGCTACTCCTGCGACATGCCGGTGCTTTATTATGCCGGGAAGTCGGCGATGGAGGCGGGCTACGACCTCTTGAACCTGGAATACGGCTACCAGGCGGCGCGCCGGGAGCCGAAATCATTCGAGGAAATGACGGCAGCCGCGAGCGCCGACTGCGCGGAGGTGCTGCGGCCGCTGCTGGAGCGGTATGACCGCCTCGCCTTCATCGGCAAAAGCATCGGCACCGTCGTCTCCGGCCTGACGCTGGAGGCGCTGAAGGAGGAGGGCAAAGAAAAGGAAATCCGCCATCTCTTCCTCACTCCGCTCGCCCAGACGATCCCGTTCATGCTGCAGTATGGCGGACTTGCCGTAGCCGGCACGAACGATCCGGCCTTCGGCCCGGAAGAGCTGCGCCGCATCGAGGCGGCCGAAGGAATCGAGCTGCTGCAGCCCGAGGGAGCCGACCACGCGCTCGAGACCGGCGAGGCCGGACAGTCGCTGGACATGCTGCGCATGGTCTTGGCCGGGATGGAGTCATGGCTGCGTCGAGGCGCGGCGGGAAGCGGGGAGCGAGCGTGAGGCGGAGAAGGCACAGAAGCGGCGATGCGCAGGCCGTAGTCGAGCTGCACGCCGAGCTGTACGGACGGGAGCGGGGCTACGACGACTCGTTCCGAGCGTTCGTCGAAGACAGCGTGAACGGATTGGTCGGCCGGGACGATCCTCGGGAGGCGTTATGGATTGTGGAGTCCGGAGACCGCCATCTCGGGTCGATCTGCCTCAAGAAAGCGGACGAGTCGACCGCTCAGCTGGGCCTTTTTCTCCTTCATCCGGATGCGAGAGGCACAGGGCAGGGAAGGCGGCTGCTGGAGGAGGCGCTTCGTTTCGGCGTGGAGCAGGGGTATCGCAGCGTCATGCTGTGGACGAATTCGGAGCTCGTGCAAGCCCGATCCTTGTATGCCTCCTTCGGCTTCGAGCGGGTCGAGGAGCGGGTGGCGTTCCTGTCCGGTCGGGAGATGACGGAGGAAAGATGGGAGCGGAGCCTCGAAGCGCCGATCGGGGGCGATTCCGCGTTCAAGCCGACCGCCAGTCCCGATCCGTCCCCGGCCGCGGACCCGGCCGCGGAAACGGTCATGGACCCGGCTGCGGAAACATTCATCTACCTCATCCGCCATGCGGAATCGGCCTACCGCCATGGCGAGGAGCGCAGCCGCGGCTTGACCGATGCCGGCCGGGCGGAGGCGCGGCGAGTCGCGGATCGGCTGCGGTCAAGGCCGATTCGGGCCGTCTATTCCAGTCCGTACGAACGGGCGCTCCAGACGGTGCGGCCGCTGGCCGAGACGCTCGGCATCGGCGTCGTCGAGCTGGAGCCGCTGCGGGAGCGGGCGATGGCGGACGAGTCCGCCGCGCTGTCGTGGGCGGAGGTGCAGGAGGCGATGCGGCGTTCGTTCGAGCAGCCGGAGCTGGCTTTGCCGGGCGGCGAGTCGCTGCGCGAGGCGCAAAGGAGCGTCGCGGCAACAGCAGCGAGCCTGCTGCGCGCGCATCCGGGCGAGTCGATCGCCCTCGGCACGCATGGCCGGATCATGGCGGCGCTGCTCGCTCATTATGATCCGAGCTTCGGCTTCGACGCCTGGCAGTCGCTGTCGATGCCGGACGTGTACCGCCTGACGTTCCGGGACGGCAGCTTCGCCGGAATGGAGCGGATCTGGAGCGACGGCGAGGGTGAGCCGGAGCCCCGCCGATGAAGCTCTATCATTTCAGCGAGGAGAGCGGCATCGGCGCGTTCCGCCCGCGGGTGAAGGCGAACCGGACCGAGCTGCCGCCGGTCGTCTGGGCGATCGACGAGGAGCGCGAGTTCACGTTCTGGGTGCCGCGCGCCTGCCCGAGGATCGTCTACTGGAGGAGCGAGGACATGGCGGCGGAGGACGAGCGGCGCTTCTTCGGGGCGACGTCCGCGCCGGCGGTCATGACGGTCGAGACCGGCTGGCTGGAGCGCATCCAGACGACGGCGCTGTACCGCTACGAGCTGCCGGCGGACGGCTTCGAGCGGTTCGACGAGATCGCCGGCTACTACATTTCCCGCATGGAAAAAATCCCGTCCTCCGTGACCCGGATGACGGGACTGCTGGAAAGGCTGGCCGCCTCCGGCATCGAGCTGCGCCTGACGCCAAGCCTGCATCCGCTGCGCGAAGCGCTGCTCGGCTCCTCCGTGACGCGCTTCGGCATCCATCAGTTCGGCAACGCCTCGCCGCCTTCTCCCTGAATGCCGCTGCCGCGGATCAGCTCGGCCAAGGCGGCAGCCGCCGGAGGCAGCGGCTCGCCGCGCCGGGTGCAGAGGGCGATGCTGTTGTGCAGCCGCGCGCCCTCGACCTCGACGCGGCTCAGCTCGCCTCGCCGCACGGCGTCGCGCACGACGAGCGAGGAGACGAAGCTGGCCCCGTACCCGGCCGCGACGGCGCGGATCGACTCATGCAGGCCGTTGAACTGCAGCGAGATCGTCGGCTCGGGCACGCTGTGCGTCCGGCACAGCGCCAGCAGCCGCTCGCGGGTCGAGCTGCCCGGCTCGCGCTGCACGAACGGCTCGGCGACCATCCGCTCCAGCGGCACCGTCCGGCCGGCGTAGCGATGATCGGGAGAGACGACGAACCAGAGCTCGTCGCGAAAAAGCTCCTCCGAGCGGATGTCCGCCGGATGGACCTCGGGCAGGCCGCCGTACAGCGCCAGGTCGACCTCCACGGCGAGCAGCAGCCGCATCGCCTCGCTCGAGTTGGTCGTCCGCACGCTCAGCTCGACGTCGTCGTACCGCTGCCGGAAGCGGGCGAGCCAGGCCGGGAGCAAGTAGTTGGCCGGCAAATAGGTGGCGGCGAGCCGGATCTGGCCCAGGCTGCCTTCAGCGTAGCCGTGCGCCAGCCGCTCGATCTGCTGCTCCACGGCGAACAGCCGCCGAGCCAGCTCGTCGACCTGCCGGCCGGCGTCGGTCAGCCGGATGCCGCGTCCGTCGGGCTCCAGCAGCCGGACGCCGAGCTCGCCTTCGAGCTTGCGGATCTGCGACGTAATCGCCGGCTGGCTGATGCGCATCCGCTCGGAGGCGCGGGTGACGCTGCCGGTATCGGCGACATGGCGGAACAGGCGCAGCGCGTGCAGGTTCATTCGATGGAAGCCCCCTTTGCTTGCTCACGCCTCTCCGAAGCGCGCATCGAACTCATGGCGCAGCATGCCGTAGATGAGCTCGTCGTGCCGGCGGCCGTTCGTGAAGATCTGCTCGCGCAGCCGAGCCTCCAGCTGGAAGCCGAGCGCTTCCTGGAAGCGCATCGACGCCTCGTTGAAGGCGTACACATGGGCGGTCGCCTTTTCGTAGCGGAGCTCGTGAAAATAATACCGGAGCAGCAGGCGCACCGCCTCCGTCGCGTAGCCGCTGCGCCAATGCGGTCGGAACAGCGCGATGCCGTAGCGGAAGCTGCCGTCGCGCGGCTCGCAGTGATGCGCGTCCAGGCTGCCGACGAGCTCGCCCTCCAGCGTCTCGACCGCGAGCGAGATGTTGTCGCCTTGCGGCTCCTCCTCGGCTTTCTTTTCCGCCCAGCGGCGAGTGCCCTCCTCCGAGCGGGGGAAGTACACCGCATCCGCCGCGCGCGCTCCTTCGGAATCCAGGTCGTTGTCGTGAAAAAGCTCCCAGTCCTCCGGCTCGATCGGCCTCAGCCGAACCTTGCTTCCTTGCCAGATGTACATCGTCGCACCGTCCTCTCGCCGTAGCATTCGACTCCACGCGGTCGATTCCTGCCGCGCCCGGGCGGGCCTTTCTTGCGGCTACTGCTCCGGCTGGCGGCGGTAGATGAGCTGGACGACGCCGGAGGAGAACGTCTTCGCTTCGATCAGCTCCAGCTCCAGCCGCTGCTTCATCTCCGTGAACAGCGGCTTGCCTGCTCCGAGCGCGACCGGATGGACCGACAGCCGGTATTCGTCCACGAGCCCTTGCTCGATGAACGTGGCGATCAGGCCGGCTCCGCCGTACAGCCAGATGTCTTTCCCCGGCTTCCGCTTGAGCTCGGCGACCTTCTCGCCGACGGAGTCATGGATGTAGACGGCGCCGCGAGCGGCCTTGTTCCGGTTCGTCGAAAAAACGTACTTCTCCTTGCTGTGGACGGCCGTCCACAGCTCCTTCTCGCTCGGCGCCGCGTCGTCCGACGGGGCATGCTCTCCCCAGAGCTCGTAGCTTTTCCTTCCATACAGGATCGTGTCGATCCGATCCAGGAACGCCAGGAACTCCATGTCGGGGTCCATGATGCACCAGTCCGTCTCCCCTTGCTTGCCTTCGATGAATCCGTCCAGCGTCACGGCCAGATCGAGAATGATGTTGCGTCCCATGGGCTCAGCTCCTTTTTGGATTGAGCTTGATCATAAGCGAGGAATAGGACATCTTTCGGCTTATTCCAGCCTGCTTTATTCATTACTTTCAATTATGGATCTCTTCTAATCTTATATTATACTTATCGATTGCGTTCGCATACCCTAGAGACATGAAGCCGGCTTCAACTCGGAGTCAAGGGAGAGGGCATGCATGAAACGAATCTGGAAGGATGTCGACCGTTACCTGGAGGAAAGGCTGTGCGGAAGCGAGCCGGAGGCCGAGGCGCTGGACGCGGCGCTGCTGGCGAACCGCGAGGCGGGACTGCCGGCGATCGACGTCTCCCGCAGCCAAGGCAAGCTGCTGCAGCTGCTCGCGCGTTTGAGCGGGGCGCGGCGCGTGCTGGAAATCGGCACGCTCGGCGGCTACAGCACGATCTGGCTGGCGGGAGCGCTGCCGGCGGACGGACGGCTGATTACGCTCGAGCTGGAGGCGGAGCATGCCGAGCTCGCCCGCGGCAACCTGCGCCGCGCCGGGCTGGAGCGGCTCGTCGAGGTGCGGCAAGGAGCGGCGCTGGACAGCCTCGACGAGCTGATTGCCGATGGGGAAAAGCCGTTCGACTTTATTTTCATCGACGCCGACAAGCCGAACAATCCCGTCTATCTGGAGCGGGCGCTGAGGCTGTCCCGTCCGGGAACCGTCATCATCGCCGACAATATCGTGCGAGGCGGGGAGGTCGTCGACGGCAAGAGCACGGATCCCCGCGTGCAGGGCATCCGCAAGTTCCTGGAGCAGCTGGGCGCGGATCGCCGGCTGTCGGCCGCGGCCTTGCAGACGGTAGGCGGCAAAGGCTACGACGGCTTTGCGGTGGCGATCGTGAACGGGCTGGAGCAGGACAGGAGCCTTCTCGACGCATGAAGCGGCGGGGCGGCTCGCGTGGGCGGCAGCGGGAAGTCGAAGCGTCCGCTCGGACGTCCGGGCGACGGACGCACGGCGACGACCGTTAGCGGCGTCAATGTATCGGTGCGTTGACTGTTCATGGCGCGAATGGCGGGTCGTTCTTCCTGTTCGCTCGCAACATCCATGCCCCCTTCACCCGATCCCGCCGCAAGATTCTCCAATGCCTCGCCGGATGGTACAATGAACAACGTTGAAATCGTTCATTTAAGGGGCTGGGAAAGGCATGAACAAGCACTATGAGCAAGTCAAGGAGTTCCATGCGGCGTTCGGAGCGCCGGTGGCGGCAGCGCCGTCGATGGCTGCCCGGGGCGAAGGAGACGCTGTAGCCCAAGCGGCTGCGGCGACTGAAGAGCTGGCGGGGCGAATGAAGGCCGCCTCCTTGCGCGGCGAAGGCGGCAGAGCGCTGGCGCGGGCGTCCTGGATGGCCGAGGAGCTGGCTGAATTCCTTGCCGCCGAGACAGTCGAGGATCAGGCGGACGCGCTGATCGACCTGATGTACTTCGCGCTCGGCACCTTCGTCGAGATGGGCGTGGAGCCGCAGCGGCTGTTCGAGATCGTGCATGGAGCCAATATGGCCAAGCTCGGTCCGGACGGCAAGCCGATCTACAACGAGCAGGGCAAGGTCGCCAAGCCGGCGGGCTGGCAGGCGCCCGAGCCGCAGCTGATCGCCGAGATCGAGCGCCAGCGCGAGCGTGCGGGCTCGGTTGGCTGAAGCGGGAGGATAGGTGAGGACGCCAAAAAGCGGAGCCGGCAGCGGCTCCGCTTTTTGGCGTTCCCGCCCGCCGAGGGACTGCGGGAGATGGGCGGTGCGCCCCATCCTTGGAAATTCATCCTGACCCTAATGATACCTGGAAGCGCTATTCGGCGTTTTAGAAGGCTTTTTCGCAGCCAACGATACGGAGGAGCGCTATTTTGTCGAAAAAGCGGATTTGGGAGCGAATTTCGCAGCAATAAGGTCTGTCCGTATCGTTACCATTCCATTCGGCGCAAATCGGACGGAATAAGGTCTGTGAGTATCATTAGCTTGCGGAGCAGGCGTACGGAAACGACCGCCTCGCTCGTCGCGATAGGCAGGTCCGGCGGCACGGCGGGGCCAGCGGCAGGTCCAGCGGCGAGCCTGGTCGGGCCAGCAGTAGGTCTGGCCAGCGGCAGGTCCGGCGGCGAGCCTGGTCGGGCCAGCAG
Source organism: Paenibacillus pasadenensis (assembly GCF_002864175.1). Lineage (NCBI taxonomy): Bacteria > Bacillati > Bacillota > Bacilli > Caryophanales > Paenibacillaceae > Paenibacillus > Paenibacillus pasadenensis. Next base: position 1,377,888 of record NZ_NFEZ01000003.1, on the reverse strand, counting down.
CGGGTCCAGCGGCGGGTCGTCCGCAGCCTTTGCGCCGGTCCGGAGAAGCGGATCGCCTTTGCCTAGAGGCCCATCGCCGCGAACGCCTCGGCGGCGGCTTCGAGCGTGCGGGCGATGTCCTCGTCCGTATGGGCGGTCGTCAGGAACCAGGCCTCGTACTTGGACGGGGCGAGGCAGACGCCGCGCTCCAGCATGAGGCGGAAGAAGCGCGCGAACGCTTCGCCGTCCGTATCCTGCGCCTCGTCGTAGTTCGTCACCGGATGATCGCAGAAATGCGTCGAGAACGAGCCGCGGATGCGGTTGACCGTCAGCGGCACGCCGTGGCGCGACGCCAGGTCCGCCAGGCCGTCGGCGAGGCCGGCCGCCAGCCGGTCCATGCGCTCGTAGACGCCCGGCTGCTGCAGCACCTCCAGGCAGGCGATGCCGCTCGCGATCGAAGCCGGATTGCCGGCCATCGTGCCGGCCTGATAAGCGGGGCCGAGCGGAGCGACCTGCTCCATGATGTCCTTGCGGCCGCCGTAGGCGCCGATCGGCAGGCCGCCGCCGATGATTTTGCCGAGCGCCGTCAGATCCGGCTCGATCGCCGCTGCGTCGGGGAACGCGCCGAACGTCTGCGCCGTGCCGTAGTGGAAGCGGAAGCCGGTGATGACCTCGTCGTAAATGACGACCGCGCCGGCCGCGCGCGTCAGGCGGCACAGCTCCTCGAGGAAGCCGGGCTTCGGCATGACCATGCCGAAGTTGCCGACGATCGGCTCGACCATGACCGCCGCCGTCTCGCCGCCCCAGCGCTCCAGCGCGGCCTTCAGGGCGTCGATGTCGTTGAACGGCACGGTGATGACCTCGCTCGCGATCGACTGCGGGATGCCCGCGCTGTCGGGGATGCCGAGCGTGGACGGGCCGGAGCCGGCGGCGACGAGCACGAGATCGGAGTGGCCGTGGTAGCAGCCGGCGAACTTGATGATCTTGGATCGGCCGGTATAAGCGCGGGCGACGCGGATCGTCGTCATGACCGCCTCCGTGCCGGAGTTGACGAAGCGTACTTTGTCGAGGGAAGGAATCGCGTCCTTGAGCATGCGCGCCAGCTGGACCTCCAGCTCCGTCGGCGTGCCGTACAGCGTGCCGCTGGCGGCCGCGCGGCTGATCGCCTCGGTAATATGCGGATGCGCGTGGCCGGCGATGATCGGGCCGTAAGCGCAGAGATAGTCGATATACTGGTTGTCGTCGACATCCCAGAAGTAGGCGCCTTGGCCGCGCTTCATGACGACGGGCGCGCCGCCGCCGACCGCCTTGAACGAGCGGCTCGGGCTGTTGACGCCGCCGACGATATGCTGCAGCGCCTCGGCATGGAGCGCCTCGCTGCGGGCGCGGGAGGCGCCGGGGACGGCGAAGCGGCTGGCGGATGGGTTGGACATGGGAGAACCTCCTGATCGGTCTTGGGATGGTAGGGCATGAAAGAAGGAGAGCAGCTGGCTGCTCTCCCGATAAGGGTAGATTGGACGGTAGCTTTAAGGCGAAGCCGCATTCGACGAGGCGTTCTCGCCCGGCGAAGCGGACGGCTCAGGCGCGTTCTGATCCTCCGCCAGCACCTCCTGCACGTATTCGCGCAGCTTGTCCTCGCTTGTGATCGCGAGCACTGACGCGCCGCCGACACGCTCGTCGGCGAGCAGCTTGCTCGGCGGCAGCTGGGCCGTGCCGGCATTGTGCAGGCCGAGGCCGAGCTTGGCGAGGCGAGCCATTTCGTTTGCCGACAGGTTCGTCTCGACGAACGGGCTGACCTTGCGGATGATCGTGCTCAGCTGGGTGATGTTGCCGAAGTTCTTCATCTTGTCGGCGACCGCGCTCAGGAACTTGCGCTGGCGCTCCGTGCGCGTGAAGTCGCTCGTCGCGTCGTGGCGGAAGCGCACGTACTGCAGTGCCTGGTCGCCGTTCAGCTCCTGGTAGCCCTTCTTGAGATCAATGTCGTAGCGGTTGCCGTCGGCGTTGTCGGTATAGCGCATATTTTTCTCGACATCGATGTTGATGCCGCCGATCGCGTCGACGAGCGACTTGAAGCCTTCGAACTCCGTGTAGACGTAATACTGGATCTCGAGGCCAGTCAGCTCGCTGATCATCTGCATGCTCAGCTTGTAGCCGCCGTAGACGATCGCCTCGTTGGCGCGGCCCTGGCCATGGCCGGGGATGTCGACCCAGGTGTCGCGCAGCAGCGAGAACAAATGGGCCTTCTTGGTGACGGGATCGATCGACACGACGATCATCGAGTCGGAGCGCGCGGGCTCCTTGCTCGTTTTTTTCGCGCGTCCGTCTCCGCCCATGATGAGGATGTTCACGCGCTCGGTGCCTTCCCATTCCGGCGGCTTCTCCAGCTGCGCGTCGTTCTCGAATTGCTCGAAGATCGAATTTTCCGGGTCTTTTTGGAGATTGTTCAGGGCATTGTAATTGTCGACGATGAAGAAGGCGACCAGTCCGGCCATGACGAGCACGACGGCGAACAGCGACCAGAGCCAGGCGCGGCGCTTCTTTTTAGCCTTCGGCGGCTTGGGGGCGGCGGGTTTGCCGCGTCCCGGGCCGTGTCGATCTTTTCTGCTTTCCATCCGGCGGTGATAGCTCCCTTCCCAAATAAAAGCTGCTTCGTACAAAATCGGCATCGGCCGCGGAAATCATGAACCGAGGCGGCGGAAATCGACTTCAGGCGCGCTGTCCGCAGCGAGGCGCCGCCAATGGATCGCGAGGAAGCGCCAAGCGGCGTCGGGCATCCGGCAAGGATCCCGTCGCTTGCTTCCCCAAGCTGTCGTAACATATCATAAAATTATAAATCCGGGGTCGGCAGGACGCAAGCTTTGCCGCAGGATGAAGGAAATCCGTCATCCATTTCCCGGGAAATGTCGAGTCGCCTTACGAGAGGAGCACGCCATGAGCACCATGCCGGCCATAGAAGTGCGCGAGCTGCGCAAGCAGTTCCGCGTCCAGAAAAACCGAGAGGGGCTGTCCGGCGCCCTCAAGGATCTGTTCAAGCGGGAGTACCGGGAGGTCGCCGCCGTCAAGGACATTTCCTTCGAGATTCCCAAAGGGGAAATCTGCGGATACATAGGAGAGAACGGAGCGGGCAAGTCGACGACGATCAAGATGCTGACCGGCATCCTCGTCCCGACAGCCGGCCATCTGCGGGTCAACGGCTTCGTGCCGCACAAGGACAGGGAGAAGTTCGTCGGCGGAATCGGCGTCGTGTTCGGCCAGCGCTCGCAGCTGTGGTGGGACATCGGCGTTGTCGAATCGTTCCAGCTGCTGCGCAAGGTTTACAAGGTGCCGGAGGCGGACTACCGCAAGCGGCTGGACGAGCTGACCGAGCGGCTGCAGCTCGGCGAGCTGCTCAACCGGCCGGTGCGCAAGCTCAGCCTCGGCCAGCGGATGCGCTGCGAGATCGTGGCGAGCCTGCTGCACAATCCGTCGATCCTGTTCCTCGACGAGCCGACGATCGGCCTCGACATCGTCGTCAAGACCGAGATCCGCGACTTCCTCAAGCAGCTCAACCGCGAGCACGGCACGACGATCCTGCTGACGACGCATGACCTGCAGGACATCGAGGCGCTGTGCACGCGCGTCATCATGCTCGACGACGGGCGCATCATCTACGACGGAGCGCTGGACGAGCTCAAAAGCCGCTGGAGCCGCGGCCGCGAGATCGTGTTCCAGTTCGGCGAGCGCGTCAAGCCGGCGCAGCTCGCGGAGCTGACGGACGGCCTGCCCGGCGTCAGCTGGCGGGCCGAGAGCGACGTGACGGCGGCGATGTGGCTGCCGCACGAGGTCAAGGTCGCCGACGCGCTCGCCCGCGTCGTCGGCGAGTCGCGCCTCGACATCCGCGACATGAAGATCATCGAGACGAACACGGACGACATCGTCCGCGAGATCTACCAGTCCGGCGACGCCGCTTCGCCGGGGCGGACGCGCGCGGCCGAGCTGGCGGAGGCGGAAGCGGACGCCGCAGCGGGAGCAGGCGCGGGAGTAGGCAAGTCCGCCGCGAATCGGACGGACGCAGCAGCGGCCGAAGCCGGCAACGGACGGGACGCGGCCGAAACGGCGGCCGATCCCGCCGAAGGCGCGGATGCGCCCGCTGCGGGCCCGACTGGCGGCGAGCCGAATGCGGGCCCTTCGCAGCCGGCGGGCCGCGACGCGCTGGACGAGCCGGACCTGGCGGGCGAGGACAGCCTGACGGCGGCCGACCCGCAGCCGGCCGAGCCGGTCCAAGGCCCGGCCGCCGCGCCCGAGGCCGGCCGCGCGCCTTCCGGCAGCCCGGCCGCCGGAAAGGAGCCGATCCGCCGTGGGTAGCGCTTATGCGGATCTGATCCGCATCCGGTTCCTGATGATGCTCGCTTACCGCGTGAACTATTACAGCGGCATCATTATTTACGCGATTAATATTGGAGCCTATTACTTCCTGTGGGGAGCCATCTACGGCGGCCAGACGTCGCTCGCCGGCTTCACGGTCGGCCAGATGACGACGTACGTCGCCGTGTCGTGGATGGCTCGCGCGTTTTATTTCAACAACCTGGACCGGGAGATCAGCAATGAGATTCGCGACGGCAGCGTGGCGATCCAGATGATCCGCCCGTACAATTACCTCGTCGTCAAGATGATGCAGGGCTTCGGGGAAGGGCTGTTCCGCTTCCTGCTGTTCATGATCCCGGGCATGGCGCTCGCTTGCCTGCTGTTCCCGGTGCGGCTGCCGTCCGATCCGGCGACGTGGGCGGTCTATCTGGTCATGCTGTTCTTCGCTTTCCTCATCAACTCGCAGATCAACATCCTGACGGGGCTGGCGGCGTTTTTCGTCGAGAGCAGCGAGGGCATGATGCGCCTCAAGCGCGTCGCCGTCGACCTGTTCTCCGGCGTCATCGTGCCGATCAGCTTTTTCCCCGGCTGGCTGGGCGAGGCGATGAAGTGGCTGCCGTTCCAGGCGATCACCTACTTGCCGAGCTCGGTGTTCACCGGGCGCACGCCGGCCGGAGAAATTCCGGGCGTGCTCGGCATCCAGCTGCTCTGGTTCGTCCTGCTGCTCGTGCCGATCGCGCTGGTATGGCGGGCGGCCCGCAGACGGCTGTTCGTACAGGGGGGCTGACCGGACGATGAAAAAAATGCTGTTCTACCTGTCGCTGTTCTGGGATTACTTCAAGAACTACGCCAAAACGAAGCTGACGTACCGCGCCGACTTCTGGATCGAGGTGCTGGCGGATCTGAGCTTCCAGGCGGTCAATCTGGTGTTCATCCTGATCGTCTTCCAGCACACGCCGACGCTCGGCGGCTGGAGCGAGGCGGAGGTCGTGTTCGTCTACGGCTTCTTCATGGTGCCGTACGGCATTTTCGGCACGTTTTTCAACCTGTGGAACTTCAGCGACCGCTACATCACCAAGGGCGAGATGGACCGGATTCTGACGCGCCCGGCGCATAACTGGTTCCAGGTGACGCTCGAGAACATGGACCCGCCGTCGCTCATCGGCTCGCTGGCGGGCATCGTCATCATGGCGAGCTGCTGGGTCCAGCTCGGCTTGCCGCTGGAATTCTGGGACATCCCGGTCATGCTGCTGCTCGTCGCCGGCGCGGTGCTCGTCTACGGCGGGCTGTATACGGCGCTGACGGCAATCGCGTTCTACTCCGACGCGCCGACCGGCATCCTGCCGCTCATGTACAACATCCAGAACTACGGGCGCTACCCGATCAACATCTACAACAAGATCATCCGCTTCATGCTCACCTGGCTCATCCCGTTCGCCTTTGTCGGCGTCATCCCGGCCTCCTACTTCCTCGGGGACCATGGCGACGGCCTGGCGCAGCTGGCGCTGCTGACGCCTGTCATGGGCATCGTGTTCATGACGCTCGGCATGCTCGTGTGGAATCACGGCGTCAAGCGATACCGGGGAGCCGGCTCCTAAGCCGAAGCAGGATCCATGCGAAAGGAAGCTGACTTCATGACCCAACTTACGCTCGGCGAGCTTGCGCCGGACTTCACCCTCGCCGCCTCCGGGACGGACAAGCCGGAAGCTTCGCTGTCCGACTATCGGGGCCGCAAGGTCATCCTGTACTTCTATCCGAAAAACAACACGCCGGGCTGCACGCAGGAATCCTGCGATTTTCGCGATGCGATGCCGGCGTTCGCCGGCGCGGACGCGATCGTCCTCGGCATCAGCCCGGACAGCGTCAAGTCGCATGGCAACTTCCGCGCCAAGCACGGCCTGACGTTCCCGCTGCTGTCCGATCCGGATCACGCGGCGGCCGAGGCGTACGGCGTCTGGCAGCTCAAGAAGCTGTACGGCCGCGAGTACATGGGCATCGTGCGCTCGACGTTCCTCATCGACGAGGAAGGGCGTCTCGTCAAGGAATGGCGCGGCGTGAAGGTCGCCGGCCATGCCGCCGACGTGCTGCAGAGCCTCGCGCAAGCGGGCGCAGGCGAGGAATAGTCTCGAGGCGAGGCGTCCCAAGGATTCAGACGCGGGGCAGGATGCTTCAGGTTGTCCCGCCCCGGATTCGCCGCATACGTTGCAAGGCAGCCGCCTGGCCGATTTTCGGCCGGGGGCTGCTTTTTTTTATGAAATTGCAGGCCCTAAGATCCGCTGCGCCAGGAGCTGCGAGTCGCGCGGCCGGGGGCGGATCTCCGCTCATCCCGCCCAGCGATTGGTAAAAGACGGGCGGATTGGAAATAGTAATGGATAGCATCGTGCAGGAGGGGATCCGAAGTGAGGAAACGCGCGTCCGGTCGAACGAATAGGTGGAGAAAAAGGGGGGCTGCGGCGCTGGCTGGGACGCTGGTTTTCCTGTCGCTGCAGGCAGGAGCGGCGTCGGCGAAGGGGAGTTCAGCGGCCTTGCATTCAGCCGAGCGGCCGCCAGCATCGCAGGCCGCCGCCAAGCCGGCCGCGGTCGGACCGTTCCGACCGCTCGTGCTTGCGCATCGGGGCGCGTCCGCGGATGCGCCGGAAAACACGTTCGCGGCCTTCGAGCTGGCGCTGCGGCAGGGGGCCGACTACATCGAGCTGGACGTGCAGCTGTCGCGGGACGGAGTGCCGTTCGTGCTGCATGACGAGAAGCTGGAGCGGACGACGGACGGACGAGGCATCGCGTCGCGCCGGACGATGCGGGAGCTGGAGTCGCTCGATGCCGGCGGCTGGTTTGGCGAGGCGTACCGCGGGGAGCGGATTCCCCGCTTCGAGGAGGTGCTGCGCCGGTACGGCGGCAAGATCGGACTGCTGGTCGAGCTGAAGGATCCGCAGCTGCAGCCGGGGCTCGAGCGGGCCGTCGCCGCGGCGCTCATCCGCTTCGGCCTGACCGGAGAGCAGCGGCTGGAGGCGGGGGGACCGGGCTGGCGAAGAGCGCCGGTCATCGTACAGTCGTTCAGCCTGCCTTCGCTGAAGAGGCTGGGCGAGCTCATGCCCTCGGTGCCGCTCGGCGTCATCCTGTCGCGCGAGGAGGAGCTGGAGCAGAGCCGGCTGCATGAGATGGCCGACATCGCCACCTACGCGAACCTCCGCAAGCAGCTCGCCCAGCCGAAGCTCGTGCGCCGCGTCCACGGCTCGGGCATGGCCGTGTTCGTCTGGACGGTCGACCGCCGGCGCGAGGCGGTTCAAGCCGCCGCCGCCGGCGCGGACGGCATCGTGACGGACGGACCGGACCGATTCCGCGATTGGATCAAAAAAACACCGGACGGCATAAGGCGCCCGTCAGGCTCATAGAATCTAGCACTAGATTCGAGAGTAGGAAAGGGTGGACGGATATGGCGAAAAAGCTTGGCTTGCGGCTCCTGGCCGCGACGGCGGCGCTCGGCATCGGCTGGACGAGCCTCGGAGGAGAAGGAGGCGTCGAGCGGCCGCTGGCTGCGCCGCCGGCGGCGATAGGCGCGGCTCATGCCGCCGCAGGCAGCGGCGGCGAGGGAGGGGAAGGCGCGGCGGCAAGCGCGGCTCATGCCGCCGCAGGCAGCGGCGGCGAAGGAGGGGAAGGCGCTGCAAGCGCGGTCCGAGCGGGCGGGAGCGGAGCGGAAGCTCAAGCGGCAGGGGCTAGGTCGACTCGCGCAGCGATGGCCGCAGGCATCGGTTCCGCGCAGCCGGACAGCGAGGCCGCCTCTGCGGCGGCGCTCGACTCGCCTCAGCCGGAAATCGGCGGGGCGGAGCTGCTGGAGGCGCTGCGCCAGGCCGCGTCCAGAGCGTCCTCGACGGGCGCCGCTCCTGCCGCCGGGCAGCCCGGGGCTGTCGCCGCGAAGGCGAAGCCAGCCGCAGCCGCCAAAACCGTCTACCTGACCTTCGACGACGGACCGAGCGAGCATACGGCCCAGGTGCTGGACATCCTGCGCGAGCAGGGGATCAAGGCGACCTTTTTCATGGTGGGCCGTCAGGTGAAGGCCCATCCGGAGCTCGTCCAGCGGACGCGCGAGGAAGGCCATGCGATCGGCAACCATTCCTACGACCATGACTACAAGCAGCTTTACGGCAGCTTCCAGGGCTATGCCCGCCAGACGCTGCTCACGGAGCAGGCGCTGCTGGACGCTGGCGTCGCGACGACGCTCGTGCGGGCTCCGGGAGGCACGTATACGAACTTTGACGAAGGCTACTTCCGCGCGATGCGCGAGGCCGGCTACACGATGGCGGACTGGAACGTGGACAGCGGGGATTCCAAGCGGATCGGCGTGCCTGCGGCGGAGATCGCCGCCGGCGCGACGTCGGCGGCGCTCAAGCGGGAGATGACCGTGCTGCTCCATGACGGCACCGGCCACGGCGAGTCGGTCAAGGCGCTGCCGGCGATCATCGCTTTCTATCGCGCGCATGGATACGCGTTCGCGGCTTTGGACGGGGGCGGCGAGGCGCCGGTGTTTCCGGTCGCGGCCAAGCTGAAATGGAAACGGGAAGCGCCCAAAGCGGAGGAGATCGCCGCGCTGGCGGAGCGCAGCCGCGAGCTGCGGCGCAGTCCGGAGTGGCTGGCGGCCGCCGCGGACAGCGTGCCGGCCTGGAACGGCAGCGCGGCGCAGGCGGGCAAGACGGCGGAAGCGGATGCGAAGGCGGAGGCGAAGTCAGGCGCGAAGGTAGGCGTTGAAGCGAAGGCGGGAGCGGAGGCAGGAGCTGAGGCGGAAGTGAAGGCGGGAGCGAAGGCGGGAGCGAAAGCAGGAGCTGAAGCGGATGCCAAGGTGAATGCCGAAGCAGAAGGGAAAGCAAGTGCTGGAGCAAATGGATCCGCTTCTGCCAAAACCTACGGGACGCAGCTCGCCGATCTGCGGCTGCACGGCGCGACGGGCGAGACAACGATTGTCTACGGCGAGTACCGGATCGTCGAAGGGGAGCTTTATGTACCGGTGCGCCGGACAGCGGATGCGCTGGGGGGACGCGTCGAATGGGACGGGGCGCGCCGGACGGCGACGGTGTTCGCAACGACGGGAGAAGCGGCTGCGCTGGATCCCGAGACGGCCTTCCGCGATAGCGCGGGCGCGCTGTACGCGCCGCTCGAGGAGCTGCTGCGGCTGCTCGGCGACCCGCTGCAGAAGCTGGAGAAGACGCCGGGAAAAGTGGACGGCTGGCTGAGAAGCGCCATGGATGCCGGCGGATCTTCCCGCAGCGGTGCGAATGGAGAGCTCGCAGGTCCGAATGCGGAAACGGCGCCGGCGGCCGGGGAGTCGGCTGCGGCGGACAAAGCCTAGCGGTTCGATGGAATAGGAAAGGATATTCAAGGAGGCTCGCCGAAGCAGGAACAGCGGCGGGCCTGTTTCATCTGGAGGCCCGGTCAGCCCAAGGAGGAATGCAGAATGAAACGAATGCCGTTCAAGCGCCCGACGGAGGACTACAACCGCAGGCTGCTCGAGCTGGACGAAAGGCTGTGCGGCTTGATCGGCGAGCGGAAGCGGATCGCCGGGACGGAGCCCGGCTTTCCGCCTGCGGCCGACCTTTCGGCCTGGGCGAAAGCGAGCGATCTGCAGGAGGACTACGTGAACGCCTTGTTCTCCTTTCTCATGACAGATGACGAGGACTACCGTCCGGCGATCGAGCCGGAAGGATACCGGCGGATGCTCGTGATGAGCCAGTCTGTCGTTGCGGGCGACACGGTGTTCACGCTGTCCGCGATCCGGCAGTATGACAATGCGAGCGTCATCACGCTGCTTGGGGACGACGAGCCTGTCCCTTGCGAGCTGCCCTGGGGAGAGCGGGACCGATGGTTCCGCTGCGAGCTGCACGTCGAAGGGCCGCACCGGGTCCGATTCGACGGAGGCGGGGGTTCCAATCATTCGTTGATGTGGCGGTACGTCGTGACGCCGGCGCTGCCGGACGAGGCGCCGGGGCAGCGGCTCGTGTTCCGTCCCTATCGCTTCAAGCGGGGCGAAGGCCCAGCCAAGGGCGAGGAGATCGCGTTCATCCGCTAGGAGCGGAGCCTGAGGGTCACGGAAACACGGCGTATCGGCTCGACGAGGGAGTCTAGAGTGCCTTGGATCTCGGGGATCCGGCGCAGCGGCTCGATGAGGGAGTCCAGAGTGCCTTGGCTCACGGGAATGCGGGGCATTGGCTCAATAAGGGAACTGAAAGTGCCTTGGCTCACGGAAACCCGGCGCGTCGGTTCGATGAGGGAGTCGAGAGTGCCTTGGCTCACGGGAATGCGGCGCGCCGACTCGATGAGGGAGTCTAGAGTGCCTTGGATCTCGGGAATGCGGGGCATTGGCTCAATGAGGGAACAGAAAGTGCCTTGAATCTCGGAAATGCGGCGCATCGGCTCGACGAGGGAGTCCAGAGTGCCTTGAATCTCGGAAATGCGGCGCGTCGGCTCGACGAGGGAGTCCAAAGTGCCTTGGCTCACGGGAATGCGGGGTATTGGCTCAATGAGGGAACTGAAAGTGCCTTGGCTCACGGAAACCCGGCGCGTCGGTACGACGAGGGAGTCGAGAGTGCCTTGAATCTCGGGAATGCGGGGCATTGGCTCAATGAGAGAACAGAAAGTGCCTTGAATCTCGGAGATCCGGCGCATCGGCTCGATGAGGGAACTGAAAGCGCCTCGGCTCGCGACAGAGGTATGATAAACGTCCTAGCAAGCGGCGCGCCGATCAAGCACAAGACCGATATCAGCCATCTTTTTCCCGGAGACCGGGAGAAGGATGGTTTTTTTCATAGGCACGGGAAGCGGCAAACGCTCTGCCGAGCCTGTCGATCTCGCGGCATCGCCGTCAGAGGGCGGCCGCCTTTCTGCCTCCTACTGCGGAAAAAGGGCGGGCGGCTGCGGGGGAAAGTCTAAACCTTTCGCCGAGTGGGGAGACTGTCTAGCAAAGAGGCCGCTAGATTGGAAGGCGGAAAAGGGAGATGAGAGGCGATGGCCATGCAGCCGAAGCAGGAGCGAGAAGTCTGGGGGGACCCGTACCGGAGCGCCCCGGAGGACAGTCGGGAGGAGTGGCCGGAGCCGCCGGGGGCGCTGCTCGCCCGCATGGCGGCCCGCTCGGAAAGCGTGCTGCTCGGCAAAGGGGAGACGATCGGGCTGGCAATGACGGCGATGCTCGCCGGAGGCCATATTTTGCTCGAGGATGTGCCTGGAGTCGGCAAGACGATGCTGGCGCGCGCGCTCGCGAGGCTGCTGGGCGGGCAGTTCCGGCGCATCCAGTTCACCTCTGACCTGCTGCCGGCCGACGTGGCGGGCTCATCCGTCTGGGATGCGCGCTCGGGCGAGTTCGTTTATCGGGAAGGGCCGATCATGGCCAACGTCGTGCTCGCGGACGAGATCAACCGCACGTCGCCGCGCACGCAATCGGCGCTGCTCGAGGCGATGGAGGAGCGCCGCGTCACGGTCGACGGCGTCACCCGGCCGCTGCCGGAGCCGTGGCTGCTCATCGCGACGCAGAATCCGCTCGACGGGGAGGGCACGTTCCCGTTGCCGGAGGCGCAGATGGACCGGTTCATGATGCGCCTGTCGATCGGCTATCCGGAGCCGCGGGAGGAGGCGCGCATGCTGGAAATGCTGGCGGCCGGCGAGCGCCAGGCGCCGGAGCAGCTGCGGCCCGTCGTCTCGCTGCGCCAGTGGCAGCAGATGGCGGAAGAGAGCCGCACCGTCCATTGCAGCCCGGAGCTGCTCGCTTATATCGTGCAGATCGTGCAGGCGACGCGCACGGCGCCGGAGCTTGAGCTGGGCGCCAGCCCGCGCGCCTCGCGCGACTGGCTGCGGGCGGCGCAGGCGGCCGCCTACATCGGCGGACGCGATTATGTGCGCCCCGCCGATCTGCGGGCGGTCGCCCGGCCGGTGCTGGAGCACCGGCTGGCCGCTCGCGGCGCTTACGGGCAGCCGGACCGAGCCGCGCCGCGGCGCGTGCTGGAGCGGCTGCTGGCCGCGACGCCGCTGCCCGGCGGCAAGGCGGCCGGGCGATGAGCGCGGGAGGCGGACCGTTCTCCGGGCTGCGCCAAGGAGCGAGGAGCGTTGCCGGGGGGAGCGCGGGAGGCGGAGCCGGGACGAACTCGGCTGGGATAAGCGCGATGGGCGGAGGGACCGCCGTTCCAGGCGTTGCTGGGAGGAGCGCGGCAGGAGCGGCAAGGACGGACCGAACTGGGGGTAGCACGGCTGTCGGAGGGGCCGGGACGAACTCGACTGGGATTAGCGCGACGGGTGGAGCGGCCGCCGTTGCTGGCGGCGGAGGGCAGCCGAGCTTCCCTGCCGCTTCTTTTGGAGGCGGGCGTCGGCCAGCCGGAGCGCCTCGAAGCCGGCAATCGGCGGATCGCCGAGGACGGCCCCGCTCGCGATGGCTGGCTCTAGGCCTGCTGGCGCTTGCGTTCGGCGGCGCTGCCGGAGCGGCGGCGGCGCGCGGCGCGGCGCTCGATTGGTTCGCGGCGGCTTGGGCCGGCGGCCTGCTCTTGCTGGCGGCGCTGCCGGCGCTTTGGAGCTGGACCTGCGGCGGCAGCCTTCGCCTCGAGCGCGTGCTTGAGGCCGGCGGCGACGCGGGCGAAGCGGCGGTGAGGCTGCGGTTCAGCGGCCGGCGCCTGCCGCCGCTGCTGCTCGTGCAGGTGCGGGAGGAGCTGAGCCGGCGCACCGGCGTCTCGGAGCAGCCGCTCGTGCTCACCTGCTGGGCGCTGCCTTGGCTGCGAAAGGAATGGACCGTGTCCTACCGGATCGGCTCGCTCAGGCGCGGAGAATATGCGTATGGGCCTTGCACCGTCTCCATCGCCGATCCGCTCGGGCTCGCATGGACGTCGGTCCGGCTGGAGGCGCCGGACGGGTTCGCCGTCCTGCCCGAGCCGGAAGGGCCGCCGCTCGGCGCCGTGGCTGACGGCAGTCCGCGCTCCCTTGCGGCCGGGAGCGGCAGTGGACAGCCTGACGGCGGCAATCCGCGAAGCGCGCCAGGCCGAGGCCCGTTGACGCGCGCCTATCGCGAGGGCGACCCGCTTCGCCGGGTCGATTGGAGGGCCGCGGCGCGCGGGCGCGGCTTGCAGACGCGTCAGGACGAGCAGGCCGGCTCGCCGGAGCTCGTCGTGCTGCTGGAGCTGGAGCATGCGCTGTGGCAGCGTCTGGGGAGCGCGAGCGGGCTGCCCGGCTCCGCCAGCGCCGAACCCGACGCGCTGCTGGACGCCTGCGCCGGGCAGGCGGCCGCGCTGCTGCGCGACGCGGCCGCTGCCGGTTGGGCCGCGCGGCTTGCCGCCGGAGCGGAGCCGCCGCTTGGGGTGGCCGGCGGACGCGGCTTGCCGCTTGCGGCTAGGCGGCTGGCTGCCGCCAAGCCCCAGCCAGGCGGCAGCGCGGACGCGGCGCTGGAGCGGCTGCTGCGGAGCGGCTCGCTGGCGCCCGGCAGCCGCATCGCGGCGCTGACGCCGCTCGGCGGCGGCTGGGAGCGGCTGGCGGAGCTCGCGCGCGCCGCCCGCTGTCCGCTCGAGCTGCGCGTGCCGATCGGGCCGGCGCTGTCGGCGGCCGCGCGGCGCGAGCGGGAGCGATGGGCGGCCGAGGCGGGCGTCGAGCTGGTCTGGCTGCCGCTGGAAGCGTCGAGATGCCGCGCCTGGCGCGCGAGCGCGAGCGTGCGCGAGCACGACGGCGGAGCCGGAGGGGCAAGCCGGAGCTGGAGCGGGCGCGCGATCGGGAGCGAAAGCGGAAGCTGGACGGTCTGGCGCTGAGCCCCCGCGAACCCGGCAGCGGCGCGAAGAGTTGCGCGGAAAAACCGAGCAGCTCGGGCACGGAAGAGCGGGAATGAGGGGAGTTGCGCGGAAAAACCGAGCAGCTCGGGCACGGAAGAGCGGGAACGAGGAGAGTTGCGCGGAAAAACCGAGCAGCTCGGCACGGAAGAGCGGGAACGAGGAGAGTTGCGCGGAAAAACCGAGCAGCTCGGGCACGGAAGAGCGGGAACGAGGGGAGTTGCGCGGAAAAACCGAGCAGCTCGGGCACGGAAGAGCGGGAACGAGGAGAGTTGCGCGGAAAAACCGAGCAACTCGGGTATGGAAGAGCGGGAACGAGGTTAGTTGCGCGGAAAAACCGAGCAGCTCGGGCATGGAAGAGCGGGAACGAGGTTAGTTGCGCGGAAAAACCGAGCAGCTCGGGCACGGAAGAGCGGGAACGAGGCCACCTGCGCGGACCAAGCTGCAACGGTTCGGCACACGACGCTTGCGAGGCTCCGGCCGACGCCGCTCGCAACGAATGGAGGAGGTACGGCATGAAGGACAGCGGCTCGAACGACTTTTCGGCCGGACTGGTGCTGCAGGGAGCAGCCTGGAAGCAAGCCGGTTCGGCGCAGGCAGGAAAGGCCGTCGGAACGCCGGGGCGAGGCATGGTCGGCGGGACGGCAGGCAGCGGAGGCAAGGGAAGCGCAGTCGGCGGAAACTCGGCGAGCGGAAGCGCACCGTCGACCGTTGGCGGAAGCGCCTTGTCGAAGCCGGGCAGCAGCCTGGCTCCGACAAGGCGTTCGCCGTCCGCTCCGACCGGCGTCGGTTCCGCTGTCCGTCCATCGGCCTCGAGCCGCCATGCGCGCCTGGAGCATGCCGGTGGCCTCCTTCGCTGGCCGCTCCGGGCCGCGGCAAGCCTGCTGCTGCTCGGCTTGCTGACGGAGTGGCTGCTGCCGCTCGGGCGGCTGCCGCAGTGGAACGACGCCTACCGCATCGGCGGGCTGGCCGCCATTGCCGGCTTGCTGCTGCTTGCCGGCGTCTGGCTGCTGCCCGGCTGGGCTTCGCTGCTGCTCCGGCTCGCCGTCGTGACGGCGGGGGCGGGCTGGATCGGCGAAGGCCCGGACGGCTGGTCCGGCATCTCGGGATTGCCGCGACTGCCGGGGCAGCTGGCGCAGGATGCCGGACAGCTGCTTGCCGGCGGTCCAGCCGCGATGTCCGGCGTCGGACAGGCCTTTTGCTTGCTGCTTGGGCTGTCGATCCTGCTCTCGGCGCTGCAGACGCTCGTCTGGATCCGGCAGTGGGGCATCGGCTTGCTCGGGCTGACGGCGGCTTATCTGTGGGCGCTGAGCGAATGGTTCGGGCTGAACACGCTTCCGAATCTGGCGCGCGCGTCGGCCGAAGGCGTGCTGCTGGCCGCGCTGCTCACCCTGCATCGGCTGAAGCGGCGTCAGGCGGACGCTGCGGGCTCAGGGGCGCCTCCCTCTTCCGCTGCCACCGCCAGTGCGGAGATGCCGCCTTGGCGCTGGTGGGCGGCAAGCGGCGGGATAGCCGCTCTGCTCGCCCTCGGCGCGGCCGGACTTTCGGCGGGCAAGACGACTGCGGAGCGGCCGGCCGACTGGGCGCTGGCTGCGCAGCAGGCGATCCGCGCATCCGCATCGCAGGACGGGGCGGGGGCGATCCGCCAGTCGCCGATCTTCACCGGCGCAGGCGGGCAGGCGGCTGCGGAGGCCGGGGCGGGCGGCGCCGCCGCCGAAACGGGCTACGGCCTGGACGATACGCGGCTCGGGGCGCCGCTGCGGCAATCCGACCGCACGCTGTTCTGGGCGGTTTCTCCCGAGCCTCTTTACTGGAGGATGGAGGAGAAAACCGTCTATACCGGCCAAGGCTGGCGGGAAGAGGGCGGCGAGCTCGTAGCGCGGCCCGTTGGTCCGGGGGCGGCTGTGCCGGGGAAAGCAAGTGCGGCAGTAGAAGGGGCGCAGCCGGCGAGCACGGAGCCGGAGGACACGGCGAGCCAAGGCACGGAGAGCAAAGTCACGGCGAGCCAAGGCACGGAAAGCGGAGGCGCGGAAACGATCCGGCAGTCGGTCTGGCTGCCTCGTTTGGAGGAAGGGATGCCGCTGCCTGCGGCCGGCACGGCGGCAGCGATCCTGTCGGCCCGGTCGCCGGCGGCCGAAGCGTACAGGGACTGGACGTCCTATTTGAGCGAAAGCGGCGGCGGAGCCGTCTATCTGCCCCAGGCGGCCGGCGGGGCGCTGGGCTATACGGTCGTGTCGGAACTCGTCCGGCCGACGGCGGAGCAGCTCCGTCAATCGGGCGCCGCTTCGAACAGCGCGCAAGAGAGCGGGAACGGACAAGAAGGGAAGGCCCGGCGGACGGCGGCCGCAGGAGCGGCGACGGCGGAGGCCGGCGAGGCGGCGCTCCAGCTCGAGCTTGAGCTGAAGGCGGCGCTGCAGCTGCCGGCCTCGCTGCCGCAGCGGGTGAAGGAGCTCGCCGCTTCGGCGACCGCCGGCCAGGCAGACCGATACGGGCAGGTCGTCGCGGTGAGCGACTACTTGAAGGCGCATTATCGCTACTCGCTGACGGAGACCGAAGCGCCCGCGCCGGGGCAGGACCTGGTCGACCAGTTTCTGTTCGAGCGGAAGCTCGGCTACTGCGTGCACTTCTCGACGGCGATGGCGGTCATGCTGCGCTCGGTCGGCATTCCGGCCCGGTGGGTGAAGGGATTCGCTCCAGGCGAGGAGACGGCGTCGGGAAAAGCTCCTGCGGAAGTCCGCGCGGCGCTCGGGAGCGCCGCGGCCGGAGCCGGAGGAGACGTCTACCGGGTCAGCGGGCTGGACGCGCATGCCTGGGTGGAGGTTTATTTTCCCGGCGTCGGGTGGGTCGCGTTCGACCCGACGCCGGGGTACGCGCGGCAGCGCAGCCGCCCAGGCTCGGCGCCGCCGCCGAAGCCTAGGCCGAGCTCAGCCGAGCCCGGACTCCAAGCCCGGCCCGCTCGGGCCTGGCTAGCTGAGCGCTAGCGGCCGGCACCGAGCTCGCGCGACGCCCAGCCCGGGGCGCTGGCGCGCTCCGCGCCCTGCGGGCCGCGCTGAGCGCGCTGGCGCGCCGGGCTGGCTCGCCGCTGCGCCTCTGGCCTCGGCGGCCTACGCGCTCGCGCGGCCTAGGCGCGAGCACGCGGCACCGCGCGCCGCGCACCTTAGGTGGCGCGCTCGCCGCCGAGCAGCTGATGCGCGCGCTGAGCGCCGGCACAGCGGGCGCCGCCGCCGGCGGCGGCGCCAGGCGGGCGCCGAGCCGCTGCGGGCCGGATGAGCTCAGGCGGCCGCCGCCATCCTGGCGGCGGCCTGGGCCAGGCCGCGCGCCCGCGCTTAGCGCTGGCGGCGGCGCGGCGATTGCCGCCGCGCTGGCGCTCGTCCGCCGTGGCCGCACTGAGCCTGCGCGGCTGAAGCTCCTCTAGAAAAATCGTGCGCGCAGCCGCAGCTCCTCGTGCAGCGAAGCCTGCTGCTACGCGCGGAAATCCCGCTCGCAGCCGCCGCTCCTGCGCGCCCGTCCCGCGCCTTCGCCTGCCGTCCCCGCCCGTGGCCGCGCCAGGCCGCCGGGCCCGCGCCTGACGCACCGCGCCCGGCCCACGCCTTCGCCCGCCGGCCCCGCCCTTGGCCTTGTCTCCGCCGGCCCCGCCCGTGGCCCTGTCTCCGCCGGCCCCGTCCCGGGGCCGCTGCTCCGCGCCCGCGCCGCCCTCGCCGGCGGCCGTCCGGCCGCGAAGCCGCGCGGCTTCCCGCCTTGACTGGCCGGAAGCCGCTTTGATAGAATGAGTCCAATTGACTGAGGGAGGTTCGGGCGTGAACAAGCCTAATGAAATGATCGTGGTTCTCGATTTCGGAGGACAGTACAACCAGCTGATTGCTCGGCGCATCCGGGATCTCGGCGTCTACAGCGAGCTGCTGCCGTACAACACTCCGGCTTCCAAGATCCGCGAGCTGGCGCCGAAGGGGATCGTGTTCTCCGGCGGGCCGGCAAGCGTCTATGAAGAAAACTCGCCGATGGTCGATCCGGAGATCTACGAGCTCGGCCTGCCGATCTTCGGCATCTGCTACGGCATGCAGCTGATGAGCCATCAGCTCAAGGGCAAGGTGCAGCGCGCCGGCAAGCGCGAGTACGGCCGCGCCGACGTGACGTTCGCCGAAGGCGCGGCGCTCGCGCTCGGCCTGGAGAACCGCCAGACGGTATGGATGAGCCATACCGACCTCGTCGTGGAGATGCCGGAGGGCTTCCGCTTGGATGCGGGAACGGAACATGCGCCGATCGCGGCCATGAGCCATCCGGAGAAGAACTTCTACGCCGTGCAGTTCCACCCGGAGGTGCGCCACTCCGTCTACGGCAACGACATGATCCGCAACTTCCTTTATACGGTATGCGGCTGCGAGGGCAACTGGAGCATGGAGACGTTCATCGACGACGCGATCCGCGACATCCGCGCGCAGGTCGGCGAGACCGGCCGCGTGCTGTGCGCGCTGTCGGGCGGCGTCGACTCCTCCGTCGTGGCCATGCTCGTCCACAAGGCGATCGGCGACCGCCTGACATGCATGTTCATCGACCACGGCCTGCTGCGCAAGGGCGAGGCGGAGAGCGTCATGGAGACGTTCGTCGGCAAGTTCGGCATGGAGGTCGTCAAGGTCGACGCGAGCGAGCGCTTCCTCGGCAAGCTGCGCGGCGTGTCCGATCCCGAGCAGAAGCGCAAGATCATCGGCAACGAGTTCATCTACGTGTTCCAGGAGGAGTCCGCCAAGTTCGCGAACTTCGAATTCCTCGCCCAGGGCACGCTGTATACGGACATCGTCGAGAGCGGCACCGCGACCGCGCAGACGATCAAGTCCCATCACAACGTCGGCGGCCTGCCGGAGGACATCACGTTCAAGCTCGTCGAGCCGCTGAGCGCGCTGTTCAAGGACGAGGTCCGCAAGGTCGGCTCCGAATGCGGCCTTCCGGACGCGATCGTCTGGCGCCAGCCGTTCCCGGGTCCGGGCCTCGCGATCCGCGTGCTCGGCGAAGTGACGGACGAGAAGCTCGAGATCGTGCGCGAGTCCGACGCGATCCTGCGCGACGAGATCGCCAAAGCGGGCCTCGACCGCGAGATCTGGCAGTACTTCACGGCGCTGCCAGGCATGCGCAGCGTCGGCGTCATGGGCGACGCCCGCACGTACTCTTACACGGTCGGCATTCGCGCCGTGACGTCGATCGACGGCATGACCGCCGACTGGGCGCGCATTCCGTGGGACGTGCTGGAGAAGATCTCCGTGCGCATCGTCAACGAGGTCGACAACGTCAACCGCGTCGTCTACGACATCACGTCCAAGCCGCCGGCGACGATCGAGTGGGAATAGCCCGCTGAGCCAAACGAGAAACGCCCTTTGCCAGACGGTTTCGTCGGGCAAAGGGCGTTTTTGATGTTGGAAATCAGGCTGCTCAGCCGAGATCATGCATCCGCACGAGCAGGACGGACGCTTCCGCGCGCGTCGTCGCCGCGGACGGCTCGAAGCGGTTGCCGTCGCGGCCGTCGATCAGCCCTTT
Organism: Paenibacillus pasadenensis; assembly: GCF_002864175.1. NCBI lineage: Bacteria > Bacillati > Bacillota > Bacilli > Caryophanales > Paenibacillaceae > Paenibacillus > Paenibacillus pasadenensis. The sequence continues at coordinate 1,358,263 of NZ_NFEZ01000003.1, read as the reverse complement.
TTGCCGGATGCCGTTCAGAGCCGGGATCGCCCAGGCCGGGATCGCGGCGTCGTCGGCGAACGTAGTGCGGCCGTCCGCCGGCTGCTGCAGGCCGAGAGCCGCTCCGACCATCGTCGCCATCTCGGCGCGCGTAACGAGCGCGTTCGGCTTGAAGCTGCCGTCGGCATAGCCTTTGACGATGCCGAGCTGCTTGGCCTGCGCGACGGCCGTCTGCGCCCACTCGCCGATCGAGGCGGCGTCGGCGAACGGCTCGCCCTCGACGGCCGGCTGCACGTTCAGCGCGTTCATCAGCATGACGGCGAACTCGGCGCGGGTGACCGGCTTGTCGGGGCCGAACGTGCCGTCGGGATAACCGGCGGCGATGCCGTAGGAGGCCGCCCGCTTGACCGGCTCCTCGGCCCAGTGGCCGGTCAGGTCGCTGGCGGCGAGCTCCGGAGCCGGAGCGGCCGGCTCGACCGTGCCGGAGGCGGGCACGTCCTGCGTGCCGATCGTCTGGAACCATCCTTTGACGGTATCATAGTCGGAGCTGAACGCCAGCGCGAGCGTCAGCAGGATGCGCGCATGCTGGGCGTTCAGGCTGTCGCCGGCAATGATGCCCGGCGTATTGCCTTGGTACATCGTGCCGGAGCCGGTGCGCGTCGTCGTAACGAACAGCACGCCTTTTTCAATCGCCTCGGCACGGGCGGCGCTCATTTCCGCGGACAGGCCGCCGGCGCCGGTGCCGGCGGTGACGATGCCTTTGACGCCGTCCAGGGCGAACTGCTTGATCGCGCCTCCGCCCGCGCCTTGGTAGGCATAGGCGATCTCGACGGCCGGGAAGTTGCTCTTGGCGATCGACGTCAGGTCGAACGGCGTGCGCCACTGCGGCGTGCCGGACGCCATCGCCCGCGCGGTGAGGCGGTAGAGGCTGATGTTCTTCTCGTCGATGTAGCCGAGCGCGCCGAGCGCCGGCGTCTCGAACGTATCCATCCGGTGGGCGTTCGACTTCGTCACGTCGCGCGCCGTCTGGATGACGTCGTTCAGCATGACGACGGTGCCGTAGCCCTTCGTCTTGCCGCTGCCGGCGAGCTTGATCGCGTTGTACAGGTTGGCCGGCCCGTCGGTGCCGATGACGTCCCACGGACGCATCGCGCCGGTGACGACGACCGGCTTTTCGCTGCGCACGGTCAGGTCGAGGAAGTAGGCGATCTCCTCCATTGTGTCGGTGCCGGTCGTCACGACCGCGCCGTCGTACTTCTCCAGCGCGGCGTCCACCGTCTGCGACAGGTCGTACAGGTCCTGCAGGCTGTAGCTGCCGGATCCCTTGTTGCCGAATTGCGCCGTCTCGACGTCGGCGATCTTCTCCTTGCCGGGCAGCTGCGCGACGAGGTCCTCCATGAGGTAGGTGCCGGCGCGGTAGTTCTGGAAGCTCGTCCCGTCCGCCGCCTTGCCGGCCAGCGTGCCGCCGGTGGCGACGACGATGACGTCAGGCAGCTCGGAGGTGTGAAAAGCCTCCGGCACGGCGGGAATCTCCACCGTCGGCGCGAACGGATTGGCGCTGATCGCCGCGGCCTCGGCGGCCGCAGCGGCAGGGACGGGGCCGGACGCCGCGAAGGCGCCGGCGGCAAGGGAGAGCATTGCCGCGAGAGCGGCGGAGCGTTTGAGCGTGGTCAGCAAGGTAGCCATTGGTCTTGTCCTCCTTTATTCCGCTGCGCTGGCGGTGCTGGCGGCGCTGGCCGCGCCCGTGCCATAGTCGGCGAACCAGCCCTTGATCGTGTCGAAGTCGCTGGAGAAGGCGAGGCCGAGCAGCAGCAGGATGCGCGCGTGCTGGGCGTTCAGGCTGTCGCCGGCGATGATGCCGGGCGAGCTTCCCGGATACATCGTGCCGGAGCCGGTGCGGGTCGTCGTGACGAACAGCACGCCTTTTTTGATCGCTTCGGACCGCGCCGCGCTCATCGCCGACGACAATCCGCCCGCGCCGGTGCCGGCGGTGACGATGCCTTTGGCGCCGTCCTTGACGAAGCCGTTGATCGCGCCTGCTCCTGCCGCTTGATACACATAGGCGACTTCCACCTTCGGCAGCGCCTCGGGCGCGATCCGGGTCAGGTCGAACGGCGTCTTCCAGGCGGCGGTGCCGGCTTTTCCGGCTCGTCCCGGCGCGCGGTAGATGCGGATGTTCTTCTCGTCGATGTAGCCGAGCGCTCCGAGCATCGGCGTTTCGAACGTGTCCATCCGATGCGAGTTGCTCTTCGTCACGTCGCGCGCCGCGTGGATGTAGTCGTTCAGCATGAGGACGGTTCCGAACGAGGTCGTCTTGCCGCTGCCGGCAAGCTTGATCGCGTTGAACAGGTTGGCCGGCCCGTCGGTGCCGATGACGTCCCACGGCCGCATCGCGCCGGTGACGACGACCGGCTTTTCGCTGCGTACGGTCAGATCGAGGAAGTAGGCGATCTCCTCCATCGTATCGGTGCCCGTCGTGACGACGGCGCCGTCGTAGATGCGGAGCGCCTCGTCGACCGCTAGCGACAGCTCCCGCAGCTCCGGAATCGTGTAGCCGCCGGAGCCTTTATTGCCGAATTGGTAGGTCGACACGTCGGCGAGCTGGTTTTTGCCGGGCAGCTGCTTGACGAGATCGGCGATCAGGTAGGTGCCGGCCCGATAGCTTTGGAAGCTGGTCGGGGCGTTCGCCTTGCCGGCGAGCGTGCCTCCGGTGCCGATGACGATGACGTTCGGCAGCGGCGACGATTTCGCGGCTTGCGGCAGCGGCGGAATTTTCGCCGCTTCGGCGGCGCTTGCGCGCGGCGCTCCGAAGGCAGCCAGCAAGCTGGCCAGCAGCGAGACGGCGAGGGCGTAGACGAGCAGGCGCTTGGGGGATAAGGATGCAGACATCAGACAAGTTCCTCCACTCTATGTAATAGTAGTTGACGCAATCAGTCTATTAAATGTTAAGAAAGTTTACAATATAGACGATTGGAAGCAGGCGCCCTTCCGTCCGTTGTGGTTGGAAGTTTATTTCACGGAAGAATTCATGACATTATGGCTGTTGAAAGGATGAATTGGACAGTTTCTTCCAAATCCATCAAAAAAGGGCGGGTATGCTTCTCGGCAGCCTGCTCGAGCAACAGGCTTTCTTTTTTGCAAGGACGGAACAACGGCTCGGCATCGGCCGGCCGTTCCTTTTTTGCATCAGCTTCATTATGGTAAAATTTAAGCGAATTTCGGACGAAAAAAATTTCTCCTGTCCGCAGCGTCAGGTTTTTTTGCAAAGCGATCGAACGAAGGAGCCATCATCCCGACATGAATCCACCTGCTTCCGCCAGTCCATTCCTCGAGCCGCCCGAGCGGCTCGTCAGCTACCGGCTGCTCGTGCTGCTCGCCGTCGTCGTCACGGCCGGAGCGAGCCAGGGGCTGCTGCTGCCGCTGCTCGCGATTCTGCTCGAGCGCGCGGGCGTGCCCGAGGACGTCAACGGCCTCAACTCGATGGCGCTGTACATCGGGACGTTCTCGACGATGTTCTTCATCGAGCGACCGGTGCGGCGCTTCGGCTTCAAGGCCGTCATCGTGACGGGCATCGTGCTCATCACCGCCGCCACGCTGCTGTTCCCGCTGACGGCGGGCTCGCTGACGGCGTGGTTCCTGCTGCGCCTCGTCATCGGCGTCGGCGACAGCGGCATGCATTTCGCCACCCAGCTCTGGATGGTCAGCCGCGCGCCGGCGAGCCGCCGCGGCACCTTCATCTCGCTGTACGGCATGTCCTACGGCGTCGGCTTCAGCATCGGTCCGCTCGGCATCAACCTGCTGCATTTCGGCGAAGCGGCGCCGTTCCTCGTCAGCGCCGGGCTGTACGCCGTCGTGCTGCTGCTCGCGCTCGGCCTGCCGGCCAAGGAGCGGCCGGAAGCGGCCGAGCCGGGCGAGGCGACGGGCGCCGCGCGCTACCTGAAGGTGTATCGGATCGCCTGGTACGCGCTGCTGCCGGCGATGCTGTACGGCATCATGGAAGCGTCGATGAACAGCAGCTTCCCGCTGTACGGCACGCAGATCGGCCTCAACCGCGAAGCGATCAGCGCGCTGCTGCCGGCGCTCGGCCTCGGCGGCCTGCTGCTGCAGCTGCCGCTCGGCTCGCTCAGCGACCGGATCGGCCGTCTGCCCGTGCTGATCGGCTGCGGGCTCGGAGGCGGCGTGCTGTTCGCCTGCATTCCGGCCGCGGGCGACAGCGTCGTCCTCGTCGCCGCGCTGCTGGCGCTGGCCGGCGGCCTCGTCGGCTCGTTCTTCTCGCTCGGCCTCGCTTATGCGGCCGACCAGCTGCCTCGCCATCTGCTGCCGGGAGCGAACGTGCTCGCCTCGATCCATTTCTCCGTCGGCAGCATCGCCGGTCCGGTCGTCGGCGGCTTCGGCCTCCGGTACGGCGCGGCCGGCAGCCTGTTCTGGCTGCTGGGCGGAGCGTTCCTGCTGTTCGGCATGATCGGGCTGGCGCTCGCGCGCCTGCGTCCTCCGGCCGCGGCCGCGGACGCCGAGCGCTGACGGTTTTTCCCGGATGTTGGATAATGTTCGGAAAATAAGCCGAAAATCAAAGAGATCGGTTGACTTATGTCGAAAATGAAGGTAAATTAGTTACGTTCTGATTGATATCCAACGCAACTTTCGTATAATTCCGGGGATCGGCCCGGAAGTCTCTACTCGGTCACCGTAAATGACCAGGCTACGAAAGTTCGGAGCGGAAGCCGCTTGCGCCCCGCTCGCTGTCGCCTTCATCGTCCGGCTGTTGCCGGCCGTCGGGGCGGCAGGGAGCGGAGCCGGGACCATTTCCGCTCCGGACGATCCGGGAGAGACGCTTCCGGCAGCTGCCCGCCAGCTGCCGCGCGCTCTCCTTTTTGCTTTTCCGAAAGCAAGGCCCGAGGCCGCTCCCGCGAAGGGAGCGCCTCGGGCGCCAGCCAATCCAACTGTCCAGGGGGGACAAGCAGCATGGAGCGCTTCTTCAAGCTCAAGGAAAACGGCACCACCATCCGCACCGAAATCATGGCCGGCCTCACGACGTTCATGACGATGGCCTACATCCTGGCCGTCAACCCGAGCATCCTCTCGGCGTCCGGCCTGAGCTGGACCGCAGTGTTCCTCGCGACTGCGCTGGCGGCAGGCATCTTCACGATCGCGATGGGCCTGTTCGTCAACTTCCCGGTCGCGCTCGCGCCGGGCATGGGCCTCAACGCCTACTTCGCCGCCACCATCATCGCCTCGCAGGGGACGGGCAATCCGATCTCGCCGGCGATGGGCCTGACCGCTGTCTTCATCTCCGGGATCATCTTCCTCATCCTGACGGTGACGCAGATCCGCCAGATGCTCATCACCGCCGTGCCGGACAGCCTCAAGCACGCGATCACGGTCGGCATCGGCCTGTTCATCGCCGTCGTCGGCCTCAAGAACAGCGGCATCATGACGATCGCCGCGGAGACCGCGGTCACCGACGTCGAAAAAGGCACCTTCACCAACCTGCTCAGCTTCGAGACGGTCATCCACATGGGCGACATCCATAACCCGTCCGTCTACCTGACGATCCTCGGCCTGCTGCTCATCGCCGTGCTGATGGTGCTGCGCGTGCCGGCCGCGTTCCTGTGGGGCATCCTCGGCACGACGCTCGTCGCCTGGCTCACGGGCAACCTGCCGACGATGGCGGAGAACCCGACGTGGCTGCCGGACTTCGGCGAGCTCAACTTCTGGCACTTCGACTTCGCCGGCGTCATGCAGGTCGGCCTCATCACCGTCGTGCTCACGTTCACGTTCGTCGAGCTGTTCGACACGTTCGGCACGCTCGTCGGCACGGCCAACCGCGCCGGCTTCATGAAAAATCCCGAGGAAGGCAAGAAGCGCGTCGGCAAAGCGATGTTCGTCGATGCGGTCGGCGTCAGCGGCGGCGCGATGCTCGGCACGAGCACCGTCACGGCCTTCGTCGAAAGCTCCTCCGGCATCGCCCAGGGCGGCCGCACCGGCCTGACGGCCGTCACGACCGGCATCTGCTTCCTGCTGTCGATCTTCCTCGCTCCGCTCGTGGCGCTCATCCCGGGCTCCGCGACGGCGGCGGCGCTCATCCTCGTCGGCCTGCTCATGATGCAGTCCGTCAAGGAGATCGACTTCCAGGACATGGTCTACGCCGTTCCTTCGTTCTTCATCATCATCATGATGCCGTTCACGTACAACATCGCCAACGGCATCAGCTTCGGCATCGTGTCGTACGTCCTGCTTGCGCTGCTGGCCAACCTGACCGGCAAAGCCGGCAAGAAATACAACATCCATCCGCTCATGTGGATTCTCGCCTTGCTGATCGTGCTCCGCTACCTGTACCTCGGAGCGGGCTGATCCCGCTCGGGTCCGCCGTCCTGTCCCGCCCAGGCGGGGAGGCCGGCGGACCGCCAGCCTGCGGCATGCAGCAGCCGCCTCTCGCGCCATTCGGCGCGCGGAGGCGGCTTTTTTGTTTTGGCTGAGGTGGCCGTCGTTCAACTCTATGCCGCGCGTCCTCCATAGTTGTTTGACTGCTGAATAATTAACTTTGCCCAAGGTTTCCACGGATCGCCCGGCCCGTTATAATAGAAGGAGCAATGTCCGAATGCAAGGATGGTCCGGACCTGACTTTGCAGAGGAGGGGAAGCGGATGGAGCTGCAGCAAGCGATCCGGCAGCGGAGAAGCATCGGCAAGGTGCTGGATCTGCCGGTTGAGAAGGAGAAGATCGAGCGCATTCTGGAATCGGCGGTATGGGCCCCCAATCATCACCATACGGAGCCGTGGAAGTTTTTTGTCATGACGGGCGAGGGGCGGCGAGTGCTGGGCAGCGCTTATGCCAATGCGGCGCTCGATTCGCTGGCTGGACTGGATCCCGAGGAAAAGGAAGTCCGCCTGTCGCGAGAGGAAGCGAAGGCGATGCGTGCCCCGGCCGTCATCGCGGTCGCCTGCTCGCCCTCGACGAATCCCCGGGTCATCCGCTCGGAGGAGCTCGCGGCCGTCCATTGCGCCGTGCAGAACATGCTGCTGACGGCGCATGAGGAAGGGCTCGGCGCCGTCTGGCGCAGCGGCGAGCCGATGCATCATTCGTCGATGAAGTCGGCGTTCGGGCTCAAGGACGGAGAAGAGCTGGTCGGCTTCATCTACCTCGGCTATCCGGGCATGAACGTTCCGGAAGGGCGGCGCATCGCGGCCAAGGACAAGACGTTCTGGATGTCCTGACGTTCAAAATGGTTCGGATGGGGAGCATGGGCCGGTGCGGAACGATCGTTTTCGTGTCAGCTAACATCACATCCCCTTGAATGGAGATGTTCGGTTTTAAGGCGATGGAAGCCAACCTGCCATATTCGGCAGGTTGGCTTTTTTAGACCGGTTCGGCGGACCCGGGCCTGCCCTCTTCCGTCGAAAGCGCTTCCTGCCATGCGGCATCCAGAGCTTGCGGGAGGCGGAAAAGCTTGTGTCGCTGCGGCATGTCCCGTCGAAACGAAGCGCCAGGAGGCGGCCTCTGAGAGCGGCAGCAGCCTTCAGGACGGAAATGTTGAAAGACGAACTATAGATGGATATTATCTTCGCAATGTTCGCTTTCTGCAGTTGACAGTGCCAAGTCGGATTGGTACACTAGGAAAGCAAAGCGGGGCAGCCGGGTTTGGCTCGCCTCGCAGATGTCGAATCTTGGAATAGGGCGAGCAGGGACGCGCGGCGTCCGGGTTGCCCGATAATCGCATACTCCTCGTATATATTCGGGAATCGGCCCGAACGTTTCTACCCGGCGACCGGAATCGCCGGACTACGGGAAGAACCGAGGCTCCGCATAGGCGCTTCGGGCAGAGCGGCGCCGCCTTCCGGCGCGCGTGTTTCGGCGTCCGGCCGCCGCGCCGCTCTGCGATCCCGCAGGCTGGACGGCCCTCCCGGCCCTCTCTTCACGAGAGGGCGGAGCGTCTTTCGTTCCGCGGGATTTTTTTGTACCTCTATAAATGCGCGAAGGCGGGATGAAGAGATGGGTGCAAGCGTAGGCGTCATCATGGGCAGCAAGTCGGATTGGGAAACGATGAAGCTTGCATGCGAGGTGCTGGACGAGCTCGGCATCGCCTACGAGAAGCGGGTCGTGTCCGCCCACCGGACGCCGGACCTGATGTTCGACTACGCCGAGAGCGCCGCGGAGCGCGGGCTCAAGGTCATTATCGCGGGAGCCGGCGGAGCGGCTCATCTGCCCGGAATGGTCGCGTCCAAGACGCCTCTTCCGGTCATTGGCGTACCCGTCAAGTCGTCCGCGCTGAGCGGGATGGACTCGCTGCTGTCGATCGTGCAGATGCCGGCCGGGATTCCGGTCGCCACGGTGGCGATCGGCGCGGCCGGCGGCACCAACGCCGGCCTGCTGGCGGCGCAGATGCTCGGCGCCTTCGACCCGGCCGTGCAGGCGCGCGTCCAGGCGCGGCGGGATGCGACGCGCGAGCGGGTGCTCGCGAGCGGGGAGGAGCTGCTGTGAGCGCGCCCGGCAAGGACGCGGCGCTCGGTCCCGGCGGAGCGGCGGTGACGCCGGAGCAGGCCCGCGTCGTCTTGCCCGGCGCGACCGTAGGCGTGCTCGGCGGCGGGCAGCTCGGCCGCATGCTGGCGCTCGCCGGCAGCGCGATGGGCTATCGCTTTATCGCCCTCGATCCCACCGAGGACGGCCCGGCCGCGCAGGTCGGCGGCGGCATCCGCGCCGCGTACGACGACCGCGAGGCGGCGCGGGAGCTGGCGGAGCGCTGCGACGTCATCACCTATGAGTTCGAGAATGTCGACGCCGGCGTCGCCGCGATGCTGATGGAGCAATCCTATGTGCCGCAGGGCAGCGAGCTGCTCTACACGACGCAGCATCGCCTGCGCGAGAAGCGCGCCGTCGAGGCGGCGGGCGCGCGCGTCGCTCCCTATGCGGAGATCCGCAGCGAGGACGAGCTGCGCGAGGCGGCAGCCCGGCTCGGGCTGCCGGCCGTGCTCAAGACGGCGACCGGCGGCTACGACGGCAAGGGCCAGTGGGTCATCCGCAGCGAGGAGGAGATTCCCGCCGCCTATGCCGAGCTGTCGCGGGCGGGCACGGATCTCGTGCTGGAGCAGTTCATCCGCTTCGCCAAGGAGCTGTCCGTCGTCGCGGCGCGCAGCTCGCTCGGCGAGGTGCGGGCGTTCCCGCCCGCGGAGAACGTCCACGTGGACAACATCCTCCACTTGTCGATTGTGCCGGCGCGGGTCGCGCCGGACGTGCTGGCGGAGGCGGAGCGGCTCGCGCTGCGCATCGTGGAGCAGCTGGGCGCGGTCGGCCTCGTCGCGGTCGAGCTGTTCCTGACGGATGACGGCGAGCTGTACGTCAACGAGCTGGCGCCGCGCCCGCACAACAGCGGCCACTATACGATGGAAGCCTGCCGCACCTCGCAGTTCGAGCAGCATGTGCGCGCCGTCTGCGGGCTGCCGCTCGGCGATCCGTCGCTGCTGAGCCCGGTCGTCATGGCCAACCTGCTCGGCCAGCATGTCGAGCCGGCGATCGCCCGGCTGAGCGTCCGCGACAGCGAGGCGGAGCGCCTCGGCGTCGCGCCCAAGCTGCATCTGTACGGCAAGGCCGAGGCCAAGCCGGGCCGCAAGATGGGCCATGTGAACGTGCTGGCGCCGGATGCGGACGCCGCGCTCGCTTGGATTCAGGGAACCGGCATCTGGCAGGCGGAGAACGAAGCGATCGGATCCTAGGCAGTTCAATTTATAGACAAGGGTGTGGAAGACAACATGCTGGAGCGTTACAGCAGGCCCGAGATGCGGGCGATCTGGACGGAAGAGAACAAATTCAAGGCGTGGCTGGAGGTGGAGCTCTGCGCCTGCGAGGCGTGGGCCGAGCTCGGCGTCATTCCGCGGGAGGACGTCGCCGCGCTGCGCGAGAAGGCCGGCTTCGACATCGACCGGATCAGCGAGATCGAGCTGGAGACCCGCCATGACGTCATCGCCTTCACGCGCGCGGTGTCCGAGACGCTCGGACCGGAGCGCAAGTGGGTGCATTACGGCCTCACGTCGACCGACGTCGTCGACACGGCGACGGGCTATCTGCTGCGCCAGGCCAACGAGATCCTCGAGCGCGACGTCGTGAATTTCATCGAGATCCTGCGCGGCCAGGCGGTCGCCTACAAGGATACGGTCATGATGGGCCGCACGCATGGCGTGCATGCGGAGCCGACGACGTTCGGCCTCAAGCTGGCGCTCTGGCACGAGGAGATGAAGCGCAACCTGGAGCGCTTCCGCCATGCGGCGGACGGCGTCCAGTACGGCAAGATTTCCGGCGCGGTCGGCACGTACGCCAACATCGACCCGTTCGTCGAGGAGTTCGTCTGCCGCAAGCTCGGCACGAAGCCCGCGCCGATCAGCACGCAGACGCTGCAGCGCGACCGCCACGCCGAGTACATGGCGACGCTGGCGCTGATCGCCACCTCGCTGGACAAGTTCGCCACCGAGATCCGCGCGCTGCAGAAGAGCGAGTTCCGCGAGGTCGAGGAGCCGTTCGCCAAGGGCCAGAAGGGCTCGTCGGCGATGCCGCACAAGCGCAACCCGATCGGCTGCGAGAACATCTCCGGCCTGGCGCGCGTCATCCGCGGCCACATGATCAGCGCCTACGAGAACGTGCCGCTCTGGCATGAGCGCGACATCAGCCACTCCTCCGTGGAGCGCGTCATCCTGCCGGACGCGACGATGCTGCTCAACTACATGCTCAACCGCCTCGGCAACATCATCAAGAACCTGCAGGTGTTCCCGGACAACATGAAGCGCAACATGGGCCGCACGTTCGGCGTGCCGTTCTCCGGCCGCGTCATGACGATGCTGATCGACAAGGGCTTCAGCCGCGAGCAGGCGTACGACACCGTGCAGCCGCGCGCGATGCAGGCTTGGGAGGAGCAGCGCCAGTTCCGCGACATCATCGCGGAGACGCCGGAGATCACGGCCGCGCTGAGCGCGCAGGAGATCGACGACGCGTTCAACCCGAGCTGGCATCTCAAGCATGTCGACACGATCTTCCGCCGGCTGGAGCTGATCTAGGGGGCTTTTGCGGCGGCGGGCACCGTTCGCTCGCTAGGGATCGTCCGCTCGGACGGCTGCAGGCTCGCTCAAGCGACCCATCGTTTTCGCTTCATCCATCTCGCATTGGCAGGAGGAACCATCATGGCTGCAGCAACGGAGGCGCTATCGACGGCGGCAGGCCTCATCCAGGCGCCGCTGCTCTATAAAGGAAAGGTCCGAGAGCTCTACGATCTCGGCGAGCATTACCTGATCGTCGTCACCGACCGCATCAGCGCGTTCGACTACGTGCTCGATCCGCCCGTCCCGGACAAGGGCAGCGTGCTCAACCGGCTGAGCGCCTACTGGTTCGACCAGACGGCCGCGATCCAGCCGAACCATGTCGTCCATACGGATGTGGAGCGGCTGGGCGAGCTCGTCTCCGACAAGGACGCGCTGCGGGACCGCATCATGGTGACGCGCAAGGCGGAGCGGATCGACATCGAATGCGTCGTGCGCGGCTACATCACCGGCGGCGGCTGGCGCCAGTACGCGGCGACCGGCGAGATCAACGGCATCCCGCTGCCGGCGGGCCTGCGCAAGAACGAGCGCTTCGAGCGGCCGATCTTCACGCCTGCGGCCAAAAACGACGTCGGCCACGACGAGGACATTCCGTTCTCGCGGATGGAGGAGCTGGTCGGAGCGGACGTCGCCGCCCAGCTGCGCGACCGCAGCCTCACGCTGTACGAGTTCGCGCATGCGCGCTGCCTCGAGCAAGGCATTCTGCTGGCCGACTGCAAGTTCGAGTTCGGGCTCGTCGACGGGGAGATCATCCTGATCGACGAGATCTTCACGCCCGACAGCTCGCGCTTCTGGGCGCAGGACAAGTACGAGCTCGATACCGAGATCGACAGCATGGACAAAGAGCCGGTGCGGACGTATCTGCTCGGCTCCGACTGGGACAAGGACAGCAAGCCGGCCCCGCTGCCGGAGCCGGTCGTCGCCGCGACGACCGCCCGCTACCGCGCCATCTACCGCGCCATTACCGGCGAGGAGCTGAGCTGACCGCTATTCCGCGGAGCCGCAGCCGGATTTGATCGGGCTGTATGCACCCGGGGGCTCGAAGCAGAGGCTGCAACCCGGAAAAGTCCGGTTGCAGATGCTCGGAGGCCTGAGGCAGGCGCTGCAACCCGGAAAAGTCCGGTTGCAGATGCTCGGAGGCCAGAAGCAGGCGCTGCAGCCCGAAAAAATCGGGTTGCAGCGCGCCAATTGAGCAACTCGGCACCAGCAGGCGTTCGACGGTCGGAGTTGCGCGGAAAACCCGAGTAACTCGGCACCAGCAGGCGGTCTGCGGTCGGAGTTGCGCGGAAAAACCGAGTAACTCGGCACCAACAGGCGTTCGACGGTCGGAGTTGCGCGGAAAAACCGAGTAACTCAGCACCAGCAGGCGTTCGACAGTCGGAGTTACGCGGAAAACCCGAGTAACTCGGCACCACCAGGCGGTCGACGATCGGAGATGCGCGGAAAACCCGAGTAACTCGGCACCAGCAGGCGGTCTGCGGTCGGAGTTGCGCGGAAAAACCGAGTAACTCAGCACCAGCAGGCGTTCGACGGCCGGAGTTGCGCGGAAAAACCGAGTAACTCAGCACCAGCAGGCGTTCGACAGTCGGAGTTACGCGGAAAAACCGAGTAACTCGGCTCCGAGGAGCGCGACCGGTAGGCGTTAAGTCGAAAAAATCGAGCTGGTGAGCATTACGCAGGGAGCGGAGGGGACGGAAACCTCTTGGAGAAGCGGCAGCGGTTCCCTTGAAGGCCGGATTCCTTCCGTTTCGGAAAGGGAGATCGAGGAATCTGGGCTTCAGCGGAATCGGAAAGAGGTTCCGTCCCCGGAGCGGCGGCAGCGGATAGCTCCGGCGGCCCCAATCGTTCCGCCGCCCGCCCATCAGCCCGCAAGCAGCTTCACCCGACAAGCATTCAGCCCGACGAATCTTCAACCGCCTTGATAATCAATCCACTCAAGAGGAGTTGCCACGATGAAAGCAACCGTATACGTGACGATCAAGCAAAACGTGCTCGACCCGCAAGGAACGGCCGTCCAGGGAGCCCTGCACAGCATGGGCTTCGCGGAAGTGGACAAGGTCCGCATCGGCAAGTACCTGGAGCTGACCCTGGACACGACGGACCGCGCCGAGGCCGAGGAGCGCGTGCGCGCCATGTGCGAGAAGCTGCTGGCCAACACGGTCGTGGAAGACTACCGCTTCGAGCTGGAGGGCTGATCGGATGAAGTTCGCCGTCATCGTTTTCCCCGGATCGAACTGCGACATCGACTGCTACAAGGCGGTCGAAGAAACGATCGGGCAGTCCGTCGACTACGTCTGGCACACCGCCACGGACCTCTCCGCCTACGACGCGATCCTCGTGCCGGGCGGCTTCTCCTACGGCGACTACCTGCGCTGCGGCGCGATCGCCCGCTTCGCTCCGGTCATGGCCGAGGTCGTCAAGGCCGCCGAGGCCGGCAAGTACGTGCTGGGCATCTGCAACGGCTTCCAGATCCTGACCGAGGCCGGCCTGCTGCCGGGCGCGCTGCTGCGCAACCGCGACCTCAAGTTCCTTTGCCACCAATCGCCGCTCGAAGTCGTCAACGCGGCCACTCCGTTCACCAACCAGTACCGCGAGGGCGAGGTCATCTCGATCCCGATCGCCCACGGCGAAGGCAACTACTACTGCGACGACGAGACGCTGGCGCGGCTGCAAAAAAACAACCAGATCGTGTTCCGCTACGCCAGCGGCGGCAACCCGAACGGCTCGGTCCACGACATCGCCGGCATCTGCAGCGAGCGCGGCAACGTCGTCGGCATGATGCCGCATCCCGAGCGGGCGGTCAGCCAGCTGCTCGGCTCCGAGGACGGCAAGCGGATGTTCACATCGATTTTGAACGCATGGAGGGAACAGCATGACGCAGCAGTCAACAGCTAAGGCGTTGGAGCCGACGGCGGAGCAGATCGCCGAGCAGAAGATCTACCAGCAGTTCGGCGTGACGGACCACGAGTACGAGCTCATCTGCGGCTTCATGGGCCGCCTGCCCAACTACACCGAGATCGGCGTCTTCAGCGTCATGTGGTCGGAGCACTGCTCCTACAAGAACTCCAAGCCGATCCTCAAGAAATTCCCGATCACCGGCCCGAAGGTGCTCATGGGACCGGGCGAGGGCGCGGGCATCGTCGACATCGGCGACAACCAGGCCGTCGTGTTCAAGATCGAGTCGCATAACCACCCGTCCGCGGTCGAGCCTTACCAGGGCGCGGCGACGGGCGTCGGCGGCATCATCCGCGACATCTTCTCGATGGGAGCGCGTCCGGTCGCGCTGCTCAACAGCCTGCGCTTCGGCAATCTGGACAACGACCGCGTGAAGTACCTGTTCGAGCATGTCGTCGGCGGCATCGCCGGCTACGGCAACTGCATCGGCATCCCGACGGTCGCAGGCGAGGTCATGTTCGACGAGAGCTACGAAGGCAATCCGCTCGTCAACGCGATGTGCGTCGGCCTGATCGACCATGACAAGATCCAGCGCGGCGTCGCCAAGGGCGTCGGCAACCCGGTGTTCTACGTCGGTCCGGCGACAGGCCGCGACGGCATCCACGGCGCGACGTTCGCGTCGGTCGAGCTGTCCGAGGAGTCCGAGGAGAAGCGCACGGCGGTGCAGGTCGGCGACCCGTTCATGGAAAAGCTCGTCATGGAATCGACGCTCGAGCTGATCGACTCCGGCATCGTGCTCGGCATCCAGGACATGGGCGCGGCGGGCCTCACCTGCTCCAGCGCCGAGATGGCTTCCAAGGCCGGCAACGGCCTCGAGCTGTACCTCGACGAGGTGCCGCAGCGCGAGGAAGGCATGACGCCGTACGAGATGATGCTGTCCGAGTCGCAGGAGCGCATGCTGTTCGTCGTCGCGCCGGAGCATGAGGCGCAGGCGCGCGAGATTTTCGAGCGCTGGGGCGTCATCTGCGCCAAGGTCGGCAAGGTGACCGACGACGGCCGCCTGCGCCTGTTCCACCAAGGCGAGCAGGTCGCCGACATGCCGGTCAAGGCGCTCGTGGACGAGTGTCCGGTGTACAGCAAGCCTTCGCA
Organism: Paenibacillus pasadenensis; assembly: GCF_002864175.1. NCBI lineage: Bacteria > Bacillati > Bacillota > Bacilli > Caryophanales > Paenibacillaceae > Paenibacillus > Paenibacillus pasadenensis. Next base: position 1,343,163 of record NZ_NFEZ01000003.1, on the reverse strand, counting down.
GGAGCCGGCCTCCTATGCGGCGAGCGCGTCGATCGACACGGCCGCTTTCGAGGAGATCACGGATCTGACGGGCGCGCTCAAGGACGTGCTGGGCTCCCCGACGGTCGCGAGCAAGGAATGGGTGTACCGTCAATACGACTACATGGTGCGCACGGGCACCGCGGTGCCTCCGGGCTCGGACGCGGCCGTCGTGCTCGTGCCGGGCACGCGCAAGGCGCTGGCGATGACGACCGACTGCAACGGCCGCTACGTCTACCTCGATCCCGAGGTCGGCGGCGCGATCGCGGTCGCCGAGGCGGCGCGCAACATCGTCTGCTCCGGCGCGCAGCCGCTGGCGATCACGGACAACCTCAACTTCGGCAGCCCGGAAAAGCCGGAGGTGTTCTGGCAGCTCGAAAAGGCGGCGGACGGCATGAGCGAGGCTTGCCGCGTGCTGGAGACGCCGGTCATCGGCGGCAACGTCAGCCTGTACAACGAGAACGCCAAAGGCGCGATCTACCCGACGCCGGTCATCGGCATGGTCGGCCTGATCGACGACATCGACTACATCACGACGCAGGAGTTCAAGCAGGCCGGCGACGCGATCATCCTGCTCGGCGAGACGCGCGCCGAATTCGGCGGCAGCGAGCTGCAGCAGGTGCGCGGCGGGAAGGCGGAGGGACGTCCCCCGGCGCTCGACCTGGCGGTCGAAAAGACGCTGCTGGACGCAGTCCAGGCGGCGATCCGCGCCGGCCTCGTCGCCTCGGCGCATGACCTGTCCGAGGGCGGCCTGGCGGCGGCGCTGGCGGAAGCGAGCTTCGGCCGCGGCCTCGGCGCGAGCGTGGACGTCGCGACGGAGCTGCGCGCCGACCACGCGCTGTTCAGCGAGTCGCAGTCGCGCATCCTGCTGAGCGCATCGCCGGAGCGCAAGGGCGAGCTGCTGGCGCTGCTCGCGGAGCGCGGCGTGCCGCATGCGGAGCTCGGCACGGTCGGCGGGGAGGAGCTGGACATCCGGGTGAACGGCCGGCCGGGCGTGCGCGCGGCGGTGTCGGAGCTGCGGAGCGTGTGGAAGGAAGCGATCCCATGCCGGATGAAGTAAGGCTGGCGGTCCAGTCCGGCTCGCGCTGGGGCGAGGGCGCAGGCAGCGCCCCCGCCCTCCATGCGGACGGCACGGCGGCCTCCGGCGAGGCGCCTCCGGCGCTTGCCGCCGGGGGACGCTTCGCCGGCCCCGGCTCCGAGGAGCTGCGCGCGGTGTCGCGCGCCTGGGAGGACGCCCACTACAACGCGGGCATCGGCCGCGACGATATTTTCGACAAGCTCAAGGAAGAATGCGGCGTGTTCGGCGTGTTCGGCACGCCGGACGCCTCGTCGCTGGCGTACTACGGCCTGCACGCGCTGCAGCATCGCGGCGAGGAGAGCTCGGGCGTCTGCACGGTGGACAGCGCGACCGGCGGCTTCGCCTACCACCGCGGCATGGGCCTCGTCAAGGAAGTGTTCACGAGCGACATCCTCGCCTCGCTGCCGGGCGACCGCGCGATCGGGCATGTGCGCTACTCGACGTCCGGGGCGAGCCAGCTCGGCAACGCGCAGCCGCTCGTGTTCAAGTACCGCGACGGCGACCTGGCCGTGGCGACCAACGGCAACATCGTCAACGCGCCGTCGATCCGCCGCGAGTTGGAGAGCATGGGCTCGATCTTCCAGACGACGAGCGACACCGAGGTCATCGCCCATCTGATCGCACGCTCGCCCAAGGACTTCGTGAGCGCGGCCCGAGACGCGCTGCGGCGCATCGTCGGCGGCTTCGCCTTCCTCATCATGACCAACGAGCGGCTGCTCGTCGCCTCCGACACGAACGGCCTGCGCCCGCTCGTCATGGGCCGGCTCGGCGACGGCTACGTGTTCGCCTCCGAGACCTGCGCGTTCGAGACGATCGGGGCCGAGTACGTGCGCGACGTGCAGCCCGGCGAGCTGCTCATCCTCGACGCGGACGGCCTGCGCGAGGAGCGCTTCGACGAGGAGGAGCGCCGCGCCAGCTGCGCGATGGAGTACATCTACTTCGCCCGGCCGGACAGCGACATCAACGAGGTCAACATCCACACGGCCCGCAAGCAGATGGGACGCCGCCTCGCGGTCGAGGCGTTCGTGGACGCGGACATCGTCGTCGGCGTGCCGGACTCCAGCATCAGCGCGGCCATCGGCTACGCCGAGCAGACGGGCATCCCGTACGAGATGGGGCTCATCAAGAACAAGTACTCCGGCCGCACGTTCATCCAGCCTTCCCAGGAGCTGCGCGAGAAAGGCGTCAAGATGAAGCTGTCGGCCGTACGCAAGATCGTGCAGGGCAAGCGCGTCGTCATGATCGACGACTCGATCGTGCGCGGCACGACGAGCCTGCGCATCGTCAACATGCTGCGCGAGGCCGGCGCGGCCGAGGTGCATGTGCGCATCAGCTCGCCGCCGTTCGCCAACCCTTGCTACTACGGCATCGACACGCCGGACCGGCGCGAGCTGATCGCCTCGTCCAAGACGGTCGAGGAGATCCGCGAGGCGATCAACGCCGACTCGCTCTACTTCCTGAGCGCCGAGGGACTCGTCGAGTCCGCTTCGGTGCCGGGCGACAGCAAGGGCGGCGGCCTGTGCCTCGCCTGCTTCAACAACGACTACCCGACCCCGGTCGACGAAAGCTCGGACAAGAGCTGCAGCTGCTAGAAGATCAAATTGTAGGGAGTGACAGGTGAATGGCAGAGGCATACAAGCAAGCCGGCGTCGACATCGCGGCGGGCAACGAAGCGGTCGAGCGCATGAAGAAGCATGTGAAGAGGACGATCCGTCCGGAGGTGCTCGGCGGGCTGGGCGGCTTCGGCGGCCTGTTCAGCCTGGACAAGAACAAGTACGAGGAGCCGGTGCTTGTTTCGGGCACGGACGGCGTCGGCACGAAGCTCATGCTCGCCTTTGCCATGGACAAGCATGACACGATCGGCATCGACGCCGTCGCGATGTGCGTCAACGACATCATCGTGCAGGGCGCGGAGCCGCTGTTCTTCCTCGACTACCTGGCGACGGGCAAGGTCGAGCCGGAGAAGATCGAGCAGATCGTGGCCGGCATCGCCGAAGGCTGCGTGCAGGCGGGCTGCGCCCTGATCGGCGGCGAGACGGCCGAGATGCCGGGCATGTACACGCCGGAGGAATACGACATCGGCGGCTTCACGGTCGGCGTCGTCGACCGCGCCAAGATGATCGACGGCAGCGCGATCGCTCCCGGCGACGCGGTCATCGGCCTGGCGTCGAGCGGCATCCACAGCAACGGCTACTCGCTCGTGCGGCGCCTGCTTCTGGAGCAGGCCGGCTACGGCCTGCAGGACGAGCTGGCGGAGCTCGGCGGCAAGCGCCTCGGCGACGTGCTGCTGGAGCCGACGCGCATCTACGTCAAGCCGGCGCTGGAGCTGATCGGCAAGGTGCAGGTGAAGGGCATGGCCCACATCACCGGCGGCGGCTTCATCGAGAACATCCCGCGCGTGCTGCCGGAGGGCGTGAACGTCGAGGTGGACTGCGGCAGCTGGCCGATCCAGCCGATCTTCAAGCTGCTGCAGGAGACAGGCTCGATCACGAACCGCGACATGTTCACGACGTTCAACATGGGCATCGGCCTCGTCGTCGTCGTGCCGGCGGACGAGGCGGAAGCGGCGCTTGCCGCGCTCGCGGAGCTCGGCGAGGCGGCGTACCGCATCGGCGCCGTCACCGAGGGCAGCCGCATCGTCACCTTCACGGGGGCGGACGTCTGATGGCCGAGCAGCTGCGCTTCGATCTAGGGGACGGAGACCGGACGGGCGGGCAGCTGCGCGTGGCCGTCTTCGCCTCCGGCCAGGGCAGCAACTTCCAGGCGCTGGCGGACGCGGCGGCGGACGGGAAGCTCGGAGGCTCCATCGAGCTTCTCGTCTGCGACCGCGCGTCGGCGCCTGTCGTGGAGCGGGCGCGCCGCGCCGGCATCGACGCCTGGGTGTTCGACTCGTCGGCGTACGCCTCGCGCGAGGCCTACGAAGGCGAGATCCTCGCCGAGCTGCAGCGGCGGGGCGTCGGCCTCGTCGTGCTGGCGGGCTACATGCGCATCCTGACGCCGGTGCTCGTCGACGCCTACGCCGGGCGGATGATCAACATCCACCCGTCGCTGCTGCCGGCATTCCCCGGCATGCATGCGATCCGGCAGGCGCTGAACTATGGCGTCAAGGTGACCGGCGTCACGATCCATTTCGTCGACGGCGGCCTCGACAGCGGGCCGATCATCGCGCAGCGGGCGCTGGAGATCGGCGAGGGCGAGAGCGAGGCCTCGCTCGCCGAGCGCATCCACGCCGCGGAGAACGCGCTCTACCCGTGGGCGGTGCGCGGCTTCGCCGAGGGGCGGATCTCGCTTGACGGCCGCCGCGCGCTCGTCTCCGCCGGCGCAGGAGCCGGAGCGGACGACGATTCGGCGGACAAGTAGCATTCATCGATCCATTTTCATACAGGAGGGGACAACGTGGCTATTCGCAGGGCGCTAATCAGCGTATCGGACAAGACGGGCATCGTTGCATTCGCGAGGGAGCTGGCGGACGCCGGCGTGCAGATCATCTCCACGGGAGGCACGCACGGCCTGCTCGAGAAGGAAGGCATCCCGGTCATCGGCATCTCCGAGGTGACGGGCTTCCCGGAAATCATGGACGGCCGCGTCAAGACGCTGCATCCGGCCGTGCACAGCGGGCTGCTCGCCGTGCGCGACAACGAGGAGCATCAGCGCGCGATCCGCGAGCTGGGCCTCGACTACATCGACCTCGTCGTCGTCAACCTGTACCCGTTCGCGGCGACGATCGCCAAGCCCGACGTGACGTACGAGGACGCGATCGAGAACATCGACATCGGCGGTCCGACGATGCTGCGCTCCGCGGCCAAAAACCACGCGTTCGTCACCGTCGTCGTCGACGCCGCCGACTACGAGGGCGTGCTGAGCGAGATCAAGCAGGACGGCGACACGACGCTCGACACGCGCAAGCGCCTCGCGGCCAAGGTGTTCCGCCACACCGGCGCGTACGACGCGCTCATCGGCGACTATCTGTCCAAGCTCGGCGGCGACCCGCTGCCGGAGCGCTACACGGTCACGTATGAAAAGGTGCAGGATCTGCGCTACGGCGAAAACCCGCATCAGCGCGCCGCCTTCTACCGCCGTCCGCTGGCGGAGGCGGGCAACGTCACGACCGCCGAGCAGCTGCACGGCAAGGAGCTCAGCTACAACAACATCAACGACGCCAACGCGGCGCTCGCCATCGTCAAGGAGTTCAGCGAGCCGGCCGTCGTCGCCGTCAAGCATATGAACCCTTGCGGAGTCGGCGTCGGCGCCGACATCCATGAAGCGTACCAGAAAGCCTATGCGGCCGATCCGACGTCGATCTTCGGCGGCATCGTCGCGGCCAACCGTACGATCGGGGCGGAGACGGCGACGCTCCTTTCGGAGATTTTCCTGGAAATCATCCTCGCGCCGGACTTCACGCCGGAGGCGCTGGACATCCTCAGCCGCAAGAAGAACATCCGCCTGCTGCGCACCGGCGAGCTCGCAGCGGCCGCCGGCCGCAAGAGCGACTGGGTCGTGACGAGCGTCGAGGGCGGCATGGTCGTGCAGGAGAGCGACGTGCACAGCATCTCCGAAGCCGACCTGAAGGTCGTAACCGAGCGCCAGCCGACGGCCGAGGAGATGAAGCAGCTGCTGTTCGGCTGGAAGGTCGTCAAGCATGTGAAGTCGAACGCGATCCTGCTGGCCAAGGACGACATGACCGTCGGCGTCGGCGCCGGCCAGATGAACCGCGTCGGCGCGGCCCGCATCGCCATCGAGCAGGCGGGAGAGCAGGCCAAGGGGGCGGCGCTCGCTTCGGACGCGTTTTTCCCGATGGGCGATACGGTCGAGCTCGCGGCCAAGGCCGGCATCACCGCGATCATCCAGCCGGGCGGCTCGATCAAGGACGAGGAGTCGATCCGGGCGGCCAACGAGCACGGCATCGCGATGGTGTTCACCGGCGTGCGCCACTTCAAGCATTAGGGCGGCAAGGCTCGGCCAGGCTCGGCCAGGCTAAGCAAGCTTGGCAAGTCTAAGCAAAGCTCGGCCAGGCTCGGCCAGGCCGACCAGGTTCAGCTAAGGCAGCTTGGCCGACTAAGGCGGCCAGGCCGGCAAGGGCGCTTCGGCGCCCTTTTCGTTTGGCTGAGGGAACGATTTGCGCTTGAGCCTAGTCCAGTCCACTTCATTTCAAGGAGGAGTTTCCATTGCGTATTCTGGTCATCGGCGGCGGAGGCCGCGAGCATGCGATCGTCTGGTCGCTGGCCAAAAGCCCGAAAGTGAGCGAGCTGCTCTGCGCCCCCGGCAACGCCGGCATCGCGGAGCTGGCCGAATGCGTGCCGATCGCGGTCGACCGCTTCGACGATCTCGTGCAGCTGGCGCGGGAGCGCGAGATCGACCTCGTCTTCGTCGGCCCGGACGACCCGCTGGCGGCGGGCATCGTCGACGCGTTCCAGGACGCGGGCATCCCGGCGTTCGGCCCGGACCGCAAGGCGGCGGAGATCGAGGGCAGCAAGATCTTCATGAAGGACCTGCTCCGCAAATACGACATTCCGACGGCCCGCTACGAGTCGTTCACCGACTTCGAGGCGGCGCTCGCCTACCTGCGGACGCAGCAGGCGCCGATCGTCGTCAAGGCCGACGGGCTCGCTGCGGGCAAGGGCGTCACCGTCGCGGCGACGCTGGAGGAAGCCGAGGAGGCGCTGCGCGGCATGATGCTCGGCGGCGTGTTCGGCGCTTCGGGCAGCCAGGTCGTCATCGAGGAGTTCATGACCGGCGAGGAGATGAGCATCCTCGCCTTCGTCGACGGCGAGACGGTGCGGGCGATGGTGCCGGCGCAGGACCACAAGCCGATCTTCGACGGGGACAAAGGGCCGAACACCGGCGGCATGGGCACGTACTCCCCGTTGCCGCATCTGTCCGAGGCGCTCGTGAACGACGCCATCGCGACCATCATCGAGCCGACCGCGCGCGCGATGGTCGCCGAGGGCCGGCCTTTCCGCGGCGTGCTGTTCGCCGGCCTCATGCTGACGCCGGACGGCGTCAAGACGGTCGAGTTCAACGCCCGCATGGGCGATCCGGAGACGCAGGTCGTGCTGCCGCGCCTCGAGACGGATCTGCTCGACATCGTGCTCGCCGCGATGGACGGCCGCCTGGCCGACATCGAGATCAAGTGGAAGGACGAGGCCGCCGTCTGCGTCATCGCCGCGAGCGAGGGCTACCCGGGCTCCTATCCGAAAGGCCGGCCGATCTCCGGGCTGGAGGCGGCCAAGGAGGCGGGCGCGCTCGTCTTCCACGCCGGCACGGCGGAGAAGGACGGCCAGATCGTGACGAGCGGCGGCCGCGTGCTCGGCATCGTCGGCCTCGGCCGCGACATCGCCGAGGCGCGGGAGCGCGCGTACGAGGCGGCGGACCGGATCTCGTTCGAAGGCATGCAGCGCCGCAGCGACATCGCCATGAAGGCGCTCAAGGCGGCCGGGCAGGCGTAAGCCCGGCGACCGCGCGGGCGCAAGTCGTCCGGCGGCCGAGCAGGCAGCGGTCGGAAGGGCTCGCGCGGCAGAGCAGCGTAAGCCGCCCGGCGGCCGAGCGGGCGAGCCAGCTCGCTGCTTGCTCCCGCCCGTAGCCTGCTGCCAGCTGTATCTCGCTGCCCGACACTCGTGTTGTCTGCCGCCCGCTGCCAGTTGTATCTCGCTGCCCTACACCCGTGTTGGCTGCCGTCCGCTGCCAGTTGTCGGCAGTCGCGCCTGCCTGCTCTCGCATGGGAGAAGCGCGGGCGGGTGCTGCAGTTGGATTCCGGGAGTGAAAGCCAGAACCAAGGCACATTTCTGCCTTGGATTGGCTCAATCGGCCCTGGAAGCCGAAACCAAGGCACATTTCTGCCTTGGATTGGCCCAATCGGCCCTGGAAGCCGGAACCAAGGCACATTTCTGCCTTGGATTGGCTCAATCGGCCCTGGAAGCCGAAACCAAGGCACATTTCTGCCTTGGATTGGCCCAATCGGCCCGGGGAGCCGAAACCAAGGCACATTTCTGCCTTGGATTGGCTCAATCGGCCCGGGGAGCCGGAACCAAGGCACATTTCTGCCTTGGATTGGCTCAATCGGCCCGGGGAGCCGAAACCAAGGCCCATTTCTGCCTTGGATCGGCCCAATCGGCCCGGAGAGCCGGAACCAAGGCCCATTTCTGCCTTGGATCGGCAACTACCGGCTACAGCTGGCTCCAAAAGCGTTCCTCTACCTGAATCGGGTGGAGGAACGCTTTTTTTCTTCTGAGAATCCGTCAAGGCGCTTCCAAGAAGCCGGTGATTCGTTTAGCGAGAGCGTGTTCCCCCGCTTCTATAATGCTGCGGGAACACGCTGGCGGATTGTTTCATCCCTATATGAAAGCGCTGACATATTTTTTTATCTTCATAATATCCTGACAAAGGGAAAACAAATCTTCCTTATCGTAGGAGAAGCGAGCCCGAACCGGCCCGCAAGGCCGACTATTCGACAAAGGCGGTGGACAACCTTCCATGAGCACCTCACCTGTTGACCGATCCCGGCCGCAGCACCGGACCGAGCCTCGCGCGACACCCGCCGCATCTGAAGCCGCCGCTGCCGAGCACCACGCCGCGCCTGAAGCCGTCGCCACCGCTGCCGAGCACCACGCCGCGCCTGAAGCCGCCGCTGCCGAGCACCGCGCCGCAACTGATGCCACCGCTGCCGAGCACCACGCCGCGTCCGACGCCGCGCCTGAAGTCGTCGCCACCGCTGCCGAGCACCACGCCGCGCCCGAAGCCGTCGCTGCCGAGCACCGCGCCGCATCTGATGCCGCCGCTGCCGAGCACCGCGCCGCGTCCGGCGCGCCCCATCTCGCCCTGTCCGGCGCATCCAGCCATCTGGCATCCAGCGCGGCCAGCCCGCGCGGCGCGGCGCGCTCCGCCCGGCTCCGCCGCTGGCGCGAGCAGGCGCTCGGCTATGCGTTCCTCGCGCCGTCGCTCGCCGTGTTCGCCGTGTTTCTTTTCTATCCGATGATCCGCTCCGTCTATCTCAGCTTCCAGCTCACCGACCCGCGCGGCCGCGTCGCCGCCTATGCGGGCTGGGACAACTATACCGGCATGCTGCAATCGTCCGCGTTCTGGAACAGCCTGCTCGTCACGCTCAAGTTCACGCTGCTGACCGTACCGGCCGGCCTCGCGCTCGGCCTGCTCTGCGCCAGCCTCGTCCACTCGGCGGGGCGGGGGAGGAGCGCGCTGCGCTTCCTGTTCTCGCTGCCGCTGGCGATGTCCGTCAGCACGGCCTCCATCATCTGGATGATCCTCTACCACCCGTCGCTCGGCATGCTCAACTGGCTGCTGCTGCAGCTCGGCCTCGGCCCCGTGCAGTGGCTGACCGATCCCGGCAGCGCGCTCGGCTCCGTCTCGCTCATGACCGTGTGGATGAACTCGGGCTTCCCGTTCGTGCTGCTGCTGGCGGCGATCCAGGGGCTGGACGGCGACGTGCTGGACAGCGCCCGCATCGACGGGGCTTCCGGCTGGCGCACGTTCGTGTCGGTCAAGCTGCCGCTGCTGTCGCCGACGCTCTTTTTCCTCGCGGTCGTGTCGGTCATGAGCGCGTTCCAATCGTTCGGGCAGATCCACATCCTGACCAAGGGCGGACCGGCGGGCTCTACGGACGTGCTCGTCTACTCCATCTACCGCGAAGCGTTCGTCAACTACCAGTTCGGCACGGGCAGCGCGCTGGCGATCGTGCTGTTCGCGATCATGCTGCTGCTGACGCTCCTCCAGTTCCTCGTTCTCGGAAAGAAGGTGCATTACCAATGAGCGCCGCGTCTCCTTCTCCCGTCAAGCCGGCAGCCCGAGCCGCCGCAAGCGCCTTGCCGTCCGCCGCTTCCCGCCGCCGCGCCGGCTCCGCGCTGCGCTTCGTTCTGACCTCCGCGCTCGCGCTGCTGACCGTCGGTCCGCTGCTCTACCTGCTGGCGCAGATCTTCATGACGCCGGCGGAGGCGTCGATGTACCCGCCGCGGCTGCTGCCGTCCGGGCTCGACACGTCCAGCCTGCGCCAGGCGATCGAGACGGTGCCGATCTTCGGCTTCATCGCCAACAGCTTCGTGCTCGCCAGCGCGGTCACCGCGCTGCAGGTGCTGTCGGCGGCGCTCGCGGCGTACGCGTTCGTCTACGTGCGCTTCGCCGGCAGCCGCTTCTGGTTCGCGCTGTTCATCAGCACGATGATGATTCCGTGGGAGGTGACGATCATCCCCAACTACCTCACGGTCAAAAGCTGGGGCTGGCTCGACACGTTCCCGGGCCTGATCGTCCCGTTCGCGGCGTCGGCGTTCGGCGTGTTCCTGCTGCGGCAGTTCTTCCTGCAGCTGCCGCGGGAGCTGTTCGAGGCGGCGCGCATCGACGGCTGCGGCCATGTGCGCCACTTCCTGTCCGTCGTGCTGCCGCTCTCCGGTCCGGCCGCCGCCTCGCTCGGCGTGTACGTGTTCCTGAACGGCTGGAACATGTACCTGTGGCCGCTGCTCGTGACGAGCAGCGACGCGATGCGCACGGTGCAGATCGGCATCGCGATGCTGCAGTTCGAGGAGATGACGAGCTGGAACCTCGTGCTGTGCGGCGTCGCGCTCGTGCTCGTGCCGTCGCTGGTGCTGCTCGCGCTCGGCCTGCGGCCGCTCGTGCGCGGCATCACCGCCGGAGCGGTGAAGGGCTGAGCGGCCATGGGCTTGCCTAGGCGGCGCAGCCGGGGCCGATGCGGCCTGCGGCCGTCTGCCCTGTCCTGCGGGCCGTCTGCCCTGTCCTGCGGCCGTCTGCCCTGTCCTGCGGGCCGTCTGCCCTGTCCTGCGGCCGTCTGCCCTGTCCTGCGGGCCGTCTGCCCTGTCCTGCGGCCGTCTGCCCTGACCTGCGGGCCGTCTGCCCTGACCTGCGGCCGTCTCCGACATGGCTGAAGGCCGTCGTCGATGCCGGGGCCTGCCTTGCGCAGCCCCGCGAACCGCGCTGTGCGAGCGTGGAACCTTTTGCAGGCGTCCGCCCCTCGGGGCTTGCCATAGCGTCATCTGCCATCCGATCATTTCAACGAAAAAGGGAGAGATTGCACACATGGTCATCCGCAATTGGAAATGGGCGCTGCCGGCCGCGGCGGCGATGCTGATCCTGCCACTGTCCGCCTGCGCGGGCAATCCGGACACGAACAACAGCGGCGCGGCTTCGTCCGAACCGAGCACGACGGCCTCGCCGTCCTCGTCTCCGGCCGGAGGAGAAGCGTCGAAGGCGCCGGTGAAGGTCGTTTGGTGGCACTCGATGAGCGGCGAGCTCGGCAAGGCCGCGGACGCGCTCGTCAGCGGCTTCAACTCCACCCATCCGGACGTGCAGGTCGAGGCGGTATTCCAGGGGACGTACGACGAGAGCCTCAACAAGATGAAGGCGTCGATGGACTCCAAGTCCGGCCCGTCGCTCATCCAGGTGTACGAGATCGGCTCCCGCTTCATGATCGACTCCGGCGCGGTGACGCCGGTGCAGCAGTTCATCGACGCCGAGGGCTACGACGTCGGCTCGCTCGAGCCGAACATCCGCGGGTACTACACGTTCGGCGGCAAGCAGTATTCGATGCCTTTCAACACGTCCAACCCGATCCTGTACTACAACAAGGATCTGTTCAAGGCCGCCGGGCTCGATCCGGAAAAGCCGCCGGCCACGTACCAGGAAGTCGCCGACGCCGCAAAGGCGCTCACCAAGGACGGCGTGACCGGCGCCTCGTTCGCGATCTACGGCTGGTTCATGGAGCAGCTGCTCGCCGCCCAAGGCAAGGAGCTCGTCAACAACGGCAACGGCCGCGACAGCGCCGCCACCGAGTCGCTCGTGAACCAGGAGGCGGCGGTGCAGACGCTGGAGTGGTGGAAAGGGCTCGTCGACGCCAAGACCGCGCTCAACCTCGGCCGCAAGACCGACGACACGAAAAAGGCGTTCCTCGCCGGCCAAGTGGCGATGACGCTGGATTCCACGGCGGGCCTGCGCGGCATCGTCGACGGCGCGGCAGGCAAGTTCGAGGTCGGCACGGCGTTCCTGCCGCGGCCATCCGCCGATGCCGAGGGCGGAGTCGTCGTCGGCGGCGCGAGCCTGTGGGTGCTGAACAACAAGCCGGCCGAGGAGCAGCAGGCCGCATGGGAATTCATCAAGTACCTGGCTGAGCCGGCGACGCAGGCCCAGTGGCACATCAACACCGGCTACTTCCCGATCACGACCAAGGCGTACGACGAGCAGGTCGTCAAAGACAACCTCGTCAAGTACCCGCAGTTCCAGACCGCCGTCGACCAGCTGCACGCCTCCAAGCCGAGCACGGCGAGCCAAGGCGCGGTCATGGGCGTGTTCCCGGAGGCGCGCCAGCTCGTCGAGGCCGCGATCGAGGAAGCGTTCACCGGCAAGAAGGACGTCAAGGCCGCGCTGGACGACGCCGCCAAGCAGATCACGGACAAGATCGCCGTCTATAACAAGACCGTCTCGAAGTAAGGGACGCTTTTGAACCAGCCAGCTCGATACAAGGCTCTGACCGCCGGGATGATTCCGGCGCGTCAGGGCTTTTTTCATCCTGGCCGGAAACGAACAGGGGAGGCGCTGCGGCCGAGCCGCTCCAAGTCCGTTTTCGCCCCTCGATTGGCGGATCGGCAAAAAACGGGCTCGCTCCGCTGCAACTTAACCAGGCGCCCGCTCCGTCTGAGGTGTTACCGGATTGTAACTCCTTGACGATTTTTGTCCGGTACGATAAAGCTATCTTACTAGAGTTAGGAGCACCTCAGATGAACCCGATTTGTCTTTTCTTGTCGAAAAACGTCTCAAAACGCAGCCAGGCTGCGAATGATAGAAGTAGAAAGCATTTGCGAAAACCGGCGGGCGCCGCTGTCCGCCGACGCGCGCCGCAGGCGGCTGCGCTCGCGGCGCTGACCGCGCTCGCGCTGGCGGCCGGCGGCTGCGGCAGCGCCGACCATGTCGAAGCCGGCGGCTTCCAGCCGTCCGCCTCGGCCTCGCCCGGCGCTAGCTCGCCATCGGCTTCACCTGACGCCGGCGCGACGCAGCCCGGCGCCGGCGCGCCGACGGCGATCCCGGCCACAGCCTCGCCTTCGCCGCATCCGTCGGCCTCGTCCGGCCCCAAATCGCCGCATCCGTCGCCGACGGCTTCGCCGCATCCGTCTCCGTCCGAGCGGCCGCACACCGTGACCGGCGACACGTACGAGAAGCCGCCGCTCCAGGCGCAGGCCGGCCCGCTGGCCGAGCCGAACGACGGCCGCGCGCATACGGCCAAGCTGGAGAAAGGGGCCAAGGCGGTCGCCCTGACGTTCGACGACGGGCCGGATGCGGCCACGACGGTCAAGATTCTCGACATTCTCCGGAAAGAGAAGGTCAAGGCGACCTTTTTCGTCGTCGGCACGCAAGTGAAGAAATACCCCGAGGTCATGCAGCGCATCGTGGACGAAGGCCACGCGCTCGGCAACCATACGACGCATCATCCCGACCTCTCAAAAACAGGAAAGACAAAGATCCTGCAAGAAATCAAGGATAATGATACACTTATTCAAAAAGCCGTCGGCATCACGCCGACGATGTTCCGTCCGCCGTACGGCGCGACGTCCGCGGAGCTGAAAGCGATCCTGAGCGAGGGCGGCCGCACGGAGGTGCTCTGGAACGTGGACACGAGAGACTGGGCGGGCACGTCGGTCAAGACGATGAGGGCGAACGTCGCCAAGCACGCGAAGCCCGGCAGCATCATCCTCATGCATTCCTTCGGCAGCAAGCTGCATACGGCGGAGCTGCTGCCGCTCATCATCCATGATCTCAAGACCGCGGGCTACCGCTTCGTGACGCCGGACCAGCTCGGCTGAGCGGCGCCGCCGCAGGCGGTCCTCGAAGCGGCGCCGGCCCGGACGGCGGCATCATCCAGACGACGGAGGCAAAGGAGGGGCGGAAACGAACGTGAGCAACAGCTGCAATCGCATCAATCGAACGAGCCGTCCGCCCCGCAGCGGCGCCCGCAAGCCGCTGCGGCTGCTCGCGCTGCTCGGAGCCTGCGCGCTCGCGCTCTCCGGCTGCCGCTATACGGCCGCGCCTGCCGATCTGCTGGGACCGCCGATGGAGGCGCCCCAGGCCGGAGGCGCCAGCTCCAGCCTCAAGCAGCTGCTGCCTGCAGGCGGCTCGCTGTCGCTGCCGACGCGCGAGCGGCAGCCGGAGGCGATCCGCTCCATCGACCTCGACGGCGACGGCTCGCCCGAGGCCGTCCTGACGTACAGCGACGCATACGGCAGCTCGCGCATCCTGATCGCCCGGCAGGAGGCCGGCGAATGGAAGACATGGGCGGTGCTCCGCTCCGCGATGGGGACAAGCCTCGAGTGGCTGAGCTTCGTGGACATGAACGGGGACAAGCGGCCGGAGATCATCGCGGGCTGGCTCGTCAGGCAGCCCGGCAACAGCCTGACCTGGCAGCAGTACGAGGTGCAGGTCTACTCGGCTTCGGACCCTCTCTTCGAGGAATCGGAGGAAGGAAGGCTGCTGAAGCCGGTCGCAGAGCTCGGCTATGAGGCCGGAGATACGGGCGATGTCGACGGAGACGGGCGCCAGGAGCTCGTGCTCGTGCGCCGGCCGGGCAGCCCGAACGAGCCGATGCTGGAGGTATACCGGTTCGCGAACGGGAGACTGGACCGCGCCGCGACGCTGCCGCTCGAGGCGGATGCGACGCTGTACGAGCGGCTGGCGATCGGCCGCATCGCCAAGGACCGGTTCGGCGTCATCGCCGAGGCGGGCGCGGGCGCGCATTCGTCGCTGACGCTCATGGCCGGATGGTACGACGACGGCCTGGAGCAGGTTTATCCGCCGGTCGAGGAGCCGAATCTCGGCTTCAACATGAGCCCGGTGCTCAACACCGACATCAACGGCGACGGCATCCTCGAGTGGAGCCGCCAGGTGGAGGCGCCGGGCCAGCCCGAGGGCACGCCTTATTCGGATCTGATCACGTACACCGAATGGACCCAGTGGAGCGGGCTGCGGCCCCAGGATCCGGGCTTCGTCCGCAAGGACATGTTCCTGCCGGTCACGCTGGAATACAACGACTTCAGCTCTGGCGTCTCCGTGCAGATCCCGTCCCGCTGGAGAGGACAGTTCACGCTTTCGCGACCCGTCGAGGAGCCGGAAGCGATCATTCAGCTCGACTACTACAACGCCAAGAGCGGGGCGATCGCGCCGCTCTGGACGCTGTACGGCATCCCGATCAAGGAGTGGGGGAGCTGGTCCGCCGCCATGGAAGGGAAGGGACGCAAGCCGGCGAATCTGCGCACGGCGGGCGGCTATGTCTATGCGGCGATCGAGGAGCCCAAGCCGAAGGCGGAGGACGGATGGTCGGACACCGACCTCAACCGCTACGACGCGATGAGGCTGACGGGCGAGCAGCTCGCCTCGTCGGTGCGGCTGCAGCCGGCCGATTGAAGACGACGGAACGGAAAGGGGGATGAAGGCGGTGAAGATCCTGCTGGTAGAGGACGAAGAGGCGATCCGCGGCTTCGTGAGGATCAATCTGAAGCGCGCGGACATGGAGCCGATCGAGGCCGGCAGCGCCGAGCAGGCGCTGCGGCTCGTCGCGGAGCAGGGCCCGCCGGACATCGCCCTGCTGGACATCATGCTGCCAGGGCTCTCCGGGCTCGAGCTCTGCTCGGCGCTGCGCGAGGCCTATCCGGAGATGGGCATCATCATGCTCACGGCCAAGTCGCAGGAGCAGGACAAGATCGAGGCGCTGGAGCTCGGCGCGGACGACTACATCCAAAAGCCGTTCAGCCCCGGCGAGCTGATGGCGCGGATCCGCTCGCTGCAGCGGCGCATGAACATCGGCGCTTGGCGCGGCCCGGCTCCTGCGGCTGTCGCGGCCGCGACCGCTCCATCCGCGGCTGCGCCTGCCCCGGCTTCCGCCCCCGCCTCGGCGGCTGTCCGCAGCGGCGAGCCGTTCCGGCTGGCGCCCGGCGACCGCCGCCTCTGGAAGCATGATCGCGAGATCGTGCTGACGCCGACCGAATGGTCGCTCGTCAAGCTGCTGCTGGATCGGCGCGGGCAGAGCGTCAGCCGCGATGAAATTTTAAGCGAGGTGTGGGGGAGGTACTACGTCGGCGACCTCAAGGTCGTCGACGTCAACATCCGGCGCATCCGCCAAAAGGTCGAGGACGATCCGTCCGAGCCGGCGATCATCGAGACGGTATGGGGGTTCGGCTACCGGTGGAACAGGAGCGATCCGGGATGAGGAGCCTGCGGACCAAGATGGTGTTCAGCTATTTGCTGCTCGTCTTTCTGACGGTCGTCGTGCTCGGCGGCATGTTCCTGACGCTCATCTGGAACTACTACTACGGCAGCGCCTCGAGCGCGATGAAGCAGCGCGTGGCCACCTCGATGTCGCTGCATGCGCGCGCGATGCAGTGGATGTCGGCCAACGAGCGGGCGAGCTACATGCTGCAGAGCATGAGCGAGGCGGACACCCGCATCCAGCTGCTGCAGCCCGACGGCATGATGTTCCTCGACTCCAACGGCTTCAGCGACAACCGCACGATCCGCACGCCCGATGTCGTGCGGGCCGCCGAAGGCGACACGAGCGCCTGGATCGGCAAGGACGAGACGAGCGGCGAGCGCATCGTCGCCGCCTCCGCGCCGCTGCTCCGCGAGGGCAGGATCATCTCGGTCGTCCGCTATTCGGCCGCGCTCGGCGAGGTCGACCGCATGGTGACGCTGCTGATCCGCATGACGCTGCTGACCGGCGCGGCCGTCATCCTGCTGTTCCTTGCGCTCAGCATGTGGATGGCGGGCCGCATCGTCCGGCCGCTGCGCGAGCTGACGCGCCGGGCGCGCCATATGGCGGCCGGCGACTGGCAGCTCGGCATGAGCGGCCAGCGCGGGCGCGACGAGATCGGCCAGCTGTCCGATACGCTGCATACGCTGGCGGTGGAGCTCAACAAGCGGGAGAAGCTCAAGAACGACTTCATCTCGTCCGTCTCGCATGAGCTGCGCACGCCGCTCACCTCCATCAAAGGCTGGAGCGAGACGCTCGCCGATCCCGGCTCCCGCCGCGAGGAGGTGCAGGAAGGGCTCGGCATCATCGCCCGCGAGACGGAGCGGCTGACCGGGCTCGTGGAGGATCTGCTGGATTTCTCCAACCTCAGCTCCGGCAGCATGGACCTCCATCTGGAGGAGCTGGATCTGAACCTGCCCGTCCGGGAATGCGTCACGCAGCAGGCCGTTCGGCAGGAAGAGACCGGCGTGCGGCTGCTGAGCCTGCTCGAGCCGGCGCCGCTGCTCGTGCGGGGCGACCCGAACCGGCTGCGCCAGGTGCTGATCAATCTGATCGACAACGCCTTCAAGTTCACGCCGGAGGGCGGCTCGATCCGCGTCAGCGCGCATCGCGAGGGAGCGGAGGCGGTGCTGCTCGTCGCCGACAGCGGCGTCGGCATCGCGCCCGAGGATCTGCCCCATGTGACGGACAAGTTCTACAAAGGGCTGTCCGCCCGTCCCGGCAGCGGCCTCGGACTCGCCATCTGCAAGGAGATCGCGGAGCAGCACGGAGGCTCTCTGCATATCGGCAGCGAGCCTGGAGCCGGCACGACGGCCGAGCTGCGCCTGCCTTTGATCGACGGCTCCGGCCCGCTCCTGCCGGGCTGATCCCGGCCGGCTCGGCTATTCCTTGTAGAACAGCGCCTTTCGATTGACGAGCACGAACACGCAAGCGACGATGAGAGCGGCCGCGATCATCGCGGATACCCAGTGGCGGACGAGCCAGCCGAGCAAAGCGTCCATCGGGATTCCTCCTTCAACGTTCGTTTGTTCTCTCTACCGCTAGTATGGACCGGCGCCGCCGTTCCATGCGAGAGACGCGCGAAAAGGGCCGTCCTCCACGTCGTTGTCGACGCGGAGGATGGCCCTTTTCGGACAGTGCGATCGCCTGGGCGAGCCGTGCCCGCGGTGCGGGCACGGGCTGCGGGTACGGGTTGGCGGCCGGAGGCAGCCGGATCAGACTCGGCCGGGTCGGGAGATGAGGCGGGCAGCCAGTCCTGCGACCAGCGGGCGATCTCGCTGACGATCGGCTCCAGCGCGCGTCCTTTGTCCGTCAGCGAATATTCGATGCGCACGGGCATCTCGGGATAGACGGTCCGCAGCACGACGCCCTCGGCCTCGAGCTCCTTGAGCCGTTCGGCAAGCATCTTGCCGCTCAGCCCCGGCAGCGAGTCCTCGATGCGGGCGAACCGCTGCGGTCCCGCGAGCAGCTTGTAGACGATCAGCGTCGTCCACCGCTTGCTGAGCAGGTCGACGGCTTTTTCGAAGCGCGGGCAGAGCTCCATGTCCAGTCGGGACATTCCATCACCTCATTCGAATTCTTCTCATTATACTGCTGTTACACCTCCGTCACAAACGGCAAACAAGAAGAGCGATTGACAATCGAACGAGAACGATGGTAAGCTGAAGACATCTAAACCCGATTAAACAGGTTGGAATAATATATGATTAATAAACGAACCCGCAAAGGATGGATCGATCGATGGAAAAACAACTGATTCTGCGCCATGAAGGGCTGGAGCTCACCGCCACGCTGCATTATCCTGCCGCGTCCGCGGCCGACGAGCGCGAGCGGCAGCCCATCGTCGTCATCTGCCACGGCTTCATCGGCAGCCGGATCGGCGTCGACCGTCTGTTCGTCAAGACCGCCCGGGCGCTGGCCGCCCAGGGATCGTTCGTCCTGCGCTTCGACTACGGCGGCTGCGGCGAGAGCAGCGGCAGCTACGGGGCGCTCGGCTTCGACTCGATGATCGGCCAGACGAGGGCCGCGCTCGACTACGTGCTGGCGATGGACTGCGTCGATCCGCAGCGGGTGACGCTGCTCGGCCACAGCCTGGGCGGAGCGGTCGCCCTCCATGCCGCGGTCAAGGACAAGCGCGTCAACCGGCTCATCCTCTGGTCGGCCGTCGGCTATCCATTCAACGACATCGTCCGGCTGGTCGGCCGCAGCGGGTACGACGAGGCCGTGCTCAAGGGCTCGACCGACCACGCAGGCTACACGCTGGAGCCGAAGTTCTTCGACTCGCTGCAGCAGCATCAGCCGTTCCAGGCGGCGGTGCGCTTCGGCGGCGACGTGCTGCTCGTGCACGGCACGAGCGACGACGTCATCCCGGCCGATTACAGCTTCCTGTACCAAAAGGTGTTCTGGACGCGCGGCGACGGCCTGTGCGACAAGGAGATCCTGTTCCAGGCGGACCACACCTACTCGACCCGCGCGCATCAGGAAGAGGCGATCCGCGTCACCGTCGACTGGCTCGCCAAGCTGGAGAAGCGGCATGAGCAGTGGCTCGACTGGAGCATCTGAGCGGCTAGGGCGGAGCTGCGACGACGCCCTAAGCACGCCCTAAGGCTTGTATTTGCCGGGGCTCTCGAGATCGACGCGCACCTCGGCCAGCCGCAGCGAATCGGGCTTGAGCAGCGTTTTTGCGCCGCCGTCAGTCCGCTCCTGCCATTCGCGCGGATGCTTCCGATAATAAAGCTCCTCCAGTTCGAATATATCGATCTTTCGGCTCAGAGCGCTCCGGTACGTGGAGACGATCTGGGCCTCGATCATTTTTGCCGCCGCTTCCTCCACCTCCGCCATCGGCGACTGCGTATTGCGCGTCATGAGCACGCCCTTGACATGCACGCGGGCCTCGAACGCCGGCTCGCCTTGCTCGTCCTCTTTCAGGCGCAGCTTGATCTTCGTGCGGGTGAAGCTGCCGTAGCCGTAGTCGACTCCGTCATGCACGATCTCGATCAAGTACTGCTCCATGTGCGGATTCATCCAGTGCCAGCCCTCCAGCTGGCCGATCGGCAGCCGCGTCTCGTAGGCCGCCTGGCGGAAGAAGAACGCGCCGGCAACCTTCAGCTCCGGATGCGGCTTCTCGTCCTTTTCCCAGGCGCGCTCCTCGAGCATGAGCTCTGGCACGTAGCCGTTTATGGCGGGATGCTGGAGCTCGCGCAGCAGCTTGAACAGGAACACCGGCTCGATGTCGGACTTCTGGCTGTAGCTCGCTTCGGGCGAATGCAGCAGCGTCGTCGTGTTGGACAGGTTGAAGAAGGACTTGGTGATGAAGATGTCGTCGAGCTTATGGCGCGTGCCGAACATCCAGACGTTCATGCGGCTCTCCGGATACCCGGCGATCAGCTCGGAAATATCCCGGCTCGACATCGCTTTAAGCGCGCCTTCGGTCAGCAGCAGCGCCGACACATGCGAGAAGTCCATAGGCTGCTGCGAGCTGTTCATCAGCTTGGCATTGGCGTCGCCGATGCTTTTCCCCGATCCGTGTCCGGTCCAGATCGGAATCTGCTTTCCGCTCACAGTGCCGGTTTCCGACTTCGATTCGCCGGCGAAATCGAGCATCTGCACGTACATCGTGTAGATGCCGTCTTTATAGTCGATGCCGATCGCTTTCAGATACAGCTCGTTGTTCGTCTTCGATCCTTTGCAGCCCGCCAGCAGCAAGAGCAGCGCGGCGGCTGCGATCAGGCGCAGGCGGCGCATGGAGCAATCACCTCATTTCAACGGTTTCTGCACGCGGAGCGCTTCCGCCCGGCGAGGGCGCTTGCGGAACGGCAGGATGAACAGTCCCGGCAGCAGGTCGCGGAGCTGGATCGGCGAGATCGGGGTCAGGTACGGCACGCCGAACGATTGGATCCGCGTCAGATAGACGAGCACGCTGATCGTCGAGATCATGAAGCCGAAGAAGCCGAGCGCCGAGCTGGACGCATACACATAGAACCGAATGAGCGTCACGGCGCCGGTCAGCGACTGGTTGACCAGCGTGGAGCCGGCGACGAACGTCATGGCCGCCATGACGATCATGACCGGGGAGATCAGTCCGGCCCGGACGGCCGCATCCCCGATGATGAGGCCGCCGACGACCGTCAGCGTCTGCCCGATCGCCCCGGCAGCCGCGCGCCGGCCTCTCGGAAGATCTCGATCAGCAGCAGCGCGAGGAACATCTCCTCGATTGACGACAGCGGCAAGCCGAGGCGCGAGTTCATGATCGTCGCCAGCAGGTTGAACGGAATCTGGTCGACGTGGTAGACCGCCAGGGCGATGTAGAGGCCCGGCAGGAAGCAGGTGACGAGCAGGCAGACGTAGCGCAGCAGCCGGGTGAAGTTCACGAAGAAATAGTTCTGCTGCGCATCCTCGGCGGACTTCATCAGCAGGAACAGGTTCGCCGGCGCGATGATCGCCGTCGGATTGCCGTCGAGCAGGATGACGGCTCGTCCGGCCGCCAGGCATTGCACGGCGAAGTCCGGCCGGCCCGTATAGGACGTCCGGGGCAGGAGCGACCAGGAGCGGTCGACGAGCAGATCCTGCAGATGGCGCGTCGAAACGATGTCGTCGGCGTCGATGCCGGACAGCTTGTCGCGGATCGCATCGACGAGCTGCGGATTGGCGATGTCCGCCTCATACAGGAGCGCGGCCTTCGTGCCGGAGCGCGTGCCGACGCAGAGCTGCTCGCAGCGCAGGCCCGGCGTGCGGAGCCGGTAGCGGATGAGCGCCGTATTCGTATGCAGCTGCTCGACGAAGCCGTCCTTCGGGCCGCGCACCGACACCTCCGTCGCGGCCTCGGACGGAGAGCGGCCCGGCACCGTTCCGGCCGACATCGACCAGGCACGCTGCTGCTCGTCGCAGAACAGGATCGCATTGGCCTCGAAGATCATCCGGCAGATGTAATCGCGCCAGGTGATCGTATGGGGCGCCTCCTTCGAGATCCGGGGCAGCTTCAGCTCCTGCCACGCGCCCATGTTGCCCGGCCGCGCGCTCGCCGCTTCCTCCGGCGCCAGCGCGGGCACGCCGGCGCGCGCCTGAGGCAGGACGACCTTTTGCAGCAGCATCGGATCGGCCATCGCGCTGCAGTAGACGAGCGTCAGCTTCAGCGGACGAGCTCCGGAGGGAGGTCCCGGCTCCGGCAGCCCGCGCGGCGGCTTCTCCGCCTCGTCGACTTCGTCCGGCGCCTCGCTGGCTTGCGCCTCTGCTCCCGGTCTAGCGCGCTCTGCCTCTACTTCGATGTCCAGGAGGGAGACGTCGTCGCTGCCTTGGAGCCACTGGCGCAGCTGCTCCCGGCCGGGCAGGCGCTCGCCTTCGCTGCCGCCGTTGCCGGCGCTGTTGCCGGCGCTGCCGCCGTTGCCGCAAGCCGTCGCCGTTCCCGCCGCCCGGTTGGCGTTCGGCTTCTTCATCCCGGCTCCGCCTCCTTTCCGGCCGTCGGCAGCGGAGAGCGCCAGCGCAGGAGGATGGCGAGCAGCGCGGTGAGCGCCGGGACGAAGGCGATGAAGACGGGGTACTGGTACTCGATCAGGAAGAAAAAGAGCTCCGAATCGGTGACCTTCGAGCTGGAGAACGCGGTGACGACCGCCGCCATGCCGACGAAGAAGATCGTCAGCCCGCGTCGGCCCCGCACCGGGCCGAGCCGCGCGGACAAGTAGAAGAGCAGCGAGATGCGGGCGAACGTGCTGGAGACGCGCTGCACGATCGCGAACAGATCGATATGCTCGATCGTGGGGCCGAGCGAGATCACCTTCCAGATCTCGAGCACCGGGCTGCGCAGCTTGAACGCCTGGTCGGAGCCGAAGACGCAGATCGAGACGACGACGGGAATGAGCTGCAGCCAGCACAGGAACAGGACCAGAAGGGCGAACTGGTACCAGCGGAACCGGCCTTTGACATGCTGCTGCACGAACAGGACGAGCCAGATCTCCAGCATCGCCGCCGCCGCGAGCGGCATGCCCTTCAGCGCCGGGCTGATGCCGTTCTCCAAAATCGGCAGCAGCATCCGGCTGTCCATGTTCGGCCAGTTCAGCATCAGCAGCAGCGAGTCGAGGATGACCGCGATCGGGACGAGGATGACGCAGGCATAGGCGATCGAGCGGAGCCCGCCGGATGCGGTCCAGGCGCAGAGCGCCGCTGTCGCTCCCGCGATGATCCAGACCGGCGTATGGCTCATGTAGCTGTGGATGGCGATATGCGCCGTTTCCCAGGAAAGGGTGGAGGCCTGGAGGAGCAGCAGGACGACGACGAGCGCGCGCATCGTCCAGGAGGCGGCCCGGCCGAACCGGTCCGACAGCCATTGCTCGATCGGCACGCCGTTCAGCTTGCGGATGACGTAGCAAAGGAGGCCGCACCAGAGCAGCATGGGCGGCAGGGCGAGCAGGATCGCGACCCAGGAGTCGCTTCCCGATCGGGAAAAGATGAACGGCGGAACGAGGATGTTCGCTACGCCTCCGCTGCTCAGCAGCAGCATGATGATGCATGTCCAGACGCTGATCCGGTTTGAGATCGGCATGGGATTCCGTGCCTCCTTTCGCGCATGCCTGGGGTCGCTCGGGCGACGCCGGCCCATGCGGCTAGTATGGATCGGCGCAGGCATTGCTATCCGCTGGAGGAAGGTTCTTGCAGGATGGAAGCGCCTCCCGGGCGGGGGCGAAAAAGGTTCCCAAGCGCATCCGGCTGGTCTATGATGGAAACGGAGGGGATGAATGCATGTCTGGAACCATGACCGGTAAATGGCTTCTGATGGCGGCCGCGGCGTCGATGCTGCTCTCCGCCTGCTCGCAAAAGGCCGACGCTCCCGTCGAGACGGCCGGCCCGCCGAGCGTGACCGCCTTGCCGACCGCTTCGCCGAGTCCGGCGCCGTCCGCAGCTCCCGCCTTCACGGCGCCGCTCACGGGAGAAGCGCTGCAGGGGCCGATCGACAGCCGGCCGTATCTGGTGATGATCAACAATCACGCCAAGGCGAGGCCGCAGTCGGGGCTGGGCTCGGCGGACCTGCTGTACGAGGTGCTCGCGGAAGGCGAGATCACGCGTTTCCTGGCCGTCTTCCAGAGCCGCGCCTTCGACGGGGCGATCGGCCCGGTGCGCAGCATCCGGCCGTACTTCATCGACGTCGGCAAAAGCCAGGACGCGATCCTGATCCATTCCGGCGGCAGTCCGGACGGCTATGCGATGCTGTCGCGGGAGAAGCTCGACCATATGGACGAGATTACGAATGCAGGGGCTTACTTCTGGAGGGACAAGTCCAGGAAGGCTCCGCATAATCTGTACACGAGCCTCGAGAAGCTGGCGGCCGGCGCCGCCAAGAAGAAATTCGAGACCGCCCAGACGGGCGCGGTGCGCACGCTGCCGTTCGTCTCCGATCTGCAGCAGGCGCCGCCCGGCAGTCCGTCGTCGGGACTTGAGGTCACGTTCCTGCTCCAGTCGTACAAGGTGTCGTACCGCTACGATGCGGAGTCGCTGACGTACAAGCGCTCGATCAACGGCGAGCCGCATGTCGACCTGAACGACGGCAAGCAGCTGGAGGCGGCCAACGTCGTCGTGCTCGAGGCGCCCCACCGCGTGCTGGACGATGTCGGCCGGCGGGAGGTCGATCTGGATCGCGGAGGCCGGGCGAAGCTGTTCCAGCGCGGCCAGGCGAGAGACATTCAGTGGAAGAGGAGCGGCACGGACGATCCGATCCGGTTCTACGACTCGGAGACGGAGGCTCCGCTGTACCCGGGCCAGACCCATGTGCTGATCGTGCCCGACAAGCCGGGTCTCGAGCAGCGGCTCGCGGTGCTGCCTTAGGCTCCAGCAACGAACCTTCGGCCCTGCCTTGACGGCAGGGTCTTTTCGCGCGTTTTGGGCAAAATGAACCAGGGCGAAAATTCGACAAAATTCGATTTTTCGAGGCGCTGGCGTTTACAAATCCTTTACACCACCCGGATGAACTGTGATAAGATAAGTGGGGCCTGAAAAGGGCTGTCTAACCATTTTTTTGAAAGCAAAGGGGACGAACATGGCTAAGAAGAATATCTTCTTCAAAACGCTGGAGGAAATGGCGGATTCGATTGTCGAAAGCGTGGAGTATTTCGCGCGCGGGGTGGACGACCTGTCGAATGTCGGCGAGTTCGCCAAGGCGATGAAAGAATACGAGAGCCAATGCGACCGCTATACCCATACGATCATCATCGAGCTCAACAAGACGTTCATCACGCCGATCGAGCGCGAGGACATCATGGCGCTGACGACCGCGCTTGACGACGTCGTCGACGAGATCGAGGCTTGCGCGTCGCGCTTCGAGATGTACCAGGTGACGGACAAGGACGAGTACATCCGCCTGTTCGCCGACAACCTCGTGCGCTGCGCCCACCAGGTCAAAAACGCGATCTATCTGCTCACGCAGAAGAAGCTGCTGGCGATCCGCGAGCCGAACATCGCGATCAACGAGCTGGAGAACCAGGCCGACGACCTGCTGCGCGTGAGCATCAAGGCGCTGTTCGCGAACCAGAAGGATCCGATCGAGCTGATCAAGCGCAAAGAGCTTTACGAAATGCTCGAAAAGACGACGGATTACTTCGAAGACGTCGCCAACACGCTTGAAACGATCATCATGCGCAACAGCTAAGGACAGGAGACGACCTGAACGATGGATACAGTATTGATAATTATGGCGGTCGTCGTGTTCCTGGCGCTGGCGTTCGACTTCATCAACGGCTTCCATGACACGGCCAACGCCATCGCGACCTCGGTGTCGACGCGGGCGCTCAAGCCGCGCGTCGCCATCCTGCTGGCGGCGACGATGAACTTCGTCGGAGCGCTCAGCTTCACCGGCGTCGCCAAGATGATCGGCGGCGGCATCGCCGATCCGACCACGCTGCAGCACGGCGAGGAGATCGTCATCGCGGCGCTGCTCGGAGCGATCATCTGGAACCTGATCACCTGGTGGTTCGGCATCCCGTCCTCCTCGTCGCATGCGCTCATCGGCGGCCTTTCCGGAGCGGTCGTCGCGTCGGCCGGATTCGGCGCGATCAACGGCAGCGGCTTCTCGGACATCATCAAGGCGCTCATCTTCTCGCCGATCATCGCGTTTGTCGTCGGCTATCTGCTGATGACGCTGCTCAAGCTGGTGTTCGCCAGGTCGAGCCCGCATCAGATCAACAAGGGCTTCCGCACCGGACAGATCATGACCGCGGCGTTCCAGTCGTTCACGCACGGCACCAACGACGCGCAAAAGGCGATGGGCATCATCACCTTCGCGCTCGTGTCGGCCGGACTCCAGGACAACATGGACGTGCCGCTCTGGGTCAAGCTGTCCGCGGCGACGGCGATGGCGCTCGGCACCTCGGTCGGCGGCTGGAAGATCATCAAGACGATGGGCACGAAGATTTTCAAGATCGAGCCGATCAACGGCTTCGCCGCCGATCTCGGCGCCGCCTCCGTCATCCTGACGGCGACGATGCTGCATTTCCCGGTCAGCACGACCCATACGATCACGTCCTCGCTGCTCGGCGTCGGCAGCGCGAAGCGCTTCTCTGGCGTGAAGTGGGGCATGGCCGGACGGATCGTCGTCTCCTGGGTCATCACGATTCCGATCTCCATGGGCTTGGCCGCGCTGATCTACCAGATCATCGAGTGGCTGTTCCTGTAGCGTTCGTCCCCTTTTCAAGTCGAAGCCCGCTTCTCCCTTCACCGAGGGAAAGCGGGCTTTTTTCGTCCTATTCTTCTTGCTTCGGCCTGCGGCGCTTGGCGCCCGGACGCCGCTTGGCGCCGGTGCGGCGCTTGCGGCTGCGGCCGCCCTTGGCATAGCCGCCTCCGCCGGTGCGGCGCTTCTTGCTTTTCGTCCGCTTCTTCTTCGGCGGCGACCATTCGTCGTCCTCCAGATCGACCATCTTGGACTTGTCGGAGCCTTTCTTGCTGCCGAATGTGCCCATCATCACCTTGACGAGCGGAGCCATCTGCTGCACGCTGCCGATGATTTTCTGCGCCTTGGTCATCGTGCCGAGGATGCCGTCGAGACCCCCGATCCGATCGACGAAGCCCTTGAGCTCGGTCAGCTTGTCGAGAGAGAACAGGCTGCCCTTTTTTTCCGTCTCCGCCGCTGCCGCAGTAGGCAGAGCGGCGCCTTCCAGCGTCGCCAGCGGGCCGATCGACGGCGCCGGGCCGGGCGGCATCAGCGAGGGCGGCGGGGCGAACAGCGACTGGGCGGGAAGCTGATTATAAGGGAACCCTTCGCCGAGACCGGGAAAGATGCTTCCCTGCGCCGGGACGGCAGGCGTATTGCGCTGCGGCATAGGCGGGTAATAGGAAGGATAGTTCGGATTCACTTGGCTTTCACATCCTTGTGGGATTGCGGAGGGCGAACTCCGCGTTTGTTCCAGTGTATGGCCTAAAGCGGCGTTTGGGTTGGACGTTCGCCCGGTTTTTGCCGAAAAACCCAGTCGGGGACTGGCACGGGCGGCGGGAGGACAGGGCGCCGCGGAGGAACGATCGGGACGCCGCGGCCGGCTGCGGCGCGCGTCGGCCTTCCTCGCTTCGTCGATAGGCACACTTGAGACGGAAGCACCGGAGCAGAGTTCGTTCGACCTATCGTGATGTGCGCGAGGAGAGGACGGTTCCGGACAGCATGAATTTTGAGGTAGCATAAAATGTAGGTCCGTAGTAAAATAGGTGCGCGTCCCATCCGTGACGGCCGCAAACTCATGTACGCGTCCAGTGGACATCGTCCTAGCCGCGCCTCGTTGAAGGAGGCTGAACCGATCCGACGGGCATTCTGCCCGCCATCCGAAGAGAGCGCTTGCAAAAAACATCGCTCCTCTAAAGCGTGAACACGGTGATAGTTGTATTCTCTAGCGCAGCAATATAAAATGGAATGTAGGATTATTTCACAGGGGTGAAGTTGATGCAGCTCAAGAAGCTGAACGATAAAGCGATCGACCAATTATTCGAAGCGGTCCTCACGCTCAAGAGCGTCGAGGAATGCTATATTTTCTTCGATGATCTTTGCACGGTGAACGAGGTTCAATCCCTCTCCCAGCGGCTCGAGGTGGCGCGCATGCTCGGCAAGGGCAGCACGTACAACCAGATCGAGGCCGAGACGGGAGCGAGCACGGCGACGATCTCCCGCGTCAAGCGCTGCCTCAATTACGGCAACGACGGCTACAAGATGACGCTGGACCGTCTGAACCGCTGATGGACAGAGAGCCGCTGCGTCCCGGCATCCTCGTCATCAGCCATGGCTCGCGCGACCCCGGGTGGGTGGCGCTCGTCGACGAGGCCGTAGCGGCCGCGGCGCAAACGATTACGCAAGCGACCGGCCCTGTGCCGGTCCTTTCGTCGTTTCTGGAGATTGTGGATGGACGGCTGATCCAGGACGGCATCGACGAGCTGCTCGCGCTCGGCGTGAGTGATCTGTTCGTCCTGCCGCTGTTCGTCTCTTCCGGCAGCACGCATGTCGACGACATCATGCAGGCGTTCGGCCAGCCTCCGGCGGGCCTGCGCGAGGGCGAGCTCGAGCCGCTGCGCACAGGCGGAGCGCGCATCCATCCCGGCGTTCCGATCAACGACGAGCCGGAGATCGCCGAGCTGCTGCTGCGGCAGGCCCGGGAGCTCTCGCGCGATCCGTTCCGGGAGGCGCTGCTCGTCGTCGGACACGGCTCGATCGAGCCGGTATTCCACGAACGCTGGCGCAGCAGCCTGCAGCGGCTCGGCGAGCGGCTGCGGGAGGGCGGAGGCTTCGCCCGCGCCGAGACCGCGATGCTGCTGCCGGACGAGGCGGCCGACCGGCTGCGCGAGATGCGGAGCCGGCGGCCCGAGGAGACCGTGATCGTCGTGCCGGCGTTTCTTAGTCAAGGATTTTTCACATCGACCGTGATTCCATCGAGGCTCGGCGAGTTAGAATATGAATATGACGGCCGGGCGATGCTGCCGGACGCGGCGGTGCCGCGCTGGCTGGCGCGCCAGGCGCTGCAGTGGATGCAGCGGATGCGACAAGCAGGAGGATGAGAGAAGGCATGACGAGCGGATACAAGAGAGCGCGGCTGATCTACAACCCGACGTCCGGACGCGAGGAGATGAAAAGGCGGCTCGGCGAGATTTTGACGCTGCTGGAGCGGGGCGGCATCGAGACGAGCACGCATGCGACCTGCGGCGAAGGCGACGCGTCGGTGGCCGCCGCCGATGCCGCGGACCGCGGCTTCGACATGATCATCGCGGCCGGCGGCGACGGCACGCTGTACGAGGTCATCAACGGCCTCGGCGAAAAGCCCAACCGCCCTCCGCTCGGCATCCTGCCCGTCGGCACGACCAACGACTTCGCGCGGGCGCTCGGCATCCCGCGCAACCTGGAGTACGCGTGCGAGCTCATCACCCGCCAGTACAGCCGCCCGATCGACGTCGGCCGCGCCGGCAAGAAATATTTCATCAACATCGCCGGCGGCGGCTCGCTCACCGAGCTCACCTACGAGGTGCCGAGCAAGCTCAAGACGATGATCGGGCAGCTTGCCTATTATATGAAGGGTCTCGAGAAGATGACCCGCCTGCGGCCGATGGAGCTGCGCATCGAGGGCGACGGCATCGAGGACATCCACGAGGAGATCATGCTGTTCCTCATCTGCAACAGCAACTCCGTCGGAGGCTTCGAGAAGCTCGCCCCGGCGGCGACGCTCGACGACGGCCTGTTCGAGGTGCTCGTGCTCAAGAAGTGCAACCTGGCCGAGTTCATCCGCATCGTCACGCTCGCGCTGCGCGGCGAGCATTTCAACGACTCTCACATCCTGCACTTCAAGACGAACCGCCTCACCGTCACGACGCCGGACTATGCCCAGCTCAACCTCGACGGCGAGTACGGCGGCACGCTGCCTTGCACGTTCACCGTGCTGCCCTCGCATCTGAACATCTTCGTCGACGAGGAAGGGAAGACGCATTATTGAGGCGGCGCTGGCTTCGGGCGCGGCAGCTGGGCGGCTTCGTCCGGCGAGTCCGGCGAGTCCGGCTTCGTCCGGCGAGTCGGCTGAGTCCGGCGAGTCCGCTGGGTCCAGCGAGTCCGCTGATTCCGCCGGCTTCGCCGGCTCTCTGCGGCGCAGAACGCAGGCGCAGTTGAACCGGCCATAGTTCTTGAGCTTGAGCTGTTAGCGCCTGCGGTCTAACGACGAGTCAGCTCGTTAGAAGCCCCTTTTGAGGGAACGCCGATTTCTTACGACTCCTGAGCTTGTTAGACGCGTGCGGAAGCCCGTTTTTCCCATTTTCAACCCTAATTCGTCACTCTAACAGCATCATTCGTCGTTAAAATGGGAAGAGCTCGAAAAAGGGGCCGCTAACGACACCACGAATCATTAGCACCATGAAAGCTCGAAGCTCGACTCCAATTTCAACGGCTTGCACGCGTCCTCGCCTCCTTAGGCGCCGGGCTGCCTGCAAGCCTTTACTACGCATAGAGAACGGATGAATGAATGATGAAACCTACCGTACCGGTCGGAAAGAACGAAACGGTCACGCTCGACATCACCGGCCTGACGCATGAAGGCGAGGGCGTCGGCCGCGCCGACGGCTTCACCCTGTTCGTGCAGGGCGCGCTGCCCGGCGAGCGCGTCAAGGCCAAGGTGCTCAAGGTCAAGAAGACGTACGGCTATGCCAAGCCGATCGAGTGGCTGCAGAGCAGTCCGGACCGCGTCGACGCGCCGTGCCCGATCTACAAGCAATGCGGCGGCTGCCAGCTGCAGCATCTCAGCTACGAGGCGCAGCTCGTCTGGAAGCGGCAGCATGTCGTCGATACGCTGGAGCGGATCGGCAAGCTGCATGTGCGGAGCGAGGGAGAGCGCGCGGCGGGAGCTGCGGCCGGCGGAGCCGGGGTTGGAGTAGGCGACGGTGGATCGAGCGCTGATGCGAGCGCAGCCGGAGCAGGCGAGAGCGGAGCGGATCGGGCGGAGGTTGGAAAAGGCGGCATCGTCGTCCATCCGACTATCGGCATGGACGAGCCGTGGCGCTACCGCAACAAGGCCCAGGTGCCGATCGGCATGGCGATGGCCGACCTGGAGAACGGCGCGGCCGGCAGCCTGATCGGCGGCTTTTACGCCCGCGGGTCGCACCGCATCGTCGACATGGACGCCTGCCTCATTCAGCATGAGCACAACGACGAGGCGGTACGCCAGGTCAAGGCGATCGGCAACCGCGTCGGCATCTCCGCTTACGACGAGGCGACCGGGCGGGGCATCCTGCGCCATGTCGTCGTGCGGACCGGCTTCGTCACCGGCGAGATGATGGTCGTGCTCGTCACGAACGGGCCGCGCATCCCGCGCGTCGAGGACTGGATCGCGGCCATCCGCGAGGCGCTGCCGCAGGTGAAGAGCATCGTGCAGAACGTCAACAAGCGGCAGACGAACGTCATCTTCGGCGACGAGACGCGCACGCTGTGGGGCAGCGACGTCATCTACGACGAGCTGGACGGCATCCGCTTCGCCATCTCGGCGCGGTCGTTCTACCAGGTCAACCCGGCGCAGACGCTGCGCTTGTACCAGTCTGCGGTCGACTATGCCGGCCTGACCGGCCGCGAGAACGTCATCGACGCCTACTGCGGCATCGGCACGATCTCGCTGTTCCTGGCTCGTCGGGCGGGGCATGTGTACGGGGTGGAGATCGTGCCGGAGGCGATCGAGGACGCGAAGCGCAACGCCGAGCTGAACGGCATCGGCAACGCCTCGTTCGAGGCGGGACCGGCCGAGGTCGTCATTCCTCGCTGGCGCTCGGAGGGCATCCGGCCCGACGTCATCGTCGTCGATCCCCCGCGCAAAGGCTGCGACGAGCAGCTGCTCGACACGATTCTGGCGATGCAGCCGGAGCGTGTTGTCTACGTGTCCTGCAACCCGGCCACTCTGGCGCGGGACCTGCAGGTGCTGGAGGCGGGCGGGTACCGGACGGTGGAAGTCCAGCCGGTGGATATGTTCCCGCATACGAGTCATGTGGAGTGTTGCTCACTGTTGGTCAGGGAAGATTAATTGTTGAGGTGTATTGGCGTAAATAGTAAAGAGGGGCGATAAGCCCCTCTTTTTCTGCCCTAATATGTACTGTCAGTCATGCAGTTGATGACGTAGACGTTAGCGGACTTTCCACCTCGCTTTATGTCTATTTGACTATGTACAGTAACCAAGCCCTCGTCATTGAACTCTTTAAGGACACGTTGAACGGTTCTTTTCGATACATTGCTTTGCTCAGCTATCTCAGCTACCTTGAGCCAACAAACACCAAAATAGGTACGCGAATTAAGTTGCAGAGTATTGAGAACAGATTCCATTGACGAGGTAAGTTCATATATTTCATAAATCTTGGAGATAGTTTGGTTAAGTTCTTCTTCGTTGTTAAAGGTTTGGTAGCGTCTATAATCATGCCAATACTTTTCTGTTCTTTTACGAAATAACCTAGGTTGTAAATTACTCATGACTACCTTTTTCCCTTTCTTCTTTAAGTAGTTTGAATGTTTTGAAATTGATTATCGTTGTTATTGTACAAAGTATTGCTACTGCGATTGAAATAATAATGATTAATAGATTCAACATAATCACCCCTGAGTCAAGTTTTCTATTCATCAAATACAGTATCACACACTTAGAAAAATGACAAATTTTGGATATTTACAATACGTTTTTTCTATTGTATAATACAGCTTTTTCATTTTAAGGGGACTCAAGAAGGAATAATGTGCGTCAAACACCATTTCAGAAAAATTTTGTGCGTAGCAGACGAGGGTAAACTCTGCCGCACTAACAAAAACCGATTCATTCGACACCCGGTAGGTCTAATTAGAAGCCCTTAAAGCCCCGTAGAGCAATTAAAAGAGCCGCCCATGTTTGGGTGGCTCTGTGTTTATTCTTTGCTATTCTGTCAGTTTTACTGAATTAAGTTACCTCAATCATAGGTATTTGCCTTCAACCTACCCCAAGAAACCATCAACTACTTTTTGAATTTCTCTCTTCCAAGCAGGAGCATGTGCATTTCTAGGAATTAAACATGTGTCCAGTACCCTTCTGAACTCTTTATTGTCATAGCGGTTCGTAACATATTTTTCCATCATTAAAATGAATTGCTTTAGTGTAATCGGTACAATGTTAATGAAATCTGGTTCGTCTCCTGTGTACCAAACGCCAACACGGAATGTTTCTGCTGTATTATTATCAATGGAACGTGCTAAGAACAATCCGTAAACAGGTTTTCCACTTGCCGCGGCGACCTTTGCTTTTTCTTTTGCAACGTGCCTACGGACTGGTTCGCCTTCTGCGGCTTCTTGGCGTGATGAAGTTGTTAGAGTTACCTCCACTACCAGAACATAGTCCTCAAATTCGAATATCAAATCGGGACCGCCACCGGGGGCACAACCTAACGGGAAAAAGTCTTGGTCAACCTTAAATCTCCTTGCTTCATGCGGTTTGTTTACAAGTTGATTAATAGCTAGAAACGCTCTCCATACCGCCCATTCCAAGTATGCAGGTTCGTCCTCAATATCAATATCATACGTTTCTTCATCAATCGGTTGCTTATCAATCTTTTTGAGATAAGCAATAATTTCCTTTACTTGTTCCTCTTCATCTTGTTGGGACGCATAATTCTTTTCTAGGACTTGTTGGTATAATACCTCAAGTCTAAGTCGTACTTGATTCAAATCAGCAACTTCTTGCGTCTCTGGTATAGTCGGTACTAATGCTTCATCCATACCGGAGTCAATGAGAAGTTGACGGAATCTAACGATTTCTTCTCTAGCCGTAATTTCATTATCAGTTGGAAGTTGAGAACCGTTCCAAAGACGAGTTAGATATTCTTTGCCGTTTTCTTTACCGATAATCCGACGGTCAACTGAAATGATTGCGTTGATTATTGGTAACTTTTTATCACTAAGAATAAGCCGTTTTCCCTTTAATGAGACAAGTCCCGTTAATCGTGGGTATCTGAAATTCACGTCAGCGTAATCCTTTAGCGAATCCCTTTGCAAACCAACACTAGCGGCAATACGTTCTAACAAGGCGTTATCCACTCTACGTTTTGCAACTCTACCTGTGACCGCATTTCTTTCGGCTCTAAATTCAAGGATTTTTTCAACAACTTCATCAACAGACTTGTGGTCTCGATAAATTTGCACTATCCCCATTTCAACTTTGCTTAAGCCTTCCGAGTTTTCAAGTGAACCCAACCTTTGAAGCACTTGTAAGATAAAAATAAATGGGTTAAAACTTTCTTCGCCGTTAGTCGGTTCAATCACAGAAGGAATCTCATATGCAAGTAATGCTCTGAGCATACATTCTTGTTGTTCCTGAACTGTTTCGGCGTTTATCATTCTTTGACCACTTGGCGTAATCTCATAAGCGCGACCAGTCAACCCGTACTCTGGATTTTCAGCCACAACTTCTAAAATTGCAGGGTCTTTTTCGTCCGGTCTTAAATCTCTTTTGAATTTATGCGTGATAAATCCAAGTTGAGATAAGCAGGAACGCCATTTACGTCCCATATCGCTGTAATCTCTCTGCTTGTTTGCAATTTCAATAACGCCTGCTCTATCAAGTTCATCAGCAAATAAACGCTCTTGCGATTTACCGATGATATTACCGTTTAACGTATTCTTAAGTACAATCAAACCTTCACGTATTCGTAAAGGATTTCTTACAGTTGTATTACCAAAATGCCACGGAGAACTCATACGGCACACCTCGACAATTGTTTAGTATCCGACAAAAATGTACTCTTGTACTTCATTGTTGTTGTCGTCAACTTTATGACCTTGATTTCCAAACGAATATCTATGGTCAATCTGGTTGACTTCAACTTTATCTTTATATTTACAAAGAAGTTCAATCATTTCTTCCATTGAAGGGAACGCATTTGAAGAATAGGAAACCATTATGATGCTATCCTTGTGTTTAGCAAATAACTTGTCAAATGCATCGTAAGCACCGACCTTTGTTCCAAAAGGCGTAGGATACTTCTTGAATTTTTTGGTTTTTGTATCCTGTTGGATTTCCAAACCTTCCCACCGTTTCGATAGCCCTTCAACAAAATGATAGCGTCTCGTGTACTCGTTATCACTCAATGGGCTGTAATACGGTGGGTCGATATAAACTAAATCAGCGTGTCGTCTAAGTTCCATAGTATCCCTATTAGTGGATATGTTTTGTTTGCCGTTATCAAATACTGCATTATTGTACGCTTCAACGGATTCAAGGAAATGTTCTTTCAAACTTTTTTGTAAATCCTTACGTCCATCATCATATCGATACCCGACGTAAGTAAAAATCCCCCTAGGTCTTCGTTTCAAGCAAGCACGAGTTAAAGCCGCGATTGCCAACGCTCTTTTATAAGGGTCTTGCAACTTATCAATTCGTGCTCTCAAATCGTCTATGAAAATGTTTTCTTCGTCAGAAAAATAAAGACCCTTGAATGTTTCATAAACAAATCCATTACCGTCGCCTTCTTTTAGCAAGAAATTGACGTCTTTTTCGTCTAGGGTAACGGAATTGTTTTCAACTATCGCTTTTGTTACGTTAGCAGAAAACGTCATAAAGTCATTCGAATAAACGGTTTTACCTTTCGTCTTAAACATGTAGCTTACTACGCCACTACCACTAAATGCGTCCAACACCGAATCGAATCGGAACTGAGAAGCAATATCCCAAATACTATCAAGTAAATTGTTCTTACTGCCCATATATCTTGTTCCGGGGAATCGGTCTAACTGCGTATTTGGAATTTCCGGTTTCACAACCTTGAAACTCCTTCTACGTGCTTGTGCCACTACCAATACGTCCTGTCCGTCACGTTTACTTGCATCCGAATTGATATAACGCTTCGTCTTGTGAACTTCAATTTTGTAATCACGGTATAACTCGTAAACTAATGGATGATTCGAGTTAGTCAGAACAACCGTACAACCCAATTCGTAAAGTCGATGAACTTCATTTGCTAATGCAACGTGGTCTTCTTCGTAAAAGAACTCCTTCGTATAACGTTTGAAATCCGAATAAGTAGAAATCGGAAGGTAAGGAGGGTCTAAATAAATGAAATCATCCGGTTCGGCGTAGTTGTTCAGAACTTCCAAATAATCGCCTTCAACGATTGTGGTATCAAATAACGCAGAACTTGCCGCTTTAAGCCCCTCAACATCACAGAAATTAGGGTTCTTGTATTTGCCAAATGGAACATTGAACTGACCTTTTTTATTTACACGGTATAGCCCGTTAAAGCAAGTTTTATTCAAGAATAGGGTTCTTGCCGCACGTTCAATATGGCTTAAATGCGTCGGGTCTTGGCTTCGAATGGAGTAGAAAAATTCCTCTTCATTTACAAAACCCCCAAGACATTCGATTAGTTCATTAACATTATCCCGAACAGTTTTATACAAGTTTACTAAATCGGGGTTAGTATCTGATATAACTGCGTTATCCGGTTGCAAGCCAAAGAACATCGCGCCCCCACCGAAAAAAGGTTCAATGTATTTGTTGAATTTATTCGGAACATGCCGTGCAATTTCATTCCAAAGTTGTTGCTTTCCGCCTGCCCATTTTAATATTGGTTTGGCTATCGGTTTTTCAATCTGCTGTATAAGTAATTGTTGTTTCGGGACAGCCATTATTTATTACCACCTTTATATTCATTCCGTACCGCACTCACAAAATCTATTCTATCACTTGTAAACATCAACTAGAATCCGAACAAACAAACTTTTTTTAAACTCCGTAAATAAATCAATATAACACTTTGAAAATAAGTATGCAAATAAGTAAGTCGCCTTATAAGCCCCTGTACGTACAACGTCGATTCAAAAAAAATTTGTACGGAGCAGACGAGGGTAAACTCAGGCAAGTCAACCAGAAGCGAATCACTAGGCACTGGGTGGGGTCTATAATCCGCCCTAGAAGCTGAACAGAGCCGCCTTCTTATTTCCGGGTGGCTCTGCATAGCTTTGACCGTATAAAGCCGCTCAACGGCTCTCAGACTGTTTCAGTCACTTGTGTTACTTCTTGCTTTCTCCGATTGAGTTCGCGATAAAGTGACCCCTTACTTACACCTGTCATTTCCTCAATTTGTGTTACCGTAAATTCTCCGCTCGCGTGTAGCTTGATTGCTTTGTCTAGCTTCTTCTTATCCGTCATAGGGCGACCGCCCTTACGTCCACGTGCTCTAGCGGCTTCTAGTCCTGCTACTGTACGTTCATGGATGATTGATTTCTCGAACTCTGCAAAGACAGCCATCATGCCGAACATTGCCTTTCCTGCCGCTGTAGAAGTATCTATGTTATCGGAAAGGCTTACGAACTCAACGCCTTTCTTTTTAAGTAGGTCAAGTGTTGCTATTAGCTTTAGTGTCGAACGTGCTAAGCGGTCAAGTTTGTAAACAATGAAAGTGTCACCTTCACGAAGCATGTCGATAGCCTTTTCAAGTTCGGGGCGGTCATCTTTTCCGCCGCTTGCTTTCTCTGTGAATATTCGGTCATAACCGAACTTTGCCAATGCGTCCATTTGCGAATCGAGTGACTGGTCAGCGGTAGATACCCTTGCGTAAGCTATTCTCATATTTCTCTCGTTCCTCTCGTTTATGTATCTTTTATAGGATTGTATCATAAACGTACCATTTCGTAAATTAGATTTCGGAACGAGTTTCGTAACCGATATTCTTACATAATTGCCTTGAAAACAGACACAATGTGGACTGTTCCATAAACAATCGTTTACGTACCATGATTTTGAATTGAGTAACTTGATTCATATACTCATTTTGTATTATTATGAAAAGAGTAACTTTATTCAATAAGGAGAGAAGGGCTATGCCAAGGGGCGGAAGACGAGAAGGGGCAGGACGTAAACCACAGGGGATAACTCGTAAAGTGTCGCTGACTCTGACAGAGGAACAATGGAATCAAATTGAATCATCGGGAGAACCAACGGTAGCGGCATACATTCAAAGTCTTATGAATAAAGTAACTTCAACCATAGAAGACACTGATTTTATCATTGAATCGGGTAACCTAAATCATAGGGGCTTTCGGGGGCTAAGTAAGAAAGAAGCGGAGGAGTATTGGAATATCTTTGTAAACTTTGACGAGTCAGCCGCCCCGGAGGTACGGGAGGGGGCGAAAGCGGTATTCCTACGGGTACTGTTCCCGAAGGGAGCGGAATCAGCACAATTGGAAGTGAAGCCCAACTTCATCTGTCCTTTTACTGGTAAACGTTTTGGGTCAATGAAAGCTTTGATAAAGGCGGCTGTGCCGCACTTGGTGGAATCAGAGAACAGGAGACTTGAAAAGATAAAGGAGTCAACGTAAAAAGTAAACATTCCTATTCCGCCGCTTTACAATAACCTCGAACTCCTGATTCGTCCGTACTACGTTGTTTTCAGTTCTTTTCTCGTTATTTAATGTAAGTTCTTAGAGAAGCGAAATGCTCAGGTATCACCTATGTAAAACGGGCAGGAGATGGAAAAATAATTCCTTGAAAATCCGATTGGAAGGAAAATAAATTCCATGTGGAGGGAAAAATTTTTCCTTGTGTATGGAATTTATTTTCCTTTCGACCTTCTCTCTAACCACTAAGTCTTCTCATTAATTCTTCAAGCGACATCCCCTTGTTTTCCTGTTTTGCTTCTCTTGCTTGCTGTGCCTTCATTTCAGCTTGACTCATGCTCTTATTGTCCTTGAATGACCGTTCTTCATACGGGGTATGTTTGCTTCCGGTCTCTAGGTAGCGTTGGACATTATAAAGAGCATCACAGTCCGCCATGAGAAAAGCTGTCGGAGTAATTTTTTCAGATGGCGGATAGTTTACGAAGAACGCTTCAATGTGACTTTTCATCATCGGCTTACGCTCTGCCTTCTCATGGTCTCGATAATGGTGCTGTAAGTCTTTAATACAGTCCTCGACTGTTTTACCCGTCTTACGACTCTTGGTGGTGTGATTCTTCCCTGTAACTTTTCGGTACTCTCTGAGGAAGTGACTTTCAAACTCTGGATATGACCATAACTGCACATCATCGGGTAAGGCGGTCTCTGTCGGTAAAGGCTTGTTTTTCTTGGTCTTTACCTTAGTTTGATTGACACCTATGCAAACCTTTCCGTTAGCTTGAAGGGATTCCCTCAGATAATTGCCGTATGCTGTTAGAATCGTCTCACGTTCGTTCTCAGCGGCGTTCTTTAACTTTATGACATAATCATGCTCCACGACTTCAATAGCGGCTGTGAAGGCTTCTAGCAAGGCATCCGCTTCCTGCCCTGATTGCAATTCAGTGAGGTAAATCACTTCATTTTCAATACGGCTCAGAAGCACATAAGGATTGTTTTCAGGGCGGTCATTGATGGTACATATGAACTCTCCACCGTCCCCACCTTGAAGGGAATAAGACTCGATAAACCCAAGTTCCTTCAATCGTTTGGCGTAGTTCTTAACTGTCCTGTCAACGCTGTTCCCGAATACTCTCTTTAGCAGAAGTCTCGACATGGCAACAGTTTTCAGTTCTTTGCCCTGTTTTTCGGCTGTATTGACGCGATTGGCAATAAGCCCAAGCAACTTCAATGAATCACCTGTCAAGCGACTACAACATGCAACTTCGTTCGGAAGGGAGTAGAATCCGTTATGGTAGAGTATGAATCTATCCATCATTACTTCCGCCCCCTTCTCTGGATGTACTGTGCAACGGCTGAGCGGCTTATCATGTAAGAACAGGTCTTACCCTCACCTATCTTCACAGCGTCAAGCTGACGCGATTGTATGGCTCTCAGAATAGTTCTAGTGCTAACCCCAACAGCTTTTGCGGCTTCTTTGCGACTCAATATTTCTTTCATGTCCTGTTCCCCCTTGGAATGGTATAAGTTAGTGACAGCAGAGGGTAAAAAAATAACCCTCTCGTGCTAGTAATCGTTGCAACTTATTGTTCAGTTGCAGTAGGAATTTCCTATAATGAGGGTACACGTCCTTCTTATCGCCCCTGCCATGACTCAGCAGGGGCTTTTTGTATCCTTACCTTGGGAGGCTAATCGTTGTCGGGAAAGAGCCTTTCAGCGTCAAATCCCATTTCATTAAGTACGGATTTCAGGTGTTCGGCTTCCGCCCAATAAGGGTATTTGCCGTAGCCCCTGTTATTGCCCGTAATACGTTCGACATGTAGCCTTCCTTGTTGAATCCACCTATAAACGGTGTCCTCGGTGACCATGCGGCTTCTACTATGGACGGACAAACGCTGAGCGATTGTAGAAACGGTGTAATATCTCTCCATGTTTAGCGTCTCCCCTCTTTGATTGACTGTTCGATGAACTCCCGTAAATCGGCTTCTCGCACTCGCCAAAGCGTCCCGGCTAGCTTCATTGCCTTTATTCGTCCTTCGCCAAGCCACTTGTAGCAAGTTACCATTTCAATGTTCAACATCTTAGCTACGTCATCGGCAGAGTAAAGGCGACCAAGGTATGTCTTCATATCGTCCATGTTTACTGACCTCCCTTTGTGTTATTGAGGATGAAGTTCCTTAGCGATTCTTGAGGGATGCGGATGCTTCCGCCAACCTTACAGCTTGGCAGAGTGCCGTTTGAACACATTGCATAAACCGTTGTGTACGAAAGCTGTAGAATCTCCATTACTTCGCGGATAGTGTATAAACGTTCCATGATGACCGCTCCTTTCGGTTGTGAATTAGTTACAGTCACAATATAAGTAAGCGGCTTGCACGATTAACAAAGGTGCGTAGAAATATTGCAAAATCTCGGATTATCCGAAAAGAACGGGTCATTTTAGTTCAGGAAAGGGGAGAGAGAACGAAGGTAACTATTTTCTAAGCTTTAATGCACTTTTTGGTAACTTTGCTATCGTAAAATCCGTAGATTTCATCTGCAAATAGACACAATTGCGGCTGTCATTTAATAGGATGATTTAGGTGATACCGATTGCAAAAAATATTAATTATTCCACCGCAATTTTTCCTACCCATGTAGCGATTGTTACTCCGACAACGCACAGGGAGGAATCAAATATGAAAGTTGAAAGAACTTATGGAGATAACGTAACGTTTCATGAATTGCTTATGCCGCTTATTAACTCGGAAATTGACAGGTTGATAGAACAATCAACAGATTTCCAGTATAATGAAGGTAACGCCAATACATTTCATAGTGAAGGGGTTGCGTAACTATGAGATGTGCAGTTTATATTCGTGTTTCTACAGATAAAGAAGAGCAAAAAACGTCATTACAGAATCAAAGAAGCTTGTTCTACGAGTACCTTGAAAAACAAGGGTGGGATGTGTTTGATTTCTATATTGACGTTGAGAGTGGAACAACTGGTAAAAGAGAAAATTTGCAACGTCTGATAAAGGATGCCAAGGAGCGTAAGTTTGACGTTATCGCGGCAAAAGAATTATCACGACTTGCTCGGAATGGTGGTCTCTCTTATCAAATTAGGGATATAGCGATGGAGAACCGTATTCATATTGTCACTTTAGACAATGCAATCAACACGCTTGAGGGTAAAGGGGAAATGTTCGGGCTATATGCTTGGATGTACGAGCAAGAATCACAGCGAACGTCCACTCGAATTAAAGCCGCCCTCAGTAGTAAAGCAAGAAAAGGTGAGTTCAAGGGTTCGGTTCCGCCTTACGGGTACAGGCTGAACAGCGGAAAGCTTATTCTTGCGGAGGACGACACGCCCAACAATGTAAAGCGGATATTCCGAATGTACTTGGAGGGAAAAGGATTCGATGCAATCGCACGAACTTTGACTCGTGAAGGATGTCCAACACCTGCCCAAGTTGTCGGCAAGAAAAATGCAGGGCTATACTGGCAAGGTACTTCTATCAAGAAAATCTTGACTAACCCACATTATGTCGGAGACTTGGTTCAAGGAAGGCAGACAACAGTTAGCGTCACGTCAAAAGTACGTGAAGAAATTCCAAGGGAAAAGCAAATCGTTACTGAAAACGCCCACCAAGCCATAATCTCAAGGGAAGACTTTGAAGCTGTCCAACAATATATGAAGGGGCGAAAGCGGCAAAAAGCTAAGCCCAAAGCTAAGAAGCACCTTTTCACAAACTATCTTTTCTGTGCAGATTGTGGAAAGGCACTATGGTATGTTCAGTATCGCAAAGGCTATGTTTGCGGCAACTACTATAAGCACGGAAAGCATGTTTGTAGTCAGCATAGCGTGAAGGAAAAGGAACTCATTGAGGTTATCCTAACCGACATTCGTAACAATGCTCAGACGCTTAATGAGAACGAGATTATGGGGCGGCTTGAGGTAAAGACCTTACAAGCAAGAAAGCAAGCAGAAAAGCAAATACAGTCTTTACAAAGACGCATTGAAAAGCTAAAGGAACAAAAGACAGGTTTAATCAGACTGTTGGCGAGTGGTACGATTACTGAGATAGAGTATAAGGAAGCAACAGAGAGCGGAAATGCTGAACTGTACAGCCTACAGGAGCAGTTAAAAGGCTTCCAGTCTCAACAAGGGAATAAAAGTACAGGGGAAAGCATTGCTCGATTGAAGAAAGAACTCAAGCATTTCATGAAGCTTAAGGAACTTACTCCTGAAATGGTACATCGTTTGGTCGAAAGGATTGAAGTTCAAGCGGATGGTTCGGTAAACATTCATTACAAGTTTGCCGCCACCGCTCTTCTTACGGCTTAAAATACAGTGACCGACACTCAAGTCATGTGGAGTGCGTGGTAGGAATATGTCGGGTCGATTCCTAGAAGTCCTGAATTATCAGTATTCTGCGAAGTATGCGTCGTTTAATATTG
This sequence comes from Paenibacillus pasadenensis, assembly GCF_002864175.1. Taxonomy (NCBI): domain Bacteria; kingdom Bacillati; phylum Bacillota; class Bacilli; order Caryophanales; family Paenibacillaceae; genus Paenibacillus; species Paenibacillus pasadenensis. Next base: position 1,300,569 of record NZ_NFEZ01000003.1, on the reverse strand, counting down.
AGGAAAACGAGTTTAGAAGTAAGACATTGAATGATAAAATCGAGGTTTCTATTGTGTTGGATTTGAAATGGGTAGACACATCTGATGACTTCTAATTGAATTTGAGAATATCCAAGAGAGCGTCCAAAAATTGGGGCGTTCTCTTTTTATATAGATACTTTTCAAAAAAGCCGATTGTCTGAACTATTGAATGTTCAGCGCAGTCGGCTTTTTTGCGTGAAAGGAGAGTTGTTGGATGAGCAAAGTAATCGCTCTCGCCAATCAGAAAGGTGGCGTCGGCAAAACGACAACAGCGGTCAACCTCGGTATTGGCTTGGCGGCGGAAGGCAAGAAGGTTCTGCTGTTGGACGCGGATGCGCAGGGCAACCTGACGGATTCGCTAGGCTTCCATGAACCGGACAGTCTATCCGTTTCACTGGCTACGATGTTGGTGAAAGGCATGACGGAGGAGCCATATGCGCCGAGGGAAGGTATTTTGCACCATCACGAAGGTATCGACCTGATGCCGGGAAACATCGAATTATCGGCAGTCGAAGTGGCGCTCGTCAATACGATGAGCAGGGAAACGATTATGCGATCATACATCGATTCCGTAAAAGCAGATTACGATTTTATCGTGATCGACTGTATGCCGAGCTTGGGCATGATGACGATCAACGCATTGGCAGCGGCGGATAGCGTCATTATCCCGGTACAGGCGCACTACCTGCCCGCCAAAGGCATGACGCAGCTTTTGCAGACGGTTGCCCGCGTTCGGCGGCAAATTAATCCGAAGCTGGCTGTGGATGGTGTGCTGCTCACGATGGTAGACAGCCGAACCAATTTCGCCAAAGACATTTCTTTCGTGTTGCGTCGGGATTATGGGGATAAGCTGCGTGTATTCAATACAGAAATCCCCCTGTCCATCCGCGCGGCAGAAACTAGCGCCAAGGGCAAGAGCATTTTTGCCCACGATCCGAACGGACAGGTTGCTAAAGCCTACGCTGCACTTACGAAGGAGGTGCAGGATATTGGCAGCGAAAGAAGATCGGCTCGCCAGCATAAAACTGACCAAAGTCGATGATTTATTCTCGACTGAGGCAAGCCGCAACGATTCGCAACGGGAAAAGGTGATGGATATTCCATTGGCTGAAATTAGTGAATTTCCCGGTCATCCCTTTAAGGTAAGGGCGGATGAAGCGATGTTAGAAATGGCGGATAGTGTCAAGCAGTATGGTGTCCTTGTTCCCGGCTTAGTTCGGCCAAAGGCAGGCGGTGGATACGAGATGGTATCCGGCCATCGTCGAAAGAAGGCAAGCGAATTGGCTGGTATGGAAACAATTCCTTGTCTCGTTCGCGAGTTGGATGACGATCAAGCGACGATCATCATGGTGGATAGCAACCTGCAACGGGAGTATATTTCTCCGAGTGAAAAAGCTTTTGCCTACAAAATGAAATTGGAAGCTATGAACAGACAAGGACAACGAACAGATTTAACTCGTTCCCAAGTTGGGAACAAGTCTGCTGCAAAGAAATCAAGCGAGATATTAGCAGAACAGATGGGCGAAAGCAAAAACCAAATATTTAGATACGTTCGCCTAACCGAACTCACTCCTCCCATTCTCGAAATGGTAGACGACAAACGGATTGCCTTTAATCCTGCCGTTGAGTTATCTTACTTGGCCGAGAAAGAACAGCAAGCCCTATTCGAGACCATGCAGGCCGAGGACTGCACGCCTTCACTTGCTCAGGCTCAGCGTATGAAAAAGATGAGTCAAGAAGGCAGGCTGAATACAGATGTCATTTACACCATACTGACGGAGGAAAAGCCGAATCAGAAAGAAAAAATGAGTATTCAGCGAGAACGAATCGACCGCTTTTTCCCACGAGATTTCTCGGAAAAACAAAAGGAAGACCTAATCGTGCAACTGCTGGAAAACTGGTACAAAAGGCGGCAAAGGGAGCACGAACGGTAATTCCCCCGTTGCCGCCCTGTTCATGCGCCCTTTCCTCTGACGGAGAGCTTTTTTTATGCCCATTTTCGGGGAGGAGGTCATCAATGGACTTTACGAAAGGAAAACGGCGTCAGTATGAACGTCTGATGAAAGAAAAGCCGGGTTTTGCGCGTAGTAGGCCATCCGAGGAGGAAGAAGCACAACTGCGCAAGCAGGCTCAGGTAGCCGAAGGCTGGCACAAGAAACGTGACCACAAAATGAACCGGGAGGGCTGACGATGGAGCAAGAGAAACGAATGGCCGGTGACTACGAAGTCTATCAAGCGCTGCCCATTGGCAGGGTGGAGGTTGTTTTAGGCATCGACATCACGAATACCGAAAAGCCCTATTTGGTTTGCTACTGCTCGCAGAATAATTTGTTTGGCATCGATCAGTATTTCGGTGCAGAAGGATATGCGGATTACCTGGTCGCAATGCAGGAATTTACCAAGCTATTGCAATGGGAAATCGAGAAACTCCAGACCGAGCGCGCTACGATCACGGAGCCGATGCCTCCCATTCAACCCGACCAATGCCTGCCCATCAAAAGTGACGATGATCTCGGCGGCAGAATTGTTGTGACCCGTTTGGATTGGTTGCGGCCGGAATTTCGCACGACAGACCATCAGTTGATTTGGGTAACGGGAGGCTTCGGTGCCTCCGGGAACTCACGTGGGCGGGCGGTCTATGCGGAAACCCTCTATTCCGGCGATGAATACCGCTATAACCGGGAAGACCTGATGGGGTTCCTGAAGCCGGAGCATACGCCCACATGGGCGGCCGAGAAGCTGGCACAACGACAAGCGGAGCAAGCCCCATCAAAGCCGCGTCCGCGAGGCGAAGCGCGTTAAGAGAAGCGCAAGGTATCTTCTATATAAATGAAAGGAGATCGTGAACGATGTCATGGACGTATCGACACCGCAAGACGCTCATCATGGGAGCCATCGCGATCAGCGTGGCGCTTCTGGTAGCAGCGGCCTTGTATATGCTGATGCAGCACACTGATCAGCAGCAAAAGCAGCAACAAATGAAAGAGGAGTATGAGCGGCAGATTCAGCAATTGAGAAAGGAGGAGCAGCAAAACAGCCGAAATGTCTGGACGACTGCAAAAACAATACCGGCAGGCGTCTCGCTCAAAGCGGATGACCTCAAGGCTGTTCCGATGCCCGTCAGTTTGGTTCCTCCGGGCGTCATCACCGACCGGGAAAGCATCATCGGCAAAAACGCCAAAATCGAGCTTGCACCAGGAACGCCGCTGCTTTCCTCTTTATTGTACGAAGGGCAGCCCATTCCGAAGGATTTGCGCATACAGGAGTTTCAGGTCATTCAGCTTCCCTCTAATCTCAAGCCTAACCAATATATAGACGTTCGCATCGGCTTTCCAACCGGCGAGGACTTTGTTCTCTTATCTAAAAAGAAGGTACAGGAGCTGTCCGGTACGGTTGTATGGCTGGAACTGAATGAGATGGACATCCTCCAAACGTCCAGCGCTATTATTGATGCGTACTTGCAGGGAGCGCGGTTGTATGCCCTCCCGTACATCGAGCCGGGCTTACAGGAAGCGGCTGTGGTCAACTATCCGGCCAATCAGAAGGTATTGAACCTGATGGCGGTTGATCCCAATCTGCTCGAAACCGCAAAAATCGAACTTGCCCGTGCGTTGCGTCAAACGCTGGATGGCAATTTGAAGGCGGTCAGCGACTCGGACAAGCTTCGCGTCACCAGCGGTAGTGTAACCGTGCAGCAGCAGTTGCAAAACGAACGGATGACGACGCGGCAGGCTAATGCCATGAGCGGAACACAGCCAGTAGGCACACCGCAGTCTGGAGAATCAGCAGTTTCGACGAATGGTCCGCAGCCTAGCGTGAGTGATGCTGCTGGAGCAGCAGCTACGCAATCTCCGAAAAATCAACAGACGCCCCCTCCTGCCGTTTCGCCGTCGCAGCCATCGGGTATGCCTCCTGCAACCGAAGCGCCTCCGGCAAGCGAAGATAAGTGGGAAAATATCTTCAATCAATGAGGAGTGCGGATATGAAAAAAATTGTTTTTATCGGCGTAGCGGATAAGACGCATGCTTTGTTGGTGCTTGGCCGCTTACTTGTGTCGTTGGGGAATAAAGTGCTGTTGGTAGATTCCACCGTCACGCAGTCGATTCGGGGTTATCTGCCGCACGCCTATGCCAATAGCGCCGTTCAGGATTATGAAGGTATGGATGTGGCCTACGGCTATCTCACTCCCGAACAGCTTGAACGAGGCTTGGCACAGGCAGGGACGACACCGGCATACGACATCATGCTGGTGGACACTGACCATACGGAATTTGTTTTCCACCACAACCTGTCCCAGTTTGATAAGCGGGTGTGGTGCTGGGATGGAAGGCGGTTATCGCTGGAGAAAAACGAGGAACTGATGATTCGTCTCGGCTTACAGAACACGGAAGAGCCTGTCTCGTTTTTCGAGTTGCTCTCCCCTGACATACCGGGAAAGTTGGCAGCGTGGCGAGCCGAAAAGCGGTTGCGGCATATCCAGTTGGAGGTTACGGTGTTTCGCTTCCCTTTGGACGAACGCGATGCAGCCGTCGATTTGAACAATCAACACCACGGCCGCATCGACCTTCGCGGGCTGACCGGGGCGTTTCGCGAGATGCTGCTGACGATGCTGGAGCAGCTTGGCGATTTCGACCGCAAGACAGCGCGACGAGCCTGGGCAATCGCTCGTAAACGGGTGCGGGTGTGGTAGAAAGGAGAACGTTTATGGGAGCTACCGTTGTATTTTGGAGTCCTGTATCCGGTCAGGCCGGGACAACGACTAATCTGCTCGCCGCGGCGACGTGCATGGGTTTGGAATATTCGGCGCGATTGCTGTTGCTTGGGCATTTGCTAAGCAGTTACTCTGCTGTCGAACGAGCCTATTATCGACCTGCCGGAAGAGAGGACATGCATACCCCGGACACGGGAATTGATGCGCTCTTGCGTCTGCTGAAAAACCGCAAGCTGGAGCCTGTCATGCTGCGTGACTATGCCCATCCGTTGCTGCGGGATCGCCTGGATATTTTGCACGGCTCCATCAAGCAAGAGGATATCTTTATCGAAACGGCAAAAGAATGGCTCACACCGCTGCTTGCGGTTGCCCGCCGCGCTTACGATGTAGTGCTGTTGGATGGGGGGAGCGGCAGCGGGTCGGCTTGGGACGAAATGCTGCGGCGGCAGGCCGACGTATGGGTCGTCTGCCTGCCGCAAAACCGTCTCCTTCTAGAGCGATTTTTTCAATCGGCAGAAGCAGCGATGCTTCAAGGCCGAAGAACGCTGCTCGTGTTCGGACAGTACGACCCTTATTCGACGCTCACTTCTAAAAATCTCATGCGTCAATTCCGTATAGGACCGACCGTGTACCCTGTTGCACATAATACAGGCTGGATGGATGCGGCACAGCATGGAGAAGCGAATCCTTTCTGGTTTCGCAACAGGAAGATAGCAAGCGGTCACGAGAACCACCTGTTCGTGCAGCAGGTGCGACGATTGGCGCAGGCTGTGATCGACAGCGCAGGCGCAAGACAGCCCCTTTTCGGAGGGAAGGAGGGCGACACGCCATGACGGCTATGCTCAATGCCTTCATCCTGATCGCGCTCTTGTTGCTTTCAATCTTCTTCCTTTATTTGCGCCTGAGCCGACGATTGCCGGAACGGACGGACGACACATCGGTATATACGCTGGAAGCGATGACCACTTTCGTAAAAGCAACGCTACACGAGTTAACCAGCAGCAACCTGGCCGACTTCGGTTTGTCGGAGGAAGAATACCGCCGCCGAAAAAGCAAACGGGCGGAGCTGAAAAAGGCGCTGCGGGGCTGCACCTCCGGTGATCTGCGGGACAAGGAATACGTCAAGGAGATCATTGCCGACCTGCTCGCGCAGCGCTATGAACTGGACGATGCGCATTTGAACCTCCTGCTGCCTTTTCATCAGCCGGAGTCCCTCTCCGCGCAAGACCAGTTTGATATTCTGCTTTACACATATAAAAAGGAAGCCGGGCTTCATGCGCTCGACCGGCTCGTTCAAACCTATGAATGGGATCGGCAAAGACGAAACGAGGAAGGCCAGCTTGAAACGTACCGGATTACGGTGGAGGATATTCGTAGCGTCTTCGCCCGTGAAGCGCCGCGTTTGACGACGGACGATAAGCTCCAGCTTGTCGTCCAGCGGATTTATCAGCATTACAAGGGATTCAGCGTCGTGGACGAGCTGCGCGACATGCGTGTGGACGGTGTATCCGGGGGCGTATCTGGTCTGCCGCCGCTCATGTGGGAGGGCGAATGGTCGCTGGAGGAGGACGCACAGCTTCAGTTGCTGCCCCGTTCGCATGACAGCGTATGGCTGTTTTACAAGGGGAAGTCCATTCACCTGAGCTTCTTGTCCTTCGGCTCCGAGCAGGAACTGCGGCGCGTTTGCCAGATCATCTATAAGCACAATTTTCCCGGCCAGTTGTCCGAGGCGAACGGATTTAAGGTCAATGAAATGGCAGACGGCTCCCGCGTCGTCGTGCTGCGCCCCCGATTCAGTGAATCGTGGGCTTTTTTTGTGCGCAAATTCGACGTGCAAAGCGCGACGCTAGAGCAGTTGATTCAGGACGAAGGCGCGGATTTGCCGATTGGCCTCATTCGTTACTTGGTATCGGGTGCGCGGATCACCGCGATTACCGGTGCGCAGGGCAGCGGCAAAACAACGCTGCTTATGGCGATGGTGCGCCATATTCCAGAAGTGCTGCCCATCCGGGTACAGGAAATGAGCTTTGAGCTTCAATTGCGCAAAATTTATCCAGAACGCAACATCGTCAGCCTGCGCGAAACCGAGACGATTTCCGGTCAACAGGGGCTGGACATCCAGAAGAAGACGGACGGCTCTGTCAATATTTTGGGCGAGGTAGCGACCGACCCGGTCGCCGCTTGGATGGTTCAGATGGCACAGGTGGCGTCATTATTCACCTTGTTCACGCATCACGCCAAAACCTTCCGTGACCTTGTGCTGTCTCTCCGCAATTCCTTGTTGAAAACAAAGGTGTTTACGAACGAGCGTGTGGCGGAGCAGCAGGTCGTCAGCGTCGTCAACTTCGATATTCACCTCCGCCGCGACCTGGACGGACGGCGCTATATCGAGCGCATTACGGAATGTGTCCCAGTGCCGCAGGAGACGGCGTACCCGGAAGCCTTTCGCGGGAAAATGACAAAGGACGAACGGATGGCAGCCTTTATGGAAACGACGCTCGAATACTTCCGCCGCTCGACGGATCGTCCGCTGTACACCGCCCGAAATCTCGTTGAATGCCGCGACGGCCGTTACGTTGCCGTTCATCCCCTGTCCGAGCAAAGTCGCTGCGAGATTGCGGAATACTTGGGCGGCCCCGATCAGGCCGTCTTTGATGCGTTTCTGGCATCCCATTGGGGGGATGAGACTTGATTCGGGAATGGCTCTCCCCTCTGCTCGGCATCGCAACCGTGCTCTTTCTTGCCGCTGTCGCGGCCTTCCTGTGGCTGTCCCGGCGTGATTCGGAGGTGGCGGCAGTCCGGCGCTACGAAGCGCTGCGTAAGCCGGGGCAAGCGCCTCGCAAGCAGGCGGTTTACAGTTTCATGCAGCAGCTATACAGCGTTTGCGAGCAGATGCCGGTTTTAAGGATGTACTTGCAGCACCTTCGCAGGCGATTGGTCATCCTGCGGCTCGGGGACGAATGGAAGCTGCGGCTTGAGGTGATGAAATCGGCGCTCTTGATGTGGCTTGTCCTGTTTTTGGCCGCGATTCCGCTTGTTTTGGCGGTGCGCGACCCTTACACGCTGGCGATGCTCGGCATTGGTCTTTGGGTCGGCCACGGCATCCTCTCGGATATGGGTGTTTATCGGCTCGAAATGCGGCTGCTGCGACAACTTCGTCTGTTTCTTGGGGATGTGAGACATCATTACCATCGTCACGGGATGGTGGATGAAGCCGTCTATGAATCGGCTGACAGCGCGCCGTATGAAATGGCGCTGCACGGGCAAGAGCTGTTCGACATGCTGACGGACAGCGACGCCGAAGATAAACTGGCGCAATATGTGGAGCATGCCCCTAATCGCTATTTGCAGGGCTTTGCGGGATTGTCGTATCTCATCAAAGAGCATGGCGATCAGCAAACGGAAAGCGGTTCGGTCTACCTCAAGGGACTGGAAAAGCTGTCCATCGAACTGAATCTGGAATTGCTGCGTCGCGAGCGTCTCAGCTTCTTATTACAGGGGCTGACCGTTATCGCGCTGCTGCCGCTGCTGTTTACCCGTCCGATTGAAGCCTGGGCCAGCCACTTTTTTCCGGCAATGGACACGTTCTACGCCAGCGCTTTCGGTTGGGCCGCCAAACTCTGTCTGCTTGTCGTCGTGTGGCTTTGCTACGAGCTGCTGCGCAACCTGTCGGAGCTGGATGCGACCGCAAGGCCCACCACCACCAGCCGAAAAAGATGGGAGCAACGGGTCTATGGCTGGCCGTGGGTGCGCTGGCTGGCCCACCGGCTGGGGCCGGTTTCAGGCTCGCGAGAAGCGGAACGGATAACCCGGCTGCTCAAGGATACAACCTCTCCCTTACGTCTCGAATGGTTTTACGTGCAGCGGATCGTGGCCGGGTTCGCAGCCTTTTTGGCGGTGCTGGGCTTATTCGTGTCCTTGCATGCAGCGGAGCGGCATCAGGTGCTGTATGCACCTGTGAAGCCGGGAACACTTTTCGGGCAGTTGTCCCCGGAGGAGGAAACGAAGGCACGGGAAGCCGCCGCGCTGGATCGCAGGATGCTCGATCAATTAAAGGAGGTGAGGCCGCGAAGCGAAAATAGCGTCATCAGCCTGCTGCGCAAGGACCCGGCTGCACAGGTCAAGGAGGATCAGCTTCGAGAGGCGGCGCGGCGCATCCTGGGCAAGCTGGAGAAGCTGAATCAGCCTTTTCTGGCGTGGTGGGAAGCGTTTTTGGCTTTCGCCGCAGGATGGGGTGGGTACACGCTGCCAGTTGGTATTCGACTGTTCCAGCGGCGTATGCGGCAGATGGAGATGAAACACGAGGTGGATCAGTTGCAGGCCGTGATTGCCATGCTCGCCGGGATGGATGGGATGTCGGTTGAACAGCTTTTGCTATGGATGGAGCAGTTCGCCCGCGTCTTCAAGGAGCCACTGCAATCCTGCCTTCTTCACTTTGAGCAGGGTGAGGAGCAGGCGCTTGCGCAGCTCAAAGAAGATGCACCGTTTCTGCCCTTTGTTCGGATCGTGGAAAAGCTGGAAATGGCTTCGCAGCATTTGACGATCCGGCAGGCATTCGACGATCTCGAAGCAGAGCAGGCGTTTGCGCGGGAGCAGCGCAAGCAGGAGTATGAACAGTTAATTGAACAAAAGGCAGGCTGGGGCCGCTGGATCGGGTTTGCCCCCTTGATGATACTGATATTCGGGTATTTGGTCATTCCGCTTGTCGTCGTCAGCCTGCGCCAGATGACCGTGTACTACGATCAGCTTCAACGCATCCAGTAACCCATACAGACGCTTTCCTTTATCAGCGGGAAGGCGTTTTTTTTATCCCCCCAATCAAAGGAGAGAATTGTACATGTCCAATGCGCAGAAGGCACTTGTCATGGCAGCAGGAATCTTCCTTGCCATCGCACTCATTACACTGGCTGTCGTGCTGTTTATTTCCGCCCAGGATTCGACCAAGGCGGCTCAAAGCAATTTTAGCAATATCCAGACGGAACTTTCACAAACGGCGTTTACGGTGTATGACAATACGACGCTTTCGGGCAGTCAGGTTGTAAACGCGCTTCGCAAGTTCCGCGATCAGGACCAATTTGGCATCCAGATCGTTACCGGCAAAAACCCGACCGGTCAGTGGTACGGCAAGGTTGTCAATACCGGTGTGCCTCTGGATAGCGTCACCTACGGCGCAATCGTCGGAGCCGCACCCGGCCAGATTAGCCAGACCGTAGACGAAGCGGACATCAACTACGTTAATCCAAGCGGCAAGTTCCGCAGCACGCTGGTGCTGGACAGCAGCAATGTCATTCGCGGCATCATCTTCCGGCAGCAATAAGGTCGGATGAAGTTACGAAAGCGTCCGGCCCAGGTTGGACGCTTTCGTCATGAAGGAGGTGTAACGCATGAACTATGCGCCAAGAACGATGCTGGAGATGAGCGCAGCATTGCTCGTTTTCCTCATGGCCGCAGGAAGCGGTCTGATTTTGTTTCAGACCGGTGCCTCACTCAATTCGCTCGCCTATGTAACCGGCCAATCGCAGGACCACAACTTGCAGCAAATCGCTGTACCGCTCTCGGGCGACGGTTCGGTATCCGGTGCGGAAGTGCTGCAAGCTATCGCTCGCCTAGATGAAGGTGATGCGGAAATGGTGGTAGACGGCATTCGGTTCGCGCCGCCGCTGGAACGAGAGCAGCTCTCGTCCGCTGGCATACGTCTGAAGGGGCGTTATCAGCCCGCCTATGAACGTGACGTTTCTGGTCACTTGCAGCGCCTGACACTAAGGAGCCTGCCATGAACAGTTTGATCAAAATTTTCGCCGTATTGATCGCTGTTCTGCTGCTCTATCTCTACCCGCTCACTGCCGCCTTTGACCAGCAGGACGATATTTCGGAACTGGTTGCCTTGCGCGCGACGACAGCCTTCGTCGATGCGGTTCGGGACAAAGGCGGCATCACGCCAACGATGTACAACGATTTCATGACCGCGCTTGCGGCGACCGGCAATAGCTTTGACGTTCAGATGGAACATGACAGCAAGAAGTATGTACCAGTTTACGACGATCCGACACGGCCCGAAACCTTTAAGGGGAACTACGAGGTACAGTACGATGCGTTTTTCAATGCGCAGATCCTGCCGGTGCTGTTCCCCGACAATCGGGCAGCAAAGGATGACCCAACCCGTCGTTATCGGATGCGTGCGGGTGACAGCTTCTCGGTGATTGTGCGCAATACGAACCGAACGGCAGGCACGCTGCTCTTCGATTTTCTGAATAATACCATCAGCCCGAATGAAAAAATCGTGATTCCGTATGGCGGGGGGGTGCGCAATGAAATGGATTGAATGGGCTATCGTCGGCGCGCTGTTGTTTCTTCCCTTCGCGATCGTCAACCGGGATGAGACGGATACCCTGAGACGGATGGAGCTGACGGAGATGAGATACGATGCTGCGCTGGATGCGGCGGTAGACGACGCCGCGAGGTTGCTCGTCGTTAACGCAAGCCAGCAGCAGGAAGCGCAATATGCCTCGGCCAAACATGTCGCGCTGAACAAGGAAGAAGTACTAGCGGCGTTCTACCGGACGCTGGACGCGGGCTTGGGCGCTGCGGATGATCCGGTGTCGCAAGGTGTCCTGCATCGCTACATTCCGGCTATCGTGATCGTCGGGTACGACGGCTTTTACGTCTATTCCGAGCAAGAATGGACGGGGACTGACGGAAAAACCGTCATGAAACCGGCTTGGGGAACGAAGAAGCCTTATGCGTATTCCGATTCGGCGGGTAACAGCCTTTCCTTTACGCTCGACCAACAGGTACTCGCTTACGATGCGGCCAGCCGAAGCTGGCATGAGGGCTTGCGGCAGGACATCCGGCAGGAAACGACGATTCCGCTTTTGCAGGATGCTGCGCTCTTCGAGCAGGTAAGACGAAGCACGATTGTCCGGGCGATCCAGGACGAGTTGGCCTACCGGATCAATCGATATAACGAAACAGTCTCTCGTAATGGCCTGTCCTACACGTTCACCCTGCCTCTGATCTCCGATGAGGACTGGCACAATACGGTGGATGATGTGGGCGTTTTGGCTTTTGTACAAGGTATCCCGATGGGAGCAAAGGTGTACAACAACTATGCGCTTGGCGGTAGCCGCATCGTGAAGCGTCCAACGATCATCGGGGCCAGGAAAGGCAGTATGAAGGTGTACTACCGCAGTTCCTGCGGTTACACCTATCAGGCCGAAGAAACGTTTGCCAGCGAGCAAGCAGCCGCGCGCAAGGGATATATGCCCCTCCCTTGCCTCGGCTCGGCCTTCTAGCAGGAACGTATGCCTATTTACTCATGTGAGCGATGGCAGTCGGAATAGAAGCAAAGGAGTTCATCAATCATGTGGATTCGACTGTTGCTGGCGGCAATCGTTTTTTGGATAGCCGCCGGATTTACAAACCCTATGGATGGGCAGCAACTGGTCATCAGTGGGGATTCCGACCCGATCAATCCGGAGTTGGGCGCTTATGTCGAGGATATAGTACCTGGCGATAAGCGTGAGTACACGGTTCACGTCACGAATCCCACTGATGAGGAAATAACAGCGCTGCTCTTTGCGGCCGATGCCATGCCCGCATTGAGCGGCGGTAAGGATTTTACTTTACCGAGCGATCCCGATACCGGTTCGGCTGCATGGTACAGGGCGCCGGATCGCAGTATAACCCTCAACGCTGGCGAGACGCAAAGCTTTACAATGGAAATGCAGATACCTGAAAGTGTGGAGCCGGGCCAGTACGTATCTGTCATCGGCGTCTACGATCAAAGTATGAGGGAATCGGCGGCGCGTAAAATCGGGCTGCAGGTCGTCCTCAACTACAAGTTGGACGAGGCGAAGCCTCCTGAGGCTGTCCCGCACGCAGCCGTATACACGCTGGAGAACGGAAAAGCGAGCCTGACGATTTTGCTGGTCAATGAAGGCGATAGCTTGTCCGAACCGGAGATCGAGGTGCGGCTCAAACGGCAGGACGATGCCAGCGAGCTTTTGTTTAAAAAGGAAATCAACGGTTGATTCCATTTATGCAGGCACGGTCGCACAGTACATGGCGGAGTTAAACAGGCCGCTTTCTCCCGGTTCTTACATGGCGGAAGTAAAGACGACGCTGGGTGACCGCACAGAACAGAAGGATTTCCCTTTTGAAGTAACGGGCGGTCGGACTATGCCATCAGGAACCGTGATTCAGGCTACTGGGGACGTTTCTCCGCTTCATGAAGGTTCATTTGGCTTGCGCTCATCCTGCGTCCACGTGGGCTTGCTGCTGATTCTTGTCATCGTCGTTGTTGTTATAAGGAGAAGAGCTTCGCGCACGGAGTAACGAGCGGCTCCTGGTTCCTGCGGAGGGCAGGCTGCCGGACAGTGGACAGGCAACAGAATCGGCACTATGATGTAGGCAACAGCAAGTTTTTCCAGTTTCGCACATTTTCTTTAGGGAGTGAGGCAATTGAAAAGAAGGTTAGTATCCCTCCTCATTGTGACACTTTTCGGAAGTATATTCAGTTTGACGGCAAGCGCAGCCAGTAAACCGCCAACCTTTGTCAGCGTCGTCATGGACGGCAAAAAAATCTGGTTTCCCGACGCGCAGGCGTTTATTGATGAGAACGGGCGAACGCTCGTCCCGGTACGCTTTGTCGCCGAATCGCTCGGAGCGAAAGTCGGCTGGGAATCGAAAACACAGACGGTTCCGATTACGAGAGACGATCAATCTATCGTTCTGACGATTGACCAAAATGTTGTGCTGGTAGATGGCAAAGCGGTCACTTTGGATACGAAAGCCATCCTAAGCGGCGGTCGAACGTTTGTGCCGCTCCGTTTCGTAAGCGAGGTGTTGGGTGCGAAGGTGGATTGGGACAATCCGACAGACACCGTGTTTATCAAGACCAGCGAAGATAGCGCGGCGCAGACCGACCAATGGGGGCGCTTGATTCGCACGACCGACTTACCGAAGAATGCGAGCGATTATCCATACATTCTTGCGGACGTTCCGAACGAAATGTACGAGATGGGCTATCCATTTTCGCATCCAACAGACAGCAAAGTTTCATCCGTCCTCTACTCGACGAAGCCGGAATTCAACAAGAAGAACGTGGATATTTGGATGGGAAGACTGAAAGCATTCGGTGCGCTTTGGCTGAATGTAAATTACAACACGATTGATGACGCGTGGACGCAGGCGGTTTTTGCTACCAAAATGCAAAACTCTGATGCCGAACTGAAACATATTCGCCGCTACGCAGAATGGGTCAAAGAGAACCAAATCCAGATGGAAGGCTATCTTGATCCCGAGCCATCCATGATTTATAAAGATGGGTTTGGCAACAACTTTGTGCGATCCAAGTTCAGGATTAAACTCGTCTCGTACAAGGCAAGCAATGACTTGCTTTACGATGAGTGGTTCCCGAAAAAACAAACGTTTGAGAAAGGTGTTTGGTACGAAGGCTACGCCGATATTTCTCTTTCCACTAATGTAGGCGGCGATTGGGGAAGTACGTTGAAGGTTGATCCGAATGCAAGTTTATTCCGCAATCATATCATTAGAAAGGCGGACTCGAACTAGATGCGCAAACCTAAATTCATACGAATCACGTTGAGCATGCTGCTGGCATGCTCTTTTTTATTGTCGTGCTTTCCGTTTCTTACGAATGCCGCGACACCGGCTGTCCGGGTAGATGAGGGTAAGATCAAATTTGAAATCACTAGCACAGCAGCAACCTCGTCCATCCGCTACAGAACGGTAGGTTGGACGGTTCGTCGTGACCAACTCTGCACGAATACATCATCCAAACAGTGCAGTGATCCGCGTAACGGCAGTCACGCATCCTTTGTCAATCAACAGGTGCGTCAAGTCGCGCAAAATCCGAACCCCCCAATTCCCGGAGAGCCGGTCACGACCTACTACGAAGTCAGTGAAGATTTAGTAACGGACGGCATGTGGCAAGCAGGCATGGGAGACATCAAGGACAACGACGACCTGTACTTGTACGCAATTATGGTATCCGTCGATGGCAATGGAAACGTGCGCAAAGGCCCATTTTACACGTTAGAAGGAATCAAGAACGCTGAACCTTGGGCGCACCCAGATGATCTCGATGATTACTTTGGGATTCACATCCCCTATCGCAGCGCGAATTTTCCTGTCGATGTCGTTGCGAAAACAGTGGGAGGAACGATCCTCAAGCAGCCTGAGGTCACGTTCCATAAGGGCGACTACAAAGTCGGCGAGACGATCAACCACGAGTTTCCTGCGACGATTGAGGATAACGGGAAAACGTACAGTATTGTCCGCTCCTACCTATCGCCGAAGAAGGACCTAACGCAGAAAAGCTGGTTGCAGGAAAATCCGGATGCGAATCCGAAGGTGCGAACGCGAAGCTTCACGGTGGCGCTTGGCGGAACGGACGCGATTGCCGAATACGCTGAAAATAACCCGGTAAAGGCGATCTATCAAAAGGAAGATGGTACGAAACTCAAGGAAGTCGACAAAGGCGTCTACGAGACTGGAGAGGAAGCGAACTATACGTTTGATCCGCAGCTCACATCTGGTGGCCAGACATATGAAATTGTTCGCACGTATATCACAAACAACAAGAAGCCGGATGAGAAGCTATTCATACAAGAAAAAGGCGACGCGAATCTGCTCGAACGCTCCATCTTGGTTGGCTCTGGCGGCTCCAACTTCGTCGGCATCTATAAAATTCCTTCCCCGATTACCGTGACATCTCGTATTGACGCGCCAAATCACGTCGATGCTTCCGTCACCTCTGTGGATGGAAATTTTGTATTTGAAGCGAAGTCACCCGTGCCGCTCAAAACGTATGAGATCACAAAAATAGAGAACGCAACATTCGTTACGCCTAGCGATAAGTCCGGCTCACTCAGCGGGCTGACGGCAAGTAAATCGCTGCCGATCAAAATTCCATTCACATCCGGCTCCAGTATTACCGTCAAAATCACGGTCGTCGTGAAAGATACTAATGGTAACAGCGGAGATTCCACCTCGGATCACACCGTACGCAAAGGCGACAGTGACGGCGGCGATACCTCGTTACCTGGCACGAGCCAGCAAGCCGAGGCGATGGATGCCACGGCATCGGCGATCATAAAGGCGGATTCTCGCGGCGCAGAACGCTTTGATGTTTTGAAGGGAATACCGACCTCAGAAAGCCTTTATGTTAACGCGAGCGCCAAAGCGTATTTGTATCGCAATACGTTCACAGAAGTGAAAGGCTCGAAATCGTATCCGATTACAGTCAGCCGCACCTATACGCTGAGATGGACGGAATATGTTCCCGGCCCGCCGGATAGCGAAGGTCATTCGACCACGGTTCCGGTATCCCGATCCGACACGCAAACGGTCACCCAAAGCTACAGTGTGGAACGAAAGTACAGCTATTGGCTGGCAGACCGTTTGGAAGTGTACGGCTTACAGAAGGCGACAGTCGCCAACTATGCCCTGCCCTCCGGTTCGGTGACGCTGCAAGCAAACGGGTATACCGCACCGTCTGTTTCCGCCACCCATGATGCAGCGGGCTCGTCCCATATTACGGACCCGGTGTATCGCAACGTTGTGCTTTCCGGTCAAACGGTTTACGGCGGCTCCAGTAGACCTTCGGTTCCAAGCGAGAACTGGAAGTCAGAGGCTGAAAATGCGGTCGGGAAAATCAAGGTCAAGAACGACACGGTCGTCTTTAATGGACAAACGATCATGGACAATCGGACGGTGGAGGAAACGGCACCTGCTCCGGGGGCGATTCCTGCATCTCCTATGATCGGTCAGGATGTTTTATATGGTTCGGGATTTGTCATCGATGCGACTAAAACGAACAAGGGGAGCCAGCCAAGCACGGGGACGATTTATTATACGCTGGTCAAGGGCATCGGAGGCGGGTCGAACCAAAGCTTCCCGATCAACGGCATCAATCCGGTGACGGTGCATACCCCCGTCGTCAATCTGGCATCTGTAGCCGACGATCAGGCGCACAATCAGAAAACGGTGCCGACAGCCGATCGTTCGGCGCTTATTCTGGATCGCCCCTTTACCGTGACGATTCCTACCAGCGGGCCGCACCGGGACATTACCGGCTATGGCAATCGGGACTATGCCAAATATGTGCGAGACAAGCAGGTAAGGTTCCCATTCGATGTATACAAGGCTGACCACGGAACGTTGATTCCGAAGGACACCTGGACTTCGATTCCTGTCGGCCAGCTTACAACCACTTTTTACATGCCCGTTTGGGTAGATGAGGGAAATTATGATGTACTGTTCCGCACATTTGCCGAAAACAGTCCGGTTTCATTCACATCACAAAGTAATGCCAATTTGGACTTAACTAATCATGTGGCGACGCAAGTTGTGGCGGTTGAGGTTATTGGCCGTCTGTTCGACTTCCGAATTACCGATATTGCCGACTACCAGTGGGAAAAGGTGTTCAGAACGGCGGCAGGCAGTGTGACGCCGACCGGAAATAACTACTGGGTTGGCACAAAAGGGATCGACGGCGCGGCGCGCGGCAATACGGCCCCTTACGTGCTGCCGATTCGGCCCGGCAGTCACCCGGAGAGCGGAAAGAAAAATGTTGTGGTAAAAACAGGCTATCACTTCAAATTTGAGGTCAAAACGCTCGGCAACATGTTCAGCGCGGGCGATGGCGTGAAGATTACGCCGACTTTTTACTTCGTTGACAAGCAGGGCAAAAACCGGCAACAGGTGGACTTGTACTATCATTCGGGAAACAAGCGGTTTATTCGGATCGGCTCCACAGAAGATACCGAGCAGCGGTTGGTGACGCTCGACACCCGCCTGCGCAATGTGTCGCAGCAGGAGCTAACCAACACGGCCAGTTCACTGTGGAAGCTGAATGGTTCCTCTGGCACTCAGACGTCGTATGTACAGCAGGTTTTGAAGAACGCGGCGCAAAAGCGGTTTTACGTCGGTGGCTACGACGGCGTGCTGCTTCCTTCGCAGCTTCGGACGTTTATCGGCAGCATGCAGGTGCCGTCTGGCATTGATACTGCGCGGGCCAATGCCTCGGTGCAGCGCTGGTTTGGCGAGTATAGCCTTCCGGCTGCTCCCTATGCAGTGCCAGCAGGCATCAATCTGGCCGAGTACGGACGTACCCACCGGCTGGACGACAATGCGCCGATCTTCCTGCGTGACGGCTATATTGTAGTCAATTTTAACATCGAAACCATTCGCAATAAGGACATCGCTCACCCGCATTTGCAGTATAAAAATGCGCCGCTGGACAACCAGTGGCAGATGGAAGGTTTTCAGCGCAGTTTTGTCGATCCTTACGGGGGGGTGTTCTCTTTGCTAGACGGGGACGTTGTGTTTTATCACGCCGACTTGTCCAGCTACGACGATTTTGGTACGGGCGGCACCCATTAAAAACAACATACCGTTTGGGAGGAAAAGAGCATGATTGAGAAGCTGAAGATTGCCACATCTGAGGATGAGGCTTATTTTTATTCCGCCTCCATCGAGAAGGATACAGAGCGCGGTTGTATTGGGCATGTGCGCGGTGATTTCGGCAAAGATGGGGAGGCATTTTGGGCGACTTGGTTCGAACATATCTCTTCGTTGAAAACTCCTGATTTTCGGGAGGAGCTTGGAGCGGTCATTCAAGCGTTGACGGAACAGGGGCTGCTTCAAAACCGCAGTGGCATGCACGATTTTTGTATAAAACATCCAGAGGCCCGTCTACCAAGCGCGCGGCACAGCGATGTCTATGGCTTTTGTTTACAGACGGCAAAGCATCGTTACTATCTGCGATGCTTTCCGCGTGCCGGCGACTATAACTTTTATTTATATTGCTTCGCCCGGCCGGAGCGAATGAATGAATTGTCGTCGCCCCTCCATTCCCCTTCATCGGCACCACTAAAGCAGAAGTCTGAACTGGAACGATAGGAGGACGCACACCTATGAACGATCTCGCCCGTTACCGGCTGCTGGCCGGCGTATCGGTTCCGCCTGCGGCGAAGCTGCTGTACAGCTATTTGCTGGATCGCGCAGGCGGACGAAACGGCACGGTATTGCTTTCATCCAGACGACTTGCGGCAGAGGTGGGGCTTTCCGCCTCTGCCGTCCGTCGCAATCTGCATCGGCTTCAGCAAAACGGACTGATCCGGCTCACGCCCCGATATTCCGAGGAAGGCATTCGTCTGTCGAACCAAATTACCTTTGCATGAGGAGGTGCGACCTTTGACAGCCAAGTTGCAGCGAATGGCGGAGCTTGCCGCCAGTACGGCCCGTGCGGTTTCGAATGACCCTGAGCGCTGGGTCGATTTTCTGCGGACGGCGGCCTGGAACTACAAGTATCCGTTTCAGGATCAACTTTTGATCTACGCGCAGCGCCCCGATGCTACGGCATGTGCGACGATTGAAATCTGGAACAAGCGGTTAAACCGTTGGGTCAAGCGCGGCGCAAAAGGCATCGCGCTGATCGAGGATCGGGGCAGTTATTTGGGGCTGCGTCATGTCTTCGATGTGTCGGACACGCAGAGCCGAATCCGACAACCCGTCTCCCTATGGCGCATGGAGGAGCCGGATACGGAAGCCGTCATCGAAACGTTGGAAAATGCGTTTGGCAGTGAACGAGGGCCAGGCATGGAGCTGGTTGACACGCTGTTGACCGCTGCCCGAAACGCGGTGGAGGACCATAGCGCCGATTACGTGCGGATGCTGCTGATCGAGCGCGACAACAGCCTACTTGAAGAACTGGATGAGCCGCATGTGGAGCTGCTATTTAAGGAAGCCGCAGAGCACGCAGTCGCCTTTATGGCGCTGACACGCTGCGGTCTGGAACCCTCCCATTACATCAGCGTTGACGATCTGTCCGGCGTCGGTTATTTCAATACACTCCCTGCGCTTTCTCAGTTGGGCGCAGCGATCAGCGACGTAGCGGAAACGATGCTGCGCGAGATTGAATCCACCGTTCGGGCGATGCGCCGCGATGAGCAGCGAAAAAATGAACGTCAGACAAACCGCACCGTTGCAAGGCCAGCATCCTTGCCGCACAATGAAGCTAAAACAAGTGAAAGGATGATCGAGCATGGAACTGACCTACACGCCGAGCGGGCATTACCTGCTGCCCGACCTGACGTTGACCGAACCGATGAGCATCGGGAAATATGGGATGTTGCGCAAGACGTTTCTCAAGGAGCAGCGGAAGGGAACCTACGCCCACCTGATGCTGTCGGAGCAACTGACCAGGCATCTGGCGGACATCGACCGGACAGCGAGGGAGCAGGTCGACCTGACGATGCAGGAACTGATCCGGCAGCATCCGGCCCCGGACAAGGCGACCGACCCGATGGGCTGGACGAGTCACATGAACAGCTTGAAGCAGCAGGCGGAGGAACTGATTCTCACGGAACTGATTTATCACTAAAATGGTACGACCGGGAAACGGAAGACAGAAGTCTTCCGTTTTTTCATGACCAGGCGATCATCAACGATATGCTTCGCGCCGCGCCTCTTTCCGAGAACAAAGCGGCCATCGAAGCCTTTTTCGATGCAAATCAGGAAGAACGTGAACGAACGCTGTATATTCGCAGTCTGTTCCCTACGGGAGTCACGGAGTTAACGCTCGAAGATGACCTAAAGGCCGGTTTTGAGCCGTACCGCAATGTGCTGCATCTTTGGACGGGATCGGCGGCGCAGCGGACGGCGCAGAGCTTTTACGATTGGTCGGTGATTGCCGGGCATATCGCCAGCATGATAATCCTTAACGAGTTTGATCCTGCTCGTACATCGCTGCCTTCTATTCAGCAGCAGACTCTATGGATGAAGCAAGCGGAGGACGAAAAAGCCTCCGCTTTTTCACTTCCTCAAGCGGCCATCGACGCTGTTCTGCAAGGTGGCAGCGGTTTTGAGAACGGAAAGCTTCGCATCGCGCTATTTTTTGGGCAGTCGTTATCGGCGCAGGAGAATGCTGATTTTCTGAAACGGGAATATGGCACAGGCGGGCGCCTCCCTGCCCTGATCGGCACCGATATTCATGAAAATCACGACAGCAAGGGGATTACGCTGACACGAGGTTCTATTATGAACCCGGACGTTAAAGTCGAGTTGCCGTGGATCAAGGTGCAAAAGCGAATCAGCGAGCTACTGGCAGCGGGCCGTTATCTGAACCGCCAGGAAGAAGAACGGTTGCCTGCCTATGCCGAGCAGCTGGAGGAGCAGCGCAGGCAGCGCGCGGCGGATAAGACGGAACACAAACTGCCGCTGTCGGAAATGCAGCCGGATGAATCACAGCAAACGACCAACCGGGCTCGGGCGCACTATGGGTATATCGAGGGCAGCAAACTCTTTATCGGTGCGGACGAATACGAAATTGCGCAACTGGAGCCGCGAAAGGTTGTGCTGCAGGACGTTCAATTTCCGTTATTCATGCAGGAAATGAATCGCCGGGATTTCGAGCGCATGCTGCGCGAGAATCCGCTGAACGATCATCTGATTTCCGGTCAGCAGGAATCGGATTCGGAACACGCGGAATGGGATACGGAATGGGTGGACGAACCGGAGCAAGCGGAACATTCGGCACAAGATGAGGAGGACAGGATACCTCCCGTTTCCGCTGCCACGCCCGAGATCGAGATCCGGCGTGAATCGACACCGGTCAGCAACTACCGGATCAAGGACAATGAATTGGGATACGGTGGCGCGAATACCAAGTACAAATGGAATGTGGAAGCGATTCGGCTGCTCGGGCAACTGGAAAAGGATAACCGTCAGGCAACTGCGGACGAACAGGCCGTGCTTGCCCGTTATGTGGGCTGGGGCGGGATTCCGCAAGCGTTTGATGATGGCAATCCGCAATGGGGAAACGAATATGCAGAGCTGCGAGATTTACTGGACCCGGAGGAGTATGCGTCCGCCCGCGCCTCCACGCTGAATGCGCACTACACCTCTCCTACCGTCATCAAGGCGATGTACGAATGCCTGGAGAGGATGGGCTTTCGCAGCGGCAACGTTCTGGAGCCTTCATGCGGTATTGGAAACTTTTTCGGCTTAGTGCCGGAGACGTTTGCCGACGCTCGGCTATTTGGCGTGGAGTTGGACAGCATCACCGGTCGCATTGCGCGGCAGCTTTACCCGCAGGCGTCGATTGCTGTCAGCGGCTACGAGCAGACCAGCTTGCCGGATAGCTTTTTTGATCTCGCCATTGGCAACGTGCCGTTCGGCGGCTACGGCGTAGCCGACAAAAAATACGATAAGCACAAGTTTCTGATTCACGACTATTTCTTTGCGAAGACGCTGGATAAGGTTCGTCCGGGCGGCATCATCGCCTTCATCACTTCTAAAGGCACAATGGACAAACAAAACTCGGCTGTCCGTAAATACATTGCGGAACGAGCCGCGCTGCTTGGCGCGGTGCGCCTGCCTAGCAATGCGTTCCTGGCGAATGCAGGGACCGAAGTGACCGCCGACATTTTATTTTTGCAAAAACGGGACCGTATGGTGGCGGTAAGCGAGCAAACCGAAGAATGGCTTGCGCTTGGTGAAACAGCAGAAGGTGTTCCCGTTAATGCCTACTTTGCAGCCCGCCCCGATATGGCGCTTGGCACGATGGCCTACGATGATCGGATGTATGGCAATCAACAGGAAACGACCTGTCGTCCCTACCCGGACGCTCCTTTGGACGAGTTGCTGCGTGAGGCGCTAGCGAACATCCATGCGGAGTGGGTCGACTTGGAACGGGAGGAACAGCCGGAGGAGGAGGAAGTCTCCCAGCCTGCCGACCCGTCCGTTCGTAATTTCAGCTTTGCGCTGGTCGAAGGACGCATCTATTTTCGGGAAAACAGCCGGATGCGACCGGTTGAAACATCAGCAACTGCGGCGGGCCGTATCAAGGGCATGATTCAGCTTCGGGACACGGTGCGCGAACTGATCGAATACCAAACCGAGGATTACAGCGACGAAGCGATAAGGGAGCAACAGCGCAAGCTGGATACGCAATACGAACGGTTCACAACGCAATACGGCCTGATTAACAGTCGCGCCAATAGCCTTGCCTTTTCGGATGACAGCTCGTACTTCCTTCTCTGTTCGTTGGAAGTCATAGATGAGGAAGGACGGTTGCTACGTAAGGCGGATATGTTCACGAAGCGTACCATTCGGCAACGCACCAACATAAAACAGGTGGATACGGCTTCGGAGGCGCTGGCGGTTTCCATCGGTACGAAAGCTCGCGTCGATTTGCCGTATATGGCAGAGTTGACCGGACTCGCGCAAGAACTGCTTGTGCAGGAGCTTCGCGGCGTGATCTTCCCGAATCCTGAAAATCTGGACGAAGAAGGACAACCGATATACGAAACAGCGGATGCGTATTTATCGGGCAATGTTCGTGAAAAGCTGCGCACTGCCAAACAGTTTGCGGCCTTTGACGCCGAGCGGTACGCTGAAAATGTTAAAGCGCTGGAAGCCGTGCAGCCGATGGACTTGGACGCTTCCGAGATTGATGTACGACTGGGCGCAACCTGGCTGCCGCCGGAAGTCATTCGGGCATTCATTTTCGAACTGGTGGATACGCCGTATATGTACCAAACCTCCATCAACGTGATGTATTCCGGCTACACAGCAGCCTGGAACGTTAAAGGCAAAAGCGATGATCGCAGTAACAATATTAAGGCCAATGTCACCTACGGTACGAATCGCATCAATGCGTACAAAATTCTCGAAGACACGCTGAATCTGCGGGATGTACGGATATTCGATACGGCCGTTGAAAACGGTGTGGAAAAGCGGGTGCTGAACAAGCAGGAAACGGCTATCGCGCAGCAAAAGCAGGAAGCCATGAAGGAAGCGTTTCGAGACTGGATATGGCAAGATCCGCAGCGCCGGGAGCAGCTCACGCGACTGTACAATGATCGATTTAATTCCATCCGTCCGCGCGAATATGATGGAAGTCATATCCGCTTCACCGGGATGAACCCGGAAATCCGGTTGCGGCAGCATCAGGTCAATGCGGTTGCCCGAACGCTCTACGGCGGCAATTCCCTTTTCGCCCATTGCGTCGGCGCGGGCAAAACCTTTGCGATGACCGCCGCGGCAATGGAAAGCAAGCATTTGGGCCTGTGCAACAAAAGCATGTTGGTTGTTCCTAATCATCTGACCGAGCAATGGGCTGCGGAATTTTTGATGCTCTATCCGTCCGCGAACGTACTTGTCGCCACCAAGAAGGATTTTGAAACGAAGAACCGGAAGACGTTCTGCGCACGGATTGCCACCGGCGATTACGACGCGATTATTATCGGCCACTCGCAATTTGAAAAAATTCCGATCTCGGCGGAGCGCCAGCGGCAACAGCTTTACGAGCAAATATCCGAAATCACCAGCGGCATCCGCGAGCTAAAGGAAGCCAAGGGCGAGCGGTACGCCATCAAGCAGCTTGAGAGGACAAAGAAGACGCTGCAGGTCAAGCTGGAGAAGCTGAACGACACGAGCCGTAAGGATGATGTGGTTACCTTTGAGGAACTCGGCATCGATCGATTGTTCGTCGACGAAGCAGACTCGTACAAAAATCTATTCCTTTATACGAAAATGCGCAATGTCGCCGGGCTATCGCAAACCGAAGCGCAAAAGTCATCGGACATGTTTGCCAAGTGCCGCTATTTGGATGAATTGACCGAGGGACGGGGCATTATTTTTGCCACGGGTACGCCGATCTCCAACTCCATCACCGAGATGTACACGATGCAGCGCTACTTGCAATACGAGCGGCTCCGCGGGCAAGGCTTGCAGCACTTTGATTCGTGGGCTTCAACATTTGGCGAAACAGTTACTGCCATCGAATTGGCACCGGAAGGAACGGGCTATCGCGCGAAAACGCGGTTTGCCCGTTTTTATAATTTGCCGGAGCTGATGAACGTCTTTAAGGAAGTGGCGGACATTCAGACAGCGGATATGCTCCAGCTTCCGGTTCCCAAAGCCCACTTCCACAACGTCGCTGTTCCGCCGAGCGATTTTCAGCGTGAGATGGTCGCGGATCTCGCCAGCCGCGCCGAACTGGTGCGAGCGAAGCGAGTAGAGCCGCATGAAGACAACATGCTCAAGATCACCAACGACGGACGCAAGCTGGCCCTCGATCAGCGGCTGGCAAACGCCATGCTACCCGATGACGAAGGCAGTAAAGTAAGCGCCTGCGCGGATAACGTCTTTCGGCAATGGGCCGACAGTCGGGATCAGCGGCTCGCGCAGCTGGTCTTTTGCGACCTTTCCATTCCTAAGCAGGACGGAACCTTTAATGTGTACGACGAGCTGCGGCGAAAACTGACGGAGAAAGGCGTTCCGGTTGAGGAGATCGCCTTCATTCACGACGCCAATACAGAAGTGAAGAAGAAGGAACTGTTTGCCAAGGTGCGAACGGGACAGATTCGCATATTGCTCGGATCGACGTTTAAGATGGGTGCGGGAACGAACGTTCAGACCAAGTTGATCGCGCTTCATGACCTCGATTGTCCGTGGCGACCACGCGACCTGGAGCAGCGCAGCGGGCGGATTATTCGGCAAGGCAACCAGAACAGCGAGGTTCACATCTTCCGTTATGTCACAGAGAACACGTTTGACGCTTACCTCTATCAAACGCTGGAGAACAAGCAGCGGTTTATCTCGCAGATCATGACCAGCAAATCGCCGGTTCGTTCTGCCGAGGACATTGATGAGACGGCTTTGTCCTATGCTGAAGTTAAAGCGCTGGCGACCGGAAATCCGTACATCAAGGAGAAGATGGACCTCGACATCCAGGTATCCAAGCTCAAGCTGCTCAAGGCGAATCATTTAAGCCAGCGTTATGCGCTGGAGGATCGGCTGCTCAAAATGCTGCCGCAACAGTTCAAGTCAACGGAGGAACGCATTGCTGGGTATGAGCAGGACGTGGCCTTGTTCATGCGCGCCCAAGCGTCGGAAAAGGCTAGCAGCGACGATTCCCGTTTTCCCGGTATGACCATCAAAGATTACACGTACTCGGAACGTGCTACGGCGGGCGTTGCCCTGCTGGAAGCCTGCAAGGGCATGACCTCTCCCGATCCGCAGGATGCAGGCAGTTACATGGGCTTTTCCTTATGGCTATCGTTTGATAGCTTTGCAAAGGAATACAAGGTGACGCTGCGCGGCGCTTTGGGCCATACGATTACGTTAGGACCGGATGCAGGCGGCAATATGAGTCGAATAAACAACACCTTGTCGGATTTGCCGAATAAGCTCGCCTATTGCCGTGACCAGCTCGCAACACTCAAGCAACAGATGGTAACGGCGAAGGAGCAGATCGAGGCACCGTTCAAGCAGGAGCAGGAATTGCAAACGAAGTCCGCGCGGCTCGCGGAGTTAAATGTGCTGCTGAACATGGACAAAAGGGAAAACGAAGCCGTGGACAGCGTGTCGGATGAAGAACCGGAAGCACCCGAACGGCGGGTTGCGGATCGAGAGCGATAACAGCAATGGAAAGGTATAAATCACAGGACGAAACGGACTCCGGCTTTTGGGGTCCTTTTCGCATTTCTGGAGGTACGCACATGTTGTATGCCATCCCAAGCGGCGGCGGATGCTTTTGCCCGATTCTACCGCCTATTTGTTATGGAACCGATCCGACCGAGGAGGGAGAAACCATGCCGGAATTGGAATTGATATCCAAAGGGAAGAACTGATTTGGAGACACGTATTATTACATCCGTGATTCGAACGGGGTGACCAGTCAAGTCTATGAAAGCGAGTTAGACGCATTCATGAAAAAGAAAGGCGCTTCAGAGTTGAGGGAAAGAAGAGCTTATCTGTATCCCAAAAAGAAGGGTAAGGCACGATGAACAAATGAAGCAGGATGAAAGAAAATCAGCCTTACAATTAAGAGACACGATTTTTAAAGCCCGTTGTGTCTAATTTACTTTTTTCGAGAGGAACTACGGCAATGAGCTATGTAAGCAAGGAACAAATCGAACGTGCAAAGCAATTGGACCTGCTCACCTATTTGCAATGTTTCGAGCCATACGAACTGGTGCGGTGCTCGCGCAACGCCTATTCGACCCGCTCCCACGACAGCCTTAAAATCTCCAACGGTAAATGGTTCTGGTGGTCTAGGGGGATCGGCGGTCGTTCTGCGCTGGACTACCTCATTAAAGTAAGAGGCATGTCGTTTCCCGATGCGGTGCTGCAAATTGACGGTAATCCACCCGTTCACATGGCTCCAGCTACCCCTGCCATTCAGCAGGATGGTTCAAATGCGCGGCTGGAGCTTCCCGAACCGTATGAGAATTCGAATCGCGTCATCGCTTATCTCTCCAAACGCGGCATTTCCCGCGACGTAATTGATTTTTGTCTCAAAACGGGACGACTGTACGAAAGCCGAATGTACCACAACGCGATTTTTGTTGGGTTTGATTTGCAAGGCACTCCGCGCTATGCGGCGATTCGCGGGACAACCAAAACCCGATATATGGGCGAAGCGCTAGGCAGCGATAAACGGTATTCGTTCGCTATACCGGCCGATGACAACGGCACCGAGCTGCATTTGTTTGAAAGTGCAATTGACCTTTTATCATATTGCACCCTTGAGACAATTGCAGGGAGAGACTGGCGACAGTCGCATCAACTGTCGTTGGCCGGCATATACAGCCCAAAAGAAAATAAGGATGAGGGCGTTGCCCCGGCAGCACTCACCCACTATCTGCAAAGCTACCCGGAAGTGGAGCGCATAGTGCTTCATTTGGACAACGATGAGCCGGGGCGCTCAGCCACAATGATGATTCAACAATTACTCGGCCCAACTTACGCGATTTCCGACGAGCCGCCCATCGGGAAAGACGTTAATGACGACCTGAAGGTTTATCGTAAACAGCGCGTGGTACCAAGCCGATAGCGCAGTTCGGTAGAGTGGCATTCAGAGCGGTGTCGGGCGAAAATAGAGATGGCTTTAATATTCTAATTCCGAGGAGGTAGGGCATGAACGAACAAGACGTAACCGAGCGGGACGAGGAGATTGAAAAAGCACTTTTGGAGGCAGAGGAACAAGCGCGAAACGATCCGACACGTTTAGACCATCAAACGGTGATGAAGAGTGTACGCCGGGCAATGGACAAGGAACGTTGATGGAAGTCAATCACCATAATGTTTCGCACGAAGACGCTGAGCGATCAGCGTCTTTTGTCGTTTCGATGCCCTCCCCTTTTTCCCGGCAGGTGCCTTTCAGGGCGACGCGAGACGAATGTCTCGTGTTGCAGCAAGCACTGAATTTGGTCTCCCAAATTCGCTTGTTAGGGGCAAGCCCCTAATACCCCTGCCTCAACAGCACGCTGTTTTATCAAGAATATGGGTTTCAACAAAGATCGGTATTTTTTAGAAACGCCAGAAACTATTTAGCGTTTCATTCGGCTATTTCCTTTGAAGAGGGAAGTGAACATGATGAGAAGACGAGTTATTCGCATTCAGGTATGGGTGAACAATGATGAAAACGCAAGACTTCAGGCGAGCGCGAAAAAATCGGGACTTTCACAGGAGGGTTATATTCGATCTCTGATTAATGGCTATGTTCCGAAGGCGATGCCGCCAACGGACTATTTCGCTATGATGCGCGAGCTTCATGCTATCGGCAATAACCTAAACCAACTCGCAGCGAAGGCCCATGCGACAGGTCATCTGGATCGAGCAGCTTTTCAGCAGGAAGCAGACCACTTGCGCCGCGCCGTCCAGCAGCTTCAACAAGCCGTGACCGCACCGGAACCGAGAAACGAGCTACAAGGAAATTCTAACGTCCATCCACCGTAAAGGGGACAATTGCACATGGCGACCACCGCAATATGGGACGTTACCGACCGCCTCAAGCGTGTGCTGGATTACGCCACCAATCCCGATAAGACCGATCAAGCGCGTGTAGCACATGATGATTTACAGCAGGTGCTCGCTTATACCAGCGCGGATGCCAAAACGGAAAAACAGCTTTACGTGAGCGGAATCAACTGCGATCCGCTTACCTCTTACGAGCAAATGCAGCGAACCAAACTACAATTTCAAAAGACCGATGGCATTGTAGCTTTTCATGGGTATCAGGCGTTTGCACCTGGTGAAACGACGCCGGAGGTGGCACATGCCATTGGCGTCAAGCTGGCGCAGGAGCTGTGGGGAGAGCGCTTTGAAGTCGTGATATCAACCCATTTGGACAAGGAGCACTTGCACAATCATTTTGTACTGAATGCGGTGTCGTTTCTGGACGGTAAACGCTATTACGATAACAAAGCCTCTTACGCGCTGATGCGGCAAACATCCGACCGACTTTGCCGGGAGCATGCCTTATCGGTCATTGAGCAGCCGGAACCGGGCAAGGCCAAGCATTACGGCGAGTGGCGAGCGGAACAGGAAAGCAAGCCGACTTGGCGCGGCTTGATTCGCGAGGACATCGACGCCGCTATCGCCGCTGCCATGACGATGACGCAATTCTTCGCGATCCTTCAAAAGCAGGGCTATGAAATGAAGTCGAACGTCAAGCATTTGGCGGTACGCCCGCCGGGCAAAGAGCGTTTTGTTCGATTGCGCAGTCTTGGCGACGATTACACGGAGCATGCGATAAAAGAGCGTATTCTGCAAAACCAGTTACCGCAGCGTCAGCAACCGTTGCCGTTGCCGCGGCGCAGACGAGCCGTCATCGTTCGCAGCACCCTGCACATCGGACGTAAATTTAGCGGCCTGCAAGCCCTGTATCTGCGTTATTTATTCAAGATGGGGATTCTACCCCATTCCCGCGCATCCCTCAAACGGACGTCTTTTTTATTGCGTGAAGACTTGCGTCATTTGACGGCCATTACGGAACAAACCAGGCTGCTGTGTCGTCACGGCATTTCCAGCAAAGCACAATTGTTGGCTTACCACGCTGGGCTGCAAACGGAATTGCGGCAAGGATACAGCTCCCGCAAAATGCTGTACAACCGACTTCGTTGCTGCCAGCATCCCGAGCAAATCGAATCGTATAAGTCGCAAATTGCTGAGCTTTCCCGTCAGCTTGCGAAGCTCCGAAAGGAGGTGAGGCTTTGTACGGGCATCCTTGCCCGATCCGACGAACTGGCAAACAAGCTGCAACGTAACGAGGAAGACCAATCGACACGAAGGGAGGCCAATGTCCATGAGCAGCGGAACCGAGGCGGCCGATCAGGTCGTCAGCATGAGTCTTCGTGGCATTGAGGTCATGGCGAAAATTTCCGGCGAAGGCGCGAAGCATCTGGCCGTTTATTTGTTCGCCGCCCTGCAAGGGCAAAAACGAACAAGAGGCCGCATTCGTCTGGAAAGCTTGCTGCGCAGCGGCAAGGAACTGAAGGTGTTTGCAGTACGAAATGAAGACTTGCCGACTTTTTGCAAAGAAGCGAAGCGCTATGGTGTCCTCTATTGCGCGCTGCGTGACAAGAAAAATGTGGACGGGCTTTGCGACGTCATGGTGCGGGCCGAGGATGCGTCCAAGATCAACCGAATCGTTGAACGCTTCAAGCTGGCGACCGTAGATACGGCCAGCATCAAGCAGGAGATTGTGAAGTCCCGCAGCGAGAAGCAGTCGGTCGAGCGTGAAGGGGCGGCGCAACCACCGGAGCAACATGCCGGCACACCCGAAGAAGGAGCCAACGAGTCGCCAGCTTCAAATGAGGGAGCGGTAGTGAGCGAAGATTTTTTGGACGATCTGTTGGGAAAGCCCGAGCCGGCGGCGGAGGTGCAGCCGGTAAACGAGCAGCAGGGAACCGATCAACCGGCGGCCGAGGCGTGGGAGGTCGAGCGAACGGAACCGGAGCGTCCGCTTCCCCCCCCGCCGACACAGGAGGAGAGGACAACGGAACCATCCTCTCCGTCCGCGCCTACCTCCGAGCGCAGCGCGGCATACGAAAGGGTTACGATTGACCCTGAAAAGCCGAAGGGAAAAGTGTCCGTCCGCCAATTGCTGCGTGAAATTCGGGAGGAAAACCGGGCGGCAGAGAGCAGACGGCGGCAGCAGGTGCAGGAACCGTCGTTGCCTAAGCGCAGAGATCGCGGGAATTCGGCGTCCGGCAGTAAAGCATCCGTTCCGATGGCCGGGAGTCGAAAGCGAGGGAAATCGAAATGAGCGAACTGGACGAGTTATTCCAGCCCCAAGTCACGACGGCCTCCGGTCAGCGTGAGCAGCCGTTCGACAAAGAAGCGTGGGCGCAAAAAAAGCAAGAACTGCGGCAGTGGACGTATGAGACGATTGATACTGCCACAGCCGCCATTGCGCAAAACGGCGAACAATTTCAGCATTATCTGGACGTACAAAGCCGTTTTGATCTCTACAGCGTCGCGAATGCGCTGCTTATTTTCGCGCAGCGACCGGATGCCACTCGCATTGCTGATTTTGATAGCTGGAAAGAACAAGGCGTCTATATCCGTCGCAAGGAATCCGGATTTTACATCTTGGAGCCAGGCGAGGAATACAAGCGAGAAGATGGGAGTACCGCAATCAGCTACAACCCCAAGAAGATGTTCGATGTTGCGCAAACAACCGCACCGAAAAAGGAATCGCCGATCTACCCGGATGACCGCACGCGCATCAAGGCATTGATGGACCGCTCACCTGTTGCGATTACGATTGGAGATGCCTTGCCTGCGGAAGTTCATGCGCTTTATCAGCCGGATACGCGAAGCATCGTGATACGTCGCGGACTTGGGGCTGGTGACATTTTTCGAGCTCTCGCACAGGAGCTGACGCATGCGGAGATCGATCGCGGCCATAACGACTACAGCCGTTCACATTACAATTTTCAAGCTTACTGCGCTGCGTATATGCTTTGCAAAAAATTCGGCGTCGAGACGGCTTCCTTCCGCTTCGGCAGGGTTCACGAACGGCTCAAGGAGTTGGAGCCGCAGCAAATTCGCGCCGAGCTGACGGTGATGAAGGATGCGGCACACGACATATCCCGTCGAATGCACCGTATGCTGGCCCAGCAGCGACAGCAGCAACCGAATCGCAGCGATTCCACCCGCTAGTCGTGGCATGCTTTTCATTTTTCTGTTGGGAGGAGTGGCGATGAAAGAGGAAGAACGCATCCTGAGAATGGATCATTACGAGCATGGCATTGTCATCAACGCCTTGAATGCGCTCCGCAACGACTTGATCGGCCAGCAGCGGCCGACCGATCCTGTTGACGATTTACTGCTCAAAGCGATTGACGCTCCCTATCAAAAAATAAAGCGCAGGAGTCATCATGCGGCGCGCTGAAACCGCAAGGAGTAATCTTTTACTCTTTGCGGTTTTTTTTATTCCGGTCGTGTGGGCGGCGCTGCTTGCCGCCCCCGCTTTGTCAAAGGGATTACCGGCACTTCTGCTGTATCTCAGCGAGGCGATTAACAATCCCTTCCAGATTCAATGGGTCGAGGATACGCCGCGAAGCTTGTTGCTGTTCACGTTGATTTATGGGATTTCGGTCGGCATCTACTTGGCGTCCCCGCGCAACTATCGGCGGCGCGAAGAGCATGGCAGCGCACGATGGGGCAAGGCCGGACGGATAAATGCCAAGTATCGCGACAAGCAACCGGAACAAAACAAGATTCTGACGCAGCAGGTACGCATCGGCTTGGATGGCCGCAAGCATCGCCGGAACCTGAATGTTCTTGTCGTCGGCGGTTCCGGGTCCGGCAAAACGAGGTTTTACGCCAAGCCGAACGTTATGCAGGCGCATACGTCCTTTGTCGTGCTCGATCCCAAGGGCGAAATTTTGCGCGATACCGGGCATCTACTCAAGTCCGAAGGCTATGACATCAAGGTGCTGGATCTCATCAATCCACACCGTTCGCATGGCTACAATCCATTCGCCTATTTGCAAGACGACAAGGATGTTCTCAAGCTGGTCACCAATCTGATCCGCAATACGACACCGAAGGGCAGCAATACCAACGATCCCTTTTGGGAGCGATCCGAGACCGCCTTGCTGGAAGCGCTCGTGCTATACCTCCTATATGAAGCACCGCCCGAGGAGCAAAACTTCCCAATGGTCATGGAAATGATCGCGGCTGCGGAGGTGCGGGAGGAGGACGAAACGTACCAAAGCCCGCTCGATGAACTATTCGAGCGGCTGGCCATGCGCGATCCGGAACACCTTGCCGTCAAGCAGTACAACATTTTCAAGCTGGCGGCGGGCAAGACGGCCAAGTCCATTTTAATTGGCCTCGGCGTTCGATTGGAGAAGTTCAATTTGCATACGATTGCGGGGATGAGCATGGTCGACGAAATGGAATTGCCCGTTATGGGGGAGAAGAAAACGGCGATGTTTGCCGTCATTCCCGATAACGACAGCAGCTTCAACTTCATTGTCGGCATGCTCTACACACAGCTTTTTCAATGCTTAATGTACGAGGCGGACTATCGGCACGGCGGACGTCTCCCGGTTCATGTTCACTTTGTCATGGACGAGTTCGCCAATGTAGCGCTTCCCGACGAATTTGACAAGTTGCTCTCCACAATGCGCAGCCGGGAAATTTCCGTTTCTATCATTTTGCAAAATTTAGCACAGCTCAAGGCGCTGTACAAAGACGCATGGGAATCGATTGTAGGCAACTGCGACGAATTTTTGTACCTGGGCGGCAACGAACAGTCTACCCACAAATACGTCTCGGAGCTGCTTGGCAAGGAAACGATTGACACCAATACCTACGGTCAGAGCAAGGGAAGAAACGGCAGCTACTCGGTCAACTACCAGCAATCAGGCCGCGAATTGCTCACACCCGACGAGGTGAGGTTGCTGGATAACCGCTTTTGCCTGCTCTTTATTCGTGGCGAACATCCCATTCAGGACGACAAATATGATTTGCTCAAGCATCCTCATGTCGCGCTCACGACGGATGGTAACGGTCTTTCCTATCAGCATGGCGGCGCGGAACACGCCTTGGATTGGCAATCCTTGTTCCTGCATGAAGACGGGGATTATGAGCTTCTATCGGAAGAAGAAGTAGAGGCGCTATTTATATGAAGGGAATGATGAATTTGAAAATGAAAACGAAACGGCTGCTGGCCCTGTACATCGTGCTGATCTTGAGCGGAACGGTGTTCGTCTCCTCTGCTTATGCAGAGGGCGATCCGATGACGACCGTCAACAACCTGTCTACGTTTATCTTCGGTTTAATTCGTGCGATTGGCATGATTATTCTCGGCTTCGGCATTGTTCAGATTGGATTGTCGCTCAAATCCCATGACCCTTCCCAGCGCGCAAACGGGTTTCTGACGCTCGCCGGAGGGGTTATTATTACGTTTACGAAGGAAATTCTTACCCTGATCGCCGGATGAGTTTGAAGCTTTGCATGAAGGGGGGCGGACGTTTCGTCTGTTCCCCGTTTACGGAAGGGGTGAGCATGTGTCAAAAAACAGTTGGGTGATCGACAACCTCGAAAATGCCTTGGATACCTGGAACGATAAGATGAATGAAATCTGGAGCCTCGTTACGCAATCGCCAGCGGATTTTAAGGGTGGGGGCGTTTGGCGTGTCATCACAGATATTCACGGTGCGTTGCAGGCGACGGGACTGGCGCTTCTGGTTTTGTTTTTTGTGATTGGCGTGGTGAAGTCGACCGGCAGTTTTGCGGAAGTGAAAAGGCCGGAGATGGCCGTCAAGCTGTTTATCCGCTTTGTGCTCGCCAAGGCGGTCGTAACCTATGGTCTGGAGTTGATGATGGCTCTCTTTACGATTGTACAGGGGATCATCTCAACGATGATGGGACGCTCCGGGTTTGGAACGACAGAGGCTATGGCCTTGCCGGATACGGTAGCGCAAGCGATTGAAGACGTTGGCTTCTGGCAAAGCATTCCGCTGTGGATCGTCACCATTCTCGGCAGTTTGTTCATTACGGTGCTATCCTTTGTGATGATCCTTTCGGTGTACGGGCGCTTTTTCCGTATCTATTTGTATACGGCAATAGCCCCCGTTCCGCTGTCCGCATTTGCGGGGGAGCCAAGCCAAAATATCGGCAAGTCGTTCCTGAAAGGATACGCGGCAGCGTGTCTGGAAGGCGCGATTATTGTACTGGCGTGTATCATTTATTCTGCTTTTGCCACCGCCCCCCCAGCCGTCGATTCTAGTGCGGGCGCGGTTACGATGGTGTGGACGTATATCGGGGAACTCATTTTCAACATGCTCGTTCTTGTCGGTACGGTAAAAATGGCAGATCGCATCGTGCGCGAAATGATGGGACTGTAACCACCTTGTGAATGATGGGAGTTATCGGATTGCGGTCAAAAAAAGCTTCAATAGCGCCAAAGCATCCTTACGCTGCTTCTCTGTGCATTGATTGAGCGCAGCCATAATCAATGCTGTTTCATCGTAAGGTGTGCCGCTCTCCTCTTGACCCAGAAGCAATTCATTAGGAGAAAGCTTGAGCAAATTGCAAATGCTGAACATCGTTTCAATGGACATTCCGGCTTTACCTCGTTCAATATCGGCGCAAAATCTTGGGACCCGTCCAATTCGTTCAGCCAGTTGTTCACGAGAAATTTCCAAAGCCTCTCGTTGCTTCCGAATGCGTTGCCCCACCTTCTTTTTATCGTAACCTATCATCAAGCGTCACCTCTTTAAAGGGGATGAGTTTATAACTCCCATTATGGAGAAGCACACAATTGACATAAATGAGGTTAAAACTTACCATCGAAGTAGTCTTCTAACATACAACGTGTTTCATTCAAAAATGTCGGCTCTCACAATAAAAACGGGAGGATGGATAAATGAACGAATTGTTAAGAGAGCTGGAAGATGAGCGGCGAAAGCTGAATACGCTTGGTGAACAGTTAATAAAGCAATCCATTTCTTTATCCGGCCATCAAGCATTTCAAGAGCAAAGTCAGAAGGTCGATCAGCTAGTAGCCCGCTATCATCACATGAAAGCCAAGCGGAGGCAGCAGGTAAGGTAAAAGAATTGTGGGGGGAAGCAGTCAATGGAAATTCCACCGTGGTTTCGAACAGCTATTCAAGGTCGATTGGACTACGTTTCTGCACGAATCGAACATCATTCCGATCTAAAGCGTGTTCGTGCTGAAGAAAAGAAAGCATTTCAAGCCTTGTTTGCTGGTATGGAAATGGAGCGCATGCCTGAATTTGATGTTTGGGAGGACAAACACCATTTTAAGCAAGCGATTATGAATGAGTGGTTATATTTACAAGGGATGAGGGATGGTTTTCAGCTTGCTGTGGAACTATTGAGCAATCCTGTGCCATATGATGACGACACACTGATCAAACCTGAACGCAACGAGCCTGAGGCGTAGACTGCTCATCCGGGAGGGATAAAAGTGGAAGTGAAAATCAACCGGGAAATCCGGGATTATACGGAAAGCTTGTTCTTCGGACTGTCCTTGCGGCAGTTCTTTTTTTCTGTTCTGGCGGTCGCTGCGGCGATTGGACTGTATTTCGGGCTGCGCAGTCATTTCGGACTGGAAACGCTCAGTTGGATGTGCATATTGGGGGCAGCTCCCTGCGCCGCGCTCGGGTTTATCCGCTATCACGGTATGACGGCGGAGCAACTATTGTGGGCGTATGTGAAGTCGGAGTTTCTGATGCCAAGACGGCTTGTCTTCCGCTCGACCAACATATACTACGAAGCGCTAAAAGGAAGCCTGCACAAGCGTGAGCAAGAAAGGATGAAGCGCAATGATTAAGACGCTCAGGCGCACCATGAAGCAGGACAAGGAACGGTCAGTCATTCCCAAAAGCGTACAACAAGCGATCCCGATCCGCGCCATCTGGCCGGACGGGATTTTTGCTGTAGGTAACAAATTCTCAAAGTCGTTCCGTTTCGCGGACATAAACTACGCTGTCGCATCGAGAGAGGACAAGGAGACGATGTTCCTTTCCTACTCCGAATTGCTTAATTCGTTTGACAGCGGCGCGACGACGAAGATTACGATTCACAATCGGCGGCTTAATCAGGCAGATGTAGAACGTTCCATTCTTATTCCGCTCCAGCACGACGGGCTGGATGTGTATCGGCAGGAGTACAACGACATGTTGCTTGGTAAAGCGACCGATGGCAACACAAATGGGACGATTCAAGAGAAATACATCACCATTTCCGTAGTTAAAAAGAACGTGGATGAAGCTCGCCATTACTTCGCGCGGGTCGGCACGGAGTTGACGGCGCATTTCTCTCGTCTCGGCTCGAAATGTACTGAACTTGATGCGACTGACCGCCTGCGCATTCTGCATGACTTCTTCCGGATTGGCGAGGAAGCCGATTTTCGCTTCGACATGCAGGAGATGATGCGCAAGGGTCACGATTTCAAGGATTACATTTGCCCGGACACCTTCGAGTTTGCCAAAGATCATTTTCGGATGGGAGAATACTACGGTCGGGTCATCTTTCTGCGTGATTACGCCAGCTACATCAAGGACAGCATGGTAGCCGAACTGTGCGACTTGAACCGCAACTTGCTGCTGTCGCTCGATGTGATCCCGATTCCGACCGACGAAGCTGTCCGCGAAGTGGAGAATCGACTGCTCGGCGTGGAAACGAACATTACGAATTGGCAGCGGCGGCAAAATCGCAATAACAACTTTTCTGCTGTCATCCCTTACGACATGGAGCAGCAGCGCAAAGAAAGCAAGGAGTTTCTTAGCGACCTGACCACACGCGACCAGCGGATGATGTTCGGATTACTTACGATGGTGCATGTCGCGGACAGCAAAGAACAACTCGATAGCGATACGGAGACATTGCTCACTACGGCTCGCAAGCATTTGTGCCAGTTTTCTACGCTCTCCTATCAGCAAATGGACGGTTTGAATACGGTGCTACCGTATGGGCTGCGAAAGGTACATGCTTTGCGGACGCTCACGACTGAAAGTACGGCTGTTTTTATTCCGTTTCGAGCGCAGGAGATCGTGCATCCAGACGGCATTTATTACGGGCAAAACATCATCAGCAAAAATATGGTCGTCGCCAATCGAAAGCAACTGCTGAATGGAAACAGTTTTATCCTTGGCGTATCCGGTTCCGGTAAAAGCTTTGCCGCGAAACGGGAAATCGTCAACCAGATATTGGCGAGCGATGACGACATTATCCTGATTGACCCGGAGCGGGAGTATTCCGCTCTGGTAAATGCGCTGGGTGGCGAGACGATTCACATTTCTGCTACTTCGTCGAACCATATCAATGCGATGG
Source organism: Paenibacillus pasadenensis (assembly GCF_002864175.1). Lineage (NCBI taxonomy): Bacteria > Bacillati > Bacillota > Bacilli > Caryophanales > Paenibacillaceae > Paenibacillus > Paenibacillus pasadenensis. The sequence goes on along the minus strand of NZ_NFEZ01000003.1, from coordinate 1,262,699 downwards.
ATATGAACCGGGATTATGGCGACGGAGCCAATCCGATCATTCTTAAATCGGAATTCGTCCTGTCGTTGTGCGAGCAGTTGACTGGTGGACATCAGCTTGGAGCCAAGGAGAAGTCGCTCATCGATCGCTGTACCGCCGCTGTGTACCGCAAGTATTTGCGGAGCAACTATAAGGGACAGCCGCCGACATTGCAGGATTTTCGCGCAGAGCTGCTCAAGCAAGCAGAAACGGAGGCGCAGGATATCGCGCTGGCCATTGAATTATTTACTTCCGGCAGTCTGAATACGTTCGCCCAATCGACCAACGTCAACGTCCACAATCGGCTGATTTGCTACGATATTCTCGACTTGGGCAAGCAGCTTCTTCCCATCGGCATGCTGGTCGTACTCGACAATATCTTGAATCGGATTACGCAAAATCGCGCCAGAGGCAAGAATACGTTTATCTTTATTGATGAAATCTACCTATTGTTCCAGCACGAATACAGCTCCAACTTTCTGTTCACGCTCTGGAAGCGTGTCCGTAAGTATGGCGCTTTTTGCACAGGGATTACGCAAAATGTGGACGATCTGCTGCAAAGTCATACAGCCCGCACCATGCTTGCAAACAGTGAATTCATCGTCATGCTGAATCAGGCCAGCACCGACCGGATGGAGCTTGCCGAGTTGCTCAACATTTCGGACCTGCAACTGTCCTACATTACGAATGTTGACGCCGGGAATGGTCTGATGAAGGTAGGTAGTTCCCTCGTACCGTTTACCGACAAGTTCCCGCGGCACACGAAACTGTATGGCCTAATGACAACGAAGCCCGGAGAGTAATGGATAAACAGCAGTAGGCGGCTGGTCGCAAACAGGATCAGCCGCTTAAGCACTAATATACATCTCTCATGGACTCTTCACCAGTAAATCTTGGCTGTTAGGAAACTTACAATTTGATAAATGGGGAGTGGGGGCTTATCCGCTACTCCTCGATCTCAACAGCATAAAGGGGATGGTTTAGACCATCCCCATGTTTACTATTATTCCGGTTTATTCCCTGCGTTCGGATCAGCCACAAAATCACTCTTATAATCTGTATATTTCAACTCCGTTACCATGCCGGCAGAAGCGTGATGCAGGTCATGGCAGTGGAACATCCAGTCGCCGGGATTATTCGCTTCAAAGGCGACCTCGTATTCCTCTCCCGGCTTCACGTTTAATGTATCCTTGATAATGGCAGAACCCTTGAAGGGAACTCCGTTTTTACTCAATATCTGGAAAAAGTGACCGTGCAAATGCATCGGATGATCATCGGTCTTGGAGTTGTTCACGAGACGTACTTTAACGGTATCGCCCTTTTTGACCGTCAGCGCATCGGTGTCTGGAAATGTCTTGTTGTTAATGGTATAAGCCATTTTGCCGTCTTTCATTTCAGTGTTCAGGTTCATCGTATATTCTAATGAATATTTTTGATTAAGCGAAAAGGCTTTTTTACCGGCTTCGCCGTATTGGGCCAAGTCAACTGCTGAAAGTTTCTCTGAAGCGTTGGATTTGTCGGAAGACGCTGGAGCCCCGTTATAAACAATCATGGCTCTCATGCCCGATGCAGCTTTATTATTGCTATGATCTTCAATCAACCATTGGCCGGGGTTGTCGGCAATAAATTCCATATCGTAACGTTCTCCCGGAGCAATACTGAGCACACTATCTTTCAAGATACCTGGATTGGTTACCGGCTGGCCATCCGTTGCGATGACTTTAAACTCATGCCCATGCAAATGTATTTGATGAGACAAGTACCCAGCATTGATCAAACGAATACGTACTTTATCTCCTTGTTTGACCGGAAGCTGATCAAGCGATCCAGATTTCCCATTAATCGTGAAAAGATCGTACATGCTCATATCATGCGCCATAGGCATGGAATTCGTATTACTTTCCTTGGATGAGGAATCGCCGCTGTGCATATTCATGCCGCTGTGATCCATGCCAGACATATCCATCCCCGACATGGCCATGCCGGACATACCCTTTCCAGAGCTCATCCACTCATCCAGCATCAGTGTGAAGTCCCGATCTACTTTTTCATCGTTTTTTCCTTCCACCACAAAAGATCCGTATAATCCGCGATCCAACTGATTCACGCTATCCTGATGAGAGTGGTACCAATAGGTGCCCGGGACATCTGCCTTAAACTCATACGTATACGACTGGCCCGACTGCACGGCATTTTGTGTTACGCCCGGAATGCCGTCCATGGCGTTTGGTACAGGAACGCCGTGCCAGTGAATCGTGACTGGCTCCGACAGTTGGTTTCTCAGATTGATTTTTATCGTATCTCCTTGCTTTACCCGAATTTCTGGGCCTGGAACGGAATTGTTGAACGTCCATACTGGTAGAGTCTTACCGGGGGCGATTTCCTGATTGCTTTCCATCGCGGTCAAATTAATTACTTTTCCCGTCAATACCTGAGACTTTACTGCTTGAACATCTGTTGTTTTCTGAGGTTCGTTTGTTCCCTTCATATTCATTTTCGAATGATCCATTCCGCTCATTCCGCTGGGCGAACCGGCACAACCAGCCAATACAATAGAAAAAGCGCCAATGATCATGACGCTCTTGAGTTTCCAGCCAGTTTTCATTGTTTATCATCCCTTTCTGTATTTGCATCCCGATAAATCCATGATAGACGATGTATATGTAGAACTTATGTAAGAGAAAGAAGATCCACCTAAAACGACAGGGATAAGGAGAAGGCATCTGTAAGAACGTCATTGTTTAACGTGTAGCATCATTTGTTTTTGGGGAGCATCTAAATAAAACATTTGCCTTGACATACCCAATGGGGGTATTGTATATTTGGAGTGTGAGGTGATAAGTCGTGGCGAACCAAGAGGAAGTGGTAATAAACGAAACCGACGATTCCTGTTGCTCTGCGGACAGCGAAAGAAAGAGCCATCATTCGGACAAAACGAAGGGTAATTTGATCTCCCGTCTGAATCGGATCGAAGGCCAAATTCGCGGAGTAAAAGGCATGATCGAGCGGGATACTTATTGTGATGATGTACTGAACCAGATCGCTGCGATTCAGTCGGCCTTGAACAGCGTAGGCAAACTGCTGCTCGAAGGACACATGAAGAGCTGCGTGGTGGAACGTATCCAGGCCGGGGAAAGTGAAGTCATTGACGAACTCTTGATTACGGTTAATAAATTAATGAAATAATACAACTATCGGAGGAATTTTATATGCAACAAGCAACGCTAAAAGTAAACGGCATGTCCTGCCAACACTGTGTAAATTCGATTGAGAAAGCTGTCAAAGAAATCGGCGGTTCGGCTCATGTGGACCTGAAAAACAACGAAGTGACGGTCGAATACGACGAAAATAAATTGTCCTTGGATGCGGTAAAAGAAGCTATCGAAGAACAAGGGTACGACGTCGCCTAACAAGTAAACAGGCCGCCACCGGTGGCCTTTCTTTTTACAAATTTATATACCCTGTAGGGGTATGAGAAAGGTGGAAATCATGCAAAACACGACAGAACAGCAAAACAAGCAAACGACGCTGCAAATAGCGGGTATGACGTGTGCCGCTTGCGCAAACCGGATTGAGAAAGGCTTAAGCAAACTGGAAGGTGTGTCGGAAGCCAATGTGAACTTTGCTCTTGAACAGGCGTCCGTTACATACAATCCGGATAAAGTGAATATTCCCCTAATCGAAAAAAAAATTCAAGACATTGGCTATGATACCGTGAAAGAAGCGGTGGATTTTGACATTAGCGGCATGACCTGTGCTGCTTGTGCCGCTCGGATCGAGAAGGGGCTCAACAAATTGCCTGGCATATCAAAAGCGACCGTTAATCTGGCGCTGGAAACGGCTCACGTTGAATACTCGCCTACCGAAGTGTCCACTTCGGATATCGTGAAGAAAGTGGAACAGATCGGATACAAGGCAGCGCTCAAACAGGATCAGCAAGAGGCGGTAGACCATCGGAAGAAAGAAATCAAGGCGCAGCAAAAGCGGTTCCTGCTGTCCGCCATTTTGTCGCTGCCGCTGTTATGGGCCATGGTCGGTCACTTTTCGTTTACGGCTTGGATTTGGGTGCCGGATCTTTTTATGAGCCCTTGGTTTCAATTGATCTTGGCCACGCCCGTTCAATTTATCGTCGGACGCCCCTTTTATGTCGGCGCATATAAAGCGCTTCGGGGTGGCAGCGCCAATATGGATGTATTGGTGGCGCTCGGCACATCGGCCGCCTATTTCTACAGTTTGTATTTAACGGTTCAGTGGGCGAATGACGTGCATGCCCATCAGCCAGCCATGTACTACGAAACCAGCGCGGTCCTCATTACACTGATCGTGCTCGGTAAACTGTTTGAAGCGTTAGCGAAGGGGCGTTCATCGGAAGCCATTAAAACATTGATGGGCCTGCAGGCCAAAACGGCGCTGGTCGTGCGAGAAGGTCAGGAAGTGGCCATTGCAATTGAGGACGTGGCTGCAGGTGATGTTGTGATCGTGAAACCCGGTGAAAAAGTGCCGGTTGACGGCATGGTGCTGGAAGGTTCATCTTCGGTCGATGAATCGATGCTGACGGGCGAAAGCATCCCAGTCAGCAAACGGCAGGGCGACTCGGTGATCGGGGCAACGATCAATAAAAACGGTATGCTGCGCATTCAGGCCACCAAGGTTGGCAAAGAAACGGCCCTTGCGCAAATCATCAAAGTTGTGGAAGAAGCGCAAGGCTCGAAAGCCCCGATTCAACGCATAGCCGACGTGATCTCCGGCATCTTTGTTCCGATTGTCGTCGGGATTGCGGTAGTCACTTTCCTTGTCTGGTATTTCGGTGTCGCGCCCGGTGATTTCGCCGGTGCTCTCGAAAAAGCCATTGCGGTGCTTGTGATTGCCTGCCCTTGTGCACTTGGCCTGGCTACTCCTACGTCGATTATGGCCGGGTCCGGCCGGGCGGCGGAGCTCGGCATCTTGTTTAAAGGTGGCGAACACCTGGAATCGACGCACAAAATTACGACCGTTGTACTGGATAAAACCGGTACGGTGACCAAAGGAAAACCCGAACTCACCGATGTGATCGTGTCGGAATCCATGGATGAAAACCGGTTCCTTGCTATCGTGGCGGCAGCCGAGAAAAACTCCGAGCATCCGCTTGCGGAAGCCATTGTCGCTGGCGTTCGGGAGCGAAACATTGCTTTTCCGGAAGCCGAGGCGTTTGAAGCGGTACCGGGGTTTGGTCTTCGCTCGGTCGTCGATGGTAAACATGTGCTGATCGGCACACGCAAATGGATGGCGAGCAATCAGATCGATGCGCAGCCGGCTTTCCAGCAGATGAATGAACTTGAAGAATCGGGGAAAACAGCCATGCTGGTGGCCGTCGATGGTCAGTATGCGGGTATCGTCGCGGTGGCCGATACGATCAAGGAGAGTTCCAAGCAAGCCGTTGCCCGGCTCAAAGAACTGGGGCTTGATGTGGTGATGATCACAGGAGACAACGAACGGACCGCCCAGGCGATTGCCCGTCAGGTCGGGATCGACCGGGTACTCGCGGAAGTCCTGCCCGAAGGCAAAGCGGATGAAGTGAAAAAATTGCAACAATCGGGCGAGAAAGTGGCCATGGTTGGCGACGGCATTAATGATGCCCCGGCACTGGCTACCGCCGATATTGGCATGGCCATTGGCACCGGCACCGATGTGGCCATGGAAGCTGCTGATGTAACGCTGATGCGCGGCGATCTGAACAGCATTCCGGATGCCATCTTGATGAGCCGCAAAACGATGACCAATATCAAGCAAAACCTTTTTTGGGCGCTAGCCTATAATGTGATCGGCATCCCGATTGCCGCGGCAGGATTTTTAGCTCCTTGGCTGGCAGGGGCAGCGATGGCGTTCAGCTCGGTTTCGGTTGTACTCAATGCCCTCCGGCTGCAGCGGGCGAAATTGTAAGAAGGAGCGTGGGGAAATTGGCTTACAAGAAATTTGCGGTGTCGCCGGGGTTCCAGGAAGGCGGTTCTCTCTTTAAGCCGGAGCAACTGGCTATACTGGGTTCCATTGTGGGAGACGATGCCAAGATCGAACTGACCACTTTTAAACAGCTCTATGTGGAGATGCAGGACGACCGGATCGATACTGTACAAGTCCAATTGAAAGAAGCCGGTTTAGACATCCAACCTGCAGGATTTTATACGAAAAATTTGATCACCTGCAATTTTTGCAGGGGAGCCGACGATGCCGGTCTTAACGTGGCGGTACAGCTTGATCAGGCCATTGTCGGCCAAGAAGTCCCAAGTCCTTTAAAAATCGGGTATGCCGGATGTGCACTCGGCACCAGCGAGCCTTTGCTCAAAGACATCGCGGTCGTGAAGATGAATGACGTGTACGATATCTATGTCGGCGGCGAAGCCAAGGGCATCAAAGCCCGTCTCGGCCAGTTATACGCTTCAGGCATTCCGGAGGATCGGATTATCCCCCTCGTTACACGTCTAATTGCGATTTTTCAAGAGTTAGGGAAAAAGAAAGAAAAATTCTCGAGATTCGTTGAACGCCTGACGATAGCGGAACTTCAACATATGACGGCGTGCGGCAACGGATGATGAAGAAACGGCTTTTATTTCTCGGCTACGTGATCGGGGTCATCGTCATCATCCTAAACAAAGATCCGATCCTTCGGTGGTTGGATGATGATAGCGCCAATCATCTCATGCTGCTGTTTGGCGCAGCCGTGTTACTCGCCCTTATTCCTGTTGTTCCATATGGCGTGGTTGCCGGAATCATAGGGGCCAAATATGGCCCCTTTTTAGGTGGGGTATTCAATATCCTCAGCTCTACCCTTGCTGCTGGTCTGCTATTTTTGTTGGTGAGGGTCGTTTTTCAGGAGCAGGGAATGAGGCTCTTGGCCAAATTCAAACGAGTGGACCAATTTACAGCCTTAATGGAGCGCAATGCGTTTTTTGCAGTGTTACTCGCCCGACTGATTCCGTTTGTGCCTGCTGCTTTCGTCAATATCTATACAGCCATCAGTCGAATGCGGTTTGGCACCTTTATGGCCGCTACGTTGATCGGGAAAATACCGGTGATGTTTGTATTTGCCGTTATTGGCGATCAACTGCTTTCCGATCTCGGCAATGTATTGTGGACATTATTGATCTACGCTGTCTTTCTGCTGGTGGTGTTTGTTGTGTATTGGTGGCTGAGAAAGCGGGAAAGCAGCAACGCGGGGTGAGCCGTAAATCATTTTTGTTTAGGAGGACCTGATGAAGACGATTTTGGTGGTGGATGATGAAGGAAAAATTCGGGATGTCGTGGTTTCCTATCTGAAAAAAGAAGGTTTTCAGGCGGTGGAAGCCGCGACAGGGAGTGAAGCTTTGCAGGCGCTGCAAAGGGAGTCCGTCGATCTCGTGATACTCGATCTGATGCTTCCGGATATGGATGGGGAGCAGGTATGCCAAACGATACGGAAGATGAATTCGGTACCCATTCTGATGCTTACTGCAAAGGTATCTGAAAACAATCGAATCAAAGGGTTGTCCATGGGGGCGGACGATTATTTGACCAAACCGTTTGATCCGCGTGAGGTCGTGGCCCGGGTCCGGGCGATCTTGCGCCGAACGGATGACGGTCATTTGCTTGCCGACCGGTTATCCTTTAACGATGGCCATCTCGACATTGATTCGCTGAAACATACGGTGTTCTGCCATGGAGAACCGGTCAATTTAACACCGAATGAATATAAGCTGCTGCTTGCCTTGGCCAAATATCCACAGCGGCATTTTACGCGTGAGGAATTGGTCGATAAGGTACTCGGCTACGCCTTTGATGGCGATATGCGGACCATCGATCAGCACGTAAAAAACTTACGCCACAAAATTGAACCGGACCCGAAGAATCCGCAGTATATTGTGACTGTATACGGCCTAGGTTACCGGTTTGCAGGGGGCACGACATGAACAAGCGACTGCACACACGCCTGGCTTTCATCATTATCGGTACCGCGACGTGCATCCTGCTCATTTCGACCTTAAGCGTGATACTGGCCACGCATTACCATATTTCCATGTTCCATGACCAAGCGGCAGGCATGAACCATGATGTGTCGCAACTCGATTATCACTTGGAGCAGGCGCTTTTCCAATCGATTATGTTGACGTTCGCCGGTTCGATCATTCTTGCGGTTCTGATCGGTTTTTATATCGCAAAACGGATTTCCCGGCCGCTTGTGGACATGAAACAGGCTGCCGAACGGATGTCGGACGGGCAGCTCGATACGCGGGTTATGATCGGCGGCAATGACGAACTTGCAGAGCTTGGCACTTCGCTGAACGAACTGGCCGCGCAGTTGCATAAACAAGAGCAGCTTCGGATCACCATGACCGAAGACATTGCGCACGAACTTCGCACGCCGCTGGCCACGCTGAAAAGCCATATGCGAGCATTTGAAGATGGGGTTTGGGAACCAACCCCGGAGCGTATCCATGCGTGTTTCGAAGAAATTGAACGGCTCACGCAAATGGTAGCTGAACTGGAAGACTTAACGCATATGGATTCACCGGCTTTTCAATTGGAACGAAAGCGAGAACCTCTCGATGCGATACTTGCCCAAGGGGTGGATCTCGTGGCTGCGGCTTATCTGGAAAAAAACGTGGGGCTTTCGTTTCGCTGTAGCCCGAATATTCAAATTTTTGCGGACCGGAATCGTATGATCCAAATTTTCGTGAATCTGCTTAGCAATGCTCTAAAATTCACGCCGGAACATGGACAGGTGCAGATTGAGGCTGCCGAGGAAGAACAAGACGTACTGATTCGCGTGCAGGATTCGGGCAGCGGTATTGGGCAAGAGGATCTACCGTATATCTTTGAGCGATTTTACCGGGGGGACAAATCACGTAATCGGAAAACCGGCGGCAGCGGTTTGGGGTTAACCATCGTCAAAAAGCTCGTCACCGCTCATGGCGGGCAGGTGTGGGCAGAAAGTACGCATGGCACCACGTTTATGATCCGACTTCCGAAAGAAAACCGTTTATTTTAAACCAACATCTGCTCATCTACACAGGATCTTCACAAGTGATGGGTAAACTTATACTATCCTGCAAATCGTCTGATTTGCGACGATGAATATAGAGAAAATCAGTTTTAGGGGGGACGTTTTCCTGAAAAAGATCATCACACTCGTGATGGCAGTTGCCATTACCGCAGTATTCACAGCATGTTCCAAGAAAACGGGCGACGATCCGCACGGCTCCCATGATACGGGAAGCGCTGCTTTCACGCACATTCATGGTCTTGGCTACTCCAGCGACGGCAAACGTCTTTTCATCCCTGCACATAACGGGATAAAAGTCTACGCTGATGGCAAGTGGAGTGACGCCCCAGGGGAGAAGCATGATTATATGGGCTTCTCCATGACCGATAACGGCTTTTACAGCAGCGGTCATCCCGCAGTCGGTTCTAGTTACAAAAATCCCATGGGTCTGATTAAAAGTACCGATGAAGGAAAAGCGATTACTGTTTTGGCTTTGGAGGGCGAAGTTGACCTTCATGGCATGAGCGTGAGTTATCGGACACATACCCTGTATGTGATCAATCCCGAACCGAATTCGAAAATGAAGGCTGCGGGTTTGTTTTACAGCCGAGATGAGGGCAATACCTGGATAAGCAGCTCTATGTCCGGTATTTCCGGACAGATTACGGCGCTCGCGGTGCATCCGACACAGGATGCGATTGTGGCGATCGGCACCACTTCGGGGGCGTATCTTTCCAACGATAACGGGCAAACGTTTGCTGCTCTTTATACGGACCAGCCGGTTTCCGCGTTAGCTTTTACGGATCAAGGGGAACTGCTGATCGGTACCGGAAAATCTGAACTGGTCAGCATTAATCTGCAAACGAAACAACCGACCGCCATTAAAACGCCGGTGCAAAACGGTGACGGGATATCGTACCTAACGGGAAGTCCGGCGAATCCGAAAGAGCTCGCCTTGGCCACCGAAAAAAAAGATGTTTATGTGTCCACTGATTATGGGACTGATTGGAATAAAATTGCCAACCAAGGACAAGCTATCAATTGATAACAGGAGCCATTCCTGTAATGAATGAATTCGAGGTTTGAATGAAAAAAGCACCTTCTGTATACTGGGGAACGTTCCGACCAAAGAACAAATCCCAGCACAGGAGGCACTCTACAATGAAGTATAAACACGCCAGGAAGCAGAATCAACGCATTCTACAAATTACCGATACAACTCTTGTTGTCGGAGCCGACATTGCCAAGCAAAGGCACGTTGCAAGAGCCGTCGATTTCCGCGGAATCGAACTCGGCAAAGACTGTGTATTTGGCAATGACCACCAAGGGTTATCGAAGCTCGTACGGTGGATGAAAGAGCTCCAGCAGCGTCATCACAAGGCAGAAATCGTCTTGGGGATTGAGCCAACCGGACACTATTGGTTTCCATTGGCTGAATTTCTGCAACGGGAGAATGTAAAGGTCGTCGTTGTTAATCCGCATCACGTGAGCAAAAGTAAAGAACTAGAAGACAACTCTCCAACGAAGAACGATTACAAAGATGCTAAAGTCATCGCCGATCTTGTGAGAAGCGGAAAGTACAGCGAACCGAAATTGCCGGTGGGCGTCTACGCAGACCTTCGGATCCTGATGAATCTTCGGGAGAAGGTCATGGTGAACTTTGGCCAGGTCCAGCGCCGGGTACAGAACTGGTTAGACCGCTTCTTTCCGGAGTACGGTCAGGTGTTTAAGGACTGGGAAGGCAAGGCTTCGCTGATTACGCTGAGTGAATTCCCCACACCGAGCGAAATTGTGGCACTAGGTGCCAGCGCAATCGTGCGTCGCTGGAAGGAAGACGTGAAGCGCGCTGTCGGTCCTAAGCGAGCAACTCAATTAATTGAAACTGCGAGGACCTCCATCGGGCTGACGCAAGGCCTGTCAGCGGCGAAAATCGAGCTGCGAACGCTATTGGAGCAGTACGAGATGTTCGCCAAACAGCTTGAAGATATCATGACGGAAGTCGAGCGACTGCTCGCTCAAATTCCAGGAACAAAAGAAATGCTGACTATCCCTGGCGTTGCCGTCGTGACGCTCGCCGGCTTCCTAGCAGAAGTCGGAGATCTCAGCGGCTACGACCACGGTCAACAGATTATCCGACTCGCAGGGTTTAACCTGAAAGAAAACAGCTCAGGAAAGAAAAAAGGAAAATCAACGATTACAAAGCGCGGCAGATCCAGGCTCCGGGCGTTACTGTTCCGGGCGGTGATGCCGATGGTCGCCAAGAACACCGAGTTTAAGGCGATGCACCACTATTTCACGACACGAAGTCAGAACCCGCTGAAGAAGAAACAATCCCTTGTAGCACTCTGCGGTAAGCTGATTCGAGTCTTGTACACGCTAGGCACCAAACGTATTACGTACCAAGCAAGCGACGTTCTAGGGCCGGTACGTCAGGCTCAGTTACAGGTAGCAGCTTAATTCAAACCATCCTCACCCGAACTTGAAATCAACCAACGACAACTGAAGCACGGAGCAGCCGTAGGATCTAATTCCGTAAGGGCAACGACCCAGTAAAGGAGCAAGAAACGGCATCCACACCTCGAGAGATAGAACGAAGGAATGTAAGGGCATAGACCCAGCGTGACATGGGAGGGTAAGTCGTCGAGGAGCAAGAGTGGACATCCAAGGTGCGGTCATATGAATCGCCCATAGATTGGGAAATGTGTTCCAATCTCTATTCCCGTCACCGACTACTTCAGAAAATTATTCCACGTCTACATGACTTCTCCATCTCTTGAGAGAGTCGATGGTTGAAAATCTAAGAATGCGTGAGAAAAAGCGAGAAAACATTAAATTATAGTGGGAGGTTTTGACATGAAAAGAAAACTAGTTATGATCATTGCCGCTGTTATGATTGCCGTATTAACTGCATGTGGCAATAATACAGCGAATCCGAGTACACCGCCGAATACAACGCCCCCGGCTCCTACGAACAGCAATAACGGGCAGCAAAGCGATCATTCCGGTATGAATCATTCCAGCTCAGGCGAAGTGCCTGCTGGATTAAAAGAAGCCCAGAATCCAAAATTTAAAGTCGGAAGTCAAGTCATCATGCAAACGGACCACATGCCAGGGATGAAAGGTGCTACAGCAACGATTGTCGGAGCTTATGATACGACAGCCTATGCGGTATCCTACACTCCAACAAACGGTGGGGAGCCGGTGAAGAATCATAAATGGGTAATTCATGAAGAATTGAAAAATCCCGGTGCGGAAGCGTTGAAACCGGGGGCACAGGTTACCTTGGAGGCTGATCACATGCCAGGGATGAAAGGTGCGACAGCTACCATTGATTCAGCGGAGCATACGACGGTTTATATGGTCGATTACACGCCGACCACAGGTGGAGAACCGGTGAAAAATCATAAATGGGTAACCGACAGTGAACTTTCACCGGCGGGATCGGGGTCACAGCCAAATACCGGTAACAGTGGTGGCCATGATATGAGCAACATGCCGGGCATGAAACATTAATTGACGGTTTTTCTCCCGTAAGGGGTAAAAAACAATAGAAGAAACAAAAGGAGGCTAACCACCCATGTCACACGAACAATTTCAATCCTGCATTGAGGAATGTATCCGTTGTATGCAAGCGTGCAATCACTGTTATGATGCTTGTTTAAAAGAAGATCATGTCGCAGTGATGAAAGAATGTATTCGTTTGGACCGGGAATGTGCCGACATTTGTGCCTTCGCCGCGCAAGCGATGTCGATGAACAGCTCCTACGCGAAAGAGATCTGCCGGATCTGTGCCGAGGTTTGTGAAGCTTGTGGGAATGAGTGCAAAAAGCATGAACACGAGCACTGTCAGCGTTGTGCCGAAGCGTGCTTTTCCTGTGCGAAAGCTTGCCGGGCGATGGCCGCTTAATGATTGGCGCAGTCAATTATTTCGTCAACCCCCTAGAGCATTAGGGGGTTTTTAAATGAGTTGAGAATAAAGTAGCAGGGGAGGTCAATTATAGTGATGGACGGATCGATGATGGATGGTTCCATGATGTTTATGATGTGTGTCATGATGGGGATCGGTTTTCTGCTTTTGATCGTGGTGATTTACGCGGTTATCCGATCCCTAATGAGAAAAAGCAGAGTTGAAGATCGTCCTCTGATGACCTTAAAAGAGCGTTATGTAAACGGGGAAATAAATGATGAAGAGTTCGAACATAAAAAAACATTTTTAAGGAAATAATCGAGCCGCCCAGCCATTGGGCGGCTTATCTGCTTAAATAGGACATTTATCCTTGGCGCGGTTATTGATCGGAAATTCAACTGACTTGGATAAACTACTGGTACCTACGTAACCTGTATTTAAATATTTGTTTGATTGTTTTAATAGTTTATATTAAAATAATCAAACAAACATTTGAATGAGTGGTGATGATAATGGCACAAGACGTGTGTGAAATTTTTTGTTACGACGAATACAAGGTGAATCGGGTAAAGCAAAGTTTGGAGACTAGCGACACACAGCGTATGGCAAAAATCTTCAAGGCACTGGCCGATGAAACGCGAGTCAAGATTGCCCTGGCATTATGCCAAGAAGAGGAATTGTGCGTTTGTGACGTGGCTAATATCATTGGAACGACTATTGCTAATGTATCCCATCACCTGCGCTTGCTCCGCAACATGGGCTTGGCCAAGTACCGGAAAGAGGGAAAATTGGTCTTTTATTCGCTGGATGATGAACATGTGAAGCAATTTGTTTTGTTGGCCTTTGAGCATGGGAAGGAGGATAAAGTCCATGTCTGATGTTGCAAGCAAAAAAAGTGTATATCGAGTCCAAGGCTTTACTTGTACGAACTGCGCCGCGAAATTTGAGCAAAATGTTAAGGCACTCCCCGAGGTCGAGGATGCGCAGGTGAATTTTGGCGCCTCTAAAATTTCGGTCTACGGTGAGGCCAGCGTTCAGGAGCTGGAGAAGGCCGGTGCATTTGAAGGTTTAAAGGTGTATCCGGAAAAAGAGCAGCGATCCATTGAAAAAGAGCCGTTCTGGAAACGGAGATCGACGATCACAACGGCGTTATCGGCTATTTTCCTCATTTCGGGTTGGTTCGTTGGTGAAGAACATCCGGCATCATTCATGTTATTTGCTTTGGCGATCCTGATTGGTGGTTATGAGCTGTTTATCAAGGGCATTCGAAGCTTGGTACGTTTTAACTTCAACATGAATACGCTTATGACCATCGCGATTATTGGAGCTGCTGCCATCGGGCAGTGGATGGAAGGGGCGACCGTCGTCTTTCTGTTTGCGATTAGTGAAGCCCTCGAAAGTTTCTCCATGGAAAAAGCGCGGCATTCCATTCGTTCGCTCATGAATGTGGCCCCCAAGGAAGCGACGATTCGGCGTGGCGGACAGGAGCTCCAGATCAACGTCGATGATATTGCCATTGGTGACATCATGATCGTGAAACCCGGACAAAAAATTGCCATGGACGGCAAAGTGATTAAAGGACGTTCGGCCGTCAATCAAGCGGCCATTACCGGCGAATCCGTTCCAGTGGAAAAAACAGAGGGTGACGATGTATTTGCCGGAACGTTAAACGAAGAAGGCTTATTGGAAGTTGAAATCACCAAACGGGTAGAGGATACGACGATTGCCAAAATCATTCATCTTGTGGAAGAAGCGCAAGCGGAAAAGGCACCTTCCCAAGCGTTTGTAGACCGGTTTGCGCAATATTACACACCGGCGATCCTTGTCCTGGCTTTAGGTATTGCGGTGGTTCCTCCCTTATTGTTTGGCGCAGCCTGGGGAGATTGGATTTACCGGGGACTCGCCCTGCTGGTCGTGGGCTGTCCTTGCGCGCTGGTCATTTCCACGCCAGTGTCCATTGTAACGGCCATCGGTAACGCTGCGAGAAATGGCGTACTCATTAAAGGCGGGATTCACTTAGAGGAAACCGGCCATCTATCGGTCATTGCTTTTGATAAAACCGGGACGTTAACAAAGGGTGTTCCGGTGGTCACCGATATGGTTACTTTCGAAGGCGAGGACGAAAAATCATCACTTGGTATCGCGGCGGCGATTGAAAAATGGTCCCAACATCCATTAGCTTCGGCTATCGTGCGGAAAGCTGATGATGAAGGCTTAGACTTAACCGAGTGGGAGACTCAAGACTTTACTTCCATCACAGGAAAGGGTGCTAAAGCTGTCATTCAGGGCACGACCTACTATATTGGAAGTCCGCGGCTGTTTGATGAGTTGTCTAAAATGAACGAGCGGATGGTTAAGGAAACCCAGCGCTTACAAAAACAAGGGAAAACGGTTATGGTGCTTGGCACAGAAACCAAACCCCTAGCTTTAATCGCCGTTGCCGATGAAGTTCGCGACAGCAGTCGTGATGTGATCCAAAAGCTCCATGCGTTAGGCATTCGAAAAACGATCATGCTCACCGGCGATAACCGGGCGACGGCCGAAGCGATTGGCAAGCAAGTGGGCATAGGTGAAGTCAAGGCCGAACTGCTTCCGCAGCAGAAACTTGAAGCGATCAAGCAATTAAAAGAAACCGGTAAAGTTGCGATGATTGGCGATGGTGTTAATGACGCCCCGGCTTTGGCCAGTGCAACGGTAGGGATTGCCATGGGGGGAGCCGGTACCGATACGGCATTAGAGACGGCAGATATTGCGCTTATGGCTGATGATTTAACGAAGCTGCCCTTTACGATACGATTAAGCCGTGACACGCTGAAAATCATTAAGCAAAACATTGCTTTTGCGCTGATCATTAAGCTGATCGCTTTGGTGCTCATTGTGCCGGGATGGCTCACGTTATGGCTTGCTATCTTTGCGGATATGGGAGCAACACTGATCGTCACGCTAAATAGCTTACGTTTGTTACGAACCAAGAAAGAGTGATGGCTCTTCCTCCACCGTATGTCTACGCAATACGACTTAACATAAAGACAAATAATCATTGACCCTGTACTATGGTACAGGGTTTATATTTAATTACGGGGTGAGAAAAGATGAAATACCGTTCTGGAGACATTGCCAAACTATGTAACGTTAACAAAGAAACACTGCGATATTATGAACGAAAAGGTTTGATTAGCGAACCTGTAAGGTCGGAGGCAGGTTACAGGCTTTATCCGGAAGATACGATAAACCGAATCACGTTCATTAAACGCATACAGGAGCTTGGTTTCACACTCTCCGAAGTTGATAAATTGCTTGGCGTCGTGGACAAAGACGATGTGCGATGTGCGGATATGAATGATTTCGTTGTTCAAAAGCTTGAAGATGTCCGGTTAAAAATAAGAGATCTTCAACGAATCGAAACGATGCTAAAAGATCTAAAAGGCCGCTGTCCCGATGAAAAAGCGATACATGAATGCCCAATCATCGAAGCGTTGATTGACGATGATCCAAAGGAAAAGGAGGAAATCAAATGAAAGAACATACAAAAAAATGGGGATGGGGCTTTTTAGCTCTGCTTTCGTGTCCTTGTCATCTCGTTTTGATTCTTCCTCTGCTTGCCGGTACTACGTTTGGTGCTTATTTTGCTGTCCATCAGACCGCCGCTAGTGTTATTTTTGCCGTTATATTTGTGATTTCTCTTTGGATGATGTTCAAACGAGCTGACAAAAAAGAAAAAGCTAATGCAACACACGACTGCTGCGCGGTTCCAGAGCGAAAATGAGGTGAATGATATTGAGAGAAAAACTAACAAGCTGGGGAGCGATATTATCGGCTTTTCTGATGTCCAGCTGTTGTCTCGGACCCATAATCCTCATTCCCCTTGGATTATCAGGTTTGGCGGGAACGCTTGCGATTTTTTCAATCCAGTACCAATTGTTTTTAATGATCATGACGTTAGTATTTCTTGGTGTTTCGTTTTATTTGGTTTATGGACGCAAACGCAAAAATAAAAGTACGGTCATCACCTTATGGATGACGACCATTTTAGTTTTAGGTGCATTTCTTTATTTAGGGTTGGCTGAAACAGGAATGCTATAAGAAAGAGGTGTTTTGTGTGAGAGCAACAATGGGAATTATGGTGTTATTATCACTGTTAGTATTGGGTACGGCATGTGGGAACAATGAAAAATCAGCGATAGCTGCGCAAAGTACAGCTGTTGCTAATCAATCGGTGGTGTTCACGGTGACGGGACTGGAATGTTGCCCGCCTTCTGTCATTCAAGATTTAATTCAAAAGGTAGACGGGGTCAGCAAAGTAGACATTGAACCCATGGGAAGCAAAGGGAAAGTAACGGTTGCCTTTGATGATAAGAAAACCGATTTGAAGCAGATTCAAGCATCGGTTACTCAATATGGATTTGGTGTAACGGGAGGATAAAAAATGAAAAAATACCGGATCAAAGTTCAAGGTATGACATGCAACGGCTGTGAAGAACACGTTGCAACAGCACTTGAACACATTGGAGCTGCGAATATTGAAGCGAGTTTTCGCCGCGAAGAAGCGACGTTTGAATTACCGGATGAAGTGGAGATTGATACAGCAAAAAAAGCCATCAACGAGGCAAAATATCAATCCGGTGATGCGGAAGTTCTCGAATCTCATAATGTTCCCAATCTTGGCGATGAGGGGGACTATGATTTTCTGATCATTGGTTCGGGTGGGGCCGCTTTTTCTGCTGCAATTCAAGCGGTCGAACATGGTGCAAAAGTGGCGATTATCGAGCGCGGAACAGTAGGCGGAACCTGCGTAAACATTGGCTGCGTGCCATCGAAAACCTTGCTTCGTGCTGGTGAAATCAATCACTTAGCGAAAAATAACCCTTTCTTGGGGCTACATACTTCCGCTAGTGCCGTTGATTTGGCTCAATTGGTTGAACAAAAAAATGAACTTGTAGCCGAAATGCGTGAACAAAAGTATGAACATTTAATTGGTGAATACGGATTTGAACTCATTCGCGGAGAAGCAAAATTCGTTGATGAAAAAACTATCGAGGTGAGTGGGCGAAAGCTTACCGCCAAACGGTTTTTAATCGCGACAGGAGCTTCACCGTCGATTCCTGATATTCCAGGACTAACAGACATTGATTATCTGACAAGCACGTCACTACTTGACCTTAAACAATTACCTAAAACGCTTGCTGTTATTGGTTCGGGGTATATCGCCATGGAATTAGGTCAACTGTTTCACAATTTAGGTACCGAAGTTACATTAATCCAAAGAAGTCCGCGAGTCTTTAAAGAGTACGATCCTGAAATCTCCGAGGCGGTGACTAAAGCAGTCATTGAGCAAGGGATTCAGGTTATTACCGGTGTAACCTATGAACGCGTTGAAGCGACTGGCAACTTTAAACAAGTCCATCTTTCAGTAAACGGTGAAACGAAAGTCATCGAAGCCGAGCAACTGCTTATTGCGACCGGCAGAAAACCAAATACGGAAGCCCTCAACCTTCGCGCTGCGAACGTCATTATAGGTTCAAAAGGCGAGATTGTTGTCGATGATTTTTTGAAAACCTCAAACCCAGGGATTTATGCCGCAGGTGATGTCACGATGGGGCCGCAGTTTGTGTACGTGGCCGCTTATGAAGGACGCATCGCGGCAGATAATGCAATTGGCGGGTTAGAGCGGAAAGTGAACCTTGAAGCTGTTCCTGGCGTTACGTTCACTTCTCCTTCCGTTGCTACGGTAGGACTTACGGAAGAACAAGCTAAGGCAAAGGGATATGAAGTTAAAACTTCCGTTCTCCCTTTGGATGCAGTGCCTAGAGCACTTGTAAATCGCGAAACGACAGGCGTTTTTAAGTTAGTTGCTGATTCCAAGTCGTTAAAACTATTAGGCGCCCATATTGTCGCTGAAAATGCTGGGGAAGTCATTTACGCCGCGACATTAGCGGTGAAATTCGGTTTAACAATTGAGGATTTACGTGATAGCCTTGCGCCGTATTTAACCATGGCGGAAGGATTAAAACTGGCAGCATTGACGTTCGATAAAGACGTTTCCAAATTGTCTTGTTGTGCTGGATAAATATTCGCATTGTCCTTTTCATTGACCGCAGCCCTTGTCTAAACCAAAGAAGCCTTCGCATCTGCAAGGGCTTTTTTTGGCATACGTAGCCTTTTTTCTAGCGGTTTACAAACTGTTCACAAATAATCGATTGATTATATAAGTAAATCCGTATATATTTATTGATGGGTTAAAATAGGCTGATGAGCCGTTATGTATTGTTTTCGGGACTACTCAAAGCGGCTTAAGGAGATCGTATAACAATTGAGGGGAGGTAAGGAATGGAACAAATCAATGAAATGGCAGAAAATCTTAAACTGCTTGGGGATAAAACCCGTCTTACGATGATGGCCTTATTAAAGGATCGCGCCCTTTGTGTTTGTGACATTGTGGAACTGCTGGAAACATCACAACCTAACGCCAGCCAGCATTTGCGTAAATTAAAGGCGGCGGGGCTAGTGAATGAAACACGTAAAGGACAATGGATTTATTATTCGTTAAATGTTGAAGATAAGCCCTATATTCAGGCGATCATGGGCTACCTTCCATCATTAAAAGAAAAAATCGATCAAATCAAAAATGATTGCGATTGAGTAGCGGAGGATTACATGGCTATTACTGCATTTCTTATTTTTTTATTTACCTTAACCTTTGTGATTTGGCAGCCAAAGGGACTAAATATCGGCTGGTCCGCAAGTGCTGGTGCGATCCTTGCTTTACTTTTCGGGGTGGTTAGCTTCGGAGACGTTGGTACCGTTACCGGCATCGTGTGGAACGCCACCTTGGCGTTCGTGGCCATTATTTTAATCTCATTGGTGCTTGATGAAATTGGATTTTTTGAGTGGGCGGCGTTACACATGGCGCGGCTGGCACGTGGAAATGGCATTCTCATGTTTGTGTTTATCATCCTGCTTGGATCGGCGGTCGCAGCCCTGTTTGCGAACGATGGCGCGGCCTTGATCATTACGCCCATTGTACTGGCTATGGTTCGGGCGCTTAAGTTTGATGACAAGATGATCCTGCCGTTTATTATAGCGAGTGGATTCATTGCCGATACGGCTTCCTTGCCACTTGTCGTCAGCAACTTGGTGAATATTGTATCTGCGGATTATTTTAACATCGGTTTTGCCGAATACGCGAGCCGCATGATTGTTCCAAATTTCTTTTCCGTCATTGCGAGCCTCATAGTGCTATATCTGTGTTTCCGGAAAAGCATCCCGAATCGATACAATCTCACGCAACTGAAAAGGCCGAAGGAAGCCATTAAGGATATGTGGCTGTTTAAGTTATCTTGGGTCATTTTAGCCGCGCTGCTCGTTGCGTATTTTATCAGCGAATTTTTCTCGATCCCTGTATCCATTATTGCTGGGGTTGCAGCGATTGCCTTTTTGTTCGCGGCAAGAAAAAGTCCTGCGATTCATACTTGGAAACTGGTAAAAGGCGCTCCCTGGGCTGTCGTGATCTTCTCTATCGGCATGTATGTGGTCGTTTATGGCTTGCGCAATGCCGGACTTACGGATGCACTAGGCAACGTCATTCAAGCGGTCGCAGACCAAGGTTTATTTGTGGCTACCGTAGGTATGGGCTTTATTGCAGCCATCCTGTCGTCCATTATGAACAACATGCCCACGGTCATGATCGATGCACTGGCCATCCAAGGCACGCAAACCGATGGGTTCATTCGTGAGGCGTTGATCTATGCGAATGTGATCGGTTCGGACTTAGGACCGAAAATTACGCCAATCGGCTCCCTGGCCACGCTGCTTTGGCTGCATGTCCTATCCACGAAAAATGTGAAAATCAGATGGGGCTATTATTTTAAAGTCGGTATCCTGCTAACCATTCCCACGTTGTTCATTACGCTCACCGGTCTTTATGTATGGCTTTATGTTCTCCAGACGCTACAGGTGAATGTATGGCTATGTATTGCGGTGACTGTGGTCGTCTTGGCGGTAGTTGTAATGATCATGAAGTTTTTTATGGGAAGTAGAGCGAAAAGAGTTCATCAAGGCGATTAACGAATTGAAATCAAAAGGAGATTGTTCACCATGGAGAAAAAACCGTTAGTTTATTTTTTGTGCACCGGAAATTCTTGCAGAAGCCAAATCGCGGACGGGTTTTTAAACGCGCTAGGCAGCGATAAATATGAAGTTAAAAGCGCAGGTCTTGAAGCACACGGACTGAATCCGCATGCGGTGCAGGTCATGCAAGAAGCTGGCGTAGATATTAGCAAAAACACCTCCGATGTGATCGATCCGGATATTTTGAATCGCGCCGATTATGTTATTACCCTGTGCGGCCACGCCGACGAGCATTGCCCTGTGATCTCCAACAAGAACGTAACGAAATGGCATTGGGGTTTTGATGATCCGGCAAAAGCAACCGGAACGGAAGACGAAATCATGAACCAGTTCCGCACCGTTCGCGATTCGATTAAGAGCCGGATTGAACAATTCGTCAAAGAAGGGAAATGAGGTGGCGACGATGATCAAACGAATGCATGTTGCTTTAAACTGTACGGAGCTGAACAAGTCTCTGGAGTTCTATCGCGCTTTTTTTGGGGCCGAACCGAGTAAGATTAAAGATAATTACGCCAAATTCGAGTTAGAAGAACCGGCGCTGCATTTTTCGCTCAATGTGCGCCCCTTCGAACAAAAGGGTGTACTGAACCACTTGGGATTCCAAGTCAATAATACGGAAGAAGTGCTGGCCATAGGGGAGAGGCTTCGTCAAAGCGGACTGCTGCTGATTGACGAGATGAATACCACATGCTGCTATGCGGTGCAGGATAAAGTTTGGGTGTATGATCCGGACGGCAACGCTTGGGAGATTTTCTACACAAAAGAAGATTCCGAATTCGAATCGGCCGGAGAAGCCAGGGATTTGTCCCTTTGCTGCGCGCCGCCAGCGGCCCCGGTTCCGATTGAGTTTGGATCGTTTAAAAAAGGAGTATAGTCTATGGCGTCTGAAAAAACCTACCATGCTTTGATTCCGGATAAAATTTTCATGGGCGCGGCAACTGATGTGGAATCGATGGTAAAAAATGAAGGTATCGACGTGATCGTGGATCTACGCGGCGAAGCGACGGAATGCGCCTATCCAGCGGCGAGTGCGAAATGGATTCAAATTCCGTTAGCAGATCATGCCGCTATGCCACAAGAAAAAGCCTTCGGTCAAGCGATCCAGGCCGTCACCGAAGCTTATCACCAAAACAAGAAAGTTGCTTTTCATTGTGGCGGAGGAAAGGGACGGACCGGTACGGTAGCCGCTGGCACCTTGCTTGCCTTGGGATTAAGCGATACGCTTGACGAAGCCGAGGCCAAGGCAAAGAGCATTCGCAATATCATTGATATTAAGCCATCACAGAGAGAATGTTTGCACCAACTATATCCCGGTAAATAAGCAAGCAAGAGACCACTCAGCCGAGTGGTTTTCTTTTTGGTGCGCCACGCATGGCGATTAACTAGGCGGTGAAAGTCCGCTGTGGGGGCTTGTAGTTGCCAACCACTAGCCAAGAGCAAGGGTGTCCATCGTGAGGTGGAATCTGAAGGAAGCTGGAGGCAAAATTCCGACCCGAGGAACACGAACATCATCAGGCATACGGTATGGGATGAGCTTGCTAAACAAAGCGAAGTCCAATTAACTACACGGACGTACCAATGTAAATGATGCGGGTGCATGGAAGGAAAGTGAATCGTCTTACCGTGGGAGGTCTCATGGACGTGAGGAGATGCACTTCAAATCACGGTTGAAACAAGAATTGCCATGAGAAGTCAGCAGACGCCATAGTACCGCATGCCATCGACAACATGCGGGAAGGGCTGAACCTAAGGAGGTGCAGGTCAATGAAAGTTACCAAGTCAGGGGTAAAGGGCAGCCAACTTCATAGAGAAGGCTCCACGCAAAAAGATAGTACGGAATACGAAGGATATGCGGGAGTGCACATCCCTGCAAGGATAACTGAAACGGACAACACCAATGCAGACTTGCCGAAGGAAGGACTGCTTGAGCGAATTGTGCGCAGAGACAATCTAAACGAAGCTTTCAAGAGGGTCAAAGCGAATAAAGGCTCTCACGGAATCGATGGGATGGAGGTAGATGAACTTCTACCCTATCTCAAAGAGAACGGAGAGGCACTCAGACAATCCATCCTGGACGGGAAGTACCGTCCGAAATCCGTTCGGAGGGTAGAAATCCCGAAAGAGAACGGAAAGAAAAGAAATCTAGGGATACCGACGGTAGTCGATCGAGTGATTCAGCAAGCCATCGCCCAGACGCTTACACCGATCTACGAGAAACAATTCTCGGAGAACAGTTTCGGTTTTCGCCCCAAACGAAGTGCACATCACGCTATTAGAAGAAGTCAAAGGAACATTCAAGAAGGATACAAGTACGTGGTGGACATGGACTTGGAGAAATACTTCGACACCGTGAACCAAAGTAAGCTCATCGAGGTATTGTCGAGAACGATCAAGGATGGACGGGTCATCTCACTCATACACAAATACCTAAAAGCCGGCGTCATTGTGAATCACAAGTTTGAGGAAACGGAAGTTGGGGTCCCTCAAGGGGGAAACTTAAGTCCAATACTCAGCAACATCATGCTGAATGAGTTGGACAAGGAGTTGGAAAGCAGAGGACACCGATTTGTCCGCTATGCGGACGACCTGCTTATCTTCTGTAAGAGCAGAAAGAGTGCCGAACGCACACTGACGAACTCCGGCTGACGACCGCTTACGACGGCTTGGGGGCTCATGCCGCCGACCTGCAGGAGCAGATCGACCGCTATTCGGAGCTTATTTTGGAGCCGGGCAGCGAACCGCTCTGGGAGGCGCTCGAGCAGCGCTCGCCGGTAGAAGCCGAGCGGCTTGCCGACGAGCTGCGGAGCCGCTCGGCTCTGGCTGTCGCGCAGATGGAGAAGCATCGCGCGCTGCGGCTGCTGGAGGGCGCGGAGAGTCCAGCCGCCTATTTCCGCAACATCGAGTCCTGCATCGAGGAGGAGTTCGGGCATTTCGCGGTGACGCCCGAGTCCAAGGTGCTGATGGTCGGCTCCGGCTCGTTCCCGATGACTCCGCTGCTGATCGCGCGCCGCACCGGCGCCGAGGTGCTGGGCGTGGACATCGACGCCGAGGCGGTCGAGCTGGGCCGCCAGGTGGCGCGCAAGCTCGGCCCGGAGCTGCCGATCCGGATCGAGCATGGGCATGCGCATGAGCAGCGCGGCCTGGAGGAGGTGACGCATCTGATCTTCAGCTCGACGATTCCGGTGAAGTACGAGCTGTTGGAGCGGCTGCATCCGCTCACCTCTCCGCGCGCGACAGCGGCGATGCGGTACGGCGACGGCTTCAAGTCGCTGTTCAACTACCCGATGCGCCAGGCCTTGGACAGCCGCTGGCTGCTGGCGGGCCGCACGCTGCGGCCCGACCGGATCTTCGACATCGCCCTCTATGTCAAGGATAGCGGCATGCCGGGAGGCGAACGATGAGCGCGCTCGGCCGGGTGCTCGTGCTCGGAACGGGGCCGGCCGCCGTGCAGCTGGCCGTGCTGTTCCGCCAGCGGCTGCAGGCGCCGGTCGGAATGGCCGGCAGGCGCTCGCTGCGGTCGGAGCCGTTTTTCGCCGCGGCGCAGCGGCAGGACCGACGGCTGCGCGCCGAGGTCCAGAACCGGCTGCATGAGCGGCTGGCTGGCGAATGCGCGCTGGAGTCGCTTCATGCCGGCATCGGCTCGGTCGAAGGGAGCTGGGACACGGCCGTGCTGGCCGTGACGGCCGATGCGTACGCCTCCGTGCTGGAGCAGCTGCCGGCAGAGGTGCGGAGCGGGCTGCGCCGGGTCGTGCTCGTCTCCCCGACGTTCGGCTCGGCGGGGCTCGTGCGCCAGCTGCTGAAGCGGCTGCGTGCGGCGCAGACGCGCGATGGCGGCTCGGCAGCGGCCGATCCGGAGATCATCAGCTTCTCGACCTACTTGGGAGATACGCGATGGTCGGCGGGCGGGCCGTCGGCCGCCGTGCTTACGACCGGCGTGAAGCGAAAGGTGTATGCCGGCTCCACGCAGGGGCGGACGGAGGCGCTGGACGCGCTCTGCGCCGCCTGGGCCGAGGCGGGAGTGAGGATCGAGACGCTCTCTTCGCCGCTCGAGGCGGAGACGCGCAACATCTCGCTGTACGTCCATCCGCCGCTGTTTTTCAACGCCTTTTCGCTGGATGCCGTGTTCGGCCGCGCGCAGTCGCCCGTCTACGTCTACAAGCTGTTTCCGGAAGGTCCGATTACGCCCGCGCTGATCCGCGACCTGCATGCGGCCTGGCTGGAGATCGGCGCGATTTGCGAGGCGTTGTCCGTGCCCCGCGTCAATCTGTTGAAATTCATGACCGACGACTGCTATCCGGTGCGGCCGGAAAGCTTGTCGCGGCTCGAGCTGGACCGCTTCCCGGAGCTGGACGCGGTGCATCAGCAGTATCTGCTCTACGTGCGCTACGCGTCGCTGCTCATTGATCCCTATTCGTCGCCCGACGACCAGGGACGCTATTTCGACTTCTCGGCCGTTCCGATCCGGCGCCTCTTCGTCGACGCCGACGGTCGCTGGGAGCTGCCGCGGATGCCCAAGGAGGACGTCTACCGCACGCGCATCCTGCAGGGCATCGCCCGCCGGCTCGGCGTCCGGACGCCGACGGTCGACCGCTTCCTTTCCCTGTTCGACGAGCGGCTGGCCGAGGCCCGGCAGGAGCTGGAGGGGCAGCCGCTGTCCGAGGCGCTCCTCGGCTGCGACGGCCGCGATCAGCTCGAGCTGATCGTCCAGGATCTGCCCGCGGCAGCCGCCTCGGGAACGGGCGCGCCATCCGCTCCACAAGCCTGATTTCATTCACCCATCCAGGAGGAACCATGAATCTTATCACGAGCAAGAGAACAACCAGCACGTCGAATTCCGGATTCCGCATCGCCCGTTGGCTGGCCGTCCCGGCCGCCGCGTTGATGCTGCTCGCAGCGGGCTGCGGAGTCTCAGAGGACAAAGCCGATCCGGGCGCGCGGGATCGTGTACGCGACGGCCAAGGACATCAACGACATGAACCCGCATCTCTACCCGGGCTCCATGGCGGCGCAAGGCATGATCTACGAATCTCTGATCGAAAAGACGGAGAGCGGCTTCGCGCCGCTGCTCGCGGAATCGTGGGAGGTGTCGGACGACGGCCTCGCCTACACGTTCCATCTGCGTCAAGGCGTGACATTCCATGACGGCGCTCCTTTCAACGCGGAGGCGGTGAAGAAGAACATCGACGCGGTGCAGGCGAACGCCGAGCGCCACGCCTGGATCAAGCTGTCGGCCAAGCTCAAGCAGGTCACGGTCCTGGACGAGCATACGGTGCGGCTGGAGCTGTCCGAGCCGTACGCGCCGACGCTGCTGGAGCTGTCGATGACGCGGCCGTACGTGTTCCTTTCCCCGAACGACTTCAAGGATGGCGGGACGAAGGACGGCGTGCAGGGACATGACGGCACGGGGCCGTACCGCCTGGCCGAGCAGAAGCAGGACCAGTACGCGGTGTTCGAGGCCAACGAGGACTATTGGGCCGGGGCGCCTGCGGTGAAGCGGATTACGGCCAAGGTGCTGCCGACCGGCGAGACGACGCTGCTCGCGCTGCAGAAGGGGGAAGTGAACTTCCTCTTCACCGACGACCGCGGCGCGGACAGCCTGGACGTCGAGGCGATGCAGAGCCTCGTGGACACCGGCAAGTACCAGCTGCTGCGCAGCAAGCCGATGAACACGAAGCTGATCGCGGCCAACAGCAGCCGCGCCGACAGCCCGGTCGGCGAGCGGGCGGTGCGCGAGGCGCTCTGGCATGCCGTCGACCGCGACACGATCGCCGGGACGCTGCTGCACGGCACGGAGACGCCCGCAGAGGCGCTGTTCTCTCCGAATACCCCTTATGCGGACCTTGATCTACCCAAGCGGGCGTATGACCTGAAGCGCGCCGCCGAGCTGCTTGAGGAGGCCGGCTGGAAGCAGGGCGACGGCGGCATCCGGACCAAGGCGGGCAAGCCGCTCGCGCTCCAGCTCGTGTACGATGCGGCGTCGCTGTCGCAAAAGACGGAGGCCGAGCTGATCCAAAGCGCCGGCGCCTCCATCGGGATGAAGCTGGAGCTGGTCGGAGAGCCTTCGCCGTCGCTGGCGGCCCGCCGCGCGTCAGGCGATTACGACCTGCTGTTCAACCAGACCTGGGGACTGGCCTACGATCCTCAGAGCACGATCGCCTCGTTCACGGCAGAGTCCTCCTATCGCCATACGACGAGCGGCATCGAGCGCGCCGAGGAGCTGTATGCCGAGATCGAGGAGGCGGCGCGCACGACGGACGAAGCGGCGCGCAAGCAGCTGTACCGGGACATCCTGAAGACGGTCCATGACGAGGCGGTCTTCATCCCGATCAGTCACGGCGGCGTGACCGTCGTCGCGCCGAGCGACCTCGACGGCGTGGCCTTCAAGCAGACGCAGTTCGAGCTGCCGTTCGAGCAGATGAAATTCCGCTAGGAGGAGGCGACGATGCTTCGATATGCGGCACGCCGGGCGCTGGCCGCGGTTCCGCTGCTGGCGGCGATCTCGTTTCTTGCTTTCCTGTTGAACCAGCTTGCCCCGATCGAGCCGGCCGTGGCGGTGCTGCACGCGCAGGGCGTGCCCCAGGCGACGGAGGAGCTGATCGCGGCCAAGCGGACCGAGCTGGGGCTCGACCGTCCGCTGCCGATCCGCTACGCGGAGTGGCTGCTGTCCGCGCTGAAGCTCGATTTCGGCCAATCCTACGTCACGGGCCAGCCGGTGCTGGCGCTGCTCGGTCCCGCCCTTCTCCACACGCTTCAGCTGGCGGCCGTTTCCTTCGCCGTGATCGTGCTGCTGTCGATCGGCCTCGGCGTCTTTTGCGCCTTGCGCGAGGGCACGCGGCTCGACCAAGGAACGCGGGCGGCCGCCTTTTTCCTGACGGCGCTGCCGCCCTACCTGCTGGCGGCGGGGCTTGTCTGGCTGCTGTCGGTCAAGCTGGACCTGCTGCCGACGAGCGGCCTCGGCGGGCCGGCCA
Organism: Paenibacillus pasadenensis; assembly: GCF_002864175.1. Taxonomy (NCBI): domain Bacteria; kingdom Bacillati; phylum Bacillota; class Bacilli; order Caryophanales; family Paenibacillaceae; genus Paenibacillus; species Paenibacillus pasadenensis. The sequence goes on along the minus strand of NZ_NFEZ01000003.1, from coordinate 1,234,687 downwards.
GCTTCGTGCTGCCGGCCGCCGTGCTGGCGGCCGGTTATGCCGGCGTTTATTTCCGCGTCATCCGCAGCTCCATGATCGCCGGCCGCCATGACGACTCGATCCTTTACGGCCGGGCATGCGGACTGCCGGAGCGGACGCTGACGCTGCGGATGCTCGTCCAGTCGCTGCGGCTGACCGTCCCGATCTTCGCGATGGCGGTGCCGATCCTGCTCGGCAGCACGGTCGTCGTGGAGAACGTATTCGCCTGGCCGGGCCTCGGCACGATGAGCGTCAAGGCGATCCTCAGCCGCGACTACCCGGTCATCCAGGCGTTCGTGCTGCTGCTGGCGTCTGCGTTTGTCCTCTTCAACGCCGCCGCGGACATCGTCGGCGCGATGCTCGATCCCCGGCTCAGAAAGGAGCTGTGACATGAAGCGACTGCAACGCCTTTTATCGGACCGTCTGGCTGCCGCTTCGCTGGCCGTGCTGGCGGCGATCCTGGCCGCAGGCGCGCTGGCGCCGTGGATCGCGCCGCATCCGCCGGACGAGGTGGACATGGCGCTGCGCTATGCGCCCTGGTCGCTGGACTATCCGCTCGGCAACGATCAGCTCGGACGCTGCGTGCTGTCGCGGGTGCTGCACGGCATCCGGCCGAGCGTGCTGTACGTGCTCGCGGCGGTGCTCGCCTCCGCCGGCTTCGGCACGGCGGTCGGCATGGCCGCGGGCCTGCTGCGGGGCCGGACGGACGCGCTGCTTATGCGGCTTTGCGACGTCATGCTGTCCTTTCCCGGCTATGTCATGACGCTGGCGGTGATCGGCGTGCTCGGCACGGGTCTGGCGAACATCCTGCTGGCGTTCATCCTGATGAAATGGGCGTGGTTCGCCCGCGTCGCCCGGACCGCCGTCCAGCGGCATGCGGACGCCGGCTACGTGCTGTTCGCCCGCACGCTCGGTGCCGGACGGCTGACGCTGCTGCGCCGGCATCTGCTGCCGGCCTGCCTGCCGGAGCTGGCCGTGCTCGCGAGCGGATCGTTCGGCACGACGCTGCTGCAGGTGTCCGGGCTCTCGTTCCTCGGCCTGGGCATCCAGGCGCCGCATGCGGAGTGGGGCATGATGCTCAGCGAGGCGAGGCAGGCGATGTTCTCCCGTCCGGAGCAGCTGCTCGCCCCCGGCTTCATGATCGTGCTGACCGTCTCGGCCGTGAATTTCCTGTCCGACGCGCTCCAGACGGCGCTTGATCCGCAGGCCGGCGGACCACGGCAGGCGGCAGCCGTGCCCGGCGAGCCGGAGGCGGCTGCGGCGGCCATGCTGCGCAAGGAGGCGGTCTGATGAACGTGCTGGAAGTAGACGGACTGGCGATCGCAAGCCGCTCGAGCGGGCGTTTGCTCGTGCCGGGCCTTTCCTTTCGGGTGCGGGAGGGCAGCTGTCTGGCCATCGTCGGGGAGAGCGGCAGCGGCAAGTCGATCTCCTGCAAGGCGATCGCCAGGCTCAATCCGCCCGACCTGAGGCAGACCGGCAGCATCCGCTTTCGCGGGACGGAGCTGTCGGCTCTGCCGGAGCGGGAGCTGCGGCGGCTGCGCGGACGGCGGATCGGCCTGATCCTGCAGCACGGCATGCGGGCGTTCGACCCCGCGCGGCGGGTCGGCCGGCAGACGGAGGCGGTGCTGCGCACGCATCACGGCTGGAGCGCCGAGGAGGCAGGCGAAAGGATGGCCGCCGCGATGGAGACGATGCTGCTGAAGGAGCCGCGGTCGCTGCTGGAGCGGTTCCCGCATGAGCTGTCGGGAGGCATGCTGCAGCGGCTCATGATCGCGCTGTCGATCGTGCTGCAGCCGGATCTCGTCATCGCCGACGAGCCGACGACGGCGCTTGACGCCGCCTCCCGGTACGAGGCGGTGCGGCAGCTGATGCTGCTGCGGGAGCAGGCGGGCTGCTCGCTCATCCTGATCTCGCACGATCTGGCGGCGGTCGAGCGCATCGCCGACGACGTGCTCGTGCTGCGGCAGGGCATCGCGGTGGAGAGCGGGCGGGCGCAGGATGTGCTGTCCGCGCCGCAGCATGCGTACACGCGCATGCTGACGGAGGCGAGGCGCTCGCTGACCGCTCGCTTCGAGCAGGCTTGGGGAGGCGATGTCCATGCTGGCTGCTGAAGGCATCGCCAAATCGTATTCGTCCCGTCCGGGCAGGCGGGCCCAGCGGCAGGCCGTGCTGGAGGAGGTGACGCTCCGCTGCGCCGAGGGCGAATGCCTCGGCATCATCGGCGCGAGCGGCAGCGGCAAATCGACGCTCGGACGGATTCTCCTCGGGCTGGAGCGCCCCGATCAGGGAAAGGTGACGATCGACGGACGGGAGCGGGCGCATCGCGACGCGGTGAGCGCCGTCTTTCAAGACTACCGCTCCTCGATCCATCCGTTCTTCACGGTGCGGCAGGCGCTGCTCGAGCCGCTGCGGGGAAAAAGGCTCGGCCGCGCAGAGACGGACCGCAGGCTGGAGGAGATGCTGGAGCAGGTCGGGCTGGACGGCTCGTACCTCGAGCGCTATCCGCATGAGCTGTCCGGCGGGCAAGCCCAGCGGGTCTGCATCGCCCGGGCGCTGCTGACGGGCGCGCGCTGGATCGTGCTCGACGAGGCGGTCAGCTCGCTGGACGCCTCGGTGCAGGCGCAGGTGCTGGAGCTGCTGGAGCGGATCCGCGGCATGCACGGCATCGGCTATCTGTTCATTACGCATGATCTGGAAGCGGCGGCCTTTTTATGCGACCGCATCGCGATCCTGCACGAGGGGCGGATCGTCGAGACGCTCGCCCGCGGACGGCTCGGCGAGGCTCGGCATCCGTACGCGCGGGAGCTTCTGGCTCTGTTCCGGAGCGGCCTTGGGACAGGGACGGGCGCCTTGAACGCGGATAAGGAGGGAAAAGGATGAAAAAGCCTCTGGCGGCCGCGCTGTCGGGGCCGTTCCTGCGGCTGTACAGCCTGACGCTGCTGTACTTCAGCGCCAATGCGATTTTGAACGTGCTCATCCCGCTGAAGGGCGAGTCGCTCGGCGCGAGCAACGCGGCGATCGGCGTCGTGATGGGGGCCTATCTGTTCACGACGATGCTGCTGCGCCCATGGGCGGGCCATCTGATCGGACGCCACGGCCCGATCCGGGTGCTGCGCGCGATCCTCGTCCTGAACGCGGCCGCGCTCGCGCTGTATGCGTTCACGGGACTGGAAGGCTACTTTGCCGCGCGCGTCCTGCAGGGCGTCTGCACGGCCTTCTTCTCGATGGCGCTGCAGCTGGGCCTGATCGATGCGCTTCCGGAGAAAGAACGCTCGCAGGGCATCTCGATGTACTCGCTTTGCGCGACGATGCCGGGCATCATCGGGCCGCTGCTCGCGATCGGCCTGTGGCAGGCGCAAAATCCGGCGCTGCTGGCCGCCGTGCTGCTCGGTCTCGGCGCCGCGACGGGCTTGGTCGGCTGCACGGCGAGGCTCGGCAAGCCGGCCGCGCAAGGGGGCGGCCCGGACGGCGCGGTTCCGGGCCCGCAGGCGGGCCGCGCGTCGGCCTCGCCGCAGCTCGGCGCAGGGGGCGGCGCGCTGCGGCGCTCGTTCCGCGAGCTGGCCGCGCAGCCGCAGCTGCGGCGATGCAGCGTGCTCATGCTGGCCGGCTCGGTCGTGTTCGGCGCCGCGACGACGTTCATCCCGCTGTATGCCGCGCAGGTGAGCGGCGGCAGCGCGGCCGCCTACCTCATGCTGCAGGCGGGCGTCGTGGTGGCGGCGCGGTTTTGGCTGCGCAAGCGGATTCCGTCCGACGGACGCTGGCATCCTTCGTTCATGGCGGCGGTGCTGGTCAGCCTGGCGGCTGCGGCGCTATGCGTCGGCCTCGCCGCCTACGGCGGCGCTGCGGCGTTTTATCTGGGCGCGCTGCTGATGGGGCTCGCCCAGGCGATGCTTTATCCGGCGCTGACGACGTATCTGTCGTTCACGCTCCGTCCCGAGAGCCGCAACGTGCAGATGGGGCTGTTCATCGCGATGGCCGATCTCGGCGTCTCGCTGGGCAGCATCGTCATGGGGCCGGTCGCCGATCTGTTCTCCTATTCGGCCATGTACCTGCTGTGCGCGGCTCTGGCGGCCTCGCTGCTGCTCGTCTCCGCTCGCGAGACGCGCAGCAGCGCCCGCGAGGCGGAGCTCCCGCAAGGCTTGGCCTAGGCCTAGACGAATCAGGACGCTTCGAAAAGCCGGAAGCCGCCTTCGCTCACATGCGAAGGCGGCTTCCGGCTTTTATGGCTTAGGCCCGGTCGATTACGGCCCGACCTTGCCCTGCGGATCGAGTACGGCGAAATTGTAGTTGACCGAGCGCACGACCCGCTCGCCGCGAGCGTTCACGCCCTCCGCGTCGAACGACAGATTGTAGATGCCGGGCTCGTAAGGGGCGGTCAGCGAGACAGAGGCGGCCGAGCCGGCGATGGCGGCGTCGGGAAGCGTGCGCAGCGAGGCGGAGGAGCGCCCCGGGATCGACTTCGTCAGCGACGGCTTTTTGAACAGCCCTTGCACCGGCTTGCCGAGATCGACGGAGAGGGCGACAGGCTCGCCCGGGCGGTAGAGCTTTTTCGGCGCGGCAATCCGCATCGTGCTGGGGCTGTCCAGGCGGGCGAGGGCGAAGTAGGCGTCGCCGCTGCCGCCCAGCTGCAGCTTCCACTCGCCCGGATCCGGCTGGTTGATGTGGAAGACGCGCCGGACGGCGCCGGCGAACACGTCGGCGGACGCCGAGTCCGGCGGAGCGGCCTCTGCGGCGTGCGCTTGGCCCGACGGCGACAGCAGGATGGCCGTGCTGCCCGCCTGCGCGGTCATCACCTCGAGCGACAGCGACGTCAGCCCGCTTTCGAGCGGGAACGAAGCGGATGCGGAGCCGTCCAGCGCTCCGCCGCGCAGGATGAGTCCGGCCGGCTCGTCTGCGCCAGCTTGGCGGGACCCGGATGCCGCCTCCGGCAGCGCTTCGCCGGCGGCCGGTCCGCCGCCGGACGCCTGCAGCCCTCCGGCCAGCGAGGCGGCCGGGAGAGCGAGCTTCGGCCGCACGAGGCTCCACGTCTGCGAAGCTCGCGCCATCGCGCTGTGGGAAATATTTTTCGTGAAGCTTTGGATGCCGTACGGCAGGCCGAGCGCCGAGTAGAGCGAGACGGCGCCGTCATCCTCTCCGGGCAGCACCGCGTGGGCGAACCAGTAGCTCGTGAAGATGCCGTCGTCGCCCATGCCGCCCGACATGTAGGTGCGGGTCGCCTGGACCTCCGGCCGCGCGTCGGTCTGCGAGCGGAAGCCCGCCATGTACGACGTCTGCAGCGAGTAGACGGCGTCGTCCTGCTGGCCGATGATGGAGCCGAGCCAGGACGTCCAGCTGCCGTAGGCCATGTCGGCGAGCTCGGAGCCGAGATTGGGCGTGGACAGCTGATGGACGACGTTCACATACGGGGAGGCGCCGTAGTGGACGAGCGCCGCCTGCGTGTCGATGCCGCCTTTGGAGTGGGCGATGACGTTCAGCTTGGGCACGTTGTAGTAGGCCGCGACCTTGCGGATGACGGAGGCGAGCAGCGCGCCGTTGGTCCACATGCTGCCGCCGTCGCCGTCCGCGTCCTTCAGCTGCACGAAGGCGGTGCGGTAGCCGGCGTTGTAGGCGGCTTCATAGTAGCTGTCCTCGAGCGTCCAGCGGTCCATCGTGGAGTGCAGCCCTTGGACGAACAGCAGCACCGGCTTGGACGAGGATTGCGGCGGCACCGCTCCGGTGTACCAGTTGCCGGCTTGGCCGGCGGCGTTCTCTTGATGGAGCCGGGGAGCGGAAGGGGCGGCGTGGACCGGAACGGCTGCCAGCAGGCTGAGCGTCAGCAGGGCGGCGGCGAGCGGCGCTTTGGAGCGGGCGGAGGCGGCGAGGCGGCGGATGGACATCAATCGGATTCCCCTTTCGAAGGAAGGATGCTTGCCTTTCCATATTCAAGGATATTCGTCAACGGGAGATATGCAGCACATAAAAAGGAAGTAAATGAATCGTTTTCCTGTCAGACTCGCTGCTGATTCCAGGCGTGCGCTCCGAACCGAAGGGCAATCGGCTTGAAATTAAATCGGCTTTCGGCAGGAATTTACAGGAGCATGTCGAACTTTATTGCGACAAGGTCATGGCTGGCATCCATCCTGCCAAGCAGGAGGCTGCTGGCGGTGCCGACAACGCCGGGCATGCCTCGGCGGACCGTCTGCTTCGGCAGTCCGCGGAACATGGCGTACAATTTCATCGGCAAGAGTACGGGAAGCACCCGTTCGCACAGGCAATACGCGAACAGGGGCTTTTTTGCTGTTTTTCAACACTCTGGATGACGGACCTCCATACTGGGATGGAAGGAAAATGCCGATAAAATAGGCTGGACCTGGCATGCCGCTGAGGCTGGCCGGATAATCGGGCACGTATCGCAATACCGCCATTAACGTCGAACCCAACGATATAACCCATCTATTAAGGAGATGTTTCTAATGAAAACAATCAAATTCGTTCTGAGCTGCGCGATCGCAGCCTCGATCCTTCCCTTCTCGCCCGCAGCGGGTAAGGCCGCCGCAACCGGGACAACTAGCGCCCCCGGCTTCAAAGATGTCAAATCGACCGACTGGTTCTATAGCTCGATTCAAAAGTTGACGGCCAACGGCCTTGTGAATGGATTCGAGGACGGAACTTTCCGGCCTCAAAAAGAAGTGAGCCGTGCTGAATTCATCAAGCTGGTAAGCGCAGCATTGAAGATCGAAACCGCTGCTCCAAGCGCCGGCGACGCCTGGTACAAACCTTACGTCACCGCCGCGGTCGAAGCCGGCATCCACAAGACGAACGATTTCAACGGAAACTGGACGCAGCCCATTACGCGTCAGGAAATGGCCCGGATAACGGTTCGTGCAGTCGAGGACCAGCTGCGCACCGGAACAACGACCGATCCTCAGCTGGTGTATGAGGCAACAAAGCGGGGCATCATTTCCGGCCTTTCCGGAGGTGAGCTGGGACTGAAAGAGAAATCGACCCGCGCTCAAGCGACCGTCATTATCGACCGCATCCTGACTCTGCTTGCCGGCGGCACGCTGCCGATGGACAAACGAGCCGCGTCTTATGCGGAAGTGGCGTACACGGGAACGAACGTCGAGACGATGTGGGGCGGGAAGTTCCGGCAGCTGCCGTTCAAGGCGAAAATTCGGAACTACATCAACGGGGAGTTCAAGCAAATCCTCATTCTGGATATGGATGACAAGAACAGTCCGTATCGGAGCTGGCTGCCGGACGGGACGTTAGGCAAGCTAGATCCTATGAAGTTGACCGGCATTGTAAAGTCTAATACTCAGGAATGGAAAAATGAGTATATGATGGCGTTCAGAATAGAACTCAGCAATACCAAGGTTGTGAAAAACTATTTCGATCAGTTTCGAGGCATGATCGGCGCACCTTACTTAATGTCTGCGGTGAATATCTCGACCCAAAAGACTCCATTTTCTACAGAACTGTATTTTAGACTAGACACCATCAACTCCAAGGAAGTTTGGGTGTTCTATGCGATTAAGAAAGAGAGAGTAGAACGAGCCCAAAAGTTTGATGCACCATTCTTTTATTTTGAAACCTACGGTAACGATCATTACCTGCTTTACTTAGGAAGTGAAGATGGAAGGATTTTTGGGGGGAAGAATGAATGAAAAGCAAACTAAGCGTTCTATTACTGCTTTCGTTTCTGGTATCCCTGACTGATCCCGGCGTGTGGCTCCTTCCATCCGCCGCTGCTGCAGATCCTAACACGGCAACGTTCACCGGAAATGGCGGCGGGTACCACAAGACTCCGATTGTTGAAGGCTTGCAGACCCAAGTCGTCAAGGCGTCCGGGAAGAAGGTCAAGTCCTGGTCCTTCACCATCAACGGAAATCCCAAAGGGCAGCTGGGCTCATACAACGAGAGCACTGGGAAGATCGAGCTTCCGCCCGTAAACGGGAAAGAAGTCCTGCTGTATGGAACAAGAGATTCCAGAATGTACTATGACATTTGGCGGAACTCCAGCGGAAAGCAATGGACGATGGCCGCAGAGGAGACGGGGCCGTATACATTTACAGCAGACCCATCCACCTATATGAATGGCGTCTCTCAATATCCGGGCGAAATTCCGGTTCGGGACAGCTCCGGCGCGACGATCGACGCCAGACTCCGCTACTCGGACGGTTCGGCAGCGGCTTGGTCCGATGCTCTAGGCGCACCCGAAGTGTTCATTCGGAAAGACACCGAAGATCCTGTCTCCTACGCCTTCATCGAGCCGAGCTCAGTCACAATTACCGGAGCTGTACCCCTCAACGGCCAGACGATAACCGCAACCGGTAAAGGAAAACCTGGCTACGGGTACGTCAAAGTCAGTCTTTTATTAGGCAGCAGTAACAATATGCAAGGAACTCACTGGGACCTCCTCCCCGGAGGCTCCGGCAACATCCAAGGCCGCCGCTACCCGCTCAACTCGACAACGACATGGGAGGCCAAGACATACAGCGTCGAGTATACGCTGACCGTCACCTACGAGCCGATCGACACATCCAAGCCCGACCTGGTCGCGGACAGCATCAGCGCGGCCGGAAAAATCGAGGTCGGAAAGGCTGCGACGTTCACGGCCAACTTCCACAACGAAGGCGTGGACATCGCGAAATCGTTCACCGTGAACGTGAAAGACGTCGGGACGGGAACCATCTTGAAGTCCGAAGCCGTTCCGTCGCTCAAAGCAGGAGCGAGCCGGTCGCTGACATTCACCAGCACCTTCACCTCCAACGCTGCCAAAACGTTCCGGCTGACGGTCGATTCGGCCAACACGATCGACGAAGCCAGCGAAACCAACAACACGGTTGACGAGACCTTCTCCCCGGGCGAAGCACCAACACCGACGCCAACGCCCAGCAAGGATTTCGGAGGAAACTTTGAAGTATCGCCCCCGTCCATCGACTATGGCGACAGCTTCACGCTTCACCCGAAAGATCCGGAATTCGGGCCATGCAAGTATCTGCGCCACATGTACACGTTCAAGCGCGGCTCCAGGGAAGGCGCGACGGGATGGTTCCACAGCTGGTCCGACACGACGATCGAGCGCAAAGACTACCCAAGCGCCATCAGCACCGGCTCGCATCAGGTCTACATGACCCTCATCACCGACTGCGGACAGAAGGAAATTGGACCGCGCCCGCTCGAGGTGAAAAATCCGCCGAATAATCGCCCTCCTTCTGGCAAGGCGGCTTTTGTTCGGCCCAGCAACCCCACGGTTCCCTTGACCTCCGTTATTGAAGGCGAGACCATGTATCTAGTCGTTCTGCATGATCCGTCCATCCCCTCTCCGTTTGATCCGGACGGCGATGAAGTGACGTTTGATGGATTTGATTTTGCAAACGGAAACAGCGCATGGATAAAGAGCCTGAAAGGAAGATATCCGGAAGGCAGCTGGGGCATGTACGAAATTCGCATGGATACGCCCGGTGTCCATACCGTGAAAGGCTTGCTCCGCGATCCGTTCGGAGCGACCGGCGAGGTTTCGGCTTTCATCAACGTCCAGTCTAAAGGCCCTATCCCCATCATCAAGTGCCCGGACGAAGTCATCGAGAACCACTACATACCAGACGCCTTGTTCGACTCCAGCAAAAGCTACAGCCCTGTCTTCGCTGCGATCGATCACAGCCGAGATGAATGGATGGGGAGGCAGTCTTCTTATGTAAACGGGACGCAGCAAAACATCACGGTCGAGGTCCAGCTGAACGTCTACGACGTCGAGGGGAGAAAATCAGAAAAGCCGGCCAGCTGCACGATCATCGTCAAGCCCGACCTGCCTCCGATCGCCAAGCTCGACGTGCCGAAGCTAGGGATACGGAACGAACCGAACGTCATTCTGAACAAGTCTTTCAGTCCGGACGGCGATCAGATCATGTCCGCAAACTACCGCTTCAAGTACGACGCGTTGAACAACGGCTTTCAGGACGATGCCTGGCAGACGATTGTCGGATCGAAGGAAAAGGTATCCTTCACGGCTCCTAGAGTCGGCAAGTACCTGTTCTGGACCGAGGTCACCGACGACTTCAACTTGAAGGACAATACGGATGACGAGCCGATCGAAAGCTACACGCTCAACATCGTCAACAACGCGCCGGAAGTCTCCTTCGACTTGAAGGGCAAGAATCCGCAGCCGGATCTCGATGCGAGCACGACGATCCGTCCGGAGAAAATGATTAATTGGCCCGTCTATGTAACGAACACGACCGAAACGGTATTTGATCGGTCGCGGCTTTGGAGCGTTGACGGAGGAAGCCTCATTGGCGGAGACGCCAAAAACTTCGGAGATGCCCAAAACAACACCTATTCCTTCATGCGCTTTGGCGGCGAAGTGGACCTGATTACCGGCACGAAGCCAAACAACGGCTTTGGCGCCAACGCCCTTTCCCCTTGGCGAGCGTTGACGAATACGGCCTATTTCAACGATTACTTAGCGGATGAGAACGGGCGGCAAATCGAGGCTTACAGCATCTCGTACACCCAATACAATGAAATTCCGAAAGTTCGGTCCAACAAGAAACATGTCATCTTCAGCATTGCTGATTATACAAACTACCAAGGTACGATGAAAATCTACGGATTGAATTCCAAGAAGCTCTCCCCTCTTGTCCAAGGCGATAATCCTTATGACTGGAAAGCCAAGAAATGGAGCAAAGGAAGTCCGTATGATTATGTCATCAACCTGGGTCCATTTTCACGGAAAATGACATGGGAGCTCTCCGGTCCATACTTGTACGTCGTTCTTTCCTCTACGGACGACGTCATCATCCGGCGTTACGATGCCGCGAACGGAACCCTCCTTCAAGAAACGACCGTGCCATCCCATATGAACCGGTTCACGGACAAAGTGAACTGGAACTTCAAGGATTGGGTCATTCACGCCACGACTTCTGGAAACGGCGTTGTCTTGAAAATGGAGAGAGATTTCAGCTCTGGCGGCAAAGACAACTACCAGGTCGGGAGCGCGTACGCGCACTTTGTTTCGGTCAGCCCCAACATGACCCTTACAACACTGGGCTCCATTCAAAGGCAGATGAACCGACCGACCCCTTGGGATCTTGCCGATTATCCATACCGGGCCGCGCCGGAGATGTACCTGGATCCCGAAGGAAACACCTACACCCTAGAAGGCTATGGGTATAAGCAAAACGAGTACCGGGACATGACCCTATTCTTCGATCTGACGATCAACAAATACGACAAGAACATGAATCTCATCTGGAGCCGATACTTATCCGAGCCAGACCAGCAGATGGCGCTGAACTCCAACTCAATCGGCATGTTCGCAGGGATGGGCGGCCATTACGGCTACAACCCGATGTGGATGAACACATTCGCAAACGAGCTTTATGTCGATGTTTATTTCATGGGAAGCGAGCCTTACCTCCCGACTCGAATGACAAAGGTCATCAACATGAAGTCAGGCGCTACGCTCCAGAATTTATCCAACTGGAATAACGCTACCTTCAACTGGGATGGATCTTCTCAGGGGACGGATTTCTCTACTCGGACAGCGGATGGATACATCACGAACTCCACGCCGTACGATCAAGGAAACTGCGCAGCAGACGGACAGGTCTACAATGCGAGCGGTTCCTTGGTGACCAGCTATCGCGGCTGCACTTTCTTCCGGGAATACGTTGGAGACGGATCGCTCTTCGCTCTGCAGCGCATCCCAAACGGCAACTCGAATCCGACCGCTATGATCTGGTTCAGCGCTGGCGCCCCATCGACAACGCCGCTCGTCAAGCAAGCCTTTACGAACGGCCAGTTCGTCTCGGACGTCTCGCTGAGCGACGCGGAAATGAAGTACAGCCAGCGCATGCTCGACGTTGATGTAGACCAAGAAGCGATGGGCTTCAGCTTCCACATGCAAGACCCAAGGAACCGCTACGCTGTCGAAACAAACGGACACTCCTTGGATCTAGTAAAATACGTGAACGGCAATCGGACCGTGCTGCAGGCCGGCAGCTATCCGTTCGAATCGGACGTGAGCTATGGCTTCAAAGTGAAGACCGTCGGCAGCAAAATCGAGGTTTTCCTGAACAACATCCCAATCCTGTCGGCGACGGATGGCCAATTCCTCGAAGGCAAGTTCGGCTACTTCGCGAACAAGGCGTACGTCAGGTTCAGCGCCTTGACGTACAAGGCCGTCGACAGCAAGGTCGAATGGTCGGCTGACTACGCCATTTGGGACGAAGGAACGGCCAAGGCGGAAGTCCAATATGACAGCATCCAGTTCCTCGATCCGGAGAACGACCCGAAGGCCGGCTCGTACCGCTGGAGCTTCCAGCACACGCCGCGATTCCTCAACAACCAGGGCCTTTCGGTGCTGCACGGAAAAACGTTCGAGAGCGAGCAGCTCGCCTTCGACAAAGTCGGAGACTACCTCGTGCAGCTGCGGGCCCAGGACGATCCGCATCCGGACTACCGGTATCCGGACAATCGATTTGGCGAATACCGCAAGGAGAGCAATCCGTTCGTGAAAAAGGTGACGGTCCACCGCCGCCCGGTATCGCAGTATACGGTGACGCTATCCGGAGACGGAAAAGTCATCTGGACCGACAGCAGCTACGATCCGGACCGTTACGAAAGCCCGAGCAACTATTCGACCGAAGCGACCGGCATTGACTATCGGTTGACGCGAGGCATTCTGGAGAAGAAGTTCTACTACACGACGCCTTCGGGGGATACCTTCTACGAAAAGCTCGTGACGCCGCAAGAAAAAGGCATGTACGAAATCGGCATGGCCGTAAAGGATGAGTATGGCGCATGGTCGGCCTACACCGTCAAGACGCTCCATGTCACGGTGACGGGCGCGAACAATACGCCGCCCGTGCCTGGCTTCAACCAAAGCCATGTGAACACGTATCGGGGCGTGACGATCACGTTCGATTCCACCGCATGGGACAAGGAGGACGGCGGCCGCGAGAACCTGCCGCATACCTGGTACTTGCGGAATCGGACGACGAACGGAGCCGAGACGATCGCAAGCGGCAGCCGGACGAGCTGGCAGAAGAGCTTCAGCACGATCGGCACGTTTGAAATCCGCCAGCGCGTCGAAGACTCGCTTGGCGCCGAAGCGCAAATCACGAAGACCGTGACGATTCACAACCAGATCCCGTCCGCTCAAATCACTGTGCCGGCGAGCTCCGATCCGAATCAGCCGACCAAGCTGATCGAGTTCCGGCCGCTTTTCCTGTGGAGCTACTGGGACGCAGACAGCGACGAGCAGACTCGATACCAGCTTAGGATTTATCGCTACGGCGGCGAGCTGCTGCGGGATACGGACATTCGACCGGGCAAGGATCGCAGCTGGCGACCTACGACCGACCTTCCGGAAAAGGTCAACATGTATATTCAGGTCCGCGCCTACGACGGCTTCGATTGGAGCGCTTGGAGCGCGCCGAAGTATTTCTACCTCGAGACGAACCGCCCGCCGGTAGCGGACTTCGACTGGACGCCGAAGCCGGTCTACGAAGGCGACCCGATCCAGCTGCTCGACCGCTCGTCCGATCCGGACGGAGACGCGCTTACGGCGAAATGGACCGTGCTCGATCCGTCGGGCCGGACGAGCGTGCATGCGGATCCGCCGCTCCTTGAACGGTCCTTGCCCGGCACCTATCAGGTGACGCTGACGGTCAGCGACGGCAAGGCGGAAGCGACGGCGGCGAAGCCGATCCCGGTCGTGCCGCTTGGACTGAGCGCCGATGTCGGCCATACGGCGGACTGGAAGGAAATCCATGACCGGCTCGGCCACGAGACGGCGCAGCATCCGAAGGAGTTTTACGCCGGGGAGAAGTTGATCGTGCAAGGCTATCCGGTCCCGGCTCCGGTGCTGCAGGTGACGGCAAGCTTGACGGCCGGAGGCGGGCTGGACGCACGCTCCATCCTGAAGCCGGTGACGGCCGATCGCCATTATGCGGGCGAGCTGCATCACGCGCGGTGGGCGGACCTGTCGGATGGACTGGCCAAGGGCGACTATACGATCCGCTTCGAGGTCGTGTACCGCAACGGCACCCGCAAGACGGCGGACGTGCCGATCCGCATCATCGGCTCGGCGCTCGGCGCCGCGGGCGTGCACCGCAAGCAATAGCGGCAGCAAAAAAATAAAACGAAGCAAGCCTGCTCATCGCCGAATAGCGAAGGGCAGGCTTGCTTCGTTTTGAAAGCGGAAAAGCAGGCTATCGCCTATTGCTGCAAGCTCACTTTGCCGGAGGCGCGGTCGACTCGCGCACGACGAGCCGGGTCGGCAGCAGCGTCTCGGTGCGGGGGCGCGATGGATCGTCGAGCCGCCGGAGCAGCTGCTCGACCGCGCAGCTCGCATAGAGCGGCAGGTCGACATCGACCGTCGTGATCGGCGGCGTGGCGAGGCGCGACAGATAGCCGTTGTCGAAGCTGACGACCGACGCGTCGCCGGGCACGGACAGGCCGAGCTGCTGCAGGGCGGAGCTCGTCATGAAGCCATAGCCGTCGTTGACGCAGAACCAGGCGGTGGCGAGGCGGGCCGCCGGCTCCAGCCGCCGCCGCACCTCGTCGCTGTCCTCGGCGACATCGGTCAGCAGGCACGGCTCGGGCAGCTCGAGGCCGAGCTCCCAAGCGGCCAGCCGCACCCCCTCGAGCCGCTCGTAGTAGCTCGGGGAAAATTCGATGCTGCCGACGAAGCCGATGCGGCGATGTCCGAGTCCGTGCAGATGGCGCACCGCCTCGTAGGCGCTGAAGCGGTTGTTCGTCAGGATCGAGTCGGCGGCGAGCTCCGGATGATGATGGTCGATCAGCACGGCGGGAATGCCGGTGCCCAGGACGGCCTTCAGATAATCATTGGTGATGTGGGAGAGGATGAGCACGCCGTCGACGGTTTTCTGCTCGAGGAAAGCAGGCAGCTCCAGCGCTTCGGCCTCCCTCGGGCTGACGGACTGGATGACGAGCTCGCAGCCGCTTCGCTTCAGCTCCCGGTCGATGCTCAAATAGATGTCGCCGAAAAAGCCTTTTTTGGAAAAGGCGAAATCGGAGGCGAGCAGCGCGATCGTGCGCGACGCCGCCCCGGGCTCCGGCGACTGGCCTCGGCGGCTGTACGTGTAGCCCATCTCCTCGGCCGTCTTCTGGATGAGCTGCCGCGTCTCGTCGCTGACGCCGGCCTTGCCGGTCAGCGCTTGCGAGACGGAATTTTTGGAAAGATTAAGCCTGTCGGCAATCGCTTGCATCGTTACTTTCGTCTTCACGTTCGTCAACCCCTGTTACGGACTAGCTTCATTGTTCCGGTTGCGCGCCGGCCTGTCAAGGCAAGCGGGAGCTCGGACCCGGAACGGGCTGTCCTCTCCTCATTGTAACGTTACAAACTGTAAATGTAAATCAGATCATTCCGTTTACATAAAGCTGATCCATAAGTTTGTCACTTGACATGAACCGTTTTCAAGCCCATAATGGACCCCGTAACCCCTTACAATCAGCATTACTTTTATCATGACAACTTTACAGAAATCATGACAACTTAAAGGGAGGCACAACAAAGATGAAAAAGAGAGTCCCTATGGTCCTGTCCGTCGCGCTGATGGCCGGCTTGCTGTCGGCCTGCTCCACCGGCCAAGGCGGCCAGACCGGAAGCGAAGGCGGAGGAGAGTCGTCGGACGGCGTGACGACGATCGAATTCTGGGCTGCGCCGAACCCGACGCAGCAGGCGTTCTGGCAGGAGATGGCCGATGCGTACGAGGCGCAGAACGGCAAGGTGAAGATCAACGTCAGCGCGATCAAGGAATCGCCGACCTCGGAGGCGAGCATCCAGGCCGCGCTGGCGGCCAAGAGCGCGCCGACGATGTCCGAGAACATTAACCGCGGTTTCGCGGCCCAGCTGGCAAGCAGCCAGGCGCTCGTGCCGCTCGATACGCTGGAGGGCTTCGACGAGATCGTGCAGGGCCGCAGCATGACCCAGACGATCGAGCCGTGGACGTTCGCGGACGGCCACCAGTACGTGCTGCCGATCTACTCCAATCCGATGCTGTTCGGCTGGCGCCTCGACATCATCCGGGACCTCGGCTACAGCGAGCCGCCGCAGACGTACGGCGAGATCCTTGAGCTGACCAAGAAGCTCAAGGCCAAGCACGGCGACAAGAAATACCTGTGGGCCAAGCCGGATCTGGCCGACCCGACGGCGTGGAAGCGCTGGTTCGACTTCTACATGCTGTATGACGCGGCCTCCGGCGGCAACAAGTTCATCGAAGGCGACGCCTTCACCGGCGACGAGAAGGCGGGCGTCGAGGTGCTGTCGTTCGTGGACGACCTGCGCAAGGAGAAGGGGCTGCTCGCCCGCCAGGTGACCGACCCGTTCGAGAACGGCACGGGCGTCTTCACCGACGTCGGTCCGTGGACGTTCACGACCTGGGCGGAGAAGTATCCGAACCTGAAGTACAATGAGACGTACGCGCTGACGATGCCGCCGGTGCCGGACGGCATGGACCCGGCCGACAGCAAGACGTTCGCCGATACGAAAGGGCTCGTCGTGTACGCCTCGGCGACGAAGGAGCAGCAGGCGGCGGCGATCGACTTCATCCAGTGGGTGTACGGCGACGCCAACAACGACGCGGCCTGGTTCGAGAAGACGAACCTGCCTCCGGCGCGCGACGACCTGTCGACGAACGAGTCGTTCCAGGCGGTGCTGGACAAGAGCCCGCAGCTGAAGCCGTACGCGGAAAACGTGCCGAACGCCGTGCCGCCGATGGACAATGCGAAGTACAACGACCTCCAGACGATCATCGGCACGGAGGCGTTCAATAAAGTCGTCAAGGGCGAAATCGCCCCTGCGGAGGGCTGGGCGGCTATGAAGGCCGCGCTGGAGAAAGCCCTGGACTAAGGGAGGTCTTCTCGTCATGGACCAACGCAACAACAAGCTGGGCTGGCTGTTCGCCAGCCCTTACCTCATCTATTCGCTGCTGTTCTTCTTCATCCCGCTGATCTGGTCGATCTTCCTGTCCGTCACCGACTGGGATCTGATCGCGCCGACGTTCAACGTGGTCGGCTTCGAGAACTTCCTCGAGGCGCTGCGCTCGCCGAGCGTGCATGCGGCGTTCTGGAACACGTACAAGTTCATGATGATCTTCGTGCCGCTGGTGACGGCGCTGGCGATCGGAGTGGCCGTGCTCGTGCATGGACTGCCCCGGTTCAAGGGACTGTTCCTGATCGGCTTCTTCCTGCCCTACCTGAGCTCGGGCGTCGTCTCGGCGCTGATCGTCAAAGGACTGCTGTCCTACACGAGCCCGGTCAACGAGTTCCTGCGCGGCATCGGGCTGGACATCAACTGGCTCGGCTCGCCGCTGTCCGCGCTGTTCGTCGTCGGCCTCATCCTCGCCTGGAAGTTCACCGGCTATTATGCCCTCATCCTCACCTCGGGCCTGGAGAGCATCGACAAGGAAGTGTACGAGGCGGCCGCGATCGACGGCGTCAAGGACGGCCAGCGGTTCTGGCGGATCACGCTGCCGCTGCTGTATCCGTCGCTGTACACGACGCTCATCCTGGGCTTCGGCGTCACGTTCGGCATCTTCACCGAGGTGTACCAGCTGACGGGCGGCGGCCCGGGCAACGCGACGAACACCTGGCAGATGGAGATCTTCAAGCAGGCGTTCTCCAACATGCAGGTCGGCTACGCGTCGGCGGTCGCGCTGCTGGCATCGGTGGCGACGTTCATCTCGATCTTCGCCATCCGCAAAATTCTGGAGATATGGGGGAAGCGAAATGGTTGGGTCTAAACGCCGCAGCGGCTCGAGGCGAGCCATCCGCTATCTCCTCGCCCTCGCGCTCCTGCTCGTCATGGTGTATCCGTATCTGTACATGGTGCTGAGCTCGTTCGCGGACTGGACGCAGATCGACAAGCAGCTGCTGCCGACGAAGTTCACGACGAAGTCGTACGAATGGCTGTTCAGCGGCGGCGAGGCGGGCGTCACCCGGCCGTGGCTGAACGCGTTCCTGAACAGCGTCGTCGTCTCGGCGGCCTCGACCGCGCTGATGATGCTGTTCGGCATCATGGTCGCCTATGCGCTGTCCAAGCTGAACTTTTTCGGCCGCCATGCGATCAACAACTTCGTCCTGTTCCATATGTTCTTCCCGGCCATCATCCTGCTGGTGCCGACGTTCCTCATCATCCAGCGGGCCGGCCTGTACGACACCTATCTCGGCCTGATCGTGCCGAAGGCGGTCAGCCTGTGGGCGATCTTCATGTACACGAACTTCTTCAAGGCCGTGCCGTCGACGTTCATCGAAGCGGCCAAGCTCGACGGAGCGTCGGATCTGAAGATCATGTTCCGCATCATGCTGCCGATGTCGAAGTCGATCACGACGGTCATCTTCCTGTTCCTGCTCATGGAGCGGTGGACGGAGCTGCTGTGGGACATGATCGCGGTCAAGAGCGATTCGATGCTGACGCTGAACGTGCTGCTGTCGCAGATGTTCGGGCCGTACGGGTCGTATCCGGGTCCGCTCTACGCGGCCTCGACGATCCTCACGCTGCCGATCATCGTGCTGTTCCTGATCTTCAGCAAGAAGTTCCAGGAGGGCATGCAGTTCAGCCTGAAATAATCGTCCCGGCTCCGGCCGGGCTTCGCGGGAGGAGAATGGATTCATGAGCCAGCTGCAACCGGCTCCGGCGCCATGCGCCGAGCTGCTGAGAGAATATCGGGCCGCCGGCCCCGCCGCGCGCGAGCCGCGCCGCATCCCGTTCGCAGGCGTCGGCGGCAAGGACGTCTACAACATCGCCGCCCCGTTCGAGGACGAGGGCCGGACGGTTCTTCCCGGACGCGTCGAGTCGCGCGACAGCGAGCATTCCGACATCGTCTTTTTCGCCGAATCGGACGGCGCCTGGCTGCCGATCGAGGGAGCGCCGGTCCTGCGGCTGCAGGACCCGTTCCACAGCCGCATCGGCGGCGAGCTCGTCGTCGGCGGCGTGGAGGTCTTCCCGCATCCCGAGCGGGCCGGCGCGCTGATGTGGCGGACCGTGTTCTACCGGGGCCAAGGTCTCCGCGACCTGCGCCGCTTTTTCGAAGGGCCGGACGGCATGAAGGACATCCGCCTCGCGGAGCTTGCGGACGGGGGCGTCGGCGTGTTCACGCGACCTCAGGGAGAGAAGGGCGGCCGCGGCAAGATCGGCTACGTCCGCGTCGGCTCGCTGGACGGCCTGACGGTCCGGGCCATCGACGAAGCTCCGCTGCTCGAGGGACAGTTCGCCGAGGGCGAATGGGGCGGAGCCAACGAGACCCATCTCCTGCCGGGCGGCCGCATCGGCGTGCTCGGCCATATCGCCTGCTTCGATGAAGCGGGCGATCGCCACTACTATCCGATGGCGTTCGAGTTCGATCCGGCATCGGAGGCATGGAGCGGCCTGCGCCTGATCGGCGAGCGCCGCGACTTCCTGCCGGGCCCGGCCAAGCGGCCCGATCTGGAGGATGTCGTGTTCAGCGGCGGCCTGATCCGCGTCGGCGACGGCAGAGCCGTGCTATACGCGGGCATCAGCGACGCCGACGCGCAGACGCTGGACATTCCGGACCCGTTCGCCGGCCGGTAAGAGCCCGGGCGGCATGCAGCGAGAGCCTGCACAGCTTAGACCACGAAGGAGCTGCTACGCATGAATGTTTACCGATATGAGCAAAATCCGCTGGTGACGCCGGCCGACGTGAAGCCGCATCGCGACGATTTCGAGGTGATCGGCGCCTTCAACGCCGGGGTGGCGGAATACGGCGGGGAGGTCATCCTGCTGCTGCGCGTGGCGGAGCGGCCGGTCAGCCCGGATCCGTCCGTCGTGCTGGCCCCTGTCTATAACGTGGAGAAGGGCGAGCTCGACCTCGTTCCGATCCGCAAGGACGACGAGAGCTACGACTTCTCCGATCCGCGCGTCATCGTGCGGCGCGACCAGGCGCCGGCGTTCGAATACTTGACGTCGCTGTCGTACCTGCGCATCGCCCGCAGCCGCGACGGACGGAATTTCACGATCGACGACGAGCCGTTCATTTATCCGTCGCAGCCGCTGGAGAGCTTCGGCATCGAGGATCCGCGCATCACGCAGATCGGCGATACGTACTATATCTATTTCTCGGCGGTGTCGCCGGTCGGCATCGGCGAGTCGCTCGTCTCGACCAAGGACTTCAAGACCGTGGAGCATCACGGCATGATCTTCGGGCCGGACAACAAGGACGTGCTCATCTTCCCGGAGCGCATCGGCGGCAAGCATTACGCCCTGCACCGGCCGACGACCAAAAGCTGCGGCCGCCCGGAAATGTGGATCGCCGAGTCGGACAACCTGCTCTACTGGGGCAACCACCGGCATCTGATCGGGCTGCGCGACGGCATGTGGGACAGCGGCCGCATCGGCGGCGGCGCGGTGCCGATCCGCACGGACCGCGGCTGGCTGGAGCTGTACCATGGCGCGACCAAGGACCACCGCTACTGCATGGGCGCGGTGCTGCTCGACCTGGACGATCCGTCCCGGGTCGTCGCCCGCTCGGGCCGGCCGATCCTGGAGCCGGATGCGGCCTACGAGGCGGACGGCTTCTTCGGCGGCGTCGTGTTCTCGTGCGGCGCGCTGGTCGACGGCGATGTCGTCCGCATGTACTACGGCGCGGCCGATACGTCGATGGCCTGCGCCGAGCTCAGCCTCGCGGAGATTTTGGACAGCCTGGAGCCGGTCTGAGGCGATGGGGCGTCCGTCGCCGTCCTGCCGGGACGGCGGCGAGTCCCCGATCGGGCTGGACAGGGCGCAAGCCCAAAAAAGCATGGTTCCCTTTCAAGGGAGCCATGCTTTTTTGCTGTCTGCTCGCCGCGCCTCGGAGCATCCTCCAGACCAAGTCCGCCCGCCGATCCGCCGGCGGCCAAGCGGGACGGCCAAGCGGGAGCGGGCGCGCCTCGCTGAAGCGGCAGCCCGGCCTACGTGCCGAAGCGCTTGCGGTAGCCGCATTTGCGGCACAGCTCCTCGACCGCTTCGCGGCGGGAGAAGCCGTCGTACAGCTTTTGCGCGCGATCGCCCTGGATGATATCGGAGAAGCTCGCCTGATTGATGTTGCCGAGGTTGATGATGCCTTCGCCGTCGAGGCAGCAGGGCACGACGGTGCCGTTCGCCAGGATGGCGGCCTGGTTGCGCAGGCCGTGGCAGAAGCCTTTGCCGTCGTCCTCCTCGGCGTTCAGGTCGGGCCACTCGAACTCGTGGTCCTGGTTCAAGTAGAAGCGGTCGGCCAGCTTGAGCCCCGAGCCGCGCTTGAACTGCTCCTCGATCGGCTCCGTCAGGCCGAGCTCGCGCTCGATGATCGCCAGCACCTCGCGGTTGCGCTTCAGCTCCAGATTGGTCGCATTGTCCTTGCGCAGGTTCCAGAGGCGGAGCGAGAACAGGACGTCCGTCGACGCCAGCGCTTCCTGGATGAACGTCAGGATCGTCGTGACGTACGCTTCCTTGTCGGTGGAGCC
Organism: Paenibacillus pasadenensis; assembly: GCF_002864175.1. Lineage (NCBI taxonomy): Bacteria > Bacillati > Bacillota > Bacilli > Caryophanales > Paenibacillaceae > Paenibacillus > Paenibacillus pasadenensis. The sequence goes on along the minus strand of NZ_NFEZ01000003.1, from coordinate 1,213,219 downwards.
GGCATGGCCGTCGAAGCTGTGCAGCGAGAAGTTCATCTGCCGCAGCGCCGGCTTGCCGAGCAGCTTGGCCTTGTTTTTTTCGATCAGCGTGCCGTTCGTCGTGATGTTCACCTTGAAGCCTTTGTCGTGGCTGATGTCGAGCAGCTGGTCGAGCTTCGGATGCAGCAGCGGCTCGCCTTTTACATGAAGGTAGACGGAATCCGTATAGGGCTTGATCTCGTCCAGCCGCTTGGCGAAGTCCTCGGGCTTCAGGAAGCTTTTTTCCCGCAGCGTCGGCGGACAGAAGTGGCAGGCCAAGTTGCAGACGCTCGTGATTTCGATATAGAATTTCTGGAATTTCTTCATCGGTGCGGGCCTCGATTCGGTGATGCGGGATGATGGCGGCGGCGTCTGCGAATGGATGAAAGGATGCAGAGCCCCCTCGTGTATCATACCATTTCGCGCGGCATTCGGCTCCTTCTCTTTGCTAATATTTTTGTCGATCAATGCCGATATATGTCGGTGGTCAACAGCATGCTTTAGGGGGAAACAACTTGGACATCAAACATCAACAACGTAAGCCTTGGCTGCAGCTGCTGCTCGCAGCCGCCTTGCTCTGCACCGGCTGGAACTTCGGCGCGGCATCTGCCTTGGCGGTGCCGCCGCAGCCCCAGGTCGTTTTTTCGGACAAAGTCGTGACGGAGAACGCGGTCGAGAACGGCACGTCGGCGGTCCTGAACGGGACGGTCGCGGACCAAGTCTATATGGGCCCGGATTACGAGCGGTTTTTCCTTGTCGACGAATATGTCGTTTCCGGAATTCCGCAGAACGGACAGAAGGTGCCGGCCGATCCGGCCGCCGCGGGCCTCGCGTTCCAAGGACAGATCAGCGGGCTGACGCCGGGCAAGTCGTATCAGTATTCCGCTTGCCTGCAAAAGGACGGCGAATCGGTTGCTCTTTGCGCGAATGCAGCTGCATTCCAAGCCTATCGGACGCTGTCGTGGTTCGAGCCGTTTGAACTCGATCTGCCGCGCAGCACGCCGCTGGACGAGGTGAAGAAGCTGATGCCGGAAACGGTGCGGGCTCATTTCACCGACGGCACTTCGGAGCTCTATCCGGTGTCTTGGAATCTCAATGCGTACGAGTGGGACAGCCGGCTGAGCGGATACAAGCAGTACGAGACCGGCGGCCAGATCATCATCCGCGGAGCGGCCGAGCTGCCGGACGGCAATACCGTCCGCTATGAAGAAATGGCGACGGATGACCCGCGCTTCATCATCAACATGCCGCTCATCGAGATGACCGGGGCGGCGCCGGTCGAGGATCGGACGGTCGTCGTCGGCACGACGCTGGCGCAGGCGAAGAGCAAGCTGCCGAAGCGGGTCGAGTTCAGCTTCGAGGATGGCGTCGAAGCGTTGCTGGACGTCAAGTGGGATTCGGGAACGCCGGCTTTCGACGGCGCCCGGAAAGGGACCTATCTGTTCAAGGGAACGCCGCTTTGTCCGAGGCTTGATCGCCGGGCAATGCCGGCGAGCGTCGAGCCGGGGGGCGATTCCTGCGAAGCGTTCGCCAATGCCGCCGAAGTCCAGGCGAGCGCCTACGTCCATGTCGTCGACTACAAGTGGCAGCTCGTCGGTCCGGCCGGCTTCACGCCGGAGCCCGGCAGCGAGCATCGCTTCTTCTACGATGCGGTCAACGTTCCTTACGTCGCCTTCTCTGATGCTTCTGCGGACGGAGCGCTGTCGGTCATGAAGATGGAGGGAGGCGTCTGGACCTATGTCGGCGCCCCAGGCTTCATCGGAAGCCATGTATCCAACGTCCAGGCGGCATTCAACAGCGTGAATCCCAATGATAAAAAGCTGTACGTTTCCTTCATCGACGGCGATGGCACCGTGAAGGCGGCGTCATACGAGGCAGGCAGCTGGACTTCCATGCCATCGGCCGGCTCGGCGCTGGCCGGGGAGCGTGGCGCGCTGGCAATGGGCATGGACTGGGACGGCCCGGTGCTCGTGTACGCGGATGCGGATGAAAACGGCAAAGCGACGATGAAAAAATGGGATAAAGGAAGCAAAGCGTGGAGCAGCTTCGGCACGCCGGGCTTCAGCGACGGCCGCGTCAGCGGCTTGTCGATCATCGATACGTTCGCCGCGTATTTTACCGTCAGCGCTTTTGAAAACGGCGTTCTGAACGTGTATGGCTATGTGTATTACCCCTCGATGAACTGGGAAAAGCTCAGCGGCGCGGCGGCGGCTTCTCCGGCCGGAAGCGCGCTCATTCCGTTCAAGTACAATTATGACTCGATGGCTCTGTCGATGGATGACAAAGGCGTCTCCGTCCTGATCTGGGATTGGAACAATCGGAAATGGTCCGCCTCCAATCTGCCGCCTGTGCTGGCGCAGCCGGCGAAGCTGGCGGACGTCGCGGTAGACGAGCAGGCAAAGGTTCTTTATGTCGCTTTTGAAGATCAAGGAAAAATTACGGTGCGCAAGCTGAACGGCTCCGAGTGGGTGACGGCGGGCGCCGCGCAGTTCACAGCCGGCGGCGCGTCCGAGCTGCGCCTGCAAATCATCGACGGCATCCCGCATGTGTCGATCGTCGACGACATGCACGGCGGCAAGCTGACCGTGCTGAACTATCGCGCCTGGTACGATCCGGCTGCAGTGACCGGCGCCGCCAGCGAAGTGGCGGAAACGTCGGCCCGCATCGAAGGCTCGGCGCAGGGAACGCTGTCGCGCCGCGGTATGGAATACCGCGAGCAGGCGGACGGAGCGGCATGGATCGTCATTGACGGCGGCCAAGGCCCGGGCAGCATCTCCGTCAAGCTGGACTCGCTCAAGCCGGGCACCGGGTATGAATTCCGCGCGTATGGGGACAGCCAGGAAGGCCGGATCTATGGCGACATCGCCGCCTTCCGCACGAAGGCGAAGCAGGAAACGGAAGTGCTGGAAACGAGCGGGCCGGCATGGACGCCGTCTCCGAGCGCGTCGCCGACGCCGACGGCAGCGCCGACGTCCACGCCGACGCCTGCTCCGACAGCAGGCGAATACAAAGCCTATATGAAGGGCTATCCGGACGGAAGCTTCTTGCCTCAAGGCAGTGTCACCCGCGCGGAAGTCGCGGCGATCCTGAGCCGCACGATGGATAAAAAGGCATCGGCAGCGACGGACGCCAAAAGTTTCAAGGACGTGCCCTCCGGCTTCTGGGCCGGCAAGGACATCGCCATTGTTGCCCGGCAAGGATGGATGAACGGCTCCGGCGACGGCAGCTTCCGTCCGGGCCGCGCCGTGACGCGCGCGGAGATGGCGCAGATTCTGCTCAACGTCTACGGCAAGCAAGAGCAGGCCGCCGCCGTGCCGAGCTACCCGGATGCGGCCGGCCACTGGGCGGCAGCGGCAATCGCTTCCGCAGAAGCCCGCGGCTGGCTGCCGGGCTATGCCGACGGCAAGTTCCATCCGAACCAGCCGCTGACGCGGGTGGAGACGGTTCGCCTGTTCAACTCCCTGCTTGGTCGCAGCGGCAACGCGCAGGCGAAGCAGGTGTGGACCGACGTCAAGCCGGGAGATGCCGACTTTGCCGACATCATGGCCGCATCGGTCGATTACCGCTTCTAGCCGAAACGCATCGGACGGGCGCGTGCGGATACGGCATCGCCTCTCCCTGTTCGGTCAGTTACGCTTCAAGAGCCAGGAGCCTGCGGGCTCCCGGCTCTTTTTCGATTCGGGCTCATCCCTCCGGCAGCTCCCGCAGCCGCCGATCCGGATCGGCGTGGATATGCGCGACGCCTTCGCGGCACAGGCCGTACGGCTCCCAGCGGCAGTCGCGGCAGATCGTCGCGATGTCGTCCGGCCGCACGCGCGCGGCGACGGCCTCGCAAATCGCGCCCCAGCTCCGGACGTCGCCGGGCTGCATGCCGACCAGTCCGGCAATCTCGGCGTCCTTGCGGTAGACGCTGGCATTTTCGCAATGCGAGGGCTGGTCGGCGGGAAACGCCGCGCAGACGGCATCCGGGCCGACGGTCAGCCGGATTGTCGTCTCCGGGTCCCGGCGCAGCCGTTCGTAGATGCCGGTCATGTTGGCGCAGAAGCCGTCGGAGTAGCCTTTGCCGCGATAGCCGAGCAGGCAGAGCAGATGATGGCCTCGGAGCTCGATGGGGGTCATGGGCAGTCCGCCTTTCCTGGATTAGTCAACTAAAACTATATCACAAGAGGTTGACTATGTGGCGGACGAAAGCCCGATGACAGCCAAGATAAAGCCTCCTGCCTGAGCCTTTAAGGCCGCTGGGAGGCTTTTTGCTTGTCGTCTTGAAAAACCAAGTTGACAACTTGGTTAACTTGTTTTATTCTTGCTTCAGGCTTCATTCAACCGTCGTTCATTCAATGGACGATCGTTCAACGAGCATTCATTATCTTATGGCCAAACTAATTTCGGCTGCCGACTGGACCGCCAGAGGCTCCCGCTCCTTCACCCGACCTCGGGGAAGGCACGGGAGCCTTTTTGCATCCATCCGCCGGTCCGAGGAAAGGAGCGGCATGAGCGACTCTAATGACAATCGCCAAGTTCCATCGCCAGCACCCGACCGCGAGGAGCTCAAGCTCGAAGCCGACTGGCTGTTCCGCAAGCTCGTCCGACGCTTCGTCAAGGAGCGCGACAAGATCGCGCTGGAGGGCGTCTCGCTGCCGGGGCTGCTCGTGCTCGGCACGATTTTGCAGGAGGGCGAGCAGCGGCTCGGCGAGCTGGCGGAGCGGCTGGACTTCACCTCCGGCGCGGTGACCGCCCTCTGCGACAAGCTGGAGAGCGCCGGCTACGCCGAGCGCAGGCGCAGCGCCTCCGACCGCCGCTCGATCGCGCTTGCGATCACGCCGGCCGGCCGCAAGCTGCTGGAGCGCACCCGCGAGGCGGGCGCCCATACGGTCGAGCTGCTGTTCGGCGGCCTCGGGCCAGCCGAGCTGGAGCTGCGCATCGAGCTGTTCCGCGAGCTGCTGCAGCGGCTGGACGGCTTCGCCGAGCGGGTGACGGAGCGGCACGAGCAGGCCTCCGCACGGGCTGCCGCACCGGATGCATCACCGTCCGCATCGCCGGCTCCCGTACCGGATGCATCGCCGTCCGCCTTGGCGGAGCCGCCGGCCAAGCCGGCCGCACCGCAGCGCCGCAGTCCTTTTATCGGCTACTGATCGCCTGCACCGCCACCATCCCCACACGACAAGGAGAATGAACATGGGACATCCGACGATCTATCCGACCGGCACGACGGTCTATCTGCCCGAGAAGGCCTGGAGCGGCTACACGATCTTCCAGGCGGCCGACACCGGCGCGCTGCTGATCGACATGAACGGCCGCGAGGTGCGGCTGTGGAAAGGGCTGCGGGGATTCCCGAACAAGCTGTTCCCCGGCGGCTATGTGCTCGGCAGCACGGCCGAGCGCGATCCGCGCTACGGCTTTCAGGACGAGAAGAATCTCGTGCAGGTCGACTGGGACGGCAACGTCGTCTGGAAATTCGACCGCTACGAATACATCGAGGATCCCGAGAACGCGCCGCAGTGGATGGCCCGCCAGCACCACGACTACCAGCGCGAGGGCAATCCGGTCGGCTACTACGCGCCGGGGCTGGAGCCGAAGACCGACTCCGGCCATACGATCATCCTGGCGCATAAAAACGTGACCAAGCCGGAAATTTCCGACAAGGAGCTGCTCGACGACACGATCATCGAGGTCGACTGGGAAGGCAACGTCGTCTGGGAATGGGCGGTCAGCGACCACTTCGAGGAGCTCGGCTTCGACGAGGCGGCGCGCGAAGCGCTGCGCCGGGACCCGAACACCCGCGGCTTCGGCACGTTCGCCGGCGACTGGATGCACATCAACTCGGCGTCGGTCCTCGGCCCGAACAAGCACTATGACGCGGGCGACGAGCGGTTCCATCCGGACAACATCATCTGGGACGCGCGAGAGACGAACATCACGGCCATCATCGACAAGAAGACCGGCGGCATCGTCTGGAAGCTCGGCCCGGACTACTCCGGCGAGCTGGCGCATATCGGCTGGATCATCGGCCAGCATCACGCCCATCTCATCCCGCAGGGGCTGCCGGGCGAAGGCAACATCCTTCTCTTCGACAACGGCGGCTGGGGCGGCTACGGCGCGCCGAACGCCGAGGCGCCGGACGGCGTGAAGGTCGCCCGCCGCGACCACTCGCGCATCCTGGAGATCAACCCGGTCACGCTGCAGATCGAGTGGCAGTACACGCCGACCGAGGCTGGCTTCCAGGCCCCGCTCGACTCGTACCGGTTCTACAGCCCGTACATCAGCAGCGCGCAGCGGCTGCCGAACGGCAACACGCTCATCACCGAGGGCGCGGACGGCCGCATCTTCGAGGTGACGCGCGAGCATGAGCTCGTCTGGGAGTACATCTCCCCTTATAAAAACAAGCGCAACTCCAACATGGTGTACCGCGCCTACCGCGCGCCGTACGAGTGGGCGCCGCAGGCGGAGCGTCCGGTCGAGACGGCGATCGAGCCGCTCGACGTCGCGGACTTCCGGCTGCCGGGGGCGGCGGGACGCGGACCGGCGGCCGTCGTCGAGGTCGAGGGCACGGCCGAGTACGGCGAAGGCGCGCTATGCGTCGCCCGCATCGACGAGACGATCGCCAAGGAAGAGGCAAAGGAGCAGGATCCGACATGAGAATCCGACTGAACCGGCTGGCGGGGACGCTCGCCGCAGCCGCGCTCTTCGTGCTGCTGCTGTCCGGCTGCGGCAGCGAGGCCGAGGGCAGCGGCGTCGACAAGGTGAAGCTGAAGATCGCCGACATCTCCACGAACATCACGTTCCGCGTCGCGCTGGAGAAGGGCTTTTTCGAGAAGCATGGCGTGGACGCCGAGCTCGTGACGTTCGCGACGCCGGCCGAGGGCGTGAACTCGCTGTTCATCAAGCAGGTCGACGTCGCCTTCGGCGCGGACTTCCCGCTGCTGAACGCGGTGAGCAAGGGCGATTATGCGATCTTCGCCTCCTCCGGCACGGCGACGGATCTGAGCGCGAGCGACTGGAAGCTGTTCGTGCGGCCGGACGTGAAGAGCGGCGCCGATCTGAAGGGCCGGAGCTTGAGCTTCCTGCGGGGCACGTTCCTGCCTTACCTGTGGGACGTCTATCTGGGGGAGCAGGGGCTGAAGCTGGACGACGTCAAGCTGATCGGCCAGGGCGGTCTCGACGAGGCGTACGTGGCGCTGCGCAAGGGCGAGATCGACGCGGTCTGGGTATTCGGCGCGATCAACCACGAGAAATTCTCCGCGATCGAAGGCGTCCATGAGCTGAGCGACATGTCCAAGACGCCGGTCCGGCTCGGCACCGGGCTGATCGCTACGAACGAGCTGCTGCAAAAGGAACCCGAGGCGGTGACCGGATTCCTGAAAGCTCTCGACGAAGCGTCGTCCTACGCCCAGGCGAATCCGGACGAGACGGCGGACATCCTTTACAAGACGGTCAAGCAGCCGCGGGAAGCGACGCTCAAGGACTTGCCGAAAAACCCGTGGAGCATCGGCTTCACCGACAAAGCCTACGAAGGGCTGAAAAGCCAGAAGAAGTACATGGTCGACAATGGCATCATCCAGCAGGACTTCGACCTGGACGGCAAGCTGAAGCTGGATCTCGTGCGGGCGGCATTCCCGGACCGCGTGATCGAATTGAAGGAATAGAGGAGGCGATGGGCGATGGGTACGGCGATGAGGAAGGCGCAGGGGCAGGCAGCGGAGGAAGCGGCCGAGAGAAGGGCGGCGAAGGCGGCAGCGATGAGGACGGCGCGGACGTCGGAGCCGGCAGCGGCGCAGCAGCGGCAAGCGGCGGAGGCGGGCCATGAGATCGACATCCAGCAGCTGAGCAAGAGCTACCCGCATGCGGGGGGAGGCGAGCCGCAGGAAATCCTCCGCGAGGTCGATCTGACGGTGCGGAGCGGGGAGTTCTTCATCCTGCTCGGCCCGAGCGGCTGCGGCAAGTCGACGCTGCTCGGCCTCATCGCCGGCTTCGTCGCCAAGACGAGCGGCCGGCTGCGCGTCGGCGAGCGCGAGGTGGAGCGGCCGGGGCCGGACCGGGCGGTCGTGTTCCAGCAGGCGGATTCGTCGCTGTTTCCGTGGCTGACGGTGCGCGAGAACGTCGAGTTCGGGCTGCGCATGAAAAAGACGAAGGCGCCGGAGCGCCGCGCCATCTCGGACCGGTACATCGGGCTCGTCGGCCTGACGGGCCACGAGGACAAGTTTCCGCGCGAGCTGTCCGGCGGCATGAAGCAGCGCGTCCAGCTGGCGCGCGTGCTGGCCAACGATCCGGCGATCCTGCTCATGGACGAGCCGTTCGGAGCGCTCGACGCGATGACGCGCCGCACGATGCAGCGGGAGCTCGTGCGCATCTGGCGCGATACGGGCAAGACGGTCATCTTCGTCACCCATGACATCCAGGAGGCGCTGCTGCTCGGCGGGCGCATCGGCATCATGTCGCCCGGCCCGTCCTCGCGCATCAGCGACATCTACGACGTGGCGCTCGCCTATCCGCGCGACATCGCGGACCCGGCGTTCCATGAGCTGCATGCGCGCATCCAGGGGCATTTCGACGAATAGGGGGAGACGGCTATGACCATCACGGACAAGACGAAACGGGTCCTGCTGCAGCTCGCCTTCTGGGCGGGGCTGCTGGCGCTGTGGCAGGGACTCGCCTCGGCCTACGGGCCGGAAATCCTGCCGGGGCCGGCGCAGACGGCGCGCGGCGGCTGGGAGCTGCTGGCGGACGGCACTCTGCCGTCGTACATCGGCATCAGCTTCACCCGGGTGCTGCTCGGCTGGAGCCTCGGCAGCCTGATCGCGATTCCGCTCGGCCTGCTCATCGGGCGGGTCGGAGCGATCCGCGCCTTCGCCGAGCCGTTCCTGAACTTTATCCGCTTCATCCCGCCGATCGCGTTCATCACGCTGTTCCTGATCTGGTTCGGCATCGGCGAGACGTCCAAGGTGATGCTCATCCTGTACGCGACGCTGTTCATCGTACTGCTCAATACGCTTACCGGCGTGCTGTCCGTGGAGGAGGACCGGATCCGCTCCGCGCGCAGCATGGGCGCATCCGACTGGCAGATCGTGCGTCATGTCGTCGTTCCGGCGACGGTGCCGTACATGTTCACCGGCATCCGGCTGGCGATGGGCACGTCGTTCATGGCGATCATCGGCGCGGAGATGATCGCCTCCAACGAAGGCGTCGGCTACCTCATCTGGAACTCGCGGCTGTTCTTCCGCACCGACTGGATCTTCGTCGGCCTCATCAGCCTCGGGCTGATGGGCTTCGTCACCGACCGCGCGGTGGCGCTGCTCGGACGCAAGCTGCTCGGCCGGTACGGCGTCGTGAGCACGGGCAGCCTGCGGCGGTAAAGGGGATGGAGCGGGCTTGCAGCAAAAAGCGCATGGAGTTTCCATGCGCTTTTTTGGCTTTCCTCTATTTTCGTTGCGGCAAAATCAAGTCGAGGTCAAGGGGGAGAGGCTCTTGCGGCGCATTAGGAATATAGAATCAACCTATTTGTATGATTAATCGCACCAGATGGCTTTCTGGCCGACGGCCTCGCCATACTTCCGCCCTGGTGCCCGCCGCTGGAATGAGGCATGATGGTGGCACGGAATCCGCGGAAACCGGAGAGAGGATGAAGAAGATGCAGGCATCAGCCATGATCCCCGAAGAACGCATCCACATCGAGCTGAAGCGCATCGAGTCGGAAGAAAAGGTCCGCATTCTATACGCCTGCGAGTCAGGCAGCCGCGCGTGGGGCTTTCCTTCGCAGGACAGCGATTACGACGTGCGCTTCCTGTACGCGCATCCGACGGAGTGGTACTTGAGCGTGCATCCGGGACGCGACGTCATCGAGCGGCCGATCTCGGAGCGGCTGGACCTCAGCGGGTGGGACATCCGCAAGGCGCTTCAGCTGCTCGCGAAGTCCAACCCGCCGCTGCTGGAGTGGCTGCATTCGCCGATCCGCTATCTCGAATGGGGCACGGTTGTCGGCAGCATGCGCGAGATGACGCCGGACCTGTATTCGCCGAGAAGCTCGATCCATCACTACCTCCATCTTGGGGAAGGCAACTTCCGCGATTACTTGCAGGGCGAGCGGGTACGGCTGAAGAAATACTTCTACGTATTGCGTTCGGTGCTCGCCTGCCAGTGGCTGGCAGAGCGCGGAGGCATTCCGCCGGTGGCGTTCCGCGAGCTGGTCGAAGCGCTGCTGCCGGCTGGAGAGCTGAAGGACACGGTCGAAGAGCTGCTGCGGCGCAAGCGAAGCGGAGAAGAAATGGACAGCGAGCCGCCGTTTCCGCTGCTGCACCGCTACCTGGAGCAGCGGCTCGTGGAGCTGAGAGAGCAGGCGGGACGGATGCCGCAGGCGGAAAAGCCGCCGGACAGCCTGCTGGACGCATGGTTCCGAGCGGCGCTTCGCGAGAGCGATGCCGCGCCTTGGACAGAACGGAGCGATCCTGCGCCACGCTGATTTTTCATAGGATTCAATTTCAAGGAGGCTGAACATTCATGGCGTATCAAGTCATCGACGGCGTATCCGTCTGGGGCGATCCCGACGAGAGCGCGCTGCAGCAGGCGAGAACCTGCGCCGCCCACGGCCGCGTCGTCAAGACGCTGCTCATGGCGGACCATCATAAAGGCTACAGCCAGCCGATCGGCGGCGTCGTCGCGTACGACGGGCAGATCTCGCCGTCGGGCGTCGGCTACGACATCGCCTGCGGCAACAAGGCCGTGCGCACGACGCTGCTCGCGAGCGACATCAAGCCGCGCCTCGGGCGCATCATGGACGGCATCGCGGCGAACGTCTCGTTCGGCGTGGGCCGAGTGAACGGCGAGCGCGTCGACCACGAGCTGTTCGACGATCCCGACTGGGACGTCTACCGGACCGTCGGCAAGCAGGAGCATGACAAGCTGAAGGCGCTGGCGCGGGACCAGCTCGGCACGGTCGGCAGCGGCAACCATTTTGTCGACTTGTTCGAGGAGGAAGGAACGGGCCGGCTGTGGGTCGCCAACCACTTCGGCAGCCGAGGCTTCGGCCATCGGACGGCGAGCGGGTTCCTGAACCTTGCGGCGGGACGCCGGTTCATGGACCGGGCGCCGGGCGAGAGCATGGACCAGCCGCCCGTGCTGCTGGAGCTGGCGGACGAGCTCGGCGACATGTACGAGCGGGCGATGCGGCTCGCCGGCCGCTACGCGTATGCGGGACGCGACTACGTGATGGACAAGGTGCTCGGCCTGCTCGGCCTGCTCGGCGCGGAGGCGGACTTCGCCGTGCACAACCACCATAACTTCGCTTGACGCGAGATGCATGAGGGCCGGGAGAGCGTCGTGGTCCGCAAAGGCGCGACGCCGTCGGCGCCGGGCCAGCTCGGCTTCATCGGGGGCAGCATGGGCGACATCTCCGTCATCGTGCGCGGACGGGATACGGACGAGAACCGCGACGCCTGCTGGAGCACCGTGCACGGCGCGGGCCGCGTCATGAGCCGCACGCAGGCGGCGGGCAAGATGAACTGGAAGACTCGCCGGCGCCTGGGCGGCGAAATCAGCGAGGAGCGGATGCGCGAGGCGGTGCGGGCTTATGGCGTCGAGCTGCGCGGCGCGGGCACGGACGAGAGTCCGTTCGTCTACCGGCAGCTGCAGCAGGTGCTGGATGCCCATGCCGGCACGATCGAGGTGCTGCACCGGCTGCGGCCGATCGGCGTCTGCATGGCCGGCGCGGATGAGCATGATCCGTACAAAGATTGAATTTCCCTCCAGATCTGCCGATAGATAGAAGGGCGCTTCGCAAGAAGCGGAATCTATCACCAGCCTGGAGGGTCTACGGAAATGAAACGAATCATCGGAGCCGCGGCAGCGGCTGCGCTGCTGACGATGGCGGCGGCATGCGGCGGCGGGAATTCCGAAAATGGCGGGAACGAAGGCGCGGCATCGAGTCCGGCGCCGAGCTCGGCGGCATCCGCGGCGCCGGCCGCATCCCCGGCCAAGGGCGTCGAAGTCGACAAAGGGCTGCTGAACCACGAGATCACGCTGCCGGCTTCTTTTTTTGAAGGCCAGGAGCTCGACGCGGCCATCGAGGCCGCCAAGAAAAACGGCGTGACGGACGTGAAGCGCAACGAGGACGGCTCCGTCACCTACAAGATGCCGCGCAGCGTGCACGGCAAGATGATGGACGAGATGAAAGCCAGCCTGCTGACGTCGATCGACGAGCTGAAGGCCGGAGAGACGTTCCAGTCGGTCAAGGACATCGAATACAGCAAGGACTTCTCGGAGTTCACGCTGATCGTCGACCAGGCGAAGTTCGAGGGCTCGTTCGACGCGTTCGCGGCGATAGGCGTGGCGCTTCCGGCGATGTACTACCGGCTGTTCGACGGCGTGCCGCAGGACGAGAACAAGGTGACCGTCAAGATGCAGGATCAGGCGTCGGGCGAAGTGTTCCAGACGGTCGTCTATCCGGACGCGATGGAAGCGATGGGCCAATAGCGCGACAGCTCAATAGGAACCGCATCGGAGCGCAAGCGCGTTTCGGGGACGGATAGGACGGATAGCAAAGCCGGGGCTTGGCAGACAAGCCCCGGCTTTTTGCCGTCTCCAGATCGGCCGCTCGGCCGCGCCGGCCGGATCGTCCGGAGCAGGCGGTCATGAGCCCGCGAGTGCCGCTTGCGGGCGTGCGGCGGGTTTGTCCTGACAGCGGCGCCGCGAACGGATACAATGATCCCAGGGCATCCAAACTTTTCCTCGGACGAGGAAGCCGGGAGGCGGAGCGGTCATGGAGAACAGGGAGAAGCAGCGGCTGGCGTTCCGGGAGGACGGCACGTTCACGATCGTGCAGTTCACCGACTTGCATTGGCAGAACGGAGAAGAGCGGGACCTGCGGACGCGGGCGCTCATGGAAAAGGTGCTGGAGGCGGAAAAGCCGGATCTGATCGTCTTCACCGGCGATCTCATCTACAGCGAGTCCTGCGCGGAGCCGCTCGAATCGGCCCGCCAGGCGACGGCTGCCGCTGGCGCGAGCGGCAGCCCTTGGGCAGCCGTGCTCGGCAACCACGATGCCGAGGCGGGCTCGGGCGTCACGCGCGAAGAGCTGCATCGGACGCTCATGGGACTGCCGGGCAGCCTGACCGGCGATACGCCGGGGGTGACCGGCTGCGGCAATTATGCGCTGGAGATCGACGGTCCGGGAGGAGGCGCGACGCTCTATTTCCTCGACAGCGGCGACTATTCCCGGCAGCCGGGCGTGCCCGGGTACAGCTGGCTCGCGCGCGACCAGGCGGAATGGTACGCCTCGCGCTCGCGCGAGCGAGCGAGGCAGGCAGGGGGCGCGGCGCCTCCGGCGCTGATGTTCTTCCACATCCCGCTGCCGGAGCATGCCGAGGCGTGGGAGGCGGAGGGCTGCCGCGGAGAGCGCCATGAGGCGGTCTGCTGCGCCGGCGTGAACGGCGGTATGTTCGCCGCGCTGCTCGAGGGCGGCGACGTGTCCGGCGTATTCGTCGGACATGACCATATCAACGACTACGTCGGCGAGCTGCACGGCATCTCGCTCGGCTACGGCCGGGCGACCGGGTATGCGACCTACGGCAAGGAAGGCTTTCCGCGCGGCGCGCGCGTCATCCGGCTGACCGAAGGGCGGCGGGACTTCGACAGCTGGCTGCGCCTCGAGGGCGGGGAGCAGGTCCGGCAGGCGCCGGCGAAGCGGCCGGCGGCCGGCGAAAAGGCCTAGGACGCCGAAAATACGAACCGAATGAGGCGGCGGACGAGGAGCTCGAACGCCGCCTCTTCCTCTTTCGGCTACGCTTTTTTCCTGCGAAGAAACCGTTATCATCGCGCTGCCGCTATGCTATACTGGCGCAGAAGCTGGGCTCGGACGGCGCCGGATGCGCCAAACGAGCCTAACAACAAGCATCCCAAGGGAGGAATCACCATGTCCGGACTGCTCGGCACGAACGTCATCACCCAAATCGGCATTCTCGTCCATGACATCGACAAGACCAGCCGCGTCTACGCGGACTTTTTCGGGATGGACGTCCCGCCGGCGATCCTGACGGACGCGCCGGAGATCGCGCGCACCGAGTTCGAGGGAGCGCCGAGTCCGGCCCGCGCCCGGCTGGCTTTCTTCGACATGGGCTCCCTGCAGATGGAGCTGATCGAGCCGGACGAGCATCCGAGCACGTGGCGCAACGACTTGAACGAGCACGGAGAGGGCGTCCACCACATCGCGTTCCAGATCGCCGGCATGGCCGAGAAGATCTCCGTGCTGGAGGGCAAGGGCTACGCGCTGCAGCAGAAGGGCGAGTATACCGGCGGGCGCTACGCCTACATGGACACCGCGCCGGACCTGAAGGTGCTCGTCGAGCTGCTGGAGAACGACTAGACGGCAAAGGGAGGATCCTGACATGAACATCCTGATTACCGGAGCGGGCCGCGGGCTCGGCCTGGAGCTGGCGGCCGAGTGCCTGGGGCGCGGCCACCATGTGCTGGCGGGGCTGCGCCGGCCGGAGCAGCCGAGCCCGGAGTTCCGGGCGCTGGCTGACCAGCATGGCGAGCGGCTGGAGCCGGTCCGGCTCGACGTCGCGGACGAGGCGGGCATCGCCGAGCTGGCCGCGCGGCTGAGCGGACAAGGGCGGCAGCTCGGCGCGATCGTCAACAACGCGGCCGTCCTGGAGGCTCGCGAGACGCCGATCGAGCGGCTCGATCTCGCCTTCATGGAGTCGACGATGGACATCAACCTGTACGGTCCGATGCGCGTCGCCAAGCATCTGCTGCCGCTGCTGACCGAACCGGACGCGGCGCTGATCAACATCTCCTCCGAGGCGGGCAGCATGACGAACGCCTATCCCGGCGATTATCCGTACACGCTGTCCAAAGCCGCGATGAACCTGCTCACCGAGCAGCTGTCGCGCGTGCTCGCCGAGCGCGGGGCGATTGCGCTGAGCGTGCATCCGGGCTGGATGCGCACCGACATGGGCGGCGAGCAGGCCAAGCTCGATCCGCGCGAGAGCGCCCGCGGCATCGCCGACCTGATCGAGCGCCGCGTCGAGGCGCCGCCGGGCTTCCGCTTCGTCGACTATTTGGGGAGGCCGATGGCGATCTGATCCGGGCGGCGGGCGGCAGCAAGAGCGTCATCAGACGCGCGTCAAAACGCCGGGCCTTGTTCAGGCCCGGCTTGTTCGCGTTCTCCGCTTGAGCCCGCCGCTCGCGTCGAGCCCGCTGGCGGCCGCAGGCTCGGCGGCGGCCGCTACACGACGCCTTGCAGAATCATCGCATCGGCGACCTTCCGGAAGCCGGCGATGTTGGCGCCGGCGACGAGGTTGCCCTGGAAGCCGTAAGCTTCGGCGGCGTCGACGCTGTTGCGGTAGATGTCACGGATGATGGCGTGCAGCCTGCGGTCGACCTCCTCGAAGCTCCATGACAGACGCATGCTGTTCTGCGCCATCTCCAGGGCCGATACGGCAACGCCGCCGGCATTGGCCGCTTTGGCCGGGCCGAACAGCACGCCGGCCGCCAGCAGCAGATGCACGGCTTCGAGCGTGCACGGCATGTTGGCGCCTTCGGCGACGGCGATGACGCCGGCGCTCGCCAGCTGCCGCGCGGCGGCCGCGTCGAGCTCGTTCTGCGTGGCGCAAGGGAGCGCGATTTCGCATGGCACGCTCCAGATGCCGCCGCTGCCGGCATGGTAGGACGCATGCGGACGCTCGCGCACGTACTCGCTGATGCGGCCTCCCTCGGAGAGCTTGATCCGCTTGACGAGCTCGAGGTCGATGCCGCGAGGATCGACGATGTATCCCGCCGAATCGCTGCAGGCGACGACGAGGGCGCCGAGCTCCTGCGCTTTTTGCATGGCGTAGATCGAGACGTTGCCGCTGCCGGAGACGACCGTGCGCCGTCCGTCGAGCTCCAGGCCGCGCGAGGCGAGCAGCTCCTGCACGAAGTAGATGCAGCCGTAGCCGGTCGCCTCCGTCCGTCCGAGGCTGCCGCCGTACTGGACGCCCTTGCCGGTCAGCACGCCGGGCTCGTTGCCGCCGCGGATGCGCTTGTACTGGCCGAACATGTAGCCGATCTCGCGCGCGCCGACGCCGATGTCGCCCGCCGGCACGTCGACGTCGGGGCCGAGGTACTTCTGCAGCTCGGTCATGAAGCTCTGCGTGAAGCGCATGATCTCCAGGTCCGACTTGCCCTTCGGATCGAAGTCCGAGCCTCCCTTGCCGCCCCCGATCGGCTGGCCGGTCAGCGCGTTCTTGAACGTCTGCTCGAAGCCGAGGAACTTGATGATGCCGGCGTTGACGGTCGGGTGGAAGCGGATGCCGCCCTTGTACGGACCGAGTGTGCTGTTGAACTGCACGCGGAAGCCGCGGTTCACCTGCACCCGTCCCTGATCGTCCACCCACGGCACGCGGAAGGAGACGAGCCGGTCCGGCTCGACGAGGCGCTCCAGGATGGCATGCTTGCGATACTCCGGATGGCGGACGAGCACGGGCTCCATGCTTTCGAGAAATTCCTGGACGGCCTGATGGAACTCGGGCTCCTGGGGATTGCGCCGGACGACGCTTTCATAGACGGACTGCAGGTAGGCTCCGGCCTCGGAACCGGCGGACACGGAAAAGCTCATGATGAACGACCCCTTTGTCAAAGTAGTGGCGAATGCGTCTTGCCAGGAACTTGCGGACTTGCGGACTTGCGGAAGGAAGGCTTAAAGCAGCTCCCGGCGCAGCTGCTCCGGCGATTTGGGCGAGAGCAGGCCGAACGGAATGTCGAATACGGTGCGCGCCCCGGTCTGCCCCTGCTCCCGCAGGCGGCATACCGCGCGGGCGTAGGCGACGAGCACGCTCGCCGTGAACTCCGGGTTGCTGCCGAGCTTCAGGCCGAACTCCATGAGCTGGCCCGTGCCCTCGCCGGTGGAGCCGCTGCGGATGACGAAGCCCCCGTGCGGCATGCCGCTGTGATCGCGCTGCAGCTCCTCGTCCGTAATGAATTCCACCGTCGTGTCGTAGTCGGCAAAATAGTTCGGCATCGTGACGATCGCTTCGCGGATCGAAGCCCGGTCCGCGCCGGTCTCGGCGACGACGAAGCACTGCCGCAGATGCTTCTCGCGCGTCGCCAGCTCCGGCCGCTCTCCGCTGCGCACGCGCTCGACCGCGGCCTCGATCGGCACCGTGTACTGCACGCCGGCCTTCACGCCGGGGATGCGCCGGATGGCGTCGGAGTGGCCCTGGCTGACGCCTGTGCCCCAGAACGTATCGGTCGAGCCCTCCGGCAGGATCGACTCCGCCAGCAGGCGGTTCAGCGAGAACAGCCCCGGGTCCCAGCCGGTCGAGATGAGGCTGAGATTGCCCCCGGCCCGTGCGGCGGCATCGACCCGCTCGTAGAACTCCGGGATGCGGGCATGCGTGTCGAAGCTGTCCACGGTGCTGAATGCCGCCGCCAGCATCGGCGTCTGCTCCGGCAGATCGCTCGCCGAGCCTCCGCACAGGATCATGACGTCGATCCGGTCCCGGTACAGCTCGGCGTCCGCGATCGTTGCAAATACGGCATCGCCGCAGGCCGATTCCATCGAGGCAGGATCGCGCCGGGTGAAGATCGCGGCCAGCTCGAGATCGGCGTTTTGGCGGAGCGCTTTATGGACGCCTTTGCCCAGATTTCCGTAACCGACGATGCCGATTTTCCACTTTTTGTTCATCGTTTTCGCCCCTTTTTCAGTCAATCTGTCTTGTGCAGGCATTAGGAGGAGGATAGACAAAGTTGACATCACATGTCAATGGTTTAAAGCGAAAAAGCTTGATTTCATTCTTTTCCGATCGTGTGACGGGTCCTTGATCCGCTCGCAATCGGGTCTTATCGGACCGTAAAAGAAAACCGTGATCAGCGCGTTGTCGCTGTGCTATACTGGCGCAAAGCTCGACTTGCCGCGAGGGCGGCCGACGGCGATTTGAATCCGAGCCGGGACAAGGAGGAGAACGAGATGTTTCCCCATGAGGAAGGCCTGCGCCTGGCGCAGGAGCGGGGCGTGACGAGCGTGCTGGAGACGGTCGACGTCTCCACGGGCGCGCGCCGCGCGAGGGCCGAGTTCGAGGCGCTGATCGAAGCGCCCAACTGGACGCCCGACGGCAAGCGGCTCATCTTCAACAGCGGCGGCAGGCTTTATGCCTTCGAGCTGGAGGGCGGAGCGGTCGCCGAGATCGGGAGCGGCTTCGCGGACCGCTGCAACAACGACCATGTGCTGTCGCCGGACGGACGCCGGATCGCGGTCAGCCATCATACGGAGGGGGACGGCCGCTCGCGCGTCTACGTTCTGCCGGTCGAAGGCGGGGAGCCGCGGCTCGTCACGCCGCTCGGGCCGAGCTATCTGCACGGCTGGTCGCCCGACGGCCGGACGCTCGCCTACTGCGCCGAGCGCGGCGGCGCCTACGACATCTACGTCATCGGCTCGGACGGCGGCGAGGAGCGGCGCCTCACCGACGCTCCGGGACTCGACGACGGGCCGGAGTACGCGCCGGACGGCCGAATCTGGTTCAACAGCACGCGCTCCGGGCTCATGCAGCTGTGGCGCATGGAGCCGGACGGCGGCGGGCAGCGTCAGATGACGTTCGACGAGCATCGCAACAGCTGGTTCCCGCATCCTTCTCCGGACGGACGGCTCGTCGCCTATCTCGCCTACCGCGCGGGAGACGTCGAGCCGGCCGACCATCCGCCGAACCGGCAGGTCGAGCTGCGCCTGCTGCCGGCTCTAGGCGGCGAATCCCGGCTGCTGGCCGAGCTGTTCGGCGGTCAGGGCACGATCAACGTGAATTCATGGTCGCCGGACAGCCGCGAGCTTGCTTTTGTCAGCTACCGGCAGGCCGGCGGAGAGATGGGGAAAGAGAAGGGGGAACGGACATGAGCGGACTTGCCATCGGAGAGGCGATCGCGCGCATCCAGCGGGAAGCGGGCGTCAAGCCGGAGGAGGGGACCGTCGACACGCTCAAGACCGGCGATCCGACGCAGCCGCTGCGCGGCGTGCTCGTCTGCTTCACGGCGACGGCGGACGTCATCCGCGCGGCGGCGGCAAGCGGCGCGAACCTGATCGTCACCCACGAGCCGACCTGGTACAACCATCGCGACGAGACGGACGGGCTGGAGGACGATCCGGTCTACCGAGCCAAGCGCGCGCTCGTCGACGAGCACGGCATCGCCATCTGGCGCTTCCACGACGACTGGCATCGCCGCCGGCCGGACGGCATCCAGGAAGGCATGCTGCGCCGGCTCGGCTGGCCGGCTCCGACGGACGGCGGACACGGCGCCGTCGTGCAGCTGCCGGAGCAGACCGTGCGCGAGCTGGCGGCGCAGCTCAAGGAGCGTCTGGGCGTGCCGTACGTGCGCGTCGTCGGCGATCCGGACTGGACCGTCTCGCGCATCGCCATGCAGGTCGGCGCGCCGGGCGGAGAGCGCCAGCTGCGGGCGGCTGCGCGCGATGATGTCGACGCCGTGCTGTGCGGCGAGACGGTCGAGTGGATGACATGCGAGTACGTCCGCGACGCGGCGCTGCTCGGCCGCCGGCGGGCGCTGCTCGTCGTCGGGCATTTCCATAGCGAGGCCGCCGGCATGGAGCATCTGGCCGACTGGATTGCTCCGCTGCTCGGCGGCGCGCCCGTGGCGTACGCGCCAAGCGGCGACCCTTACCGCTACCTGTAAGCGCGGAGAGGCGCTTCGGACGGTCATCGTTTCATCTTTTCCCGAATGTGGTAATGATTAGGCGAATTTCATCGCTGCTCATCCCATTCAGGCGAAGAGGAGGAAGAGATGATCGGACAGCGTATGAAGTGGCGCAGCGGGCTGCGCTCGCATGTCGAGCGGCTGCTCGGCGGAGCCGGGCGCTGGCTCGCGAAGCATCCGTACGTCCTGCATCTGTACGCCCTGCTTTCCTGGGCGGCCTTGCTTTATTTCCTGAGCACCCTGTTCTTCTATCCCGAATCCCGCAAGCTGGGCGTGCAGTACCTGTGGTCGATCTACGTCCTGCTGCAGTTCTGGTGGCTGTGCCGGAGCAAGACGCTTTCCTGGCGCTCGGTCATGCTGTTTTTCCTGGCCGGCGCCTGGCTCATCGTCCCGCTCACCGGGTTCACGGTCAGCCTGCTGACCGCCTGGACGGGCAGCGATACGGGCGACCTGTGGAGCCGCGCCTTGCTGACGCCGATCGCCGAGGAGGTCGTCAAGCTCTTGCCGCTGGCGGCTTACCTGCTGTTCTCCCGGCGCGCCTCGGCGCTCAGCCTCGGGGACTACGCGCTCATCGGCGGCGCGGTCGGGGCGGGCTTTCAGTTCATGGAAGAGACGGCGCGCCGCTGGACGACCGGACACATCTTCCCTTACGGCTACAGCTGGATCAGCGGCAAGTTCATCCACTGGAACGTCGGCGAGCTGTTCCCCGGCTACCTGCAGCTGACCCGCGGCCCGGCGTACATCAGCTACAGCCACGCGATGCTGGGCAGCCTCGCGGCGCTCGGGGTCGGCCTGGCGATCCGCTTCCGCGGCAAGCTGAGAGGCGCCGCTCCGGCGGTGCCGGCCGCGCTGCTCGCCCTAGCGATCTTCGACCATGCGGCCTACAACGCCAGCTACGACTTGCCCGACATTCTGCAATGGATCGGGGATCGGACCGGCAACGGCCATGCGACCAAGCCGCTTTATCTGCTGCTGCTTGCCGGCGCGGTCGGGTACGACTACGTCCAGCTGAACCGCATCCGCGACCGGCTGCCGATGCTGGAGCGGGAACGATGGCTCGATCCGCTGAGCGAGCTCGCCCGCAGCGGCGCCGCCTTGTTCTTCCGGCGCGGACGGTTTCGGGAGCAGCTGACGTTTTTCCGGGAGCGCAAGCGGCTCGGCTGCACGCTGCTCTACGGCAACGAAGAGGCGCTCGGCGCCGAGCCGGACATTCGCCGCGAGACGCGGCGGCTGGCCGCGCTGCTGGGAGCCGCCGCGCTGCTGCTGGCGGCGGCCTCGCTCCACCTCCATGCGCTGCTGCAGGCGCCGGATGCGGCGCACGGCTGCTTCGCCTGCATGTTCGAGGATCTGCAGCAGTGGTGGGACCGGCGTTCCTTCTGGGAAAAGACAGCCATGGCGGCGGGCATGCTCGCGCTATCCCTGCTGTTTCTGGAGCTCTGGCCGGCGATCGGCCTGATCTCGACCGTGACCGGCCTGTTCGGCAGCGGCGCGACGATCGGCGCGTTCCTGCGCGATCCGCGCAGCTTCCTGACGCCGGGGCGGCTCGCCGCGCTCGGCGTCGATCTGGCGCTGAGCCGGATCCCGCTCGGCCGGCTCGCGAAGCGCATTCCCGGCCGGTTCGGCGAGTGGCTGCGCAAGCATCTCGACGCGCGGACCGTCGAATACGACATCGCCAAGCTGCAGAACACGTCCCGTTTCCGCGCGGGGGCGCTGGAGCATATTCTCGATGGCGAGCTCAACCGCCGCGGGCGGGGCGTCGGCTACCACTACGAGGGGATGCCGACCGCTCGCGGGCGGGTCATCCCTGGCACGGAGTCGCCTCCGAACGCGCACGGCGTCTATCAGGCGCAGGTCGAGATCGACGGCGTGCCGAAGACGGGCAACCAGGGGATGTCGACCTTTTTCCCGAAAGACATGAGTCCGCAGCAGATCGTCGACTCCATCAACGAGGCGTTCGCGAACCAACGCCATGTGACGGGCAACACGTACACGGGCACGACCTCGTCCGGCATGCGGATCGACATGTATCTGGACCGGAGCGGCAGCATCATCTCGGCCTTCCCGCATTATTGAACGGCAAAGGAGACGAACGATAGCGATGAAGTACCCCTATGCGATCGAAAAATTGAACCACGGCGGGCAGGAGCTGACCGTCATGAGGCTGCCGGCGGAGCTCTCGCTCGTCGAGACGTTCCTGTTCACCGACGTCAATCGGGCGAGCGGGCCGCAGTATCTGGACGCGATCGGCGCGGTGCTGCGCGGCGAGTCCGACGGGCGCGAGCTCTCGGGCAACGCCTGCACGCTGGAGATCGGCCGGGAGCGGACGCGGGTCGTCGATGAGCTGGCCGACGAGGACAGCTGCTGCGAGCTGGAGACAGAGGAGCTGCAGCGGCTGATCGAAGCGTGGATGCGGGAGATTTAGGCTCGGGCGCAGCGGCCCGGTCCGTTGGAGGCGTGGACGGCGCTCGCGGCGGAATGAAGGAGAGAAGGGCTGATCAACAGCCCTTTTTTGCGTTGTCTGCTAGGGCGTGGGAGAGGATGTTGATCAGCCTGCTGGACGGGTCGCTGGCGGATTGCTGCAAAAGGCGCCTATCATTTAATGGGATTCAACTTTCGTATAATTAGGAACAAGGCGCCGGAAGGGTTTCCATCCCTTTCCTTCGAATGGTAGAAAGGATTACCGCATCCAGGCTTGCCGAGAGAAAGGATCGATTTCATGCTGTTTTTCTACCAAGCGTTCCGCAAGATCGTCAGGCTTGACGGCCGGACGCTCGCCGTGTTCGCGGCGATTTTTTTCCTCCTCAGCCCGTTCGTCATTCAGGCGCTGGAGCCGGAGAAGTTCACGAGCTGGTTCCGCTCGCTCTGGTGGGTGATCGTGACGGCGACGACGGTCGGCTACGGCGATTATTTCCCGGTGACCGCTCCGGGCATGGTGTTCGGCATCGTCGTCATTTTCATCGGATTGTTCCTGATCGGCTCCATCGTCGGCAAGACGACGGAGAATTTCGTGAGCTGGAAAAAGCAGAGGGAGGAAGGCAGATTGGCTTACCAAGGCAAGGATCACTACGTCGTCATCGGCTGGTCGGAGGAAAAGATCCGCGACATGATCGAGGAGCTGCTGCTCGCCGATCCGGCGCGGGAGGTCGTGCTCGTCGCCAAGCTGGAGAAGACGCCGATGGCGGAGCATCGCGTCCATTACATCCAGGGCGACGCCACGGAGTACGCGACGCTGGACCGAGCGAACGTCTGCGCGTGCAAGGCGGTCGTCATCTTTTCCCCGGAGGGCGTGCATAATTCGTCGTTGGCGGACGGCCATACGCTGCTGATCGCGACGACGCTGGAGAGCTATGCGGCCCGCCAAGGCAAGGAGATCTACACGATCGCGGAGATCCTCAAGGAAAGCCACCGCCACAGCTTCCGCCATGCGAAGGTGGATGAGCTGATCCTGTCGCAGCAGTCGATCTCCCATCTGATCGCCAGCTCCACGGTGAACCAGGGCTCGTCGCGCCTGTTCATGAACCTGATGAGCAAGGACAGCGGGGACGAGCTGTACGCGATCGCCAAGCGGCCGGAATGGCGCGTCTACAACGATGCTTACGAATGGCTGAAGGCGCGCGGCGCGCTGCTCGTCGCCGACGGCGACGACACGGGCATCATCCGCCGGCTCGGCGACACGATTCCGGAGCAGGCGCGGCTGTTCATCATCGCCGATACGGCGACGTACGAGGCGCTGGCTCTAACGGGGGCGAGCGAGAAGGCGTCCGTAACGAGAGAGCGGAATTGACCGCAGCGCCCCCGCCACCCCGCCTTCTGCCCGACTTCCGGCTCCGCCTGCGGGCCGATGCCCGGCTGCGGACAGCGTGATAAGCTGAGTCCATATCAGTCTATTTGAAGGGAGAATGGTCTTATGAACAGCGATACGGGCAGGGAGATTCGGCTGGCGGGCATCGGCACGGTGGAGGGCGGCAGGGCGGAGCGCACGATCATCGACGGCATGGGCAAGGTGACGGGCGACCTCGACAGCGGAGCGGTCATCGTGAACGGTCAGGCGACGTTCAAGGGCTCGGTGCAGGCGGAGCACGCGGAGATCAACGGTCTGGCGGGCATTCACGGCGGATTGAGGACGAAGAAATGCCGCGTGGAGGGCAAGCTGACGGTAGAGGAATCGCTGGAAGCGGACGAGGCGGCGGTCAACGGCAGCCTCACGGTGCACGGACCGTGCCGAATCGGCCGCCTGCTGTCGCACGGCAAGCTTCAGCTTGACGCGCTGAACGGCGACGAGATCCGGCTGGAGCTTCAGGGCGGCAGCAGCATCCGCGAGCTGTCGGCCCGCTTCATCCAGACCAAGGCCTCGAGCAGCGACCTGCACGGCTGGCAGAAGCTGCTGCCGCTGCCCGCCATCCAGAACCGGCTGCTGGCGCAGACGATCGAGGGCGAGGAGATCGTCTTGGAGCATGTGACGGCGAGCCTCGTGCGCGGGGTCAAGGTGCGGATCGGTCCAGGCTGCGAGATCGGCCGGGTCGAGTACACGGAGCAATTCGAGCGGCATGCGGATGCGCGCGTCGACAGCGAAGTCCGTCTGACCTGATCGAGAGGGGGAGTGCCGCATGGCGGCGAAAACTCATGACGAGCCGCGCCGCCTGTCTCTGACAGGGACAGGCGCGACTGGCGGCGGCAGCTATGAGAAGGCGCGCGTGCTCGGCGACGCCGTCGTGCACGGGAGCCTCGACTGCGTGCAGCTGGCCGTGACCGGCACGATGCGCGTGCACGGCGAGCTGAACGCGCTCAAGGCCAGCATCACCGGCACGATCTCCGCAGAGGGACTGTCGATCGGCCGCCTGCGGCTGACCGGCGAGCTGGCTTCCCGCGACGCCGCTTCGGTCCGCGAGCTGATCGGCACGGGCTCGATTACGGTGCAGGAGCGGCTGCATGTCGACCGCCTGCGCCTCAGCGGAGAGCTGCAGGCGATGAGCTGCGACGCTTCGGACATTCATTTGCGCGGCAAGGCCGCCGTGCCGGGCCGGCTGGACGCCGGCAGCATCGAGCTGCAGCTGTACGGCGACTCGTCCGTCGGCGAGCTGGTCGGAGACCGGATCGAGGTCAGCCGCCCGGCCTGGTGGACGAGGCTGTTCGGGATCTTTTTCCGGCCTTCGCGGCAGGCCCGCTTATCCGCCCATCACATCGAGGGGGCTGTCGTCCGGCTGGAGCATACCCGCGCGCACACCGTGCGCGGAGGCAGCGTGACGGTGGGCGACGGCTGCGAGATCGGAGCGGTCGAATATACGGAGGAGCTGATCGTGCATCCCGGCGCGGTCGTGAAGGAGCGGCGGCGGATCTAGCATCCGGCCGCCTTTTTTAGTTTCCGAACGGTCGCAGCCCCCGCCGGCCGACGGAGCCTAGGAGTAGAATCGCCGCAGCTCGGAAAACGAGCTCCTCAAGCCGTTTCCGCATCGTTCTCCCTCCCTCTCGATACGCCCATCCCGCACGGGCGGCGCGGAGCCGAGCATATACTGGCAGCAACCTGTTTTTACGACTGGAGGTGCGGGCCCGATGGTCCACCAGCTCGCGAATACGCTCCGCCCCTGCGGAGACGAAGGGCGATGAAGCTGCTGCTCGTCTTCTCGACGCCGAGCGGGGGCATGGAGACGCTCAACCGCATCCGCTCCCGGGCGCTCGCCGCAAGCGGCGTCGACTGCCACGTCCTGTATACGAACGAAGGGAGCGGCCTGCAGAACGCCCCCGGCGCGACCGTGCTCGTCTACCGCGAAACGGCAGACATCCTGGAGCTGATCCGCCGGGAGGGCTACGACATGATCGTCGTCTGCTCGCATGTCGTCCTGCTGGAGCAGATCCGGCTCAGCGGCTACGCGGGACGCCTCGTGTTCGAGGTTCAAGGGCTCGGCACGCCGCAGCAGGCCGAGGAATTCCTGCGCAACTACGGCAGCGTGCTGCGCTTTTGCGCGGACGGCCTTTTGTACCCCGTGACGGGCCATCTGCAGGCGATGTTCGGCGGCGCTTATCCGGAGCTGCCGCAGTTCTGCTTCGACGATCCGCTCGACACGGACAGCTTCGGCTACTCGCGCTTCCCGGTCGTGCCGTACCCGATCCTCGGCTGGATCGGACGGATCGAGCCCAACAAGAACTGGCGCGAGCTCGCGGCGATCGCGGAAGCGCTCGTGCCGGCTTTCCCGCAGCTGGCGCTGTGGATGTTCGAGGATGCGAGCCTGTACGATCCGGTCGAGCGCCAGTCGTTCGACCAGTGGCGCCAGACCTCTCCCGTCGCCGGGCGGCTGACGCTGCGCTCCAACGTGCCGCATTCGCAGATGGCTGATTATCTTAGCCTGATCGGCGATTCGGGCGGGCTGCTCGTCTCCTGCTCGATCCGCGAAGGCTTCGGCTACGCGGTCGCGGAGGCGCTGCTCTGCCGCTGCCCGGTGCTGGCGACCGACTCCGGCGGGGTGGCGCGCTTCATCTCGCCTGGTCAGACGGGG
The DNA here is from genome assembly GCF_002864175.1 of Paenibacillus pasadenensis. NCBI lineage: Bacteria > Bacillati > Bacillota > Bacilli > Caryophanales > Paenibacillaceae > Paenibacillus > Paenibacillus pasadenensis. The sequence continues at coordinate 1,187,045 of NZ_NFEZ01000003.1, read as the reverse complement.
GAGCTGTACCCGCTCGGCGACATCGGCGCGGCTGCGGCCGGCGCCTACCGCCTCATGCAGGACGTCGCCTATCGGGAGAGCATCCGCGTCCAGGGCGAGCGCCATATCCGCGAGCGCTTCTCGGCTGCGGCCTATGTCGCTCATTTCCGCGCGATGCTCCAGGCGATGCAGGCGGTCCAGCCCAAGCGGCCTTGAGGCTCGGGACGGGGGCTCTCGCCCCGCTTCCCGCCTTCGGACCGCTCCGGCCTCGCCCGGCTGCGGCGGCCTTACGGCGCTTCGGCCTTGCGCCGAAGGGGCTCGCCCGGTAGAATGGTCGTAGTTTTTTCCGGCGGCTCGCCGCCAGGCATCGACCCGAGGTGAGTGATCATGATTGTTCCGGCTTCCTTCGAATCGCGCATGAAGGACCTGCTGCAAGATGAATACGAGGCGTTCCGCCGCAGCTACGAGCAGCCGCGGGCGCAGGCGCTGCGCGTCAATACGCTCAAGCTTTCGGCCGAGGATTTCCTCGCCGTCCAGCCGTTCCGGCTGGAGCCGGTGCCGTGGGCTCCGGCAGGCTTCTATTATGATGGCGAAGAGGACCGTCCCGGCCGGCATCCGTGGCATGAGGCGGGCCTCTATTACATTCAGGAGCCGAGCGCGATGGCCGTCGCCGAGCTGGCCGCTCCGCAGCCGGGCGAGCGCGTGCTCGATCTATGCGCCGCGCCCGGCGGCAAGACGACGCATCTGGCCCAGCTGATGCGGGGCGAGGGGCTGCTCGTCGCCAACGAGCCGCATCCGGCGCGGGCGAAGATCCTGTCGCAGAACGTGGAGCGCATGGGCGTCCCGCATGCGGTCGTGACGAGCGAGCTGCCGGATCGGCTGTCGCCTCGTTTCCCGGCCTTTTTCGACCGGATCGTCGTGGACGCTCCATGCTCCGGCGAGGGCATGTTCCGCAAGGACCCGGACGCCTGCGCGCAGTGGAGCCCGGACCATGTGCGGCTATGCGCGGCGCGGCAGGAAGACATCCTGCGCCATGCGGCGCTCATGCTGCGTCCCGGCGGCACGCTCGTCTACTCCACCTGCACGTTCGCTCCGGAGGAAAATGAAGGCGCCATAAGCCGCTTCCTGCGGGAGCATCCGGAGTTCTCCGTCGCGGCCGCGCAGAGGCAGGACGGCTTCGGGAGCGGCCGGCCCGACTGGACCGCCGACCCCGCGCCGGGACTGGAGCATACGGTGCGGATCTGGCCGCATCGGACGCGCGGCGAGGGCCACTACGCCGCGGTGCTGCGCAAGGCGGAGGAGGCGCCTGCGGGCGGCGCCAAGCTGAAGCTGGAGACGGGCCTGCGGCGGGACAAGCTGCCGGAGCCTTTTCTGCGCTTCGCCGAAGAGTCGCTCGCGGAGCAGCCGCAAGGGAGGATGCTCCTGTTTGGCGACCAGCTGTACGCGCTGCCGGAGGGCATGCCGGAGCTCGCGGGGCTGAAGGTGCTGCGGCCGGGCTTGCATCTCGGCACGCTCAAGAAGAACCGCTTCGAGCCGTCCCACGCGCTGGCGCTGGCGCTCCGGCCGAGCCAGGCGCGGCATGCCGCCGACCTGCCGCTCGGCTCGGCGGAGCTGGCGGCCTACCTGCGAGGCGAAGCGATCGCGGGCGGCGGAGCGAAGGGCTGGCAGCTCGTGCTCGCTTCCGGCTATCCGATCGGCTGGGGCAAGCTGGCGGACGGGCAGCTCAAGAATCATTTTCCGAAAGGGCTGCGCTGGACGGGAGTCCCGGCGAAATAGCCCGGAATGCCTCATTCGAAACGGGAACAAGTGTTCGAAATGCGACTAGGCAATTTCCCGTTCGCAGGGTATACTGGACTAAGTCAAGCATTCGGGAGGGCAGAGCGATGGAGCAGATGCTGGAGCGGATCATGTCGACGCTGGAGGGAATGAACGGCCGCTTCGATCGAATCGACGAACGGTTGGACAAGATGGATCAGCGCTTGGATAAGATGGACGAGCGTTTGGAGGCGGTCGAGCAGCGTCTTGACGGCATGGACCAGCGTCTGGGAGCGGTCGAGCAGCGTCTGGACGACGTAGACCAGCGTCTTGGGGCGGTCGAGCAGCGTCTGGACGGCGTGGACCAGCGTCTTGGGGCGGTCGAGCAGCGTCTGGACGGCGTGGACCAGCGTCTTGGGGCGGTCGAGCAGCGTCTGGACGGCGTGGATCAGCGTCTGGGAGCGGTCGAGCAGCGTCTGGACGACGTGGACCAGCGGCTGGGTCGCCTTGAAGAAGACGTCGATTCGCTTCAGACCCAGGTCGCGACGCTGAACGGACAGGTCTTTTCGCTCCACGAAAAGGTGGATGCCTACCATCTGGAGAATATTGCCGCAGACGAGAAGCTGATGAGCGAGATCATTCCCCTCCGTGGAAATGTAGAATTCCAGGATCATAAGATCATGCAGGTGGAGAAGGAGATGTTCTTCCTCAAGAAACAGCATGCTTGAGCCGGGTTCCTTACGAGGACAGCTCGGCACTGCGCATTATCATCGCTCCAAGATGTGCCCCGACAGCGGGACGAAGCAGAGGCCGCCTCCGCTTCGTCCCGTTTCGCTTTCCGGCTCAATGAAGCTGAAGCCCCGCCGCCACGTTGATCGTGAACGAGCCGCTGGCCGCCGGCCGCCAGCCGTCAGCTCCGGCCGCGACCATCAGGATGAGGCCGCCCAGCAGCGCCGCCGCGGCGAATCCCGTCCATGATTTCATCGTCATAGGTGCAGCTCCCTTCTCGATCTGACGCTCCATTCGAGCCGGCCGCCGGCAGGACGGCGATTGACGGGGGTTAACAGGAGCGGCGCGGAATGGCGATGTAAGAAGGAAAAGAAATCCGTTCAGGAGGTTCTCATGGATGTTCAAACAGGCTGGCGGCCTCCGCTCGCCAAAATAACGAAGCCGCAAGGCGGACTCGCCGGACTGACGGCCCGCCCCCGGCTGATCCGGATGCTGGAGCAAGGCGCCTCCTGCCGGCTCGTGACCGTCTGCGCCCCCGCCGGCTACGGCAAGACGACGCTGCTCCGCCAGTGGGCGGAGCAGGCCGGCCGCCCTGTCGCTTGGCTGTCGCTCGACGAGGCGGATGACGACGCTCCGCGCTTCTGGCGTCTGGTCGCGTTCGCTCTTGCGCAGGCGCTGCCGCCGAATTCGCTGCGACGCAGCCTTCCGCTCAGCTCGGCGCTGCCATCCTTGTCCGTTTCGGCTTTTCTGGACGCCCTCATCGGCGAGCTGGCGGAGGCCGGGGGCCGGATCGTCCTGGTGCTGGACGACATCCATCTCATCCGGGATGCGGGCATCCTGGAGCCGCTCGGCTACTGGCTCCGCTACTTGCCGCCAGGCGCCGCCGTCGTAGCGGCAGGCCGCTCGGCGCCGCGCGTCGGCGGCTCCAGATGGGCGGCCGAAGGCAAGCGGCTCGACCTGTCGGCGGCGGAAATCGCTTTCACCGAGGACGAGGCGGGCGCGTACCTGGACGCGGCGTTTCCCGGCACGTTCACTCCGGCCCAGCAGCTCCGCCTGCATCAGGCGACGGAAGGATGGGCGGCCGGCCTCCAGCTGTCGGGACTGTCCGGCGCGGCATCGCTCGGCCTCGAAGCGGGCGGGGAGGAGCTGGCGGCGTTCCTTATGGAGGAAGCCTACGGCCGCTTGCCGGATGAGCTGAAGCAGTTCCTGCTCCGTTCGGCGCTGCCGGAGCGGATCGACTCGGAGCTGGCTGCGGCCGCGGCAGGATGCGGCCGGGAGGAGGCGGAGGCGCTGCTCGGCCGCGTGCGGCGCGACAGCCTGTTCCTGCTGCCGGCCGGAGCGGATGGATGGCATCGCTACCATGCGCTGTTCCGCGGCTTCCTGCTGAGGCGGCCGGAGCTGTCCGACTTCAGCCGCCGGGACGCGCTGCAGCGCTGCGCCCTGGAGCTCGATCGGCGGGGGCTGGCTGCGGAGGCGATCGGCTGCGCGCTGAGCGCCGGCGACGGCAAGTGGAGCTCGGACAAGCTCGATGCCTTTGCCGCGCAGGCGCTGCGGCAGGGGGAGGGGCGCAGCCTGCTCGGCCTGCTGGAGCGGCTGGCGGAGCTGCGCGAGCTGACCGCCGAGCAGCAGCTGCTGCAGGCCTATCTGCTGGCTGTCGGCGGGAGCTTCGAGGCTGCCGGAGCGGCGATGGCGGGAGCGCGGCGCATCGCCGAGCGCCTTGAGCCGGGCCAAGAGCGGAGCCGGCTGAGCAGCGGACTGCTGTTCGTCGAGTCCAACCGCATCTTCTTCGGCGGACGCTTCGAGCTGTGGCAGCAGCTGGCGGACCGCGCGGGCAGGGAGCTGCTGCCGGCGGAGGGGATGTATTTCAACGTCGACTTCAACCGCTCGGAGCCTCAGGTAAGGCGCGCGGACATCGGGATGAAGGGCGTGCTGAGTCCCGATACGGAGGCGATCGGCCGCCAGTTCGCCGGGATGCTGGATGAAGGCGGCTGGGGCGGCAGCCTGGTGAGCCTGTACGTGAGGCTTGCGCTGGCTGAAGGCTACTTCGAGTGGAATCGGCTGGAGGAGTGCCGGACGCTGCTCGCAGGCGTGCAGCAGGACCGGTCCGCGCGCCTGACAGCCGGCCTGGCGGTGCCCGCGGCCATCCTGCAGGCCCAGCTCGATGCCGCCGACGGCAAGCTCGACGCCGCCTTGAATGAGCTGCTTGCCGCCGAGCGGCTGGAGGCGGCGCTGGAGCCCCAGTGGCAGGCGGGCCTCATCGCGGCGAGAGCCCGGCTGCTGCTGCAGGCCGGGCAGCCTGCGGCGGCCGGGAAGGCGCTCGCCTCGCTCGGCCTTCCCGGCAAGGAGCCGCCGGCTTACCATCGCGAGTTCGAGCTTATGACGCTGGTCCGCCTGCTGCTGAGCCAGCGCAGGCTGGAGCGGGCGCTGCGCCTGCTGGACGCCTTGGAGCGGCTGCAGCGGCGCGAGGGGCTTGTATCGGGACTGGCGGAGACCGCTGCGCTGCGGGCGCTCGCGGAGCAGGGCAGAGGCCGCCAGACGGAGGCGCTGCGGGCAATCGGACAGGCGCTGGCCATCGGGGAGGCGAACGGCTACGTCAGGCTGTTCGTCGCCGAAGGCGCGCCGATGCGCAAGCTGCTTGCCGCGTTCCGGGCCCGCGCTGACGGGCCGCCCAGCGGCAGCGAGCCGCGGAGCGCTTATGTCGAGCGGCTGCTGGGCGCGTTCGATTACGCCCCGCCGCGCGTGCTGGAGGCTGCTGCGCCGCTGGCGGAGCCGCTGACGGAGCAGGAGCTGATCCTGCTCCGCCATCTGGCGGACGGCGCCGCCAACCGCGAGATCGCGGACAGCCTCGGCTTGACGCCCGGCACCGTCCGCGTCTACCTGTCGCGGCTGTACGCCAAGCTCGGCGTCGCCTCGCGGCTGCAGGCCGTGCACGCGGCGCAGGAGCTGCGGCTGCTGCGCGGAAGCTAGAGGATCGTCCGCGCGCCGGGGCATTTCGGCGGCCGACGGCGAGAGCCGACGAGGGCGCTACGGCGGCCGTCCATCCGGAAATTGCACTCTAGCGGCAAGACAGCGCCAGGAAGCGCCGCTGGCGCAGACGCCTCTCGGGCAGCTCGATTGCAGCCGCCCTGATTGAAAAAGGCTGTTCCCCGTCCGTCGGACGGAAGGAACAGCCTTTTTCAATTCACAGATCGTCTAAGGCTGCGCCAGCCCTAGCCCCAGCTCCGCGAGCGGGATGTCGGCGATCGAGCCGACGATCCAGTCGGCCTCGGACAGATCCTGCTGGCCGGAGTTCGGGTTGCGCAGTCCGATCGCGCGCATGCCCGCCGCCTTGGCGGCGCGGACTCCGTTGCGCGAATCCTCCAGCACGACGCAGGCGTCCGGCGACACGCCCAGCTGACGAGCCGCTTCCCGGTACACATCCGGCGCGGGCTTGCCCATCGGCACTTCCTCGCCGCTGACGATGCAGCCGAATTTGTCCAGCAGGCCGAACTGGCCGAGCACCGCCTCGATGAAGACGCGCGGCGAGGACGAGGCGACGCCGATCCGCACGCCAGCGGCGAGCAAGGCGTCGATCAGCTCCGCGATGCCGTCCATCGCGGTCAGGCCGCTGGCGGCCAGCGCCTCCAGCTTGCGGTTCATCTGGAGCTCGATGATTTCGGCGATGGAAGGCTCGAAGCCGAACTGAGCCCGCAGCCGCTTCCACATTTCCGGATTGGTCATGCCGACGTAAGGCTCCAGCCCGTGCTGGTCGATTTCCGCGCCGAGCGCGCGGACCGTTTCGATGTCGACGGCGAAGTGCAGCGGCTCACTGTCGATGATGACGCCGTCCATGTCGAACAAAAAGGCTTGCTGAGTCATATCTACATTCCCCCCGAGTTAGTCGCGATGCTTGAATGGGTGGTGTCGTTCGCTCTCCGAAGCGTCCGGCGCAGCGAATGCGCGCCAGTCGATGCCGGCGGCCAGGCTGAGCAGCAGCGTCCAGAGCAGATAAGCGGCGGCCGCCAGCAGCAGCAACATGCCGAACACCGGGCCGGGCATTTCCCCCCGGTCGGCGAACGGCACGGAGAGCAGCAGGCTTGCCGCGGCGAGATGGAGCAGCAGGCGCAGCGCGGCCCTGCTCGCGCCGGCTATGCGGACGCGCCGGCTTTTCGAATCGAATCGGTGCTTGCCGCTAATGCGGATCCCTCCTTTGTTGGGGGAGAAGAGGCGCCGGCCGCTGTGATCGGCGTCCTCTTCTTTCCTCGTACACTGCGCCTGCGGACGCGAGCCTCCTCCAGCCGGGCCGCCGCTAGCTCAAGTCCGGCTCACGACCGGGATCCACAGCTCGTTGCGGTTCTCCTCCGGCGGGAGATACGCCTCCACCGCAGGCAGACCCGCCAGCTCGTAGCCGGCGGAGGGCACCCATTCGCGGTAAAAGCGGCTCCAGACTTCCTGCAGCGCCTCCGGCGGTCCGGCCGCCTCGAACACCGCCCACAGCGAGGCGGGAAACTCCAGCTCGCGCCAGCCCTCCGGCAAGGCCTCGCGAGAGACGCAGCCGAGGATGTAGTCGAAGCGCTCCCCCTCGCCCCAGCTGCCGCCGGCGCAGATGCCGAGGATGCCCGGCGGCCGCCCGCCCGGCTCTCCCAGCTCGAGGAAGCGCGCGAACGCTCCTTCCGCGGCGGCTTTCTGCCATAGCTGCGGCACCTCCGAAAAGGCCTCGCTCATCTGCACGCTCGTGCCCATCCCGATCGCGCGGAACGCGGGCAGCTTCTCCATCCGATAATTCATGTCAGATCCTCCCTGAGCTTCGAATCGAAAGGCGAGGCGAGGGAAGGCCAGCAGACGCGCTCCGGGCCGCCGCGCCTCGGAAGGCGAGAGGCCGTGCTGCTGGCGGAACGCTCGGGCGAATGCTTCCGGCGACTCGTAGCCGTAGCGCAGCGCGATGTCGATCACCTTGCCTCCTTCCGCCTGAAGGTCGGCCGCCGCGAGCGTCAGCCTGCGCCTGCGCACGTAATCCGCGAGCGTCATGCCCGCGAGATAGGAGAACATCCGCTGAAAATGATAGGCTGGGCAGCCCGCCCGGCGCGCCGCCTCGGCATAGGAAACCTCTCCGCGGAGGCCGCTCTCGAGGCACTCGACCGCTTCATTCATCTTGCTGGACCAATCCATGCTCCACGACCTTTCGTTCTTCAAGCCTACCAGGCTTCTACGCCGCTGTGCCTAGCATCAGACGCGCGTCTGCGGCTAGCCCGCATCGCCAGCCAAGGCAGCCGTTCCTTCTATTCTGCTCTCCCCCCGGGCCTATCCGCAACTATTTCGCTTGACGCGGAGTATACATTCGATTAATATCTAATTAGATTAATATCTAATCTAAATGAGGAATCGTCATGCAGCTGGAAAAAGTCGTCGCCTATCATAAGGCGCTTGCCGATCCGACCCGCATCCGCATGCTGATCCTGCTGGCGGACGGAGAGCGCAACGGCCTGGAGCTGGCCGAGCGGCTGTCGCTCGCGCCGGCGACGATCACCCATCATGCCGCCAAGCTCCGGGAAGCCGGGCTCGTCGGGGAGCGGCGGGAGAAGAATGCGATTTACTTTTCGCTGAACGAATACTTCCTGCGCGATGGAGCGGACGCGGCGATGGAGCTGATCCTCCGGTCGCGTGCAGGCGCGAGGAGAGAGGAGAGGGGCATGGACGAACAAAGAGAATTCGAAGAGCAGGCGCGCCGCGAAGAGCTGGAGAAGTACCGAAGCGGCGTGCTGCGCAGCTTTTTCGATCGGGAAGGCAGGCTGAAGAACATCCCGGCCCAGCTGAAGAAAAAGCTCGTCGTCCTGGAGCATCTGGCGCAGAAGCTGGAGCCGGGACGCAAGTATCCGGAGAAGGACATCAACGCGTTCATCCGCGAGTTCCATCCGGACTTCGCCACGCTGAGGCGCGAGTTCATCATGCAGCAGTACCTGTTCCGCGAGAAGGAGATCTACGAGCTCAACCCGGCCGAGATGTGGCCGCGCTGGGCGGAGCTTTCCTAGCCTGCTCGGCAGGCGGCTTGCAGCCGCAGCCCTTCCGCTTTTGCAGCCCGCCGCGCGCGGGCTGTTTCCCGTTGGCCGCTCCTTACGCACCGCCTGGCAGCGTCATTTTCTGAAAGCCGGCCGGGAACGGCTTCAGCCGTTTTCGCCCCTAGCCGCGCAGGCGCCGATCGGATATGCTGTCGGTATCGGAAAGGGGAAGAGAGAAATGGACATCTACGCGCATCCGCCGCTGACGAAGCAGGCGATCGCGCTCGGCCTGAAGGAGCTGGGCGTCAAGGAGGGCATGACGCTGCTCGTGCACTCGTCGATGAAGTCGTTCGGACGGTGGATTCCCGGCGGCAGCCAGGCTGTCGTCGAGGCGCTGGAGGAGGCGGCCGGGGCGTCCGGCACGATCGTCATGCCGACCCAGACGGCGGATCTGTCCGAGCCGTCGGCCTGGAGCCGGCCGCCGGTGCCGGAATCGTGGTGGCCGGTCATCCGCGCGGAGATGCCGCCGTTCCGCCCGGATCTGACGCCGACGCGGGCGATGGGAGCGGTCGTCGAGGCGTTCCGGCGCCGCGATGGCGCGCGGCGCAGCGCGCATCCGCAGGTGAGCTTTGCCGCCCGCGGACCGCTCGCCGAGGCGATCGCCTTGGAGCATCCGCTCGTTCCTCCGCTTGGCGAGCCTTCGCCGCTTGGCCGCCTTTATGAGCATGGAGCTCATGTGCTGCTGCTCGGCGTCGGCCATGTCAACAGCACGTCGCTTCATCTGGCGGAGCATCGGGCCGATTGGCCGGGCAAAAGGATGAATCGCCAAGGCGCGCCGATGCTCGTCCAGGGCGAGCGCCGCTGGGTCGAGTACGAGGAGCTCGCCTATGACGACAGCGACTTCGAGGCGATCGGCGAGGCGTTCGAGGCGTCGCATCCGCAGGCGCGCCGCCTGACGATCGGAGACTGCCTCGCCCGGCTCATGCCGATGCGGGAGCTCGTCGACTTCGCGGCGGAGCGGATGGCGCTTCGCGGCGCCGGCAGCTCCGGGCCTGAGCCAAGCTCGACGTCGGAGTGAAGGCCTTCCTTGGCGGAGCCTGACCGGGGATCTCTAGCTTGGAACGGATCGGGCGGAGCCTTCCTTCGATAGGACCTCCGCCAGAGTCGGGAAGCGTCCGACGACCGCCTTCATCTGGCGGCCGCGGCGCTTTTTTTCGTTGCCTGCGGAGGAGCCGGACCGGCGGCGCGGTTGTGCCCGGCGCAGGCGGCATGCTATCCTGCTTGATGACAAGCCCGATCGGCAGCCGCCGACGGGAGCAAAGGAGACCTGCATCATGAGCAAGGGCGCATTCATGGGAGAGGACCGGCAGGCTTGGCTGGACTCGTTTTCCTTCTCGATTCCGCTGAAGATCCGCTATTGCGAGACGGACATGCTGGGGCATGTCAATAATGTGAGCTATTTCATGTACTTCGAGCAGGGAAGGATCGAGTACTTCGAGAATTTGGAACTGACGGAAGATTTATTCAGTCAAAAGGCCGTATCCGTCGTCGCCGATCTGGAGTGCCAGTACCTGGATCAGATCTACCTCAAGGACGCGCTGCGCCTGCATGTCAAGACGGCGCGGCTTGGCCGCTCGTCGATCGACATCCAGTATGCGCTGACGGTGGACGGCAAGCTCAAGGCCGGCGGCCGGGGCGCGATCGTCCTGATCGACACGGCCGGCGGACGGCCGACGCCGATTCCCGACCATGCGCGCGAGGCGATCCGCCGATTCGAAGGCCCGCGGCTGGAGGAGTAGCCCGCCGTAGAGCGTGTCTGCAACCCCGCCCTAGGTCCAGGTGCAAAAACCGGCTGCGGCCCGAAGGCGGCGGAAGCCGGCCGAGGTAAGCTTTTCTTCAGGGAGATTCGTACATCATGTGGCGGCGGAAAAGCTTCGCAGACTATTTTTCGCCCTTGTCCCGTATGTATATCGTAGCGAGCCGCTCTTGGTCCCGAGAGACGCCCCGGGCAGGGCGGCCGCAGCCAGAGGAGGAAGCGTACGTGCACGCGAGCAGCCAGCAACGAATTCTTGTCCTGACCGGGACGCTGGGCGAGGGCCACAACCAGGCCGCGCGGGCGATCGCGGAGGCGGCCGCGGGAGCCGCGCCGAACGCCGAGACGACGATCGTGGACTATATGAAATGGACCCATCCGAAGCTTCATTCGGTCGGACGCTTCTGCTACATGCAGGGCATCAAGGGACTGCCGTCAGTGTACGGCGTCCTGTACCGGGCGACGCGCGAGGAGAACCGGCTGTCGACGCTGTTCAAGCAGCTGCGCACCTTCCGCACGGAGCGCATGCTGCAGCTGCTCGAGGAGCTCCGGCCGACGGTCGTCGTCTGCACGTTTCCGGCCGCTGCCGCAGCGATGTCCCATCTGCGGCTCCAGCGGCTGACGCGCGTGCCGACCGTCACCGTGCTCACCGACTACGCTCGGCACAGCTACTGGATCCATCCCGGCACCGACCGCTACATCGTCGGCGCCGAGCCGATCCGCCAGGCGCTCATCGCGAGCGGCGTGTCGCCGTCGCGCGTCGTCGCGACCGGCATCCCGGTGCGCCGCCAGTTCGGCCAGCGCCATGACCGCGCGGAGCTGCGGCGCAAGCACGGCCTCGATCCGCAGCTGCCGACGATCCTCGTCATGGGCGGCGGCGACGGCCTCATCGGCCGCAGCGTCATGCGCCTCGTCGAGGAGCAGGACGGCCTGCCGCGCGCGCAGTTCGTCATCGTCTGCGGCCGCAACGAGCGGCTGCGCCGCCAGCTGCAGGAGCGGCTGCGCAGCGTCGGGGACGCCCACCGAATCGTCGTGACCGGGTACGTGCCGCATGTGCACGAGCTGATGGCGGCGGCCGACGTCATGGTGACCAAGCCGGGCGGGCTGACCGTCTCCGAGGCGCTCGCGCAGGAGCTGCCGATGATCCTGTTCAAGCCGATTCCGGGACAGGAGCAGGAAAATTCCGCATACCTGGCCGGCCTTGGCGCCGCTCTGGAGGCGAGCAGCCGCGGCGAGCTGATGGACCAGCTGCGCGCGGTGCTCGAGCATGCGGCGCTGCGCGACCGGCTTCGCCGCAACGCGTCGCGCCACAAGCCGGTCGCGGGCGCGAGCCGCGCGCTCCAGGCGATCCTGGAGCTGCAGGATCCCCGCCGCGCGCCGGCGGATGTCGCGGCATCCGCGCTGGACGCGGCGGTCGTCGCGGCCGTCGCCGGCGGCGCCGCGCTGCAAGCCTCCGCCTCGGCTGTAGCGCAGGCTTGAGAGCGGGCGGGCCATCGTTTCAGAGAAGGAGCCGAATGACGACGACGTCATTCGGCTTTTTTAGCGTGGAAAAAATGTCTATCTTCGCGTGTGGATGAGATTGAGGGAGGGAAACGAACAGGGGAGGCTGCAATGATTTCGGGTTGCGGCCTTGGCATCGCGTGCCGGGGAGGCTGCAGCCCGGTTTTTTCGCGTTGATCGCGCAACGCGTATAAAGCGAATAAAGCGCCTTCTTGCAGCGGGCTTGGAATCCGCCTCGCCGTCCATTCGGTTAGGCGAGGCGATGTCGCTGCGGAGGAAATGGCGCGCTAGAGCGGTAAATCTGCCACTGAAGGAGGCGCAGCGGCGGAGAAGGAGCCCGTAAGTGGTAAATGTACCACTGATGGAGGCGCAGGCGCGGAGAAAGAGCCCATATGTGGTAAATGTACCACTGATGGAGAGGAGCGGGTGAATGGGCGTGGACGCGATCCGAAGCCCGATGCAGCCCGCGGCTCCCTGAACGCCTCCTGGCCGCTTCCCCTTCCAACTTGAATGCGCTATCATAGGGAAAAAGAATGCGCGGCATCTTCATTTCTTCAACCTGGAATTCGATGAAAATGAAGGAAATACGCATTCGCAGCTTCGGATCCCGCTCAAAAAAAGACTGGATTCCACCCGCAACCTTCACTATCATGATAGGAAACATGCCATGAGGCGCATCGGCATCTAGAGCTTCCGCTCATCCCGATCTGCATCGGTCCCGATCCGCATCCGCATCGGCATCCGTCCTCACCCGCACGACGGCACCCGCACCCGCATCTACGGTTTTCGGCCAGGAGGCATCCCGATGGAAAATTGGCTCGGTCGCTCGCTCAAGCATAAGCTGTCGCTGCTCACGATTCTGGCGGTGCTCGTTCCCCTCTTTTCGCTCGGGCTTCTTTCCTATTCGATCGCCGAAGGGCTGTCGGAGGAGAAGGCCAAGACCGAGGGCATGAAGACGCTGGACCTGCTCCAGGCCTACCTCGACAACATGGTCCGAGACGTGGAGAACATGTCTCTGTTCCTGATCGGCAACGAGAACGTGCAGCAGGATCTGCAAGCCCGGCAGTCCGATCTCCGCAAGCAGACCTCGATCATCAGCTTCCTGACCGATCTGGCTTTTTCCAAGGCGTACATCAGCAATATCGTCATCGAAAGCAACGACGGCCGCGCCGCCTACAGCATCCGCTCCGTCGTCAGCTCGGGGCTGGACGTGCTGCGGGCCGAGGACCCGGAGCACTACGATCCCGCCCGCAAGTTCTGGTCGACCGTCTATCGCCAGGACAGCTCCCTCGAGAGCCATCAGGTGCTGACGCTGTCGCGTCCGATCCGCAGCACGAAAAAATACGACAAGCCGATCGGCATCCTCCGCATCAGCCTCGACCAATCCGTCATCGCCCGCCAGCTGCGGCAGTCGGAGCTGCAGGGCTCCGGCTCGGTCGTGCTGCTGGACGCCGACAACCGGATCATGGCCGGTCCGCCGCAATGGGAGCTCAACCGCCCGATCAGCGACTACCTGCCCGGCTTGCCGGCGCTCTCCGGCGAAGGAGGCTCGCTGACCTACGGCGAAGGGGACGGCCGCTCGACGATCCTCTACCGCTCCCTGAACAGCGCGGACTGGAAGCTGGCCGGCATCATTCCGTTCGAGGAGTACCGCTCGCAAAACCGCTACTTCCTGACGCTGGCGGCGATCGCCGTCTGCATCGCGCTGCTGTTCGTCATCGTCGTCGTCGGCTTCATCGTGCGCAAGGTGACGGGTCCGCTCAGCTCGCTCACGCGCCAGCTCCGGCATGCCCATCCCGACGAGCCGCTGCCGGTGCTGCCGGTGACGACGATCGACGAGGTCGGGCAGCTCGTCATCAGCTACAACCGGCTCAGCGCCAAGATCGCCAACCTGACCGAGGAGGTCAAGCGCAGCGAGTCGCTCAAAAAAGAGGCGGACCTGCTCGCGCTGCAGGCGCAGATCAATCCGCATTTCCTGTACAATACGCTCTCGTCCGTGCAGTGGATGGCGCTCATGAACCAGGACGGGCGCACGGCCGAGATGGTCGGCGCGCTCAGCGACTTCCTGCGGTTCAGCCTCAACAAAGGGCGCGAGTACTGCACGGTGGCGCAGGAGTTCAGCCATGTGGACAGCTATGTGAAAGTGCAGTCGATCCGTTATCCGGACCGCTTCGAGCTCGTCTCGTCCGTACGGGAGGAGCTGCTGGAGCGGCCGATGCTCAAGCTGCTGCTGCAGCCGCTCATCGAGAACGCGCTGCTGCACGGCATCCTGAAGCGCCCGGAACCGGGCCGCATCGAGGTCGAGGCCGAGGCGGCCGAAGACGGGGCGATCCGCTTCATCGTGCGGGACAACGGCGTCGGCATCCCGGAGGAAAAGCTGGACGCGCTCCGCACGCTGCTCGGCAGGCGCATGCTGCCGGGGCTGGACGCCGACACCGGAGGCGACTACGGCAGCTACGGGCTGCGCAACGTGCATAATCGGCTGCTGCTGCATTACGGGCCGGAGGCGGGACTGCATCTGGACAGCTCGCCGGGCGTCGGGACGACCGTCAGCTTCCGGCTGCCGAAGCCAGGCATCGAGGAGGGAGAAGCATGAAGGTATTGATCGTCGACGACGAGGTCATCATCCGCACGGGACTCAGCACCGTGCTGCCGTGGAAGGAGCGCGGCTTCGAGCTGCTGGAGCCGGCGGCGTCCGCGGAGGAGGCGCTGCTGCGGCTGCCGCTGGAGCGGCCGGATCTCATCCTGACGGACATCTGCATGACGGGGGCGTCGGGGCTTGAGCTCGCCGCCCAGGCGCTGCGGGAGTACCCGGAGCTCGATATCATCGTGCTGTCCGGGTAAGACGAGTTCGCCTACGCGCAGCAGGCGGTGAGGGAGGGCGTCAGCGAGTATCTGCTCAAGACGAGCCGCCCCGGCGAAATTCTCGATGCCGCCGATCGCGCCAGGCAGCGCTGGCTGGCGCGCAAGCAGCGCGCGCAGACGAGCGCGCGGGAGTCGGCGGCCTACCGCGAGCAGCTGCTGGCGCGGCTGCTGCTTGGCGGCGGCGAGCCGGACGAGGAGCTGCTGCGCCGAGCGGTCGCGGCGCATCCGCAGCTCGCCGGCGTCGGACGCGGCCGGCTGCTGCAGCTGTGGCGGCTGGCCGCGGTCGAGCTGCCGAGCGGAGCGGCGGCTCCGGGCGCCTGCGCGGCAGCGGAAGGCGTGCAGGCGGCCGGCCGCATCGAGGCCTCGGTCGCCCGCGCCGTAGCCGCCGCTCGGGCCGCCGCGGCCGGCGAGCCGGCATCCGCGCCTGCGGAGGAGCCGGCCGACGCCGGCGAGCTCGCGGCCGCGCTCGGCTGCGCCGTCGTGCCGCATGAGCGCGGCGGCTGGCTGGCCGCGGCCGCCGTCGAGACGGAGCAGCAGCTGCAGCCATTGCTGCGGGCGGGACTGCGCCGCCTCGCCGAGCGCGGCCGGCCGGCGCTCGCCGCCTGCGGCGAGGCGGCCGCGGATTGGAGCGGCTTCGCCCGTGCGCGCCAGACCGCGCTGCAGGCGTTCGCCTTCCGCCATCTGGCCGCCCGCTCCGGCATCGTCCGCTACGACGACGTCGCCGGGCGCGAAGGCATGCGCGCCGTCTGCTCGCCGGAGGAGGAGCGCAGCCTGATCCGGCTGCTGCAGGCCGGCGGCGAAAGCGAGCTGGAGCGCGGCGTGGACGCGCTCCTGGAGCAGGCGCGCGCCGACGCGCAGGCGACGCCGGCCACGATGACCGCGTGGCTGTATTCGCTGCTCGCGGCCGCCCGCCGCTCGCTCGAGCGCTCGGCCGCCTCCATCGGCCGCGAGCTGCCGCCGATGCCGGAGGGCGCATCGCCGGCGGAGCTCGAGGAGCGGCCGCGCGAGGCGCTGCTCGCCGAGCTGCGCCTGCTCTCGCTTCGCTGGGCCGAGCTGGAGCGCGGCGGCCACTCCGCCGTCCGCCAGGCGGCGGAGTACATCCGCGCCCGCCTCGGCGAGAGCCTGACCTTGCAGCAGGTCGCCCGCAGCCTGCCGATGAACCCGACGTACCTGAGCGAGCTGTTCAAGCGCGAGACCGGGCAGACCTACCTCGAGTACGTCACGCGCCAGCGGCTCGAGCGGGCCAAGGAGCTGCTCCTGCAGACGCCGGCCAAGGTCGCGAGCATCGCTTCCGAGGTCGGCTACGAGGACGCGAAGTATTTCAACAAGCTGTTCAAGGCGGACACGGGGCTGACGCCGACCGAATACCGCCAGCTTCACGAACGATGACCCCCCTCCTCCCGAAGGATCTCCCCTGCGGCGGGAGCGGGGTCTTTTATATACTGAGGGCATAACAGGACAGGGGGATGCGAGCATGAACAAGAACAGATTCGGCAAGACGGCGCTGGCTTCGCTGGCGGCGATGGCGCTGCTGAGCGCATGCGGCAACGGAGCGGAAGAAAATGGCGGCGCTTCCACGAACGATTCCGGAGCCGGCGGCGGCAAGGTCAAGCTGACGCTCTGGCACAACTTCGCAGGCGACGACGCCCGTGCCAAGACGGTCCGCGCCAAGATCGACGAATTCGCCGCGGCTCATCCGGAGATCGAGCTGGACGCCCAGGCGATTCCGGTCGACGGCTACCGCCAGCGGCTGAGCACCGTCGCCGCGGCCGACGAGATGCCGGACGTATTCCTTTCCTACGCGGGCAGCCATATCAAGGGCTTCCAGGAATCGGGCCTCGTGCAGCCGATCCAGGAGCTGCTCGACGCCAAGCCGGAGTGGAAGGACAGCTTCCTGCCGGGCGCGTTCGACGGCTCCACGTTCGACGGCGCGACCTACACGGCGCCGCTGGCGATGTCGGCCACATCCTTCCTGTATTACAACGCGGAGCTGTTCCAGCAGCATAACGTCGCCGTTCCGAAAACCTGGGACGAGCTGATGGCGGCGGTCGACACGTTCAACAAAGCCGGCATCACGCCGATCGCGCTCGGCAACAAGGCGCCATGGGTCGCGCAGTCGACGATCCTCGGCTCGCTCGCGGATCGCGTCACCGGCACCGACTGGTTCAAGAAAGCCGTCGCCCAGGACGGAGCCGCGTTCACCGACGCGCCGTTCGTCGAAGCGCTCGGCTACTTCAAGCAGCTCGTCGACGCCGACGCGTTCGACAAGGGCGCCAACACGATCGACAACACGCAAGCCGAGCAGGTGTTCATCCAGGGCAAGGCCGCGATGATGGTGAGCGGCGCCTGGACGCTGACGAACCTCGCGACGACCCCGGAGGACACGCTCAAAAAGATCGAAGTGACCGTGCTGCCGGCCATCGCAGGCGGCAAAGGCGACGCGAACACGATCTCCGGCGGCCCCGGCGCGGGCTTCGCGCTCAGCAAGAAGGTCGAGGGCGACCGCAAGCAGGCGGCGTTCGACCTGATCTACGCGATCAGCGGTCCGGACGCGCAGAAGGCGATCGCCGAGAGCAACTCGATGGTCATGTACAAGACCGACGTCGATTCGTCGAAGGTCACCTCCCTTTACTACAAGGCGTTCGAGCTCGTCAAGACGGTCGGCATCACGCCGGTCTACGACGCGTACCTGTCCGCCGAAGCCGGCGAGGCGATCAACAACGGCTTGCAGGAAATCATGATGGGCGCGGCTCCGGACGCGGTCGCCAAAAACCTGCAGGACGCCCAGGCCCGCTCGCTCAACCCGTAAGCGCAGTTCCCAACGTCCGTCCCTATGCCACATCCGGGAGATCCGCTCCGCGCTTCGCGGGGAGGGTCTCCTTCTCCTAAGGAGGCGAATCCCCCTATGCCCGCATCTCTGCGCAGCAACCGCTTCATCCTGATTGCCCTGCTGCCCGCCTTGATCGTCTTCGTCCTGTTCGCCGTGCTGCCGATCCTCTGGTCGATCTACTACGGCTTTTTCCAGTGGAAAGGCATGGGCGACGCCAAGTTCATCGGCCTCGGCAACTATCGGGACATGCTGCAGGACCCCGTCTTCTGGCGGGCTCTGCGCAACAACCTGATTCTCGTCGTCTCGGCCATCGTCGGCCAGATTCCAATCGCGCTGGCCGGCGCCCTGCTCCTGACCGCGAACACCTGGTTCAACCGGCTGATCCGCTCCGCGCTGTTCATGCCGATGGTGCTGTCGACCGTCGTCATCGGCATGATCTGGGGCTACATCTACAACTACCAGTTCGGCCTGCTCAACCAGGCGCTCACGCTGATCGGCCTCGAGAGCTGGACCCAGGCATGGCTGTCCAATCCGAAGCTCAACATGTACGCCGTGTCGATTCCGATCAACTGGAGCAACATCGGCCCGTATCTCATCATCTTCATCGCCGCGCTGCAGAACATCTCCTCGGAGATCCACGACGCCGCCGCCATCGACGGAGCGACCGGCTGGCGCAAGCTCGTCAGCGTGACGCTGCCGATGATCTGGGGCACCGTCGTCGTCACGATCGTGCTGTGCATCGCCGGCAGCCTCAAGGCGTTCGACCATGTCATCGTCATGACCGGCGGCGGACCGGCCAAGTCGACCGAGCTGCTCGCCACCTATATGTACAACAGCACGTTCGCCGTCTACCGATACGGCTACGGATCGGCCGTCTCCACGATGATCCTGCTGATCAGCCTGCTGCTGATCGGCATCAACATGGCGGTCACCCGCCGCAAATCGAGCTGACGAGAGGGGAGTGCCGACTGTGAAAACGACCATCGCGCCGCCTGCCGCCGGCTCGGCCGGCGGCGAGAGAAGCCGCCTGCGCCGCCTGATCGGCGGCGGAGCGCTCAAGCTGGTCCTGCTGCTGTACGCCGCAGGCACGCTGTATCCGCTGTACTGGCTGTTCATCAGCGCCATGAAGACGAACGAGGACTTTTTCGCCCATCCGTACTCGCTGCCGAGCGAATGGGTGTTCACGAACATCAGCCGGGCTTGGGATCTCGGCAACATGGGACGCGCCATGCTCAACTCCGCCATCGTCACCTCCGTCTCGGTGGCGCTAACGCTGCTGCTCGGCACGCTGGCCGCCTACGTGCTCTCGCGCTTCCAGTTCCGCCTGCACAAGCTGGCGCTGGGCATCTTCGTCATCGGCATGCTCGTGCCGATCCACAGCACGCTCGTGCCGCTGTTCATCTTCATGAACAAGATCGGGATGCTCGACACCTATGGCGCGCTGATCCTGCCGTACACCGCCTTCGAGCTGCCGATCGCGATCTTCATCGTCATCGCCTACCTGTCCTCCATCCCGCGCGAGATCGAGGAGGCGGCGCTGATTGACGGTAACGGCTGGTGGGGCGTCTTTTTCCGCATGATCCTGCCGCTGTGCAAGCCCGCCCTGGCGACCGTCGCGATCCTGGCGTTCCTGCGCTTCTGGAACGACTTCGCGTTCGCGCTCGTCTTCATCAACTCGCAGGCGCTCAAGACGCTGCCGCTCAGCCTGTCCTTGTTCTCCGACGGCTTCGGCACCGACTACAGCCTGACGATGGGCGCGATGGCGATCGCCGTGCTGCCGACGATCATCGCCTACCTTATTTTCCAGGAGCAGATCATGAAAGGCATGACCGCCGGCGCCGTAAAGGGATGATTCGACGAATTTCTTCTTCAATTATATGGATAATTAGATGAAGGAATTTTAATCCATACTCTCTTTCTAACCAAAACATTGGGTCTTTTTGATCATAAAAAAGCCGCTTTTTTCGACAAAAAGCAGGCTTTTTACTATGAAGTCAATAGGACCTTTGTGCAACAATGAGTAGGATATGCTACTTAGATCATATTGACTAGGTTCATGAGCCCGTCTTATAATGACCCTGTGCAAATGTTGGTAATTGTAGATTTTTACTGGAATAATGATAATGCCGTCGAGAAGGAGCAAGGCGAATGGTATATGATGGGATCCTTCTAGGACTGATCGTCGGGTTCATCCGCGCGGGTTGGAAGAATGGGCTGATCGCGATCGGAAATCTCCGCATCAAAGGCGGATGGGCTTTCCCGATTCTGCTGCTCGTCCAATTTCTGCTCTTTTACCTGCAGGGTGACATTCCATTTTTCGCTCAGTTCAACGGATACTTTTATATGGTCATTTATGTCGTCGGACTCGCGCTCCTATGGATCAATCGTCACCAAAAAGGACTGGGCATCATCTTTGTCGGCGTGCTCCTGAACTTTCTCGTCATGATGGCGAACGGCGGACGAATGCCGGTATCTTTGGAAGCGGCGTCCGTATTGGATCCGATCTACATTGAAATGCTTCGCAGCGGAGATGCCGTAAGCAAGCATTTCCTGATGGACGAGTCTACCCGGCTTTACTTTCTGGGAGATATCATTCCGCTGTCGCCGCCCTATCCTCGAACTCAAGCCATCAGCATCGGCGATGTGGTGATCAATGTCGGGGCGTTCTTCTTCCTCTGTCAATTGATGGGAAAGAAATCAAAGGATTATGTCGCCTTGTCCCAAGAATCCTCTTAAGCTTTCTACACTCTAGGAAAGGGGGTGGGCAAACTATGAAGAAAGCCAATCTGAAAGTTATTTTCTTCAATATTTCCATTCTCGCATCCGTAGCCGTGGCTCTGACTTCGGGCTTTAGAGTAGGTTGATAGGAACCGAACAATTAGGAGTCGGAAGAACAACTCTTCTGATTCCTTTTTTTATATCTTTTTGGGGGAGCAACGACATGGGCGGTCAACAACGGTTAATTGGACTCCTAAAACCAAAAGAGTGGCTGGTAGTGGCAATTTGCCTCATGGGCACATTGCTGTTCTTGTCGTTTTTTTGGCCTGAGGGATTTTCGCTGGATCGTAAGGACTGGGTCATCTTCTATGCAATGGTAGCCGGGGCGATAGTGCTTGAGTACTTTATGTACAAGCTGCCTCCAGAAGGTAATCATCAATCCATGGATTCGACGATATTTCTTGCCTCCCTGTTCATTTATGGCGTTAAATTTTCCTTAATGGTACTGTTTGTAAGCGCGATTATTATCGTAATTAATCGTAGAACAGTGGCATGGTGGAAGCACTACTATAATTTCATTACCTACTCCGCCATGATTATAGGTGCTCATTGGGCTTTTCAGTGGATGGACGGGACGACGGGAGATTTTATCGTCGGTGAGATTTATGCTTTCGTCCTTGCTTTGATCGCATATTTCAGTGTGAATATTATTTTGGTAGCAGCTTACTTTTTCTTGCTCTATCGAAATCAGTTGATTCCAGTATTAGCTTTATTCGTTCGTGAATCGCTGTTCGCCTATATTGGAATCCTGCTTTTCTCCCTGGTGCTCGTCATTATGGTGTTGAAAACAGGTTTCTTCGGAATTCTCTTGTTCCTCATCATCGCCGTCCTGCTTTCCCATGTCTTCAAGCAGCTTTTCCTCATGTATCACGAAATCAACGACAAAGCCAATAAAGACCAGCGGACAGGGCTGTTCAACCACAGCTACCTCGAAGAAAAGCTGGATGAATATATCAAGCTCTACCGCGAGGATGGAAAGACGTTTTCCTTCGCTATGATCGACCTGGATGACTTCAAGAAGTATAACGACATGTACGGCCACCCGCAGGGGGACAAGCTGCTCGGCTTCGTCGGCTCCATCATCAAGGAGGAGTGCGAGCCTCACGGCTATCTGGCCGCCCGCTACGGCGGCGAGGAGTTCGCCATCATCATGCCGGAGCTGGACAAGAACAAGGCGAGGGCCTTCGTCAACCACGTCCGCAAGCGGGTGAACAACGCGCCGTTCGACGGCGTCGACGTGCTGCCGCACGGATGCGTCTCCTTCTCGGCCGGCATCATCGAAATGAGCGCCGACACCTACGAGAAGTCCCAGCTGGTCGGCTTGTCCGACCGGGCGATGTACATCTCGAAGTCCAAGGGCAAAAACGTCGTCACCGTCTATGGCGAGCAGACCTATCTGCCGCAGCAGTTCGAGCATGAGATCAACGAGCTCGAGCAGCAGATCCGCATCTTCCTCTCCAAGGACGTGTACACGTTCAAGCATTCCAAGCGCGTGTTCTCGTACGCGGTGGATATGGCCGGCATTCTCGAGCTCGGCGAGGAGGAGCGGCGCACGCTCATTCTCGGGGCGCTCATCCACGACATCGGCAAGCTGGAGGTACCGCGCGAGGTGCTGACCAAGCGCTCCAAGCTCGACAAGGACGAATGGGAGATCATCAAGAAGCATGTCACGTTCGGCAAGGAATTCCTGCTGGCGACCGGCAAGTACACGGACCTGGTGCCGCTCGTCGAGCTCCATCACGAACGGTATGACGGCGGCGGCTATCCGCATGGGCTGAAGGGCACCGAGATTCCGAAGCTCGCCCGCATGCTCTGCATCATCGACTCGTTCGACGCGATGACGACGGAGCGGCCTTACCAGCGGACGAAATCGTTTGCGGAAGCGCTTGACGAGATGCATCGCTGCACCGGCACGCAGTTCGATCCGGAGCTTGTCTTACCGTTCATCCGCTACATCGAGAGGCGGATCGAGCTGGGCGACATTCCGGACGAAGCGCTGGAGGCGATGGAGCAGCAGCGCAAGCAAGAGGCGAGGCATGACGACAGCCGCACATCATCGGGATAAAAAGGCGTTGCAGCAGCCGCTGCAGCGCCTTTCTCACTAGACGAGATCGCGGGGGAGGCAGGCCGTCAACCGGAGCATGGCGCCATGCGCTTCAGCGATGCCGAGGGTTGACGAATCGTGCCTCGGAGGGCGATAATCATAACACTTGTAAACGCTATCTCAGAAATGGGACACGAGAGGAGGGGGAAACGATCGCCAAGCCGGACAAAGTGCTGTCGAAGCTGCAGGAAGTGGCGGATCGCCGAAGCATTCTGGGCCTCTCCTGCGCCTATCTGATCCGAGGCCGCGTCGTCTGGAAGGGCAGCCTGGGACTGGCGGACCTCGAGCGCCGGATTCCGGTGACGGAGCGAACCGTATTCCGCATCGCCTCGATTTCCAAGACGATCGGAGCGGCTGCGATCCTGCAGCTGGCGGAAAGAGGCCAGTGCAGTCTCGACGACGACGCGGGCCGGCTGCTCGGCCTGCCGCTCCGCCACCCGCAGCATCCCGAGCAGCCGATCAGGCTCCGTCATCTGCTGACGCATACGAGCGGCCTCCAGGATGAATATGC
Organism: Paenibacillus pasadenensis; assembly: GCF_002864175.1. Taxonomy (NCBI): domain Bacteria; kingdom Bacillati; phylum Bacillota; class Bacilli; order Caryophanales; family Paenibacillaceae; genus Paenibacillus; species Paenibacillus pasadenensis. Next base: position 1,164,206 of record NZ_NFEZ01000003.1, on the reverse strand, counting down.
CGCATTTGCCGCGGCATCGCGGCAAGAGCCGTTGCTGCCGCTGTCGGAGCTCTTGCTGCCGGGAGGCGCCTATCACCCCCCGCGCCTATGGGGCGAGCATCCCCCGGGCGATCCGGCGGGCTACGCCTATTCCAATCTGGGGGCGATCGTGCTCGCCACGATCGTGGAGCGGCTGAGCGGGGAGCGGTTCGACCGCTATTGCCGCAAGCAGCTGCTCCTGCCGCTCGGCATGAGCGATTCCAGCTTTCTGCTCCAAGACATCGAGGATCCGGACCGGATCGCCGTGCTGTACGAGCGGGAGCGCGGCAGCGGCTCGTGGACGCCGGCGCTCGATGACCGCGGCAGCCGCCACGAGCCGCCGAGCGCCGCCTTGCGCGACTACGTGCCGGGCGTCAACGGCTCGCTGTTCGCGCCGCAGGGCGGGCTGCGCACGACGGTCGCCGATCTGTCCCGCTGGCTGGAGATGCTGGCCGCAGGCGGCGAGCGTGGCGGCGTCCGGCTGCTGCGGGAGCGGACCGTGCGGGACATGATGGACAAGCACTGGGTCCGCGATCCGCAGGAGGGCTTTTACCGCGAGGGGGGACTGCAGCTGCAGCGGACGCGCGACCTGTTCCCCGGCCGCCTGATGGTCGGTCATGCGGGCGACGCGTACGGCCTCAAGAGCGGCATGTTCGTCGAGCCTGAGACCGGCACGGGCTTCGTCTATGCGATGAACGGCCTCGACGACGCCAAGGACGGCCATGTATTCACGGCGGCGGAGACGGAGCTGGCGCAGGCGATGACGGATATTTTCCGCAAGCGGTAGCTCGCCTGCCGCGCCGGAAGCCGTCGGATTTCCACGGTTTTTCCCGTTTACAGACCCGTCCGTCGATGTTAGAATGGTTTACATCAGATCGGCTTGCAGAGAAAAGCTTACAAGGGGTTATCACGATGCCGTATGATCGCAGCACGCTTTATGTGATCGGCGACGCCCAGTCCTCGGTCAACAACCCGATCACCCAGCAGTACAGCGCTTTTTTCATCGGGCTGGTCGTCGAGCAGGATACGGGCCTCATCGTCGATGCCGGCTGCTCGTCCACGATTCCGCTCACCTCGGAGTTCGTCAAGTCGATCTTCATCGGCTGCAGCGTGCTCGACGTCGATGCGGTGAGCGAGGAGATCCGCAGGCGCTATCACGGCTCCTCGCAGAAGGCTCTCATCGTCGCGTTCAAGGACGCCTCCAAAAAATTCAAATCCACACGCAGCGGCCGCGAAGAGCGGGAACAGCCCACTTCCGGCAGCGTGTAAGCTGCTTTATTTATCCGCAGGGCGCTTCGCCGCCACGCTCGTAAATAAAACCCAGCCCTTGCCGCCACCTCGATGGCGAGCTTCGGCTGGGTTTTTTCCATCCTATGAATGTAAAATTCCGACTCGGGAGGAAGAAAGATGAAGCTGTACGTATCGGTGGACATGGAAGGAATCACAGGCATGGTGGACAGCACGTTCGTCTTCCCGGGCAGGCACAATTACGCCCGCGGCCAGCAGATCATGACCGACGAGGCGAACCATGTAATCGCGTCGGCGTTCGACGAGGGCTGCGCCGAGGTGATCGTCAATGACAGCCACTCCAAGATGAACAATCTGCTGATCGAGCGGCTCCATCCCGAGGCGCAGCTCCTGTCCGGAGACGTGAAGCCGTATTCGATGGTGCAGGGGCTCGACGCCTCGTTCGCGGGCGCGGCGTTCATCGGCTACCATACGATGGCGCCGACTCCGGGCGTGCTCAGCCACTCGATGGTCTTCGGCGCGCACCGGATGTGGCTGGGCGGCAAGGCGGTCGGCGAGCTCGGCCTCAACGCTTACGTCGCGGGCCGCTACGGCGTGCCCGTGCTGCTCGTCGCCGGCGACGACCGGACGGCGGTCGAGGCCGAGGAGCTCATCCCCGGCGTCACGACAGCCGTCGTCAAGACGTACGTCTCGCGCACGTCGGCGCTCTGCCTGACGCCGGACAAGAGCGGCCAGCTGCTGCGGGACAAGACGAAGGAGGCGCTCGCCTCGCGCGGCCGCGTCCAGCCGCTCGTCCCGCCGGACAAGCCGGTGCTGGCGATCGAGTTCGCCAACTACGGGCAGGCCGAGTGGGCGCATCTGATGCCGGGCACGGAGCTCGACAACGGCAGTCCGGTCGTCACCTTCGCCGCCGCCGACATGCTCGAGGCGTACCGCGCCATGCTCGTCATGGTCGAGCTGGCCTCGCGCGCCGAATTCTGCTGAGCAGTCCCCCAGCCCCCGAAAGGAGCGTCGTACGGCTATGGCTTCCTACATCCTGAAACGGTTCATCTCCATGGCGGTCACGCTGTGGCTCATCGTCACGGTCACATTTTTCCTCATGCATTCCGTTCCGGGCAGCCCGTTCGACAAGGAGGGCCGGAATACGAGCCAGACGGCGGTCGACAACATGATGGCGTACTACCATCTGGACGAGCCGCTCGGCGTGCAGTACGTGCTCTATCTCAAGTCGCTGCTCATGCTTGATCTCGGCCCCTCGATCGGCCACTTCCCGACGACGGTGAACGACATGATCGGCCGCGGCTTCCCGGTGTCGTTCCAGCTCGGCATGCTGGCGCTGTCGATCTCGATCGTGTGCGGCATCGCGCTCGGCACGGTCGCGGCGCTGCGCAAAAACCGGCTCATCGACCAGCTCGCGATGGTGCTCGCGGTCATCGGCATCGCGGTGCCGAACTTCGTCGTCGCGACGCTGCTCATCAAGTACGTCGCCGTCGAGTGGCGGCTGCTGCCGGTCGCGACCTGGGGCACCTGGCGGCATGCGGTGCTTCCGGCGCTGGCTCTGTCGACCGGTCCGCTCGCCATCATCGCCCGCATGACGCGGGCGAACATGGTCGAGGTGCTGACCGCCGACTATATCGAGACCGCCCGCGCCAAGGGGCTGCATCCGGCGGTCATCGTCTTCAAGCACGCGCTGCGCAACGCGGTGCTGCCGGTCGTCACGCTGCTCGGCGCGCTCGTGGCGAACGTGCTGACGGGCAGCTTCGTCATCGAGAAGATCTTCGCCATTCCCGGCATGGGCAAATATTTCGTCGACGGCATCAACAACCGCGACTACTCGGTCATCATGGGCACGACGGTGTTCTACAGCGCGCTGCTGCTGGTCATGATGCTGATCGTCGACATCGTGTACGGCCTCATCGATCCCCGCATCAAGCTGCACCGGAAGGAGGGACGGCCATGAGCGTGCCGGATTCCCTGTTCGTCCCGATGAACCGCGATGCCGTCGACGCGGAGGCGATCGTGCGGCCGCGGCTGAGCTTCGCCCAGGAGGCGTGGCGGAGGCTCAAGCAGAACCGGCTCGCCTTTGCCGGCGCGCTGCTCATCGTGCTGCTGGCGCTGCTCGCGACCGTAGGTCCGTACCTGCCGGTGCAGAGCTACGACAAGCAGGTGCTGACGGACATCAACCTCGCGCCGTCGGCGCAGCATTGGTTCGGCACGGACGAGCTCGGCCGCGACGTGTTCGCCCGCATCGTCTACGGCGCGCGCATCTCGCTGTTCATCGGCCTGGCGGCGACGCTCATCGACGTCGTCATCGGCATCGTCTACGGCGGCATCGCCGGCTATGTCGGCGGCCGCGCGGACAACGTCATGATGCGCTTCGTCGACATGCTGTACGGCGTGCCGTACCTGCTCATCGTCATCCTGCTCATGGTCGTCATGGGTCCCGGACTCGCCACGATCATCGTCGCGCTGAGCGCGACCGGCTGGATCGGCATGGCGCGGGTCGTGCGCGGGCAGGTGCTCTCGCTCAAGTCGTCGGAGTACGTGCTGGCGGCGCGCTCGATGGGATCGAGCGGCTGGCGCATCATCCGCAAGCATCTCGTGCCCAACGCGATGGGCGTCATCCTCGTGCAGATCTCGTTCTCCGTGCCGTCGGCGATTTTCGCCGAGGCGTTCCTCAGCTTCCTCGGGCTCGGCATCCAGCCGCCGCTCGCGAGCTGGGGCGTCATGGCGAGCGATGGCCTGTCGGTCATCCTGTCGGGCCAGTGGTGGCGGCTGTTCTTCCCGGCGCTGTTCATCTCCGTCACGATGCTGGCGTTCAATCTGCTCGGCGACGGGCTGCAGGACATCTTCAATCCGAGACAGAGGAGGTCGTGACGATGTGGAGACGGAGCGATCGGGATCATCGGAAAAAGGCGGCGCTCTCGGCCGCAGCCGCGCCTCCAGCGCCGGAAGCGGCGCAAGCGCGTCCGGAGCGCGCCGACAGCGGCGGCGCTCCGGAGCCGGACCTCGGCCGGGCCGCGCAGGCGGCTCGGCCGCCGGGGGAGGTCATCCTGGAGGTCGACGACCTCCGGGTGAGCTTCCGCGCGCATGGCGGTCAGGTGCAGGCGGTGCGCGGCGTGAGCCTCTCGCTGCGGCAGGGCGAGACGCTCGCCATCGTCGGCGAGTCCGGCTGCGGCAAGAGCGTCACCGCCCGCAGCCTGATGCGGCTGCTGCCGGAGCATGCGGCCGTGCTGGGAGCCGGCTCCAGCATCCGCTGGAAGGGCCGGGAGCTGACGAAGCTCAAGGAAAAGGAGCTGCGCAAGCTGCGCGGCGCGGAGATCGCGATGATTTTCCAGGATGCGATGACCGCGCTCAACCCGACGCTGACGATCGGCGAGCAGCTGATCGAGGGCATCGCGCTCCATCGCAAGGTGCCGCGCTCCGAGGCGAGGCGGATCGCGGTCGACATGCTGGAGCTGGTCGGCATCCCGAGCCCGGAGACGCGGCTGAAGCAGTACCTCGGCGAATTCAGCGGCGGCATGCGCCAGCGCATCATGATCGCGATCGCCGCCTCGTGCAGCCCGTCGCTGCTTATCGCCGACGAGCCGACGACGGCGCTCGACGTGACGATTCAGGCGCAGATCCTCGACCTGTTCCGGATGCTGCAGGAGCGGACCGGAGCGGCGATCGTGCTCATCACGCATGATCTCGGCGTCGTCGCCGAGACGGCGGACCGCGTGTGCGTCATGTACGCCGGCGAGATCGTGGAGTCAGGCACGGTCCGCGAGCTGTTCCGCCGTCCGCAGCATCCGTACACGCAAGGCCTGCTCGCGGCGCTGCCCCGGCTCGACCGGGAGCGCGGGAGCACGCTCGTGCCGATTCCCGGCACGCCGCCGGATCTGTTCGCGCCGCCGCCCGGCTGCGCGTTCGCGGCACGGTGCCCGCACGCGATGGAGGCGTGCCGTCTGCACCGGCCGCAGATGGCGGAGCTTGACGGCACGCATGCGGTCGCGTGCTGGCTGCAGGATCCGCGCGCGGCGCGGCCGCCGGCCGCCGGCGCCGGAGCGGGGAGCGGCATGGCGGGCGAGCCGGCGCGCACGGCCCTCGGCTAGACCAATTCTTTTTTCAAAGGGGAGAGCGAACAAATGAAGATGAAGAAGCTTTCGATGCTGCTGATGAGCGTCATGCTGGCGGGAGGCGTGCTGGCGGCATGCGGCAATGACTCGTCGAACGGAGAGGCCGGAGAAGGAGAGGCGGCAGGCAAGATCCTGCGCTACAACAACGGCAAGGAGCCGACGTCGCTCGATCCGCCGATCGGCTTCGACCAGATCTCCTACGACATCGTCAACAACGCGTTCGAGGGGCTGGCGCGCCTCGGCAAGGACGACAAGCCGGAGCCGGCGATGGCCGCGGAGTGGAAGGTGTCGGACGACGGCCTCGTCTATACGTTCACGCTGCGCGACGGGGTGAAATGGTCGAACGGCGATCCCGTCAAGGCGTCGGACTTCGAGTTCGCCTGGAAGCGGCTGCTCAATCCTGAGACGGCATCCGACGCGGCGTTCCTCGCCTATCCGATCGTCGGCGCGGAGGACTACAACTCCGGCAAAGGCTCCGCCGACGCCGTCGGCATCAAGGCGAAGGACGACAAGACGCTCGAGGTCACGCTGCGCCATCCGGCGGCCTGGCTCGTGCAGATGACGGCCAGCCCGGCGTTTTTCCCCGTGCATCAGGCGACGGTGGAAGGCAACGCCCAGTGGGCGGGCGAAGCGTCGACGATCGTCAGCAACGGCCCGTTCACGATCACGGAGTGGAAGCATGAGGAAGAGCTCAAGATGGTCAAGAACAAGGACTACTGGGATGCCGGCACGGTGAAGCTCGGCGGCGTCACGTACAAGATGGTCAACGATACGAATACGGCCTATCAGCTGTTCACGACCGGCGAGCTCGACACGACCGGCAGCATCCCGGCCGACATGGCCGACCAGCTGTTCGCGGACGGCAAGGTCAAGGTCGAGGAATCCGCCGGCACCGCGTTCTACCGCTTCAACACGACGATGGAGCCGTTCACCAACAAGAGCATCCGCCAGGCGTTCGTCGCCGCGGTCGACCGCCAGCAGCTCGTCGATCTCGTCCTGCGCCAGAAGCATAAGCCGGCTGTCGGCTTCGTCTCGCCGGGTCTCGAGGATGCGGCCGGCGGCGACTTCCGCGAAGTCGGCGGCGACCTGATCGGCTTCGACGCGGCCAAGGCCAAGGAGCTACTCGCGGCGGGCATGAAGGAAGCCGGCTACTCGGCGCTGCCGCCGATCACGCTGACGTACAGCACCAACGACGTGAACCAGAAGGTCGCGCAGGCGCTGCAGGCGATGTTCAAGGACAATCTCGGCGTCGAAGTCAAGCTCGAGAGCAAGGAGAGCAAGGTGATGACGGCCGAGCAGAAGGCGCTGCAGCTGCAGCTGTCCCGCTCCTCGTTCCTGCCGGACTTCGCCGACCCGATCAACTTCCTCGACGGCTTCCAGTCCGACAATCCGTTCAGCCGCACCGGCTGGAAAAACGACAAGTTCGACGAGCTGATCCAGGGCGCGTACGAGCAGGCCGACGAGAAGCAGCGCTACGAGATGATGCACGAGGCGGAGAAGATCCTGATGGACGACGCGCCGATCCTGCCGCTCTACTACTATAACAGCGTCAATCTGGAGAGCGACAAGCTGTCCGGCGTCGTGCGCCATGCGTTCGGCTTCATCGACTTCAAGTGGGCGGAGCTGAAATGATGCTGCGGCCTCCCGCGCTGAAGCCGGGCGACACCGTCGGCATCCCGGCGCTCGCCAGCCCCGGCGATCCGGCGCAGATCGAGGCCGCCTCGCGGCAGCTCGAGCGGCTCGGCCTGCGGGTGCGGCTCGGCCGCACCGTGTCGCTGCGCCGCGGCTATCTCGCCGGCAGCGACGAGGAGCGCGCGGACGAGCTGATGGAGATGTTCGCCGATCCGTCGATCTCCGGCATCGTCTGCGCCCGCGGCGGCTACGGCACGGCGCGCATCGCCGACCGGCTCGACTACGGCGTCATCCGCGCCCATCCCAAGGCGTTCTGGGGCTACAGCGACATCACCTTCCTGCATGCGGCGATCGGCCGGCTCGCCGGACTGGTCACGTTCCACGGGCCGATGATGATCGACCTGCAGGAGCAGCCGGCCGGCAGCGGCGGCTTCGACCATGCGCGGCCGCATCCGGTCACGCTGGAGGCGTACCGGCAGCTGCTCGCTCCGCGGCGGCCGCAGCTCGGCGAGGAGCACGGGCCGCTGCGGCCGATCGTGCCGGGCGAGGCGAGCGGCCCGGTCGTCGGCGGCAACCTGACGCTGATCGTGAGCACGCTCGGCACGCGTTATGAGCTCGACACGCGCGGCCGGCTGCTGCTGCTCGAGGATATCGACGAGGAGCCGTACCGGGTCGACCGCATGCTCATGCAGCTGCGGCAGGCGGGCAAGCTGGACGATGCCGCAGGCATCGTCGTCGGCGACTTCCACAACTGCGGCCCGGCCAAGCGCAAGGCGTCGCTCTCGCTGGACGAGGTGCTGCAGGAGCATCTCGGCGCGGCGGGCAAGCCGGCGCTCGCGGGATTCCGCATCGGCCACGGCTCGCCGCAGCTGGCCGTGCCGCTCGGCGTGGAGGCGCGGCTGAGCACGGCGGAGCGCCGGCTGGACTTTGCGGAGTCGGGCTGGGTAGAGGACGAGGCGGCCAGCGGATCGGCGGCGGACAGCGAGAGAGGCTAGGGCGTGATTGCATGCAATCACGCCCTAGGCAGAGGAGGACATCCGGCATGAACATAGAGAGCATCAAGGCGATGCGCCAGTCGACCCCGATGGCGAGGCCGTTCCGCACGGCGCTGCGCACCGTGCGCGAGGCGGAGTCGATCATCGTGCGCGTCCGCGACCAGGACGGGCGGATCGGCTGGGGCGAGGCTCCGTCCACCGTCGTCATCACCGGCGACAGCCTGGAGAGCATCCAGGCGGCGATCGAGCATACGCTCGCGCCGCCGCTGATCGGGCAGAGCCTGCTCGGCTACGAGCGGCTGCTGCAGACGGTGCACGGCGCGATGGTCGGCAGTCCGAGCGCCAAGGCCGCGCTCGACATGGCGATCTACGATCTCGTCGCCCAGCACTGCGGCTTGCCGCTGTATCAGTTCCTCGGCGGCTACAAGGACCGGCTGGAGACCGACTTCACGGTCAGCGTCGGCGAGCCGGAGGAGATGGCGCGCGATGCGGAGGCGAGCGTGCGCGGCGGGTTCGACGTGCTCAAGATCAAGGTCGGCAAGGACGCGGCGGAGCTCGACGTGCGGCGGATCGAGGAGATCCGGGCGCGCGTCGGCCCGGACGTGCGCATCCGGCTCGACGCCAACCAGGGCTGGAGCGTCAAGGAGGCGGTGCGCGCCATCCGGCGCATGGAGGATCTCGGGCTGAATCTCGAGCTTGTCGAGCAGCCGGTGCGGGCGCATGACGTCGAAGGGCTGAAGGCCGTCACCGACGCCGTGCAGACGCCGATCATGGCGGACGAGAGCGTCTTTTCGCCGGCGGAGGCGCTGCGCGTGCTGCAGCTGCGGGCGGCCGACCTCATCAACATCAAGCTGATGAAGGCCGGCGGCATCTACAAGGCGCAGCAGATCAACGCGCTCGCCGAGCAGTACGGCGTCGAGTGCATGGTCGGCAGCATGATCGAGTCGCGCGTCGCCGTCACGGCGGCGGCGCATCTGGCGGCGAGCAAGAAGAACATCACGCGCTTCGACTTCGACGCGCCGCTGCTCATCGGCAGCGACATCGTCGACGGCGGCGTGCGCTACGACGGCCGCGTCATGACGTTCCCCGACGCGCCCGGCCTCGGCATCCGCGGCGTGCGCATCCGTCCGGGAGCGGGCGCGGCGGTTTCGTAGGGCGCGGTTTTCAAAAAAGCCAGAGCAAGATTCCAAGGTGAATCTGGCTCTGGTTTTTTACAAGATCCGCGCCGCCTGCATTCTCATGCCGGGAGGTGCATCCTTAAAGGACGACCGGCGAGAGCGGCTTGCTGCTGAAGGTTTTTTGCTTTGGCGCAAAGGATCGTAGACCGCCGGCGAAGAAAGTAGAACGAAGCTTATCGGCAAGGCATAGGCATGGCGAATTCAATCCTTGAAGGAGGCATGGCGGCATGGAGCAGGCGAGCGGAAAGGAAGCGCGCGTGGCGGTCAGCGTGGCCGGCGTATGGACGAGCCCGGCGCATGCGCGGGAGCAGGACGCGCCGGCGCTGGCGTCCCCGGCGGATGTGAGGGGCTGGATCGGCAGCATGGACCTCGAGCAGCGGCTTGACCTGTGCGAGGGCAATCGGCTGCAGACGCAGCTGCTGCTCGGCGAGCGGGTGCTCGTCGCGGAGGAAAAGGACGGCTGGGCGCGCATCCACGCGCCCGCCCAGGCGACAGCCAAGGAGCCGGACGGCTATCCGGGATGGATGCCGCTCGCGCAGCTCGTTTTCGACGGCGCCGCAGGCGAGCCGGAGCGGTGCGGGCCGGCGCCGATCGCGGTCGTGACGGCCGAGAGCGCCTGGCTGCATCTCGGCAGCGCGCCGCTCGGGGCGGCGGCCGACATCGCTCCGTCCGCTCCTGCCGCAAGCGGCGGAGCCGGCGCGGCAGCGGCAGAAGCCGCGGAGCCAGAGGCCGCCTGCGAGCCGCAGCCGTGGATCGAGCTGAGCTTCCTCACGGAGCTGCCGGTCCTCTCGGAGCGGGGAGATTGGGTCGAGGTCGCTTTGCCTCAAGGAGGCGGAGGATGGCTGCGCCGCAGCGACATCCGCCTGCGCGAGCCGCGGGAGACGTCGGCGCTCGTCGGAGAAGGCCGTCATGCCGGCCGCGTCATCGTAGAGCAGGCCAAGCGCTACTTGGGCCTCCCCTATCTCTGGGGCGGCATCTCCTCCTTCGGCTACGACTGCTCCGGGCTCGCTTATGCGATGCACCGCGCCGCCGGCTTCGTCATTCCCCGCGACGCGTCGGACCAGGCGCTCGGCGGGCTGCCTGTGGAGCGGGAGGAGCTGACGCCGGGCGACCTGCTGTTTTTCGCCTACGAGGAGGGCAAGGGCCGCATCCATCACGTCGGCATCTACGCAGGCGGCGGGCGGATGATCCACTCGCCCCGGACGGGCCGCTGCGTCGAGCTCGTCAAGCTCGACGAGAGCTACGAGCTGTACCGCGAGCATTGCGCCAGCCGCCGGTATTGGAAGTAAGCATTCGAGCCCGTTCTCCCGCCTCGTTGCGGGAGAGCGGGCTTTTCCGCTTGTTCAGGCGCTTCTTCATCTTGCCGAATTCCTAGCCGTCCCTCATCATGGAAGGATACGCCAGCACCGACGGGTGCAGGGAAGGAGCCGCCATGACGACCAAAATCATTTTTTCCTCGCCTCGCGTCGGCGAGACGAGCGACGAGCAGCTGCAGCGCATGCTGGACCGCCACGGGCTCGGCCGCCTGCTCGCCTGGAGCCGAACCGGCCAGGGCGCGATGAGCCAGACGCTGCGCATCGAGACGAGTACGGGAGCGTTCATCCTCAAAGGAAACCCGCTCTATCCCGGACAACTGGAGGAGGAGCGCTGGTTCACCGAGCAGCTGGCCTCGCGGACGAGGCTGCCGCTCCCGATTCCTTATATCGTAGACGAACGAACGGATCTGTTCGGCTGGAGCTACGCGATCATGCCGTGCCTGCCCGGCCGGCATCTTGGCGATCTGGCGGACGAGGGAGGCTTCGCCGGAGCGGAAGCGGCCGCCGAGGCGCTGCACGAGATCCACCGCTGGAAGGAACCGATGTACGGCGAATACGATCCGATTTCACGCAGGATCGTCCCGTTCGAGGGCGGCTACTACGGCTGGCTCTCCGAGCGCATCCTCTACTGGCTGCATGATGCGGCGCGGTTTTCCGCCATCGGCGCCGAGGACACGGCATGGACCGAGGAGAGGCTGCGGCAAGCGCAGCCCGATTTCGCCGAGCTCGGCCAAGCGGCCTTGTGCATGGGCGACTTCAAGCCGGGCAACTTCCTGCTGTCGAGCCGTCCGGCCGACGCCAGCCGCCTCGCAGTCAGCGGCCTGTTCGACCTGACGAACGCCTACTTCGGCGATCCGCTGGCCGATCTGGCCAAGCTGCTCGTCTATTACCGCGGGCGCGGCCGGCAGGACCTGGCGGCGTGCTTCCTGCGGGCCTATGCGGAGGGAATGGAAGACGAGCGAGGGCTGGGCAGCCGCCTCGGCGTGCATCTGCTGCATCAGAACGTGCTCGACTGGGGCTGCCTCAAGGCGATGGGAGCCGCCGACTGGCCTGCGGAGCTGACGTTCCGGGCATGGGCGGCCGCGCAGCAGGCGGATCTGGCCGACTGGCTGGCCGCCATCCAGCCGCGATCCGCGGGCAGGAGGGAGACGCCATGACGGAGCATCAGGCGGTGCTGGCCCGGGCCAGGGAGGTGGCCGAGCTCGCCGCGCGCGAGGCGGCGGCGCTGGCGCGGGATTATTTCACGCGGGACAAGCAGGTGCAGGACAAGGGCGACAGCGGCGATCTCGTCACCGTCGCCGATACGCTGGCCGAGGAGATCATCCTGGCGCATATCCGCGCGGCATTCCCGGACCATGAGATCCGCAGCGAGGAGACAGGCTGGCACGGAGCGCCGGGCGACTGGCTGTGGCTCGTCGATCCGCTCGACGGGACGAACAACTACGCGATCGGCTTGCCGGTATACGGCGTCTCGATCACGCTGCTTTACCGGCGCGAGCCGCTGCTCGGCGTCATTTGCGACTCCCATCTGGATCGGCTGTATGTGGCGGAGCAGGGAAAGGGAGCCTTCGTCGACGGAGCTCCGCTCTCGATCCGCCGCTGCCCTACCGTGCCGCGCATGACCGTCGGCTGGATCCAGGGACATGCCGTCGGCAAGGAAGGGCGGGTGCTCGCGCTCAAAGCCCGGCTCGAGGGCAGCTTCAAGCGCGTCCTGCGCCTATGGGCGCCGGCGCTGCAGTGGTGCATGCTCGCGCGCGGCGATCTGGACGCGATGGTGCTGTACAATTCGGAGGGCGACGATCTGTACGCCGGACTGCTGCTCGCCCGCGAGGCGGGAGCGGCGGTCGTCGATTTCGACGGCGAGCCTTTCGAGGGGATGAACGCGGAGCCGTATCTGATCGCCGCCCATCCCGATCATCTGCCGGAGCTGATCGCGCTCGTGCGGGACGGCTTGAAGGTGTGAGGCATGGCAGGCGAGCGGGCGTGCGCGCCGGACCCTGTTTAGACCTTTTTAACGGAGGTCGGCGATTCTTCTACCCTCTTTTTACCTCTCTATGGATTACGCTAAGGACATCGAAGAGTCGAGCAGAGAGGATCGGGAACGATGGGAGAAGAAGCGCTGAACGGGATGAGGCTGTACGTCGTCGATCGGGTGGAAAAAGGCTCATCATGCCGATGCGCCGTGCTGCAGCTGAGCTGCGGCGCCTGCAGCGGCTGGAGCGAGGCGGAGGTAGCCCGGTGCGGGCAGCCGTTCGATCTCGTGCGCTGGGCGTGCTGCCTGCAGCCGCTGCGGCGGATGACGCCGGAGCAGGCCATGCGCGCGGTGCAGGAGCGCGGGAGCGGCTGGGGAGAGCCGCGCCGCAGGCTCGTGCTGGGCGCGCTGCTCGAGCTGCGGGAGCGGTTGACGCGGCCGGAGCGGCCGAAGGAGCTGCCGGTCTGGACCGGCGAAGGCCGCCTCGGGGCCGCTGAAAGAGACGAGAGGGCGATGCTCGAGCGGGCCGCTTCCTATTACGAGATTTTGTGAAGGAGGAGCTGGAATGCGGAGCGAGACGGACATGATGGAGCTTTTTCTGGCGACGGCTCGGGAGGACGAGCGGATTCGAGCTGTCACGCTGGAAGGCTCGCGCACCGATCCGAACGCCGCGCCGGATCTGTTTCAAGACTATGATATTTCCTATCTCGTCTCGGATATGGATTCGTTCCAAGCCGATCCGGACTGGATCGACCGCTTCGGCTCGCGGCTGTGGCTTCAGACGCCGGAGGCGATGGAGCTGTTCCCGGCCGAGCTGGGGCGCCGCTTCTCGTACCTGATCCTGTTCGAGGACGGCAACAAGCTCGACCTGACGCTCATTCCGATGGAAGAGGCGTCAGCCTACGCGGCGGAGGACAAGCTGCTGAAGGTGCTGCTGGACAAGGACGGCCTGCTGCCGGAGGTGCCGCCTTCGACGGATGAGGACTACCGGGTCAGCGCTCCGAGCGAGGCTTATTTCCATGATTGCCGCAATGAGTTCTGGATGGTCTCGACCTACGTCGCCAAAGGACTGTGGAGGCGGGAGATCCTGTATGCAATGGATCATCTGAACGGCATCCTGCGGCCGATGCTGCTGCAGATGCTGGAGTGGCAGGCCGGCTATCGGACGGGGTTCTCCGTCAGCGTCGGCAAGAACCGCAAGCGGATCCGGCGGTGGCTGGAGGAGGACGAGTGGGAAGGGCTGATGCAGACATTTCCTGGGGGCAGCGAAGAGGAAGTCTGGGAAGCGCTGTTCGCGGCCGTCCGCCTGTTCCGGCGCTCGGGAGAACAAGTGGCCGCCCGTCTCGGCTGCCGCTATCCGGCAGAGGAGGACGAGCGCATGGCCGCTTATTTGCGGCGGGTGCAGTCTCTTCCCGCGGATGCAGGGCGGTTTTGACGCAATGGGTCGACGGCTTCAATAGCCGGGGCGAATCGAGGGGCGAAAAAGGGCTTGGATGCGCTCGGAAATTTCCCCCGCCAAGAGCAGCGCAAAAGACCCGCCGGACATCGATCCGGCGGGTTTCTCGCTTCCAGCATGCTCGCTTTTTTCGGCTGTCGACCGATCAGTCCGGCAGCATCTCGACCTCGATCGGTCGCAGCGCGTAGCCCGGATAGCTGGTCACGTCGAAGGTGAGCGGCTGCGGAAGCTTCTCCTCGGGAAGCTCCACGAAGATCGTCTGTCCTTCGGTAGAGGAGGTCCAGCCGATGGAGTTTTCCGAATGAACCGTCTGCCGCTGCCGCCCCATTCCGTCTGTAAATGAAGCCGAGACCAAGTCATATCCATACTTGCTCTCCCGCTCGTCGAGTCCGCTCAGGCGGAAAGCGAGCAGGTTGGAAAGCTCCACTTGTCCTCGCTGAATGGTCGTATCCGGAGAAACCAGCGAAACCCGATCATCCGGCGCCTCCAGCACGATCCGCCGTTCCGCGTCGACGACGATTTGCTGCCCCTTGGCGAACATGACGAAGCCGTCGGCGCGCAGCGTCAGCCGCTTCGGCTTCTGGAAGTAGCCGTTCTGGAAAAGCATGACCGGCTCGTCGCCGAGAAAGCCCATCGTGCTGCGCCACTCGCGGCCGGCCTCGTCCGTCAATCTGAGGTTGAGCAGATCGCGGATCTCCATCGTATTCGCGGGATCCTTGCGCAGCTTCAGTTCGAGCTGCAGCGGCGTCTGGCGGGCTGAGACGACGGTCAGCTTCTGGCCTTCGATCTCGAGCGTCCGGTTCAGAGGAAACTCGCGAACGAGCCCGGCTGACTTGTTAAGATCGATGTCGAGCGGCACCTCCAGCATGACTCCGGCTTGATTGACACGCAGCAAGACCTGCTCCGGGAGGCGCTCGCCCGGACTCATCTGCACGTCGATCATGTCCGGCTTGCTGTCTTCCGAGCCCTCCAATTCGGAAGATGGCGGCGTATAGCCCGATGAATACCCGGCAGACAGAACCTGGCCTTGCCCGTCCAGCATGCTCAGACGAAGAGGGACGGATTCGAACTCTTGCAAGTTCGTCCGGTAAAAAACGACCAGCCGCCGCTCGTCGGCGACGAGCGCCTCGACGGTCAGCCATTTGCCGTCCTTTTCCGCGGTGCGGCCGACAATCTGCAGCAGATCGCGATCGATCGAGCTGAGCAGGGCGGGATTCTCCCCGATCAGCCGCAGGAAGCCGGAAAGGCTAGGCACGCTGCGCAGCGCATCGGCGAACGCCGGACTGACCTTAGCCGCGCCGGCCGTCAGCGCCAGCAGCGAAATGAGCGCGGCAGCCAAGCCTAGGCCGAGCCTGCGTCTCCGCCTCGGCCGCGAGCGGCGCTTGCCGCGCTCCAGCCCAGCCCGGATCGCCGCCCGCAGCCGCTCGTCCGCCGCGAGCTCCGCGAGCTCCGCATCGCTCAACCGCCCGTCTGCCACGAGCTCCAACGGCTCGGCTTCGCTCAACCGCGCATCCGCCGCTCGTTCCGCATGCTCGGCTTCGCTCAACCGCGCGTCGGTCGCGAGCTCCGATGGCTCCGCTTCAGTCGTCCGCCCGCTCTCCCGCCCGCCGGCGGACGAGGCTCCCGCCTCCGCAGGCTCATGCCCGTCCGCCGGGCCTTCTTCCCCTTTGCGTCCAGGAACCTTACGTTCATCCTCCATGCTTGCCCTCCTCTCCTTTCCGCAGCTGTCCGCGCATCTGGCCGAGCGCCTTGTGCAGCCACGTCTTTACCGTGCCCGGCGGCTTCTCCAGCGCGCGGGCGATCTCGGTCAGCGTCATGTCCCGGTGGTACTTCATGCGTACGACATCTCGATACGGCGGCTCCAGCGAATCGACCACCGCCGCCAGATCGAGCCGCAGGTCGGCTTCTCCTGCTTCATCGGCGAGGGGGTCAGCCTCCCGGCCTCGCCGTTCCAGCAGCTCCGCCGCCTCCGCGCTGGGCGGCTGCCTGCGGCTGCGCTTCAGCTCGTCGGCGCAGACGCGCAGCAGGATGCGCACGAGCCAGGTGCCCATATAGTCCGGCTGGCGCAGCTCGCGGCGCTTGAGCCAGGCCCGGCATGCCGTTTCCTGCACGGCCTCGAGCACGTCGTGCTCGCCGGACAGGCAGGCCGAGGCGATGCGCCGCAGCCGATGCCGCTCGGCATCCATCAGCTCGAGGAACGCTTCCTCGTCGCCGGCGGCCGCCCGTCTCGCCAGCATCCTCTTCGGTTCAGGCTCTAGTGGAATCATAAGCGCTCCTTATCCGGGCTTCCCCGTTCGACGGCCCCTTGGCCGTCTGGCCGGGGCTCCTGATCATTAGACCTGCGAGAGGGGCGAACGGTTTTCCTCCCCGCGCATTTCGATGAGAGTTTATTCATGGAACGCCCTTTCGGCTGGCTCTAGCAAGTCCGCCTTTGTTATACTATCATCGAATCTAGCAAATACTAGTAGAGTGAAAGCCGGGCAAACGGGAAGCAAGTCCCCGCGCGGTAAGGAAGGAGCACGGGAGCATGAAGCTGGTCGTAGAGCCGGAAGCGGCTCGCTGGTATAAGCGGGAGCTGGGCCTGGAGGATGGAGAGCAGCTGCGCGTCTTCGTGCGGCTCGGAGGCTGCGGCAGCGTGCAGCCGGGACTGTCGCTCGGCATCATGAAGGACGAGTCGCGATCCCCGGGCTTGCGGGAGGAGCAGGAAGGACTGGTCTTTTTCATGGAGGAGGACCAGCTGTGGTATCTCGACGCCAAGGAGCTTCATCTCGTCTACGACGAGGCGGAGCGGGAAGCGGTCATCGAGGTGCGGGACGGTCCGTTGAAAGGGGGAGCCGAATGATTCGCAGGCTGACGATGCTGCTGATCGCGCTTCTGCTGGCGCTTCCGGCCTGGACGGCCGGCGAGGCGACGGCGGCGGGCGCGAGCTACAAGGTCGGCACCAAGTCGCTCGCCGTGCGCGAGGACGCCGACAGCGGCTCCGCCGTGAAGGGATACTTGAAGCAGGGCACGGTCGTACAAGTGACCGAGGAGAAATACGGCTGGGCGAAGCTGAGCGGCGGCGGGCTGAAGGGCTGGGCGGCCGCGCACTTCCTGGTGGCGTCGTCCGGCCCCGCCGGCGCTTCCGGCTCCGGCTCGTCTGTGACGACGGCTTCCGCCGCCAAGGACAGCGGCTGGAAGTCCGTCGCCGGCAGCGGCGTGCGGCTGCGCAGCGGACCGGGAACCGGCTACGATGTAGTCGGCAGCGTGACGACCGGCGACCGCGTCAAGATTGTCAAGCAAGAAGGCAGCTGGAGCCGCATCACGACCGAGAGCGGCCAGACGGCATGGATGAGCAGCCAGTACATCGGGGGGAGCGTGGCCGTCAGCTCCGGCGGCGGGCTCGGTCCGGCGACGGGCTCTTCCCGCGGCAGCCTGCAGGGCAAGCTGATCGCCGTCGATCCGGGCCACGGAGGCAACGACCCCGGCATGATCGGCACGACCCATGGCACCGAGGAGAAGGATCTGACGCTGAGCACGTCCAAGCTGCTGGCGGAGGAGCTGCGCTCGCTCGGCGCGCGCGTCGTCATGACGCGCACCAAGGACGGCGAGAAGCCGGCGCTGCCGGAACGGGTGAAGACCGCCGCCGACGCGGAGGCGGACGCATTCGTGAGCGTGCACTACAATTCCGCCAAAAACCAGGCGTCGGGAACGCTGGTCTTCTATTATTCCAAAAGCAAGGACGCCCCGCTCGCGCATGCGGTGGAGGGGCGGCTGCAAGGACTGAGCCTGCGCAGCAACGGCATCGCCTTCGGCGACTACCATGTGCTGCGGGAGAACCGGCTGCCGTCCGTCCTCGTCGAGCTCGGCTTCCTCAGCAACGCCAAGGATGAGAAGGAAGCCCGCACGGCGTCTTATCAAAAAGCCGCGGCCAAGGCGATCGCCGAGGGGCTTCAGGATTATTTCGCCCGCAAGTCCAGCTGAGCGCCTTCCGGCGCGGCTGACAAAAGAAGGTAGGTCGGACCGATGGATACGAATACGTTCCTCATCATGGGGCTGCAGCTGCTCGTGCTGGCCGGCGTCGGCTTGCTGCTGCTCCGGCGTCCCGGCAGCGGCAGGGGCGGACAGGATGCCCTGATCCGCGAGCTGCGCGCGGAGCTGGAGCGGCTGCGGGCGGATCTGCGCCGGGAGAGCTCGGAGCAGGCCGCGCAGGCGCGCCAGGAGGCTTCCGCCTCGGCGCGGCAGAGCCGAGAGGAGCTGGCGGCGGCGCTGAACGCGACGAACCGCATGCTCATGGCCAACATGAACGACATGGCCCAGCAGCAGAAGCATTTGCTGGATCATTTTTCCGAGCGGCTCTCGGAGCTGACCCGGGTGAGCGAGACCAAGCTGGAGCTTGTGCGCGGCACGGTGGAGGAGAAGCTGCGCCTGCTGCAGGAGGACAACGGACGCAGGCTCGAGCAGATGCGCGCGACCGTGGACGAGAAGCTGCATGCGACGCTGGAGCAGCGGCTCGGCGAGTCGTTCAAGCTCGTCAGCGACCGGCTGGAGCTCGTGCATCAGGGGCTCGGCGAGATGAAGAATCTGGCGAGCGGCGTCGGCGACCTGCGCAAGGTGCTGACGAACGTCAAGACGCGCGGCACGCTCGGCGAGATCCAGCTTGGCAACCTGCTGGAGCAGACGCTGACCGTCGAGCAGTACGAGCGCAACGCCGCCACGCGGCGCGGCAGCAGCGAGCGCGTCGAATTCGCGGTGCGCATCCCGGACAAGCACAACCCCAAGCAGTGGCTGTACTTGCCGATCGACTCCAAGTTCCCGATCGAGGACTATCAGCGGCTGCTCGACGCGCTTGACGCCGACGACCATGCGGCCGCGGCCGAGTGCTCGAGGCTGCTGGACGCCCGCATCAAGGCCGAAGCCAAGAGCATCCAGGCCAAGTACCTCGATCCGCCGAATACGACCGACTTCGGCATCATGTTCCTGCCGGTGGAGGGCTTGTTCGCGGAGGTGCTGCGGCGGCCGGGCTTGTGGGAATACGTGCAGCGGGAGCACCGGGTCGTCATCGCCGGTCCGACGACGCTCACGGCGCTGCTCAACAGCCTGCAGATGGGCTTCCAGACGCTGGCGATCCAGCAGCGCTCGAGCGAGGTATGGCAGGTGCTCGGCGCGGTGAAGACGGAGTTCGGCAAGTTCGGCGATCTGCTCGACAAGACGCAGAAGAAGCTGCAGGAGGCGAGCAACTCGATCGACGCCGCCTCGGTGCGCTCGCGCGCGATCGAGCGCAAGCTGCGCAAGGTGCAGGAGCTGCCGGCCGGCGAGACGCCGGATCTGCTGCTCGAGGCCGCCGGCGATTAGCCGCTGCAGGGCTTGGAGGCGGACTTCGGTCCGCCGAGGATCAGCAGGCGGCAAGAAATCAATTGAAGGCCCGGGCAGGCAGGCGATCAGCAGGCGGCAGGCAATCCATGAAGGCCCGGGCAGGCCGGGATGAAGGAGGCGCTGCGCATGGGCGGCATCGTGAATCTGCTCGCGACCGGGTACCGGGCGCATGAGCTGAATATTTTCAACCAGAAGCATGAGGCGATTCCGTACATCAAGGCGGCGGCGACGAGCCGGCTCGTGCCGCTGCTGGAGGACGGCCTGGAGTGGCTGCTGTCCCCGGGCGGCTACGGCTTCGACCTGTGGGCGGTGGAGGCGGCGCTGGAGCTGAAGCGGGACTATCCGCAGCTCAAGGTGTCGATCCTGACCGCGTACGCGAACGTCGACGAGAAGTGGAAGGACGACCGCAAGCTGTACTACGAGGAGCTGCTGCGCCAGGTGGACCATCATGCCAGCGTCAGCAAGCAGCCGTACGAAGGCGTCTGGCAGCTGACCGCCCGTGACAGCTTGCTCGTGCGCAAGAGCGACGCCATGCTGCTCTTTTACGACGAGGAGATGGGCGAGGGCAGCCCGCGCTACTTCAAGGAGCGCGCGCTGAAGCGTCAGGAGACGGGCGACGATTACCCGCTGCTCACGATTTCGGCGGAGACGGTGCAAAGCATCGCCGACGACGCTCGGAGCGCGGCGTTCGAGTAGAGGTCGCGCTATGAATCCAAGGCAGAATTGTGCCTTGGATGTTTGATTTCGGGCCGAATCTGGTGGATCCAAGGCAGAATTGTGCCTTGGATGTTTGATTTCGGGCCGAATCTGGTGGATCCAAGGCAGAATTGTGCCTTGGATGTTTGGTTTCGGGCCGAATCTGGTGGATCCAAGGCAGAATTGTGCCTTGGATGTTTGAATTTCGGGCCGAATCTACGGATCCAAGGCAGTTTTGTGCCTTGGATGTTTAATTTCGGGCCGAATCTATGAATCCAAGGCAGTTTTGTGCCTTGGATTATGAATTTCGGGCCGAATCTATGGATCCAAGGCAGATTTGTGCCTTGGATGTTTGGTTTCGGGCCGAATCTATGGATCCAAGGCAGATTTGTGCCTTGGATGTTTGGTTTCGGGCCGAATTTATGGATCCAAGGCAGATTTGTGCCTTGGATGTTTGATTTCGGGCCGAATCTACGAATCCAAGGCAGAATTGTGCCTTGGATGTTTGATTTCGGGCCGAATCTGGTGGATCCAAGGCAGATTTGTGCCTTGGAATGTTTGCGTCCCCAAAACGTCTCGCGAGGCGCAGCGCTCGTCGTCCTTCACCTTGCCCAAGCCGATCGGCATAAAGTAGGGCAGAATCCACTTCAACCGGGGCAGGTGGGAGAGGCGTGCAGAGCGACATCGAAACGGACGGACAGCCGGCGGACGGCTGGCATCATTCCACGAGCATGGAGCGTTCGCTATTAGGCCGTCTCGTGAACCGCAGGAACAAGGTCAAGGCCGAAAAGCCGCCCAAATACATTCCCAAGCAGCTGGTCGGCGCCGAGGCGCTCAGCCCGGTGTCGCTGCAGCTCAGCTTCAGCAAGCCGCTCGCGCCGGAGGAGCTGGAGGCAGCTCCGGCTTACCTCAAGCTCAGCGGCGGCTTGCAGGTGACGGGATGCCCGCGCCTGAAAAACGGCTCCCGCGCTTCCTACATCGTGCCGACGAGCCTTCAGCAGCCGGGCAAGCGCTACGCCTGCGCGTTCCGGGGCGGCGACAAGCTCGGCTTCCGCGCCGGCGTCGACCGGATCTTTTTCCGCCGCGCCGTGGCCTGCGCCTACGATACGGTCGAGCTCGCGGCATCGCTCGGCGATGCGGTGGTAGACGTGGGCAGGGTGACGGAGGCGGTACGGCCGGAGCTTGCCGGGAGCGGCTTCGAGCTCAGCGCCGACAATGTGTTCGAAGGACGATACTATCAAATCGTGCCGCCGCTCGACGGGCTGACCGTGCAGATCTCGCCCGAGCGCGGCCAGACGCTCGAAGCGACGTATATCCCGGGCACGCAGCTCGCGTCCGCCCGCCAAGCGCCGCGCTTCCGGCTGCCTGCCGGCTTCGCGTTCACCTCTGGCCAGCGGTATGCAGTCAGCGCGGAGTGGGCGCGGATCGGCCAGGACGAATTTACCGCCCCGGCCTATCGGCTGCCCGCGCCGCCGCACTCCGCGCCACCGCACTCCGCGCCGCCGCACTCCGCGCCGCCGCACTCCGCGCCACCGCACTCCGCGCCACCGCACTCCGCGCCGCCGCACTCCGCGTCGCCGCACTCCGCGTCGCCGCACTCCGCGTCGCCGCACTCCGCGTCGCCGCACTCCGCGCCACCGCACTCCGCGCCGCCGCACTCCGCGCCCATGCTGCCATCGCCGAAACTTCCTGCGCCTGCGCCGGAGCGGCTGCGGCCTTTGGCCGCGCTGCCGGCTCCCTCGCCAGCCAGGCGGAGCCCGAATTAGTCCGCTTCGACGGCAGCGACCGGGTATTACTTCAGGTTTGACGTTTGTTTTTTCAAGGATGTGCCGGAGGGGCATTCCCCTTCGGCTGTTCCTTGTCCTATACTGGGCTTGCGATCGCTGGCATGGGAGCGGCATCACGGCGCAGGCAGCACGACTCTCGACCTGCGTTTCTGTAAACGATTACAGGAACGCGCCTCCGCATGCTCGGTCTTGGTATCGATTACATTCACAGAGGAGGCTTCATGCAGTGATGAAACCGAGTATCCCTTCTGCGCAGCAGCGCGGATCCGGAGGCGGCCGCGCTAGACCGCCGGAAGCGAGAAAAGGCAAGGCGAAGCGCTGGCTGTCCGCGCTGACGGCCGCGGCGCTGGCCGCAGGCATGCTGCCGGCAGCGGCGTCGGCGGCGCCCGAAGCCGGCACGCTGCCCGCTTATTACAACCCGGCGCTGCCGCCGGAGAAGCGGGCCGAGGATCTGCTCGCCCGCATGACGGTTGAGGAGAAGGTCGGCCAGATGGTGCAAGCGGAGCGCGCCTCGGTGACCCCGGAGGACGTGCGGGCCTATCATCTCGGCTCCGTGCTGAGCGGCGGCGGCTCGTTCCCGAACGGCAAGCAGGCCGACAGCACGCTGGAGAACTGGACGGAGCTGTACGAGAGCTACCAGAACGGCGCTCTGTCGACGCGTCTGGGCATCCCGCTGCTCTATGGCGTCGATGCGGTGCACGGCCACAACAACGTCAAGGGAGCGACGCTGTTCCCGCATAACATCGGGCTGGCGGCAGCGGGCAGCGAGGAGCTGGCCGAGCGGGTCGGCGAAGCGGCCGCGGCCGAGATCCGCGCCACGGGCATCAACTGGACGTTCGCGCCGGCGCTCGCCGTCGTGCAGGATATCCGCTGGGGCCGCACCTACGAAGGCTTCGGCGACAGTCCGGAGCTGGCGGCCAAGCTCGGCGCGGCGTACATCAGGGGGCTGCAGGGCGAGAAGCCGGAGCAGCTCGCCGAACGCGAGCATGTCGTCGCCACGGCCAAGCATTTCGTGGGAGAGGGCTATACGGCAGGCGGCGTCAACCAGGGCAACGTTACTGCTTACAGCGAGGAAGACATCTGGAAGCTGGAAAAGCCGGTCTACGAAGCGGCCGTCAAGGCCGGCGTCGGCACGGTCATGGCTTCCTACCACAGCATCCAGGGGCTCAAGATGCACGCCAACGAGCGGCTGCTGCAGGACAAGCTCAAGGGCGAGCTCGGCTTCAAGGGCTTCGTCATCTCCGACTACAACGCCATCGATCAGATCACGCGGGACTCGGCGGGCAACGCGGTCAGCGGGCTGAAGGCCCAGGTGCGCACGGCGGTGAACGCCGGCGTCGACATGATCATGGAGCCGGATAAGTGGAAGCAGGTCTACGCCGATCTGAAAGCGCTTGCCGAAGAAGGCGCCGTGCCGATGTCCCGCATCGACGACGCCGTCACGCGCATCCTGACGGTGAAATTTCGCTCCGGCGTGTTCGAGCAGCCTTACGGCGACCGCGACATGCAGCAGGCGTTCGGCTCGCAGGCGAGCCGCGCCGTGGCGCGCGAGGCCGTATCCCGCTCGCTCGTGCTGCTCAAGAACGATCCCGTGCGCGGGGCGGACGGCATCGAGGCGCCGATCGTGTCGCTGCTGCCGACGATGAAAAATCTGCTCGTCGCCGGCAAGAACGCCAACGACATCGGCCGCCAGTCGGGCGGCTGGTCGATCACCTGGCAGGGCTCGGCCGGGGCGATCACGCCCGGCACGACGATCCTCGAGGGGCTGCAGGCGGCCGCCAAGGCAGCCGGCGCGACGGTGACGTTCAACGAGCACGGCCGCGGCGCGGCCGGCAAGGACGCCGCGATCGTCGTGCTCGGCGAGAAGCCGTACGCGGAAGGCAGCGGCGACGCCTCGAGCCTCGATCTGGACACGGAAGACCAGGCGACGCTGGACAACATCCGCGCGGCGAATCCGGATCTTCCGATCGTGCTCGTGCTCGTCAGCGGGCGTCCGATGACGGTTACGAAGCAGCTGGACCAGGTGCAGGGCCTCGTTGCCGCCTGGCTGCCCGGCACGGAAGGCGCGGGCGTAGCCGACGTGCTGCTCGGCGAGCGCGAGTTCGAGGGCAAGCTGCCGATCCGCTGGCCGTTCGAGCTGAGCGCTTACGCCAAGCCGGATCCGGGAGCGGAGGAATTCCTTTTCCAGACCGGCTATGGTCTTCAAAAGAACCAGGCGACTCCGCCGCTGCCGGAAGCTCCGCAACCGGAGACGCCGGAAAATCCGGGCTATGTGCAGATCGAGGCGGAATCGTTCGTCGCCCAGTCCGGCATCCAGACGGAAAAGACGCAGGATGCGGGTGGCGGCGACAACATCGGCTACATCGACGATGGCGACTGGACCGAGCACGAGGTCGAGCTCGAAGGCGGCCTGTATGACGTCGAGGTCCGCTACGCCAGCTGGGGAGACAGCTCCGGCCTCCGGATCGTCGACGGCAACAAGCAGGCGAGCGCGACGATCCCGCTGCCGCGCATCGCCAGCTACCAGGACTGGGGCTCGGCCGCGGCCAAGGATATCGAGCTTCCGGGCGGGCCTTGCAAGCAGAAGCTGCGCCTCTCGTTCCTCGGCGGCAGCTTCAACCTCAACTGGGTGAAGCTGACCCGCACGGGCGACGCGCCGTCGCCGACGACGGTGGCCTGCACGGAGGAGCCGGGCGGCCCGGGCACGCCGATCGAGCCGGAGATCGTACAGGAGGACGCGGTGCAGAGCTGGATCAGCCGCGAGCGCGATCCGGGCGACATCCGCTGGTACTACGCCCCGCGCTGGCAGGAAGGCGACAGCAAGCTGGCCCCGCAAGCCCCGCTCGACGTCGTGAAGCCGAACGAGGCGGCAGGCGAGGTCATCGAGCTCGATGCGGACACCGCCTATCAGTCCGTTTTCGGCATCGGCTCCTCCATGGAGGAATCGACCGTCGGCAATCTGATGAAGATGTCCCCGGAAAAGCGGCATGAGCTGCTCGTCCAGCTGTTCGACAAGGAGAAGGGAGCCGGCATGAGCCTCGTGCGCGTCACGATCGGCACGGCGGACTTCACGGGACAGCCGTTCTATTCCTACAACGACCTGCCGCCAGGCGAGACCGACCCCGAGCTCAAGAAGTTCTCGATCCAGAAGGACCGCGACCTCGGCATCATCTCCACGCTCCAGGAGATCCGGGCGATCAACCCCGACGTCAAGTTTTTCGGCTCGCCGTGGAGCGCGCCGGGCTGGATGAAGACGACGGGCAGCATGATCAAGGGCGAGGTGCTGGAGCCATACCTGCCAGTTTACGCCGATTATTTGGTGAAATTCGTGCAGGCATACGGCGACGAAGGCATCCCGATCGAGATGCTGACGATGCAGAACGAGCCGCTGCTCGAGATCGAGTATCCGAGCACGAAGATGAGCTGGCAGCAGCAAGGCCGCCTGGCCGCGCTGCTGCGGGCGAAGCTCGACGCCGCCGGCCTCGGCGAAGTGAAGATCCTCACCTTCGACCACAACCCGGGCGACACGATGGCGTATCCGGCGCAGCTGCTGCGCGACCCGGCCGCCTACGCGGCTGTCGACGGCACGGCTTTCCATGACTATGGCGGAGAGCTGAGCGAGATGACCCGGCTCAAGGAGCTGTTCCCGGAAAAGAACGTCTACCTGACGGAGCGCGCTGTCTGGGGCACGCAGGGAGCGGACCGCATCGCGCAGTACTTCCGCAACTGGGCGCGCAGCTACAACTCGTGGGTCGTCATGCTCGACAGCGACATCCGCGCCCACCAGTGGACGGGCGTGCCGGATCCGACGCCGGTCATCCAGGACTCCGCGGACCGCGACCACTACTGGCTCGCGCCGGAGACGTACCTGATGGCGCAGTTCTCCAAGTTCGTCCTGCCGGGCTATGAACGGATCGACAGCAATTACGGCAGCAAGGACACCGTCACCAACGTCGCCTTCCGCAGTCCGGACGGCAAAAAGATCGTCGCGGTGCTCATCAACCAGACGGCGTCCGACCAGCCGGTCAAGCTGCTCAGCGACGGCACGCAGATCAGTGCGGTCGTGCCGGCCAAGTCCGTCGCCACCTACAGCTGGACCCGTCCGGAGCTCGGACGGACCGCCCCGGGCCGCTTCGCGGCGTCAAGCTTCGACCGGGCCGAGGGCTCGTATTCGGCCGACGCGGCGACAGGCGTCGTCGACGGCCTGAACGCCGACCCGGCGCAAGGCCAGGCGGCCTTCGACTACGGCGTGAACGTGCGCAAGGCCGGCCGCTACACGCTCGACCTGAGCTATGCGGGACAGCCTGCGGACGCCTCGGTCACGGTAAAAGCCGGCGGCGCGACGGCCGCCTATGTGCCGGTTACGCGCGATACGTACGGCGAGTTCGCCGCTGTCCGCGTCCAGCTCGACCTGCCGGCCGGGGAGCAGCAGCTGCGCCTTGAGGCGGCGGGCACCGGCTACCGGCTGCGGGAGCTGCGATTGCAGCCGGCAGCCGGCGAAGCGGCGCTGCCGCAGCGCGTCGAGGCCGAAGCGGCCTCCAGCACGGCGCATGCGCTGCTGCTCGAGGCTCCGGCAGGCGCATCCAAGGATGCGGTCAGCCTGCACGGCGGCAGCGAGCTGAACGTCCGCGTTTCCGCCCCGGAATCGGGCCTGTACCAGCTGCAGTACCGCTACCGCACGGAGTCCGAGGCCAATGCCACGGTGAGCTGGTCCGTCTACGGGGGCAGCCCGATCCACAGCGACGCGCTGCCGGCATCGTCCGCGTGGACGACGGCATCGGGCACGATCCGCCTCAGCCAGGGAGCCCAGCAGCTGCGGCTGACGGCGGCGGATGGACCGCTCGCGCTCGACTGGGTGCAGCTCGGGCCGGTGCTTCAGGTGAAAGACAACCCGCGCCTCATCGCCGTGCCGGGAACGGCTTCGGCGGATGATTACGCCGCGATGTCCGGCTTCAAGCCGGGAGCCGGCGGTTCAGCCGACGGACGCCAGCTCGGCGAGTCGGACGCGGACGACTGGGCCGACTACCGCTTGTCCGTGCCTGAAGCCGGACGGTACACGGTGACGCTGGAGCTGCAGTCGCAAAACGGCGGCATCGGCGCGTTCAGCCTGAAGCTCGGCGAGTCCGTGCTGGCGACGTACGACGTGCCGCAGATCTACAACAACTGGATCACGGTGCGCAAGACAATCGACCTGCCTGCAGGCGAGCAGACGCTGCGGCTCGCTGCGAACGTCGGCGGCTTCAACGTCGGCTCGCTGGCGGTCGAGCCGCTGCGCCCGCAGACGGCGGGGACGGACGGAGCGCTGCAGCTCGAGGCGGAGAGCTATTTCGACGCCGACCGCAACGCGATCGAGACGAACCGCAGCGCCGGCACGGCCAACGTCGGCTATACCAATGCCGGCAACAAGCTCCATTATGGAGTGGACGTGCCGCAGGCCGGGCGTTATAAAGTCACTTACCGCTATGCGACGCAGCAGTCCGGCGTGTCCGCGGCGCTGCTCGCGGACGGCCAGTCCGTCGGCGCGGTTTCGCTTCCGTCCACCGGAGGCTGGGGCACGTACCGGGAGGTCTCGGGCATCGTCGCCCTTCCGGCCGGACCGCAGCAGCTGTCCGTGCTCATCCAAGGCGACGGCTTCAACCTCGACTGGCTGCGCCTCGTCCCGACGGACGAGGAGCCGGCCGTCCAGCCGGAGCGGGCGGCCATCGCCAAAGCTTCGCTCAAGGCCGGCAAGCACGCCAAGCCGCAAGCGGTGACGCTGGCCAGCGGAACAGCGGATGCCGCCGTCTACTACACGCTGGACGGCAGCCTGCCGAGCGCGCAGAGCGGCAGGCGCGCCGACGGTCCGATCCAGGTGGAAGGCATGGTCGTCATCCGCGCCGTCGCCGTCAAGGCCGGCATGGACGCCAGCTTCGTGTCCGCGTTCACTTATGTGACCGGTCCGGCTGATCCGCAGCCGAGCACGGATCCGGGCACGTCGCCGCAGCCGAGCGAGTCGCCGGGCTCATCGCCGACGCCGAGCGCGGGACCTCCGGCCACGCCGGAACCGACCGGCGGTCCGATCGCGACGCCGGCGCCAAGCGCGTCTCCAAGCGCTTCGCCGACCGCGTCTCCCGGCGGCAGCCTGACCTCCGGCCAGCCGAAGCTCGACGCGGCTTCCGGCATCGCCTCCGTCGCGGTCAGCCAGGCCGAGCTCGACCAGGCCGGCTCGGCGGGCGGCAAGATCACGATCAACGTTCCATCCGCGGCAGGGGCGACAGGCTACACGGTCATCCTGCCGGCCGAAGCGCTGCGCAGCGGCGCCTCCAGCCTGGAGCTGCGCCTGCCGAACGGCACGCTGCTGCTGCCGGCCGGCTGGCTCCAGGGAGCGGCGCTGGCCGGAGCCGACGTCCGCCTGACGCTCGCGGAGGCGGCGGACCGCAGCGCCCTCACGGCGGCGCAGCAAGCCGCTTCCGCGGGCCTGCCGATCTATCGCATCGAGCTGGACAGCGGCGGCAAGCCGGTCGTGCCGGCCGCATCGCATCCTGCGGCAAGCGTCTCCGTGCCGGCCAAGCTGGCCGGCCAGGCACTGGCCGACTCCCATCGCATCGCGGTGCGGCTGCTGGACGGCAGCCGGTCGCTCCCGGTTCCGAGCGGCCGCTACGCCGCCGGCGCCGGCGCTGGCGGCGGCAGCGTGAAGTTCGATGTCCGGGCATCCGGAACCTATGCAGCCGTTCTTTCCGGCGCCGAGTTCCGCGACCTGACCCGGCATGCTTGGGCGCAGCAAGCGATCGAGGCGCTGGCAGCCCGCGGAATCGTCCAAGGCGTGGACGAGCAGCGCTTCCAGCCGGGAGCTGAGGTCCGCCGCGCTGACCTGCTGCTGCTGCTCGTACGCGCGTTCGAATTCTCCGCCGATGGCGAGGCATCGTTCCGCGATATTCCGGCAGGAGCCTATTATGAGGAGGCGGCACGCATCGCCAAGCTGCTGGGCCTGGCCCAAGGCCGCGAGGAGGGACGCTTCGATCCGCTCGCGCCGGTCAGCCGCCAGGAGCTGATGACGCTCCTCGCCCGCGCGGCCGAGCTGGCCGGAGAGCCGCTTGAGCCTGCTGCGCTCTCCAGCCTGGCGGCCTTCCGCGACAGCGGCTCCGTCGCTCCGTATGCGGCCGCCAGCGCGGCGGCGCTCGTCCAGGCCGGCATCGTCGGCGGCGACAACGGCGCGCTCAAGCCGCAAGGCACGGCCAGCCGCGCGGAAACGGCAGCGATGCTCTACCGCCTGCTGGAGCGCAGCTGATCTATTGGAGCAGGACGGAACGGGTCAATCCGCCGCCCCCGACACCGACTTCATCGCAACGCCAAAAGCCCTTTCCCGCTCCAGCGGGAAAGGGCTTTTGGCGTTGCTCGGCTCCGTGCCTGCATGAGGTCAAATCCGCCTGCATGAGGTCAGGTCCGTTTGGACGAGGCGCGGTTGCGAGTGCGGGTGCGCTTTTTCCGAGCCGGCTTGGCGGCAGCGGAGCGGCGGGGGCGCTTGCCGCCGCCAGGCTTTGCTCTCGGACGGCTCGCCCGAGCGGGAGGAGCGCCATGGCGGGCAGGCTCAACCGCCCGATCAGGCAGATCTCCCGCCCGATCCGCGGCCTCGCCCGAGCCGAGCCCTGCCCCGGCGCTGTCTGTCTCTCCCGAGCCGAGCCCTGCCCCGGCGCTGTCTGCCTCGCCCGAGCCGAGCCCTGCCACCGCAACGTCTGTCCCGTCCGAGCCGGGGCCTGCCCCCGCGCCCGGCGCCTCGTCCGGGCCGTCCGCGGCCGCATCGGATCGTTGCGGATGCGCTTCTGCGGCCTCTTCGCCGAAGCTCACCGCCGATCCCTCCGCTCCGCTGCTCTTCTCCGCAGCCGGGACATCCGCCTGACCGCTTTCCTTGGCGGATGTCCCGGCGGCCGACATCATCAGCTCCATCGGTCCCGGATACAGGAACGGCTCCTCGCTGCCGCTGCGGACCGAAAAGCGGAGCTCCCGCACATAGGACGGCTCCTCCATCGGCTGGACGGCGAGCCACTGCATCTCGTCTTCCGATACGCTTTGCTTTACTACGATCAGATGCATCATGAAGTGATGGGCGACGTTCATCTGGCTCTGCCGCAGCAAGGACAGCTCATGCGGCTCGTACATGCCTTCGTATTGGGGATAATAAAAGAACTCCAGCCGCACGAGCCGCAGGTCCGGGGCCTCCTCGCCCTGCAGCGACCAGCTTCGCTCGGCGCAGAAGCGGTATTCGTCCGGATCGACGTAACAGACCGGGTGGGACGTCCAGTATCGGGGAGACTGCTCGCTCAGAAGCGAGCGGTAAGCCGGGTTCGCCAGATGCGACGAGGCATGCGCGTAGGGAGCGGCGATGCATACGACAGCTCCATGGCGGCAGACGCGATAAAGCTCCTTCATCAGTCGGAGCGGGTCCGCCGAAAATTGCGCGCTGTCCGCCAGCATCGCGAAGTCGACCGAATCGTCGCTCAGCGGCAGCGGCGTGTCGAAGTCATGCACCAAGTCGACATCCGGCAGCCTGCGCGTATCGATGCCTATGCAGCCTGGATGCTTGGCCGCGCCGCAGCCCAGATCGATCCTCACATCATCTCATCCTTTGCAAGAAACGGGTTCGTACAGTCTATTCCGCCTGCGCGCCATCCGTTTATGCGAACGCCTTTCAGGGCCGTCTATTCCTCGATGTGGGAAAAAGAAAAGAAAAAATGATGGGCTTCCTGGCCGGGAGAGGCCGGCTTGCTATGCTCGCGGATGAAGTCCTGGATCATTTCGACGAAGGCCTCAGACTCTTCCTTGGTCAGATAGAGGTCGCTGTTCGTCACCGTGCCGGTCTGCTTCTTGCCGGAGCTTTGATTGTCCAGATATTTCTGCTTGCTGGCGTCGAACATGCGGGCGACGAGCTTCTGCGCCTCCGACGCGAAGACGGTGCGGATCGATTCGTCGACATCGTCTCGCCTCACCTGGACGCTCCCCTCGAACGCCTTGTAATATTTCGCGGTAATGCCGTTGATCAGGCGCGTCTCCTTCAGCTCGAGGAGGCCGATGCTTTCCAGCTTGCGGGCATGATAGTACACCTTGGCCGGCACCTCGCCGAGCTGGTCGGCGATTTCCTTGATCGTAGACGGCTCCGTGGCCTTGTAGAACTGGTCCAGGATCTTCATGCGGTATGGATCGGAGAAGATGCGGATTTCCTCGATCGTCTTGAGCACTTTCGTTTCGATGGCGGCCACTCCTGACTGCCCGGAGGCGGATGTAGGTTCCAGTATACTATATTTTCATGAAACTCTTGCGGGTGAGCAGAAAGAAAGCAGGCAGCACCATCAGTATGCCCGCGCCGAGATAGAGCGTCTCGACCGGAACGAGGCTTCCCGCCGCGCCTACCGCGATCGCGCCGACCGGCAGCAGCGCCGAGGAGATCATCGAAGAGAGGGAGCTGACGCGTCCGAGCATCCCGGCAGGCGTCACTTCCATCATGTACGTCGAGAGCGGCGTATTGATGAAAGGAATGGCGGCTCCGCTGCTGAAAGCGAGCGCCGCGACGATGACGGCAGGCTGCCACTCGATCGCGGCAGGCAGGAAGTATAGACCCTGGCTGGCTCCCAATAGGAAGCAGCCGAATACGATCAGCGAGCTTTTGCGGAAGCGGCTCCCCCAGGCGCCTATGGCGAGACCGCTGAGGATCATGCCGGTCAGCAGGCAGACGCCGAGCAGGCTAAGGACGGACGGTCCCGCGTGCAGCACGTCTTTGACATAGACCGGCCCCATGACGTTGTGCGGGATGAGGCCGACGTTGAGCAGCGCGCCCGTCATCAAGGTGAGGATCAGCAGCGAGTGGGAGCGGACGAAGGAGAGGCCGAGCTTGAAGTCTTGCCAGTATGCCGTCTTTTTCGCGCCTGCATCGTCCTGGGAGGGCGATGGGCGATCGTCGCCAG